>DXJO01000022.1 GCA_019057475.1 Candidatus Thorarchaeota archaeon | reverse complement strand
TGGAGTATATTAACACCTACAAAAAAGGGTCTTCGATTCGCTATTCATCTAAGAGATGTCCAATTTTGTACAGGTTTTCTGCAGCTGTTACATACCCTTTATTTTTCGCTCGCCCTGTAGAGGTATTTCTAGGCAACCTATATTCTGTTGCCACAATCGATAATGAATTACCTCTTCAGGATGAATCAGAATCCTTAAGATGGGGTTCCCTGAGGTGAGGAACTCGAATCAGGACACTGTAGAGCTCTGCACTGCTTGGATCAGTCAGGCTCTTCCTACGGAGGATAATAAATGGCAAGAAAGGTTGCTGTGGTCGCAGCTGGTCACAGCAAATTTGGCAAGCGCTACGATGCCACGATGAGAGAGCTCTGTGCGGAAGCATACAAGCCAATCTATGATGCTGGTGTAACCCAGGATAAGATTGACGCAACAGTCCTCTCCTATGCGGCATCGCAGTTCACCGGTCAGGGTGCTGGATCAGCACTTATGGCTGACTATCTGGGACTTCAGAATAAACCGCACCTTAGAGTCGAATCTGCATGTACTACTGGTACAGCATCATTGAGAGCAGCGTGGGGGATGGTAGCCGCGGGTCTCTACGATGTGATGCTGGTGCTGGGTGTGGAACAGATGAATCGAGTGTCATCTGCCGTTGCGACAGAGTACATGTCAATGGCTGGGGACATGAGATGGGAATACCCCTACGGGATATCATTCCCAGCCTTTTATGCTCTCATGGCTTCACGATACATGCATAAATACGACATGCCACATGAGGTGTTGTCCAGGATTTCTGTTAAGTCACATCACTATGGAGCACAGAATCCAAAAGCGCACCTCCCAAGAGAGGTAACCCTCGAGGAGGCTAACAATGCAGTACCAATCTGCAGGCCGCTAAACCTCTATGATTGCAGTCTAATCACAGATGGTGCCGCTGGTGTTATCATCGCTGCTGAGAAGCGAGTGAAGGAATTCACTGACCAACCCATGTGGATCAAAGGCATTGGCGCAGGTGCATCTGCGATGATGATTCAAGACAGGGAAAGCCTTACATCTATTCCCGGCGCAAAACGTGCAGCCAAGGCCGCTTACGATATGGCTGGAGTTGGACCCAAGGATCTTGACATGGTTCAGGTTCATGATTGTTTTAGCATTGCTGAGCTCATCGCTTACGAAGACCTCGGTCTTGCAGAGCCCGGCAAGGGTCGCGAGCTAATCGAAAACAAGGAAGTCTATCATGACGGTCGGATACCGGTCAATTGCGATGGTGGCCTCAAGAGCAAGGGCCATCCACTTGGTGCGACAGGGCTTTCAATGACATACGAGATTCTCAAACAGATGAGGGGCGAGGCTGAGAATCAGTCCCGCCAGATTGACGATGTCAAGATAGGTCTTGCGCACAATGTCGGGCAGAGTGGGCAGTTTGTGAACGTGTTTATTTTCGAACGAGGTTGGTAATGATGACCGAGAAGAAAGAACTTTACCTTGGATACAGTTCGGATAAGGCAGTGACTCCGTTCTTCCAAGAATTCCTTGAGTTTCTCGATCAAGAGAAGCTCATGAAGAGCGTTTGCACGCAGTGCGGCACCGAGTTTCTACCACCGAGGGAGCACTGTCAGAAGTGCTTAAGCCTATGCGAGCTCAAGGAGTTTACCGAAAGGGAGGCGAAACTCCGCTCCTATGTTGTCGTGGACTTTGCTCCGGAGAGCTTGGCGTCGAAAGCCCCATACGTTGTGGCTATAGGCGAGTTTCCCTCCGGGCTTCGCTTGACAGCACACATCACGAACTTGATGAGCGTGCCTGAAGTGGGGATGGCTCTCAAGCTCGCATTCGACCATATTGACGAAAAGAAGCTAACCTACAAATTCCTGGTTTGAAAACCAAGATGAGGGCTCAAACGCCCTCTCACTTTCTTTTTTCCTCAGGAACCAGCGCTGGAAGAGGACTCCAGCATGTGTGCCCAAAGCGTCAACGTGGATACCCTGTTCAATGTGTCGTGATAGACTCTAGCTGCAGCTTTGTAATCGCAATCATCAAGGCGGGCGAGCGCATCATCTATTGTTTCAGTTATATCCTGTATCCGCCGTCGTCCATCGTTCTGTCGGTAGCCTATGAACGCGATGTCTTTCTGGGTCGTCCACGCCTTAAGGAAAAGTTCCTGTTCCTGTGATAGCGTTCCCAATTCAAATGAAGAAACAACCGAATTTCTCATGGCTTCAAGGGATTTTTTCCAGGCATCTATGTTCATATTTCTCCACCATAGATTGGCTAACTAATCAGCAGTCAGAAAAAAACTCCTAGATAAGAGTTATGAACTTGACTAATTTCGCGGATGATGCAGCATGAAAGGCGCGAAAGACGAGGTCCTGTCTCCGAACTCTTATTATGGACCATCCCGGCCAAATGAACATCGACCTGGAGAGGTACAGACAATGTCTGAGCAGGATGTTCTATACGAAGTTTATAATGGAGTTGCGACAGTTACAATTAATCGGCCGGCGAAATACAATGCCCTAAACACTGCAGTGGTGGGCACTCTCAGAGAGATGATGAAGCAGGCCGAGGAAGACAACTCTGTGAGAGTTGTCATTCTAACTGGAACTGGAGAGAAGGCGTTTGCAGCCGGAGCGGACATAGCAGAGTTCAAGGATAAGGATTCTAAAACTGTCAGGCCCCTTGCGCAAAACGGCCAGGAATTCTGTAAGTACATGGAGTCAATGAGCAAGCCAGTGATCGCCGCCATCAATGGGTTCGCGCTTGGTGGTGGTTGCGAGATTGCCATGGCCTGTGACATTCGATATGCCTCAGCTAACGCTCTATTGGGACAGCCGGAGATTAACTTGGGCATCATTCCTGGTTTTGGTGGAACCGTACGTCTTCCAAGACTCGTGGGCCTTGGGAAGGCCAAGGAGCTTGTCTACACGGGCGACAATCTGAAGGCTGAAGAAGCGCTGCGGATTGGACTTGTGGACAGGGTCTTCGAGTCAGTCGAGGCGCTGAGAGAAGGCACCGCAGCTCTAGCGAAGAAGCTAGCTGGAAAACCTGGCGTAGCGGTCAAGCTTGCGAAACAGTCACTGAATCACGCGTGGAATTTGCCATTGGAGAAGAATCTTGACTTCGAGGTTGATGCCTTCTGTCAGACATTTGGAACCGAAGACAAGGAAATCGGAGTCGACGCTTTCCTGTCAAAGTTAAAAGATAAACCCAAATTCAAACACAAATAATGACGTAGTGGGGTCTTAACCCCCTACGCTTTCTGTACCTGTAACTGCCCGTCCTCAACGAGAATCAGCCCTTTCTCTGAGAGGATATCTACGTGTTTCTGAAGCATAATTTCCTCAAATGTCAGGAACACCTCGTGTGGAATCCGCGGATAGATTGCAGGTACCTGGCCAAGCTTCTCAATCGTATCGTGACCCTGTGAAATGCATTCCAATATTCGTTTGTCACGTTGGTCGAATGCAGCTTCGAAGTCAATCAACCGCTCGCGAAGGTTCTCAGTGACTGGATCTAGGAGGTGACTAGATATTCCAGTCTTCGGTTCTAGTTCGATGATTCTCTTCATCGTTTCCTTGAACTGCGTGATGTCGCTCACCTTGTTGCCATACCACGGTCCGAATCTCGTCAAATCGATATCCACGAGCAGGATTGTGTCGCAGCCATTGATGCCAAAGCAGGTGTGGTCCACTGAATGCCCAGGTGCATGAATGGGAATTAGTTCAACCTCACCACAATCAATAGGCTTGCCATCCTCAAAGTGCTCGTCTACTCTATAGTCCGATGTCACATGAGGTAATCTAGCTTCAATGAAGTATCGCCACTGGTTGAAGAATCTGTGAGTCTTGATCCCGTAGAAATCGATAAGGCCATCTAGAGTCTTGATTCCATGGTCCGCACTTGGGTGACTCATCACGGTACAGTCGGAAACCTCTTGGAAATGAGCTGCGTGCCCCTTGTGGTCAATATGGAAATGGCTAAGGACTATCCTATCAATGTCCTCCGGATTGTGCCCAAGATCTTTCAGCGTTGTGACTATGTGGTTTCTACTTGCTCCTGCATCAACCAGAGTTAAAACTTCGTCATCTATAAGCAGGGCATTGGCTTCGGGGAACCTGGCCCTGTTTGTGCCTCGAATCAGATGGACCTTGTGTTCAATCTCCACATGCACCGGATAGTCAGACATCTCGCTCTCTACAACCCCTCGGGGATAACACTCTTCCTGTCGAGCAATTATTATTGGGCTCTTGACAGTGATTGGTTGCTTCTCTCAGGGATTTGGTGAACACAATGAGTCAACGATTGATCGCGGTGTTCGACATTGGCACTACAGGTACTCGTTCCGTATTAATGGATGAAGAAGGGCGTGAAGTCAGCAAGGCCTATGAGGAATATCCTCCTCCACCTCGCGAGGTTGGAATTCACGAGCAGCTTGCGGATGCGTACTGGCGGGCTTCGTGCAACACTATGCAGAGAGCTCTCTCTCAGGTTGACAGGGCAGCCGCGGCCATAGTGGCCGTAGTCGCCACCACGACGCGCGACTGCATCACACTTGTTGATAAGAAGGGAAAGCCCCTCGCCCCAACTGTCACGTGGGTTGATTTTCGGTCAACCGACCGGGCTCATGAGATGAGTGACGAACTCGGTCCTCGTGGCTCTGTAAAGAAGATAATGTGGTTTGCTGAGAATAGGCCTAGCTTGTTCAAGAAAACCCACAAAATACTCCCTCTTGATGCGCTCATCAATTACCGCCTCTGTGGGGAGATGTCAACCGATCCCGCAAACGCAAGATTCGGACCCATTGACCATCAAACACTCACCTGGTCTGAGGAGCTATGTGAGAAGACCGGCATTCCCCCAGATATGTTGGCTGAGATTGTTAACCCTGCCAAGGTGCTTGGAGACGTCAGTTCTGAAGCCTCCAAAGCTACAGGCTTGCGAAAGGGCCTCCCTGTAATCATGGGAAGCGGTGACCAGCAGTGTTCGGCATTGGGAACAGGAGCCGTGAAGACTGGAGTGGTAAAAGCTACAACAGGCACAGGCACCTTTGTCATAACCCACACTGACGATTTCATTGAGGACACTTTCGTTATGTTCTGCAATCCCGCAGCTATTCCGGGGAAATGGATTCTCGAAGGAGTGATTCCTGGAACCGGGTTGGCTTACAAATGGTTTCGAGACCAGTACTGCGAGCCTGAAACGATTCTAGCCGCAAGGACCGACCGAGATGTTTGGGAGGTTATAGAATCATCATCAGCATCCGTTCCTGCAGGAAGCGATGGTCTTGTGTTCTTTCCATGGATGGCCTATGACAAGGGCATCTTCTACAATCTTAGTTTCAGGCATACAAAAGCGCATATCGCTAGGGCGATAATGGAGGCGAATGGGTACGCAATCCAATTTTACGTTCAGATGATGGAGGGTCTGCTTGATCTGGAGTTTGATGAGATTCAAATAGATGGTGGAGGATCGAACTCCCCCTTATGGCGCCAGATAATTGCTGATTGCACCAACAAGCCTGTGCTACTGCCTCGATGTCGTGATTCGACGGTCGTGGGCGCAGCTATCTTGGGAACAGTAGGCTCTGGAATCTATGACAGCTTCGAGAACGCAATAGAAAGCATGTTTCATGTCGAGGAACGAAGACAACCCATTCCTGAGAATGTACCCGTGTATGAGCAGGGGTACGGCATATACAACAAGTTGCTCATTGCCGAGATGGGGGAGCTAATGGCCCGTAGCAGCTATAAGTGAATCAATGGAGTGCAATCGTAAGAGTTACTCACTGTTCTCCTCTTTGCTCTCCTCAATGCCCTCCCAGATCCGACCGAAGAAGATCAGCGTGAGGATAAGTTCCGAGCCGTTCACTCTCTCCACAATGTATTCCAGCGACTCGCTAATCGTGTCTTCATGCTCCCAAGCTTCCTTAGCCAAAGCTACAAGATCATCGAAGCGAATTTCAGGAATGCCAATGGCCTCAGTAAGTGTGTCTACGTCGTGGTCTAGGAACGTCGTTGTTCCCAAGTCGTAGCTGGCCATCTCCTATTCACTATCTTTTTCGTCTGGCTTGAACCTTTTAACGTAAGCTAGCATGGATGACGTCGTTGTTCATCCGAAACGCTTGTATCCTACGCTGGCATCCCATTTGTGTCGATACGTAGAAGATTGGACACCGACTAGTGCAAAGAGCAGCACATCAGGAGTACGTGGATCCGATGGCAAAATACGACGTGGTTGTAATAGGCGGCGGTAGCACCGGCACTGCAGTTGCACGAGACTGTGCGATGAGAGGACTCAAGATATTGCTTCTTGAGCGCGATGACATTGCCTCTGCTACTACGGGCGCATGCGCGGGAATGATTTCCTCCGGTCTCAAATACATGGATGAACCCAACATTGTAGACATGTGCTCTGATGAAGTCGTAAACTTCAAGCGGATTGCCAGACATGTTATGGAAAAGAACCCGATAATCACTCCTCTTCTTGAGATGAGTGATATCTCTAGTGGGGGGAACTTCGCTGAGGAATACTCCAAGCGCGCTGAGACGCGGGATGTGCCTCCTGTTCTGTTCTTGACTCCTGAGGATTCGCTAAAGATTGAACCGACGTTGAACCCTGACCTGATAGCATCAATCTACTTCGAGGAGTACTTCATCAGTCCCTTTGCTCTATGCATGCTCCAAGCACTCGATGCAAAACAGCACGGTGCAGACATCAAAACATATTGTGAAGTCACGGACATCCTCACGAAGAAAGGCTCTATCACCGGTGTTCAGTACTTCAATAGAATTACAGACAAGATGGAGTCTGCCAAAACTAGAGCCATAGTCAACGCTGCAGGTCCTTGGGCACACAAGATTGCAGCTCTCGCAGGAGCGAAACTCGAGTTGCGACTCAACAAGGGTGCACACGTGATTCTGGATCGAAGGGTCGTCAATGTCGGAGTGATCGCAAAGGCCATTGAGGGCCGCATGATCTATCTGTTTCCTCACGAGAATACTGTATTGCTCGGGACAACTGCACTGGACACCTGGGAGGATCCTGACACACTCGTTGCTTCACAGGATGAGATTGAATACCTACTCAAGAGTATGGAGTGGGTAGTACCGTCAATCAGGGATGCCCGGATCATTCGCACAATGGAGGGTGTTAGACCTCTTATTCCAACCTGGAAGATACCGGAAGGTGACGTGACAAGGGGTTACGAGGTCATTGACCACGAGCCGGAAGGTGTTTCGGGACTCATTAGCTTCGCCGGTGGCAAGCTTGTGATGTGCAGACACATGGCCGAAGCGGCCACGGACTTGGTCTGCAAGAATTTTGGAATCGAAGCTGAGTGCAGGACGCATATCGAGCCTCTTCCTGGCAACAGTGACGACGTTGATATTCTGGCACTGGCCAAGGAGTACGGTGTTTCACAACACACAGTGGAGAGGATGAGAGCACGGAGAGGCACCGAAATCGTAATGATTCTAGAATTGACTCGCGACCATCCCGAATGGAAAACTACAATCTGTACATGTGAGCCAGTAATTGAGGCTGAGCTCCGCTATGCGATACGAGCAACCTTCCCCCAAACGCTGAACGACTTAAGGCGGCGCATACGACTCGGGACTGGTCCGTGTCAAGGTACATTCTGTACATTCAAAGCTGCCACCATCTTGGCGGAAGAACTGGAACTAAGCGGGGCGGACTTCCAGCTTGAGATAGTAGACTTCTTGGCTGAGAGGTGGAAAGGAAAACGGCAATCCATCCGAGGCGAACAAATCGCACAAGAGGAATTGGCACAGGGTATCTATGCTTGCGTTGGAAATCTCGATCAAGCGCTGGAAAGGCTGGACTACGACCTCAAGCCTTGGGAGGAGGTGCTGTAGATGGACCTCGAGGTAGACATCGTGGTGATTGGGGGCGGCATGGCAGGGCTTGTTGCAGGAATCAGAGCCACCGAAGAAGGTATGAAGACTGTCCTGCTTCGCAAGGGACAGAGCGCAACTGCGTACTCCTCAGGTGCCATCGACGTCATCGGATATTTGCCAGGAGGCACAATGCCACTGGGCTCACCCGTCGAGGGTCTCCAAGGAATCGCCAGTATGTATCCTCTTCACCCGTATGGATTGCTCGGGTTCACAGATGCAGAGCCAGACACAGTTTCGAAGACCATAGTCGAAAAAGTACGTATGGCTGTATCATGGCTCAAAGCAACTCTGTTAGGCTCCAACATTCCTCTCTTTGGAGACATAGACTCAAACCTTGATGCTGTAACGGTTCTCGGTACAGTGAAGCCAACCTGCATGATTCAAGAAACAATGTGGCCGGGCTCTCTAATGCTGGACGCGGACGGCGTGGCTCTCTTCGCAGGCGTGAGGGGTCTCCCTGTCTTCAATCCCCGAATGGCCGCCCAGGTCTTCTTGGAACACCAAATATCAAACAGACTTCTGCCACGTAAGGCGGGACACCATGTCTTGGATTTGGCACCCTTTGGCAACAACTACAACATATCTTCCATAGAAATTGCTCGATATCTTGACAACGAGGACAATCTCTCAGTCCTAGCGAAAAAGCTGAAAAAGCAAGTAGAGCGAATTGGTGCAACACACATAGCTCTGCCTCCGGTGTTGGGATTCAATCGAGCGCGAGAGAACCAGCTTGCTCTCCAGGATCTCACGGGGGCTCATGTCTTCGAGCTTCTATCCTTTCCGCCATCCGTACCTGGCCTTAGACTTCAGAGAGGACTTGAAACCGCCTTTGTGAACGGCGGGGGCACTCTCCTTGTGGGCCATCATGCTAAAATGGAATCGCTAAAATCAAACATTGTGAAAAAAGTCACAGCAGTCGGTCCCAGAAGGAATTTCAAGATATCCACGAAGGCCGTAGTCCTAGCAACCGGGAAATTCATCGGTGGGGGGATAACCGGCACTGAGAATGGTATTCGGGAGTCCGTCTTCGACCTGATGACCGTGAGCGAGAGCTTCCGCAATGCCACAAGTACAACGCCTCAGAAACTGACCAACACAATTGCACTCAGTCACAAAGGCCATCCTCTCTTTGGTTCAGGGCTCAGTGTTGACCCGCAATTCCGCCCAATAACAGGAGAGGAGGTCCATGCCGCCGAGAATCTCTACGCAGCTGGTTCGGTTCTTGCTGGCTACAACTACCCGGCTGAGAAGAGTGGACTTGGTGTGGCCATTGTCACTGGGTACATGGCGAGTCGTAATGCAGTCGATTATGTAAAGGGGGTGTCAGCTTGAGCGAAGAAGAATATCGAACTGTTCTAGCGACTCTCAAGGAAGAGGCTATCTATCCGTACACCGAAGATGAGATGCAGGTTGTTAAATCAGTTGAGAGCTGTATCAACTGTGGTCTCTGTATTCAACACTGCCCCGTTGTCGCAGCTGTTGGCCTTGACAGTTTCAGTGGCCCCCGAAGCATCGCTGTGGAACTGAGTCGTTCTCCTCCTGAGTATTGGACCACGGCAGACGTTGTGTATCTGTGCACGGGATGTGGAACCTGCCGGGAAGTCTGTCCGAAGGATGTAGATATCCCCGAGATAGTCAACCTCATCCGTGCGCGCATCTTCAAGCACCGGCCCGACCTTGTGCCCAAACAGCTCCACGCTGCTGATGCCATCATCGTTGAACATGGTCTTGCGTTTGTACCTTGGGAGGATCCCGAAGAGAAGGTGGAAAGCAGAAACATGAGACTGGAACGCTTAGGCTTGCGATATGTCCCCGACCAAGTGGTCAAGGGCGCAGATGTGCTTTTCTACCCCGGTTGTCAAGCTGAGGAGCGCGCGCAGGAAGTGAAGGAGTCCGCCAAGATCATTCTCGACCACTTCAAAGCCAAGTTCACCCTCCTAGAGGAGATGAACTGCTGCGGTCTGCCAGCCACTCTTCTTGGCGATGACAAAACTGCCCTCGAACTTGCCTTGAGATTGAAAAAGAAAGTCAAGGACTTGGGAGTCAAGATGTTGGTCACTACGTGTGCTGGATGCACCTCCAACTTAGCACGCATCGCCGAGCGTGATGCGTGGGGCATTCCTGTCTATCACATGCTTGAGTTTCTGGTCGAGGAAATTGGCATAGCCAAGCTATCGTCGGCTTTCAAGCAAAGCACCGAAGAAGAACCGCTGAGAGTAACTCTGCATGACCCTTGCCATCTTATCAAACACACTTCTCGTATAACAATGGATTATGCGGGTCAGATTCTAAGCTTGATTCCCGATGTTGAAGTGACTCACTCATTTGCTCACGATTCGTGTTGTGGTGGAGGTGGGCTCGTTTCTTACCACGCTGGCGATGTTGCCAGAGCCGTTATGAAGGAGAACCTTGCAGCGATTGAGGAAACAGGCGCATCAAGAGTTGTCACTCCCTGTCCACTATGCACTGCACAGCTTGAGGATAGCCTGTTTCGCCAGGGCAGCTCTGTTGAAGTGGATGACATGACTGTCTTCATAGCTCAAAGACTTCCGCAAAAGGGGTGAACGAGAGATTGCTTGACTCTAAGACCAAAACCAAAATAGCGAAGCAACTGAAAGGTATTGTTGGTGTCGAACACATAACGACCCAAGAAACCGACATTGTACTCAATGCCCATGATGCTTGGCCTCTTAGCGAGGCAAAGATCAGAGCTGGAGAGATGTTGCCCTTAGCTGACATAGTAGTCTTCCCAGGCTCCACTGAAGAGGTATCTGAAGTACTCAAAGTTGCCAACAAGAATAAGGTACCAGTCACTCCAGTCGGTGGTGGCGCTGGTACCTGTGGTGGAACTCTTCCTATCTACGGGGGCATACAACTCGATCTCAAACGCATGGACAAGGTCATCAACATCGATCACAAGTCAATGCTGGTCAGTGTTGAGGCAGGCATGGTCGGAATTGACCTGGAGGAAGAGGTCAATCGTCACGGATACACACTCGGGCATACGCCAACGTCAATGAGAGCCTCGAATGTTGGTGGCTTCTTGGCAACACGGTCGGGCGGTTCCATGTCGTCTTTGTACGGTAAGATTGAGGACCTAACATTGGGGCTTGAGGTCGTTCTTGCGGATGGGTCAATCGTTCGTACGAAAGCGGTTCCACGCCACTCAGTGGGTCCCGACTTGCGGGAGCTCTTCATTGGATCTGAAGGAACGCTAGGTGTAATCACGGAAGCAACGCTGCGATTGTTTCCAATTCCTGAAGAGCGCAGATTCAGGAGTATGGCATTTGCTGATGTTCACAGCGGTCTAGAGGCGATTAGGCTCATCTTTCGTGCCGGCATTACGCCTTCGGTGGTTCGCTTCTATGATCCTGAGGACACTGCGATGTCAATGAGTCAGCACTTTGATGTCGAAGAAGGCGACTCCATGTTGCTTCTAGCTTTTGATGGCGCTCCTGAAAAAGTGGACCATGAAGAGCGGGTCTCGGTTGAGATTTGCAAGGAGAACGGTGGAAAGGACTTCGGTGATGGCCCATCCAAACGCTGGTGGGAGCACAGATACGACATGTACTACCCCACAAAGTTCACTACAGCAGGATTCTCAATTGGTGACACCATAGACATAGTTGCAACCTACGACAAGCTTGAGAATGTGTATCATGCCATGAAGACTGCAATGGAGGCGCATGAGGCATTCGTTATGTCACACTTCTCCCACATGTATCAAAATGGCGGGAGCATCTACATGATCTTCTTCACCTCACAACCCGACGCTGAAACCGCGTGGGCCACCTACAAGAAGATCTGGGACGATGGCGTTGCTGCCTGTCTGCGAGAAGGGGGAACCATGAGTCACCAGCACGGTGTCGGCCTCTCACGGTCAACGTACACCGAAGATGAACTAGGGTCAAGTTTCCAAGTGCTGAAGAAAATCAAGGATGTCCTAGATCCAAATGAGATTATGAATCCTGGCAAGCTTGGTCTGGGGGTGCAGGAATGATCTATGACGAGGATATCACTCAGCAGATTCGAATGTGTGCCGCTTGCCCAAAAATGTGTAGACATGTGTGCCCAACATTTCTAGCCTGGCGCTCTGAATCACCCACCCCGCATGGGCGTGCTCTTCTGTTGCACCAAGAGATTACTGGGACCCGACCGCTGGATGACAGAGCAATTGAGGTTCTATATCAGTGCCTAGAGTGCAGTCATTGTCTAACATGGTGCTTGCCCGAGATTGATGTCGCAGATATCGTCGAAACAAGGAGAAGACAACTTGTCGAAGAAGGCAGATTCCCCTCTGGTCTCAATCCTATGGTTGATTCAATCCGCACACATCATAATCCATACAAGGAGCCTCATGAGAAAAGAACCAGTTGGCTCAAAACCCCAAAGAATGATGGACGCTCACTTGTCTACTTCACTGGGTGCACAGCAGCCTACAGAGAGAATGGTATCGCCGAGGACGCGGTTTCCGTCCTATCTTCTTTGGGATATCAGGTCGATATTCCTAAAGACGAGTGGTGCTGCGGTTCACCGCTATTGAGAACCGGCTTCGTTGAGGATGCTCTTGGACAAGCACGCCACAATGTTGAGATTCTGAATGGCATGGATGCTGAAGAGATTGTTGTGACTTGCCCCGGGTGCTACAGGGTGCTCACGCAGGACTATCCGAAGCACGGTCTGGAGATCAATAAGCCTGTTCGTCACATAGCAGAGCTCCTGCAGTCGCACCTGAAAAGTTTGCCAGAGTTTGAGATCGAGGGTCCGCTAACATTTCACGATGGCTGTCACCTGGGCAGACACTCCGGAGTATACGAACAGCCTCGAGAGGTCATTGAACGAGTGTCCAAGGGCGCCCTGGTCGAGATGGAACGCAACCGGGACAATGCGATGTGCTGTGGTAACGGAGCCGGTCTTAGAACCCTGTTTCCGGAACATGCGAAGAAGATTGGAGCTGAACGAGTCCGGCAGGCTGAACGAACTGGAGCGAAGTACTTGGTCACGTCGTGTCCTTTCTGCAAAAACATGCTAGAGTCGCAGGCAAAAGACCGCTTGATAGTTCTCGACCTTCCTGAGCTTGTCGAGATGGCGAAAAAGCGGTCTCATGTGAAGACAGATTAGGCACTAACGAGAGAAGAGTCGAGACTGTTATGGACGCAGAGGAACTTCTGAAACTTAAGATACGCCTTCTCACTGAAGGTGCTACTCTTTCTGAGAGGGAGTGGAGCGGCCGGCAAGGAGGTGCAGGTCCCGTGCAAGGGCGATACTTCTTCCTTCCCAATGGTCGTTCATGTGGGGTACCTATTCGTCGCGGCAGTCAAGCGGAGCGGTTCGGCTCTGCGACGCTCGAACCAACTGAAGATCCAACAATCTGGCTCTATGATGGAAGTGTGGAGCTTGAGATAGTGCCGCGGCCAAAGTTCTACGACCTGAATACTGATGACGGCATACCCTACCACAAGATTGCGTTACTCCACGGCTCAGAAACCCTTGCAACGACTGTCTATCAAGCGTGTCGATATTGGGCGAGCGGCACACAGTGCAAGTTCTGTACCATCCCCCATTCCTGCAGTTCGGGTGCCACAATCTTGGAGAAGACCCCCGAACAGGTCGCCGAGGTGGTTAAGGCTGCTGAAGACGAGGGCGCAATCAGGGATGTGCTATTGACCACTGGAACGCCAGATACCCCCGATATGGGGTGTAGCAGATTAATTCAGATTATTGAGGGCATTCGCGAGTCAAGCGAAATTCCCATTGGCGTTCAGTTTGAACCCCCTACCGACATGGAAATCATGAAAGCTGTTTTTGAGGCAGGGGCGAACGCGGCAGGGATTCATGCTGAGAGCGCTGACGAATCAGTGAGAAAGGAGATGTGCCCCGGAAAGCATGAATACGGCTCATTATCGCTCTATCATAAGAGCTGGGCATATGCAATCGAATTGTTCGGTCCAGGGAATGTCAGCACATTCCTGCTTCACGGAATCGGAGAAAGCATTGATTCCACAATCGAGCTGGTAGATGAGCTGGGTTCGATGGGCGTTCTCTCAGTGGTAGCCCCCATGCGTCCTGCCCCTGGGAGCCAGCTTGCGGATTTCGAGCCTGCCTATCTGGGGGACTTGGAGGGATCCGTGAAGTTCTACAAGCGTGTGGGTGCGATACTACTCAAATGGGAACTCGATCCAGGCAAGACGGCTGCTGGGTGCCACCGATGCGGAGGGTGTACGCCCATCCAGGAAGCATATGACTGGGCTAAAGCTATATCCCATGGGTGAATTTATGAGTCCAATCAATGTCTGTTAGAAAAGACAAGCCATGTCCGATTATCCCGCTGAAGAGATTCGCATTATTGAGTTCGGTGAGGATGATGCCGAAGAAATCTCTCATCTCTTTCATGAGGTTTGGGCCCAGTCCGCGGAGTACCCGGAAGATTGGCGACAAGGCCGCATGTACTCCCCTGAAAAGATAATCGAGGAGATGCGCTCGGGAATTCACTACTTTGGCGCTAGGCTTGAAGGAAGGATAGTCGGTCTCTACAAAGCCAGCATCACCGATAGGGGCCTCTATGGTGAGCACCAGACAGTAGCCCCGAAGTGCAGAGTCACAGGACTGGCATCTGCCATGTACATTCAGTTCGCTGAGTATGGGCGGAAACACGGCTGCAAAAGGAATTACTGCAACATTCTAGTTGGCCAAGAGGTTGGCTTGCGACTTATGAAGAAGTTCAATTTTCTGCCTTGGGGGGAACCATACGAGCAGGCTGAGGGTATGTGGGTCCAGCTGTACGAGCGGCCATTGAACGATAAATGAGTGTCAAAGACGCCGACTCGTAAAACAAGGAACTCCTTCCGAAAGAGTAATAGTTTCGTCAGTTCGCCTAGACTTGCTCAACTACCCCGAGGACTGAGTATGAAAGTTTATCCAATCTTAGTAGACGGTGAGGAAGTAGACACTGGTCAGTACACTATATTTCCGGACATGGAAAAGGTGATAGAAGATCCTGGGCTGGGCATCGCTCTCCAGATGCGGGGCGCATCGGTGTTCAATCGCTTTGTATTCTCAAGACTGCCTGGTTTGATTCCGAAGGGTTCACCTGAGATGAGGTATCTAAGGGACTACCGCAAACATCATGGTGTACCCAAGCATACCAAAGATGAACTTGACGAAGTAGCCTACGCGAAGGTTTCTCTTGCGCGTGAATCCAACATTAATCGTGCCTTGGATGCGGGGGTCCGAGACCACAAAGCACTGTTTAATCCCTTCAAAGAGCCCGGAATGTGTCTCACACTTGAAGAGCGCACAGAGGCTGTCTACAAGGCCGGAGTGGCGTTGAAGGGCAGATACAAGGATGTCGCTGAGATATCAGTCAAAGAGGGAACGCCAATTAGAACTTTGAAGTGGACCTGGGATCTCTTCGATCTGAAAGCGTACCGCCAATCGGTCGATTTATGGGGTCAACTACTTGATGTCATCGAAACTCCCGGTCGTGATGGCGGGACGAATTACCGCTTTCGTGAGCCGTACGGTGTGACATGTCTTTTCACCCCATATAACTCACCCATTGCCTTGGGCATATGGAGCTTCACATCATCGATTCTTGCAGGGAACGCAACCATACTCAAGCCGCCCAACAAGGTTCCGCTCAGCTCAATACTTCTTGGGCAAATCTATATGGAAACTGTCATGGAGATGGGTCTGCCGCCAGCAGCTGTGCAAGTCCTGACAGGCGGTGGAAAGCAGCTAATGCACCGTTTCATGGCAGACTCAAGGGTTGGAGCAATCGTCTGGTACGGTGATAGTGATAGAGGCCTGAAGCTTTGGGCCGATTCTATGAAGCGGCGGATTCAGATGGCCCCTGAGCTGGCAGGAAGTGACGCCTGTCTTGTCTGGGGTCAGGATGTGGACCTTCAATCTGCAGCCAAGATGATCACGCATGCTCGATACCTTGGCAGCGGGCAGGCTTGCATGGCAGTTAAGCGGCTACTTGTTCAAGATACGCTTCACGATGAGCTTGTACGATTAATTATCGAAGAAGCCGAGAAGCTGCTTGTCGGACTCCCCTCAGATCCGAAGGTTTCTTTGCCGCCAGTTGGCTTAACAGCCTTATACCTGCTTATGGATCAACTCGAGGATGCAGTGGCAAAGGGTGCCAAAATCCAGACTGGCGGATATCGGTGCGATTACCTCGACGAGCCCGATCCTGCAGGACTTTTCTATAAACCAACTGTGCTCACAGATGTCACAGTGGAAATGCGTGTCATGCAGGAGGAGGTTTTCGCACCTGCCTTGCCAGTGGTAAGTGTAAGCAGTGTTGATGAAGCGATAGGCATCGCGAATGGATCAAGATACGGACTTCGCTCTCCCATCTTCACGGACGACGCAAAGACAAGAAGGCAGTGGGCAAGGGAGATAGAGGCCGCAGGAATTATCGTTGGACAAGACCCTCTATACTACGATCCTCCTATGCCGCACCTAGGTGGCTACAAGGATTCAGGTATCATTGGCGGCAAGTACTTTACAGAGATGCTGACCAGAATGAAGTACGTTCATGTGGGTCCAGATGTAGAGTTCACCCAGACTTAGAGGCATAGAGATGGATAGTGACACTCCCGAGAATGTTAGCCGGGCACGAGTATATGCGCTGCGTGCTCTTGAGGAGTATCATCGGAAAGCTCGTCCTATCATGAGTATTCTTCGGGAGGTTGAGACCCCCTCTGAATACAGCGACGAAACCCGTATCCACACCAACTCCCTGGCTGCAGGAGTCATCAAGCATCTGAACACGATTGACTTTCTGATTGCCCGAGGTCTCGGCGCGAGAAAGCCAAGCCAGCTTGACGCAAGAGAACGCAGCAGACTCCGCCTTGCAGTGTTCGAGTGCCGATGGTTTGGAACAACACTGGAAACGTTATCTGACGAATACCTCAAGGAAGATACACGTATGGTGTCAGTCGTCAGGAAGGCTATTGAAGTCGATATCGATCGCGCAACCCAACGATTGTCCGCAGCAAGCAAGCTCAGCGTGAGGTATTCTCATCCCAGCTTCATGGTTGAAACATTGCTGGACAACCTTCCCGAAGATGATGTTCTAGAACTTCTAAAGGCAAATAATGGTGGACGGCACTACTACATTCGAGCAAACAAATTCAAAGAAGGGCACGAGATCATGCCATCCATTGCCAGCGAGCTGGGTGCGATTATCGAACCTGATGATGACATTCAGGGCCTCTACAGAGTGACACGAAACATCGACAAAATCGTGGCTTCCAAGTCCTTTCGGGAGGGCGATATCCTCATTCATGACAAGGCCAGCGTTCTCATAGTGCATGCTCTTGATTTGAAACCGGGTGATGTAGTCTGGGATTCCTGCGCTGCACCTGGCCAGAAGACTCAGCTAATCGCCGAGCAAGTTGTTCCAAGTGGTCGCGTTGTTGCATCTGAAAGATATGCAAATCGATTGCGCATCGCAAAGGAACGGTCGAACCTGCTAGAATCTGCGAATGTTGAATGGCTTCATGCAGACGCCTCCAAGAGCCCTGTTAGAAACGTCAGGAAAATTCTCATCGACGCTCCATGCTCTTCAACAGGCACACTCAACAGTCATCCCTACTATAAGTGGCGGCTCAACAAGCAGACCCTGCTTGGAATTATGTCTGTGCAGAACAAGATACTTGATGGCATCATTGAGAGGTTTTCAGATCGTCCAGGGACTGAGATTGTTTATGCGACATGTTCTGTTTTGCCTCACGAAGGCGAGTCACAGATTGATTCGGTGCTAAATCGACACAAAATTGAGCTACTGGACGTCGGAATTCCTGGATCAATCGGGTATCCCGGTTTCGAATGTTCAAAGAGCGTGCGTAGACTATTCCCACACAAACACGCGACAAGCGGGTTCTTCATTGCCAGATTCAGAATCACTGACTGATCTTTCTTCGGACAGAGTCCATGACTCTTCGACCGAACTCCTTGTCATCTCTGAAACCCCACGGAATCTGGAGGAATAATGTCGTTGCCTCATCAATTGCAGTTACATCCTTCTCTACAAGAGATTTGAAGACTAGTTTAGTCCATCCGAAAATTGGGCTCTCATTGAACTCATCTTTATGACCCGAATCTGCAGCCGTAGTTGTGAGGTATGAGATACCATCCTTGGGTTTCCCAAGCATAAGGTCTGCTAGCGCCGCCATGCAAGCAAACACTACAGCGTTCTTCAGCATCCCAGATTGAATGTACTTGTCAGCGCCTTCTTTGTATTCAATTGCTTTCTTCTCGTAGAGCGCTTTGCCATCAACAATGACTAAATCTTTCATGTCGTCTTCTTTTGCGGCTCGTTTGAGACTAATTCCGCCCAAAATACTGGCTTTCAATTCAGCTTGTAAATCAGCCTCCGGTGTTCCTTCAATTACCGCTCGGACAGCCTTAATGAGATTCTCTCCTGCCTTCGCAAGCTCCTGTTTGAGTGCTGGACTCTGGAGTGAGGAGTCCGAGCGTAGCAAACCGCCCTCGAGTATTTGGCGTGCTTTGCAGAAAGATTCGTAGCCTCTGTCAATCAGGGTGAGGCTTGTAGCGAAGTTGATTGCTTTTACATACGCGCCTATTGCGTTGTCGAATTCACCAAGATTCTCGAATTGACTTGCGGAGCCAATTAGCCACGGAAATGCGTCCGTACTGTTGGCGTCGATTGACTCTTGAGCGCGCGTTAGAGAACTGTATGCATTTATGCAGATATCTGCCAGTTCGGGCTTCAGGCACTTGGCAGTAGCTTCAGTTACCGCAAGAATCCGATTCCTCAGTTTGCAGCCGTATCCCTTGGTCATGGTATCAAGCCATTTACACTTGTCTGAAACTTCCAATCATAGTCCACCCTGTTTGACCTATCACTCCATTCTTTCAATAGTAATATCCGCCCTAGACATAAAAAACCATTCTCGGTCTATCGACACCCTTAACTGGATTAATTATTCGCAGTGAGTAGAGGTTCCAGCCCAATGGATGATGAAACTGAGCTGGCTATGATTCGACGGAAGAAAATGGCTGCGCTCATTAAGCGGGAGAAGGCTACCAAAGCTTCCAATGAACAAAGAGCGAAAGTCAAAGCCGAACGTTCAAATCTACTCGCGAGATTTCTTGCACCTGACGCGGCTCAGCACCTTGAGATCTTGAAGAGGAGTGAGCCAGCAATAGCTGGACGTGTCGAAGAAATTATTCTCAATCTTATAATTAATCGAGGTTTCCGTCAAGTTCTCAGTCAGCTAGACCTCAGGTACATTGTTCGTCAGTTAAAGGGCGAAGGCCCACGGATTAGAATCCAGAGAGGCGGAGAAATGACTGATTTCAGCCAATATGTTCGTGAAGCCACAAAGAATGGCAGCGACAACTCCGACTAACTAAGTGATTGAGCTCTAGCTTTCCACTCTCTGATCTTGTATTGCAACTCCTGTACGTCCCCCTCTTTTTTCTTCCATGAGTTTGCTGTTCGGCGCATTTCGAATACCAAGGTGCCTCCTCGAGTCATTTTCTGTTCAAGGATATCAACAGCCGCTTCTATTGCGCTGACAATGCGCTCGCCGTCCTCCGTTCTTCCAATAATGCCTTCTAACGAATCAAAGATTGCCAATGGGTCCAAGTTTTTCCATTCCTCAACTGAAACCTTCACTTCACGATACTTCCTAGCTGGAATGATCGTGCTTCCATCTCTTATCTCGACCTCCCCAGCGGCTTGCAGGGTGTCTGCCATTTCCATAGCCTTGGGTACATCCACCACCAGAATTGAGGCGATTTCTTCGATTCTAACAGAACGTTTGGTTAAAACGAGGTTCAGCACTCTGAATCTTTGATCTCCTGCCTCAAGTAGCACTCTTTGGAGATCCTCTAGGGCATTATCTTCGGAATTCAGAACTGCGGTAGCAACCTGCGAGAGAGCCATCAGGTTCTCCTTCTGTTTCTGGATTATTTGCTGGGCGGCAGCAAGTTGCTCACCGAGTTTCTGATCATCTTGCACTGGGACTGCCATTGCATGTGGCTTCGTTTGTTCTGCTCTCTGTCCTTGTACCTCATGCCTCATTGAGTCAAGAGCTCCGCTGTATCGTTGGACATCAGAATTAAGAGCTTGAATCTCCGCATCTTTCTGAGTGATCGTTTGTTCCAGTTGAGCGATCTGCTCTTCAAGCTGGTGTGCTCTTTTTTGGCCCCCTCCCAGTTGGGCATGCAATACGTCTATCTTCTGGTTCAATGAATGTATCGTCATCATCTGGTCGCGTATTCGCTCATTTGGATCTGACATTCGTGCATCTCCCGGTAATGAAATTGGACTTGTGCACTAACAATTAAAGTCGATTGTGTGCTTCTTGGCAATCAAGGTAGGTGTCTTCAAGTTGCAGCTTTTCGACGCGCACACTCATATCGACATGAAGCATTTTCAGAATGACCGCGAGAGAGTCCTTCAGCGTGCAAAAGATGCCGGTCTAGTAGGAATGGTGACAAGCTCGATAAATCCCGGCTCTTTTCGACGAACTCTAGGCATTATGAAGAAGCATGAAGGATTCGTGCATCATTCAGCAGGCTGTCAAGTGTCAAGGCTCACGAAATCTGATGCTGATACGATCATATCCTTGACAAGAAAATACGCAGATGACATTGTGGCGGTAGGAGAAGTTGGACTTGATTATCACTGGGTTAAGGCCCCCTCTCAGAGGAAAGCACAGGAACCGCTCTTTCGCATGTTCATAGACCTCGCTGCAGAGCTCAAGAAACCCCTCGTTATTCACTCCCGGAAAGCTGATGCTGAGGCAGTGGACTTCTTGGAGCGCCATTTCTCAGGCGATGTCCTCATGCACTGCTTCGATGGCGATGCTGATGTAGCTGAACGGGTCCGTGATAATGGTTGGCATATTACTCTACCCGCCAACTTCAGGAAATACCGGAATCGCACGCACGCCGCGAGAGTTTTACCCTTGGAGCGAATTATGCTAGAAACTGACGGCCCATACTTATCACCAGTTGAAGGGCGCAATGAGCCTGCGAATCTCACG
Source organism: Candidatus Thorarchaeota archaeon (assembly GCA_019057475.1). GTDB lineage: Archaea > Asgardarchaeota > Thorarchaeia > Thorarchaeales > Thorarchaeaceae > WTCK01. The sequence goes on along the minus strand of DXJO01000022.1, from coordinate 65,520 downwards.
TATGGTTGCAGATCCTTATCCAAGTTGCTTGATCAACCCGTGGAAGAGGTAGCCACTGCAACAACACGAAGTGCCAAGAAGTTTTATGGCCTGTGATAGGATGAACTACTCCACCAGTTCTGGGTGAAGTATGTCAGTAACTGACCCGAAGCTATCCAGATTCACATAGAAGTAATGATCTTCGTGTTCTACTCTGACTGTGACTGGAAATCTTTTGGCTTTCTTGACCACACTGTAGTCGATATCTAGAGGTGTCTTTTCCGAGCAAACCGGGCATATAGCGATTCTCTGAACTTCGAACTCCTCCCTAGATGCTGATTACGGATAACCCATCCTACCCTGATTTAACCTTTGAGTCGGTACTCAAGACGATGACAGCACTGCATCCTTGGGGATCTTTCAGTGCTTCTGTGAAAGTTTGGGTGATTTCACTGGGGGATTTTTGAGCAATCTCCTCACTGTCGGTTCCCACAATACGCAGGTTCTCGTAGACTCCAGTTTCAGCTAAAATACCGAATTCGTTCTCCCCTTCAGTCACTCTCAAAACCAAGAATTTTGCAAAGTCCTTCCATTCGTCTTTGGGGCCTCGAAGGCTTATCTCAGCTCTCGTGATGCTCTGGCTCTTTAGTACAGGCTCCAGAAGATATGCCCGAACTATCTGATTGCCAACCTTTCTGCGAATATCGATGAACTCCTGCACTGTACCGTCTTGGAATTTCAGTTTCCACGTACGTTGAGAGCTCAAGAGAACACCATGATGTGTTCAATCCCACATCATAAAGAGCTTACTTCGCTGTATTAGTCCCTTTCAACTGCCCAGAATATGTTTATTTGCTAGCATTGTAGTTTCAGCTCAGCAACATGCTTATCAAACGGAGAAAGGCAAATGATGCAAACTGTTGACACGGTGATCCGTGAGGTCCATATCGGTTTATTCTTCCTGGTCGTAGGGTTATACTTCTACATATTCATTCACCTGCTCTTCTTCAGGTGGAGGAAGAGCAAGAATCCATTCCAGTTCGCTACTGCTTTGTTCTTTCTCTTTCTTGCTATTGGCAGAGTCTTCTATTTTGTAGGCGACTTCTATGCAGATCCAAATTCCTTGATTGGAACGAACAGCGGCTTTACTCCGTATCTAGCTGGCACGCTTGACGTTTGGCTGAAAGCAGGCGGCTTCATGCAATGGATGGCATTGGCTACACTGGCCGCCACTGCTGGCTTCATGATATTTGGGAAAAGAGAAGCTGAAATAGCCTTCGCAATTCCTGCAGTCCTGATTGGACTTGGCCTAATCATCTTTCCATACTCGGATATGAATATGATTGCGGGACTAGGTGGAGTGATTTACGCTCTCTTTATCCCTCTGCTCTTTTGGTATCTAGCATATCAGTCCGGGGGACTTCTGAGACGCTCAAACTTCCTGCTGGGTCTGGGTTTCTTCGTGTTGTTCACTGGGCGGGTGCTCCATACTGTGCGTTTCATTGCTGATGCCGCAGGGATTCTCGGCTACACTGTCATTGGAGTTCTTGCTCCAGGACTCATTGTGATTGGCCTCATACTGATTGTTACAGGTAGTGAATGGGGCCATACGCAGTAGCTGTGCAATAGCCTCTCCAGATGGCTCATCTCAAGTCAATCGTCTGCACACTGGCTCTTGTATGGTGGGTATTGAGAATGAATGCTGAGTTCCGCTAGCCGATCTCTTTCCATTCGAGGATTCTCGCATCCTCAAGCTCTTGCATAGCTTTTTGGACATCCTTCAGCTTTATTCCTAGTTGATCAGCTATCGCTCGTGTAGTCAGATTGCCCTTGCATTTCTGCGCAACGTCAAAGGTGGATTGTTTCATCTGACCAAGACGGACTAGCATGGGGGAAACCTTTCCCTTGATCACCGGCACAATAACTCTCTTCTCTGAGGCTTTTCCGTCCTTCGTTATCTCATCGATGGTCTTATTGAATTTCTCAAAGGGCTCTAGGTTACCATCCCAATCTTCCAGAGTATCACGGTACTCCTTTACAAATGCGTTATTGACATCACTAAGGATTGCCATCGCCGCGTTTGTGTCATCAGTCTTGTCGATTGTAGCTGCGACAATCACGTTGTTCCTCAATGAGAGACAGATATCAAAGGCGCCGAAATCGATGACGTGTACACGGTTACCTGAACTTAGTTCACGACCAAACTGAATGAGCGCTGTTAGAAAACCACTGATTAGGTTCGGGTCCATTTCCGCCTTTCCATACTTCCTGTCAAGTACGCAAAGACCGCTATCTGCTACCAGGATGTAGATGGCTTGAATCAATATACTTCTCTCACAGCAGGGAACTCTTGAACCGATACCCCGCATTGCTATATATCACTTCTCGTGGCCTACTCGCCCATTGGGAGATGTTTTTATCAGGACTCTAGCCACTCTTCAGCACGGTGTAGCCAATGGACACTGCGAAGGATGCAAGGGTACTAGTGCTTGAAGATGCACTCAGGCGCCTAAACGACGTAGTAAGTGGCAGAAGGCTCAAGGTTCACGTGGAGTACGGCAAACTCGTTGAAGCGCTGAAGATTGCTGGAAGTCTTTTCTACGAGGTCAAGTACTCCTACATTGATGCCTCTGCATTGGCTGTCCTTGAGGCTACCAATAACTTGGTTGCTGCCATCGATGGTTTCGCGGATATCTATAATGCCGCGGTTGAGTCAGCCGGCTTCAAACCTAAAACTGGAAAGGAGCACCTCATGCTATCCGAGGTTGACTACGCGCTTCGCATTGTGAAGGGTATCCCGACAAGGCTAGCTGAGTATAACGAGGATCCTGCATATGCCATTGATATCCTCGCAGTGGAGGTCAGTCAGGCAAATCCTGTAGAGAATTCCAAGAACCTACTCTCCTGCAGATGCACAGACGGCTCTCGTATTTGGCACATAGTGACCAACCTTCCGGATGTCAAACCGGGCGTGAAGCTATCTTGTGCAGTATTGCCTCCCGCAGAGATGATGAATGCTGTGAGCGAGGCCATGTTCTTGGGTGGAGAAGCGCTTCCAGAAGCGACTGGACTTGGGCCTCTGGCAAACCCGCCTGATTCCGCGCTTGATCAAGCAAGAGCGCAAGTCATGCAGATAACCAAGAGGATGATGTAGATGGACCTGAGTCAAATTCAGAAGGTAATCGCGGAATTCGAACGCGAGCGCGGATGGGACAAGTTTCCAGCCTCTCAAGTATTCACACATCTTGTTGAAGAGTTAGGAGAGATATCTCGCCACATAACCGTTGAAGAGGGCTACAAGGCGATAGGGCTCGGTCATGATGCGCCAAATAAGGACGATCTCCCCAGAGAGTTCGCTCAGGTCTTCAATCTGTTTATGCAGCTAGTGAACCATTTCGACGTTGACCTTGAGTCCTCTGTTCTGTCAGAACTTGAAATCATGAAGGAGCGTTTTCCTGCGGAAGAATGGATTCAATACATGAAAGACCGTGAATCGTAGGATTTGGTGGGACCTGCGGATCCTCGACTACCCCATCTTGACTTGTGTTTCGAGGGCTTTCTTTGCCATGTCCTCAAGATCCTTCGTGGCCGCAAGGAGACCAAGTGCTTTATTTTTTACAGCGGTAATTCTTTTTTCTCCCGCCCATTGAGCCAGACCAGTCACGAGCGGTCCGAGTGCAGTTCTTGCGGCCTCAACTGTACCAACCGCTTTGGCCAGGAGCTCTACACTATTTTTCTTGTCCTTGCCTGCCTCAGCCACTCTGAGCCAAACTAATCCATGGACCATATACATTGCATCCAGCATGAGCGTTGGAGATTTCGGATTCTCCTGGACTTTTCTTATGAGCCTGTTTTGCCTATTCTCGAACACCTCTTTGAAGAGGCTGAAGGCCTTCTTGTCGTTGCCTTTGTCTAGTTCGATGATTCCTTTCTGAAGTTTTTCGTCAGTTTCGGACAACGCTGTAAATCTCCTTACTATGCGATTCCCGTTGAATGGAGTATTAGAGTACACTATTATGAGTTTCTACTTCAGAGCCTAACACGTTTGACACCTCTTCGAATGTGGCTCGGAATGTTTATCATTTGCGATTTGGTCTAAACCGGTCTTGAGAGAGATGCAGCAGGAGGCTGTCTGATGACCAAGACTACTTTTACTTTTCAGGAACTCAAGCGGACTAATCATCGTGAAATCAAAGAAATGCAGGACAAGAAGTTTAGGGCTTTCATCAGATATCAAGTCTGGCCTAATCATCCATACTATCGGCGCTTGTTCAAGGAGAACAACATAGACCCATTCAACATAACTTGCATTGAAGATTGGGCAAAGTATCAGATACCCCTTGTCCGCAAGATAGACTACAAAGATAACCTTGCGAGTTTTGTACTAAATCCTTCACAGGTTGACGGAGAGGATCGCGATCCTGCAGATGTCATCAAGAACCTCATGAGCTTCTCCAAGGCAGCCGGTTACAATGATTTGTATAGTTTCCTCCGCAATAACGGCGCACGCGTCAAGCTGCACTTAGGAGGCGCAAAGGCAATGGAGCGGCTCAAGAAACGATTGACGTACCTGTATGCTCCTCTTCAATTCTGGTTGAGCTCAGGTAGAGCATCAGGTCTTCCTTCCCCTGTCTTTCTCACTAGACATGATAACGACTTGCTCTTCAAGAACTGCGTAAAAGTTGGTCAAATGGCTGTTGATGCGTGGGCTCATGAAGGTTGGGAGATGGTCAGCATGAACCTGTTTCCGTACGCTCCTCACCTAGGATGGCACGCTGTGAATCTAGGTCTCAGGCAGATGTCAAAATTCTACATTGCCACTAGTGGCGGCGGGGCAATTCCAACGAACAAGCTTGTTGATATCGCTGGAGCCTTCAAGGCTAATGGTTTCGCTGGCATGCCCAGTTACATGAGAAACAGGTTCTTCCGCGAGATGGCTGATTCAGACTACAAGGCACAGGAGAAGGTTGTGGTTCTCCTAGCCGGAGAGAAAATCTACCCTCGTGTTGCTGAAGATGTAGTTCAGACGCTGACAGAGAAGGGAGCTAAGGAGGTTCGAATCATCGGTGGCTATGCTTCCTCAGAGAGCAAGACATCATTTGCTGTTCAGTGCGACTATGATGGTCCATATCATAACGTTAGTCCTCTTCTCATGGCCTAGGAGCTTGTTAAGCTCAACGATGATGGGTCATACGAGTTTGTGGGCGAGGATGAACCCGGAAACGTGACTCTTTTCCACCTTGACGGAACTGGCACGATAGTGGAGGGATTCCTGCTAGGCGATGTTGCATCTCGGCAGGAACGAGGGAAGTGTCCGGTATGCGGGATGGACGGGCCTTTCTTCTGGGACATCGGACGGACGAACGACGCAGAGGCGCAGATCCAAATCATGGGCATAAGCGAGAAGAAGGTCAAGGGCGCGGCAGTAAATCTCACTGCTTTGCGCACCGATCTTCTCACACTTGCTGGCATTGAGGAGCTCCAGATAGAGGTAGCAAAGGAAGACATGAATGATCCGTACAGCATGGACGTGCTGAATCTCTATGTAGCTCCAAAGGCTGCCGTCAATTCAGACCACACCTCATTGATTCATGAGGTCGCCTCCATCACGAAGAAGAGCACAGAAATCACTCCGAACGTGGTCATCATTGCCTTCGAGGAGCTTCTTGACAAGGCAGGAGGCATGAAGTTCATGGAGATCTTCGACGCCCGGCCGAAACCTGCATGATTGCTTGTCGCGTACTCCGCCCCTTTGCCCTATTCAGTCCGGAGATATTATAAGATTGCACCTCAACATCAAAATCACCTAGGAGGACTATTTATGGAAAATGACGAAGGATTAGGACTTGAGCCCTCTGCACCACCTGAACAGGATTTCACAGTGAGTGCATTGGACCTTGCGACGAGAACGTTGAGTGTATGGGTGCGGAAGCTACCGAGCTACATTCTGATGGTTGGCCTTCTTGGAGTGGCCTACATTGTGCTTCAACTTGCAGTGTTCTATGCACTCTACGACTTGCTTGCGTTTGATCTGGTGGTCTACGTAAGCTCAGACATTATCAACACATTGCTGGGCTTTGCAATGGCCGAACCAGCCTTGGCTATTGAAATAATCATCATCGGAACCGTGCTAGCTGTTGTTGGTATGGTTGTAACTGCCGTGATTGCTGGAGGTGGTATCAAATTCGCACTTGATGACTATGGCTTTCACCAAGCTGATGTGGGATCAAGCCTTTCGTTTGCGTTTAGTAGGCTGTCCACTATGATTGTGGCGCAGTTTCTTCTTGCATTGATTGTCACCGGAGCGATGGCTCCTGGCCTGTTTCTCCTTCTTGGTTCTTTGGCAGCCTTTGACCCCTTCAACCCTTCAATGGAAGCCATAAGCGCGATGATGACGGGCCTTGCTGTCCTCATGGTTGGATTAATCGTGGCTCTCTACTTCAGTATACGCCTGTCTCCTACTACCGCAGTCGTTGTCGCTGAGGACTTGGGTGCAATCGATTCGATAAAGAGAGCTTGGAAGCTGACAACAGGTAACTTCTGGCACATCGTCGGTGGTCAGATTTTTATAGGCATCGCGGTGGCAGTCATCGCATTAGTGCCCCAGATTCTGCTGGCGTTTCCTTTAGCGGCCTATGGTCCAAACGTCCTGTTGTACGTTTTGGCAATCATCAATGCGCTGCTATTCAGTGGGATTAACTATATCTTTGCAGCAGTGCTTTACAGGGACCTAGAGTCCAGATCACGCGTTGCTTCCAAAGAATACTGGTGATCAACAAAGGACGGGCTTGATTAGCTCGTCCTCCCACGTTTTTTTCTTTCGTTCATCGGGAGCAGTCCAGGTGCGACTTCCTATCCCCATTTCAATGTGCAAGAAAAGGATGTCCTGAGGAATGCATCATCCTCAGGTTCAGCTATCCATTCAATTCAGCTTATGCTTCTTGACGAATTCCGACAGGATATCTTCAAGGTTCGGTCGCCCAATCTCCTGTAGATCATATCTGACCCTTGTGTTAGGCTTATTGATCTTGATGAGCTTTCCAAGATCAATTGGTGTTCCAATCACTATTGCGTCTACATCGGACTTGTTAATGGTCATCTCAAGTTCCTTCATCTGTGTATCGCCATATCCCATCGCGGGTAAAACATCCTCGAGGTGCATATACTTCTCGAAGGTTTCCTTTATGCTGCCCACAGCGAATGGCCTTGGGTCAACGATGATTGCGCCTGCCTTACGCGCTGCAACATACCCAGCACCAAACGGCATGTCGCCGTGAGTCACTGTCGGTCCATCCTCGACTACAATCACTCTCTTGCCTTTGATGAGGTCCATATCATCAACCGTGAGTGGTGAGGCAGCCTCGATTATGATGGCGTTGGGATTGACCGCCATGATGTTATCACGAACCTCCTCGATATCATCATAATCTGCCGTAACTACCTTGTTGATTATGACGACGTCTGACATTATTAGGTTGGTTTCGCCGGGATAGTATGAAATCTCGTGTCCTGGCCTGAGAGGGTCCACAAGCGTAATGAGAAGGTCAGGTTTGTAGAATGAGAAATCGTTGTTACCGCCATCCCATGTAATTACATCCGCCTCTTTCTCAGCTTGCTTCAGAATCTGGCCATAATCCACTCCTGCGTAGAGAATCACTCCCATGCTAATCATGGGTTCGTATTCCTCGCGCTCTTCGATTGTGCAGTTGTAACGGTCTAAGTCTTCCAGCACTTCGTACCTCTGAGCAATCTGAGTGGTCAGGTCCGGATCGTAGGGCATGGGGTGTCTGATATTCACCGGTTTCAGGCCCTTGTCAACGAGTATCTGATTTACCCTCCGAGATGTCTGGCTCTTGCCACAACCAGTTCGCACTGCACAGATGGCTACCACTGGTTTCTTGCTCTTCAACATGGTGAGCTTAGGACCCATCAGTCGAATATCCGGTCCCAGAGAGTTAACCCATGCAATCTTGCTGCCTACTGTGTAGTATGGAAGGTCAGAGTATGCTAGAATGCACTGTTCGACGTTGTACTTCTCGATCAGCTCAGGGAGTTTCTCTTCCGGATAGATCCTAATGCCATCGGGATAAAGCTTACCTGTAAGTTCCGGTGGATATATTCTGTCCCCTATCCCGGGGATTTGCTCAGCTGTGAACGCAACAACATCATAATGTTCATTGTCACGGAAGTATGTGTTGAAGTTGTGGAAATCACGACCAGCTGCGCCCATAATCACTATTTTTCTTCTGTCCATATCAACTGCCACCTGTCAATGTGTGTGAACTGGTGGCTCGTGCGAAGCATGCATGATAAATAATCTTGGGTGTTGACGGCACCTCACCCTGGATGCTCATTGGTCATACAAACCGCTCATTTTACCCGGCGATTTTTCGCAGAATCATTCGAGTAATAATAGCTTTGGTTATCAGTGAGAACCATCGGAAAATCGCTACACAACACAAACATCTAAATACTTCCTACCCGAAACCCACTGGGAGTGTGCTCGGAGGCCGCCATACGCCGGCACATTCTTGGGGTGCGATTGTGAAGCTGGTTGAACTGGCAAAAGAGTCAATTAGGCTCTTGAAGGCGAGCGGAACCGAGGGGGTTCGCAGTGACATTCTGGCCGACATGTTGAACGCTCCAAAGCGAAGGGTGTATGATGTCATCGCGATCTTGAATGCACTGGATCTTGTGGCTACAAAAAGGCGGTTCGATGGCACAACAGTCACTTGGATTGACCGGACAAAGGATTACATCCCAAAGGCTGATTATGCCGATTTGAAGTTGCGGCTTGAAACTGAGCATAGTCAACGTAGGGAATTGCAAGTCCAAGTTGCTGAGCTCAAAGAGCAAGTTCGCATGACTAGATCGAAGTTGCGAAGAGAATTGCGAACAGTGGAAACCCTCGCCAGGACTGAATTCAATACGACTCATCTTACAGTTCGGGCGCTATCTAGCAACGGGTTCAAGAAAGTCAAGGACTCTGGAATGGAGGTTCTGATTGAAACCCACGAACCTGGAATGACCGTTGATCCAACAGTCAAAACGCCTGACGAGAATGAGGAGATCATTAGGAATCTACAACGAATTTGAATCCTCTGCTTCATTCCATAATCCGAAACGTGGCCCTGCTACCACGACGAATTCTGTCAAGCTTCTCAAGAACATCATCTGATGTGACTTTGCCCAAGATGTTTACTGGACTAAATGTTCGCGTATCCTTGAGGTAGATGCAGAGATTGTCGCCGAGTGGCATGTATGCAATGTCACCTTTTTTCACATCATTTGTGGGTCTCCGATTGCCTCTCTTGATTCCAATTGTTATCTGCATAGCTCCTCTCATTAGGGCAGCCTTGCCATCGATTGGTGCAGCGGCTTTAATATCTGCGATGATGAGCGGGCCTAACACTCTGTCAAGTACTCCTTTCAAGACAGTTCCATCATCGAACTCGATTTCAATAACGACTGCGCTCTCGTTCATCAGTTTCACGTGCATCGATTCTTTCAAGCCTTCAAAAAGCCTGCTGTGTTTGTAATTATCCTCCAAAAGCTTAATTGTGGCTAATTCTCTCGTCCGGCAGGAGACGATAGGGGTGCCCCCTGCGAAGCTGGACGTTGCCTTTGTAGTTGATACCACAGGAAGCATGAAGGATGACATCCGCGCAGTCAAGGATAGTCTCTTCGACATCGTGGATAAGGTTGTGACTCGCACCAAAGACCTGAGAATTCGGTTCGGAATAGTATCGTACAGGGATCATCCCCCTCAAGACCGCACCTACGTGACACGCGTCTTTGACTTCACTGACCAAATGAAAAAGGTGCATCGCCAGATATCTGACCTGAAGCCATCCGAAGGTGGTGATACTCCTGAGGCTGTGGCAGATGGACTGTTCGATGCCCGCACAAAGCTTTCATGGTCGAATGATGCGTACAAAGTTCTCCTCCTAGTGGGCGATGCGCCGCCACATGGAACGGACTACAATTCACTAGGTGACGATTACTTTCCCGATGGATGTCCCAAGGGCTATGATCCAAAGGCTGAGCTTAAGGCCATGAAGGACAACTTCGGTACCACATTCTTTCCGTTTGTATGTGGCTGCAATCCCCTGGTGGAAACGTCGTTTAGAAGCATTGCAGAATTCGTAGAAAGTGGAAGATACTTCTCTCTTCGTGAGGCTGATGAACTGCCTGAAGCAATCTTGGAGATTCTTGAGAGTGTTGGCGATCTCATTGAGGAGGACAGACGCATCCTCTTGTTTTATGAACGCCATGATGGGAGCTTTGATCTGGCTGAAGCTGCAGAAGAGCTTGGCCTGGAGTTGAGGGTTCTCAAAACATCGCTTTCAAGACTACAAGAGCTGGGGCGAATCACAAGATGGCCAAAGGGACGACCTCTGACATCTGACCATCTAGGGTTGTCTGTGGACCTCGGAGCGGTGCCTGATGCACTTGTTGGGGGCAAAGCGTTTAATTACCGAATCAGGATTGTCAACCCAAGTCAAGTCACTGTTGGAATTCGGGTTATCGTTTCAATTGTCGTTGGTGATTCAGTGTCTGAGGTCACCAATGAAAAGCATGAGGTCGGTCCCAGGTCTGATCAGAAGATTACGCTGAAGCTTGTACCAATGTCGGATGAGAAAGGAAAAGCTAACATTAGAGTAGAGGTTCTGTATGGTTCCAAACCATTAGCACATGAAATCTACAAGACACGACTATACTGAATGGAGGCATCTGTTTGAGCGCGCGCAAGCTTGAGAAGATCGAACGTGCACTTATCTTGATTAACAAACGACTCGACAAAGTGTCCATTCCAGACCTTCTCCAAACTGTGGCGGACCTAGAAGATGGACTAGCTAAGCTATCAGGCGAACCTCAGGTGCGCCCATCACTAGACACGACTGAACGGCACGAGGCGTCTGTATCAAGTCAAATAGACATCAGACTCAGCGAAGTCGTAGAGCGTCTTGAAAGTCTATCAAAGCGGCTGGAAACTCTTGAGCGCGCACTGGCGCAAACCGACGACCATCTGCAAGGGTGATTCATGTGGCTGATGGAGATCTGAGTGAATTGGTTGACCAGATGGAACAGACTGCAGATCGGTTGAGAGCACTTGAAGAGATTGCAGGTAGGGTGTTTCTAGTTACTAAGGATCTAGACAATCATTTGAAGGTGCACATGAGGGGGGTATCCGAATCTGGCACTGGAACGTTATCGAATCTGGTTACCCTAATAGAAGGAGTTCGCATGACTCTGGAAAAACTGGAGCGCAAAACACAATCCTTCGAAACTAGACTCGCCGCGATTTCTGATGCTATTGATTTCCCTTAAATTCTGGCTCTTCAACGATTGGCACAACGTGGTCGATTGCCCCAAGTAGATAGTCGTCAAAGGCGCGTGTTGAGAATGAAGTGATTGGGTAGACTCCTCCGACAATACCGTCAAACACTTGCAGCGCTTTCTTCTCATCAAAAGTCATACCAAGTCCCATGAAGTCAAACAAACACCTCTCGCTTTCAGCTATCGCTCGAAGGAAGGGTCTTCCATGGTCATCATCCACATCACTTCCAAGAATCATCACTAGGGTCGGTCGTTCAGGACCGAAATCCTCCAACATTTCTGCAACGGCTCTGTAACCATCTGCTATGCTGACCGCTTGCACGGATTGTCGCAAGGTATCAAGTATTGAATAGACCATGGAAATCAGGACTTCCTCGGAAGATAGGTCCTCCCGAAATTCCACAAATGACTGGACAACACCTCTCTTCTGAACAGAAAACTTCTGAGCTGGAACAGTGACTGTGACAATACCTAGACGCCCTCCAGTGCGATTGTCCGCAATTGTGCTCACGACAAGTAACGAAAACAGGGCGGCTAGCTCAGCTCTTGTAATTGTGTCACCAAGGCCACTCAAGAAGGCTCCTAGCTCTGGGACCCTCTCTACTAATGGTTCGAGCCTAGATTGGATCGAGTACTTTGATTTTAGCGTGATGTCTCGTATTCGCATATTCTGATCTGCTGAAACACTGATAATCACATTGAACTCCCTGAGTGATTGGGACGGTTGGAATCGAATCGACGCGCCATTCATGCGACCGATCTGGCTCGGATCTAGTCTGGGGCTGGATTGCGCGAACGTAAGGCAGATTTCGTGCCCTCCGTTTCCAATACTGAACTTCATACCTTTGCCAACGAACCTATTATGCAACATCCTTCTGACAGTATCAGTTCGGAGATGCAATGATGCAGAGGTTTCTCCATTTGGGGGGCCATCCGCATTGTCAAATGAAAGGACCGTTTCGCCAAGATTGACTACCTTCCTTTCAGTTTTGGCGAGGTCAACATTTCTTGATTCAGTGAAACCCCCAAGCATCGCATCTTGCGAAGAGATTCCTATCCGCTTCCTCGGGTGTTCTTCGTCCATCACAGCCTTGCCGATCCACCATCGGGTTGTTGCGGTGTCAAGCACAAGCAAATGGTCCCCCTCGCTGACGTTGAGCGCGCGCATATCGTCAGGAGAAACGAGAATCGCTCCCTGTTCATAGTCAGCAATGTCCATTTGGAAATGCAGAGCCGACAAGATTTCCTGCGGGTTCTTAACTTGCAAGCAGCTCATCACAGCTTGGTCGAACCGCGTCATTTGGGAGGGAGAACTCAAAATGAGTCCATCTGACATTGCTATTGATCTAGCAAGTGTGGAAAATGCCTCGCTGTTCCTAGTATGCAGTGTATCTGTGAATGTACGCTTCCATCCTACGAGCTTCAAGGAACCATTCCTCTCGAGGATTATTGCCATACTAGTAGCTGTATTCGTCGATGGTGTCGTGAGAGTTACCAATGCGCCATCTAGGTGCACGACTCCTCCATCATTTCCGATCATGTAATCAACCGAAGCGACGCTCTGAAGTCTGCGACCAACCACCAATCGGAGGATGCGCGCAATCTCGTTTAGCGATGCCTTGCCTAGGTGTCCCTCTGCAACAACTGCAGAGTCATTATCAGCATAAGAAAGGAACGACGGTCTTGGAGGCATCATGGACAAGATGTTCCCACCAAGCACTCTCTGGAGTTCTTGTGGACTGGCCGCCAGGTTCTTACTCAGTAGATAGCTTAGAATCTCTGAAACGCCATCTCCGCTCTGTGTTTCAGGATAACGGGTGGCGAAAACTAGTCTTGATGACCAATCTGCTTCTATGCTGGTTTTCCTGAGGTGCCGCACAAGGGTCGAGAGCGATGAGATAGTGGCTCCTGAAGTCAGAATCCTGCTCCTTGGGATATCAACTAGCCTTGTGATTCCTGCGTTCCAATCCTTGTGAGCTCTTGGATCAAGCAGCAATGATGGTCTTTTGTGTCCTGCTTCCTTTAGGGTAATGAGCCATTTCAATACAATGTCAATGTCATCCGGCTCATCCATTTCCACAAATACTGGATGCCCCATCTGGATATAACCATCAAGGTCGTTGAGATTCGTTTCCTCCATGCGTTGCCCGAGGTCGGCAGCTTTCATTATGCACCCCCAACCGGAGCGGGTGTGACGTCCGTGACGCATATCCTGGATATGGTACAATCTGGGACCATACGGGGGGCCCATGGACCATTCCTGAATCGACTTTGTGTTTTTCATCTGTTCTGCTTTAGGAAGTGATGTATGTCCCACACTGATGAGTGGACATGTCAAGAATTGGTCGACCAACCAGCTGGACTCAGGTTCCTCTAGCGTGCTCTGGCACAAGCTTGAGAGGATAGGCGGATGCTTCAAGTAGCTATAAGCTCGCCGTGGAATGTATTGGAATGACTCGGAGAAGCGGGACGCGTATTCTATCAATTGATTCTCAAGAGCGCCAAAGTATGTAAAGGCTCTTGCGGGGTCGAATGTGCTGAGAGTCGTGCCGACTCTAACTGACCCGAGATGAAGTGACGCGTCCACTACAAAGAACCGTCTTATCTCGTTTGCCGCAATGTCTTCAGCCACAAGCATCGAGTCTTACCTCGTGTCACGTCTTCCAAGATGAAATATCAGATGAATGTATCTCACGCAATGGTTTATGTCGAGCATTTGATGTATCTCCTACCTAGAGGAGCGAAGAACACATGCTCGTAGTTCGAGCGATTGAGGACCAGCCTGAGAAAGGCATCAAGAAGGGACAGAAGTTCAGGCTGTATATCGTAGACGCGCATCACCATATGGGTCGCGAGAAAGGACACACAAACACACCTCCTGGCGCGTACGAGTTTTACGCTCTGCTCTGGTTTGAAATGCAGCGCATGGTCAAGGACCTGAAAGAGAGTGATGCACTCTTGTTCGAACCCGTGGATGTGGTGCCTTCCAACCTACCCTCCAAATGTTTCTCCAGTCGGAAGAGTTGGGCGCGACTTAATCATGGATGGCTTGTAGACAGAACCATTGTCTTTCCCTTCACAGATGACTACCTAGAGGAAGGCAAGGGGGCTTCCTTCAAGGTATCAAATGATAAAATCGCGGGATGGACCACTCGTGCTCCTCACTCAACTCGGCTGATTGGTTTCGCAAGAGTTGACCCAAAAGACTTTCTGAGGTCTAGAACCGCAGCAGTCCGAGAGCTTAATCGCGCAGTAACAAAGCTCGGACTTAGGGGTCTTAAGCTGCATCCGGTAGCACAGCTTTTCGTTGAAGAAATCGAAGATGAAATGACTCTACGTGTCGTGAGAAAGGCTGGCGAGCTGAAGGTTCCAATTATATTCGACACTCGGAACGTAAAAACGGCGCGACGGATACATGCCATGGTCGAAGCCATGCGAAACGAGCAAAAGTATGCAAAAGCAATGAAAGGTTTGAAAATTATTTTGGCTCATTGCGGGATGAGTCCTGGAGACCCCCATTTCCACGAGCTGCTGAGAGACCCTGTCATCTATGGAGAAACCTCAACCCTTCATGATCAGGATGTTCCTGTTCTGTTTCGCACAGCCACCGATATGCTGGCAAATGCCGGTTTTCATTGGTCAGAGAAATTTCTTTTCGGCACGGACTACAGCTTTCTCTCAGTCCAAGCCGCCGATGTGATTTTACACCTTCTATCTAGGGATTTCTTGGGGTCTCTCAGTGACATTCAGAGGATCCTTGGAGGCAACGCATTGTCCCTCGTTGGAACGCCATTCCGAACAAAGCGTATGGCTCATGAGAACCCCCAAATGCTAACATGCACACAGAAGAAAAAGTCTGCACGTTCAGTATTGGAAACTAGCCTTATCGCAAAGATAGCAGAGGGTGCACTAAATCTCGCCTCTGTGGACTACATGCTGCCCCCCAAAAGGACATGGCCTGACCTGCGGCCGATGTCTGCGGGGGGCGACAACGGCATATACTTTGATTCCTACTTCATGACATTACGAACGCGAGATGATGCGCGTGAATTCATAGTCTGGGTGAAATCGCACCCCAATGACATGATTAGTTGCATCATCCTGAACGACTACGAAAAGGCCACTATGCTCTCTACTGAGTTGGCGCAACAGAAGAAGCACCCCATTCTCTCAACTGACCTGACAAGCAACTCGAAGCTCTTTTCAACCCCCAAAGAATTCACATCTGCGATTGAGTCCATGCTTGGATGACCTTAGTACCTCACAATTCTTTATAAAATGAGGACGGGAAACTTGTAGCGGAGGCTATTGCCATCACTAAGAAGGCGAAACTTGAAATCGTTGACGGTGGCGACCTAAGAGGCTACGCCAATCTTCATCCTAAGACTGCTAAAGCTTTGAACGCAGAGATGGGATCTATCGTCGTTTTTGAAGACTCTCAATCTGCATTTTGGGGAGCTGCAGAGATTAGGAAGAGCAAGGACGTTCCTCCGGACCAAATTGTGATTGACACACTGATTCTGGAAGCTTCATTGCTTATGGAATCGGATATGGTTGAAGTAACGCTCTATGATAAGGATATGACAGCTCTAGAGTACGTGGAGTTCGGTCTGAAGCCACTTACAGAAGACGCCAACACAGATGACTTGGTCACCCGTGCAGCTGAAAGAGTAAAGTCTCTTGAGAAAATTATTGATGGTCGGCTTGTCTATCCGGGGATGTCATTCAATTGGCCCGAGATGAATGCGAATGTAGAGATAATGAATGTCAGACCGCTGTTATCCGGGAAAAGCTTCGCAAAGCTTGCCTTTGAAGCATTGAGAGAGAAGACCGGGTATGAGTTCAAGACAGTTGGCATAGCCACACCCTTCAACGCAATACTATGTATTGACACTAGTGGATCAATGAAGACCACCGATGTTCCAGTTCAGGATATAGCGCATGCCCGGGAGGGTCTGAAGGACCTCGCGGGTGATAACCCGGAAGTTCAGGCATTCCTTGACCGGTTTGAAGAGGGCAGTATGGTCAGCCGTGCCGAAGCAGCTGCGATGGCTATCCTCCTATACCTAGCTGAGAAAGTCGGCAGGGGTTATGGTGAGAAGGTTGGTATCATTACTTTCGAGAAGGAAGTGAGTGAGATGACATTTCTCAGCTCCGACACAGGCGAAGTTCAGCCTTTTGTGGAATGCACGGGCCGAGAAAAGGCACTTGGCCTTCAGATAATCAGCACTCACGTAGTAGACAAAGTTGAAGAAGGTGGCACTCTGACCGACATGGGCTCCGCGTTGATAAAAGCGCACGAGATTCTCGAGGCTTTTGACGATACCAAGAAACCAACCATGTTGATATTGCTTACTGATGGAATGACAACATCTGGACCCCCGCCACTAAAAGTGTTGAAGGAGCGCTTCACTGAGGCTGTCAATTTGGTCATCTATTGCATTGGACTAGGAGAGCGCAGCGAAATTGACGAAGAACTGATGCTAGCCATCTCCCAGTATGGGAACGGAATCTATCGTCATGTAGATAATATGCGTGACCTGCTAGAATGGTATGGTAAACTAGCAAGTGAGTTCGCAGTTGTGATTCGGGGATCTGGATAGGCATTCACCTATCGAGGTTCCAATGCTTGGATCAAGCTCCTGAGAGTGTCCATGTCCATGTCAGCAATCTGCTCCTGAGGAATACCTTCAAGCATTTCTGGAGATACCGTGATAAGCAAGTCGGCTTTTTCCTCGCCATATTTGTCAACGAATCCCTGCCACCGCAGATCCTCGATCGCTTCCTCATCGACGGGCGGAAGTGCCTCACCGGACTTCTTCTTCCGTTTCTTTTTCTCAGGCTCCTCTACAGCGGGTTCAGCTTCCTCTACTTCAGGTGTTGCAGCAACTAGTGCCTCAAGCTCATCAGTACTTAGGGATTCGAGAACGTCCTCAGAAACGGTTTCTCGAACCTCGGCTGGTATCTTCTCAATGAGCTGCTCGCGAGCGAGAGGCTTTTTCTTCTTCTTGCGTACCCTCTTCACCCGCTTGACTCTGACAGCCTTTTTCTTGGGTTTTTTGGCGGTCAATGAGGTGACAAGCTCCCTCGCAGTTGAGGGGGTCAATCTGCGAAGGTCTTCGGAAGGCAATGACGCTCTGACTTCATCTGGCAGTTCGCTCAAGATCGTTTCCACTTCCTCAGAGAGGCCAGAATCTCTTACTGGTTCGGCGCCTTCGGTCATTGCAGCTGAAAGGATGATTGGTTTTCCTTCAGTTTCCTTAATCAAAATGCTCTCGTCAATCTCAATCTCGAACTTCGCGCTTTTCCACATTATGAATTGGTCTACTGCTTCCTCGGAGAGCTCCAGTTTGTGGAGAAATATCCTGATGTTGTCCTCATCCATTTCAGGAAAGTCCGCGTGGATGATGTCTATGTCCTCTCCGGGAATCCGTGCCCATATCGGGCCGTGGAGCAACTTGGAAAGGCCTAGTGCACAGTGTGACCTCACCCAAGTGTTTGAATCCTTCAGGCCGTGAATCAGAGCCGGAATAGTTCTTGGTTGATGGTACCAGGCCAATGCCTGAGCTGCTGCAACGCGAACGTCCGCATTATCATCATCCAACGGTGCCCTGATATCCGTCACAATGCTGGCGTCTCCAAGGTCAATCGCCGCAATCAAAGCTCGTTCCCTAACAATTTCTGAGGGGTCTGAAAATGCACGAACTAGGGCTTTTCTCATCTTCGCATTGTCTCTGGCACGAACGCCAACCTCTTCCGTTTCGAACTCCAACAATAGTCTACGAGCATTCGACAAGAGACCTCTCTCCTTGGATTACTTAGGCCATCGTCAAATGTGATTCTGTATTCGATGGCGGCAGTACTCACAAGCCTTGGAAGTCGAAATGGTGTCGCCCACTTAAATCAGTTGGCTAGCTGTATACATATCGGTGGCGAATGCGTCTCAGCTCGCTTGCGCAGGTTTTCAAATTATCTGGATATCGCTACCGGATGAGATTTAGGCATTAGATATCAGGCCGTTTACGGCGAATCCGATGTCTGAAGAACGAACTGACAAAGTAGCGCGAATCATTCTGTTCTGCCTTCTGATGCTTCTACTTGCAGAAATGCCTCACGTGCTGTCTGCACTCTTTCTGGGTACCGAAGAGTACGAATCAGTGCGTAGCCTATTGTCCTGGATGACATTCCCTCTCAAGTTCCTTACAGTACTTCAATTCGTGAAGCAGGAAGGAGGCGATTCTGTTACAGAGCTGGGCCTCGAAACCGACAAGAATACCTGGCCACATCTAATCGTTGGGGGAATTGCTGGAGGCGCAGCAGCCGCTCTAGTTTTTTTAATAGCTTTCGCCTTTGGAGGTCAAGTCGCATCTCCATCGTCGTTTGCGGAAGAACTTGTACTATCAGTGATTATCATCGCCATTCCGGTTTCCTACTTTGAGGAGCTCTGCTATCGTGGCTATATGATGCCTCGAATGGTCGAGCTCTGGGGACGAGGCAAGGGCATAGCAATTAGCTCTCTAGTCTTTGCGCTTCTTCATTTCTCTTGGTGGACGCCTCTTGGATCCGTCCCGCTTCATCTAGTCATACTTTTCACGCTCAATCTCTTCGTGGGCGGTGCAGTGCTGAGTCTGGGCTACTACTATTCCAATGAACGGCTTTGGGTGCCTATTGGGTTTCACTTCGCGTGGAATATCGTTGTCTTTATCGCCTTCCCAGTCTATCCAAGAGAGCCTGTCATTAGCCCTGAGATATTCCAAATCGAGTGGGGCATAACAACGGTATTGGGTTTTCTATTCGGACTGTCTATCATCTGGCTCATTCTAAAACGGGGCCAAGAAAAAAGAGGTTGAGGGTCGGGTTAGCCGACCCCACAATCTAATCGTTGGTTGACTCGTGTTCTGAGTCCTGATCGTCTTTGTACCTTGAAACGACCATCGTGAGCCCGCTGACTCCCCGAAACATGACACGCTCTCCTGCCTGTATCGGGGGGTCTGTGGCCTTTGCCCACCAAACTTCGGCTCCCGTCTTCACCTTGCCTCGCGGATTCAAATCCGTCAGAGCAATCACACTGGTGGGTCCATAGGTGACCTCTGGCCACTCTTCGTAGTCCCTCAGGAATACCCAGTAGAGCACCATCATCCCCCCGATAGTAACGGCCATCATGATGGCAGTTGTTCTGTTCGACGGATCTGCGATTGACGCTAGCAATATCGCTAAGCCGTAAATCGGAAACAGTTTCAGCGACATCTTCGCATCAATCAGACTCCCCTCGAGCGCGCCTCCTCCAGTGAAGAGAGTGAACATCAAGTAGAGGATTGCCCCTACGACGATCAGCATCCAGATCTCAAATTGGAAGGATGGGTTCAGAACGATCTGGAATACAAACAGAATGATGACGATAGGAATCGTCACCTGTGCCATCGCCTTTCCAGTGGCCGGCTCGACTGTGACAACTAAGAGAGTGAGGATGACCGCTAGGAGAATCAATCCCACGAATGGGTCGTGGATCATATATCCTACGACCAAGCTCAACGCTGACAGCATCACAAGCACGATGAATATCTTAATCCAAGCGTCTATCTTGTCCACCTCATTATGACACAGACCGTGTCTATTTCTGCACCATCCCCTTGTCCTTCGGCATCTTTATGCCACCGGTTCCAGCGCTCAACGCTACCGCTGTAGCAGCTGTCAATCCAACCTCCGGTATTGTGGCTGGCACCATGATAATCAGGTTGGCGTTCTTGGATATTTCTTGCATAATATTCCAAGTCCGCAGAACCAAGCCAACCTCAGACTGCTCGTACTTCTTGGCCGCCTGAAGCATATTCTCGGAAGCCTCGAGCTCGGCCGTAGCTAGTGTGACTCGCGCTCTGCGCTCCCTCTCAGCCTGTGCCTCTCTGCTCATTGCGTCCTGCAGTGCCGACGGGATGACGACATCACGAATCTCTACCGCTGTTACTTTAACTCCCCAATGCTCAGTTTTCTCGTCGATGAGTTCCTGCATGTGCTCTGCAATCTGATCTCTCTCAGAGAGCAGCTCGTCAAGAGTGATTTTGCCGATAGTTTCTCGTAACGTGGTCTGTGCCGCGAGTTCGACCGCCACAGCGTATCTCTCGACGGTCAGAATCGCCTTCTCCACATCTATGACACGGAAGTACA
Organism: Candidatus Thorarchaeota archaeon; assembly: GCA_019057475.1. Taxonomy (GTDB): domain Archaea; phylum Asgardarchaeota; class Thorarchaeia; order Thorarchaeales; family Thorarchaeaceae; genus WTCK01. The sequence goes on along the minus strand of DXJO01000022.1, from coordinate 45,039 downwards.
TCACCGCATCAACGACGACCGGAACATTGTCTTTTGTCAAAGACCGTTCAGTCTTGAAAGCGTAGGTCAGAAGCCTGAGAGAGACCTTCATTGCAATCTTATCAAGCATTGGCACAACGAAAATAATTCCAGGCCCCTTGATGTGCTTGAACTTGCCAAGTCTGAGTATGGCTACTCTCTCCCATTCTTTCAGCACCTTAATGCCGCTTGCGATGAACATCAACGCAAAGAACGCGAGTAGTACAATCGCGAATGTGAACATCATTAAATCTATTTGCAATTTCTTATTTCTCCTATCCACACACTCTACGTGTGATTCAACCACGGAAGCGGGTTTAACCCCCCATTCCCTAGTGATTCTATCGCGCGAATCCATATGAAGTTTCGTTTATCACGGCGCCATTTCGGCGGGAATGGGTTTTCTCCTAATGAGAGGAAAGAATAGACACGGGTCATTCCGGGGGAAAGGTCGCACTTCAGTTCTTCTGCAGGCTACCAACAATGCAGGCTCTCAATCATAGCAGGGTTCCAATTCCATGGCAATTTGTGCAGTGCCACAAGCCTGCATCTTTATGAGGCTAAACGCCCAAGTAGGAGAAGGATGGCAATGAACAAGCGGAAGGTTCTACTTGTACTCATTATGGTCACGGTATTATCCAGCGCACTCTTCGTCGTTGTGTTCTATCCCTACGGCACAGACTTCCACTTCGAGGAGCAGATTCCAGAGGGGGAGAACCGAGCTGTTGTGATAAGGTTCACTTGGTTAAAGGACTGCTCGGTGGATGTGTCCTTTGTCAACGACACGGCACTCCTTTACTCGGTAGATGTGATTCTCGTGGATGCTGGGTTCGTGTCCTCCAGTTTCCACATCGACAAGATGGGTGGCGCTGGGGCGACAGAGGTCTGGATATGGATGGGCGGAGAGCGGGATGGCAATATCAGGTCACTTAGCGTCGTTCTTGGCACGGGTACACCCTATGATGTCTTCTTGGGCCAGTGCGAGAATGTTACAATGACAGTGACCTATGACAATGGTGCGATTATTGGGGGCCGCAGCATGAGCTTCGTGAGTACTGGCCATATCACCTTCATCTTGGAAGAAAACGTGACATTCGGAAATTACGGTCTTGAAGTCGGGCTTGGAGGTCTTGGCGATGAACCCGCTGTCACACTCGGCGTTGACCTTCCGAGTGAGATGCGTGGCAAGCTTTGGGTCTTTGACGAGGACCATGCATTTGTTAGCGGGTGGCCCCGTAGGGGTCTTCGTGTCTGGAGCTCTGAGCCGTCGTATGCGGAACCGCTGTTGTACTTTGAGGTATATGCAACCAGCGTCAGCGCAGTCCTTCTAAATTGATGATGCCCTCCTAATTTCTCGAAGTCGTAGCCTCTTGTTAAAGGTGTAAGAGCTTCGAATACATCGCAGAACCAGATACATCGCAGAGCTTCCGAATCCTTTTGTATTTCATCACTCCTCCAAGTCGATGAAATCCGCAGTTACAGAACCTGCAGCGCCTAAGGGAGTTAACGGCAGCTGGAAATAGGCCGCCGAAAAGCTCTCGACTACAGCTCGCAGAAGTACAACCACTATTAGGGCCCCAAGGATTCTCTCGATGGGGTATATGAGGGCTCCCAGCACGAACCAAGACACGACCAATGATAAGTCAAAACCTGCAATATACACCAGATAAAAGGAACCTATCGCAGAGCCCACGGCTTGATCAAGAGTAACGGAAACTAGGGCTAACAAGAATAGAGCTCTGGCTGTTATTGTCTGTTTCAGTTCGAGCTCATCGCTAATCCTTCCCGAAACCCGTGGAATTACCAGAAGAAGTGAGAGCACGAACGCTATCACGTGGAACCACACAAATTCTGGGACCTGTTGCCCAACTGGGCTCAGTAAGTAAAGGAGCATGGCGACTATGTATATTATCGGTACGAAGATTGTTTTCTTCGCTCTTATCAAGCCCGCAGCTAGCGCACCAGCGCTGGTAGCTATGGGTGTAGCAAGTCCAATGAGTGCAATCTCTGGGTTGACGAAGATTCCCAAGTAGGATCCAATGAGAACAGCTATAGTACCGAAGAATGGACCAAGAAGGAAGCCCACTATTGGAGCAGAAAGCATACCGAATGAGATTAGACCCGACCCGCTTACACTGAGGCTGAATGGGATCAGTGTTATCACAAGATGTATGGCAGCAAATACACCTGTCAAAGCCCATGGGTAAGCTCTTGAACGAATGAATCTTGACATTCTATCCTCTCCGCTCATTTCTTGTAGTTTGGCTGACTACATGAGCGATTCTGTGCATAGCAGAACATATCATTCCGGCATTTGAAATTATTGGACCATTCTGTGCAGAGTGATAGCATCCACCTTCAGACCATCCTGCAGTTTCAATCGAGAAGTCGAGAATATAGGCAAGAATCTGTGGATATCTGAGATCTAGTTCTTGGACGACACCACTACCCAGAAGAATAGGGCACCGAGTATCCAGATAAAAAGCCCGGCTCCAAGAACGATTCCCAGCGTTGCTCCCAATCCAGAGGAGCCAAGGTTCACGTGCATGTTGGTGAACTGCTTGTAGCCACCTACATACTTCGTTTCGTAGTCACAGTGGAACTCCTTGTCAGTGATGGCGCCGCATATCTCGCACACGAACCTGTTCTGTGCAATGGCACCCAAGAAACTGTCAAGGTTGCATCCGATGAATGCTGTAAGCACTGAGAGAGGCAAGATGAATAGCAATTGCTCGAAAGAAGATACATACACACTAGCTGGATTCAACACTGCAAAGATTAAGGCAACCAGACCTATTATCGCACCAGCCGCGACCGCAACCAACTCCCCTAGGAGTGAAACTGCGCCTATGGTCCCTGCTGGCACCTTTCTCCTTAGGTTAGTAATCAGTCTTGGTTTTGATTTGCTGAAAACTCCGATTTCACTCGCCAGAGTGTCAGCGGAAGTTGTGGCCACCGCGCCCACAAAGCCTCCAAACATCCAGAATGGATCAACGGGTATTACTGATTGCGCCGCAAGTTGCATGCCGATAGCGAAAATCATTGGGATGATGCCGCTTCCGAGGACATTCTTCCAGCTTCTTCTACCCTTGCCTTCCTGAGCAAGGTCCTTCTTTGCCTTTGCTTTGTACTTGTATTTCGTGGCAATTCCAGCACTGATGAAGAAAAAGAGAAGAACCACAAAGGAAGCGGGTCCACCTGCAGCCCAGACTGTGAACCCTACGACGAACGCAGCAATTAGACCAGATATATCAACAAAGCGAACCTTGTATGTCAGGACTCCCAAGAAGCCCATCACGATCAGGCCTGAAACAACTGGGTGTGACAGTAACTCTAACAACATCCGGTTCACGTCTTCGTATTCCTTACCATGTTACTTGGTAATCGTATCATTGTTCATCGAGGATTGTTCTATGAGCATATATTAGTTGATGGTCAAGTTGTCTGATTAACTCAGGGCGCTCGCCCTGCTCCTATTATACCTTTGCAGCGAATATTACAAATCGTCGAAGTTTGAATCGCTAGAATTGCTAATTTCATTGCGGTGAGGGATTGGATTTGCGCAAAACGACTTCCGCCTTGAAGGATTCGAGCTAGTATACCGCGAAGGTCTTCTTTTCGCATTTAACCGCGCGCGTAGGCAATGATATCTCTCCGTGAATGATTGCTGCATCCAAGTAGTACCCCGTTATGGTTTCCAACTTGGGGGTGGTCCAACGAACCTCAGACTTGAACGCAGTTTCAGATTCGGGGATCGGCATTCGGAATTCCCTTACCACTTCTCTTTTGGACATCACGCGCAGAGAAACCATCAAGTTTTCCAAACCTCGCTTAACGACCTGAACATGAACCCCAATCACGATATTTGACTCACGCGGAACAAGGCCCGGTATCTCCTGGCCCCTGTCATCCTTGATGGAGAAACGCACATGAAAGAGTGGTTCTTCAATCGCTTTCACCTTGAATCTATGCCTTTTTTCCAGAAGCATGGTTTCCAGACGCAAGGCTGCTTTCAGATGCGCTGTGCTCATTTCCGCACTCAAAGGTATTCTCACAGGAATCGCGAAGACGCGAGTTTCCTCAGCCGCTAGATCAATCTCCCGAATGAATACTTCCTCCGTTCCAATTACCGACTCAAGACGCACCGACAGCATTCCTTTCATAGCTTCAGCAGATGAGTTGGTGACGTGAATCGCAGCATGAACTTGGTCATCAGGAGAAACATATGTTGGGACTCCGCTGAAGTTCAGACTAGCAGGTCTGGTTTCATCCATGGCGACAAGCGATATTTCTGCTGTCTTGCAGTCCATCTGAGCATTTGCATAGTCTAGCTTGGCCACAAGAGTGACGCTTGACGGCACATTCTTCGTTCTCGGTTCAGGTATGGTAAATGGCCCATACGCAAGAGACAGGTTCCTGCTTTGCTTGACAGCTTGATTCAAGACAATGTGTTCGTCATCATCTGTGAATCGCAAAGACATAGTCAAAGTGGCAGGCTCTCCCTGTTCCGTGTTGCGTCTTATTCTGAGCCAACCTGCCACCATGCCGCCTATCTGGGATCTGTCTGGCGCCTTCAGCGAATCAATGCTGGTTCTGACCTCGACATGAGCCACTATGAAGGCATCAGATTCACTCGATGCAATCTCCATTCCATTGGAAACCAGTGATGCTCGGATGGACGCAGTTCTTCGCGCCAGCATTCCCGGATCTGCTGGCGGAATCTGCCAATCGAATTTGAGCGGGCTCGATACAGCTTCCCAAGCATCGGCCTCCGCTACTACGTGCGTGTCCCCTGTATCTGTCTTGTAATGAACAATCAATCTTGAACCCTTAGGCATTTCGTGTTGTCCGGCTTTGAGCACCACCTCGCCTTGAAGAATCCCCCCAGGACTGTGTGTTCCTTTGAGATTCGCTTGGATGGTTATTTCTGGGCCTCGTCTTACAAAACCAATGTAGAAGGGCTTCGACGTGCTAAGTGCGATTGTACTCTTATCATGATCAATCAATCTAATTCGCAGAACGCATCTTTCGACCCCTTTGGAGGCTTCTGCAGATACTACCAGAGGTGGCAGGTCAGACGACTCAAAGAAGAGAAGGTCTCCTCCCTCAACGACAACAGGGTAGTACACATTGGCAATGACAGTTTCTTTCTTTGGGCTAATCACTGCAATCTCGCAAGTGACTGTAGTCCTTGTGGGGTAGTTCGTGTCTATCTCACCAGAAAACAGGATTGGAGTCCTGCTATCGGCAAACTGTGTGGTTGTAGCAGGCTTGACGCTTGCTGTCATCCAGTATGTATTGATAGTGCTTCTCAGGTTGATTTCCTTGCCAGCGACACCGATTGATGCAATGATGTTGTAGGCATGGACCTGACGCTTAGTTGGGAATGTGATCCGAGCGACATGAATCTCGCCTGATTCGATTCTTGAGATTGGCAGGATGTTCTGTTCTATGACATTTCTTTCAGAATCTTCTATCCTGTAGGATACAGTGAGATTGTGAAGGTCTCGGTCGGTTCGATTTCGGATAGATAAGTCGAATCCTGCTTCTTGACCCGCGAAGATCCTCTCCTTATCAGTTATGATCTCCGGCTCGAGACCCTTCCACCAACAAAGCCAGGTTGGAAGTCGTGGGACTCCTTCCAGCGGGTCGTAAAGCCAATTGGTACAGCATTCCCTAGTGATACTTCCTAGGCGTCCAAGTAATGTGACCATGTTTTGTTCTGATTTCGCGTAGACATCAAGCTGGTAGTCTGCACATGTAGTTCTCGGCTCCACGAACTCGCTCCCAAACACCGAAACCATCAAGGGCTGCATGAATGGGTTATCAATCGCTCTCATGTCTTCGAGCTCATCTCTGATGAGATAGAGCATCGAAGCAACAGCATCTCCCATGAATCGATTTCGCCGTGTATTGTCCAATGTTCCATCATCGTTAATTGGATGGTTGTAGATCTCTATGAACTCCAGATTCTTACTGTCCTCTCCCGGATGGAACGGTCCCCATAGACCGGCCGCAACAGCAGAAGCCCTGTTGGCAGCAATCGACTTGGCGCCCATATCTGGAATAGGCACACCTTTCGCGGACAGTCGTATCGCCTTCAGGGCGAGCGCCTGCAAGATCAAGGCGATACCGACCCTTCGAGGGACTGATAACTGTGTGTCAAAGACTCTTACTTCTATTGTACCATAATCCGTGAACGGGTACATATCTACCATTCTTGCGAAGCTACGATTAACATGCTTTGCAAAGAATTCCTTGTCTGGTTTCTTCATGTATGGTATGAGCTCGAATTTATTTGTGGGTCCCATCTGTGTGGTGTTCTTGAGAAGTCTGATTGATCTCTTGCATCTTGGAGCGCGTGTTCTTCCTTCTGAGTCGATATAGACCTCGTCTGTGGACTTCTTGTTTTCAAATGGGGAATTCACGGACAACGCAATTAGATGAGGAGTGAAGTTTCGGATCATATTGTAGACCGCGAGGCGTGAACTCTCTTCGATCTCGGGACTGAGGATATGATGATGTTCTCCAAATGAGAGATTCCTCATGTATTCCTGAGTGGGATTCAGGCCAGTTGAAATGAGCAGCACATACATGTCCTTGGGTAGAGCATCATATGAGATTGCGATGAGTGTCTGAACCCACCAGGCAAGTTCTTCTAGTGTTGTGCATGGGGGTGTTGCCACTTCGAGTATCCACGTCAGGCTCGTGACATTCGGGTCATGGCCGATAATGGTGTATTCCTTTGCCTCCCCTGCTGGGTCCTCGTAATTCACTACGATTCTGGAACCACGCTCACCTTCCTCAGTTTGCGATGAGTGCCTATACTTGCTTCTAACTGAGGGCACACTTGCCGCTCTAATCCTCTTGTCAAGCAGGTTCTTCGCGCTGGACACCAGCCTATCGAATACTTCCAGGATCTCCTCCCCGCGGAACCAGTTTCCATCTCTCATGATGACCTGGAGTTCAACCTCGATACCATGTGGAAACGGCAATTGCATTTCCTCTGTACCAGCCGTTTCCTCTGTCATATCTAAGCACCTAGTGTCCTTGGAGAGATTCAAGTATCTGTGTCACGATGTTGGGTTCGCACGCCACAGACATCGATAGCGTAAGTTCGAATACCAGCAGATTGGTTTTAGTCGGCAATGCTCTCGTAATGGCATAAACCAGTGGTCCCCCTCCGTACTCTCCACTGTCAGACAATACGTGCACACCGAGTTCTCCAAGAGTCCTCTCCAAGCGCTTGAATCGTTTCCTAGAGCCCTTGCTATACCTCTTTCCTATGACTATGGTACGATTGGATTCAAAAGGACTAATCATTTCATCCCATCTGAGATTGACTACGAACGCACTGTCATCCAATGCTGGCAAGATCTCGGATTTGATTATTCTCACGACCTTGTCACATGTTTCCACGGATTCCATGGAGTCACCTAGTCTAATCATCGAAGGCATCCTACGCCCTCTCGCCTTCATTTGATTCAGTGCTGGCTGCAGTGGGTCATTTTGCTTCAGAGTCGAGGGAATGCAAATGACCCCAGGTAAATTTCCGACGACATACTCGCCCTCAGTGATGAGGTCTTTCATTAGGTGTGAGTTCTCCAATGATGTCAGGTGTCTTTCCATGAGGGTCAGCGAGTGAGAGATGTTCTCCATTACACGAATTGTTCTCTCAAGATTATGTTTCAGGGATTTCCCGACAGGCGCACTACTCATGAAACTCGAACCACTCCAATCTGACTGTCTTCAGGATTCACAGTCTTCGCGAACTGTTATTACCTTTGTTGGCACTCTGGTAAATGGTTCACGATATGGCCTATATGTCTGCAACTTTTTCAAGGACTGCCTTGGCTTTCTTGCTGAGCTCCTCCAATCGATACCATGCAGATTCTCTCCCTTTACGTTCCAATAGGAGTCTGATAAGTACCTGGTAGTCGAATTCAGTCAGGTCTTTTAGAAGCGTCAAGGCCTCCTTATCTTTGAAGTGCTCTGCATTGACCCTGCCATCACGAAATCGTCTGGTGAGCGGATAGAGGGCCTTCTCTGCCAGCGCAACCTCCATACTTGCCTTATGGTAGTTTGCCTTCCGGTTCTTTGTTAGGTACCCTCCGAAGATTGACGTCAACACCGGACGAAGTGACCAGCGAGTTTTATCATCCAGCGCATCCATGGCCTCCTGGAAATGCTCGTGAGCGTCACAGATGCATTTCTTGATTGCTTTTAGCACTCGAGGTCGATCGGACACTTCAGTCATATGAACGCCTCACGATAGCGTGAGTCTTCGTGTGTGTCGCCTAAGAGCGAGTTGAGGTTTATAGGTTGGCCGGCTCACCAAGCTCGCCAGCAAAGTGGCATGCCACATAGTGACCTCCGCCCATGATATGTTCTATAGGTCTGCAACTTTTTCAAAGACTGCCTTGGCTTTATTGCTGAGCTCCTCCAATCGATACCATGCCGATTCTCTGCCTTTGTGTTCCCATAGGAGTCTGATTAGTATTTGGTAGTCGAATTCAGTCAGGTCCTTCAGAAGCGACAATGCCTTCTCATCTTTGAAGTGCTCTGCATTGACTCTGCCATCACGAAATCGTTTGGTGAGCGGAAAAAGAGCCTTCTCTGCGGCCTTAATCTCTATTCTTGCTATTCGGTATTTTCTCTTCGGGTCTTTCAACTGGTATCCTCCGAAGAGTGATGTCATCCCCGTCGCAAGTGACGCGCGACCTATCTCATCCAGCGCGTCCATAGCCTCCTGGAAATGCTCGTGAGCGTCAGAGATGCATTTCTTGATTGCTTTTAGCACTCGAGGTCGATCGGACACTTCAGTCATATGAACGCCTCACGATGGCGTGAGTCTTCGTGTGTGTCGCCTAAGAGCGAGTTAGGGTCTATAGGTTGGTCGGTTCACCAAGCTCGCCGGCAAAGTGGCATGCCACGTAGTGACCTTCACCCATATCCCTGTCTTCAGGAACCTCACGCACGCAGATCTCCTGAGCGTACGGACACCTTGGATGGAACCTGCAGCCCGTTGGGATGTTGATTGGGCTTGGCGGTTCTCCCTTGAGTGACTCAACACGGCGCTTCACAGTGGGGTCTCCAGAAGGTACCGCGGAGATCAGAGCTCGAGTGTAGGGGTGTTGCGGCTCGAATGCAACAGAATGCGCTGGACCGATTTCAACAATGACTCCCAAGTACATGATCCCAATGCGATCTGCAATGTAGCTTGCTACTGCTAAGTCGTGTGTGATGAACAGATAAGTGAGCCCAAGATCCTCTCTGAGCTTCAGTAGAAGATTGAGAATCTCTGCCCGGATTGAAACGTCCAGCATTGATACTGGCTCATCAGCAACCATGAACTCGGGGTGAAGGATTAGTGCTCTAGCGACTGATATCCTCTGTCTCTGTCCTCCTGACAGTTCGTGAGGATACCTGTCGATGAAATCTTCTGCCGGCGTGATGGAAACACTCTCCAAAGCCTCTAACACACGCTGTCTCTTCTGACTGGGTGTCAACGGAATCTTATGTACAACGAGTGGCTCTGCAACAATGCTATGGATGCTCTGCTTTGGATTAAGAGATTCGTACGGATCTTGAAAGGTGATTTGCATTCGCTTTCTCAAGTCCTTCATCTCAGTACGATCCAATGTGGCCAAATCAATGCCCGCATAGACTACAGTTCCATCTGTAGGGGCTTCAAGGTAGAGAAGGCATCGACCTGTGGTTGTTTTGCCACAGCCTGATTCACCTGCCAGAACCAAGATTTCTCCCTTCATGATGTCAAAGGTAACACCATCGACGGCCTTCACGTAAAGCTCCTGCTTGTACAACATTGACGAGAGGAAGCCAACATTTACTGGGAACCACTTGCGCATGCCGAGTATCTGAACTAGGGGTTCTCCGTCTGCGATATCCTCGGACCGGCCAAGTGCTCCTGAATAATCTTCAATTGTCATTCTATGAACCTCCTCAATCTATGTTTACGGTGAGTTCGCCCTTCAACTGCTCAGCAAAGTGGCACGCTACCCATCTTCCAGGATCGATTTCCTCGAAGGCAGGCTCTTCCTTATTGCAGATGTCCTTTGCGTACGGGCACCTCGGGTGGAATCGACACCCTGATGGCGGGTCAATGAGATCTGGAGGTGAACCCGGAATGGATGAGAGTTTCTTATGCTCGGCTTTCACCATGCTCGGAATAGCAGCTACCAGTCCCGCCGCGTATGGATGGATTGGCTCCTTGAACACCGACACAACGTCTGCGAGCTCCGCAATGCAGCCGGCATACATGATCGCTGTCTTGTCGCAGGTTTCCGCGATAACGCTCAAGTCGTGCGTGATCAGGATTAGTGATAGACCTAGGTCTTTCTGCAGCTTTTGCATAAGCTTCAGTATCTGGGCCTGAATTGTTACGTCGAGAGCTGTGGTAGGCTCGTCTGCAATCACAAGGTCCGGATTACAGGCCAGAGCCATTGCAATCATGGCTCTCTGGCGCATGCCTCCTGAGAACTCGTGTGGGTAGTTGTGAATTCGAGACGGGTCAAGCCCGACCATTTCAAACAGCTTTGAAACACGGTCGAGAGCTTCTTCCTCTGTAACATTTTCGTGCATCAGGATGGCTTCTGCAATCTGGTCACCGATCTCGAAGACTGGATTCAGCGCATTCATGGCGCCTTGGAACACGATTGCCACGTTCTTCCATCTGATGTCTCGCATCTCACGTGCGCTCTTTCTCAGGAGGTCTTCTCCCTTGAAGTAGATGTTACCACCTACGATGTTGGCTGCTGGCGGTAGCAATTGCATAATTGAGTAAGCAAGGCTAGACTTACCACAACCTGATTCGCCTGCAAGCCCAATGGACTCTCCTGACTCAAGCTGTAGGGATACATTGTCAACTGCTTTTACAAGACCTTTTTGTGTCTGATAGTACATTCTAAGCGACTGTATGTCAAGCAGGGTCATTCCTCTATCTCCTTTGGGGATATGAATCTTTGACTATCGGGACTACGAAATGACTTCACTATCCCTTCACTGATTTGTCGTCCTTCTGTGTCGCACTTATATAACTTGCTTTCTGCGACAGCTTTTTGCTCTAGACAAAACTATGCCTTCAACCTATGAGTTCGAAAAGAGTAAAAGGATAGCAGTAGGACGACCTATCGACTGATAATGACAGTACGATCTTTTCCGATAACCAGAAAGGAACCACAGAAGAGAATACTGCTGATTCCTGTTCTGCTCATTTTTGGTGGGCTCCTTCTCACGACGATACAAGTGCTTCGTTTTATTGGAATAGTGCTATCATTAACCGGAGTTTTTACCATGTTCCTGGTTGGCGTGGTCTTCGCTGATTTATGGGCTGCATCAAGACGGACCAAGGATATAATCAAAGCAAGAAATGCCAGAGGAATCGAGGATCTTGAAGAACCAATTGATGAGGATCCGTTTGTTGATACACTATTCGATGAGGATCACAAAAAGTAACATCATCAAGAACCTACGCTAGTACCTATCTATCAGAACTTGGATCAATCCATTCTGCACTTGGAATCGAAGACCTGAGTACGTTGACCTTTTCTGGACAATCCTTGACGGGTGGATTTCAAGAGATATTCCACTGATCGTCGAGATAGTCGCCATTCCTCGCGACCCCTTACTTCCTACACTGGTTGTTTTGAATCTCCGTATCCCCAATGCGACTGGTTTCGGAAGCGCCTATAGTGACCTTTTTTAATGGGTGAAAGCGAAGAATCGGTCAAGGATTCGTTGGTTTCTGCAAAACTGCGAAACACATTGAACAGAGAACAATCGATCACGTGAAAGGAGATAAGAGCCATTGTCTACGAGTGCGGAAAAATCAGCTGGTTGGAGAGATCGCAATTGGTATGTAAGTCTGTCTGGCTTTTGGCTAGAATACAAGAAACATAGAATCGGCTTGCTTGGAATAGTTTTGCTTGTTCTGTATGTAGGAATGGCAATCGGAGCTCCATGGATAGCAACTCATGATCCTTCGCCCACAGCAAGGGTTGCACCGAATTACATGGCTCCACAATGGGTGTCAGTATTTGATCCAGAGGGAGTTATAACTGCCGAATGGATGCCAGATACAGCTTTGGAGGATCCGGACTCATGGATGATTGATCCTGCTGCCCCCGTGTTCTACAAAAACGGTTCCAACCAAGACGAATTCGATTATTTGTACCATGAATCGACTGGAGATAATGATTTCAACCATGTGAATCTCACATGGATTCATTCCAATGAATCGATGTCTTGGCGAACACCTCCAGATCCAGATGACGATCTACCTGCTTCTAATGATTTCATCTACTTCACACAGCAGTTTGAATGGCCCTACGAGGCTATTCCCAGCGACGTAAACATGACCATTGACTTCGCTATTACTCAGACAGGCGATTTTGCCAGGCTGGAAGGGGGTCTTATGTTCAAAGTGTATGTTTGGCTTATCGACTACAGTGGGAACTGGCGCAACGTTTACAGGTCCTACCCACTATATTCGGATAGTTATCGCGCCCGGCAAATAGATTTGAGTTACCTTGATATCGTTGAAGGCTGGAGAGGCATGGCCGAAAACGCGACTGGTTGGCAGGAAGATCTCGAAGATATTCTCACAATAGCCGTTGGCCTTGTCCCAACAGCGGTCTTCCACAACTATCTTGGATCAACTCCCGAGTTTGAGTACACAGGCTCAGTAACTGTATCAGTCAAATCGATAAGCTTGGTTGCTTTCGGTTCCTACTTTGGTCTGCTGGGAACAACAGACAAGGGGGGTGATGCTTTCAGTCAGCTAATATTTGGGTCAAGAATCTCTCTCACCATCGGAATTCTTGCAACCGCAATATCAACAGCAATCGGTGTAATAGTTGGTCTGACTGCCGGGTACCTTGGTGGAAAAACTGACGAGATTCTCATGCGACTTGTGGATTTCCTTCTGGTCATTCCGGGATTACCGCTAATGATGATAATGGCATCATTTCTCGGACCCACCACAGACAATATCATTATAGTGATCGCGATATTAGGGTGGACTGGGACATCGCGGCTTATACGATCTCAAGTGATGGCTGAGAAGAACAAGGCCTATGTCGAGTCTGCAAGGGCGATTGGTGCCTCAGACACTTACATCGTTATGAGGCACATATTGCCAAACGTGACTCCCATTCTGTTCGCCAACATCACTCTGGGTGTTGTGGGAGCTATTCTATCCGAGTCTGGTCTTGCATTCCTTGGTCTGACTGATCCAGGTCAACCAAGTTGGGGTAGGATGCTTGCTGACGCTCAAGGTACTGGTGGCTTTACTCACGGTGCCTGGTGGGTGGTTGTCTTCCCAGGTCTGATGATCACCATCTTGTCCTTGGCATTCACCTTTGTCGGACATACCTTAGACCAAGTTCTCAATCCAAGACTTAGACAGAGATAGCCGCTCTCTTGAATCCCGAGGCCCTTACAGGGCCTCTATCATTTCTTTTTTCTTCCACTATTCTATTCACTGATCGTCCAATCTCTGCTGGTCTCCTTGAACGGTATCCTTATTAGGTCGGTGGAAATTGTACATCATTGCAGTACTCAGTGACACTATGTACTGCGGACAAATGAATAAGGAGCATGAACAATGGGATTGCGCGAGTATGTCATTAGAAGACTCATCTACATGTTTCTGCTAGTGGTGGCAGTAGTATGTTTCAACTTTTTCCTCTTCAGACTTCCAACACTCCTCTTCGGTGTTAGCCCGGTTGACCTCATGATTGATGTAAACCTGCGTCGCAATATGACCGCAGAGCTACTCGAGGAGATTTATGCGCGCTTTGGTTTGGTACCTAATCCTGACATCTTTGACTGGATCTACATGTTCTGGAGATATGTAGTCAACATGTTCACAGGCGACTTTGGATATTCATTTGTCAGCCAGAGACCTGTAACCGATGAGATTATGGCTCGTTTGCCAAACACCCTTCTATTGATGGGTACCTCTTCTATTGTCGCCATCATCCTAGGTATCTTCACAGGAGTCAAAGTTGCGGCAGACCCAGGGTCAAATAGAGATGTTGGAGCAGTGACAGTAGCTCTGTTCATCTATGCATTGCCGGTCTTCTGGGTAGGTATGATGCTATTAATGACGTTCTCATTCTATGTTCCAAACTTGACCGGGGGGCTGATTCAGTTTCCGTCTGGCGGCACGATAACCCCTGATGTTTGGATCGCTTCAAAAGATGATCCACTTGGCGGGCTGATAATCGCCGGTAACATCCTTCATCATTTGGTTCTGCCTATGGTCACGCTCGGTGTCGGTGGCTATGGCGGATACTTCCTTTACATGCGTAATAGCTTAATTGATGTTATGACAGAGGATTACATTTTGACTGCGCGTGCAAAGGGGTTGGATGAGAATCAGGTTCTATACAAACATGGCCTGAAGAATGCAATGCTCCCGATGGTTACAATAATCGCGATGACATTCGGGTTCCTGATCAACGGTGCAACGCTTACGGAAACAGTGTTTGGCTGGTATGGGTTGGGCCGGTACATCTTCAGAAGTCTCATCATTTTGGACTACCCTGTTGTACAGGCGATATTCATGGTCATAGCGATTACTGCGATTCTCGCGAACTTCATAGCTGACCTGTTGTATGGCGTGTTGGATCCGCGAATCAAATACGGATAGCATGGCACTACCTAGTAGGAAAGGGCATCACGCCCTTCCCTTGCTTTTGTTCTGTTTCTCTGGGAGTGCATACATTCGTTGACTAACATCTATCCATATTCCTCGCTCGCTTAACAATTCTTTGTCCTTTATGCTGATTGACTTCTATGTGTGTCCGCTTGCAACAAAACACTTTTATCATGCACCAACAGCTGAACGACATCCGATTCGACTCGGAAAAGGAGATAGAGAGAATAATGGCAAGCACTCGTGCTAAGAGAACAATTGCTATTACGCTCGTTGCTGCTTTCGCATTGATGGCAATCTCACCGATTTTTGCCACAGCTCAAACGATACCTGGTCATGCTAAGACCGGTCCGTATATTGACAAGCTTAGATTCGATGTGATTACGAGCGACGACTTGCAAGTTCTTGCACTACAAAATGACGAAATCGATGTTATCGATAGCTTCCTTGATCCAACCTTTATTCCGGCACTCGAGGTAGCTGAGAACATACAACTTACCAATGTACTGAGAAATGGCTATGGATTCGTCACAATCAATTGTGATAGGTATCCGCTCAACTATACAGCTGTCCGGAGAGCAATAGCATTCGCATTAGACAAGAATGCAATCTCTGCTGACATATTCGAAGGATTCTCAGGATCACAAGATTCCCCTGTACCTAAGCAGAACGGATGGTCCATTGAGGGGCAGCTACCCTATACTTACTATGAACCACAGGTACAGAAGGGTAAAGATCTTCTGGAAGCCGCCGGGTTTTACTATGAAAAAGGAGCTGAATTCCTAACTGGTCCTAAAGGTGATTTCGACCCAATCCTGGTTGAGTGTGCATCATCCTCACCAATCGCCATCGAGGTTGGAGCCTTCATCGCAGATGCTCTACTTGATCTGGGTATTGAGGCTACCTCTGAACCCACTGACTTCTACGAGTATCTCGGTAGGCTTAACAACCACCTCGATTACGACATGTGCTTCCTTGCTTGGGAATTTGGTTCAGCTGACGTTGACTTCCTAGGTAAAGAGTGGGCTTCATGGAACGCAGACGAGCCATTCTTAAACTTCCCGAACTTTAAGAACTCTACCTACGATTATTACATCGACGACTTGCTCCACTCAACGGACTATGACACAGTCTATGCTGCCGCAATCAAGCTGCAGGAGATCTGGGTCTATGAGTGTCCGTACATCATCACCTACCAGAACATAAAGTACCACGCTTGGCGAGATGACAAGTTCGCGGGTCACGTCAACGATTGGTCCGATGGAGTCCCCGGCACTTGGACGAACAAGAAAGTCCATCTAAAGGCTGATCAGGGTGGTCCGTTCGGCGGAACATTCCGTTGGAGCAACTCGCTCGACCTTGACACATTCAACCTATTGGGTGCTAGCTCAGCTTACACCATTCAAGTGTTGACCGAGCTCTATGACAGCTTGATGACTCTTGATTCCACTGGCTTGGACATGTTGTGGCTGGCTGAGTCATACTTGGCTGAAACGCATGCTGAAAATGACGCAATTCCTGTAGGGCACACCCGGTTCACCTTCAACATCCTCCAGAATGCCACTTGGACTGATGGTACTCCATTGACGGCTGAGGATGTCGCGTTCTCACTGAACTTCCTAAGAGACGCACCTGGAAACAGATATCGGCCAGACCTGCTGGAGATGAGTGCCGCATATGCTCCATCAACCTACACAGTTGTTGTGGAGTTCAACACTGAGTCCTACTGGCACCTGCACGGCGTCGCATTCAAGCCAATCTTTCCGAAGCATATCATGCAGGAGATTGTGATTGAGGACTGGGCCGAATGGAGCCCCAATCCACCAGTTGAGGAATTTGTGACCTCTGGACCATTCATCATAACCGAGTATGTTGCGGGTGAGTTCACTGAGTTGACGTACAACCCGAACTACTTCTTCGGACCTGACAAAACTGTGGAAACGCCAGACACTGACACAACAACGGTAGCTCCTCCTGACTTCACAATGGCTATTGTAGCCGGTGCAGTCGGTGCTGCGGTGGTTATCCTCGTCGGTGGATATGTTTTAATGAGACAGAAGTAGAGCAATCTATTGGGGACATTCGTCCCCATCCCCTTTCTTTTTTCCCTTATCAACCTAAGAGCGAGTTGACTATAGGTTCTCATAAAGGCTTGCGGAGAACTCAGCTTCTTTAACCCCGGCCAATGTAAGTCACTCTGGAGACAATGGGATGAAACTGGACCGATCGCGTGCAATCCTGATCTTGCTCTCTGCCGTTCCTCTGCTGCTGGGTTCCTACGTGGCAATGGTTGTCTTGGACACCGCAATCATCGGCCGACTCATCGGCACTGCTAGTAGCTACAGTCCCATGCAAGTAGTGATCGAGGCCGTGGTGTCGGTTCTCCTCGGTGGTACTGTCGTATTCTTGCTGTTCTGGGTGATTCAAAGGAGAGGGCGTGGCACAAGGAAGTTAGTAGTGGCCTTCGTCGCGTCTCCCATTCTGTTCTTCGTATCAATGTTTCTAGGCCAATCCCTCCTCTTGGTACTTTTCAAGGGGACCACAGGAATTTTCCAAGGAGTTGTGTTGCTTGTTTCATTGGGCGTGTCAATGTTGTCGATTGTAATGATTATAATCGATGCCATCCCGCCCATGCTTCGGAATCTATACGTTGCATTTTACAGTAGCATCTTCGGGATATTCATGGGAATCACCATGATTACATCGACCATGTTCGTACTGATCATAGCGATAATCCTCGAAGACTTCTTCCTCACGAAGTTCTCACCTGCAGCTCAGCCAGTGACGATATCAAGAAGGATTGCTTCAGATCCGTTTGATTATGCGCGTATTCAGTCAGAGAGAGTTGCGGTGGGGGCCGGCGACTTCATCACGTTTGCCCTTATCTCGGCGCACTCCTTTGTCTACTTCCCTTCCTTCGTATGGGCGGCATCCATCTTGTTGTGTTTGCTTGGCATTGTGATTAACGCCACTGTCATCTCGAAGGAAGGTGAGATACTCCCTGCAATTCCGCTGCCTGCGCTTCTCGCCCTGTTTCCGTGGATTGTTCATTTGGTGGCGTTGACATTCATTGTTGGGTAATCCGCTCTGTTCATATGCGCAGAGCACAAGGGAGATATCCGACCGTTTCAGGTGAAAATGGTGTTGGTCAATATGATTGCGGACACAAAGACACAGAACATTATAGTCGTTGCTACACTCATACTTGGAATCGTGAGCGGTTTGGGATTTGCGACAAGCAGCTCCTATTTTGCTGGGAGCTACTCGCTCGTCGCCAATTTGGAATTGAATTTACTCGAGGTCAGGATTACAGGCTTGGATCCTACGAACGAATCGATTAATCCTCGTATCACACTCGTGTTCAACGCTAACGTGTCGACGGGTTCTGCCGGTGATGCATCGATCACGTACTTCCGAGTACAGGTCGAGTTGAACGAAAGGCCGTTTCTCTACACACAACAATGGCGAAGATATATTCCCCTAGCGGACCAACCGCTGTATCCAGGTTATGATACGAACTTCACTGTGGGCGAAACGATCTATGAGATTCTTGACAAGCAGATACTCTACGATGCTGAAAATTCCGATGACTGGACCTTCAGCATACTCCTAGTCTTATCTTATGATGTATTCGGTGCATCGGCATCACCCATGCGCATAACATTCACTCATGAGGGTCACACTTAGAACCCCTCTGCGAGTCTTCGCTTGAGTTCCGCAATCTTGTCAACTCTAACAGAGTCAACTTCTCGGATGTCTGCGGCGTCGACTGACAGCATATCCAAGTAATGTGCAATCGCGAGAGTTTCTTCCAGTTCGCTCAATCCACTCAGTCGAACATGAACTGGCGCACAATCGCTCTGCCTGTACACTGCGTCTGTGGCTTCAAACCGCGCGGACATTTTCTTACTCTCATGAGTGCTCCTTAGGAAGATGGGCACGATTCCGTACTCCTTGTACGTGTGGGACGCCTCGACTTCATTATGATTTGCTTCAGGCAGCTCCGCGCTGAAGGCAACAGTCTTTGCGTTTTCGTTGATTTGACACTTGGCTCGATAAGACACCGGCACCATATGTCCTGAACCTATGAAGAGCGGAACAAGCGAGCTGATGCGTTCAGCAAGGTTTCTTGGGGACATAATTTCATTTCCCCAACGCTTCACCAAGCCCTCCAGAACCACTGACAGCTTGGAAAAATCAGTGCTATCAATCCCGATCAAGGCCTCGACAATCGGCAGGGCAAGCGAGAAAATAACTGGAAGCGCAGCCCTTGGCTGGATGCCCTTAGGAAGTAATGCAACTGGCAGGTCCTTGGATTGCTCCAATATCGCGCCGCCGGTTGTTACGATAAACAACGCGCTACCCACCTTCTTGGCCGTTTCGAATGCTGAGAGTGTTTCTTCTGTATTGCCCGAGTAGCTTACGCAGATAACCGCCCAATCCTTTGTGACACAGCGCGGAAGCTCGTAGTCTCTCCATGTGATGAGGGGCACCTGTGCCTTTTGAGCCAAGAGTGCCTTGGCCATCTGACCCGCAATTGCAC
Organism: Candidatus Thorarchaeota archaeon; assembly: GCA_019057475.1. Classification (GTDB taxonomy): domain Archaea; phylum Asgardarchaeota; class Thorarchaeia; order Thorarchaeales; family Thorarchaeaceae; genus WTCK01. Next base: position 25,798 of record DXJO01000022.1, on the reverse strand, counting down.
TGCCCCCCATTCCTGCTATGCAGATCCCATGAAGTCCTGAAGAGAACGCCTGCGATGCCATGGTCATTATCGATGGGTCCGGTTTCGTCAAACTCAGAAGCGAAGGAAACGCCTCGACCATTGCTCTCATGTCATTCGTGTCTATCCCTTTTACACTCTTCACAGCAGATCACCAATCGAGAAGAACAGTATTCCATCTTAAAGCTGATTCCTACATGGCGGCAATCGAGTTCTCTGCGGTTCGTCAGCAATCTTCATTAGATTGAACGCTCCGCAATATCGCGAGGACTCGTTATGGGAATAATGAAAACCGCAGCTGTCAAAGGGATTATCCCTGCTGGAAATAAGGTTTCGGAACTGAGAAGCAACTTGGGTCGCTTGATGACTGAAACTGCCATTGTGATGGAAGAACGATTTGGCAAGGATGGGTTAGATGCGGTCGCCGAGGTCTTTCAAAGATTAGGGAATGAGGACGCGATTGCAATGAAGGAAACCCTTGGCCTTGGGAACATGCTCAAAGATGCTCTGGATGCGTGGATTGTCATTGGCCACGTGATGGGCGCGAAGATGAAACCAAGATGGATTTCTGACAATCGCGTGGAAACAGATCATCCGTATTGTCCGCAGCACGAAGGCTTCCTCAAGAAGGGGAAACTCTACTGTGAATCAGTCTGTTGGCCATACGTAAGCGCCGTAGCTGAAGGTATTGCGCCTGGAGTCAAGATGGAGGTTCCAAAACCAGCAACTATGGATGCTACGTGCACTAAGGCACTTGTCTACAGTCCTGATGAATCCGATTAAGCAGTTCACAATCAAGAAAATCTTACCTCTGGAACACAGGGGCATGCTTAAGTGGGACCCCTGTGGCACCCGACGCGGTGTCACTCGATGCTGAAAGCTGTGGTTTTTGACCTTGACGGAACGCTCACTATCTTGAATCTGCCACTGGAAGCAATGCGCAGAGACACCAAAGCATACTTCATCAGCAGGGGCGCGCCGAGAGAGCTTTTTGAGCCTGCTGATGGGATTTCTAGTTCCACCACAAAGGCACGGGAGTACTTCCTCTCCGGTGGCATATCTCCTGATAAATGGAATAAATATGAGTCCGAGATGGATGCAATTCTCGATAAGCACGAAGCTAGCGCTACGAAGCAAGTCATCCTTATTGAGGACACTGTCGAGGTTATCAACGGGATAAAAGACCTTGGACTCAAAACTGCGATACTCACGAACAACGGTCGTGGTTCAGTTAACACCATTCTTGAGCAGACGAAGCTAGGTGGTCTGTTCGATATCATCCAGACACGTCACGAATCTCCAAGAGCAAAACCATTCCCTGATGGTCTATTGAAAATCGTTGCACGACTCGACGTCGAGCGGAACGAATCTGTCTACGTGGGAGATGCTGGCATAGATGCCGTTGCCGCGAAGAGAGCAGGCGTAGAGTTCTGGGGAGTCACTACCGGAGAAACCAATCATGAATCACTACGACGTGCAGGAGCTTCATTGACCCTGGACTCATTATCGCGTGTTCTTGCTGAAGTTCGTATTCGGATTGGTGTGGACAAGTAGTCTTCTCTTTTGGCCGTTTGTTAAGTTGGAATGACCTATCAAGGTCTTGTCGTGCAATGCTTCCTTCGAACGAACTGTAGCCAATCACACTTGGAATGCGCAGGGCTCTGCTGATGCCATACGAACGCTTCTAACGACACTGCCGCGATGCGGTAAGTCGTGGATAGTTATATACTGCTCACCAGCGATATCCTTTCATACCTGTAAATTTTCCTCAACGGAAAACGCGAAAGGACGGATATAGAAAGTGATAATCGATAAGGGTGCCTATCTGATGTTGCGCTCCGCTATCGGTGCGTACACATGCCGCAAGCCCCCAGTTCCATCCAAGTGGAACTCTGTCGATCGCCCACATGTTGCTGTTCTCATGCCATCCAATGACGAAGTGTTCAGGCTCTTCCTATCCAACCCAGTTGGCACTGAAAACCCCGGTCATCAGCTTGAAGTCACCAATCTGGAGGAACTGCCAGCAAAATCCATTCTAGAGGTCCGTCACGGTAATCTGGATTATCGATACTACCGACGGGATAACGCAATGTGGACTAAGGTAGCGGAAGCTCGGAACCCCTTTATCGTCGAGGTGTTCTCTCACGGCTGTACTCCCACCAATATGCATATTCAAACCCGAATGGAACAAGCGCACGAATTGTAATGCATCGTTTTGCTCAAACCCCCCGGTCTGCAACTACTTCTACGCTTATTGCCGCACCAACAATGAACAAGTGAGGAGTGTGGGGGGGCACAAACAAAATCAGGCCTTGCCTTTTTGCTTGCTTGAGAGGGGCGGATGTGTGAATTGAGCCCTCCGAATTGAGAAAATCGCGATAATATTTGTGGCGTATATATCCTAATTTCCTTTAATAATAAATTCCACAATAACATGTATGAAGGCTAAGGGGGCCATCTCCTGAAATTCACCATTCTCTCTCCTCCTTCAGTGTTCTCTGGCCCCCCGCCATCACCTTCTTGACTTTTCCTCTATTCTTTCCCCGGACCTGACTACGGCTTAGAGGATCTATCAGCATCTTGGAATTGAGTTGGATGCTTACGCAGACAATATACTTATATGCTAATAGGAACTAATAATACTCGGCGGGGCCCGAACGGTTTGCCATCTCTCCCTCCCTCTCTCAAGAATCCATCCTAAGACACACGCGCTGGCAAACTTGCTTTTTCTGGGCCCCTACACTCTTTTTGAGTAGATGACTTGATGTGAATAGCATCCGTCTGGAGTAAGTATTAAAAAGGCGGCACAGGTCGACTGGCTAAGGAGAGAACACATTGTCCAAGGCAAAGAACGCAATTGATAGCACCTTTCGTAGAATACTCGCGTACACATACGAGATCGTTCTGTCGGCAATCATACTAGTGATTATCACTCTGCCCCTTGTTTTCACAGTGCCGATGTGGGTTCAGCATGTATTGCTAGGTACTCCTCTGTCAAACCTGTTGATCAATCCAAATGCGTGGTTCGGATCGGGCGGGACTTTCTGGATCACAATCCTTCTCGGGATAGTTGCTTTTGCCCTTGGATATGTCATGGTCTTGAAACTCTCACCTGGTAGCGAAGAAGCTGAGGAAGGGGATTCCAGCAAAGCTCCAGAGGAAGAAGAAGCCGAGCCGGAGGAAGTTGAAGCCACCAAAGAGGCGCCCGAATCACCAAACGAAATGGAAAATGAAAAGTCTGACGAATAGTTACTCGCAAGCCCGAAACATTTGCTTGTGCAAGAGCATTCTAAGCCGCTTTCATTCCTATCTTCTTTGCTAGCTTATCCACAAGATTCTCGAATGCCTTGGCCACCTTGGAGTCTGGCATTTCTAATACGAACGGCGTGCCTTCGTCGCTCAGAGAAATGACTCTTGGGTCCAAGGGCAGAGTTCCCAGATGTTCAATATTGTATTCCTTAGCAGCTTGTTTTGCCGCCCCTTCTCCAAAGATCTTGTGAACTTCTTCACAGTTGGGACATACAAACTCCGCCATATTCTCAACGATGCCAAGTACAGGTACACCCATTTTCTCGACAAGTTGGATTGCACGTCTGGCGTCAAGCACAGCTACTTCTTGGGGAGTTGATACTATCACGACTCCTGAGATGTCGGGTATTAGCTGAAGAATACTTAGAATTTCGTCCCCTGTTCCCGGAGGAAGGTCAGCAACAAGGATGTCAAGCTTGCCCCATCGCACATTGCCAAGAAATTGGTTTATTGCCTTGGCTACTAGTGGGCCTCTCCAAGCAACAGCATCATCGCTCTTCTGCAAGAGGAATCCCATACTCATCACTTTGAGACCCAACGGACCAACTACTGGTTGTATGAAATTCTCTTCCACTGTTGGACGCTGTCCCTCAAGCCCAAGGAGCTTTGGAACGTTGGGTCCATAGATGTCAACGTCGAGCACACCAGCCGCAAGCTTCCTCTTTGCAAAGACAATCGCAAGGTTTGTGGCTACAGTTGTCTTTCCCACTCCTCCCTTTCCTGAGAGTACTACAATCTTGTACTTGATATCTTTCATAGCTTCGAGAATTTCAGGGGAGGCCATCGGTTTCGACATACTGCATCACGTGTCCTTCTTGGAAAAAGTAATCCGTTTTAAGCTGTTAGATGTGACCTAGACCTGCAGATGGGTTTCAGAATGTAACCCCTTTGAACGCGGCGAGTATCTCTTTGGCAAGTTCATTTGTGGAAGCAGCGACAAAGCTCATCCTTACGTTCATATCAATGGGCACCGTGAAGTGTGACCCATTCTTGTCCAGTACAACACCTCCCGCTTCCAGAACCATATGAGTTCCGCAAACATGCACAATCGGCAGCATATCCCTAAGGTCAACCATCGCATCAAGTGAACCAGCCGCTGTCCAGCAGAGATCCAGCAAGTTGCTGGCACTTCTTCGCATGTCATAAACAGCTGTCAAAGTTCTGGAGGATGCCTTAGCAAATTGCCCTTCCCACTTTCGCTTTGTGTCATAGGAGATGATTGCATTCTCGATTGGTGTGCCCTTTCTGGGACGAACACTCTTCCCGTTCTTTTTCACGCCTTGACTTTTGGTAGCCACGTAGGTTTCGTCCGTGAAGATGGAGTCGATGATGCTTAGAGTTACGTCATCGGTCGTTATGATGTCTGAGAATGGAATAGCCGAGATTCCGATAGAACAGAGAGGGATTTCTCTCTCTAGATTGGCTGAACCATCAATTGGATCCACTATTGCTAGGAATTCTGGGTTCCCCTCAGCTTTGATTACGCCCCGCTCCTCAGTCATGATATCAAACTGCATCCCGGACTCCCGCAGCACTCTTACAATGATATCTTCTGCTTGCTGGTCAAGTAGCAGAGTTCTGTCACCGAATGGATTAAGCGTCCCAGTTTGCTCCGCTGCCAAATCTAAATTGTCCAGGACATTCTTCTTTGCAGCTTCTACTGCCCTTCTCAGAACCTGCATGAGCGTCATAGTATCTTCTCATGTCTTTGAAGGAATGACTATCTATAATACTATCTGCCCGTAATGGTTAAATGGCGTTATAAGGCAAGTTACTGTGAAAGGCCAACATCGGTGTATACTATGGGTTTTCTGAGCGGCAAGAAGAAAGTTGATGCTGAGCGCGGAATGCTTGAGATGAAGGGCACAATGAATGCTCTGACACTTAGAGTTCGACGTCTCGAAACAAGAATGACTGAGGAACAAAAATCTGCGAAGGAAGCCATGGCAAAGGGCGACCGTACATCTGCAAGATCACACCTGAGCATAGTTGTCGACCTTGAGAATCGCAAGGGGCGTTATCAGCAGCAGTTTCTCACCCTCGAAACTGCACTCCTAAATATTGAGGAGGCAAGAGATCAGGCTGAGGTTCTGCGAGCATTCGGCATTGCAAACGAAGCGTTGATGGAGGCACGGACTCTTCTGACTCCAATCGAGATTCAGACGCAGCTTGATAAGCTATCAGAATCTTTCGAACACATAACTATTGCCGGGGAGCTGTTGTCGGAGGACCTTTCCACAACAGGGGCTTCAGTAGAAGCAGAAGAGCGAATTGACCGCCAGCTTGATTCTATGGAAGCGGAAATCTTGCTGGAGAAAGAGGGTGTTCTGCCACCACTTCGAACGAAGGGAGAAGCAATCTCCAGTGAGAAAGGCAAGTCTGAAGAGAAGCGGATCGACGATCTTCTGGCCAACCTGGAAAGGGAAGCCCGTGAGGAACGAGAGCGTGAAGCTGAGAGCTAAGAAAACAGAACCCCTCCCATGGGTTCGGAAGGTGTTATTGTTTTGCCCATTCGATTGGTTGTTTTTGATGCTGACGGCACTCTAACCTGTCACTCCAGCATCTGGTGGCGGCTCCACGAGCATTTTGGGACAGAGAAACTAGGGAAGACATATTTCGGTCAGTTCTTTGCAGGTGAAATTACCTACAATCAATGGGCCGAGCTTGATGCAGGTCTCTGGAAGGGGCAGCCCGTCGAGGAAGTGATGAGGGTAGTCGCGGAAACAAGAACAGTCCCTGGCGCTCAAGAAACCATCGCACGGCTGAAAGAGCAGGGAATCCAAGTAGCAATCCTCTCTGGTGGACTTGATATCCTAGCTGATGATATCGGTCGACGAGTGGGCATAGAGTATGTTCTAACAAATAGACTGCTTATTTCAGACGGGATACTGACTGGGGGCGTCGAGGTTAAAGTGGGATGGGGTGAGAAGATTCATGAGATTAGAGAGATCCTCAACCATTTTGGAGTTCCACTGAGCGAAACTGCATACGTTGGTGATGGGAAGAACGATATGACAATCTTCTCCCATGTTGGATTATCCATAGCCTTCCGGCCTGAAACCGAGGAAGTAGCTGAGGCCGCAATGGTCACAATCGAGGGTAATGATCTAAGGCATATACTTGAGTACATTGTTTAATGGTTCAGATTGGTTTTCGTGAAGGGATATCGAGCACCGGAACCGGTGTTCAGAAGCACGATGTCCTCAGAGTAGTCGATTTCTCCCGATTCAATCAAGTTTCGGAGACCTGCTAGTCCAACAGCCGCCTCTGGGCATATCTCCAGACCTTCCATCAGTGCCGCCATTCTGCGGCTTGGTTCAATCTCCTGTTCAGCAACAGCGACTGCACTGCCTCCGGAGCGCCTAATTGTATTGAGTAATAGATGCCCCGCAAAAGGGCTTGGAACCCTAAGACCATAGGCAATTGTGTTCCCATTGGGCCATGGTTCAATCTCTTCTGCGTTTCTTTCAACAGCCCGTACTACCGGTGCGCATGCGCCGCTCTGTGCGGCATACATGCGTGGTCTTTCGTTTCCCACCAATCCAATGGCTTCGAGTTCATCGAACGCCTTCCAAATGGCAATCAGGGCGGTTCCTCCTCCTGTCGGACAGATAATTACGTCAGGCATTTTCCATCCCAGTTGTTCAGCGATTTCGAAGCCCAATGTCTTCTTTCCCTCAACACGATAGGGTTCCTTTGTTGTTGAAAGGTCCATCCAGTCACCGTTTCTTTTTCTCATCTCAGCCGCGCTGTCTGAGATAGTGCCGTCGACCTTGACAACTTCCGCTCCAAATGTTTCACAAACCCGAAAGAATGCTTCTGGGGTTTCTGTTGGCATGAAGATATGGGCCGGTACTCCTGCAGCCGCACAATATGCGCTTGTGGATATTCCCGCGTTACCGGCGGAGGGTAGAGCGAATGCATTGCTACCGAGTTCGAGATGCTTTGATATCGCCGCGCAGAGACCTCGGTCTTTGAAGCTCAGAGTGGGGTTTTGGGCTTCATCCTTAATCCTCAATATCTTGAGACCCAGATGACGGCCAAGTCGTCGTGACAGACTCAGTGGTGTCCAGCCTTCCCCCAGGCTTACAATAAAGGATGGCGATTTCACAGGGAGGAGCTGAGAGTATCTCCACATGGAGTTCACTCTTGACGGGAACTCGCCCCGTCCTACAGCCTCACTCACACCTATCGTGTCATAGATTGCAAAGAGAGGTGAACCACAGATGCAATAGGACGCCGTCCTTTCAGCATTATACTTCCTGCTGCACCGGGGGCATTCAAGGTGTGAGATGTGTGATATCACTCAATAGACCCAGACCTACGTTAACGCGCAGCCTTATTTGTGTCTTTAACTTTCCAACAAGCAGCATCAAATTGGACTGGAAAACTTGTGAGCGAGCTAAAGAGATCTGTTTTGCCATTCACATCCATCGTCGGCCTTGAACATCTCAAGCTAGCTCTAATTCTGAATGGAGTCAACCCACGAATAGGAGGTGTCCTCATCTCAGGACCAAAAGGTACTGGGAAGACCACTGTTGTGAGAGCCCTGGCAGACCTACTGCCTGAGGTCGACGTGGTTGATGATTGTCGTTTTGGATGCAATCCATCACGAAAGGAGTTCCTATGTGCTGAGTGCCTAGCACGCATGAAATCCAGCAAGGAATTGAAGTCCCACAAACGGAAGATGCGAGTCGTGAACCTGCCGCTCTCCACGACGGAGGATCGACTGATCGGTGCTCTTGACATCGAAAAGGTTCTGCAGGAGGGCATTCAAGCACTCAGGCCTGGGATTCTCGCTGAGGCCCATCAGAATGTACTCTATGTTGACGAGATTAACCTACTGCCTGATCATCTGGTTGATGACCTTCTTGATGCTGCTGCAACTGAAGTCAACGTAATCGAGCGCGAGGGTATATCCATCTCACACCCAGCAGACTTTGTACTCATAGGCACTATGAATCCAGAAGAGGGAGAACTGCGTCCACAGCTGCTTGACAGATTTCCTCTGCACGTTGCAGTGGACAGTAACTTCACAATTGAGCAACGGATGGACTTGGTGCGCAGGAACCTCTCTTTTGAAATCGATCCGGAACGATTCCTACATGAATGGTCCGAGGAGCAGGCAAGTCTTCGCGAACGAATTGTCCAGGCAAAGGGGATACTGAAAGAAGTAGTCTTGCCGGAGCACAGTCTCAGGGCTATTGCTATGGCCTGCGACGCCCTTGAAGTTGATGGAGTCAGACCAGACATCATAATTAGCAAGACAGCAATCACTCGCGCCGCCCTTGAAGGGCGCAAGGAAGTTGCCCTAGACGACATGAAGATAGCGTCCCAGCTCACGTTGAGTCACAGAACCCGAAGGGGTGGTTTGTTGGATCCGCCTTCGTCCACGGATATTGATCAAGCCATCACAAAAGCGGTTAATATTACGCAGAAATCTGATAAGCGCAAATCCCCCACTGAGGTGCCACCGTCTAAGGAAGAAACCGGCCGTCGTTCTAGTGGAGGCAGTTTCGGCAGACAATCTAGCTTCGCAACCAAAGGATCTGGAGACGGCAAAAAAAAACGCCGAGGAAAATAAGGCGTCCCCGGGGTGACCCCATCAAGGGCACGATCTGTGCTATTATGATGGTGACTGTGTTTTTGTATTTCGCTTGGATATACTTCAGCCCGATTTCATTTCTAGTAGGCTATCCGTTGGGCACATTCCCAACGATTCCGCTTTTCATTCTGAACACCATTGTGTTCGTTCCCCTCAGTTACTACACAATCCGCCTTTGGCTACGAACCATGATGCGAAGGAAGAGTGGACCCGCGGCAGGGATAGATACTGTAGAATCGGGGGACGGGGTTCCTGAACCGGGTGATGAATGGGGCTTCGCTACGCGACCCTATAGCTTCAAGCCTCCCACAAAGGTCATTGGTTTCAAGTCTGAAATCAGAGAATCTCCAATCGGTATCGATGCAGGATTCTTTGTGAAGATTCCTGACCTTGCCAGTGGTGAGGCTATCTTTGACGCCAGGGAGCTTCGTTCCAAGGTTATGAAACGGTCAAAGGTTTCTTCTGGCGGGTGGGTTAACAAGAGGGTCAGCTCTCGGTCTGCGGGATCTCTAAAAGCATCTGAAACCTCACAACACGGTCGCTCCTTGAGGTTTCGAGTACCGCCGAAGAACGCAAGTAGCATTCACTTGCCTTCCACCGTAGTTGCAGCTGTGGCGAGAACAGGTAGAATAACGCCTGGTCAGAAGCTAGTAATCTCCAAGAGCGACATCAGGGAGAAAGTCTTCACTGCAAGAATACCCTTGACGGTCATCCTTGTCATCGACGTAAGTATGTCCATGAAGGGGAGTATGAGCCAAGTACGAGATCTCCTAGAGCGCATAGAGCGTGAAACTCGAGGGTCCAGAGACCGCGCAGGTATAATTGCATTCAAAGATAGCGGGGCAGTCGAAGTTCAGACCCCCACATCGAACTGGAACAAGCTCTATCGCGGTTTCACCCGATTGAGAGTATCAGGCCTTACGCCTCTGGCTGAAGGGCTAATGAAATCCCTCGAAACCATCAAGAGAGAGAGGATGCGTAGGGAGAGCATCGAGCCTCTTGTGATTATCATATCCGACTTTGCGCCCAATGTTCCCCTTGCTCAATCTGTAGGACCCGGTCAAGCTAAGTATACTCCAGTCCGGGATTTGGTCAAGGCTTCACGGATGCTTCGCAAGGCCAATGTGCGGTTGGCTACAGTCAATGTCGATCCCGAACAGGTTCAGTGGGCTCGGATACTCAAGCGTCCATACCATGACGCGCTAGAGCTGGCCACAATGCTCAGGATGCGAAAGGAGGGTCACAACAATCCAATGGAAACATTGTTGGCCGTACCGGAGTTTCGAAAGACGTTCGGTGCGTACCTGATTGCTCGCGCTGGAGGCGGACGTGCATACCTATCAAGGGAGCTAATGCGGACTGACTCGGTGCTTGGTATGCTTCTCAAGGGAAGCCACGAAAAGGTGCGCTTTAGAGCCTCAGACTTGGTAGAAGCAGAAGCGTACTTGTCACATTGAGCGCATCAGTGCTCTCGATTAGGTTATTAGTATCTGCTTGCTGCTTGAGTTGCGCATTGGTGCGAGAATTGCCTTGTGTCATAGTGAGTGAGGAGAGCCCAGTATGGGTACTCTATGATTTCACTTTTCATACACCTGTGCACAGTACCAATGCGCACCTCTTGACGTAAAGGAGTCAAACGATATGCTCCCTGGCAAGATCCCACCAGATGTTCTCGAACGGTTGGTTTTCACACATTTAGGTAGAAGTGACCCAGATTTAATTCTTGGTCCTGGAATAGGGCAAGATGCCTCTTTGATTAGGATTGGGAACCGAGTAATCGTTGCTTCCACAGACCCAATTACAGGGTCAATTGAGGATATCGGGTGGCTTGCAGTGCACATCAACGCAAACGATGTGGCGACGTTCGGCGTTGCCCCCAGATGGTTCCTGACATCAATCATGCTTCCTGTGGGCAGCACTGCAGCTGAAGTGGGTCGCATAATGAGTCAGATAGATAGCGCCGCAAAGACGCTTGGCATAACCGTTGCTGGAGGACACACAGAGATTACGGAAGGTATTGAGAAGCCCATAGTAGCAGGCTTCATGCTGGGGGAAACCAGTGAGGGGGATTATGTGACCTCATCAGGCGCACAACCCGGAAATGCAGTTGTGATGACAAAGACTGTAGGGATTGAGGGGACTGCCATATTAGCGGCCGAGGGCCGAAAAGTACTCTCCAAAGAGCTAGATGTAGCCGTTCTCGATGAGGCATTAGCGCTAAGGAGTCAAATCAGTGTAGTATCTGAGGGACTAAGTGCATTCAAAACTGGTCATCTGACTGCGATGCATGATCCAACAGAAGGAGGACTGGCTGGCGGTTTGCATGAGCTGTGTGATGCGAGTGGAGTGGGCTTTGAAGTGGAACTGGATCGGATACCCATTCATCACACGACGAAACTGCTGTGCGATGCAATTGACGTGAACGTGCTAGAGCTCATCAGCAGTGGATGCATGCTCATGACTTGCGATTCCAACCATGTGGATGATGTCATAGCAGCAATAGAATCGGAGAATGTCCAAGCAACAATTCTGGGTCGCATCCTCGAAGATGAAGAGAAACGTCTAATTTACTCCGAGGGGGCGGCAATGCAGTTGGCTCGCCCGTCCACAGATGCTTTGTGGAGCGCCCTGAAGAAAGTTAATCCACCATGAATTTTCTAAGATTTTCGACATCTTCGTTTCTTGCACTCTCAATCACAATGGGTGAGAGTGAGATATTGCCATTGGTGATGACCTCATACGCGTCCGAGCCTTCTGCGGCTTCTTTCTCCACGCCACGAAGCCAGTAGTACGGACTTCCATTGGGATCCAGTCTGCGCTCGATATCGTTGCTCATACGAACGATTGTGGGCTTGGTGTAAATGATTGAGGTGTCGGCGTCAATCTCACAGGGGAAATTCAAATTCAATGCATCGATCCCTTCAGGCAGTCCTTTCTTCAACACCCATTTGACAATGTCACGAGTTATTTCGCACTCTCTGGCGTATTCATGTCTGGAGTCTCTCGGGTTGAACCACTCTTGAGGGTTTACGACTCTAGATGTTGCCAGAGCGGGGTAGCCCTGCATCGCCGCTTCGAAGGCGGCACCGACGGTGCCACTGGTCAGCATGCTCTGATACCCAATGTTTGCTCCTGAGTTAATGCCGGAAACAAACATGTCTATGTCCTTCACAAACTCCTGTGCAAGCGGGACTGAGTCTGCAGGGGTTCCGTCATGAGTGACAAGTCGATAGCCATTCTTCTCACCATGTTCATAGACACGAATCGGTCTGTTGAACGTTAGCGCTTTTCCTGTGGCACTTCGCTGACTATCTGGTACTACAACAATAAGCTCCATGTCTTTGGCCAATGTGTCAGCCAGCTTCAGTAGCCCCGAACTATACGGTCCATCATCGTTGGTAAGAACGATTTTTTTCAACAGCCTGTTCTCCATTCATACAACTGCAGCATGGAGAAAAGGTAGTTCAAATAAGAGTGACGGTAAGAAAAAAGAGGAAGGGACCTGGAAGCAAAATCGTGCTCGCTTCCAGCTCTTCCTTCTTAGATGTACACATGGTCTACAGATCGTAGGCCTTCAGGGTCTTGCGTTTGTTGTCTTTGCACCTCGTTGCAGCTGCGGTAAGCAGTGCATCGATTTCTTTGTCCATTGCAGCATAGAAGTCTGCTGAAACTTTCATGTTGTTCCTGCGTGCATAGTCCTGAACGGCTTTCTTTACTATGTAAGGCATTGTTTTGATATCTCCTCTCCCGTAGGAGTCATCTAGAACGCGCCTCGGTCGCTTATAAGACTTCTCTAAGAATAGCGCCAGAAAGCGCGTTTAAGGCGTTTCTAACACTGTTTTGATGCCTTCCTTATAAGGGAAAACCGCGATTCAGCTTCAAAATGGACGAAAATGCACTTGTGGAGCTTGACTCTATCCCAACTGATCAAGCAGAATGTTCACGATTTTCTGTGACGCTGTGCCATCGCCGTACGGGCAGGACCTCTTGCCATTCAGCCCAGCTCTTACTGCAATCTGTATTGCCTTGGGGAATTCGCTGGGGTTCACTCCCACGACTGATGCATGTCCTGATTCAACAGCTTCTGGTCTCTCGGTTGAGGTTCTGAGAACGAAGACTCTCTTGTTAATCGTTGGCGCAGTAACTTCTTCCTGAATTCCTCCTGAGTCGGTGAGGACGTAAGAACAAGAATCCAACAACGCCAGAAAATCAAGGTAGCCCGTTGGTTCGATAATATGCACGGTTCCTCTAGATTGCAATTCTCCCATCAGACCAAACTTCTCCAGCCTAGTAACTGTTCGAGGATGCGCTGGGAAGACAATGTCTGCTTCCAGCTGCAGCAATCCATCAACCAATCCGGAGAGTGTTTTCTTGTTGTCCACATTCTCTGCTCTGTGGAGCGTAAGAAGGATGAACGCGTTTGGCTCTACATCTTCAATTATGAGTCCCCTTTTTCGTGCAGCTGGCAGACGTTCTTCTAGAGTGTCAATTACGGTGTTACCGGTGACGAAAATCTTACCCCACACATCTTCCTTGCGAAGATTCGCAGCTGAGTTCTGAGTAGGTGCGAACAGGTAGCTCGAAACGTGATCAGTGAGTCTACGATTGTGCTCCTCAGGCATTCGTGTGTCATAGCTTCTCAATCCAGCCTCAACGTGAGCTACAGGGATGCCCATCTTCACTGATGCGAGTGCTGCTGACAACACTGCATTTGTATCGCCCTGGACTAAAACAACATCGGGCTTTTCCTTAACGAGTTCTTTCTCGATTCCAACAAGTGCTTTTGCAGTCTGCTCTCCGTGTGTACCCGAGCCTATGTTGAGATTCCTGTCAGGTTCTCGAAGGCTCAGATCCTTGAGGAATAATTCGCTCATGAACTTGGAATAGTGTTGGCCGGTGTGCAACAGGAAACACTTGATATTCCTATTCTCGCATTCCTTGATGATTGGAGCGAGTTTCACTATCTCAGGTCGTGTCCCGAGGACGAAGAACGGACGCAATTCGATTCACTTTGGTTTCAATCACTCTACGCCCTCATAAGGCTGACGGGCGCAGCCAGATTTACATTCTGGGAATGCCAAAAACACCTATTAGCAATTCAAACGAATGCAATCTCGGCTATTGATGCCAGAGGTGGAGATGCACATTGAGATATGCCCTAGGAATTCTCTACGGAGCCATTATTACTGGAATAATCTTCTTGGGAAGTGCTGCCATCAGGCTCGTAGGAAAAGGCGTCACAGACCAAGCGGAGCTTGATGCGCTTTGGGGCTTATTTCAGATTTGGACTGTTGTGTCTATACTAATCATAATTGCTCCCGTCATAATCGTTTATTTCGTGAAGCGTGATACGTTCAAGGAATTCCTGTTGTTTGAAGTTGGAGGCTTGGCACTGTTTACGCCTATATGGCTCCTCTTCGCAACCGAATTGGCTGGCAGCTCGGTTATCGGGCTTTTCACAGGAGGAATTGAGAGCGGACTAATCTGGTTTGGACCTGATGGTAGCTTGGTTGGTGGCCACATCCCACCCTTCCTGCTCATTCCACTGCTGAGTCTGATGATTCTCGTTGGCATAATCATCCTGCGGCCTTCCTTCTTGGCTAAGCATACGGGACTTGGTGAGCCCGGAGCATTGAAAGCACTGAAGGATGACATTAGTCCACCAGCTGCAGACGAAGCAGGACCACCTCCTGGTGCTGAACCCATTGAAACTGAGATGCCCGGTGTTGCACCTCCAATTGCTAGCGCGGCCAGTGAGAACGAGCTGAGGTCATTACTCACCGAGCTTAGAACCCCAGACACAACCATTAGTGCGATATTGAATGCAGGCATCGCTACAGTCACAGATCTTGTAGCTACAAGTCCTGACCAGCTGGTTGCAGCCACTGGGATTGACAGGAAAAGCGCTGAAGACCTTCATATGCTGGTTCAGAAGAAAGTCTGGTTTGGCGATATTTAATCTCGGGACCCAGCAATGTTTCATTCAAAGAATTCATTTGCGACTGGAAGAAGTGATGGCGTTTAACGCAATTGTCACGAGGTCGTCCAAGGGCGGCTTTCCAACTATCTTCGTTTCGTTCTCTATGGGCTCCCCTATGATGACACAAGCAGCCCCTACGCTTACTTCCCTCATTTGTCCTATTACAAACAGCGCTGCTGCTTCCATCTCTGTTGCTAGTACGTTTATTCTTCTTAGAGTGTCCCATCGGGCTTTCATTCGAGCTGGGTCTGCTACTAGTCCCGGGTGCTCACTGTAGAATGCATCCTTACTGTGGCCAACCCCAACTCGATACTTGGCCCCTCTGTCCCGAGCGGCCTTCTCAAGTGCGATAACTAGTGCTGGATCCGCTAGGGCCGGGTACTCCACTGGCACGTATTGCTTTGATGTACCCTCGTCTCTCACAGCTCCAGTGAAGATGACAACAGTTCCAGATTCCAGAGTGGAATCAATCGCGCCAGCTGTTCCTACTCTGATGAAGGTGGTACACCTGACTTTGATCAATTCCTCAATAGCAATAGCTGCAGATGGACAACCTATTCCTGTTGAACAGACTGCCACTGGAACTCCCCTATACTCTCCTTTGAAACTCCAGTACTCTCTCTTCTTTGCTATTTCTTCAGGGTTATCAAAAAACTGCTCAGCAATCAGTCGCGCCCTGTCGGGGTCTCCAGGCAGGAGCACAAGAGGAGGAATCTCCCTTGGGGCTATTCCGATGTGGTACTCTCGTTCATCTGACATCTATCGTCAACCTGCGCCACGCGGATGAGTCCGCGTAAAAAGGATTATGCCGGTTGTGATGAAACAGGCAAGACTGCTGTTCTAGAGATATGCTTAAAAGAATGCACCCGACGGCGGTCTTGTTGATGACGATGAGCAAAGAAATTACGGATCTTGACCGTCAAATCTTGGCCGTCATTAAGACTGACAGCCACAGACCTTCTGCTATAACTGGAATACTCAAGGGTCGTCATGTTGAGTGCGATAATAACAGTGTAGTGCAATCACTGAACACCCTGGAGAAAGAGGGTCTGGTCGAGAGGTTTACATCCAAGGCTTGGATTGCAACTAAAAAGGCAGATGAATACCTAGAGTAGGTGCTAGATATTCACTGCACCACAGCTCTGACAGAACTTGGCCTTTGATTCTATCTTCGCTCCGCATTCGGGACACCTAGCGGCATATTTCTGCCAGAGGTTTTTCATTTTCTCCTTGGTGTCTTCTTGAAGCAGGTGTTTTCTTTGGAGTTCATTCAGGCCATCCAGTAGTAAGGCTTCTGCGCCATCTTTCATCAGGGTATTGCCCCGCGTGCAGGCTCTCTTGAAGCTGTCTGCAAAAGATGAGTCTGCTTTCTCCCAGTTGGCTATTGCCCTCTTGATATGGTCATCAAACGACGTATCGATTGGAATGTGACCCACCCGAGTTGTTATGTGCTTCTCCGGCAAGAAGCAAGGCGTGAAGATCTCAAAGCTCCCATCATCATAGAATGCAACATAGGTAACAACATCCAACCGTGACAGAGGCGCGAGACCCTTAATGGAGTCGTTACCAAGTGTTAGGGTCGTCAAATCATCCAACTCGTTTTTCAGTTTGACAACTTTCTCGTCAATTGCCATCTCAATACTCTGAACCGCCGCCCTTGCACTCTCATCCAACTCTTCAAGCTCGTTCTGCCTTTGTTGCTGTTCCATTGCGAAATCGACAAGTCTGTGTTTGCGCTGACTAATCTGCGCGTCTGTATCCTGAGAGGTCTCTCTGCTTTTCTCATCAAGTGCTTTCTCGAACTCCGCCATCGTCTTTAGGACTTGTTCGGACTTCTCATTCATCCTCTCCAATATTTCCGTATACTGTGGAACGGTTTCTGTAAGGTAATCTATGAGTGAGCGTTGCTCGTTTATGCCTCCTTCCACATTGTCTCCCATTCTTCCAATCTTGGTCCTTGTTTCCCTTACTCTCTGAATCATCCCGTCAAAGAATTGCTCAATGTCTGCAATAGCTCTTGCAAAGTCCGCTGTCATGGCGCGAAGATCCATCTTGTGTTTATCTTCGAGTTCATAGATCTGATCTTCCCTCTTCTTTTTCAGCTCATCCATCTCTATCTCCGCGATTTCCTTCATCAACCTTGCACGCTGTTCCCATTTCCCCTTTTCAGCTACCATTACGTGCTCCATGATGTTGAGTTGGTTCCTCATCTTCTCATCCACAAGCTTCTGAAGGGTTTCCATACTGTTTAGACGAGATGATGCTTCGCTTGTGAGACCTTGGAATTCTTCGCTGATGTTCAGAGCTGCTTGAGAATCAACTTTTATCTCCAGCCGATTAGGCTGAGCTGACGGGTCTATCTCCACAACCATCTTGCCCTGCGCAGTGAACGGACCCGGTTTTTCCAGGTTCCTTATTCGATGAGTGACAAGCTCGATTTTGTCAAGAAGCGTCAGCAGATTGCTTACTGCTTCAGGTATCTGCTTTGCTTCAGTAATCTCAGTGCTGAGTACTCGACGAATCTCTCCTGATGCTGGACTCTCTGTGAAGGTAATCGACTGCGAAGGTTCTCCAGCGGCAGCAAGTAGAATTGAACTGCTTCCCGAAACCTGGACGATCCAGTATGGTATAGATGTTTGACTTAGGCTGGCAATCCTCTTCCGTGTTCCTTTGCTTGATTCCGCCAAGGCGAAAGCCAATGCTAAGCCAACGCTTTCAGATTTGGGCCTTGAATCCTGCTTTCCATACACAAAGTCCAATGCAAGCTGTCGAACCATGATGAACACCTACACGACGTTGGAAGTCTATACTCTTGGCTAATTATGTCTTTTCTCTCGCTCCAGAGCCTGACGAATCTAAAGCCACTGTCTAGATTGCCTTCACAAGCGAATCGACGATGTTAAACGTAAGCGCCGGGTTGTTGTGACAGAAACAACGTGTGTGAATGGTGTTGGTGGCGACAATCCGCCCTTTGCTCTTGGAGATGAGCTTCTCCAGAAGTTCTTCGCCACGTTTCATGATTGGCAGAGTATGTGCAACAACAAGCCCGATATTCTTGGCCTTCATCTTCTTCAATCGCGCGCGCGCTTTGATTAGCGTGCTTCCGGTTTTTGTGAGGTCATCAACAATGAGTACATTCCGATCGGATACATCGACATCGCCAGACAGCTCTACCGTGAAGGAATTCTTCCTACTCTTGCCGAAACCGGCAACCTTGAACCGTTCCTGACCCCCTTCGTCAGGTGTAACGACAATATAATCATCAAAGCCAAACTGGGTCACAGCGAATTCAATGAGGTCGGGTATGACATCAATGATTTCGAGCAAGTCCCGATCCTGCAATTTCTGCATCCAATCAATGGTTTCAACGGCATGTGGGTTTACTACCCATACCTTATTGCACGCCTTGGAGATCTCTTCTATTGCCCATCTGCTTGACGATGCCTCACCAGTCAGGAACGCCTTATCCTGCAAAGCGAAGGGTTGGTATGTCAATACGACTTCCACGCTTGATGGCGGTGGAATTGGAGTGGTCTTGTACTCCTTATGGCCTCTTTTGTCGACATCAACTGGTGCCCGTAGTATATCTAGCAATAGGAGAATCTCAACAATACGGTCTGATGTGGTCCGAGGTTCTTGTTCTGCAGGACCCGACCCAGTGCAATTCTGAATGACGACAACTTTCCGGTTCGCTAGTTTGTGGACTTCAGCGATTCTCGCGTACAGGTCAGTGTTAGGGAAAAGCCTGCGTCCATCGTAGTTCCAGTCAGAAGAGAAAACCCTGAATCCTAGGTCTCTAAATCTCTCGCGGAGATGCTCTGCACCACTCGCCAGTATCACGTCGTAGTCTTTCATGGATGACCACCGGGCTGTCTGCGGAGATTGCGCCTATATGAGACTTGTGCCCAACTACCGAATCTCGGGTTCTTCTTGACCCACATAGCGACTCCCCCGTCTATCATCATATCCGACTCTGGCGGGGCTACTCAGAGGAATGAACATAATCTGAACAATCCGCATTCCTGGATGAAGCATCACGGGACTCAGGTTCTCACAGAATATCTCTAGCGTGAGCCTTCCAGGTTTCTCAGTCCCTGTCCCTGGATTAACTAACCCTGCAGCGTGGACGATTATCCCCAGCCTTGCTACACTTGAGCGGCCTTCTAGAAGAGCGGCATATTCATGTGAAATAGCAAGATGCTCCACGGTTTGGCCAAGGACGAACTGCCCCGGCAGTATCATGAATGGTTCCCCTTTTGTATCGATGAGTCTGGTATCCTTTCCCAGGTCGTGTCCGGACGCTATATCCACCGGAGACCCCGGATTGTATAACCTGAAGACGGAATCGAGCTTCAAGTCAATGCTACAAGGCCCTAACGCATCGGGGTCAAATGGTTCAATACGAATTGCTCCTTTCTCAATCGCTTTCTCGATGTCCACATCCGATAACATCATGAATGTTCATCCTCTGAAATCCTGGTACGCTCTCAATACTATCTGCGACAACCTAAAATGATTGTCGTGCCACTGTACCGTGCCCCCACAGGTACGTGAAGACGTTGAGTTTGACTGCCCGCGATGTCTTACAGAAGCTCGCAGATGACGCTGGAGTGTCGTATCGAGATGTGGCGAAGAGAATCAATCAAGCGATGGCAACAGGGAATGGCCTGAAGCAAGCTATAGAGAATATCGCAAAGGAGAGTGCACTCGATTCCTCCAAGTATTCGCTAGACTCCCAGGCCATCGTGAGAGCTATTGACAAGATTCTCCGAGAAGACTACACCCAAACGCTCATGATTTCCGCAGTGTTGGCACAGATGGTGGAGTCTACAGAAAAAGACCGTTTCCCTGTTCCGGCATTCTTTGCATTCTTGGAGATTCTCGCCGATGTGCCTGATACCCGTCATGACATCAAGTCTGAGACCTCGCATGAGATTGAGGACCTGACAACAAGAATGATTGAGTTAACGACAACGCTCGTTTCCATTGTCTGTGAGTGGTCGGCAGGAGGGATGAGAGGTGTTGCCGCAGACTGTCCCGTTGAACTCCGCGGAATGGCAAGATCTGTCTTTCGAAAGACGAGGATGTTTCAGTCCGGACTATGGACCTGCATCTCCTGTGGCAAGATAGTTGAAGTGAGAGAAACCCATGCTCTCTTGTGTCCGGAGTGTGATAAAGACATCTCAAGTGAGAGGACGCCAAATTCCACAGCTCCTTCACGCGAAAGGGATCGATTGGGCTATGGCAGAACTGAAAAGGATGACTCACCCGATGGGTCTATTCAGTAAGATGAAGGTTCAGCCCCAACGAAACCGGAAGCCATGGGGTGTGTTCCGATGAATTTATCTATCGGATGGAATGGGGGCGCACTCGTCAAACACATCATGGTGAGTGAGGACCAATGGACAGCTACATCGAGAGTGTTTATGAAGGTATTAAAGAGAAGGACCCCGATCAGCCTGTTTTCCATCAGGCCGTGCTTGAGGTTCTTGAAACATTGGAACCTGCCATCAAGAAGTTCCCCAAGTACAAGGAATTCGCAATTCTTGAGAGGATTGTCGAGCCAGAGCGGATCATTCAGTTCCGCATACCTTGGAAGGATCGGGATGGCATAATACAACTTAATCGGGGTTTCAGGATTCAGTACAACTCAGCAATTGGCCCCTACAAGGGCGGTCTGAGGTTACATCCGTCGGTCACACAAGGCTTATTGAAGTTCTTAGGCTTTGAGCAGACATTCAAGAACAGCCTTACTGGCCTGCCAATGGGTGGTGCTAAGGGTGGTTCAGACTTCAATCCTAAGGGCAAGACCGACTCTGAAGTGGAGAATTTCTGCACCAGCTTCATGATGGAGCTTTACAGGCATGTGGGCCAATTCATCGACGTTCCCGCTGGAGACATCGGTGTTGGCGCTCGTGAGATCGGCTATCTATATGGTGCATACGGAAAGATCACAAATCTCCACGGCACATGTGTACTCACCGGAAAGGGTCGGACCTTTGGCGGTTCGTTGATTCGTCCCGAGGCCACAGGCTATGGTACAGTCTACTTTGTGCAGGAGATGCTGAAGACTCGTAAGGATGACATGAAGGGTAAAACCGTTTGTGTATCTGGCTCAGGCAACGTCGCTCAGTTCGCTACTGAGAAATGCACCCAGCTTGGGGCGAAAGTCATATCCTTGAGCGACTCGAGCGGATGGATTCACGATCCAGATGGCATCGATGCGAAAAAGCTCGCATGGGTCATGGACCTCAAGAATGTCCGCAGAGGACGCATCAAGGAATATGCAGAGCATTTCAAGGTGGACTATTCCGCCAAAGGCAGTCCTTGGAGCCTTAAGTGTGATATATCCCTGCCCAGCGCAACCCAGAACGAGGTTGACGCAAAGGAGGCTAAAGCACTTGTCGACAATGGCGTAATTGCCGTTGGAGAAGGCGCCAACATGCCCTGTGTTCCTGAGGCTGTAGAGATATTCCAAGAGGCCAAGGTCCTGTACGCACCAGGCAAGGCTGCAAACGCAGGTGGTGTTTCAACTTCTGGCCTTGAGATGGCTCAGAACAGCATGCGATTCTTCTGGACGCGTGAAGAGGTTGATGCCAAGCTGCATCAGATCATGGTGAACATTCACCAGATTGCCTACGAAACCTCAGAGAAGTTCGGTGACAAGGGCAACTATGTCCTAGGTGCAAACATTGGAGGCTTCCTGAAGGTTGCCGATTCCATGATTGCAATGGGCTACTTGTCCTAGAATGAAATGGCAGGCCCCCATCACGGGGGCTCTGCACTCTCTTTTTCTATGCCTTTTTGAGAGTGCACATGTCGTTTGATATCGTTACTTTCTGATTACATCAAGTAGCTCGTTTAGACGACCCTTAACGTCAGTTTCCACAGTCCTCAGTTGGGCGAGCTGGCTTATCTGATCGACCTTCAGACGCCTATAATCTTCATCGGCGATTTCGTGGTTTCTTCTCTGCAATTCAATCTTGTTCATCTCCAAAGCGATTTCCTTCCGCCTTTCCGCGATTAGGTCGAAACTTGGCTTGAGTCCCATCCATTCAATCATTGCGTTGTTCTTTTCTTGCTCAATGTGTTCACGCCTAAATCTGTCCGCTTCCAGTTCCTTTGGTTTTCTGTTGGCAGCTCTAATATCTCGCTGGATTTCATAAAGACGTCCTTCAACCTCTCTTTTCACCTGGACAATCTGCGTTGAAGTGCGCCATAGCTCTCGATACTGCTCTAGATGAGCGTCATCGTCTATCACGCCCTTTTGCAGCTTGAGATCTAGCTCCGTGAGTTGACTCTGCACAGCACTGAGTTTTGCTTTCACTTCCCCATACGATTGCCTGAGCGCTATCCATTCCACACTGTACTGTGAAACCACCTCGCTAGGCTCAAGATAGTATGGGCCCTCATCGTCGTGCCGCATTCCGTCACCGTGACTCATCAAAATCAACCCGTCATTAGCTAAGTGCATCTCTTAAGGAATTCTCTGATGCATTGTGTTTGTGTGTGCATTTCCTTTTTCGTTTTGGCTTTCTGCCTTTTCTAGACAGTACCTTGGGAGAAAACCTCTAGCTTATTTATTCCCATGAGGGCGCAGGATCCAGTTCCGCTTCCTTCTCCAAAGGTTCGCCAAGTTCCTCAATCGTTTCTTCAAGCTGTTCTGTCATGCTCAAGTTGAGCTTACCATCCTCAACCAAGTCAATGAGCATCCTGAAATTCCGTTCCACATTGAGAGTCTTTCCTCTCGCCGCGAACTTCAGGTCTCCAAGCTGAAACTCAATCTCCAGGTAGTTGTCCTTCTTCTTAGCTTTCTTCTCGGGGGTGCTCATAGTTAATACCTTGGATTTCTAGCAACTTGATAGCCTAATAAATTGTTCAGCTGACATTTGCTGATTGCCAAAGCTTTTAGCGTACAAACACATGCAAGTGCGCTCCCCCGAGGTGGTGTGGCTGCCATCACAGCTGACAGTTGATTATACGAAATGTACTGGATGCAGAATCTGTGAGCTAGCTTGTTCCGCAGAACACGAAGGCCGCTTTCAGCCAAGCTTAGCTCGGCTCAAGATACTTCGATACGACGACTTGGGCATTGACATACCTAATGTTTGCGGGCCTTGTGAGGAGGCCCCCTGTGTTGAGGTGTGTCCCGTATACGCCATGAGGCGAGATCCTATATCTAAGATGGTCTTCCTCGACCATGACAAGTGCATTCTCTGCAAATCCTGTGTTGGTGCCTGTGTCAATGGAGTCATTCTGTTGGATACAACGGAAATGCGCATCATCAAGTGCGACCACTGCGGTGGGGACCCCGAGTGTGCCAAGGTCTGCCCGACCGGCGCAATTCAATATGGGCCCATATCCAGTGCCACAACATTCGAACGCCATGGCAAGGTTGTAAGTTATCTAAGAGAGATAGAACACAGCGCAGAGACACAGTCGTCCGGCGGAGGGTCTTAGATTGGCAGCTGGTGGCTACACGGGACGCATTCTCAGAGTCCAGCTTGGCGAAGGGGACTTCAAGGTTGACAAATTACCCATGGAATGGATACGGGACTACATAGGCGGTGACGGTTTCGCAGCGAAACTGCTGTACGAAGAAGTACCCGCAGGATGTGACCCACTTAGTAGCCACAACAAGCTGATCATGAGCACCGGTCCGATAACAGGAACTCTTTGGCCGATGAGCGGGCGCACAGTGTTTGTGTCAAAGGCAGCCCAAACGGGAATATGGGGGGAAAGTCACGTAGGCGGCTTCATTGGGCCCGAACTGAAGTATGCCGGATACGACATGTTGGTCATCGAAGGTCAGTCCGACAAACCTGTCTACGTTCTAATCGAGGATTCGAACTTGCAGATTCTGGATGCCAGCAAGTTCTGGGGAATGAAGACCCATAAGGTTACTGCTGCCATCAAGAAGGAACATCGCGATCCAGGCATCCAGATAGCTGCCGTGGGTCCAGCCGGTGAAAGGAAGGTTCGATTCTCGGCTCTTATCATAAACAATGCTCGAGCCGCTGGAAGGACTGGCATGGGGGCAGTCCTCGGTGCGAAAAACGTGAAAGCCATCGCAATAAGAGGTCATGGAGCCGTTGAAGTTAGCGACCATGAAGCGTTTACTAAGCTCGCAAAAGCGGCGCACAGGAGGGTCCGAATGAATCCACAGGCTCAGGAGATGGGGAAGTGGGGAACTTGGATTCTTACTGCTGTGAAACAGGAGATAGGCGAGCTTCCAACTTACAATCATCGCACTGGCGTGTTCCCCGGATGGGAGAAGCTGAGCGGGGACTACATACGCCCAAGGTACACAATCTCCGATAGGGCCTGTTTCGGTTGCAGTCTTGGCTGCAAGAAGATGAACTATGTTCGTGAAGGTCCATTTGCTGGTACATTGGGGGAAGGACCGGAGTACGAAGGGTTGATGGCATTTGGCAGCAGTCTTGGCATTGCAGATTATCCCACCACTCTAAAAGCGAACCAGATCTGCAATCGATATGGGATGGATACTATCTCTGCTGGAGCGACAATTGGTTTTGCGTTCGAGGCATTCGAGAACGATTTAATCACCACGAAAGACACTGGTGGGCTTCAACTGGAATGGGGTGACGGCCAAACTGTCATCAAATTACTGGAGATGATGGGCAAGCGAGAAGGCTTTGGCGATATCTTAGCAGAGGGAAGTCGGGCTGCTGCAAAGCGGTTGGGACGAGGAACTGAGCAGTATGCAATCCATGTCAAGGGTCTTGAGGTTTCTGGGCAGGACGGGCGTACACATCGCAGCATTGC
Source organism: Candidatus Thorarchaeota archaeon (assembly GCA_019057475.1). Lineage (GTDB taxonomy): Archaea > Asgardarchaeota > Thorarchaeia > Thorarchaeales > Thorarchaeaceae > WTCK01. The sequence goes on along the minus strand of DXJO01000022.1, from coordinate 1,100 downwards.
CCTAGGGCATGCGACAGGAGCTCGAGGTGCAGATCACCTCCGGAGCCTTGTTGTCGTCGATCAGCTTGGCTACGAAAAAGTTGCTGCCGATAGATGGGGTGCAGACAAGCTTCCCGAAATCATTGACCCGTATACTGAGAAGTACAAGGCCACAGCGGTGGTTGAGAGCGAGAACGCCTACTGCATTCGAGATACTCTCATTGTCTGTTGGTATTCTGTGTCATGGCCTCCCATCTTCTGGATGGAAGATTTCGCGGAGATGTTGCCTCTAGCTACTGGTGAGAAGTCGTTCGGAGATGTCAAGAACCTTACAAAGATCGCGGAAAGACAGGTAACCCTCAAACGACTCTTCAATGCACGAGAGGGAATCACTAGAGCTGATGACAAGCTTCCGAAGCGGTTCACCCATGAACCAATGCCCGAGGGGCCAGGTAAGGGACAGACCGTAGATCTTGAGCCGATGTTGGACGACTACTACCGGCTCAGAGGTTGGGACTTGGAAACTGGTTTGCCTACTGAGAAGAAAATACGTTCACTGTCCCTAGAATGGACAAAGAAATATGCACCAAGTCTTTGAAGGTGTGGCGTAGCCAAGAGATGAATCCTAAAAAGACGAGGATGCTATTGTCGGGGAATTGACAGGTAAAGTATGTCCTCATAGCCAAGGATTCCAAACCCACTCGGGTTCTCTAGATTGACATGGTCATCGTAAATTTCCTTGACTCTTACGTTAGGAATCTTCGCCAGAGTGTCTTTCTGCATGTATCGCAGGTAGACAGTAAAAGTAGCCCCGGTTCCCTTCAGTTCTTGGAATACATTCTTCCAGTCAGTCACAGAGTGTGCCTCCAGTATTGGCCAGCTAAGTCGGTCTACGTGTGCTTAATAGTTGTTCTCTTGGGGGATGCAGCAGCTTCCAAGAACTTGCACAATCTTAGACATTTTGTAGGTGGTTAAAACATACTGCTCAGGATTGAGTGGTGTGGATGTTCAATGCTGATTGTCAGGGCCTTCAAATATGAACTGGACCCAAACAACCAGCAGAGGACCAGGCTCTCTCAACATGCCGGGTGTGCGCGTTTTGCTTACAACTGGGGTCTGCA
>DXJO01000021.1 GCA_019057475.1 Candidatus Thorarchaeota archaeon | reverse complement strand
TATTGCGACTCTTTGATTCTCGCCACCGGACATTTGATGGGGCTTGTGATTCATCCTATGCTGCATCTCGAAGGTTGTGAGAAGCATCTTGGCTCTCTCGTCTGAGGCTCCCTTGGGTGCTCCTGCCAACCTCATGGGCAGCTTGACATTCTTCAATGCGTTCAGGCCTGGCACCAAGTTCCCTGTCTGCCAGACGAACCCGACCTTCTGTCTGCGATACATCATAGATCGCTTGTCGTCGAGAAGCGTGAGGCTATGTCCGTCGAAGAGTATCTGTCCGGCGGTAGGCTTGTCAAGGGCACCTATCATTTTAAGGAGCGTGGATTTACCGGATCCGCTTGGTCCTATAATGGACAAGAGCTCCCCTCTCCTGACTTCAAAGTCCATTCCGCGAAGCGCAATGACTTCTTTCATTCCTCGTTTGTAAACCTTCATCAGGTCGCGCACGACGACTTTATTCTCCATCGCAATTTGTTCTAGGTCTTCTGTCATAATTCTCACTCCGCATACTGTATCTCTTCTGCGATATTACGACCAAGATTCCTACGTGTGACTAAGTAGGTCGCTGCCAGCGCAAAAAGGAAACTGGCACTCAGGATTGCTGTCAGCAGCAGCCAGGGAACTCCCAAGATTACTGGCAACCGAAACCAACTGAGTGTCGAAGCCATGCCAATATAGGCCAGGGGCATGTTGATCACAAGTGCTGTAAGGGCTAAGCCAATTCCCGCGCCGACTCCCGCACCGATAAGGACTCCCAATGTTGTATCGGCAAGAACAGCCAATGCAAGATTGCTTGATTGTTCGCCCAATGCTCTCAAGATTGAGAGCTGTTTTCTCATTTTTCTCACCCGCACAGCTGCAACTATCGTCATACCTGCTGTGAGATATATGAGAGTGAAGAGCACGTTCAGTGTGTAGACACCGTATAACGACTGTGCTGCCTTGGAATCTAGTGCTTCATCAATATCATCCAGCGGTGTTTTCACGCTTGCGAAGCTATTGGGTGATATCGCGTGCAGGTCCGAAACTGCTTTCGTGTAGTTGTAACCGTCTTGAAGTTTAATAAAGAACTTCGTCACATGAATTGTGTCAAGGCAGCTGTGAGCGTAATCCAAATCGATTATGATGAAATTTCGAGCCACGGGCTCCCCTGGGAGATAGGTTGTAGCTCCTTGTTCGCTAGAGGCCATTACGTCAACGATTGTGCAATCAGTCACGTTATTCCCCGCTGGACCCATGATACTGAGCGTTATCTGGTCCGAGAAGACCGGCACTGGCATCCCAAGAAAGTCGGTTACATAGTGGCTGATGGGCTTAAAGGATGTAACCACATTGGTGTATTCCACAGATAGCAATGGGATTGACACTTGAGGTGTGTTGTGTAGCGTAAAGTACGGCAACATGAATGCTGACTGTACCCATTCCTCCGGCTGCACTGCAATTACGCTGATGGATTCGTTGTAGAATTGTCTGGAACCCCCCTGAGTTGTGGAGTAGTATCCAGCATATGCAGTGAACTCAAGAGCAGCGCTAGAGTGTTCCACACCTTCGATTCCAGAGATGCTCTCCAGCATATCCAGAGTCACATTCTCAAGACCTGTCTTGACATTGATGACAACGTCTGCCCCATCCTGAAACATGTAGAGGTCCATCATGTGATTGTGGCCGGTAGTGGCGGAAATTGAAGCAAAAATGCCCGCTGCGAACACCATCGCAATGAACATGGTTCCCATCGCCTCGCTCTTCTTGAAGAGTCTGACAGCTCTTGACATCAGACGAACTCCCACGGTCAGTCGCGATTTCTCCATCTCTTCCAGGAGTCTAGCCTTAATTCTAGATGTTGGACGCGACATCAAACGTGCCAGAGCTATCGTAAAGACTCCAAGAAGCGGTGCTGCGATCATCATGTATGCCATGTAGGATCCTATGTAGAATCCCCCAAAGGACATCATAATGAGGAGTGGCATCAGAACATAACCTGACAACGCTAATGCGAGTAATTCAATTACGGGATTACCCAATTCTTCAGCTTCAGCAAGGATCTCCCGCTCAATAACACTGTGCGCTTCAGTCGGCGTCATCAGAAGAGCTCTGACAGCTGCAGGCAAAGCAACTATCAATCCGACAACGAATGAGAACATGAAGACAATAACCACAGCTGTAGGCTGCAGCAGAATGGTCATGTCTGCAAGCTGGGTCAAGTCAAAGACCATGAGTGTTCGTACAGTGCTGGAAAGAAGTGCAGCAAGAGCTCCAGTGAGGACCGCTCCCAAGCTGCCAACAATGCCTGTGATAATTGCGCTACTAAGAACCCACGTGAACGCTTGCCACCCTGATGCTCCTCTTGTCTTGAGCATCCCTATGTCTTTTCGCCGTTCATCAGCCAAGAGGTTGGAGTTATACTGAATGAGCATTATGCCCATCACAATGCTTGGGATGGAAAACGCGAGAGCGATAGCCCTCATTGAAGTGCTCCACATGGCATACTCGTAGACCCCCTCGATTAGTCCAAATCGTCCCACCATCACATAGGGAAGAGCCCTGTTCTCAATTGTCTTTCTTAGGTTTATCAGGTTTTCAAGGGCTTGTGCGGGGTCTGAACCAATCACAGTGGTGTGGTCCAGGTCAACCCAGATTTTCTCTTCAATGGCGTTCCATCCGGAATATCCACGAATTCCAAAGCCATCATCAATCCCCTGGCGAGTTGTGATTAGACGCAGAGTTGTGTCCTCTGGTTGGTTCCAGATAATCTGCTCGAAGAATATATGGGATACGAACGTACTGGCAATTCGTAGACTGTGGTTGGTCCAAATCTCAGTGCCATTCTCATCCCAGTCCCATAGTGATATTGTGTAGTTATCACCGATTTCAAGCCCCCTGCCGATCAATGTTGCGTGTTCCATGTAACATGTATCATCTGTCAGGACAGGAGCTCCATCATCCAACTCAATGGCTTGACTGAATGTTGTGAAGAATGACTGGTTGACGCCGAGGTATGTGTTCCTCCAGTATCTCCTCTCTTCATATTCCCCCCAGTCGTAAGAGTCCACTACAGCAATGGTCTCTTGCTCAAGCACAGCTTCCTGCTCTGACACCATTTGCTCTATCTCTCCCATGCTGGTGTCATTCTGTGCATAGAATGGTGTGGTGAATAGAATCTCCATGTCAACCTCAACGTCGCTAGTTATGTCAGCAAAAACATGCGGTCCTGCGGCGTCCATGTAGAAGAGAATGCCACCTAGAACCCCTGCAGAAAGTGAGAATACCAGCAGTGTTGTGAGTAGTTGAGGACCTCTGGATGCTAGGCGTGACAGTAGGAACATTAGACATCGCCCCCGTAGGGCCCAGACTCTGCCCACGACGCGTTCAACGCTTCTGAAAGGCACACTCTCGAACTGAGGAATGCGATTGCAAGCACGAATGCAAGTATGGATACCAAAAAGAAGACAACAATCGTTAGAAGGGTAAGCCATGGGATTACTGCAAAGATGGGAATGGGGAATATGAAATAGGTGGCTCGATATGTCAGTAGAGTATTTGCTATCATGAGTGGTCCATATCCCATCAATAATCCCGTACTGACAATGGCCAGGACAAGCATCTCGGCACCTTGAGCCTTGACGACCAGGCCTGAGCTAGCCCCCATCGCCCGCAGTAACGCAATCTCCCTTTTCCTGGCTCTGATGCCTTCCACTGCGTAGATCGTGAATGCACCGAAGATGATTCCTATCATAACAACAGTGAGCATCGTGTCCACTGCACGATCCATCTGGTAGGTAGTCATTCCCAGGTACTCACTGACTTCATTTGACACAGAAGCCCAGTCATCACCAACCACCAAATCGCCGCCGGATTGGAGGACGTCTTCTACTAGGATTGTGTCATTTGCGCCTTCAATCGCCCTAACGCAGTAGACATTGGAGGCGTCTTGCTCAAGGTCAATTTGAGATTCTACATACTCGCGGTTGACCCACAAGGTTTCCGTGCCTACAGCTAGGTACCGCCAATAGTCATGGCCGGTCGTTTGCAACAAGTTATTGGAGAGTCCTTCTGCAACACCTACTATCGTAAATACCATGGTTTCTGAAACGCCTGAGACTGAGGTGGCTGCTCGAAGAGTGTCACCCACCGACACCTCATATTCGACTGCGATGTCATTTGAAATGATTGCTCCAGCAAGTGTGAGCTGAAGCTCTTTAAGCATATCACTAATGTCAGACTCGTTCAAGGGTTGCCCGAACTGGTCGTACCCGACCTCCAGATACTCTAGAGGGTTCATTGCCACAGCATCGACCTCGCCGCCCCAAGTGGCCGAGAGATACAGTTCAGCCACCGACACCAAGGTTCCAGTCTGAGTCAGTTCGTGATTCGTGATATTTTCAATGAAATCGTCCCAGTCAGGGAGCGCGAACTCATCCAGATGGAATGTGACATCTGCTCCAAAGGCGAACCTTGCGTGATTCATCTTGGTCAGCGGCATTGATGCCCCAATAACTGCGTTATTCCATGCTAGGCTCATGGCCAAGACCAGCACGAGAGCGGCCGGGCCAGCTGAGGATGCTTCCTTTCCAATTCTTCTGATGCCTACCATTGCAGGAATCTCGCCAACGATTCTCTGGAGACCGCGCGAGATGAGATCTGCTCCTCGTCTCAAACCTTTGATTGCAAGGCTAGCAACAGAGAGGAAGAGGGCTAATGGTGCAACGGATAGGACTAAAGATAGGATTGGGTCGTTCTGTACGGCGGTCCCGCCCATGTAGAGCGCTACCAGAAGAAGTGACGTAAGGATAGCAACTAGAGCATCCCACTTGATTATCGTAAGCCCCTTCGCGATCCTAGCGAGCTTGCTTGCTTTATCCTCTTCAGATTTCCTTGTGGAATAGACCGAGCGATAGACGATGAATGTAATGATTGGTAAGCCTATCCCAATGACTACCGATATCCCAATCGATTCGATTGTGATGAGGAACGGTTCTGTCCAAAGAAGAGAGAAATCAAACTCGAAGAATCCAGTAGCTGTCATAGCTACCCTGCTGACGACAGCACCTACTCCCAAGCCCACTAGCGAGCTGAGGATTGAGAGTCCCACTGTCTCCCTAAACTCAATGCTTTCAATCTTCGCCCTAGCTGCTCCTCTTGAGATCAACATGTTTGACTCGAATCGTCTCTCGTTGATGTTGTGCCTGATTGCCAGGAATATCACCATGCAGGCAAGAACTACAATTCCCGCAGCTCTTAGAACCTGCGTCAGTCTCATCATGAACTGCCATGATATGAAGCCCATTATGGCATTTGAGAGACGCCCACTGACCCAGTATCGCGACCACCGGTTAGGGCTTGGATACGTGGGGTCAAGGGCTCTGATGCTCTCTTCGATACTCACCACGTACGCCAAGGATCTTCTTGCATCAAATGGGGTTACACTTGTCCTGTCAATCTCAACGTGAACCTCGACTTCATCCCATTCCTCCCATACAATGTCAGGGTGTACGACTCCGATACCAGAAATACTATCATAATAGTAGTAGTAGGGTTCATTCGGGTCATAGTCACTACCCGCATATATGCCAACAACTGTGAGGGGTCTCCCAACCGGTCCAAACTCACCCCACTCTACGGTCAGATTCACAATGGAGCCGATGTCGACCTCAAGATGCTCATAGGTAAACCGCGCAAGAGCAATCTCTGATGCATTATTGGGGAAGCGTCCAACCTCGAGATTGAATACTTCCGGAAAGGTATTCAGATATTCGCTTGTGGGTGAAAGCAGCCTACCCCACCATTCACGCAGATCGTAGCCCCCACCGACAAAGAGTGAGCCCTGTCGATTGGTGAGAGCGGCTGCCTTCTCAACTCCTGGTATGCCGCGTATGTTCTCAACTTGGCTATCAATTCCTTCGCCGTGCACCGTAATGGCTATTGGTCCAACATCAATGAGGTTATTCCATTCGTTAACAGAGTAGGAGTCGACATACACTGAAATGCCCATGACCATAGCAGATGCAAGCAGGAAGCACAGGAGCGTTACGGCCTTGCGCGGCAGGCTGTGGAATGCCTGATATCCGACGGGAACAGCAGCCATCTCCTTTCCTCCTACACGACGCCCTCTACCTGTCCGTCTCGCATCTTGTAGACCTTATCCATCTGCTTGCCTACATCCGGGTCGTGGGTTACCACAATCAGCGTGCCACCCTCACCCTTCGTCAGGTCTATCAGAATCTTCATGATGTCTTCGCCCGTTTGCTGGTCCAAATCTCCCGTTGGTTCATCCGCGAGCACAACGACGGAGCTTGCAGCCCCCTCAGGCTTGGCAAGGGCACGGGCAATTGCCACGCGTTGTTGTTCTCCTCCTGAAAGCTCGTCCGGTCTGTGTTCAGCTCTATCTGTGAGACCTACGAGTCCGATAAGATGGTCTACTCGTTCCTTTCTGGCGGTTTCCTCCACTCCTGCGATGAGCAATGGGAGCTCAACATTCTCATACG
>DXJO01000020.1 GCA_019057475.1 Candidatus Thorarchaeota archaeon | reverse complement strand
TAGTCGCAGATTCAGTAGGATCTGCAGAGCAGACCTCAATGAATCAGGAACCGAACATCAGTCAAGGACATTGATGTCCATGATTGTACAAGTTTCGGGCAACGGGAAACCTCCCATCAACTATTGAGGGAATGCTTCAGGCATGACCTTTGACATTACTACGAACCATAGATGCGCGAACAGAGGAGTCAAGAAGAAGACTGAGGGAGCCCCAGTCCCATGAGTACTATTGCTTCATTTCATATAGATCCTTCAACGAATGGACTTCCTCCCACACTTCCCCAAAGCGATCTTCATCGACATTTGGTTTCCTAATGCATCTCAGAAGTATTTCCTGCTGTTTCTCAGTACTGCTCGGCTTGGAATGAAGCTTTAGGGCGTACAATGAGAAGTCGCGTACAATGATGTTGAATATCTGATCGAGTAGTGCATCGCCAATATCGTGCTTCTCCGCGTTCTCTATAATGAGCTGTCCATACACCACCAACGTGAATAGCTCTCCAGCATTGAGAATGAAGTCGAGATCCTCTCCCTGTTTTTCATCGGGTGTCGCCTCGGCCATGAACTCGTTGAAGGCGTCGATCTGCTCCTTGAAAACGTCTACGTTTGGCAAGCTGACAGTATCATACGTTTTACGGTAGTCATGGAACCGTATCAGGCCCATCCCCTTTGTTATGCCCTGATTGAACATGAACTCGTCATGCTTGGGAGCATCTACCGTCGGAATTTCAGAACATTCATCACTCATGAAGAAATAGGCTGGCATGAACTTGATTATCTGTGCCATGTTGACATGAACTGTTCCCTCAAGTTTGGGCAGCGCTCGTATGTCTCTAGTTGCCGCGGAGAAGAACGTTTCAGCCTCAAACCCTCTTGCTGCAATCACGTCCCACAGATGGTCGATTACTTTCTCTCCCTCACTGGTGACTTTCATTTTCACCATGCTGTTATAGAGAATGTAGCGACGATCTTCAAGAGTGGCTGTTCGCATGTAGTCCCCAGCTCGTTTGGCAAACAGCTTCATCGCGACAAGACGCGAATAGGCATCAACCAATAGATGACGGACATGTGAAAAGTCAGTGACCCAGTGGCCATACAGATATCGGTTAGCCGCGTGATTGATGGCTTCATACAATGCGTGGGTACAGATCCCTATCGACGCCCAACCTAAATTATACTTGCATAGATTGACTGTATTCAGCGTGCAATCCCAGGCATCACGCCCTTTGGATAGGATATCTGCATCGGTTATTGGATAGTCATTGAGCCTGTACTCTGCCACGTATGATTGAACTGCAACAAGGTTCCTGACACATTCATACTTCTCGTGCTGCGAGTCAGCAACGAAAAACACGTAGTCTCCGTACTTCTTGTCATCCGGATCCGTAGGTTTGTCTGTCTTGGCGAAGATGGAAACCAAGCTAGCTATGTTGCCATTCCCTATGTAGTACTTGCTGCCCTTTGCCTCGTACTTGTTATCGCCCAACACCTTGAGCAGCATCTCAGATGAGTAGATGTCAGCACCATGTTCTTTCTCACTCAATCCGAAAGCGAATACTCCGCCATCTTTCAGCAGTTGAGCTGTCTTTTGTTTCACGCCCTCATTCTTGCTCATCCATATCGGCCCCAATCCAAGGGCTGTCACCTGCCAAGTATACCAGTAATGCAGTCCATAGAAGGCTAGAATCTCATTGAACTCCATGTTTCGCCATGTATCCCAACGGCAACCTTCCTCTCCGTATTCTGGCGGCGTAAGTAGCTTGTAGAAGATTTCCTCCTTCTTAACATAATCAAGAAAATCTTGATACCAGACTAATGCGTGGTCATCATTCTTGAGCTTGACTTTTCCTTTGTTCTCAAAGAACTGGATTGTCTTAAGCATGATTTCTCTTGATGCTTCATCAGGATATTCGCGAGTATGATTGTTAGGGTTTAGTAGTATCATTCCTTGTCGAACCCGCCAAAACACATTTTCAGTTGCTCGTAAAATGTGTTCTGGAAGTTGAAACCATAACGTCTACTCGAGGACAATCGGTTTCCTTGCTCAGTGATTGTTTGCAGAGTGAGGATGGTGGGCTGGGAGGAATTTGAAAATGCGAGTCAATCATCTACAAGATGGCTTTCCTTATCGTTTTGAGTCAAAGCATATGCAATCGTGCTTGAAAGGATAAGAATGCCAGAACTTAGGCCGAGCAGTGAGAAGGGTGTTGCGTAGTTCTCGCCACTGGTGTCAATTACAAGCCAACTTGAGTAAGCAACAACAAGAGCCGCTAGAGATACCATACCAATGATGACAAGCCCGATGGATAGGCATGCTATTGAAGTATGGCCAAAACGCGGTGTGGACTTGAGCTTGGTAAGAGCTAGGGCTGGAATCCCAGCTAGAGGAAGGAGGTACCATAGCAAGAAGGAATTCGATTTCTTGTTTGACCTAATGATTGTTTCCTGAGAATTCGATTTTCTACTGACTGAGCTTGCTTATTATCGGATTGACAGCATAGAGAACACCTAGAAGTAATATTGACCCCAAGATAGTCCCAAGTAATAATTCGTAACTAGCGGGTTGCATCCACACGAATATTGTCATCAGACCATAGAGGATGAAGAATGCCGATGTGAGGTTGTACTCACTTCTCTTTCCTGTTCTTGTTTGACCGGAGTATGCCTTGCCTCTTGGAAAGAACCAGCGAACCCCTGACTTGGTGAAACTGTCTTCAAAAAGATGCATCAAGAAACCAAACGGTAGGCCAATCCAAAGATACCAGATGAGGGATGCGAGCTCTATTGAAACCGTCCAGAGAAATATGGAAACCAGAAAAATAACCCCAATCGGAATTGCAAAGAACACAGTTGCTAATAAACATCCAATAAGCGAGTGTAGATAACCACGATGTTGTTCCTGAAATGATTCAGATCTGCTCCGTAGAACCCATGTCATGGGCTTATAGAATAGGTATTTTCCAAACAGCCCTATAGGTTTCCAGTATCCATGCATGACCTTAGCATCAGAAGCGTCAACATCAGGAAGTAAACTGCCTATCATAACTCCCCCCAGTAGATAGATAATAGCATTGAAATTCTCAGAAGGAAGTAAATTGAACAATACCATGCTCGTAGGGAGACTGATGAGTATTGAAACAAGAAGATGGGATTCCCCACGCATCCTAATCACCTCTAAAGATAAGAGCTACCCGCAAGAAGAAGTTTCCTGTGTAATACTCTGAAAACCAAATAGGATATCTGATTTAATCAAGGAATCCAAAAAATCGGTTCTATGGGTCAGGAGTGGATTGAAATATTTCGAAAGGCCTTCTCAGAAATAGGTCCTTCTATTCCCATAACATTCCGAAACCTCTATAACCCAAAACAGGAGAGATGCGAAATCATGGGCCGGTGGCTCAGCCCGGTAGAGCGACAGGCTCTTAACTTGTTGGCCGCGGGTTCGAATCCCGCCCGGCCCGCCACCTTATTCTTTTGAATGAACCGAACCATCCTGCTAAGCCACTAACCGATCATTGTTAGATGGAACATCTTGACATGAAAGTCAAGCTGACCGTCCAGGAACGGCACTGGACATTTTCTTTTGCTGAACATGAATTATGTTTCGTGAAGCATTGATATCAGCATGGAAATGCTCGTTACACTCTACGCAGTAGAAGAACTCACCTCTTTTCATTTCGGAAGTTGAGATTTCATTCGCAACTCGGATACCAATCTCACCACACTGATGGCAGGTCTGAGATGTCCATGCAGGACTGACTGTCCATACACCGCCATAATTATGACCCATGCTCCGACGCATGTAACGAACAGTTTCAAACACTTTTGAAAAGAGGTTAGCGGTAAGATTCCAAGAGAGGTTTTTGAAGCCAGACGGAGCAGAATAGTTCTTCAGATTCTCGAAGACAATTGTCTTGACCTCATGTTCCTCACAGAACCAGACCAATCTTGACGCGACTTGACGGGCAATCTCTCTATCAATCCTTCGTATTCTTCCCCATATCGCATCATGATGTCGTCGCTTCTTGAGGATGTGAGAGGGATAGGATGAATCCGGATGCTTCCTTTCCCAATTGTTCTGCGTTCTTGTTATCTCAGACTGCAACCACTTTGTGTCCTCATGCAACCGCATGCGCTTCTTCAGGAGCTCATTCATCTCAATGAGTTTATCGACGTATCTGCCATCCTTCTGAACAGATACCGCAATGGGGACACGGAGACCCCTATCAGCACCTGCTCGTCGATGATACTTCTTCTTGCCAAGAGTCGTTTCTATTACCTTGTAAGTAGGTGGTAGGAACGGAAGATATAGGGTGACTTTGTGTTCGCGAAGCACGAGCTGTGGAGGTTTGCATTTCCTGGAACTATTCAATTCTGTCAATCGGGCTTCCAGTCGTATGATCTTCTCGGTGTCTACGTTCTTTCTACCTTTGAGTCGCTTGAGTTGATAGGCGGTGTGTTGGCATTCGATAGTGTTCATTAGTTGTTGATGCATGTCATTGAACTTTGCAGCTCGAAATCGAAGTTGTTTTGCTCGTTGGTAATGTCCATCTCTCTCGGCTCTGTTAGCTTTCTTCGAATCCTTTTGTGCCGCACGAGGAAGCCAATCAAGGAACCGAAAACTCAAGGTCTTTGTGCGATAAGGAGAATCATTGTGCTCCACGCCATTAAGAGGTTCAGGAAGCTTAAGAAAGAACAGTATCTCGTTCTCGCGATCTGGACTCCTGTCAACACTATACCAGTAACCCTGTCCGATATTGCTCTCAGATCCAGCTGAAAAGTCCTCTGAGAACGAGAACATCTTTGGAACAGAGAAAGGATACCCATCTCTATACCATTGAGTCACTGTTGGCCGGACTATAGCCATGATTGAGTCTAAGTCCTCTCCAAGAAACTTCTTTACTCGCACTCGCTGACTCTTCCTGAATCGAGGAGGTTCTCCTCGTTCTGTGAGTATCTTCTCATCCAATATGCGGCGAAGCTGCTTCAGGACTGAAACTACATAGTAGTAACTCTTCCCGTTGGACTTGACTATTTCACATTCCTTTCGGATTGTTTTTACCAGCAAAGAAGAGATGTATTTGTTCTTCAGAAGCTTCAGGAGTAGTTCTTCATCCCTATATAGAACAGACAGAGCAGTAGTCATTAGCTGTCGTCGTTTCCAGTCGGACAGGATGATTCTTGCTGCCTGTTCCAAGGCGTTTCGATACATCCTCTCAAAGCAAATGGTCTTAATCTCTTCATTGTCCCTGTACCTGAGGTACTTCAAATTCTTCAGGAAGCTATATCCCTTTCCTCGATGCTCGGACAATTGTCTGCCAACTGATTCAGCTCTATCATCAGATACATAGACCCGCTCAAGGACCATATTCACGAGTTTGACATAGACTGCGAAACGCTCTCCAAGAAGAAGAACATCAACATCTTTGACCTTTCGACCTGTGGTCTTTTCAATTCCTTTCTGAATGCCATCAACTGTGCCAAACATAGGTTTAGGCTTTCTTCCTTTCCCTTGTTTCTGCACAATTCGTTCTACTGAATTGAGAGTGAATGACTCGGTGAGATATCTTAGCCCCGTTTTTGGCGTTCCCGATGATGGATATTTAAATTTGTCATCCATTGTATGTTGCTCTTCAGTCATAGACTGCGTTTGCTCCCGGGGACGACGCCGGGCTTTTTGTTGCTTAATCATCGGCCACCACTCTCAATATTCCACAGAATATTATATTCTCATAATATATTTAAATTTACCAAGACTAGAAAATGGAAACGCTGGAAATCTATGATACCGGCCATTATCTGCGATAAATGGGAGAATAGATAATGGACAATACTCAATAAAATGAATATATATAAGGTAATGATAAAACCATTGTTATAATGAAAAACGCAGGTTTCCCAAAAAACCCTGGGAAGGTTCTCACTAAAGCGCTGCAATCTGGTCTAACAGCAACGGCATATCTAGCTAGAGGAAGGGTAACAAAAACTACAAAACACCTCTACTGGGGAGGAAAGGGTCGAAAGGGAATCAGGAAGATTCTGAAGGATGCCCTCCTAGACTATCAGAGATCCGTAAAGGAGAGAAGACCAGACGCAAGGCACCTTCAGCGTGTGGAGAATAACATCCGTCGCAACCACAACAAGATTGTACTGAATACATCTGTTCCTTACGGGAATGTTGAGGAGAAGAGAAGAAGACGGAAAGAGGATCGAAAATACATCAATATCCTCGCTGACTATTACGGTGCAAGAATCAGAAACCTTGGAGCATCAGGGTTTCCATTCCCAACACCAGTGCGGATAATCACCAAAGCTAAGAGTGTGAAACGAATCTATCCAGGAAGTGCTCGGATTCCAAAGTATATCCCAACTCATACTACTCCGGAGCTCGATTTCGTGGATATGATCAGAAGTCATGGTATCGAGCTTGCTAGACAATGCATGAAATATTCAGTCCCCATAAGGGATGCAAAACGATACCTTGACGGTCTCATCGAGCGACTCGTGCCCTATCTCGAATATGTTTACACTGAGAGGAAGAGGGGAGAGAAGGGATTCATCCATAAAGGGGTAAGAGAGCTTCGAGAAATTGTTCATGAGATCCGAGCGGTGTATGGTGGTGTGAACGGTCGACCTCCATCGATTACCGGGGAAATTTCAAGTCATTTGATGGATGCAAGAACAGAGGATCACGCAATAGCAGAATCACTAATTGCCAATGAGCCAGACCAATTAGAAGCAATCATGGATGATGAGCCAAGAGAAGTAGATGCCTCCGACCCTGAAGATGTGAGTGAGGATGAGCTGGACACTTTCTTCTCAGATGTAACAGAACGGTGTGACTTGGACCTTCATCCGGAGTGGAGGGTTCATGTGGAAAAGGTGATGTCCCTAGTTAAGAATGGGATACTGACTCGAGCTGATGCAGAGCATGCAATGAAGAGCCTGCTCGAAAGCAGTCGGATGATGGGCTCTGCTTTTCATGATTTCATTGCCAACTCAAACTTCTCAGTTCAGCCATTTTCACTTTTTGGCTCAATCAGGCATGGTGACGAAATGGTCACAGAAGAAACTGATTTCTTGTTTACCTGCGAGGTTACTGTGGCTGATGGCAGAGGACGGGTCGATATTCTCGTTTTTCGAAGAAAGAATTTGGAGAGAGCTGATGAGTCAAGTCCAGTTACTATCTGGGAACCGTGTATTCTCATCGAAGTCAAGACCAAGTGTTTCTACAAACTTGACCTGTATGCAACATCTACAAAGTCAAAGGACCTGAACAGAAGAGTTGTTGAACCAATCATGGATAGGAGAAAGTCAGAGGATATGGAGTGGCAAGATGTCATCGACTCAACTCCAACTGTCTATGGAAGGAAGCAGCTTGATGCATATGAGAAAGTCATACTCTCTAGTTATAGGAAATACGTACGGAGTGATGTCAGTCCTCCTGAAAGGCTGATGAAAGGAGTGCTCGTTGTTGATTTAAAGGAGAATTGGGAAACCCTAAGGAGTAACATCAGAAATCTGATTCTCAAAGCGTACAGTAACTCACAAGATGATGCATTTTCGAAGGGGCAGCTCTTCTATCCTACATTGGGGGATAAGAGTTTCAGAATGGGACTTGTAGTATATAGTGACTGTGAGAATAGAAATACAATTCCAACTGCTAACATCCAAGAGTTCAATCCTTTCCAGTATTCAAGATTTCGTGATGATGACAGAGAGTTTATTCTGTACCTCACAGTGTCAGGGAAAGGATCTCCTTCTCAGTCTGCGGCAGAGATAGCTGCCAATTGGCATGGACTGAAATATATCCATGAACGAGTGAGAGGAAAGCATAGGGATATTGTGTGGTTTGACTTTGCAGGCGAATTCAAGAGTCCTGGCTTGAGAGAACAAAACCTCCGAGCCAGTCTTCATTCGAAAAGCATTCGGAGGCTATTGAGGAAGAAGATAACCTTCGTTGATATGTCAGAACCTCTTTCATCATATGTAAATGAAAGGGATACTCTTGAAACTATTGGCAGAGAACTGAGTGTGAGCCTCAGGAATAAGAGAAGACCATTCATTGTTGTTACAGGTTTGGATAAAGTTAGAAGAAGTACCTCAAAACAAAAGAAATCTTTTCTTGATGAGTTTTTACTTTGGTTTATCGAGAAGATGCCTCGTCGTTTAACAGTACTCTGGTTCGATAGACCTGTACCGCTGAGTCAGACGAGTCAGAAGTATGATACTCGATGTGTCGCCCCCTTTTATCCAAGCAGTCCATGGATGCAGGTAATTAATGAGATTGTCTACAACTTGCCTATGGCTCCGAGGAGATATGGATCCTATGTTCCTGTAGATGATGATGTCAGATGGGTTGTGACTGAGAGAAAGAATGATTTCAGCATTGACCCTGTTTTGATTACACCATTGTACCAATGGGGAGAAAAGTTTAGACCTGATAATAATCGGGAGAAGAATATAGACAAGCAACAAGTGTTCTATCTTAGGTCCAATTATTCTTCCATAAGAAAGGGCTATCTTAGAAACTATTGTGAGGATGATAATAATGATGTGCTTGAGCTGGTTCCACATCTCAGCAGATTCTATCAGAAGGCAGATTCCGAAGAAGAGAGCCAATTCTTGATTCAGAAGAAAGAACCCTCCGGTGTTAGTTCTAATCCACCGTCACTCCTTTCGAGGGTTGTCTTCGAGCCATATCAGCATCAGACCTCTGTTGATGCAGATGGTCGAGTGAAAAAGCTTGAACCGTTGGAAATGATAAACCATACAAGAGAGTACAGGGTAACTCGTTTGCACAGAACCCCTCCAAGGAAAACCACACGACCACCACATATTGGTCTACTGAAATTTTACGGTTCCAATAGATTGACTCTGGTTAGAAAAGAGCTTAGTGGGATAAGACGCATAGCTAAAACAATTGCGAAACGACATGGTGATAAAAAAGAATGGAAAGAGTTTCTTGAATCTCTGGACAGACTTGTTGATGGGAAATTAGTTGATGGGTATTTGCAGAGTGATGTGTTTAACGTTCTAAGAACAATCCGTGTATTCCTCGAAACTCATGATTTGAGTAAGGAAATTTGGATGGCCTTGAAGAAACAACGTTCATGGATTTCAGATGGCCTCTTAGAGAATCAGAAGATAGAACTGAAGAAACTTCTTGCTAAAGACCCAGACCTGTTACTAATAGTTGGCAACCATCTCTTCCTTCTTCTCCTGATATCACTCTATGAATCAGGAACTCTCGATTCACCTAGAAGTCTGATAGAAAAGCTCTGGAACTATCTCGTACCCTTTCAGTTGATAGGTGTGGGCTTCAGTCCAGAATACCACTCTCAACATAATACTGGAGAGTCGTTTCTCCATAGAACAAAACTTATCGATCGGTTAAGAGAGAGAGCTAAAGGTCTGAAGAAAATCCTGAGAGGAGAGCAAGTAAGTGATGTTCTCTTTGGTCGAGCATGTTTTGTAGAGAGGAATAATAGTGATAGTCCACAGCAGCTCTTTTTGACCTTTCAGACAAATCTAGGCAGTCATGAAATGAGTATGATTTACCTTAGACGTCCCTCTGGGAAAGAGGGTTTGATTCTTGATGTTTTGAAAGGATTCTGCAGAAACAAACCCTTCTGGGGAACAAGCGATCTGACTTTACTCAGGGAATTGTCAGAACGAGTGGACCCTGAACAGGGAATAGACATTATGGTTGCCACTCAAAGGGGGATTCAAGGTCTCTGGGTTTACAATGGAAAGACTTCGAATTGGTTGCCAGTGGGGAGAATCGAGTATTACAGACGAAGACGCGAAACTGTCACACTCCTCATGTCGATGACTCTGAGAGATGACTCAACTCTTCTAGGGGTAGCTGGAAACAATATCAGGGCGCCACCAAGGAATCTTGCAGATTATATCAAAGTAGGTCTCGGTCTCATTTCAGCTGTGTTCCGAGATTGTATATCTGTTAAGTGTCATGTGTACTTAGACCATGAAGCGCAAATGTTCAGGATTTCATTACTAAATCATGGGAGTGAGGATGAGATTGGACAGTTACTAATCAAAAGAACTGTGGATGTACTTGAGATCTTACGACGGCCTGATTTTTCATGCGAGCCAGTTGTCATAGATGAAAACCACTATGTGTGGAACAGGTTTGATGATATCGAATTTGATGAGGATGTGAAAATCCTACGACCTTTCGTCCTTAGGAGTGACCCTTTCAAGATTGAATCAGTATCACTTCCACCTACGGCTGAAGCATTCCTTAGTTTCAGTAAAGGTGTTGTTCAGAGAATTAAAATCAGTCATGATTATCATATTTGTCCACTGAGAAGTCAGAATCTTGAGAGCATAACAAAACACTCCAAGGCAACCAAGAGGGTTATTGAATACCTGCAAGATGTAGACGGTCACCCTGGACAACCGGAGCCATTATTCAACGAGTCAATATACAGACATGGCGCTTGTTGGAGAATAACTTTCTACTCCGATGATAAGGTTCCTGAAGAGATCAGAGAACTAGAACAGATCAAGTTCACCGGTCCAGCTCTTGCAGCGTTTCTTGAAACAGGTGCGATTTCCTATCGTGCTTATGACGGCCAATGGATGTGGTATGATATTCGGATTCCAGAGTCCAAAGACTTGCCTAGGGAGTTCAGAGAATCTATACACGTTATGCGTTGGAGAAAGGAGAGAGCAATATACCCAGGAATCTACCTCCTTGATGGTTGGAGTCCTGAGATAAAGAGATTCGAAGATCGAGTTGAATTTAGACTTGTATCTGAGCTTACTCTTCAAAAGATGGTCCACATAGTTATTGTGCCCAAAGTTGAGATGCTAGAGAGAGAACATCTATCTTCACTCTTGAAGGAAGGAATGGAGGAAGTACTGGATCAAGGAGGGTTCTCTGATAGCAAAATAATGAAACAGTTGGTCGACAAAGAGATTGAAGACCATCTCTCTCTTATCCAAGAGAAGGAAATTGCAGGACTACAATTTGAATCAGTGGATATAACAAGGGATGCGGCTGGAGGACAGGTGATAGTTGCGAACTTCGTCGCCGAAGAGAGCGAGTATGTTTCTATTCAAGTTACACAGTGGATACACACCTATCAGGGTTGGACAGAGATGGCAGGTGGGGTAGACCCTGATCTCATAGAACGAGAGGTTGGAGAAAAGCTTGAGCAGTATAGTATTGATGATGAAACCATTGAAAGGGTCATTGAGGAAGTTAAGAACATCCTTTTGAAAGAGGGAGTGATATTCTTCAGGGATTACTAAAGCTTGGCCCAAACTCCCCTTCATCTCTATCCAGTTGAAGTCTATGAACTCTCCCTGGGTAGCCACTGGCCCACGGAACGGTCGTTCGCTTCTCTTGGTTTATAGGGATTGCGGTATTGCCGGCTTTCGTCTTGTCGTAAGTCACATAACGAAGACAGGTCTAGCGCCCAACGTCTTCAGGTTAAAATGAATTTCATTAGATAGTTGCATGAAATCGGTTAATTTATATGAGTGAGCTGTCCGGAGTTGCACGAAATCAGTTAACTGCTACTCGCGGGGATCAATGATGTCCATCGGAATTCGCTATCCAACAAAGCAACAGAGTACTATCTGGCTGAGAAGAAGGCAGAATAATCTGCCGTCGGACATCGCCAAGGAATTAGCGGTTTCAAGACCATATGTGAGTCAAGCGCAGAGAATAGCGGAAGAGCGAATTGAGAGTCTTCTTAGACATACAGCAAAAGTGAGCCGCATTGTTCTCCAAAACATGAGCCCAGAATACGGTTTTGCGGTGGGTTATTGTCACGCTCATGATTCCTTAACATACATCACCTACTCTCATAAGATGGGAGTCCAAGTTTGGTTTTCACACAGGGGTGATTGTGATAGCTGTGACATGATGGAAAATTGCGACGAAGTGCTTCGGAACTTAGCAGAAGAATGGGAGATTCCTCTGCCGAAAGACTTGGCACCTACTCGACTTGGTGAGAAACTTTTCAAATTGATAATGAGGCAATTGCAATGGAAATAGAACAACTAGATGAATTCAATGTGATTAAGAGAGTTTGTCGCCTTCCGGCAGCTGAATCAAGACCGGGTTTGGTGCGGCTTGGGGGGAGAAGACTTCTATGGATAGGTATTGTGTTTATTATGTTGGGCTGGTTCATGCTACTCTTTATGCCTCTTGGTGTGGTACTCGTTCTCTATTCGCAGAAGCCACATCTAAGGTCGGGAACCAGTTTTGTGAGGTCACACAAATCAAAGATTGTATTGATTTTAGTAATTCTTGGTTTTCTTGCATGGTCACCCTGGATGACTAATGACTATGCAATAGATTTAGTGACAGATCGTCTTGGAGGACCTGAGGAACCATATGATTATCTCGGGTCAACAATTCCAGTAGTTGATGTGCCTAAGAACGTTGTTAGAGTGCCATTTGGAGCACTAGTTTACTTCCCGGGCGAAGCCATGTTCATAGTCACCTTTTGGGGCTGGGTTCTCTAATGTTGACTACGTAGGTTGCATAAGTCATATAACAAACCGAAGTCTAGCGGCCAACGTCTTCAGGATAAGGAGGCTCTATGTTTGAGCGACCACAAGAAGCTTTACGATGAAGTATTTGGACTCTTAGAGAAACATGACACATGGATGCAGAATACAATCAACCTCATTGCATCAGAGAATGTGTCATCACCAGCCGTTAGGTCTGCGATAGTCAGTGACTTTCGAGACCGCTATGCAGAGGGCTGGCCGGGAGAGAGGGTGTATGCAGGCTGTAAGTACATCGATGAGGTGGAGCTAATCTGCATAGAACTCGCTGAGAGACTGTTCAAAGCAGAGTTTGCTGACGTGCGGCCGGTGTCCGGAGTAGTCGCTAATCTGGTGATGTACACAGCAGTTATGGCACCCCTCGATAGGATGATGGCTCTTTCAATCGCACATGGCGGACACATCTCTCATGCTAGGAAGAACCTGGGGGGAACTGCTGGAGCAATAAGAGGCCACAAAGTGAGGAACTGGATCTTTGACGATAATGAGTTCAACATCGATGTGGATGCAAGCATGAAGCTGATTAAGAAAATGCATGCAGACGGGAAGGAGATCAAGCTCTTGCTCTTCGGTGGCAGTGTATTCCCATTCCCACATCCGGTGAAGGAGTTTCGAGAGATTGCTGACGAGTACGAAATGAAGATTGGCTATGACTCAGCGCACGTTTCAGGTCTGATTGCAGCAGGACTGTTTCAAGACCCGTTGAGGGAGGGTGCAGACATCATGACTGCCTCAACGCATAAGACTATGCCTGGCCCGCAGCACGGCATTGTTTTATCCAAGGCTGAGTTCGCCGAACCGATTAAGAAGGCATCATTCCCAGGGATGCTTAGTAATCACCATCTCCACAACGTGGCTGGACTTGCAGTAGTACTCGCTGAGCTGACTGAGTTTGGAGATGCATACATGGACCAGATACTCAAGAATGCCAAAGCTCTGGCACAGGCGCTCCACGAGAGAGGATGGAAAGTGATTGCAGAACACAAGGGCTTCACCGAATCCCATGTGGTTCTAGCGGACATATCAGACTCACCAATGAAAAACGGTCGAACGGTGGAAGAAGAGCTGGAAAACGCGAACATTGTGATCAATCGTAACCTTCTGCCATGGGACAAGAAGATGGGGCGCGACTACAAGACACCCGGTGGAATTCGACTGGGAACAAGCGAGATGACGAGACTGGGCATGAAGGAGTCTGAGATGGATGCAATCGCAGAGCTCATGCATCGTGTCGTCATGAAAGGTGAGGATGTGAACAAGATTGCAGCTGAAGTTGCAGAGTTTAGAAAGGACTATCAGAAAGTCCACTATGCTTTCGACACTGACACGCCCGCATATGCACATTTGAGATTCATGTAAGGGACCACTGCAATCGTGGGCTTTGTGAGGTTGCCAACAGCTGCTAAAAACCTAGACATTGCTGCACATTTTATTATTGGTGCATATAAAGTCCAGATGGAATACTAGGGTATGGAGCCGATTCAGGACAAGAACCAAGTCCATGAACTAACTCTATTGTCGCCGCGAGTTGCACGGAGACTTAAAACGCCTGTTGGAAAGGTCGTTAGACGTCGTAGGTCAAGGATTTACGATGCAACCTTGATGAATCAGGAACCGAACATCGATCATGGAATATGATGTCCAGGATCGTCTAGGTTTCGGGCAACGGTGAGCTCTCATGGATACGAAAAAAGCACAGGACATGATACGTCACATCTACATAGAGAGAGATAGGGCAAGAGGACTAGAGAGAACATTGCTTAGAACCTTCGAGGAACTGGGTGAGCTGAGCGATGCAATCCTAAGAAGCAAAAGCAAAAACGAACTGTCTGATGAGGTCGCAGATGTCTTTGCGTGGGTATGTTCGATTGCGAACCTTTTGGACATCGATCTCTCAGAGGCACTATACAACAAGTACAGCGGAGTGTGCTCCAAGTGTGGAAGGACGCCCTGTGAGTGTACTGAAGCCCCCTGATTGCATTCCAACCCCTGACCGGTCAAAAGGATTAAAAGTTGATATCAGGCTCAAGTCATCGGTCCAGGAGATACAAAGGCATGCCTAAGACCCAAAAGAAACGCAGGAAGAAGAAAGGTGAGGGGCCAATGCCCTCGGGCGGAGCTGGTCTCATACGTTTCTTTGAGGACGAAACGCCTGGTATCAAGGTTGGGCCTACCTTGGTTGTAATCTTTGCATCTATGCTTGTGGTGTCCATAGTCATAGCGCATGTGGGAACGCAGCTCGGCTGGTTCTGACGGAACTATTCCATCAAACACGGTAGCTCACGCCCCAATGGTTATAAACGACCTAAAGCCGGGTCCCACGACCTAAGTCTGGTGATTCTCAAATGAAAGTGAAGAGTGTCATGAACAAGTACTGTCCCCGCTGCCGACAGCACACTGAACATGCCGTTTCTATCTACAAGAAAGGTAAGGACAGATCGAGGGCACAGGGGAAGCGTAGGATGACCAGGAAGACCAAAGGCTATGGTTCGTTTCCAAAGCCGATTCAGAAACGCTTCGCTAAGACAACAAAGAAGACCACACTTAGGCTTCGATGCACTGAATGTGATTTTACACTCATATCAAAAAGCATGCGACTGAAGAAGGTAGAAATAGAGAAAGTTTAGGTGATGTTAATGGGCAAAGGAGAAATCATTCAGCAGCCCAAGTCACGGTTCATTAAAGTGAAATGCCTTGACTGCGAGAATGAGCAAATTATCTTCAGCCACTCAACGACCGAGGTCAGGTGTCTGAAATGTGAGAAGATACTGGCTAAACCATCTGGCGGAAAGGCCAAACTTGAGCCGACAGCTCGGGAGCTGGAAGTGCTTCCATAATCCCGCCTGAGAAGTGCTAGTTGGAGGTATGTGGAGAATGGTTTTGAAGCGTGCTGAGTGGCCGCACCCTGATGAGTACGCGATTGCAGTTGCTACTAAGGTTGCCCCCTATGGCGCTTACGTCAAATTGCCAGAGTTCGGTGAAAAAGAGGGGTTCATCCACATCTCCGAAATTAGCAGCACTTGGGTCAGGAATATACGTAATCACGTTCATGAGAACAAGCGAGTGGTTGTCAAGGTGCTTCAGGTTGATACGCATAAGAGGCATATTGACTGCTCCCTAAGGCGAGTTTCATCTGAGGCAAGGAGAGCCAAGAACAACGATTGGAAGCGTGCTCAAAAGGCTGAAAAGCTTCTGGAGCTGGTTGCAAAGGAGAATGATGTTTCACTAGAGAATATCTATGAACAGATTGGCTGGCCCCTTGAGGATGTCTTTGGTGAGATATACAAGGGACTAGAAAAAGCCTCAGACCTGGGTGTTGATGCGTTTGAAGAAGTTAAAGCCACCAAGAAGCTCCGGAAACAAGTGGCAGACTTAGCAAAGGCGCGTATTGAGATACCGCAAGTTGAGATAGATGGGGAAATGACTATCCTTGTCCCAGGACCGAAGGGCGTTGACACGATTAAGAAGGCGCTGTCAGCCGGACTAGAATCAGGCAAAAAGGAAAAGTCATCTGTCGAGATATACGCACTCGGATCCCCCCGTTACAAGTTATGCATTGTTAGCCCTGACTATAGCGAAGCCGAAGACGTGCTTTCAGAAATTCTTGGTAAAGTGACCAAGGTCATCGAGAGCAATAATGGCACTATCGTATTCCAGCGTAAATAGTGGTTTCTGATGACTCAGTTATTCAAATGCGCAGATTGTGGGTATTACACGCTAGATGATTCCAAGTGCCCTAAATGTGGAAAGCGCGTTAAGACGCCACATCCAGCAAGGTACAGTCCTCAAGATAAGTATGGGGACTATCGCCGACGTGCGAAGAAAAGAACGCGCCAGACATCTTGCTAGCACTCATTCTAAAGGAGGGGACTAGCGATTGGCCATAAGGTCAACCGCCAGATCACATTTTCATTAGTAGAGATCTACTGGAACCCAGAAAGACGTCCAGTCGGATGAGAGCGTAGGCTCGCCGGAGAGAACATTGTTCCAGAACAAGAACCTGAGCTGGTAGTTCATGCCGCTATGCATGAAAACATCCTGTGGGTCTTGCGAATCGAGTCGTATTATGAACTCGATTACGTTATCGCCAGTGCCAAACTCTATCGCGTTCAGATCGCTTGAGTCAGCGCCCCATTCTCCGTCGAATCCTACGTTGCCATCGTAGAACTCTTGACCATCGTAGTTCACAATTCGGATGTCAGGACGACTAGTTGAATCAAGAGGTGCAAGCTGCAGACCGAAGGCATCTTGGCCCAACGTGTAGTTGTCCATTGAAATACCGTAGTACATATGGGTCGAGTTTGACCTTGTGTACACTGTTGCTTCATAGCCACCTCCGAAGACAACCGGATAGTTCTGAAATTCTCTCTCGTTTTCAGCGATGTTACCATCAGCAATGCCTCCATCTAGAAGGTCCAGATCGGGCACCCAATCCGCATGGGTTCTGTTGACGTACTGATCGTACATCGTGTAATCAATCTCGTAGATTTTGACTGTGCCGTACGTGGAGCTGTAATATGGCGCTAAGAAAGCACCGTGCAAATCTACCGGCATATGACTTGTATAATCAGAGTTGCCCCAGATTACCTGGTCGAGCGCCATTCGGTCATTTGGGAGCCCCATCTCAGTGGCTTCAGCTTCAGTTCTGGGCTCACCATAGGCCAGCAGTTTGAATAGTGTTGATGAGTAGAACGCCTCAAGAGTCTGATCGCTCTCACTGAGATACGTTGCATCATCTATGAAGTCGGACCCGAACCGATCCTCTGCAATCCGCACCATCCAAGGCCATTTGCCCTCATCACCGCCGAAAGCGGGGCTGCCATGCCCCCAATAGACAAGGACATGGGTGGTATTCCAGCGTTTGAAGGTCTTGAGTGACTCCGTCAAATTCAGCGCCATTAATGCATAGCCCATCCATGCGATTTGCGTACTGTTCCATGTTGCGTTATCCACAATAGTGGTCCCACCCGCTGCACCATTGATCCAGTATCCGTAGTCCCACCAGCTAGCGATAATTGCGTCGTCAGGTAATACATTGCGGATATATGTCATTGCGGTGGGCCAGTCAGTAAGGGTTGCGCCCTTGGAAATATCACCGGGAGAGAATTCGGGGTTGGACATGTTAGCGGCATAGTCTGCACCCAGAATCACGTTCACTGATAGCAAGAGTCCAACAATCATATACGCTGCGATCGCGTGCTCAGACGTGAGTGCTGAGCTGATTCGAAATCGACGCCTCTCAAAGACTGACTGCTGAGTTACTATTTTGGCGAACGGAGAGAGGATGCTGTAAACTGCGACAGCTCCAATGACTGATACGGCAGGGGCGAGAATGAGTCCAAGTCGAATCATACTCCCTGCGAAGTAGACGGTGGTTAGACCGAATAGAAAGATAAACCAGTCTTCATCACGACCCCGTTTGAACAGAAAGTACATCCCTAATGGGAAAAAGAATATCAAGACCAGCAACGTCTGGTAAAAGCTTCCCCATGGGCTGGGAAGATGCTCCGCAACTGATGCGAAAATTCGTTGATCCAGCCTGAAGAATGGATTGATGACGCTCATGAATTTGGCACCGAGAGTGACGAACGGGTTGGATTGAAAAGGACTAATGGTGAGTTCTTCGTTTCCTGCAAAGATGAAGTAGGCTGCTGCGCCCACAACGGGGGTTATCAGACCGAGCAGAATCGGTTTCATATGTGGAGCAAGTACGGAGGCAGTCGCTTCACGGTAAACTCCAATCCTCCGCCATATCTCATAACCTGCCAGCAGAGCTCCCACTCCAATCGGGGCGAGCATGGAGAATGAAGTGAGATTACCAAACCCATTGCGCGGGACTAGACCACCCAAGAAAATGCCAAGGCTCAGTGTTATGAGATAGGAAGTCAACAGGCGCCTACTGTATCGTCCGGAAACCAGCATGAAGAACCCATAGAGAGCAAGAAGGCCGAGCATAAAGTCAGCTGCTCCCCAAGACCCAAGAAGGTAAGCTAGGGAGAGGCCGGCTCCGACCGCAGAACGCATAGAGCTTTTCCTTGTGCTTCTAATGAAGAAGTATGAAGTGAGGACAATAGCGAAAACACCTATGCACTCATTGTCGAAGAAACCAACAACAGTCCTCTGCATGAAAGCTGGAATGAACGCCATGAAGAGCGCACTGAATAATCCAACGCTGTTGCTGTGAAGCTCTCTACCAAGGAGGAACATAACCATACATGTGAGTGCTCCCATGAAAGCGGGCAAGACTATGGCGACGTATATCAATTCTACACTGATACCGATTGCATTCAAGAACCAATAGAAGAATGCAGTTGTGAACGGCACTCCAAGGTACACGCCAGCAGCTACGTCTCGACCGAACGGCACCCATGTGGAGTCATCATACCACGTGAAAAACGCCGAGATTCCGTTCTCTGTGATATACGACGTGAGCTTCAGCTGAAGCCATGGGTCGAAAGCGCGCACAATAGGTTGGGAGTTCAGTAAGGGTTGCAGACGCAGCCCCAGAGCCACAAAGAATATGATAGTCAATGCGAGAACTATGATAATGGAGCCTCGCGAGATCTTGGCTTTGGGTTTGTGAAAGACCTGCCGTAGGAATTTTACGGTGGCTTTCTTGAGTCTGCTAAGTCTAGACATACAGCGGGTTCTCTCCGTTTGGACTCGAATTAGTTCGAGGCAAACTTGGATTCGCTAAAAAGGTTGCTGTTAGTTCAGAGGATGTACACTTCGGAATAAAATGCAAAACCCCCGTAGACTCGAGAAGAATTTTCATCACTTATGCAGTGTGATGGGGTTAAGATGTCTGAGAGGTGGTATCTGAGCAGTGCCAATTGGATAATAATGGTTGGGGGCCGAATTCAAAAGACCCCCAATCTGTTTATGCAGTTCCCAGGAGTATCTATCGCTCGGGGCGTTAGAACCTTGCTAGAGGGATGCAGTATACTCGCTGTAGCCCTTGGCGTCTAGGAGTGCCTTCAAATCACCCTTAAGATTGGATGGCTTAATCTTCCACATCCATCCCTTGCCGTAGGGATCCTCATTGACGAGTTCTGGTGCGTCTTCCAATGCTTCGTTCACTTCGACAATCTCTCCAGCCAGGGGTGTGAAGAGGTCCGATGATGCCTTCATAGACTCAACAAGGCCACACTCTTCATCAACTTTGAGTGATGTCCCTACATCACTGATTTCTACGAATGTGATTTCGTGCAGTGAGTTTTGAGCATAGTCTGTAATGCCCACAATCACGACGTCACCTTCAACTTTGGCCCATTCGTGAGCCTTACTGTAGTATAGTCCTTCGATAACTGCGGTGCCTTTTGTCATAGGATTACACCTTCGGGTTCGGTGTGATTTGGGCTCCTTTAAATCAGTTCCCATCACTTGGTGCGCTTCTCACCATAGCGTTCTGAGTCAAAGAAGGGCCACCCGCTCACACGAGCCTTTCGTAGTCGCCCTTTGATGTCTATCTCAACAGTATCGCCTTCATTGACCATGCTTGGAATGACAAAGGCCAGTCCGATGCCCTTCTTCAAGAGCGGAGATACGCCACCACTACTGATGTGCCCAATTTTGTTGCTGTTGAATAGAACATTGTAGTGTTGCCGCGGAACACCGCGGTCTATCATGACGAGTCCGATACGCGTTTTCTCTACTCCCTCTTCCTTCTGCTTCTTCAACACATCATATCCGATATAATGTGGCTCAACTTTGAACTTCACCGCATAGCGTATCCGTGCTTCAATCGGAGTGATGTCTTCCTCCAGCTCGTGACCATAGAGAACGAAACCAGCCTCTAGGCGGGTGGAATCTCTTGAGCCGAGACCGCATGGTTTCACGCCATATTCCGCACCTTGCTTCAGCAGCTCTTCCCAGAATGCAACTGCTCTGCTCGTCCCTTCATCATTGAAGGGGGTATTGAGAAGGAGTATCTCGGCCCCCGCCTCCCCAGTGTAACCGGTTCGGCACAAGTAACAGTCATGTCCTGCAAGCTTGATAAGATTGCAACTGAACTTTGGAAATTCGCTTACATCGGTTCCAGCCAGTTTGCACAGCAAGGAAAGCGCTTTTGGGCCTTGAACAGCAACCATAGTAATCTCACTTGTCTTGTCCTCCACTTCAACCTCGAAATTCACGGCTTCCGTCAATAGATGCTGTGTGATTTTTGGGCCATTCGATGCATTGGTGATCCAAATGTACTCGTGCTCAGCAATTCTGTAGAGCATCAAATCGTCATGGATTCCGCCCTGCTCATTGAGACACGTCGTGTAGTGCCCTCCGTTCACCTTCAGTTTATTCACGTTATTTGTTGTGATTGTCTGCAGAAACTGTGCTGCCTGACGACCTCTGATGAAGAAGCGATACATATGCGAAATGTCGAATATGCCAACTGCATTCCTGACAGCTAAGTGTTCTTCTCGGATGTCTGTATATCTAACTGGCATCTCCCAGCCCGCAAACGGAACTACATCTCCATGAGCTTTGTGCCATTCGAATAGCTGAGGTCGGCGGAGCTTGTCATTCAAGGTCGTTGACTCCAAGTCATTCAAGCTCACTCGAAATGAGCTAGGTTTTATCTTCTTCTGTGTCGCTCACCACGCGAGGTTTCTTGGTCGTGAAGCATCACACGGTAGACATAGGTGGGCTCAAGGTTGGAGCTGACTTTCTTCCGCGCGTCATGAGTGTCATCAACCTCTCCCCGGAATCATTCTATCGCGACTCAATCGTGGATAACAGTGAACAACTGGCCAAGGCCATCAACGGTATGGAACAAGATGGTGCTGACATCATTGATGTCGGGGGCGCATCAACCGCACCAAGAGGAGTCTATGGTACTCCCGAGGTGACTGTTGAAGTTGAGCTTGAGAGAGTGACTAGGAATTTGGAGTACATTATTCGGAACACGAGAGTTCCGGTTTCAATAGACACGGTCCACTCAGAAGTTGCTGAAGCTGCTATCGACATTGGGGTTTCATTGGTGAATGATGTTTCAGGACTTGCCAGAGACAAGAGAATGGCAAAGCTTGTCGCTGACCGTGGCGTGCCCATTGTGCTGATGGCTGACTGCGGAGGCTCATGTCAGACGTTGAAGGCGTCCATTCGCTCAGTTGAGAGGAGTGTCAAGACCGCTCTATCTGTTGGCATACCGCAAGAAAGAATCATTATTGACCCAGGTATTGGATTTGGCAAGCCATCAGAGGTGGATCTGGAAATTATCAGAGAGCTAGATAGATTCTGCAGTCTGGGGCACCCTGTGCTTGTTGGTGTTTCGAGGAAGGCTTTCATTGGAAATCTACTCAATCAGCCAGATCCTAGCATAAGACTCACGGGCACCATCGCAGTCACATCTATAGCTGTGGCGAATGGCGCCAATTTGATCCGTACACACGATGTGAAAGAGGGCAAGATTGCTGCGAAAATAGGAAAAGCACTGAGGAGAGTGTCTGGCATAAGCGAGAGTCGGGAGAGCGCGGAGTAGTTCCATATGCGATGGGAAGAGTGGAAACCGTTCTATCTGGACATCGTTGATAGACTTGAGCTCGATGTTCAAGCAGACCGCATGGCTACAGCCCTGCTGACAGACTTGCTTAAGGATATAGATCCTGAACCACTACTTCGTGACCTGAATGAACTTGTTGCTGGACGCACAGTAATAGTATGCGGAGCGGGCCCATCTTTAGAGCGACACCTTGAAATTGTGATCAAGTCAAAGGAGTTTGACAATGCCGTGTACGTTGCTGCGGATGGAGCGATATCAGCATTTATCAATCTGGGACTAAACTGTGACATTATTGTAACTGACCTTGATGGGCGAATGGAGCACATTAAGAAAGCAGTAGAGCATGGCACCCTCGCCATTGTTCATGCGCATGGTGATAACATGGAAATGGTGAGAGAGTCCGTTCCAAGTTTAGGAATAATCTTGGGCAGCACCCAGGTCGAACCCACAGACAATGTATTCCTCTGGGGCGGCTTCACTGATGGAGATAGAGCCTGTCATATCATTGCCCAGAATGCACCAAGACGCATAGTACTTGCGGGGATGGATTTTGGGGTAACTGTGGGCAAGTGGTCAAAACCCAATCACGAAGGGAATTTCCGTGCCAGCAAGCGGAAGAGGATTAAGCTTCAGATTGCAGAAGAGCTCTTGACACATTTGATGTCGAGCAGCAGGATAGAGTACCACGTGTTAGGTTAAAGCTTGGACCATTTCGAGCACCGGAATGATGCCTGTTCTACTTGGAGATTTCAGGATCATAAGATAGGTGACCATAAGGAAAGCTCCTCCAGCCAGAATCATCCCAAGAGCCATGAGACGCATTGCGTAACCCGGTTGGAAAACGTATCTAGAACTGTAATAGATTAGCCCCAGACCAATGACACCAATCATTATGACAACCGAAGCTACCATGCCCTCCAGCCCCAGCTGGACGTCGAGGGCGGGGTAGACTATGATGGGTTCACTGTTTGGCCCAGTTGCTATGGCAGGGGGGGACTTCACCAGAGTGTAGATGTTTCCCCCGAGAACGAACAATATAGCAAAGAAAAACACACCAAATACGAGAATTTCTGGAGGCCGTGCGGGCATTCCGAAACGCGGCCTAATAAGTCGCACGCGGGGTTTGACAATGAATCGCGGCCACCATGGTTTCATCTGTTCGACCTCGAACGGTGCCGTTTGGCGGTCTGCTTTTAAGACTATCGTGAAATGCACATTTGTACCAGTCCAAGTATCACTAGATTGGACTGGTCTATTCCGCCAGATTCGAGAGAGGCGAGCCAAACTGTCGAGAGTCCTGATTATCTCTGAAAAACCCACCGCCGCGAAACGAATCGCTGAAGCGTTGAGTCAACAGGAGTCTTTGAGTGAAGTCAAGGAGGGGCGAGTTTCATACTACAAGTTCAAGAGAGGTAAGGACACCCTCATTGTAGCCTACGCGCTAGGGCATCTGTATGATCTCCGCCAAATAGAGAAGGGGTGGACATACCCTAGACTCGAAACAGAGTGGGTTCCGAAATATGAGGTCGTCAAGAAAGCGACAGCAATCAAGCCAATCATCCGACTGATCAAGAGGCTTGCAAAAGACGCAGATGAATTTGTGGTAGCTACTGATTACGACATTGAGGGGAGCTTGATTGGTTATCTGACTGTGAAGTATGCTTGTGGGACGGACCCTGCAGATGCAAAGAGAATGATTTTCTCGTCGCTGACAGCCAAGGACCTTGAAAATGCCTATGAAAACATGTCACTGACGTTGGAGTTTCCCATAATAGAAGCGGGTCAGGTGCGGCATGAGGTCGATTGGCTCTATGGAATAAACCTCACACGTGCCCTGACTCTTGCAATCAAGAGTACTGCGGGCTGGTTCAAGATAGTATCAACTGGCAGAGTTCAGGGTCCCGCACTTGCATTTGTGGCAAAAAGAGAGCAGGAGATCAACCTCTTCGTGCCGGTCCCATTCTGGACCATAAAGGCCATGGGCGACCACGACGGAGTTGAAATCGAACTGGAGTACTCTAGGAAACGAATCGACATCAAGAAAGAGGCAGATGCGATTGGTAGTGAACTTCAGGGGAAACAAGCACATATTGATTCAATCGAAAAGAAGAAGAGCACACAAAAACCGCCTGTTCCGTTCAACCTAAGCGGCCTCCAAGCAGAATCATACAGACACTTCGGGTTCAAGCCTAGTAGAACGCTCGTTCTTGCACAGAAGCTCTACTTGGATGCTTTAATCTCGTACCCACGAACCAGTAGTCAGAAGATACCAGCGAGTGTTGATGTGAAGGAGATTCTCCTTGGACTCAGCGGACTCAAGCAATATGGGTTTCTGGCCAAACGTGTGCTTGATGGCGGAATGCTCATGCCTGTTCAAGGTAAGAAAGATGACCCAGCACATCCAGCGATACATCCTACAGGAGTTAAACCCCCTCGTCGACTCACTCCCAGCGAGAAGAAGGTTTTCGACCTAATCGTTCGGCGATTCATTGCGCTCTTTGGAGAGCCATCTGTCAAGGAGAGCCGCAGGGCTGATGTCAGGTGCAACACCCATCTATTCCATGTGCGAGGGCTCAGAGTGGTGAAGCAGGGCTGGATGGCGTTCTACGAGCCATATGCAACTACAAATGAGAAGGAATTTCCACCGATAGAGAGAGGAGATTCGATACAACTTACTTCAGTACATGTAACTGACAAACAGACCTCCCCGGTTCCACGTTACAATCCCTCCAGTCTGCTCAAAGCCCTTGAGAGAGAGAACTTGGGTACAAAGTCAACTCGTTCAAGAATTGCTGATTCTGTCAGGTCAAGAGGGTATGTCTTGAATGATAGGTTCGAACTATCGACTTTGGGTTATGCATTATTCGAAACATTGGAACGGTATGTACCCGAGGTGTTGTCTGCTGAGTTGACTCGACATCTTGAGAAACAGATGGAAGGTATCCAAGATGGGGATACTGATAGAGAGCAAGTGTTGGTGGATGCCAAGAGAGAACTTCTCGAAATTCTGGAGAGGTTCAGGCTGATGGAGGCGGCAATAGGGAACACCTTAGTTAGAGGTCTTCGAAGATACTGGACGGAAAAACAAGAGATTGGACCATGCCCAACTTGCAATGTGGGAACACTGAACATAATATCTTCATCAAAGACGGGAAAGCGATTTCTAGGCTGCTCGAACTATAAGGAGGGGAGATGTGAACAGACGTACCCACTGCCCCAAAGCGGTAAGATATCTCCACTAGACAAGATGTGCCCTCATTGCGGATATCAGATGATCAAGATTACCTCTGGAAGAAGGGCGTGGGAAACCTGCATCAACTGGGCTGAATGTTCTGGCCGCCAGGATGACCTCGAGGAGCTTGAGAAACGTAGAAAGAGCTATGCTAAGCGCAAAACGGGAGGAAAGAGCAAGTGAATGTGTGTTCGGTATGCGGTCGTGAAGTTGCAGAGGACTCAGAGCTCTGTATTTACCACAGACACGCGCTTGATAACCTGCGGGCTACGTTCGATGATTGGAAACGCGCATTTGAGATAGACTGGAAAGAGTACCTGAATCGCGTGCACGAACTAGATGAAACGGGTATGTGGGTACGCGAGATTGCTGAACATCTTATGTCACAAGGTAGTTCTTCAGGATTGCAATGATTTCCATCATCAGTTCCCTGTTCAGACCATTCACCGCGATGACTAGCATGCAGGTCTGATTGGTCCATGCTGCAACTCTCTCGGCTATAGTGCGTACAAGCGTTGCGTCTAGACCCGTCGAGAGAAAACCAGTGGAAACGGGCTCTTTACGTCCATGAGCCGGCGGAATTGCCACAGCCGAAAGAGAAATTCGGAACCTTTCTGAGTCAGACAAGAGAAGCAGTATGCCATTCTCAAGGTCAATTACTCTACCCCTAAGCTTGCCCTGTGAAAACGCGGATTCGAATTCCCTGATATCATCCAGACTCATTTCCATCGCCGGATGCCATAATGCTCAATGAGGTAATAAACAGGTATGATGTGCGGCGAATTCATGCAAGCCAAGCAACATCGTTATCAATAGTAGCACTGCTGATTTCGGTGGAATCTTCATGACTGAACAACCCGCTCCAATGGACTTCTTTCCATATGATGAACCTCGTAACGGCCAAGAGGACATGATGAATCAGATTAGCGACAAGGTCAGAAGCGGGCACGATATTGTCTGTGAGGCGCCAAATGGATTTGGAAAGACTTGCGTGACATTATGTGGAGTTCTACCATGGGTTTTGGAAAACAATGGAAAAGTGCTCTATTGCGCACGGACGCATAGACAGCTAGATCGTGTCATGGAAGAGCTTGACGCAATATCAAAGAAGCAATGCGTAACTGGAGTTTCTTTCAGAGGAAGGCGCCATATGTGTCTCAATCCTTTCGTTCTTGAGAATGCTGGCTTTTTCGCGCCCATCAGTGAGGTATGTGGACAGCTAAAGGCAACAGGAAAGTGCGCATACTACGAGAGAACAAAGAAAGCAGTGAATTCTGCGAGTGTTCTTGACATTATGCCCTCAGGGGTCCTCACGGCGCCGGACATAGTGAGAGTCGCCAAGAAGCGTACTTTCTGCCCATACGAACTGGCCAAGAAGCTCGCCAAGGTCGTTGATGTTGTAGCTCTCTCCTACCTCTACGTGTTTGACCCTTTTGTTATGGAAGCGTTCATACCCGAACTTGAAACCCCTCTTGGAAGGGTCGTTTTGATTCAAGATGAAGCGCACAATATACCGTCTACAGCTCTAAGTTCTGCTAGCGACTCGCTATCCGTGGGAACGGTGAGACAGGCCATCCGTGAGGCGACGACTTACCACGATACCATTTCCAAGGACTTCTGCAGAGAACTTGCAAAAGTCATCCTAGAGCATTCAGCAGAGATGAAAGAAGATGATGAGAAGATGGTGGATCCAGAGGTCATCTTTGAGATTGCGATTATGGAGGCTGGAATGGAACCGGAAGACGAAGTCATATCGCACATGAAAGACATGGGAGCAAGTATACGACGAGGTCTTCTGAAGGCTGGGAAATTCCCTAGGTCTACAATTCACAGAGTTGCTGATTTCATGCTGAAGTGGGTTGAATATTCTGAACGAGAAGACTACACGTTCATGATTGCGTCAGCTCAGGCTAGTAGAGAGAGTAGAAGAGTTTCGCTTGATCTTGTGGCACTTGACCCAACTGTAATCACGAATCCAATACTCAGAATGGTGCGTAGTTCAGTTGCAATCTCCGGGACTCTCTCCCCCCTCGATGCCTTTTCCGAGATGATAGGGTTTGGTCCTGAAACTGCTAAATTGACATTCCATAATCCGTTCGCTAAGCGAAACAGGTTGGCGATGATTGTTGAGGGGGTGGGTACTTCCTACAAGACACGGTCTGATGCGCTATTCAGTCGCATGGTTGATCACTGTGTTGCTGTTGCTCACGCTACGCCAGGCAACACTGGCATTTTCACCACAAGCTATGCTGTAGGGGGTGCCCTGCTCAGAGCAGGCTTGGAGAAGAGGCTGCGGAAGAAGCTCTATTTAGAGAAGCAAGGGATGAAGACCAGTGACAACGACACCCTGATAGAGGAATTCAAAGCAAGAGGTGATATGGGAGGTGCCGTCCTATTGGGAGTGCAAGGAGGGCGCAACTCCGAGGGAGGTGACTTCCCAAGTTCTACAATGGAGAGTGTCATCGTTGTGGGGGTGCCTTATGCTAGACCAACCCCTCGAACGGATGCACTGATTCAGTACTTCGATAAGCGCTTTAATCGCAGAGGAAGGGACTATGCCTATGTCCTACCATCAATGACTCGAGCGGTTCAGGCGGCTGGCCGGCCAGTTCGGCGACTCGAAGACCGCGGAGTCATTATTCTCTTGGATCAACGATTTGCAACAAGTTACCTCCGACGATTTATGCCCAAATGGTTAGATGAGGTTACACAAGTGATGCCTGACAGCCCAGACATGGTGGCTCAACAGGTGGAAGCCTTCTTCAGCGACTAGCTAGTGGTGCCCAGTAGCCATTCAAATGATTTGTCGCCCAGCAGTACTGCTTGTGCATCAGCTGTGGAAATACGTTTGGTGCCATTGGTGATATCAAGAACCAAATGTTTCAGCGATTGCACATGGCTTTCCCGGATTTCAAAGATATCATCCGATTCTTTCAACGGCCGACCTTTACGCATGGCAATCAGAATAGCAGATGACTTGTCCGATTCACCAACCTTTGTGGTATTCTCTTCGTTAACCAGCTCCAGTGAAGTGCTGTCTACATGAGGAGTGATTTCTCGAAGAAAGAGTGCTGTAAACATGCTGGATCCAGTACCAACTCGTATCACGGGCTCCTGAGAGAAGCTTTCGTTGACTGCTGCCAACCAGCGCAAGGTGAAACGGGCAGCCTTGGCCGGTGAGGAGGATATCTTGGTCCGAACTACGTTGCCGTCTATGACCAGGGCCAACCCGAATCGCAGTCCGGGATCAATCCCAACAACAATGCTTGTGGGTTTTTTTATGTCCAGAAGGTGGAGCATCAGAGCAATCACCATGGAGTCTTCATTAAAATCATCTTCTACAATGACTACTCGTTCAGGGTCTAGATCTTTTGCCTCGTCACTTGTGGTTATGATTACCTTGGCAATCTGACACTCTGCACCACTAGGCTCACAGACCACGAAATCCAGATCTAGGCTCTTGAGAACCTCCATAATGAGATAGAGCGTTTTAGGGTTTCTTGTTGCTACTGCGACTTCGCTGCGAGGCATTACATACGCGTACTGGGGTATCCTTAAGACTTCTTAGATAGAATCTACAGATGGTGAAATCCGCATTGATTATTCCAACAGGGGTTTCCTCATTGGACCTCATCCTTAATGGAGGCTTGCACACTGGACGCCTGACTCATGCCTTTGGTGAAGCGGCAGCTGGTAAGACAACCTTGGCACTCCATTTTGTCAGCGCCGCTTGTCGTCTGGATGTTGGAACCGTCTATGTGAATTCTGAGGGGGCATCACCAATCGAAAGACTTGAGCAAATCACGAATAAGAAACTAGATGAGATTGAGAGCCTAGTGACCATTCTTTCGCCTAAGAGCTTCAGCGAACAGGGAACACTCATAGATGACCTCGACCTCTATTCGCGAGAGGGGACAAGACTGGTTGTTGTCGACACTCTCACAAGATTGTACAGAGCCGCCCTTGAAGACAAGAAGATTAACTACGCAGCACATCGAGAACTGAATACACAGATGGGCGTCCTGAAGGGACTTGCAAAGGAACGAAACATGGCTGTGATGGTATTGAATCAAGTAAGGGGACGAATGGATGAATCACAAGGATTCGAACCCGTCGCCCGAAACATCATGGAGTTTTATGAGGACTATTCCATACGATTGAAAGTCGGGCGTGGCAGAGCAGAAAGAATCGTGGAGAGACTGGTACCTGAAGGCGAGCCCTCGAAGAGTGTGATGTATCTTGCTATGAAAGGATTCACAGCAGAGCGCAGCACAGAAGAAAACAGTGAAATGGAACCAGAAGAGAGTCTGACACAGGAGCAACGCTGATGTATGAGGAACTTGCCCTAGTTGGACTCGCCCTATGGCTCGGCTTGCCAGCGTGGGTTGCCAATGCCACTCCAGTTATCTTTGGCGGAAGAAGACCAATGGACGCTGGGCTACTGTTCAGGGATGGCAACAGGATTCTCGGGGACGGCAAGACTATCAGAGGATTTACTTCAGGGATTATTTTCGGTGTTTTTACCGGAGTTGCACAATCAATCGCTGCCCCATATGTTAAATCGCATATGGTGCAGTATCTTGCGGTGACACAAGGCATGGAAACCATTCTCTTCTCAGGCGTTTCAATCGCCCTGATATTGTCGATTGGCGCTCTGCTTGGTGATTTGGTAGGTTCATTTCTAAAAAGGCGAGTCAATCTCCATAGTGGCGCGCCATCGCCAATGCTTGATCAGCTCGGGTTTGTACTGATGGCGTTGATTCTTGCTGCTCCATTCCTACAGCCAAATCCAGTGTATCCCGCAATTCTTATTCTCATAACCCTCGTCATTCACTGGGTGAGCAATGCAGGCAGCTACCTACTGGGGCTAAAGAAGAACCCTTGGTAGCGTGTCCAAAGATGAACATTTTAAAATGAAAGATAGACATAAAAGGTCAGCAGAGAGCCTATTCTTGTTCTGTCGTTGAGGCTAGACATCTCAATTGTCCAACAAGAATTAGCAGGTTCAATGACACTCTATATCTTGTACCGGAGTAATATCAACAATGAAAGTCGCAGACTGCATGCAGAAAGACGTGGTCTTCGTATCAGTACCAGGCACCAGAGAAGATGTCCTGCTACTCATGGCAGAGAAACAAATCAACGGACTCCCTATCGTGAAGAAAGGGACCAAAACCCTTGTGGGAATAGTCACAAGAACAGACCTCTTGCGGAAAGCAGACGAGAACCAGCTTGCCATGCTCATGGTAAGAGACCCGGACACTGTCACACCTAGAACTAATGTGAAGACGGCAGCCAAGCTCATGCGGGACAAGAAGTACAGGAGATTACCTGTGGTGGATAAGGACAAGCTCGTGGGGCTTGTGTCCATACCTGACATTCTGGGTGCAATACTAGAAGAGAGCGGAGAATATGACGACAAGAGCATCGAAGACTTTGTTAACCATCAAGTCATTGCAGTGTGGGATCAGACTCCTCTTCCCCTATCATACATGATTATGGAGATGGCCGGGAAGCATGCGCTTGTGGTAGTCAACGAAGCCGGAGGAGTCGCAGGTGTGATATCAGTCAGCGATTACATACGACTGTCTGAGATCACAGTCGAGGAGAATGTATCCAAGACCTACAGCGGGACTGACCAAGCTGTGGAATGGGGCTGGACCTCCAAGGATTTTCTGATTGTCACCAAGAGACTCTTGAAATTGCCCAATGTTCCTGTGGAACAGGTCATGACCAAGAGCATAATCAATGTAACCGAAGTCACAACCATTCCTGAATGTGTACGAATACTAAGGAAAAATGACATTGACCAAGCACCGGTGCTTTCAGCCGCAGGCAATCTTATTGGCATAATAGATGATCGCGATTTGTTGGGGCTAGCAACCGAGGTCGAATAGGGATATTACAGGCTGGCTTGAGAAGCTTGTTCAGACAGAGATGTCTGTTCGGATACGAACATCGAGTCCAAAGATGAGTTAATCAGATTAAGGCGTTGTTGTAGGTACTGTCCGAGTCCATGTTCACGAATCAACCGCTGGGCTATAGTCAGGTACTTTGAGATATTCTTCTGCCTCACAGTGAGTGAGAGCTTCGCGCCACAGACACAAGAACCGGAGAGTGGAACTCTTCTGTATACTCTGTGACACTTCAGGCATTGTATTTTCTGCGTTGAGTATGCCCGAAGATTTCCCCTGATATCACGAATGAAATGATGTGAAAGCACACGTTCTGCAACATCCTGCGAGTCTACTGCATCAATGAGTTTCGCAAGCTTGAGCTGTGCATCAAGTTTCTCAACCATACTGCCTAGCGTCTTGTATCTCGAGTTGCGCGGACCATCATCGATTGATGACGTGTCATGTGTAAAGCCAAGTCCCTCGTATTGTGCCTCTTTGTC
Source organism: Candidatus Thorarchaeota archaeon (assembly GCA_019057475.1). GTDB lineage: Archaea > Asgardarchaeota > Thorarchaeia > Thorarchaeales > Thorarchaeaceae > WTCK01. Next base: position 145,734 of record DXJO01000020.1, on the reverse strand, counting down.
TAGTCGTGATGCCACGATATCTACGAGACTCTCGACCACTCGAGGGTGCTGCGCCTCAGCAGCCGTACTGTAGAACTGAGCAGGATATCGATTGCAGACTTCCATGTTGTGAGCTTCATCATCAATCTCGGTCGGGTCTAGAACTACAGACAGAACAAGGGGAGCATCCATGAATCCACCTCTGCCCCTTGGAAGATAAGCTTTAGAGAAGTTGATGAGTGCATCAAGGACTAGAATTAGGGCGTCTTCGTCACCATCACAGTTTCTCCGTTTTGCAGCATGCCAGTAAGGATGTGCATAGCACACGCTTGCATTTGTAAACCCAATTATTCTGCCAATTATCCCCGCAGATGTGTGAGGAGCAAGCCCAATCACCAACTGTCCGATTATGGCCTCACGACTACGGAACCCGTAGTATCTGTCCAAGCCATAGATTCGCTGAAGGCAATCATCTACAAAATTGCCTACATTAACCAAGTAGTCCGCACAATTTTCAGGGACAACCAAATCTTGAACCATGAGCTCAATGACCTGCTCATCTGAAACCAGAGGCTCGCCTTGATAATCAGCTCTGTATCCGAGTTCATGTAAACGGCCCACAGAAACCCCAATCTCTCTGGGTTTGAAGTGAGTCAGCGGTGCATCAGTGGCGTCGAATCGTGCTGTGCCATCGCGGTAAGTGTATACATCATGTTTGGCGCGCAAGACTCCCTTTCCAAGATATTCTGGCACCTTATGATTGCTGGTCAGTCCTAGGACTCCTCGAAGATTGTAAGTCTGTGACTCACCAAGATCTTTCTTTATGTCTTCCAAAAGCGCTTGGAAGTCCACAGAGATAGTCTTCGTGGTGCGGATAAGATTCATGTCATGTTTATTGGGGCACACTCCAGTGGTGGTATCCACTGCCCTGCCACACTCTTCATGCGAACACCACGATTGGACTTCAGTATGTGACTCACATTCGCGACATTTGGACTCAAAGGTTTCAAGCCCACATCCTGTGCAGATTCTGGATACCATTTCAAGCCGTACACCTGAACCCCCCAGAGCGGGTTCCATAACCGTGCCATCAGCATCGAAGGTGCATTGTGTTGATGTGTGTTCGTTGCTTTTGGCAATGCGTTCCACTCGTCGTTCGCTTGATAGAGCTCGTCCTACCGGGAACAACACGTGAACAGGAGGCTTCATCTTGCGTTCTTCAGCCTTCTCAGGCCGACCCATTCTTGCCCCTATCGAGAACCCCAATTTATCCCTAAGCTCGATTTTCGTGCAAGAATTGAGAGCCTCAAGAGCGTTACTTCCCTTGGGGGATTTGCGTTTGTCACCCAATTGCGCTAGAACTGTTGCGGGGCTATCTGTGATGCAAATCATACTACGGTCTTCATTCAGAGAATGAGGGATACCTGCTCTTGTGAGTAGCTCTTTGTATCGTGCATCATTTGGAAGGACTATGCGGCTGTTTTGGGAGGTTCTCTCTATCCTCTTATTCTTCAAAAGCCAAGTCCTAAGATCCGATATTTCCTCACCATTCAACGCAAGCCAACGATAGAGATACCTAGGGTGAAGTGGCACCCTAAATGACATTGCCAGATGAAGTGCTTGTTCTGGTGAGGGGATACTTGAGAGAGGGTTGCTGATAAATCCGGATAAATCACTGGCGGTGATGTCCGAGCCTGAAAGGCGTTGTTCGACCTCAGATTTTTTGAGTTTCATGAGTGCTTTGTCGAGATCGTGTGACCACCATTCTTCGCAATACCCCGATGGAACGAGTGGGTGATTGTTCTCAAGAAACTCGCCAAGTGCAACCAATATATCGCCAAGAAAGATTATGCGTTCGGTCTTATCTTGAAGCCTGCATGCCTCTTCAGCAGTAAATACCTGCTTAACTGTTCCATCTCGAAGAAGTACCGTAGGGCCTTCGATGGTGTCTACGGGGGACACTATGGAGCCTTTACCGGGACGCTCTGTTCGGATGTGAGTCCCAGGAGCCAAGAACTCGTCAGCCAAGAACATCGTAGCAGGATGTACGCCCACCCCTGCCAATCCTGTGTTGCGAGACCGGCCATATCTCAATCTGAAACCACCAATTCGTGATGGATGTGAAAACACCGGGCGGCCGCCAATCACATCTGCTAGATACTCGGATTTCGGAGCCAGTTTCTTCTCCTCTGATTCATCCTCTGATGACTCGGCCTTGCTGGTTTTTTCAGCTAACTCATTGAGCCACTCCCACCCAGGCATCTCCAATCCGTTCACAATCTTGGCGAGCTTGGCAGCCCTCCCAACGACTCCGTCATTGAGTACTAGAACTGCCCCACCTCTAACACGGTTGGTTTCTATTCGATCCAAATCGCGACTGCCCGATACCTCGAACTCCTCCGTTGGTTCCCCCGTCAGCATTATTGGTAGTTTCGAGGCTGCTAGTCGTAAAAGGTCAAGCTGCACTGGATACTGAAGATGCACTGCTCGTGCATAGAGCTCAACCTCTTCCAGAGATCTCTCGACTTCCTCCTCAGTAGCCTTGAATGCTGGAAGATCTAACACCTGCCGTACATAGTCTGCAACTAGAACCGTCATGGCGGCCTCTGTACCGCCAGCAGCCCGTATAGGCCCCGCGAGATAGATGGCAAGGTATTGATCTGAACCCGCGCCCCTAATTCGAACTTTTGAGATTCCTTCAATTGGAGCAGCAGTAATGCTCTCGGTAAGTATCGCCAGAGCCACTCGTACGGCTTTGTCTGCAGCCTTTTCATGGTCTGTGATGCCACCTAGATTCCCTGTGGCAATCTCTTTGGCGACAGCAAAGGCTACCTCTTCTCTTGAGCGCTTTTTGTCTTTCTGCAGCTCTCGAATTCGCTTTGCTACGCCAACAGGGCCGTCAAGTGTAGCTTCAACACGAGCAGCTACATCATACGCTGGCGGAATCTCAACAACTGTTGTGGGGTCAACGCCCTTCGCCCTTGCACTCTCTGCGACTGCATAGATTCTTTTGACCTCTTTATTCAGTGCAGCGAAGTAGCGGGCATAGTGGATGCTATGCTTTGGTAGGCTAGGCTCAGACTCGGTCACAAGTTGTCATTTCTCTGTTGTCGGTAGTGGTCATTTATGTTTCGGCCTGTCAACTGCGGATTAGTCAATCCAGCTCGGTAGGATTGAGCATACTACTTTATAGGATACAAGCTGAAATGTTGTATCGAGTGGATGTCACTACCCAGCAACTGGATGGTAATAGAAGTGCTCACGCTTGAAGAAACAATTCAACTTATTTTGAAACACAAATCCGATTATGAACGCAAGGACATCTTGAAATTCATCGAAGAGAAACGCCAGGAGTTGGGTCCTGAGGTTGTTAACGACGAATCTGCAGCAATGATTGTTGCACGTGAACTTGGTATCGATCTTCATCAGGTATCTCCCAAAGCACGCCTGACAATCAAAGACATATCCGAGGATATTAGGAATGTTGCCCTAACTGCAAAGGTTGTCAATGTTGGTACAGTCAGAACTTTTTCTCGATCCGGCGGCGGAGAAGGAAAGGTCGCCAGCATAGTGGTTGCAGATGAAACTGGAAGAATCAGAATCGCTATGTGGGACGACCAAACAGTGGCAGTGTCTGAGGGGGCAATCAATGTTGGCGACGTAATTCAGATAAGAGGTGCCTATGTGAAGAAAGGAATGCGTGACGCCCTTGAACTCAACCTTGGTCGCATGGCGAACATTAGAATCATTGATGACCACGAGATGGAAGGTCTAGAGTTTGATGTGCTTGAGTCGCAGACTGCTAAAATGAATGACCTTCAGGATGGGGCGTTTGATGTGAATCTGTTGGTGAAAATCGGCAAGATTTTCAATCTATCCACATTCACCCGCAAAAGCGACGGTAGTGAAGGCAAGGTGTTGAGCATCATTGGCGCTGATGAAACTGGCAGTGCCAGACTTGTATTTTGGGACCAGCATGCGGAAGAGATGCAGGATGCTAAGGAGGGTGAGGTCATCAGAGTCACTGGCGGCCGCACCAAGGCTGGTCGCTACGGAGATGTCGAGTTCCATACCACCAGAGCCTCGAAAGTTGAGAGAGATTTAAAGGAGAAGATAGATGCGGTGGAAGTGAGTGTAGGAGCACCTGCCTCAGAGCCACTTGGCAGGAAGAACATCTCGGAACTGACAGTAGATATGCGTGATGTCGACATTGAGGGCAAAGTGGCCAGGATTTTCCCGTCCAAGACCTTTGAGAGGGACGGAAAAGAGGGCAAAGTTCAGAATCTTATTGTTGCCGATGAATCTGGGACCACACGGGTCACATTTTGGAATGATGATGTAGACAAGATAGAAGATTTGCAGGAGGACAATGTCATCAGAATCAAACATGGCTACGTGAAGGAGGGATTTAGAGGTGGTATTGAATTTCACGTGGGTCGCCGTGCTAAAATCAAAATCAACCCCAAGGGTTCGAAACTGGCAAAGCTTGACCTCTCGGGAGTGTCTTTGGAAACGATAACTCGCGCAGGAAGAGTCATGATTGGCGACATAGATGCGGAGAACGAAGGACAAACTGTAGAGGTCTGTGGCATAGTTGTAGGGGTTGGTCAGGTAAGTCCTGTGTACCAAGCCTGCCCGAGTTGTAGGAAGAAGGTCGAGGATAGAGATGGTAAGTACATCTGCAGCGTCTGCGGCGAGGTTAAGAAACCAGAGCCCAGAATGCTGTACAAGGTCACGTTGGACGATGGTTCCGGTTCTATTCGAGTGACTCTCTTTGGCGAAACAGGTGAAGAACTCCTGCAGATGACAGCCCAAGAGGCATTCGATCTCATTTCAAAATCTGGAAACAACCAAGCACCAATAGAGCAAAACACTGACAAGATGCTTGGACGATACATTTCGATTCAAGGACGTGTGACTAAGTACAAAGACTCTGTAGATATAGCTGCGAGCGGTCTTGATTTCGCAGATCCCATTGAAGAGATCAAGCGAATGAAGCAGAATGTCGCAGATATGCTGGACTAGGAACTTGCTTCAATCAGCGCATGCAATCCCTCTATGAATGCCTCCACATCCTTTCTGTTATTGTAGAGGTAGACCGAAGCCCTGTTGGTCCCTTTCGAAGGAGGTATTCCCATCTGGTAGTGGTAAGGATGAGTGCAGTGTGCACCAGACCTCAGCATTACGCCGTATGAATCACTGAGATAGCCGGCCACATCATGCGCAGTGTTCACTGTACTGACCATAAAAGCAACAAGTCCAGTTTTGATGCTGATGTCGTCCGTTCCAAAGATTGTAAGATTATCCATCTCTTTCAGGGACTTCAACACGAAACTCAAAAGATTCCTCTCATGAAGCTCGATGTTGTGCATCCCAATTGATTGAAGATAATCAGCAGCTGCTCCTGCACCAATGGCTCCAGCATAGTTCTGCAGCCCGGCCTCAAATTTCTCTGGCGGAGGCAAGTATTCCGGAACGATTTTGCCATCAACATACCTGACGTCAGCTACGGTGTCACCTCCAACCAGAAACATGTCCATTGACTTCAGAAGGTCCATCTTTCCATAGAGAACCCCTACACCGGTGGGTCCACACATCTTGTGAACTGAGATAGCTGAGAAATCAACATCTAAATCCTGCACGTCCAGGGGGTGGTGTGGAGCGTATTGGGCATCATCAGACATGACCAACGCCCCCCGGTCATGAGCTATCTCGACAATCTCCTTCATCGGGGCAACAGTGCCAGTTACATTGGATGAATGGACTACTGAAATCAAACTAGTGTTAGTATCTATGACTCTTTTCCAGTCCTCAATGTCGAATGTGCCATCATCTTTGGCTTCAATTATCTCAATCTTTAGACCATCTCTGCGTGCGCGCTCCACAAATGGCAATGAGCCACTGTGATGCTCTAGGGTAGTAGTAACTATCTTCGAGCCCTTCGGAAGCTTCACCGAACTGGCCACCATGTTCAACGACTCAGTTGCATTCCTCGTCCAGATACACTCCTCAGGCTCAGCAGTATTGATGAAGTCGGCAATCTTGGCTCGTGCTGCAGAGTATGCATTTGATGCTTCTTCACCAAGCTTGTGGATACTTCGACCAGCACAAGCTGGATACTGTTCATAGTACTCGCGCATAGCAGCAAGTACCTGCAAAGGCTTCAGTGACATGCATGCACTATCAAGGTAAACGAGTGGATGACCATTGATTATGCGCTTCAAGACAGGAAAATCCTCGCGTATTCTTGCTACGTCCAACTACTTCGCCCCCACAAGATGCCAGCGGTAGCCGCCCTTTCCAAACTTCTTAGCAATTAGACCTTGACTTGCTAGCTGATTCGCAGCTGCAATGAATGCGTCGCCTCCAGCGCAGTCTGCGCAGAGATCCACATACTCAGGCTGTTTTGCGGTTTCCAGAATCTCCGAAGTTAACATCGACTCTGACGACTCTAGGATGCGCAAAACACACTGGGCGTTCCTTGAGAAACCTGACATAGTTTCACAGCGAAGTATGCTGAGATAAGAAAGCTTCTGTGCGCAAAACTTGCTTGATTTGAACGTTCAGCGTTTAGGTCACTGATTTCAGTTAGTGATGGTTGACCTAACATAATGCTTAAATGAAAACTGGCGTCGCAGAGCCCGCTCTGTTTCTTTCGGGGCCCATCCGCGGTCTGTGTGAAATAGGCAAATGGTGATTCAATATGGGTAGAAGACGAAGGCAGAAGGTGCGTCGACGACCTCAGAAGCGTATTCCGGACGTCTACCCGTGTCCGGAGTGTGGTAACACCTCCATCAAGATAGAGCTATATCGTGCCAAAATTGTGGCGACAGTCAAGTGCGGATTCTGTGGGCTGGAGATGGCAATAGATGAAGTTAATGATTTAACTGAGCCTGTAGACGTCTATGGATCTTTCATAGACAAATTCTATGAAAAGCGCAAAGCAGAAGCTGCATAGACAGAGCATTGTCCTGTAGTTCGGGATTTGTCTATCAGCAATTATTATAAGCCGACCTATTCCGAGGACACAGGATTGCCATGCAAGCCGATTTAATTCCAATAGTTGATGTCGCCCTAAAGATACTCGGCATTGTAGTGCTAATTATGATTCTCGGCTACACAGTCTATGGTGAAACTCAAGAAGAGGAGTAGGCGATGGGAGAATCTCCTCCCAGTGACTGTTACGAAATAATTCGTTCTGCTTTTGACAATGTTGCAGCGCACATCTCTAACTTGGCAGCATTACAGATGACTGTTGATGAGTTCGTGACTGAATGCGTTTCAATCGATGGCGTTGTGCGTGATCTTGAGTCCAAAATGGATGATGTGGAGATTACACTTAGGACTGACATGCGTATCTTGATAAACGAGATTCAGCATCTGAAGGAGAGGAAGTCCTCTAGATGAGCATGTTTGCGTCCCTCAATGAAGAGATACACAATTGTATTTCATCCCAGCAAATTACACCTTTTACTGAGATTCAGGAGAAGACTGTTCCCAGAGTTCTCGGACGCAGGAGTTGGACCGCCGACTGCATCGATTATTCTACGACATGAACAACACGCACTCTTGAGAGAAATAGCAAAGGCGAAGAAGGAGAATGCAAGAACGAAGCCGTACCAAGATCAAGGGTGGAAAGCCGCTGATAGTATTTGCTGGCAGAAGCAATGTTGGAAAAAGCAGTACTATACGGGCGTTGACTGGTAGGCGAGTGCGGGTTGGCAAGCGCCCCGGAAGCACGCGCTGGGAGTTTCTCATAGACCTTGGTCCAGTCATTCTAGCTGACATGGCAGGCTTTGGTCACATGGCAGGTCAAAGCAAGGCAACAATAGAAGAAACGAAGACTACGGTCATTCACAGGCTTGAGGAATGGGGGAAGAAAATAGCTGTAGCAATCCTGATTGTAGATGTATCCCTGTTTAGAGTGCTTGTCGAGAGATGGGATAAACGTGGTGAGATTCCTGTTGATATCGAGTTTTACGGTTTCTTATCCGAGATTTCCTCAGGTGTAGTTGTGGCTGCAAACAAAATCGATAAAGTCAAGAAAAGCAGGATTTCCCACGAGCTCGACTATTTGGAGATGAAGCTTAGAGAGGTTGTGCCAGACATAGAGCCTCAGATTGTGCCGATATCTGCATCTAAGCGTGTTAACATCTCACAGCTTAAGGAAACCATCGAAGCGAATTTGGACAGGCGGGGCGTAGAGAAGCCGGAATGGTGATGTTTCACCGCATCTTTTTGATGAGGTAGTAAGCAATACCAACAAGTAGTATCACAGCAGAAATCGTCAACATGGGCACTATTGCACTGGGAGGCTCAGCAGAACCAGCTGAAAGCCAATCGAGCATATTCATGAAGAGCCTTGCGTTATCACCTTGGTAGAACCACTGCGATTCCGACCTTGAAACCCCATCTGGCAGGTCAAGGTTGTAACCGGTGAACATCATCGTTGACCCGGCAACGATTACCCTGCTTCCGTTATACTCGAAGGCTGCAAGCCATGGGGGGAGGGTACCATTGATGGCTGAATACGAAAGCGGGGCTTCCTCAAACTCTGTCAGGCTAATGTTCGGAAACGATACATTGCCCCAGCTGTAAGGGCCTTTTCTAAACTGGGCAAAAGAGGAATCGTATCCTCTGGCAACAGCGCTTGCCGCATCAATGGGCCTGAGCGTGGCAGTCATTGTGAATAGCTCGTTGATGTCCTTGAAGATAGGATGCGTTGTATCCCAAGTACTGGAATCGAGCTGTAGTACCCACGAGCTGTTGGGGTGTAGGGAATGCTCATAGTCGAACAACGTATCGCCCCAAATCCGGTCGTCCAAGGTGTAGTTCACACTGAATCTCACTCCGCTCATGTTGATTTGATCAAAGAGTGTATTCAGTGCGATGTTCTCACCTAGATCCTGAAACGGTGCGGAACTCCAATAGGTCGAATTTTGAGTGATTGTAGGATTTCCCAGTGCCAAAAGCGAGCTGCCATTAACCAGCATCTCTGCGATGGCAGAAGATTCCTCTTGAGTGAATTCAGAGGTTGCGTCGGGATCAGATATTATCAGTATGTCCACATCATTCAGAACCGATGCATTCAGAGAATTGTCCTCATTGATTCTTATAATGTATCGTGATGACTCATTCACCATGTCAAACATCAGCTTCAGCCCTTCCTCATCGAATGGGTCAATCTGCTGAAGATGACTTGCATCATAAAGAACAACAATTGGGTCAAGCTGCGCTTGAGCTTTTACGTTGAGCTGAAAGGATGACAGAAGTATCATCAGGGCTACTACAGTCACGATAATCCGTGAGGTATTATTGAAGCGTGGCATTCGCACTTCCGACCTTCTAGCTCAGTTAGCGTGCCACACTTGGTCTGAGTTTTAAAGTTATCCTCAAATCAAAGAATGCACGACTGATGAATCAACCTACTTTTCGCCACTGTGTATATAATCGTCTACGCTCTGCGTCACTAGACTCAATAGCCATGTACTGACTGCGAATTGCCGCGATTTTCTGGGCTAGCATGTGATAACACATGTCGATTTCGCGTGCAATGACTGCTGACTGATAGAATGAACGACATGTACAGAAAACTTCAGGGCTTAGCAAGTACGCCCGAGTATCACCATGCACAACCCATTTAGTGGTGTCGCTTGGGAGGAAGTGGTATTTCTTTACTTTCCCTTCCTCAACAGCACGCAATGCTCTCACGAACCTCTTGCCGTACTTGACCCGGAAGTACTCTATATCCTTCTGTGTCAAGTCCTTGCGAGAAAGCATTTTGACTTCGTTAGGAGGTAGTGACATGTTTCTCAGCCACGTTTTCATATGGCGCTTTATTATGTTGTACGGTTGACTGTATTCCACCTGATGCTCGACGAAATAATTAAATGACACCCGCCTAGGATTGGGTTCGCACATGGGTCGGTGGTCTAGCTTGGTAACAAGGTGCCGCTAATAGCGACCTGCCAAATTGATTCTTGGTTCGGATCCAAGGGATCGGGCGTTCAAATCGCCTCCGGCCCACCATACTTTTCTCTTGCCACTGCTATTCTATGACTGACCCAATATGTTTGATGTTGCTGTGGTAGACATTGAGAATGATGTGTTGAGCGCAGTGAGAGAAGTCTTCAGACTCACTGTGCCAGAAAGGAGCCTAATCAAGTCATCCGGTGAGGTGTATCTCAAACCAAATGCGATTGACTTCAAGCCTTATGCCTACACAGATCCCAGTGTCTTGGAGGCTGTGATTAACTACTTCTACGAGTTGGATGCATCCAAGGTCTTTGTTATGGAGAATTCAACACAAGGAAACATGACGCGAATTGTGTTCGAGTTCACAGGGTATCGTGAAGTGTGTAAGAGAACTGGGGGAAAGCCCATCTATTTGGATGAGAAGCCCACTGAAAGTGTCAAACTGCCGCATTTCGATGAAACAATAGAGTTTCCAAGGCTCATTGTTCAGAAGTTTATGAATGAACAGGACGAGTACACTTACGTTTCTCTGCCCAAACTGAAGACTCACTCTATGAGTACAGTCACTCTGGGTGTCAAGAATCAGATGGCATTCCCAAGCCAGAAAGATAGAGGGTACCATCACAATTACAATCTCCACCGCAGACTAGCCGATTTCTTCGCGCTGGTTCGACCGGATTATACGCTCGTTGATGGAACCAATGCCGTCTTTAACGGACACTATCCACTGAGCACTGAGCCATTCCAAAGTAAGTCGTTGGACCGATTGAACATCCTAATCGGTGGCGCAGATACGCTGGCTACAGACACGGTGGGAGCCAAGGTTCTTGGCTATGATATTAATGAAGTCAAGCACCTCGCACTTGTCCGTGATGATGGAAATGGCATCGGCGACCTGAGTAAGATAAATGTGAAAGGGAATCTATCTCGATTCCAGAAGAAGTATCCATGTAACATTCTCGATACAATGCCAGAGGATGTTAGAATAATCCGTGGCAAGGAGATGCTCTGCCCGGAGGGGTGTGAACTGAATGTGCTGATTGTTCTACAGATGCTTCATTATGACTACGAAGGAAAGGGGGGATTCACAATCCTCATGGGAAAGGGCTTCGATAGAGAGGATGTCGGCTCCATAACTGGCAGGGTATTCATCGCAGGTGATTGTGCAATTGAAGAAACCAGAGAGGCACTCGAAGCACGATTGGGGAGGAAAAATGTGTTCACTAGTCCGACCTGTAACAGGCTAGCGGCGACACTGTCTGCACTCTGCAAACTCATGGGAGTAGGCGTTCTTGATATCACTCCTTCAAAGACAACTGCCATCAAAGCGTTGATTCAAGCGAAACTGCATGGCTCTAAGGCATTGCTTCCTGATCTCTTCTAGACTGGGCTAATCCTCTTAGTACCTCATCGTTTTCATGAGCTAAGGATTCTATGAAGGATTACCGCTGCAGTTCCTGCAGGTCCGATGTCGACACGGGCTTCAAGGCTTACGCACTCACCCACGTCCATTTCTTTTCGCGAGAACGAACTGTTGCTTCCAGACAAGACTATCACTGTCCTCTCTCCTGACCTCACTCTCTTGCCAAGCGTGTCAAAGTTCACTCTCTCTTTTGTAAGAACGGGGGATGTAACTAGCAGGGGGGTTTCAACTCCAAGGACTTCGAGCACATCCCGTAAATCTGGCATCACCATGAAGCTGCTCTTCATCTTGACTGCAAACCGATTTGCGTCCGGAACCCCTGTCTGAGCGGCTGAACCCTCAGCCTTTGAAACAATGAAGTTAGAAAAACCGAGACCGTAGACGACCTGAGCGGTTTCGGCAACCTTGCTAACTGAATGTACGTTATGTAGTACTACATACACGTTCTTTGTAGTATCATTCAAGATGTTTTTGAACCTCCTTGGCTATGAGCTTGGATATGAGGGGTGGAACACTCTCCCCCACTTGATTGTATTGGCTCTCAATCGGGCCCGTGAAGACAAAGCCATCTGGATATGACATCAATCGCGCGTGCTCGCGCACAGTGAGCAGTCGGTCTTCGTATGGGTGAATATAACGAGATAGGCCGATTATGGATGATGAAGATTGATTCGGGTATAGTCTTACCCAGTTGGGCATGGTTCTGCCTTTTGGACCCCTGAATTGCTTCGCACCGAAACCCCACCGTGCTTTATTGATTAGTTTCTGATTGCGTTCGGTGGCGGGACGATAAACGTGGTTAGGAACCTCATTGGAGGGGCTTAGAAGAGCATTGAGTCCAAGGGGAGGGAGATTACCAATCGCGTCCATGACAGTGGGGGAATAACTTCTTGGAAGTTTCAACTTCACATTGCTCATGAAGAGTCTGAGGCGTTTCGAGGGGTTTCCGTGTTGATGTGCTCGGACTAGATTGAAATGGATATCATAGATTCCGATACGCTCGAACTCTCGAGTCGTTATTTCTCTGCCTCCTGCCCGAAGGAGCGCGGCCACGTTTTCAATCACAAAGACATCTGGGGCGAGGTCTCCAATTAGTCGAATTGTATCCAACAGCAATCGTGCAGTTCCTGTACCATATATTCGATTAGCTGCGAGATCATTGCTCTTTGGATTCGCTAGACTGAATTCTTCACAGGGTGGTGATGCAAGGATTATGTCTGGGGTTCCTCCAAGAATCCCCTCTATCTGCAGTGAGTGAAGCTTGCTGATGTCGCGCTGCAAGGTTTTGGCATGGGGATTATTGAGCGCATATGTGCCAAGAGGAAAAGGATCATTGTCTATTGCTAGGTGCGAGTGAGTAGATGACGGACCGAATCCTGCAGAGAAACCACCTGCACCAGCAAAGAGATCAAGAATTCTCATCATTATCCCGCAGTTAACACGTTGATATATTGTTCATCGTGCGAAATGGACAAGAGTCTTACGCAAAGGGCGAAGTTTTCATAACTTAATCCAATGTCGAAGGGAGAGCTCAAGCGCAACGATTAACTACAGCCGCTTTACAGACCTAAACCTGAGTGACAATGGGTCAAGGAAGCGGAAAAGGCAAGACTATCCTCTTCGGTGAGCATTTCGTGGTATATGGATTACCCGCGCTTGCTGCAGGTATAGCTGCCGAAACTACGGCGAAGGTTAGCAAGATAGATCAAGTGGGATGGACACTTAATGATCAGAGGCCAGCCATGCCTGGATACAAAGCCAAGAAACTCGATGAGCAGAAGGTTTCGATTGACAATGTTCTTCGATATTGCAACGTGGACTTGTCAGAAACGGGTATTCATATTGAGTTGGGAGGCGATTTAGTCTGCGCGTCTGGCATAGGAGCAAGTGCAGCGAGCTGTGTCGCTCTAGCTCGAGCTCTGAGTGATGAATTCTCACTTGGACTGAACAATAACCAGATCAATGAGGCTGCATTTGAGGGGGAGAAGGGCTATCACGGAACACCATCTGGGATTGATAACACCGCGTCAACCTTTGGAGGACTTGTGTGGTATATCAGAAATCTCAAGGGCGGCCCGCCAACATTTGAGAAACTCAAACTGAAGAAACTGGCGCATTTAGTGATTGCATCCACCGGTATCACTGCGAGTACGATAGAGGTAGTAGGGGATGTGAGAGCCAAGAAAAATGAGAATCCTGAATGGTTCGACAAAATTGCCCGAGAGTACGAGAACTTAGTCCATTCTGGTCATGATGCATTGCTTCAACTGGATTTTTCGAAAGTGGGCAAGCTCATGAACAAGAACCACGAACTGCTGCAGGAACTCACTGTGTCGTGCAAGGAACTGGATGCCCTGACGAAAGTTGCTGGAGAAAATGGAGCGCTGGGCTCCAAGATGACTGGGACAGGACGAGGAGGCAACATGATATCGCTAGCCCCGGATGAGGCTACCAGAGATAGGATTGCAAAAGTCTTGGAACAAGCAGGCGCGGCTGGGGTATGGACAACATCCTTTGGACTGTAAGAGAGGCGTGCGTAATGATACTCGAGAATTACATTAAGAAACTGAGCAATGAGAACAAGATAGAGAAATTTGATAAGAAGATCTCAAGGAATCTTGAGATTGCGGGCGTACTCAAAGCATTGGAACCAACACCAGCTATATTCGAAAAAGTGAAGGAGTCTGAATTTCGAGTAGCAGGGAACCTCTTCTGCACAAAGGAGCAGATTGCGGATTATTTCGGAATCAAGACGGAAGACATCATTCCAACTCTTACCAGGGCTATTGAGAATAGAAGCCCTCCTGAAGCAATAAAGGACGCACCTTGCCAAGAGGTCATTAGGGATAGTGTGAACTTAGATGACATCCCGATACTAATTCATAATGAGGTGGATGGAGGACCATACATATCATCAGGGGTTGTTGTTGCTAGCGACCCTGAGTTTGGACAGAATCTGGACTTCCATAGAGCCATGCAGATTGGCAAGGACCGAATGGTCACCAGAGTTGTCAGAGGACGTGACTTTCACAAGTTCTTGGAACGGAATGGCGAGGTTGACGTTGCTTACTGTATAGGTAATACACCGGAGATTCTGATAGCCGCCGCGACTTCCGTGGAAACGGGTGTAGACGAACTCGAGATAGCCAACGCGCTCAGACCAATCAGAGTGACCAAAGCAAAGACCGTTGATCTGATGATACCAGCAGATTCAGAGTTTGTGCTGGAAGGGAGAGTGTTCTTGGAAAAGAAAGCTGATGAAGGGCCATTCATTGACCTGACAGAAACGGTAGACGTGATTCGTCAGGAACCCATCTTTGAAGTCAAGAAGATTACTCACAGAAAGACTGCAATTTGGCAGGGACTTCTGCCAGGACGATCAGAGCACAAGGTCTTGATGGGGATGCCCAGGGAGCCTACTGTCTTTCGCAAGGTGGCTGAGAAGGGAGTTGATGTGCTTGATGTTAACATCACGCCTGGAGGGGCAAGTTGGCTTCACATAGCCATCAAAATCAGGAAAAAGAATGAGGATGATGGCCTCAAAGCTCTAGAGGGGGCATTTGGAGGACACCGAAGCGCAAAACATGTCTGGGTTTATGATGATGACATAGACATCTACAACGAGCAGGACAGAGAGTGGGCATTGGCGACACGATTCCAGGGTGATGAAGACATGCTCATCAAGGACCGTGAACCTGGTAGCTCTCTCGACCCGAGTGCTGAGCCAGGCACCAAGTTGACTACAAAGATTGGCTTCGACGTCACAAAGCCATTGGTTGCGAAAGGAAAGAGCTTTGACCGGGCGGAATTTCCAAAAATGGACCCAAGTAAATTCAGGAGCGATTGAGATTGGGGCTGGAACTCACTAAAGATGACAGAGATATGCTGGATGGCAAGCACGGAAAATCTGCCAAAAAGGCCATGGAGATCATAACAGCACTTGGAGAAATATACGGGGCCAAGAGGCTCATTTCAGTTTCAAGTGTCCAAATTGCGGGAGTTTCGTACCATAATCTTGGAGAAGCAGGTCTTGAATATCTCTCCGATATGGCAGAAGATGGTCAGACCAGAGTCCTCACCACTTTGAATCCTGCCGGAATGGACCTGACTGAATGGAAGAAGCACGGCATCAGTGAGAGCTTTGCGAAGAATCAGAAGAGAGTAGTGGACGCCTTCTTGAAGATGGGTGTGATTGCCACGTGCACATGCACACCGTACCTAATCGGTAATCTGCCGCACTATGGGGAACATATCGCGTGGGCGGAGTCTTCAGCGGTATGCTTTGCTAACTCGGTGATTGGTGCAATGACCAATAGAGAGGGTGGCCCGAGTGCGCTCGCTTCTGCACTCACCGGGAGAACTGCAGAGTATGGGTTCCATCTGCAAGAGAATCGCGTCGCACAGGTTAGATACGATGTCGAGGCAAGGATAGAGAACACTGATGATTTTGGCCTTCTCGGGCAAGTAATCGGGACACGCACAAAGAAGGCGATACCCTATATCACAGGGGTGGCAAATGCTACAACTGAGCAGCTGAAGTCGTTTTGCGCATCGGTTGCAACCTACGGAGGAGTTGCGCTCTTTCACATGGAGGGTTTGACGCCAAACAGGACACTGGTACCTGACAAGACTGAAGTCATCACTCAGGATGAGTTGGATGCGGCTCGAAGTGAGCTTGACGATGCAGATGTTGAGATTGATTTCATCAGTGTAGGCTGTCCGCATGCTAGCATAAAGGAGATAGCAGAGATTGCGGAAATGCTAGAGGGCAAGAAGGTGGCAAAGGAGAAGACTGTCTGGATTACGACTGCAAAACCCACCAAAGATCTTGCAGTCAAGATGGGATACTATGACACTATAGAGAAGGCTGGTGCGTTCCTAGTCAGTGACGCTTGTTGCGCAGTAGCACCGCTAAAAGGACGATTCAAGGGTCTGCTGACGGACTCTGCCAAGGCTTGTTTCTATGCGCGCGGAAAGAATAGCTTCAAGACAAAAATAAGAACAATCGAAGAATGCATCAAGGAGGCGATTGCATGAGTAAGTTCGAAGGTAGAAAAATCTACAAGGGCAGAGCTGAGGGCGAAGCCCTAGTAACGTCAGAAGACATCAGTTTCTACGGTGGGTGCGAGCCTGATACCGGAGTCATCGTCGAGAAAGGACATGAACTTGAGGGCAAATCCGTTGCAGGAAAAATATTTGTGTTTCCGTCTGGCAAGGGTTCGACTGTTGGTTCATATGTTCTCTTCGCCCTGAAGAAGGCTGGCAAAGCACCCCTAGCGATAGTCAACAAGGAAACTGACCCGGTGGTTGCTGTTGGAAGTATCATCTCTGAAATACCAACGATTGATCACATTGATGTTAGTAAAATTAGGACTGGACAGAAATTAGTGGTAGACGCCGGTCTCGGCGTCGTTTCTATCGTGGAATAGATGAAACGCTAGTACCGCTGAATCTGGGGCTCGAAATCTGCGGGTGTGAAGGCGGTTTCGCCATCTTCAGGTATGTCACCCTTCTCGCGCAGCACCTGACGAGTCAATAGGTAGTAGATAAGCGCCAGTGACTTGCGACCACGATTGTTGGTAGGCACCACCAAGTCCACGTTAGTCGTCACATTGTCAGTATCGCAGAGTGCGATGACAGGCACGCCGATTCTAGCTGCCTCTGACAAGGCTTGTTGATCCGTTCGGGGGTCGGTTAGAATCACCAGCTCTGGCTCGACATATGTTCGAGGACCGGAAATGTTTGGATTTGTGAAAGTACCGGGGATGAACCGTTCTGTGAAAGCATTGGCAGTAATGTAGTGGGCAAATGCTTCTACTGGTCGCTTTCCGTAGACTCGACCAGAAACCACTGCAATCCTGTCGGCATTGACTCTGGCAATGTATTTGCCAGCAACTCTGATTCGTTCGTCGGTCTTACGAACATCCAACACGTAGAGGCCGATGGGCCTTTGCCGGTAGACAAACGGCTCCATGTCATGAGTCTTTACTTGCGTTCCTATATGACAACCTGCTGCAAGGTACTGATCCATGGGAGTCAGCAGGTCGATCTCTGAGATTTCTGTTTCACTCATGATCAGACACCCTCCACAACATCAGATGTGGCGAAAGCCATGAAGCTGTCAATTATGTCAATGTGTGCCAGAAGCATTCTTCGACAGCAGTATCTCTGGAGTCCAAGGCGGTCTAGCACAGCTGCAGGGTCCTCACCCTGTTGGACCTCACTCTTGAACTGCTCGTACTTGTCGGCAACTACTTTGCCGCATGTGAAACATCGCACAGGAATTATCATCGTTACATCTCCCTACCTGTAGGATTTCTGATATCTAGATCGTGCTGAGGGGCCGCCAAACTTCTTCGGTTCAGTACGTCGAGGATCACCGACCAGCATTGTCCTATCATGTTCTTGCATCTTTGAGCGTGCCTCGAAATTCTGGCTCATGCGAATCAGTCCATTGGCGATGGCCATTCTGATAGCATCAGCCTGACTCATGAAACCACCGCCTCGAACCCTTACCTTGATGTCGTATCTCTTCCATCCATCGCCAAAGAGTATCAACGGTTCTGTGATTCGCATCCGGGCAATCTCTGGCTGGTGAATCTCTAGCGGCCGTCCATTGATTCTGATTCTACCACGCCCATCCTTGATTGTGGCCTTTGCTAGGCTCGTCTTTCTTTTGCCGGTGGTAACAACTACGCGCATCTCATCGCACCTCTGGATTTCTCCAGCCAAGTTCATGACTAAGGTCCCCGACCGTGATATATCTCCGGACCAAGCTGTTGTAGCGCGATCCTTCGAGGACTATCTTCTCAGTTTCGGCGTACTGTTCGGGCACACCTATGTAAACGTGGACTCGTTTGTAAGCTGCCTTTCCACGGGGAGTGGGCCAAGGAAGCATGCCACGTATAATCCGTCGTATCATCTTATCGGGACGTCGATGATGGAATGGACCCCTTCTCGGGCTGTAGGAGGTCCTGATATTGAATTTCTCCTTGTAAGCTTCAATGACTGTTCGTCGGGCACCCGTTATGATGGCCTTCTCGGCGTTCAGTATGACCACTCGGTCACCTAGCAAGGCAGCCTTCGCAACCTTTGATGCCATTCTGCCGACCACCATGTTATCTGCATCGTAAACTTTCACTGCCTGTTCGGTCATTGAAACCACCTCATATGATAATCGTAATTCCTGTCCCCTTTGGGGATTGGTTGAGCAGCTCCGGGATCGTAATCAGTGATCCACCTGCATTCACTATAGCCGACCTAGCAGTTGTTGATGCATTCATTGCTGCGACTGTGACTTTGTGTGGAATGATACCTGATCCCAGGATTTTGCCTGGCACAATGACTATGTCGCCAGCTCGTGTATGCCGGCCAATTTTGCCAACATTCACAGTAGCACGTTTTCTAGCCGGGCGCGCTATAAGCTCGGCCACTCTTCTCCATATTCTAACATCATATTTTGTAGATGTCTTCTTTAATGAATTGATTAGAGCGCGTGTATTGGGGTCGGTTGGTCCTCTTACCATCTCGGGCTCACCTCAGAGAGTTCGCGTAATCAAGAGCTGCTTGGATTCTAGTCTTCAGAATTTCTGCTGTCTTCGAAACAATGGTTTCGGGGCTTAGAGAGCCGGTAGATTCTACTTTGAAGAGAAAGGCGTTCTTCTTGGAATCGATTGTTATGGCTCCAGGCTCGCAGACATCAACACAGGCCTCGCACAAGCTGCAGTCCAATGTGTTCTGAGTCGACAAAGTGCTTCCATCAACTTTCATGATATTCTTCGGACAGATCTTTACGCATTCTTCACAAAGATTGCATTTCGATTTATCCACGCTAATAACTGGAACATACTTGTATGCAACCGTTGCGACGGGTTGGAACTTGGCATTCTCGGCTCCTGTTCCAAGTCGAGCGTAGGCCTCTATAATCAGTCTTTGATGGGGTGCTAGTTTGGTAATTGGGATGTTTCCAGAGGCAGGAACTATCTTTGGATCTTGTGAGGTCAGGCTACGTGAGTATACAACGACCTCTTCATCTTCAGGTTCCACCTCTAGTGTGAGCGTACATTGGCAGAGGCTGCAGCCTTTTCCTTCACATTCGCAGTCTTGGGGAAGATTGTAGGAGTCTAGGTCCGTTACTATAGGAATGAGACCAAGACGCTGAGCAATCATTTCATCGTACATAACACTGGTATTTTCCAGTATGAGTACTTCATCTATCGCCATAGCAGGTAACTTAGTTAGCATTGTCCTGCGGATTGCATTAGCGAATGCGACATCTACATCCTCAACCAGGAAATGGATTGAATCATCCTGTTTGTTAATGATTGTGATTTCCATTATCTCACCTGACCTTGGAGTGTACCCAAAAGACACTGATCCCGGACAGACTCGCTGAAATACCCTACCAGAGGGCTGACAGCTCACTCGCCCATGCTCTGGGTAAGACTGCCACACTTGTGTATGTATAAAAGCATTGTCCTAGAACGTTGCTATTAAGCCTTGAAAACCTGCCCAATAAACAAAGAAACTGTGGCTATGCTGCTACTTGGGCCATATCACGTAGTCCATTGACTATCAGCTTGTAGCCGTGTAGCTGTTGCTTTGGATCAATAGCTACCATGCCATAGGTGGGAATTCCGAGCAAATCCTCAACTGAGCGGGGCTTCATAGAGCCTGGAAGGTCCTGCTTATTTGCAATTGCGATGACCTGAATGCCTTCGAGCTCCTTCCTGTATTTCTGCAGTATTTGACGCGTCTTCAGTACTGCCTTGGGGGTGCTCTCAGTGACAACGACCACCATCTTGCTCCCCCTTAGCAAGTCAGCCCACATAAACTCGAAGTGTGTCTGACCACCCATCTCAACCAACGATATCTTGGTGAACTTGTCGAGTGTGATTGTCCCGCAATCCATCCCACAGGTCGGCTTGTAGTTGGCATCTAGATCGGACATGTTGTCTGTGAGAAGTTTGATCAGGGTGGACTTGCCGGCATACCCTGACCCCATTAATGCAACCTTGACATAGCGGGTCATGAGATGGGACTCCAGGTGCTCACTGAATGAATCGTGCACCTTCAACATATCAGCTGTAGTATTACACTCGCAAATTCCCGGCCCGTAATTCACTCTACTTAAGACTGATACAAGGATTACTGGAAGCTGGCCCAGTTGGCACGAGATAGAAGCCGTAGCCCGAAACTTGTACAATCCTAGACATCAATGTCCTTGACTGATGTTCGGTTCCTGATTCATTGAGGTCTGCTCTGCAGATCCTACTGAATCTGCGACAAGTCTCACGTCCTCTCCATAGGCGTTTTCTGTCTCCGTCTAACTGGCGGCGACCAAATTGCATGCAGGCATTAGCAATCAGCATTGAACAACCACACCACTCAATCCTGAGCAGTATGTCATAACTACCTACGAAATGTTCAAGATTTTACAGGTTCTTCGCAGCTGTTGCATACCCTTAATTGTGGTACTTGGACCGGCCCATAAGAAGTGGACGATATGACCTCAAGCAATGTGATTATTGCAGAGGGTGCCTTAGAGAAGCTCAATGACATCCTTGAAGGATACAAGAAACCTCTAATCGTATCGGATGTGGTCATCTACGACAAGTATGGGCAAATGATGGAGAGTATTATCGATGCTGACGTGATGTGGTCCATATCACCTGATTATCGGAAGGGATTGGTTTCGCGATATCATGGCATCGATGTGATCATAGGCTTTGGCGGTGGAAGGAGCATCGATATGGCCAAGCTCTTCGCACTCGAAGCAGGACTCGATTGGATTTCTATCCCCACTGCGGCATCACATGACGGCATTGCGAGTGACGTTGCCTCTGTAATGCACGACGGTTATCGCTATTCAGAGAAATGCAAGAAGCCAAGTTTCATACTTGCGGATTTGAGTGTGATGTCTACCGCTCCTCGAATACTGACTCTGTCTGGGATAGGAGATATACTCAGCAAGGCATCAAGTTTAGCGGAGTGGCGACTCGCCAATGAGCTTGCAGGTGAGCCACTGGATGAGGACGTCTACAGAACAGTAGAGTTCGCACTCGAAACTGTGCTAAAGGACGATAACCTCGAAACCCTCGTCAAATCTGTGATAGACACAGGCAATGCCATGACTGACTTTGGGAGTTCTAGACCCTGCTCCGGAACAGAACATGCAATATCCCACGCAATGGATCGAAGGATGCAGAGTCTACATGGCCTTCAAGTTGCATTTGCTACTCCCCTAAGCCTCCATTTTCTTGACGAGGCCGGCTATGCCAAGCATCGACCATCAGATATCAGGGACTTTCTACTGGAGAGGAATATGCCAGTAGAACTCAAGGAACTGGATTTAACTGAAGCTACATTTCTTGATGACATACACCACGCACAGAAAATTATGAAGAAACGAGGAAGATACTCGGTTCTTGCTCATTGCAAAGCAAGTGATGATGACCTAGTAGGGGCAATCAGGGAACTAGGATATTAGACATGCCATCCCTAGTTGTTGAGTCAGACTAGTTCGACAGTTTTAAAAGAAGTAGGCATGACAGCGACGAGAATGCACCCTTTGCAACGGGTGCGTTAATAGACACTCATACCAATGATGTGAAAACAGAGGTAGATAATAATGCCGAAACCGAGTTTTGTTGAAGTTGAATTCCCTGAAGAGCTCCAGAAGAAGGCTCTCGAAGCTCTTGAGATTGCCAAAGATACAGGACGAATCAAGAAAGGAATAAACGAGGCAACTAAGTCCATCGAGCGTGGAATTGCACGTCTTGTACTGGTTGCAGGGGACGTAGAACCTCCAGAGATCATCATGTACTTGCCAGGTCTCTGTGATGACAAGAAAGCACCATACATCTTCGTGGATAGCAAGAAGGACCTTGGTAATGCTTGCGGTATCGAACGCCCCACAGCGGCGGTCGCCATCGTCATTGATGGCAAGGCGAAGGACCTTGTTGATGACTTGGTTGAGAAGATAGCTGGACTGCGCAAATAGTGCTCTTCTAGGTGATGGCTTTAGATGAGTAAAACAAATGATGACTCAGATAGGACTGCCGCAACCCCGGCGGAGGTTATCCAGATTCTGGGAAGAACTGGAGTGACCGGGGAAATCACCCAAGTCCGAGTCAAGATATTGGACGGACGGGACAGAGGTCGGGTGCTCACTCGCAACGTGAAAGGCCCTGTCAGAGAGGGCGATATTCTCTCTCTCCGAGAAACTGAACGTGAAGCTCGGAAGATGAGGAGGCGTTAGGCGTGGTTGGAACACAGAAATGCGTCTTCTGTGGCAAGGACATCGAGCCTGGCACGGGCATGGCCTACGTACAGACAAAGGACGGGGCTGTACTGTGGTTCTGTTCGAATAAGTGCAAGGTCAACAGGATAAAACGGAAGATGAAGCCCAGAGATACCAAGTGGACTACGGGCTATGAGAAGGGTGGCAAAACGAAGCGCTGAAGCACCTGTTTGAATCTGCATGTAAAAGGCATAGGTGGTACTTTTTGCCACCTGGTGTCATTTTTTCTCGGCTTCTTCCTTAATGTAATCAAAAATCGCGTTTGCCAGAGCGTCGATTGATTTCTTCTCGATTCCGTCTGCATCTTTACCTAGCAGATCTTCCAGCGAGCTCAGAACAGCAGGTGATGTGTTTCCATTTTCAATGGATTCTTTGACAATATTGCGAATATCCATGGTATAATCTGCGCTTCCAGAACTGTACTTGTTGATATAGGCCCAAGCAGAGGCCTCTGCGTCATCAGACTCTTCAATGCCACCTTCAGTCATCCAGAGAGATATCTCAGTTCTTGCGGTATCCGGTCCATCAGATGCGTGGGCGATATTGATGCCAGCCCATATTCCATAACGTCCTCTTAGTGAATCGGACGAAGCCTTCTGAACGAATGTCGCACCAAGCGCTTCGCGAACGCCCTCGATTACGTTATCAGCTTCGAGAATCATTGTCAGAACATTGGCGGAAGTTATGAAGTCTACAAGCCAAGGGAAGAATGGTTTCTCCTTATGGACCGCGTAGTGCATTTCAGCCAACGATTTGGATACCTTCATTTCTTTGAAGGCACGGACACTGTATCCTCTATCCAGTAGAGCCTTGATCACTAAGGCACTCACTCTTCTTCTAGCGGTTCCATCAGGTTTGATTATTACAAAAGAGCGTTCCAACTGCTTCACCGAACTATGTCTATCTTGCTGATGGCGAACACAGTTCTTTGTTATTTCAGGGTTGTGGCTCGACTATCGCAAACGACAGTTTCATAAGCTAGGGAAAATTGCTTGGCATCAATCTTCTTGTGAGGTGGCCATTGATGACTCAGGAAGCAAAACTGCGTTCCCCCATTGTCACGGTACTCGGTCACATAGACCATGGCAAAACCTCACTACTGGACAAGATGCGAGGTACAGCAGTGCAGGATCGAGAGGCGGCAGGCATCACTCAACATATCGGCGCTTCCTTTTTCCCGACTGAAACGATTCTCTCCATTTGTGGAAACCTTCTGGAGAGCGTCAACACCCAATTAACAATCGATGGCCTGCTGTTCATTGACACGCCAGGCCATGAAGCATACCTGAACCTCAGAAGACGCGGTGGAGCGATAGCTGACATAGCGATATTAGTAGTGGACATCAATGAGGGGCCACTGACTCAGTCCTATGAATCATTGAAGATACTGAAATCAGGGAAAACACCGTTCCTCATAGCCGCTAACAAGCTCGACAAGGTCCCGGGATGGAGGAGTGTTCCTGATGTCGACCTGTTCCAGGCCATAAAGTCGCAGAACAAGACAATACAGAACGAGCTAGACCGACGTCTATACGAGATTGTTGGAGCACTGTCTGCAAACGGAATCGCTTCGGAAAGATATGATCGTGTAGAGGACTTCACGCAGACTGTGGCCATTGTGCCCACTAGTGCGAAGACCGGGGATGGCATTCCTGAGCTGTTGATGGTCCTCTCAGGACTGACTCAGCAGTACCTTAAGGATAGGCTCAGTATCTCCACGGGTCCGGCTAAGGGAGCGATACTGGAGGTCAGAGAGGAAACCGGCCTAGGCACAACGCTTGATACAATAATCTATGAGGGGGTTTTGAGGAAGTCTGATACTATAGTGGTCGGCGGTCTCGATGATGTCATAGTTGCTAAAATCAGAGCATTACTGCTCCCAAAGGCGCTTGATGAGATTAGAGACCCAAAAGAGAAGTTTGCGCACGTTGACGAGGTGCATGCCGCGGCAGGTGTTAAAATTGTGTCTCCCGACATCAAGGGAGCACTGGCTGGTGCACCAGTCTATGCTGTTAGTGATTTAGATGAACTTGAAGCTATCAAGTCCAAAATACGTGATGAGATCAGCTCAATACGCATTCAGAAGGATTCATCCGGTGTTGTTCTGAAGACCGATACTCTTGGTTCTTTGGAGGCAGTCAGTCAGTTCTTGCAGGACCGCAAGATTCCAGTACGGATTGCTGATGTTGGTCAGATTGTTAAAAGGGACATAGTTGAGGCCCAAGCTGCAGGTGATACAGACCCTCTCAACGCCGTCGTACTGGGGTTCAACGTTAAAATTGCACCTGATATTGAGGATCTGGCTGCAGAATACGGAGTCGAGGTATTCATGAATGAGGTGATCTATCGCCTCTTTGATGATTTCAACGCGTGGCTCATAGTGAAACGAGAGCAGGCAAAGGCTGAGTCGCTTGGCTCAATTGTTAGGCCTGGAAAAATTACGCTCATACCTGACTATGTATTCAGGCAGAAGAATCCAGCAGTCGTAGGCGTCAAAGTAAGCGGCGTTGTGAAGCCAAGAACAGCCCTCATCAATGGGCAAGGAAAGCGCGTGGGAACCATTCTGCAGATTCAGGATAGAAGTGTCACGATAGATGAGGCAACTGATGGAATGGAAGTTGCAGTGTCTATCCGAGGGCCGAGCATTGGCAGACAGGTAAAGGACAATGAAGTACTCTACATTGACGTGCCTGACAAGCATATTCTCGCAATCAGAAAGAAGTTTTCTGAGGATTTAACACAGCCAGAACTGGATGTGTTGGAAGAGATCGTTACAATAAAGAGGGCGGCTGGAGCCTTCATCTAGTTTGTTTGAGCCCAATTGGTAACTTTTTTAGGCATACCAGTAGATTCCTCGAACTGCAGCGGGCAGGGTGGGCCGTTTGCCGCGGCTGAAACCACATGGCAATAGTGGCACCAGTAACCATGCGGAGGATGAACCCCAATCCTGTTGAGATTCGCTGTGGGACGATGACGAGCAGTCTTTGAAGTCTGTCACGGTCATACCAACAGTCGTAGGACTGTTGTGATTGACTTAGATTGTCGAACCGGGTCAGGCCCTGGCGGGAACAGCCCTCAGACTAAGTGGTGGAGCCTCAGAGAGCGCTGCTTTGAGAAGCACGACGAGCATTCTTCGCAGGAGAAGGACACCCGAAGTGTTGGGGCCGCTGCACCTTTGCTTGTTGTTATTCTGATTCATTGAAAAGGAGTAGTTGTCAGGCTCTATCAGTCCTAAGATGATTCAACGGGATCTTCTTCACTAGCCCACCTTTTAGCTTTGACAAGCGCATTGTACTCCCGCAACACATCGAATACAAGCCACGCTAGGCAAGCAATGTAAACCGAAACAGGAAGCGGGGGCATGACCATGGGATAGTACTGTAGGTGTACCATGATGTCATCAACATAAAGCAAAGTCAACGCGGGAATGGCCAATAGCGATAAAAGAATCCTCAGCTTGCGAACGCGAATTATCGAGAGTCTAGTTTGTTCTGGTGCATTTTGGAGTAGTACTCTCAACAAGAGATAGACTCCTGCTGCTACACAATTCTTAACGAGTTGAATCGACACGACCCCCGCAGGTGCATATCTTGTTCTTAGTGAAAAACTGTTCGTTTTCGTACTGGTTTCCTAGAGAAGAATTGTTGATAGGTGCTACCAACGATTCTGAAATGAATCGGCGGTGCCGTCTATAATAGGACCTCGAATTATCTCGTGCTGAAGCTTCCGGAACTGCCACAACACATCGAATACAAGCCAGGCCAAGCCAGCAATGTAGAACGGAACTGGCCATGGTGGAAATCCTGAAAAATCTGGAGGGTCTGAATAGATTACTATGAACGTCATGACTGTGTAGACATAGTAAATTGTCCATGCAGGAATGGTTGCCAACGACAGGAGAATTCTCTGCTTCCTAAGGAGGACTACCGAGTATCCAGTCCGTTCCGATTCATTATGCAGTATTATTCTCAGCGCGGAATAGATTACTGTAAGCAGATAAATCGCCACAACCCCACAAATCTAAGGATAACTCTTAGCAAAATAGCGTTTGTTATTGCAGTAATGATGAAATCGTTGATGGCAAATGCCGAAGTAAAAGAGAAGTACGATAATCTTTAAGAGAAGAGCAAAGTTCGCACACCTTGATGCTGGGGTTTCCGAGCCTGGTACGGAGCCAGCCTGCTAATCGCCTACGCGTGACGCGGGCGGGCTGACAGTTGGTGTGCTTGCACGCGCGAGTTCGAATCTCGCCCCCAGCGCCACTCTCTATTTTGATGAAGTCCCATTATCCCAAGAGCAGGTAATGATGAATCGCATATGGATTGCATAGTAACAAGCAAAGCTGAATAAAAAAATAAGAGAGAACTCGGGCCTTGCGACCCGGTTCTGTGAACTATTTCCTCTTAGTGACTTTTGTGACAACGCCGACTGCGACTGTCATGCCCATGTCACGTACCGCGAAGCGGCCGAGCTGTGGGAACTGCTTGTAGGTTTCAATGCACATCGGCTTGAGAGGCACGAGTTTCGCTATCATGCTCTCGCCTTTCTTCACAAAGTCAGGATTCTCTTCGATAAGCTGACCAGTTGCCTGGTCTAGCTTCTGCAGAATCTGATCGAACCTGCACGCTACCTGAGCGGTGTGTGCATGAACAACTGGAGTATAACCCACTGTGATGGCTGTCGGATGCTGGATGACCATGATCTGGCCAGTGTAGTCAGCAGCGACTGTCGGTGGCTTGTCAGTAGGACCTGCAACGTCACCACGGCCAAGGTCTTTCCTCTCGATG
The DNA here is from genome assembly GCA_019057475.1 of Candidatus Thorarchaeota archaeon. GTDB lineage: Archaea > Asgardarchaeota > Thorarchaeia > Thorarchaeales > Thorarchaeaceae > WTCK01. The sequence goes on along the minus strand of DXJO01000020.1, from coordinate 118,268 downwards.
CCTCTTATGTTGAAGCCAATGTTATCACCAGGTACTGCCTGCGACAGAATCTCGTGATGCATCTCGATTGACTTGACCTCTCCAGTCTTGTTGGGGGGCATGAAGGTAATCTTCATCCCAGGCTTCATCACACCGGTTTCAACACGACCGACTGGCACAGTTCCGACACCCTTGATTGAGTAGACGTCGTTAATCGGAATCCTCAGAGGCTTCTTAAGTGGCTTTGGCGGAAGATCGACGAGGTCGAGTGCCTGAAGCAAGCTGGGACCTTCATACCAAGGAGTGAAGTCCTTGGACTGTTCCTTCAGGTTTGCTGCATCGAGGGCTGAAGTTGGAATGAACGGAATCTTGTCCATTTTGTAACCAATGCTCTTCAGGAAGCCTGATACTTCCTCCTTAACCTCATTGTAGCGGTCCTCGCTGTACTTCACGCTGTCGTCATCCATCTTGTTGACACAGACAATTATGCTCGGCACACCGAGTGTCATCACTAGGTATGCGTGCTCCTTTGTCTGGCCACCAGGTCCGATGCCGGCTTCGAATTCACCCTTCTTTGCAGATACCACAAGAAGAGCCACGTCGGCCTGAGATGCGCCAGTGATCATGTTCTTGATGAAGTCCTTGTGACCAGGTGCATCGATGATCGTGTAATAGTATTTGTCAGTGAGGAACTTGAAGAAGGCGATGTCAATGGTTAGACCTCGCTCACGTTCCTCTTTCAGGCGGTCCAGCGCAAAAGCCCATGCCCAGCTGGGTCGCCCAAGTTTTTCTGCTTCGGCTTTATGCTGTTGGAAAGTGCGTTCGTCAACAGCGCCAGTTTCGTATAGGAGTCTACCAGTCATAGTGGACTTGCCGTGGTCGACGTGACCAACTACCACTAGATTCAGGTGATCCTTCTGTTTCTTGGACAAGGCATTATTTCTCCTTATTCGCTTTCAATCTGTCCTCTAAGGGGTACAGACCGTGAGTGCCACCTTGGACCGTGCTTTTAACGCTTTCTACAAGACAGCCTGATTAATTGGAGATGGCGCACTCATTTCCCAACAGTGGACTCATCGACTTCAAGCTTAAGGGGCGGCTTTGCGAACTCTCTGAGCGATTATGACGCCAACGACAGTCAAGGCACCGCCTACGAGTTGAAGAGCAAACAAAGGCTCACCAAGGAATAGAAACGCCATTAGCACACCCCACACTGTTATCAGATTCAGCGCAATCTGTACTCTGGAGGCTTCAATGTGATTCATCGCATTGTAATACAGGACGAATGCTAGTGCCGTATTCACTATCCCGACCCAGAGGATGATTGCCCAGACACCAGCACTCAGCCGCAGTATTACAGTTATGTCCTCCATGAACGCTGCAGAGAGCCAGATGAAAGGCACAGCAAATAGGGTGCTGTATAGAGTGAGGGATACAGCGTCAATTGATTTAATCGCCATTTTGCCGGCTATTCCGTTAACCGCAAACAGAAATGTAGATACTATCACAATTGCGTTGCCCACCAGGCGTAGGGGACCAAAAGCATCATCAAGTGGCGTACCACCCAAGACGATCAGACCCACACCAATGACCGCTAGAAAGAGGCCTCCTATCTTCTCACTAGTTATCTTCTCCTTCAGAACTGGAGCGGCCATCAAGACTGCGAAAACAGGGCTCATGTTCAAGAGTAGTATGGTTTCGTCTGCTGTTGTCATACTTAGTCCAATGTATTGCAGCACTTGGGAGAGAAATGGACCTGTGATTCCCGCAAGCAGGATGATCCGCCAGTTACTCCTCATATCTCCACGCAGCTTCGACCTGCGTCCGAACATGTAAACAGCTGCAATGAGAAAGGGGCAAGCGATAGTGTAGCGTACCGCAACGAAGATGATGGGTGTCAACCCTTCCAGGAAAGCAATCTTTGCGAGGATGAGAGAAGATGCCCAAGCCACTGTAATGAGATTTATTGTAAGCCATGCCGCAGTAGACTTGTTCATCTCTCGTTCCTCGTCAGGTTCTTCACTTGCGCATTGAGTGCATCGACTGGAACCTATCTCTCTGATAAGGCTCTCTAAAAACACTATGAAATGCAGCATCAATTCTGCTGATACAGGATGATAATACAAGGTTGAGAAGAATACTACCTTGCTGAACGGGCCACTCTCTCGCGCTCTTCTTTTCTGGAAATTCCATAGCTTCCAGAATCGCCTTTGTAAGCAAGAAGCAGCTCGTCAACGATACATTCCTCGAACGACTTGGCATTCTTGTGCGATGAACGAACTGCGCCTACAGCGAGGTACTTCAAAGCGAGATCAATCCTGCGCTGGGGAGAAACGTCTACTGAGCGAGGATATGCCATTCCACCATAGGAAATTCTTGTCGTTTCCTCGGAAGGAGCAGTATTTTCGATAGCAGTCACGAGAACTTGGATTGGATTGAGGCCAGTTCTGAAATTAATAATCTCAAAGACTCGTCTGACCACGTTGATTGTTCGTGTTTTCTTGCCTGCGGTCCTGCCAGTGCGTGTCTTCTTGTCTTTGCGCCGTCCTGCATTGAGTAGTTTATTCACGAATCGCTCTACAATAGGTACATTGCTCTTGTGGAAACGTTTGTGGCTGTGCCTTCCTGCTGTATGCGGAATCAGGACAGACTTCAGAGAGATGTATCGGGTAAGACCAACATCCTTCACTTGGACCACTGTTGAATCCCATTTACCAAACAACAGAAAATCAGGCGTGGCTACAGGCAGGCTTTGCGCCTTCGGCTCTTCTTGGACTGGCGCATCTTTTTTTTCTTCAGTCATCTTTATCACCTAACGAATTGGTTTCTCTGCCCTGCCGTAGATAAGAGACTCAAGGGAAACTCCGTTGACTTTTACCACAGCCCATCTTACGCCGGGGATATCACCCATAGCTCCTCCCATTGCGCCCCCAATGCCCTGGACAATGACTTCGTCGTGTTCATCGATATATTTGAGTCCGCCATCGCCCGGTATGAATGCGGTGATTTGTTTACCGTTCTTAGAGAGCTGAATCCTAACGGCCTTTCTGATAGCTGAGTTGGGTTGTTTCGACTCAATACCGACCTTCTCCAACACGATTCCGCGTGCCTGCGGGGCACCCTCTAGCGGATCGGTCTTCCGCTTCAGCTTGAGCATTCGTCTCTTCAAGCTGGGCTTCTTCCAGCGGTACTTCTTCCGCTTGGACCGGAGGGGTCTTGCTGCAAATTCGCCCATCGGGCTCTTTGAACCAGTCAAATAATTCGCCTCTGTGGTGATAATGGGACCACCATTCATAGTGCTCTCTACGTGTGGTCACGGCATCCGCCTGTTGTATGCTTAAAAGCGTTATGACACAACCAGGGCAATCTCATTGAATATTGCTGCGAAACGGCCTCTGAGTGCGTCAGGTCCCTTATGCAATTGTCACATTGGTCACGTCAAAGTGACGCTTGGCTAATATTCGAGCACGGGCGATATTCCGACCCTCTCGTCCAATGGCAATGCCTCTGTCCGCTTGTTTGACTGTAACTGTGGCAATCGTGTTTCCATTCTTGTGGCGAACGAGTTTCACTTGTTCAACTCGGGCGGGGGCAAGCGCCTTCTTCACAAACTCCTCTGCAGTTTCAGCTATCTCAACAATGTCGATAGGCCTGCCGAAGACGTCAGCCGCTGCCTTGACGTTTGCACCACCACGACCAATGGCTTTGCCGAGCTGTTTTGGGCGCACAATGAAGATCAGTCGATCACCCTCGTCATCCCGAACCACATCCACCGCGGAGGCCCCAGTGATGCGTTCGAACGTGGCAATGAGAGCCATGTCATCCATCGAGAGTCTGACTCGGGGCAATATGAATCGCCTCAAACAGCCTTCAAAATCTTGGAATCGCCCGGCTTTATCACAGCAATAGCTGATACCATGAAGGGTTTGCCTATGACCTCTCCCAAATCCCATGATGTGCCTTCAAACTCTAGCACCTTGACCTCAGCAAGTTGTGCGTAGGTTTCAATGTCCGCGTATTCATTCTTCGGACAATTTGCAGCAACCACAACTAGTTTTGCAGCACCGCTCTTTATCGCATCGATGGAGGACTTTGCTCCTATGCGACACTCACCTGTGCTTACTGCACTTGCAATCGGTTGATTCAGGCTCAATGGTCATAACCTCATTTTGTATTGATGCGGCTTCTTGATAAACCCAGAAACAATCTCGTCAAACTAACTTCTGTTTTAATGTTTCCGCATTGTAACATTGATTGATGCGCTAGTATCGCCTCAGATAGCCTATTTCTTGCTAGGAGAGCCCTGAGGATTCATCAGTAAATCGATAGAACCAGTGCCCAACGGGATGAGCTGCCCGAGAATAACATTCTCAGTTATGCCTCTAAGCGGGTCCTTTGTCCCTGCTATGCCTGCTCCCAGTAAGTGCTTGATAGTCACCTCAAAGGCGGCCCGAGCCAAAGCACTGTTCTTCGAACCTGAAATGCCATGCCGACCAATCTGGCGTATCGCACCATCTGCAGTCATCATGTCAGCAACGAGGATTATGTGTCGTACATCAACATCCATACCCTGCTCATTCAGAACATTCATCGCCTCTTGGATGATTGCATTTCTGGTTGCCTCAATCCCGAGAACTTTGTATATTTCTTTGAGATTGTTAGTGTATATCTTGTGTGGGTTGACATCAGGTATCTCCAGAGCATCTTGAAGGTTAGAACCCTCTGTGTACAGAACGTAGCGATCTGACTCCTTGCGAATCACAACGTGTGTGACATCGTCTATACCCTTGACCCGCACCTCACGAATCTTTTCACTCAGACGCTGCAGGTCTGCAAGCGTTTCGCCAGTTGGATAGACGAATATTGTGTTGTCCCCGGTTTCCACCTCGCCCTTAGCCTTAATCTTGGCCCTTATTGACTCTGCAATAATCTCGACTGTTAGGGCCTTATCCTCCATCAGCTCAGGATCAAACCTAATATCGATGGCCTGACGAAGCAGATCAATCGAAATATTGCTCGCGACACTCTCAACGAGTATCATCTCGATGTTACGTGCAATCCTTTTGGCTGCATTTCGGTCTTCTGCAATGTCATCAGCAAGATGGATTTTCATCGTCGGGGTACTTGGATTTTTTCGGGCGTCTACTATCTCTATTAGCCGCGGGAGACCCTGAGTGACGCTGAGTTCAGCGACCCCGGCGTAATGAAATGTTCTCAGTGTCATCTGAGTGCCTGGTTCACCTATGCTCTGTGCTGCAACTGTGCCTACTGCCTCACCTGGCTCTACCAGAGCGCGCTCGTAGGAATCAATGACATTATCACAGATTTCGTCGAATTCCTTCTTCGTGAGACCAATGTCCGTTACTTTCTCCTCAAGCTCGTCGAGGACCTTCGGTGGGAGTCTGTGCTCATCTCTCAGTTTCAAGAATCGTTTCTCCATGTGCGCTGTAACTGTACTCTTGGACATCTTTCTATGCCTCCCTACTCACTTTGCTCTTACCAAGCACTTTCTCAATCGCTATGTCAATATTGACTGAACGTCCGTGATCAGACTTGCTTGGGTCTACACCATCGTCTCCAAATTTGAATTGGACAATTCGCCCTGGCGCAGTTCGGACTGTCCCGTCTGTTTCAACCTTGAGGTCTTGCAGAGCTGTCATTAGTCGCCTCTGCATGTATCCTGATGTTGAAGTACGCACGGCTGTGTCAACGAGACCTTCGCGGCCACCTGCTGCATGGAACCAGTACTCAATAGGATCAAGACCACTCTTGTAGCTGGATGCAACGAAACCACGAGCTCTTGCACCGAGATCACCGCGTTCAAAATGCGGTAGAGTACGGCCCATGTATCCTCTGCTGATACGTTCGCCTCTTACTGCCTGCTGGCCAACAACTGCGGCCATCTGTGAGAGGTTTAATCGTGAGCCCCTGGCACCAGTCTGTGCCATTATCACAGCGGAATTATCAAGACCCAGATGCTCCCCTGCAACTGCACCTGCAGAGTCTCTTGCCTCTGCAAGAGTGGCCATGATTCTCTGCTCCAGTGTTTCTAAGAGAGTCTGTCCAGGGTTCGCATCCAACTCATCTCGTTGGTAGGTTTCGATGAGCTGGTTGACTTTCTTGTCTGCCTTCTCAAGAATGATTTTGATTCGTCGTGATGCTTCACGTGGCAGAGTCACGTCATCAAGACCCATTGAGAATCCTCTGTCTGTGATAAGTCTGACAAGCAGTCTTCCTACTGAGTCCATGAAGATTCTGGCTGTTGTCGACCCCTTTTCCTTGATTATCCGGTGGAACAACGAGTCAGGCTCTCCGGCTCCAAATGCCTTCTCATCAATAACGCCGAAGGTTATGTTGCCATCCCTAATGACAACGTATGAATCGTATTCGCAGTCTTCCTTCTTGCACGTTGTACACTTCCGACACACGTTAGCCTTGAAGGAGATGTTGATGCCATCAGGTATGAACATGCTAAATATCTGCTTCCCAGTCCATAGAGGTACTGGTTTCATTATCGCAGGAGGTGTGAGCTCACCTTCGTAGCCCGCAGTAGCCAGCAACTGGTTCACCTTATTCCGTGTGTACAGAGTGGACTTGCGAGTCAATAGAAAAGCGGCTGAGATGTAGTCCTGTAGTGCTCCGATGATTGGGCCACCATATCGTGGTGAGAGAATCTGCTCCTGTACCCTCATCAACACCCGTGCTTCGGCTCGAGCCTCCTCAGATTGTGGCACGTGGAGGTTCATCTCATCGCCGTCAAAGTCTGCGTTGTAAGGCGGACACACGAATAGGGATAGCCTAAATGTCCGATAGGGCATCACTCGTACTTCGTGTGCCATGATTGACATTCTATGAAGTGATGGCTGTCTATTGAATAGCACAATGTCGCCACTCGCTAGATGGCGCTCCACTATGAAGCCAGGCTCAATCGTGTCCGAGATTATGGAACGGTCCTTCACGAATCGCAGGTCTACACGGCGACCGTCGGTACGAATCAAGTAATTGCATCCAGGATGTCTGTCTGGACCTCGAATCACCAGCGCCTTCATCTCTTCTAAGTTCCACTCAGTGACACGCTGTGGAATTGTAAGAATTGTAGCAATCTGCTCAGGCACTCCGACCTCGTTCATGCTCAGGTTGGGGTCAGGTGAGATGACAGTACGGGCTGAGAAGTCAACTCGCTTCCCTGAGAGGTTGGATCTAAATCTGCCCTCTTTGCCCTTTAGTCTCTGAGCAAGGGTTCGAAGCGCGCGACCGGACCTATGCCTTGCGGGTGGAATGCCACTCACACCGTTGTCGAAGTATGTTGTACAGTGGTACTGTAGAAGCTCCCAAAGATCTTCTACGATCAATTGAGGGGCCCCGGCATCTAGATTCTCGCGTAGACGTTGATTGATTCTGATTATGTCGATTAGTTTATGGCTAAGATCGTCCTCTGAACGAACACCGGACTCCAGAGTGATTGAGGGCCTAACTGCGACAGGCGGCACAGACATTACAGTGAGAATTGACCACTCAAGTCGTGCAGCTTCTGGGTTAATCCCCAAGAGTCTGTAGTCATCGTCTGTGACATTCTCCAGTTTGGCACGGATGTCAATTGGTGTAAGCCTGACAGAGCCGGCCTCGCTTACCTCATAGATTGAGGTTGGCTTCTCAAGTTTCAGCTTCAGCTGTTCCTCACTGCAATGAGGGCAGGCTTTCACCTTGGCAGCGCGCTTGAGAATGTCTTTGGAGAGGTTGGCTGTCTTTTGACCAATCTCTGGATACTTCTTGAACAATCGTACGTAGTATTCAATCTCCTCATCGGTCAGTAGGATACGGTTGCACTCTCTGCATATCGCACGTAGGACCTTGTGTATCACCTTCGCATAGCCTGCATGCATGACAGGGCGCGCAAGCTCGATATGCCCAAAGTGTCCAGGACAGTTTCCCACCCTGTTTCCACAGGTCTTGCAGCGCTGGCCGGGGTCGATGACTCCGAGTCTGGTATCCATGATGCCGCTGCTAATCGGATAACCATCTTCGTCGTAAGTATCAGCAACCACAATCTGGGCAATAGACATCTTTCGGATGTCATCTGGGCTGAGAAGCCCAAACTCAATAGAGTCGATTTTCTTTGTAGCAAGACCACCTGCAGCCATTTAGATCATCTCCTTGAGTCGCAGCCTACAGGCAAGTCCAAGCGACATCATTTCTTGTATTAACAGTTTGAAAGCATACGACACAACCACGCTACTGATTTTGGCGTTGGTGCCGCAAATCGGACAGTAGTACGTATCCTTGTTGCGGTCGTAGACACCAATTAAACCGCAGTCCTCACAGACCAGCATGTTGCTCTTGTCCGATTCATCGAGTAGCCTGCCTTTCAACAGGATAGCTGCACCGTGACCGATTAGAACATCTCGCTCCATCTCACCGAACCTGAGACCACCTTCTCTCGCTCTTCCCTCCGTGGGCTGGCGTGTGAGAATCTGTACGGGGCCCCTGGCGCGGGCATGTATCTTGTCTGCCACCATATGGTGGAGCTTTTGATAGTAGATTACACCGATGAATATGTCAACTCTGAGTTTCTCGCCGGTGATACCGGAGTACATAGTTTCGCGGCCGTTATGCTGCAGACCATGATTTCTTAGTATCTTGAACAGCTCCTCCTCGGAAACACCGCAGAATGGTGTTGCGTCTTGCTGTTCACCATGCATTGATGCTGCCTTTCCAGCAATCATCTCCAGAATCTGACCGATTGTCATTCGGCTTGGAATGGCATGAGGATTCAGAATCAGATCAGGCACAACACCGTCTTCAGTGAATGGAATGTCTGCCTGAGGAACTATATGGCCAATGATGCCCTTCTGTCCGTGACGCGAAGCATACTTATCGCCTAGTTCTGGAATCCGGAGGTCTCGGACCTTTACCTTCACCAGTCGATTACCATCAATGGTTTCAGTGAGAATGACACTGTCTACGACTCCAGACTCTCCGTGGCGTACAGCAACAGAAGTTTCTCGTCGGTTGGGAGAGGCAATCTCGAACTCTGAATATTCCTCAAGGAAGCGTGGTGGAGAGGTTCGCCCTATCAGTACATCGCCGCCCAGAACCTCAACCTCGGTTTCAATTATTCCATCCTCACCTAGGTTACGGTATGACTCGGATGCTCTGTAGCCTCGAACACTTCGATCTGGAATCTCAAACTTGTCTTCCTGCCCACCAGGATACTTGCGTTCTTCGCTCTCATAAACTCTGCAGAAGGTGCTTCTGCCCAGCCCTCTCTCAACAGAGGCCTTGTTCAGAATCAGGGCATCTTCGATGTTGTAGCCCTCGAATGACAGGATTGCAACCACGAAGTTTTGCCCAGCGGGACGTTCTTCGAACCCGATTGAATTCATGGCGCGAGTCTTGATAAGAGGTACCTGTGGATAGTGGAAGAAGTGCGCACGAGTGTCAGTCCTAAAATTGAAGTTGGCCGCTGGCACACCTACGGACTGCTTTGCCATGCCTGCCATGTACACGTTACGAGGCGATTGGTTCCGCTCAGGGAATGGAATCAGTGCTGCAGAGATACCGAGAATTGTTGACGGAACAATCTCCATATGTGTCGTCTTAGGACCAATATCATCTGGATACATTGCGATTAGGGTGTTCTCCTCTTCCTCAGCATCTATGAATTCGACTGCTCCGTTCCGCATCAGGTCTGGAAAACCCCATTCGTCTTCTACAACCATTTTAAGGTGTTCATTGGTGAGACGACTTTTGCCATTCTCAACAACTATTAGCGGACGCCTGACACGACCTGCATCGCAATTTACTTGAACTTCATTAATACCGTCATAGTAGGCAATGTTGGTTTCTTGATCTATCTCACCAGCACGACGCTTCTGGCGCATGGCCTTAACAAGAACCAGAGGAGCTGGGTGGATTCCTACAAGACGGCCATTCAGGAACACATCAGCCCACTTCGAGCCGCGCTTGCCCTTCAGAGTTTCAATCGATTCTACTTCACTCTTGAGTAGAGCGCGTTCTACTGCTTCCTCCTCAGTACCAACGGAGATGTACGCCATCATGGCGATATTCTTCACAAGACCACAGTTTGGACCTTCTGGCGTTTCATTGGGACATATCTTCCCCCAGTGAGTCGAATGCAGATCTCGCGCCTCAAAGTGCGGTTGTGACCGCGAGAGAGGTGAAACTACTCTTCTAAGATGAGAAAGCGATGAGATGTAGTTGGTACGGTCAAGTAGCTGAGACACACCAGCCTTTCCGCCGACCCAGTTGCCTGTGGCAAGAGCATGCTTCATTCTCTGAGTAATAACATCAGCCCGGACTGCAGTGCGAATGTTCGGCTTGCGACCACGAACAGCCGTGCGCTCGAGCTGATATTTGATGTCGCGAGTCAAAGAGTAGAGAGCTACTCTGAACAGGGACATGAGAAGATCTCCTGAGAGTTTTAGTCGCTTGTTGGAATAATGATCCTTGTCATCTGGCTGGCGCTTGCTCAAGACTAGTTCGAGCAGTCGTTCCACCATCTGACCCAAGTAGTAAGCCTTCTGAAGGCGGTGTTTATCTTCGGTTCCGATATGTGGTAATAGGTATCTGTCAAGCACTTTCTCTGCTCTAGCTAACCGATATTCCTTGGTCTGGCCCACAGCAACACGCTTTCCTATGAAATCCAATGCGTTGCTTCGAGTGGAGCCATCTTCATCATCCATAAGAGCATTGATTGGCGAAGACTGCTCTATAGTCACAATTAGCTCGTTGCGTATCTCTTCATCATCTGAGATTACGTCGACAATCTCTCTATCAGACTCCAAGCCAAGAGCTTTCAGAAGAATCGCCAAGGGAATCTTGCCTGGAACTGACGGAAATGACACGCGAAGCTCCCCACTTCTCTTTCTCTCAATGGTCACTGGAGCACGAAATCCTCTGGAGGTTGAGAATACCTTGGCAACATGTGTGTAGCTCGAGCTCTTGCTGGCCTCATCAATTAGTATTCGGTTTGGCGCCAAATCCTCTTGCGTGACTAGCACACGCTCTGAACCATTAATGATGAAGTACCCGCCGGGGTCCTTTGGATCCTCACAATGCTGTATCAGCTCTTCTTCTGACATGCCATGGAGAAGGCACTTCTCACTTCGGAGCATAATTGGCAAGTTGCCGATGTAAATCGGCAGAGTTTCAAGCCGCGTGGTGACTGAGCCCTCCTTGCGGACGGGGGTGCACTCAAGGAAGAGCTTGCTTGCATAAGTTAAGTTTCGAATGCGAGCCTCATTGGGGTAGAGTGCATGCTCACTGCCATCAGCCTCCCGGACAGTGGGAGACTCTATGGTTATCCTGCCGAGTTGAACTGTGTATCCCTCGACCTTCGGATTGAGCTGAGCAATACTATCGACTACGTCCTGTAGCTCCTCTCTGACGAATCGATTGAACGAATCTAGATGTTGGCCTACCAGTCCGTAATGGTCAAAGAAGGCCTCGATCACTGGCCAGTACTTGTCCTTACCCTTATTGTCCGCCATGTTACCGCACCTTAGTGAAGGACGGGGGGTACTACTACTGGAATACACGCTTCCCAACGCATGAGACCCAGAAAATCCGAGCTCAATCTTCCGCCGCAATAGCCGCCCCGTTTATTCACTCTAGCAAAATCACTCCAACACTCTTGCGCCCGGGAAACATGGCGGGCTCGGCGGGATTTGAACCCGCGGCCATCAGGTGTCTTCACTTTTAGTTTAAAAGCCTGCTGCGCTACCTGTCTGCGCCACGAGCCCGTGCGTCTGCTTGCCATATGTGACACGCGGTAAATCGAGTACTTACACAAAGCACTGACTCATACGGAGTACTACATATGGTCATGCATGAGTGGGAAGCAGTTCTGCGTGAGCAACCGACGAGAAATTTTGTGGCCATAAAAGGTTTTCCTTGAAACCAAGTTAGATAGCATACCCTCTAGCATGGCTTCTGCGGAAAAGAGCCACGTCACATAGTGGGTCATGGGGTAAAAAGGTTTGCCGAACTGCCGCTCGAAGTGCAATCCTAGGAAATAGTCACGGAATCACATTGCAGTTCCGACAGGTTTAATAGAATTTTGAAGGTCGAGCGATGCGGGCCCCTGTAGTGTAGCCCGGTTAGCATTCAAGACTGTCAATCAAGTAATCTCTTGATTGCTAAAACGGAACTCTTGAGATCCGGGTTCGAATCCCGGCGGGGGCGCCACTTCTCTTGAGATTGGAATACAAGCGAACAGAATGGGCTAATCTCGCTCTATTCATTCTGCCTTAGGTACATTGCATACGTAATAAGACCGATACCAAGCAGATAGAACATTACTGCAGGTCCAAAGCCAATAGTGGATGATCCGAATAAGAAACCAATACACGTGCCGAATATCACACAGAGTAAGCCTGAAGACGCAACTTGATCAGCAGATTCCTTCCAGAGCATGTATCATAGTTGAAATCGATTGCTTTTCTGTTCTTCGATAGCTATTATCTTCGGTCCCACCGAGATTATGATAAGGAAGTAGATTCCATGTGCTGCCTATCATGTTGTCTTGTATCGAGATGCTCTTGGAGCACAACTTTGCCTCCAGGGAGCCGCTTCTAGAAGCTGTGAAACATCTCTCTCAAGAGGAGTTCACAAAGGACCTTGGTGTTGGTAGAAACTCGATACGTGACATCCTCATACATCTTGTGAACACAGAGATTTATTGGATTGATCATGTTCTTAGAGGAATCGCCACGGAACAGATCTTCTCCAAGGACTATGCAGATGCTGAGAGTATTCGGGAAGCATGGAAGAGTGTGGAAACGAAAACCAGAGAGTTCTTGAGAGAGCAGAATGAGAGAGTGCTCCAACACGTCAGGAGTGTTACGTGGGGAGATGTGACTGTGAGTTTCACTGTAGCCAAGGCGCTTGTGCATCTCGCAACGCATGAAACCCATCACAGGGGACTAGTGGTAGGGCTGCTCAGACAACTGGGTTACAATGCCCCCAATGTCAACATGATGTGAAGTTAGGACGAGGAATGAGTGTCAAATGACTAAATTCTTGGATGCATGCTACGGCGCAATCAAAAAGCAGGGGAAAGCGATACCTGAAACACTTGCAAGTGTTGACCTCGAAGAAACAGATATCATCAATGATGGAAAGCGCATCGTACTTGTAGGCTGCGGTGATTCGTACGCAGCAGCTGAGTACGGGAAGTGGGCATTTCTCAAGGCTGGACTCAATGCGATATCCTTGTCCCCGACAGAGATGTCGCACATTGCACTGGATAAGAGGAGTGTGGTCATCGGGATCACGGCATCTGGACGAAGTCTTGCCACGATTGCTGCATTGGACCTGGCCAAATCGAAAGGAGCCACGACTGTTGTGCTCACGGATGACCCGGAGGGAAAGGCTGTGGAGAGCGCTGATCGAGCTTGGATCACTCGTTCCGGGGTGAATTCGTATAACATTAGCCCATCTTCGCCCACAACCACCGCCATGGCCTATCTGCTCAAGGTAGCAGGGGGATTGGCAAATGCGGCAGACGAGCAATTCCACCATGACGTGACGCGATTGGAAACACTTGGCAAGAAAATTGTTGACTGGGCTGATAGAAAGGGAAGTGCCATTCTTGAGATGATAGACGTTGGAAGACCCATTTATCTAATATCAGAGGGGCCAAACTATGTTGCAGCGATGATTGGCCATATGAAGTTCAATGAGTATTCCCTGATGAAGAGTATCTTGGGTAGACGGGAAGAGGTTCAGCATCACTACGCCCTCTCAATTAACGATGATGATCGCGCAGTGCTGGTTTCTGACAATCCGGTCGCTCCTGATGATGTGTCGTATATGAACGTCCTCACGAAGACCCTCAAAATGCAAGCATATCATCTCTACGCTGATGATGATCTAGAACTGTTGACATCACTTGCACAGACTATACCAAATGCAATTGCTCTCCAGATGGCGGCGTATCATACGGTCTTGAAATTCGATTCAAGCAAGAAGCAGTGGAAACAGCCACATGCCGATGCATTCAAGATATACTAACATGCTATGAGAGAAAAGGTAACAAGGGCGCATCATTGCTGATAGGATTGTGACTGCAGTGCTAAGACTCCTAGGGGATGACTACGACGCAACCAAGCGTCGCGAGATTGCAGAGTACATGAACATGCACCCGGAAGCGTTTGAAGAATTCCTTACGGATGTCTTCACAGAGAAGAAGGGTGCCACTACATCTGACATAAGATATCGAATAATTGATCTGATTGACCTTCTGAACGACAAGTTAGCCACTATGGTCGTTGAACTGGCTATTGTTGACCAAGACCCGAAAGTGCGTTTGCAGGGGCTTCAAGCAGGCTACAGGACCAGAGTGGACTCACTTAATGATCGGGTTCTGCAGATTCTCAATGATAGGGACGGGGAGTTTCAGGCGAGAAAATGGGCAGTTCATATTCTCGCAAGCACTGATTCCAAGAGATACGGTCGAGTGCTGAGACACATTGCTAGAGATTCGTCAGAGGATGTAAATCTCCGCAAGGAAGCAGTGTATGTCCTGACGAAGATAGAAGATAGCGAAAGTATTGGAGCTCTCTGTGCACTTCTCGGCGATTCCGAGGTTGCAATTCGTCAGTCGGGCGCATGGGCACTTAGCACCATTGGTTCCCCAGATTCTGTGAATTGTTTGTTTGCTGCACTGGAAGATGATGATGAACAAGTCCGCGATTGGGCGATTCGGGGATTGAGAGACATGAATGACTTGCATGCATTGCAGGGACTAGCGGATGTAATGCGAAGCACAGTTCCAGATGAGCAAGTCAGGATGATTCGCCTGTTGGTTGAGAAACGGTCCGAAATAATCCTTAGAGCAATTGCAGAGCGACTGACATCATCTGAAACTGATGTTAGACGAAGCGCTGCTTGGGCTATGGGCGTATCGCCCTACCCACCTGCAGCTGCAAGTTTAGAAATACTGCTAAATGATTCCGATGAGCAGGTCCGCAATTACGCAAAGAAGGCCCTATTGATTCTTGGCCGAGGTGACCCGACCGAATTTGGGCTCAGCCTGTAATCAAGTTACATCATGCCTCTATAGAGCCCGCCATCGACCAGTAGTAGCGCTCCGTGCACATAGCTTGCCATTGGACTGAGTAGAAAGGCGCAAACTGCTCCGAACTCCTCCGGAGTGCCCATCCGCTTCAGAGGAATCCTTGCTTCGATTGCATCCTTGGCGGAAGGTCCTCCTTCCTTTGACTTGGCCAGAAGCTCGTCTACTCGCTTGGTGTAGACATAACCTGGACAGATTGCATTGACACGGATGCCCTCAGGTCCGATTTCATCGGATATTGTACGCATCATTCCAACAACCGCAGGACGTATTGCGTTTGAGAGTAATAGGTTCTGGATTGGCTCCTTGACTGAAATTGAGGTGCTGTATAGAATGGATGGCGAGTCCGAATTTCGTAGGAGTGGGAGAGATTCCCGAGTCAGTCTAACAGAGCTCATCAGAGTGAGCTCGAATGCTGATTTCCAATGCTCATCAGATAGGTCCGAGAAGGCCCCAGGAGGAGGACCGCCGGCGTTTACAAATAGGCCGTCTAGCTTCGGAGTGGCTTGTTTCACGTGACCGATCAGTTCTGTGATATCTTCTGATTTGGAGACATCAGCCACGAAGTATTGTGAATTGGGACCCAATGATGCAATAGCGTTCTTCAGAGATTCTTCGGTTCGCCCGCAAATTATGACTTTGGCACCCTCTTCAACAAGTGCCTTAGCTGCCCCGTAGCCAAGACCACGAGAAGCAGCGGTTACAAGAATGGTCTTGTTCTTCAATCCAAGATCCATGACTTTGCTTCACCAATGCATCCTAAAAACAGGTGCTATATCACTGCTACGGAAGTCATCTAGCGTGCAGTTGGTGTGATTGAACGCTCCGTACGTGCCCCAAGCACAACCTCGAGGTGTAGGAATGATGCGCTCAGTCTTCGAAAGTCTGTAGGCACTTTGAACTCCCCGATACCAAGAGAGTTGAGTGCCCTCTTTATTCTCATGGTTGTTAGGCGTTGACTGTCCTTTGAATTGAAAGAGAGCAAGACTCTGTAATCCTCCATGTCTGGCATTCTGAAGGCCGATTGACATGGAATGCCCTTCTCACGGAGACCACGCTTGACCTTATTCTCTATTGCTCTCAAATGGCTTTCCACCAGTAATGCGTGTCTGAGTTGAGTACTAAAACTCCTAGTAATACTGGCATAAGTGCTAGAAATATCTCGGGCTGGAAACCTTTGTTCCGACCTATCCAGACTTGCTATGACCCTTGTCTTGATTAGGGCAAATAGGGTGCCAGCAGGCCCAGATGGAAGGTAAAACAGTTGGACAAAGAAGGATTTCGTAGATTTCTACAAGAACGAAAAGGCTCTGAAGATCAGACTATGCAGTCTATCTCAATCGCAGAGAAGTTCGAAGACTTCCTGAAAAGCCTTGACCAGCCAAAGACGCTCGAGTCAGCGACATCAGAAGAGGTAGTGAAGTTCTCGACCGTGCTAATCAAAGAAGGAGCGAATACATACGACAACCTTGCTGCATTGACTGGATATGGACTCTTTGTGAAGAATAATGACATCTACGTGTCGTTTCTTGGGTTGATCGATGGAGGCGATGTCATAGACGTACTCTATGAGAAGCTGGGTGTTATTGCTGGCGAAGAGAAACGGGATGAAGTCTTCAATGGAATCGAACTGCCGCCGCTGGGTTTGCCGCCCTCTCAGAAACCCAAGATCACACAAGCTGTAATGGATAAGCTGGAAGCCGTAGTTGACGCTGAAACGTGCAAGAAAGTCCTGTCTGAAGTTGCCCATGGGATACCAAAGGAGTACCATCTCGAGAAGAGACACGAATACCTCAAGGCTAAGAATATCGATGAATACCTAGAAAGAAGGCGAGCGAAGGCGATTGCTCAGTTGGAGAAGCATAGGGATGAGGGGACGCCTTTCTTCAATCAAGAGATTACTGATGAGGTGATTGACTTCGTTAAGAGCCGACCGGAAATTCTGACCGGTGTGCGAAAAGGTAACATAATCTATCACACAAAGATTCCATATATGACCAAGGAGTATCTTGCAGAAACTGACGAGATGATGAAACGATACTATTGCTGTCACTGTCCATGGGCCAGAGAATCTATCAAGGCTGGAGATATCGAGGTTTCGCCCACATTTTGCTATTGTAGTGCAGGTTTCACTAAGCAGCCTTGGGAGGTAGCTTTGGATCAGCCCTTGGAAGTGGAAGTTGTAAAGTCAGTGCTCAAAGGCGACTTGGAGTGCAGTTTCTTGGTTCATCTTCCTGAAGGTGTTGAATGACATGATGAGTATTGATGAGGCTATCAAGGGACGTCGAAGTATTAGAACATACAAGAAAGATGAAGTAAAGGAGGATTTAGTCAGAGAAATTATCGAAGCGGCAACATTCGCGCCCAGTGCCAAGAATGGTCAGCAATGGAGATTCACTGTGCTTACTGGTGAATCTAAGGACAAATTTACGGACATGTACAGAAGTGAACTTGACAAACTAACCTTTGATGTGGGTTCTTCATATGGCTCATGCACAATGATGAAAGAAGCTCCAGTGGTCATTGTGGTTTGGAATACGAACAAGCTCGGATGGTCCACTGAGATTCACAGTGTATCTGCAGCAATTCAAAATCTATTATTGAAAGCTCATGCACTTGGACTTGGAACCTGTTGGATTGGGGATATCCTTTATACATCTGAAGGTATCGTTGACTATTTCAAGAAACCTTGGAAACTACTTGCGGCAATAACTGTGGGATGGTCAGATGCAAATCCAAAACCTAGACCTAGATTATCTGTCAATGATGTGACAGAATTCCTGAGTTAGTAGTATACAAAAATCTTTCAAGATTGCAGACACGGAGAATATTGAAATCAAGAGTTGAATGCTGAAGACAACGTTTGTGAAAGAAAATGAGCAAGAGCGATTAGCTTATGCAGCAATGCTTTTATTCAGAACCATGCAGGACTCGCTCCGAACATCGGGATGTAGCTCAACCTGGCAGAGCAATGGACTGTAGCGGGCAACAGCTTCGGTTGTTGTCTGGAGAGATCCATGGGTTGCCGGTTCAAATCCGGCCGTCCCGACCATTATCCACTCCTCTATCTTGCTGCTTTCTCTGTTTACCAAATCTACTGATTACTGCTGGTTTCAAGATGGGTAGGACTAGAATGACCAAGAATCCAAAGCCAGTGAGAGTGACCAAGTTTGCCAAACTCGTGACAACAACATCTACCGAAACACTGTCTGTACCAGTATAGAATAGACTAACCGTGAATCCAGTGACAAAGACAGGTATGAGGCGCACATTTTCCCAGCCAAATGTGAAGCTTACTTCACATTGTCCTTCAAGACGGATTGCCGTATCAGAGATTACTTTTGTGGGATATTGATAGTACACCAACGCCCGTACCCAACAATCATCAGGAGTCGCAGAGCTGTCAAATTCAACTATCACTCTCACAGATTCACCATAGAATATACTGAATGGAATATCGACACTCTCCGAACTGGAATCCCAAGGACCGATTTCAAATGAATACTGACTGCTCCATAGTGGAAATCGTATTGGTAGAAAATTCCCGCTGAGAAACAATATCAAACCTACAACAAGAAGCCACTGAAACCGTGACAGGCGTTTCACTATCAACTCCCACTTATAGTATGATATCTTTCTTTAATATCCAACAGTCAGTAGATTTGATGTGCCATCTCAATGTTCTAGACCTCTAAAAGGCTGTAGATCCATGGGTTGCCAGTTCTGCGCTGCTATAGGCGAATAGTGCGCCGAAAAATCCGGCCATCCGGACCATTCTCCCTTCTTCAAGCTTGTTTCGGTCCGCCCCTTCAGCAAGGGGGATTCGAACCGGCCTGACCTGTTTCCTGAGATGAGTGAGCCCAACTGCAAGAAGCTTCTGTGTTCCACCCTCCCTCAGCCGGACGTTTCCATCATACTCCAGTGTAACCTGAAGCTCAGCTAAGGTATTGTCTGCCATCAAGTGCCTAAGGATTACTCAGCAGGCCTAACAAGGGTTTGCTGATAATCAAATCAACCTCGGAATATTGAAAGGGCTGACTGCTTCTTACTCACACACCCCTAATGTACAGGAGGCTCTAGCCTGCCGAAGAAACCCATTGAGGTCACGTTTCCAGTAACCGAGATAAACAGGATTGCTGAGAAGGAGTCCACTGGCTTTGGTAGACGACATTACAGACCCGTTTATACAATGCATAAGTGGTGGGCAAGGCGACTTGGGTCAGTCTTTCGTGCAATTATACTCTACACCCTCGCAGATGAACAGATAGAAGGTTGGAATCTAGATCCTCACTCGCTCTGGGAATTCTACTCTCAGGATGTCAAGCTCCCGAGCAAGGTGATTCTTGATCCTATGATGGGTGGTGGAACCACCGTCGTGGAGGCTCTACGATTTGGCTGCAGCGTTGTTGCTGGAGACCTCAATCCAGTCGCATGGTTTGTGGTAAAGAAACAGATTGAGGACATCAATCCTGAGGAACTCGAGCGCGCTCTTACTTTGCTAGAGAGAGATCTTGGCACCGAACTGCGCAGGTACTACAAGACCACGTGCCCAGATTGCGGAAGCGCCGCACAGGCGATATACTACTTCTACTGCAAAGAGCTGGAGTGTACTGAGTGCGGTCACACTATCCCTTTGATGCGGAATTACTTCTTGGCCCGGTCTCCAGTTGAAACAGGAGATGTGATTGTGTGCCCACAATGTTGGGATGTTTTTGTGACGAAAAACGCGGAAATCAAGACAAAATGCACGAAATGTGGAGCAGAATTCATTCCGAAAGCAACCTCGTCTGCAAGAAGACGGAAATACGAATGCCCCAATAATGGCTGTAGGGGCGGCAAGATAGTGACAGCAACTGGGAGGAATGGTCCGCTCCATGAACGGATGTATGCTGTTGAATTCCATTGTCCACAATGCGAGTTGACTAATAATCCAAGGCTAATGAATGGCCGAGGATACAAGACTGCTGACTCAGCGGACCTTCAGCTTCTTGCATCAGCTAAACAGGAATTCGATAAGCTGAAGGACCAGCTGCCAATCCCAGATACTCCGATTCCTCTTGGAGTTGAAACAAAGAGAGC
The DNA here is from genome assembly GCA_019057475.1 of Candidatus Thorarchaeota archaeon. GTDB lineage: Archaea > Asgardarchaeota > Thorarchaeia > Thorarchaeales > Thorarchaeaceae > WTCK01. The sequence continues at coordinate 98,113 of DXJO01000020.1, read as the reverse complement.
ATTGAACCATGGATACGTCCGATTCAAGGATTTGTTCAATGAGAGACAGCTGCTGAATCTAGGAAAGATCCTTAATTGGATTTTGAGGGTCGAGGACTGGAACCTCAAGGAGTTTCTCCTTCTTGCATTCTCGAATTGCCTGAAGTATAACAACATGTTCGCGAAATACAACAGTACTAGAGGATTCATAACAGACATCTTCAGGACTCATTCATACTCGCCTTCAATGGCTCCGGTCGAAGCAAATTGCTACGATACGTCAAAGGGGAGGGGTGCGTTTACTGCATTTGTCAATCTTGTAATGGAAGGAAAGGCATACTGTAGACAGCCGTTTGAAAGGGTTATCGAGAAAGATGGTAGTAGAAAGGTGCAGTTTGAAACACCAATCATCGGAAAACTCGCTACGGCATTTGATGTCATCCACGAGCCGGGCAGTGTGCTTCTTCAGTGTGGGTCATCGGAATTTATAGACATCCCCCGTAAGAGCGTGGATGCGGTGATAACCGACCCACCTTATGCAGGCAACGTGATGTACTCTGAGCTCTCGAACTTCTTCTACGTCTGGCTCAGGATTGCTCTAAAAACAAGCTATGATTACTTCAAGGGGGAAACCGTTCCGTGGCAAGCAGAAGTGATTGAGAATCGCGCTCAAAAGAAAGGAAAGGAGGAGTTCGTAGAAGGACTTACGCGGGTGTTTTCTGAAGCTTGTCGGGTTCTAAAGGACGAGGGCATTTTTGTATTTACTTTTCATCACAAGAGAAGCGATGCTTGGGCTCTTGTTTTAAAAGCCGTCTTGAATTCTGGTTTCTACATTTCCGCGTCGTATCCTGTCAGAAGCGAGATGAGAGCTTCAACGCACCTCCATCAGATGAAGAACATCACGATGGATATGGTCCTTGTTTGTCGAAAGAGAGGACGAAACCCCCCAGAGCGTTCATGGAAATCAATCAAGGCAGAGATCTTGAAGGCGTCATGGAAACTGATTGAGAATGCCAAGGAACAGGGAGAAATGTTCAATTCTCTCGACATCTTTGTGATGGCCTGCGGCAAATGCCTAGAAGAGTATTCGAAGCATTATCCAAACGTCGATGCTGAAGGAAGAAGTGTGAGCATGAAGGAAGCCCTTGACTCGATTAGAGAAGCAATTGAGCGTCAGATTCTATCTCTTTGATTAGATATCATGGATGTGCGATGATTGGGCAATTGCACTCTTTTACGACCTTAATAGGAAATCCCGGAACGCTGATACATGAACCATCCACGGCTGCGCCTGCACTCGCGTCCTCAATCGGATGTTGACCGTACCTCTTTACATGCCCAAACAAGCAGTGCGCAGCTATGGGAATTAGTCCGTGACAAAAGCATCCACCTGCTCTTCAGAGAGCCTGCCATGATTGAGCTTGGCCGCAGAAATGAGCCGGAGATGCTCGAGTTTTGTGAGAAGCTTGCAGTTTCAGATGATTTTGATGAATGGCTTGCATCAATACGAGCTCTTGCTGCGCTACGTACCAGCGAAGCCGTTGATCGACTAGTAATGCTATACGCCCAGTGCTATTCGGAGGATCGGATAATTATCATAGATGTGGTAGGACGGCTACTGACTGCTGAGCATATCCATCCATTCAGCATCATGACGCGACAACTCGCAAAACCAGGTGAACTGGATGTGACTGGCTGGACTTCAGTAGCTATTGGTACTCTGAAGAACGTCTGCAAACGATTGGGAGTTGAGGTTGTCGATGATGCAGGCACAGGTCAGGAAGATTCTAAGCTGGAAGCACTCGCAAACCAAGAGCTGGTTCCGGAATCGGAACATGAAAAATCGTTATTGCAGCCCTAGTTTGGGATTGATCTAGATTATCGCAGATATCTGGGGGAGGAATCCCAGTGTTAGAAGAATGGATGCCAGCAGGAGCGTGGACAATAGAACAAGCACTGCAGAATCAAGGGCAGTCCAACAGGACTTGCGAAGATAGGTCCGGGTTCTGCTATGCCCGAAACCTCGCCCATCCATAGACAAGGAAAGAGCGTCCACTCTTGACAATGCAGAAACAAGGAGGGGAAAGAAAGTGTACCGGATGGTTCTCAGTATTCTTGACATTCCCTGTACACTGATTGAGATTCCTCTAGACCTCTGTGCTATTCTGACCGTCTTATTCTCCATGTCAAAGAGTGGGAGAAACCTCAGCGCGATTACGAGCGCAAAGCTGTATCTGTAGGGAATCTTAAGCCTAGTGAGTGAATGAGCAAGAAGAGTCGGATCAGTCACCGATACGAACAGCATACTAGAAAACACAACAAGCAAGAATCTCAAGGACATCTGAAACCCTTTCTCTATCCCGAAGTCTGTCACTGGTAGGAACGGTCCCATGAGATCATGTTTTGGAATTATGAATAGCAGAATAGTGCCATTTGCAGTCATCAGCACTTGAAAAATAAAAAGCAATGCTGAGAAAGCCATAAGAAAATGGATTCGCTTCTTGCTCACGTGCAGAGGTACATTGGAAACTTTGAATCCAAGGATAGTCAGGAGGAGCAGAAGGCCGCTGAACCGCCAGCTTGGATAGATCAGTATTCCTGTTGTGATGATGATAAGGCCAGCCAACTTCAATGATGGATTGAGTCTGTGCAGCATACTACCGCTTTCGGTGGACTGGTGCTCAATCGTCAATTAGGACATCACCCCCAAATCTGCATATTCGCCATATCCTATCTCCCCTAGTCGGTCTAGCACTATCTTTGGCGGGCCATCTAACAGAACTGATCCTCGTTCCATGAAGATTATGCGGTTACAAAGACTAGTTGCTACTGAGGAATCGTGCGTCACCAATATGGCTGCGCCACCGCTCTCACCCCGTTTCCGAATAGTTTGTGTGATGAAGTTTCGACCTATCTCATCTTGGCCTATGAATGGTTCATCAAAGAGATACACAAGCGGCTCGTGAACCGTCACAGAGCTGACATTGAGCCTTCTCTTCTGGCCATGACTCAAAGAGAACGGGTTTCGTTCCTTTAGATTTGCAAGGCCTGCAGCCAATAGAACCTCCTCGGGCCTCTCTGAAGGGGCTTCATCCAGTGAGTCTAGTACATCGAAAATCAAGTATTGTTCCCTCTGAACTGTGCGCTCGAAGATTTGATGATTTGGATTCTGAAACACAACTGCAACTCTTGCTGCGACATCCTGTGCAGCCATTTCGATAGACGGAACACCATCTATGTAGGTAATTCCGTCAGTTGAATGCAACAGCCCAGCCAGTAGGTTAACTAAAGTGGATTTTCCCGAACCGTTGTCGCCCATAAGGGCTACTATTTCTCCAGGATAAACGCTCAATGTTACATCTCGAACTGCACTGATAGTCCCGTAGGAGTAACTTACGCCCTTGGCTATTAGTAATGGTTCTGCAGAGTCTGGCCGTCGGAAATGCTCAACTGGAGTAGTTTTTGCAGAACTGGTTTTGCCGCTCCACCTGCTGATTTTACCCTTAGAGAGCCGTAGTACTCGGTCCGCTACGGGTAGGATTGTTGCCAGACGGTGCTCGATGCAGAGAATCCCGTATCCACTGTTCTTGAAACCAAGTAGGACCTTCTGGAGCTGTTGTATCCCTTTTGGATCTAGACTTGCTGATGGTTCATCCAGTAGTAGGAAGTCAGGTTTACCTGCCAACATTGAAGCGATAGTGACACGTTGTTTTTCCCCCCCAGATAGGGCATACGTAGGACGATTCGCAAGGTGTGACGATTTAACTGCATTGAGAAACACCTCAACTCGTTTCTGTATCTCTGAGGGCGCTACAGAGTAGTTTTCAGGCCCAAAAGCTACCTCGTCGGAAACAAGGAGTGTGCTGATTTGACTCTCTGGGTCCTGCTGTACTAGAGCTACCTTGCGTGCAATCTCAGAAATCAGATATTTCTCTACATTTTCGCCGTCGATAAGAAGTGAACCTGTGAAGGCCCCTTCGATGACTCTCGGTATAAATCCTGCAAGAGCCAGAGCCAGTGTGGACTTGCCCGAGCCCGTGGGGCCGGTAATCACTGTAATTTCTCCACGACGTATCTGAAGGTTCACCGAGTCTAGTATCAACTTCTCGTTATCATATGAGAAGCTTACATCATGTACTTCCAGCATTTCTTCAATCGCCTAGTATACCTCAAGAGTAATTACCATCCGAATCCAGAGAGCTCCATCGTAGTTGCTTGCAATCAGCCAAAGTCCGTCTTCAACCTCGGTGAGCAACAGATGAGTATCAGTCATGACTTCATCAAGATCGAGAAGGATTGTGTATCCATCGCGTGCCACAATCCGCACGCCAGTAGTTTCTGCCATCGGTATGGCGGCTTCAAGTATTGTACTTAGCAGAATACCGGTGTAGTTGGCTGGATCAAGGTGAATGTTCACGCCTTGAAGCTCTGCTTGCACTGTTACCTCCTGTCCAACGAATGCTTGTGGACTGTAAGTGTAAGGATTCTCCACTAGACCTGTGACTTTACAGCTGTAAGGATCGGAGAAAACCTGTGCAACAGCAACGGTGTAGTATAGAGAACCAACTGTGATGAAGATAATGAGGGCAATTGCAGGTAAATTACGATATGTGACTCTCTTTCTAGACACTGGAAAGGGACTTGTACTTGAGAAGCTGTTCGACAGAACTCTCGAGTCCTTGAGGAATTCCAATGTTTCCCAAGCGAAGTACCCAGCAAAGATTACACCTGAGCAGAAAGCCAAGAGCGCGATTACAGTAAGAAGGATCCAATGTGCGCCTGAGAAGTAGAATGCTTGGAGCACAAACACATTCGACGCAGCTGCAACTCCTGCGCTCAGCCACCACGTTAGCCTGGAAATATTGCTGTTATTGTGTGGGGTTCCAGCAATCTCCGCCCCCAAGTCGATGAGAAGACCTTGAACCATTGAAACTGCAACTATCACTAATCCATGTGTGCTACCAGTGAACAGCTCAACTAGTCCTTTCAGAAGCCCCCCCATCGTGCCCGTTCCACGCTTGGCAACAATTACTCGAATGAGAATCAACCAGAAGACGTGAAGACCCGCCATAAACTGACCTGCCCCAAAGGGTACTCCAAGGCTTAGATTGATTAGATTTCCCAAGTAACCAACAAACGTACTAAGTGAGCCTCCCAAAGAGGCCAAAATGGCTACTGTGACGATATTCCGGGTTGTAATGGAGGAGTTCTGCCCGTTACTCAACCCGAAACCACCTCGATTGTTTCAACGTATCTCACCCAACGGGAACCTGCAGAGGGATAGACGTACCACCCCATGCCGGGTGCTGATGTCGCTTGGCAATCGTTGTTACTGTAGCCTTCGTCGGATGGCATCATCGCCAATCTCATGCCGTTAGACCATTCCGGAACCAGCGACCCATTGAACTCAAAGGCCAAGATCATGTCACCTTGAGTCGATTGCCACGAGGCATTAGGGTAAACATTCCAGTAGCTGAAATATTGCTCGTAGCCATCGTTAGAAGACACTCTTAGACGGTCCGAAACGGTCATTCCACCCACTAGGTCAAGTAGGTCCGAAAGTTGGACTCCGCGGTAGGTGCCTTGGCCTCGCCAGTTATCGTATTGATTTTGGAACGATGAATAGCCTTCGGCAATGGGCATAGCCAATAAGTCATCTAGGCTTAGTGTAACATCCTCGTCAATGCCTCTCACGAGAATCATGTTTCGCTCTAGTGATGGTGAATCAAGAGGCACAGCTTCGATTGTCTGCAATGACCCGATGATTGTGACTTCCACATAATGGTAGATGCCACCATCTTCAGGGGCAGCATAGAGACTGGCTCCGGCTCCGCCTGTAATGACATAGCGAACACCATCAACGATGCTGTTGTTGAACAGGTGTATGTGTCCAGTGAAAACTGCATCAACTCCATTATCTTCAAAGATGTTCATGATTCGTTCAGCAGTTGTAAGATTAATCATCGAGTGAGTGCCTTCAGGCCGGGGGTCGAATGGAGGAATATGTGTAAACACGTATTTCCGTTCTGCTCTGGAATCGGTGAGATCCGTAGTCAACCATTGGATTTCGTCTTCGGAAACATCGCCAGTTGAGGTGTTGAAGACTACGAAGTGGGCTGGACCGAAGTCAAAACTATATGTCGATGGGCCAAAGTGCTGGAGATATCGTTCACCACCATCCAGACGAATATCGTGATTTCCAGCTGTTGTGAACACTGGAACATTGCAGCCATCCAGCGCATCCACGACATCTAGATACTGGGCCTCCTGGCCGAAAGGGGTGAGGTCACCGCAATGGAATACGAAATTTGGTCGATTTTCATTTGCAGCAGCCACAACTTGCTCAATGCCACCCTGATAGCCCTGTGAATCGCCCAAGACATAGAAACTGATAGTGTTCTCTGCATAGGGCGCTCGTATCTGAACTAGAGCGACATCCTCGTTAGTACTCACATCAAGTACTTCAAAGGAAGTCCCGTTAGCTATTGTTGCAACATCTGCCTCGGAGATGATCTCCGCCCTGGCTACATCTATGTTGGTGATATTGATAACAAAGCTGCCCACACCAAGGTCATTCTCCCACACCAGAGTTATGTTCACATCTAGTCCCATTGCCCTAATAGAAACCAACTCGGAATCCTGTGAAGTGATGTATCCGCCCTCTACAAGAACTACTGGATTGTTCCTTGCACTTCGAAACGCGAAAAGAAAAATCGCAGCACCACTGGCTACAATGATTAGTACCAATGCAGCCAATGCTTTTGCCTGCAGTTTCATCGTAACACGCCTACGTGACCAAGATAGTGAAGTGATATGTTTGGTCGTGCATATCAATAAAGCACCAGAATATGAACGTTTGGGGATGATATTTCTTTGAGATGAGCGTCCTAGGACTAATCGACAGGAATCCCACTCGTTCTGACTTGGTCTGCAAGTGCTAGAATGGCATCGTCTTTGCGCCAGTAAGCTGTGCGTTTCAGGGCTTCCGAAACAGTTGTGATGAACAGGCCATCAATGCTCTTGCCCCGTTCCTTGCCACGCAATGAAAGGTATTCTTCTAGGAAACGCCATACAAGTTTCCTTTTTCTGGAATCGAAAACTGGCTTCGTGTCGAGTAGACTTGCGCTGGCCCCGCCGATATCAAGAATCCAGTGTCCTGATGTTGTTTCTTCAAAATCCAAGCCAACAAGTGCGTTCTCAGCACAGATGAAGTTACGTAGACGGGGGTCGCCCTTTATCATGTCGCGGATGGAATGATAATCGTAATACCACTTGGCCAAGTCGTCTATCAGGGCGGGTTCGAACGTTCTGTTGATTCGTTCAGTTAGAGGTTCCCCGGAAATGAAATCCATGAGAATGACTCCATCGTTAGCGTCAACGACTCTGGGTACAGCAAGCTCATTCTCATGACTCAGTTTCAGTGCCATCAAGTCGGTTTTGAAATGCTCTGTGACGAACATCTTTGCCACGAGATCTGGCATACCGGAATCTGAGTCCATGCCTATGTGAATGACCACGTTCTTCTTACTCTTGAAACGCCGAATCAGTCTAGTCTTAACATCTGGATCAAAGTTCTGCGTGAGAAGATTCTCTAGAGCTCGCGCTCTTGCAGGATTCAGTTTGATGCCGTCAACTCCGGTGAGATCGTTACCGAGTTCCTTCACAAGGTCCATGACGATAGCAAATTGGCTATTCCTGTCTATTAGCCTATCGACTAGACCAATTATGTTTTAACCGGCTTGCTCAAGGCACTGACGGGGCTAGAAATGACTGGCAGAATCTGTAACATCGAGAGAAACAAAGAGCGGTGTGGTTGCACCTATCCCGGATGCTCAAAAAAGGGAATCTGTTGCGATTGTATAGAGTCTCATTGGGCCCACCGTGAGCTACCAGGATGCCTCTTTCCGCCTGAAGCCGAGAAAACCTTCGGCAGGTCTCTTGAGTACTTCCTTGAAGTTTGGACCAAGAAACTGGGCAAGAGTTAGGCGTGGCGGGCGCGCCAGGACTTGAACCTGGGGAATCCTGCTTCGAAGGCAGGCGCCCTATCCAGACTAGACTACGCGCCCTAAATTCACTCTAGCTCTGCTTGAACGACTCTTAAGGACTTCTATGCTGCAGTGTGGTTAACGATGCACTAGCTCCAGCTCGTCGATTGAGAGTGATCCTCTGGCTTCGTATACTCTCTTTACTACTCGAAGTGCATCCAAAGTGATCCACTTGCTTGGAGTTCCTTTCCGTTCCAGAGTGGTTTGCATTCGTCCCACGGGGGAACTTTCAAGATTCCATGACCCGTCATTGTTCTGTTTTCGCAGAAGAATTTCTAGTGCATCATCTATTCTTGAATCGGTAGCATAACCCAATTCTGTGACCACGGATAGACCTCGGAGTATATCATAGAAAAACTGAGGAAAGCCGAATCTGAGCCATGACTCCTTTATCACTTTGAAATTGTGGTGATCGGCCATGAATAGCCTGTGCATTAGCAGGAATTCTGCGCCTCTTCTGATGGAGGATTCCATTCCCGGTACTTTGTTCTTGGCTGGAAACTCGGAGAATGCATGTAGAGGAGTTATCGTCCCCATGAAACATCCATGTTTGTCCTTGATGTGTGCTTTCCAATAAGGGCACAACCAGCCACCGTCAACATTCTGCACTTCGATGAGCCACTTGAGAGCTCTCAGCACCCGCTCATCATCGGCGCGGCCCAATCGGATTAGAGCGAGGACTACATTCCCAGTCAGACATGTCAACTCAGACTCTCGAATCTTTGATTCAGCCCAAGTATCAAAGGGAGGCGGTTCCTTGTGCTTCTTTAATGATCTTTGGATTACAAACTTATACTCTTCTCGTGCTCCTATCTCGCTGAGTTCTGTAAATCCGCCCTCTGCATGCTGAAATCGGAATATGTGATTGATCGCCCTCTGAATTTGAACATTAAACTGGTTGACTCCTAGCATTCCAAGAATCATAACTTGCCAGTAGGAGGACTTGTACTTCGGTAGGTATGGTTTTTCCGGAGCCTCCCAATGTCCTTCTTGATTCTGTTTGCTGAGTATCTTGGAAACTCTTCTATCATCCATGATTGCATTTCTTGCCTCCAGAACTCCGGGGTTGTCATCGGCATAATCAAGAAGATCCTTTAAAGTGAAGAAACGAACCGCTGGATTGCTGGATTCCAAAAGCCACTCAATGGGATTGTACTTCAAGACAGAGAGCCATTCATTCATTGTGTGCTTCTTCCTTCAGGCGAGTTCAACATCAGACCGGGATTTGCAACATTCGGCTTGTTAAGTTCTTCAAGCGGATTGCCGTAAAGATGAATTTCCTTCATTTGAGAGTATTGGGACAAAGGCCTCAAGTCAACACTTCGTAGCTCGTTGTAAGCTAAATTGAGACCTCTCAGAGTTTCTATCCGTCCGATTGGCTCGAGAGCAATCGCCTGCAGTTTATTCTTGAATAGAATCAGAGAGTAGAACTTGAAACAGTCTTGGAGTGAAGTCAGATCTATCTCGGACAACTGGTTATCACTGAGGTTCAATGTAATTAAATTGCGACAGGATTTGAGAGGTGTCAGGTCGATAGATTTGAGTTGGTTCTTGTTGATTGAAAGCATTTGCAGATTCCTACATGAAGCCAAAGGTGCGAGGTCTAACTGGTACAGATTGTTGAAGACCAATGAAAGCTGTTGCAGTTCTGTGCATTGAGTCAAGAATGAGAGATCTATCTCTTTCAGCCCAACATTTGTGAGTCTAAGTGTCTTCAGGCCAGTACAATGTTGAAGAGGTGCAAAGTCCAGCTCTGCTAGAGGATTGTATGACAGTGATAGTTTATTGAGGTTCTTGAGCTTGCTTAGCGGGCTGAGGTCTATTATTGCTAATGCATTGTGACTGAGGTCTAAGGATTCAAGTTGATTGCACTGACTGAGATGACCTAGTTCAAGATTCTCCAAATGATTTCGGGAGAGATTCAGTGATTCCAATGTCGAAAACTCGCAAAATACCGACAAATCTATAGAAACTATGCCTGTTTCTGATAAATTGATCTTAGTTTCACCTTTGCTGAAAGGCACATGGCTAATTTCCCCATTAATAGTCCGAAACTCGACAAGAATACTGCTCAAGAGCTCAGCACTTTCCTTACGTTTCTTGAACCTTCTAGGTATTTTCTCTCTAGAAACCTACATTCATGATTCATACATTTTGCGCATTCTGTTTTCGTTGGGATTCCTTACGACTCCCTTGTCTGTGATGATAGCTGTGATGAGCTCAGGAGGTGTCGTGTCAAACGCTGGGTTGTATACCTTGGCAGATGGAACCGTGATATACTCGCCGTTTATCATTCGGACTTCATTTCCATTACGCTCCTCGATCTCAATATCATCTGGACTAGTTTGCATGTCAATTGTGGACATTGGAGCTGCAACGTAGAACGGTATGTTATGATACTTCGCGGTGATTGCCATTGTGTATGTTCCTATTTTGTTGGTCACATGACCTGTTCTTAGTATCCTATCGGCACCCACCACACAACAATCAATTCGTCCTTCACGAAACACTGTACCAATCATGCCATCTGTTATGAGTGTTGTATCTATTCCGTCCTCCATCAATTCGAACACAGTCAGTCTGGCACCCTGTTGTCTGGGTCGAGTTTCAGCTGCATAGACTTTGATGTTTCCGTCATACTTCTCGTGAGCCACGCGAATTACGGCTCCTACTGTACCAAGATGGACCGTTGCAAGAGATCCTGCATTGCATATTGTCTGAATTGTGAAGCCGGGCTTAATCAGAGATAATGCATGTTCACCTATGCTTCTGCACATACGAACGTCTTCCTCAGCGATTTCTTTGGCTTCATCAACCAGAATATTGACTATGTCGTCCACACTGCCTTCGCTGTTTCGTGCTACGCTGAGGATACGTGATGTGGCCCAAGTGAGATTAACAGCGGTTGGTCGTGTGTTCAATGTTACAGCAGCCTTCTCCAAGAAAGTGAGCAGCTCATCCTTTGTTTTCGAGTTGCTCTCGATTGCGGCCAGTGCCATTCCCATTCCTGCAGCGGCCCCAATGGCAGGAGCACCGCGAATCTCCATTGTTTTGATAGCATGAGCAATTCGCTCATGACTCTCGGTGATGATATGCCCAGTCACCAAAGGCAGCTTTGTCTGGTCGACGAGTCTGACTGCATGCTCTTCATCAAGCCACTCGATTGTCCTAAACATCTTTTAGCCCTCGTACATGGTCGGAGAGTAGAATGTTCAACGTGCTAATAATCTTCTGAGCGGCCTCGCCTAACTCAGGGGTCAGTCCTTCCCCGAATTGGATGTCTTGGGGTTGAATTCCAAGAAGAATCGTCTGAGCACCAGTTTCCTGCTCCAGATACATCATTAGAAAGGACAAAGGCATGCTGTGTGTGCTTATTGCAATCCCACCTATCCTGTCTTTTGTGACTAATTCGATATGACCTGGCGGTTTTTTCATATCTGCCGCATCTATCATTATGATTCTTTCAGCCTTAAACTTTGCAAGCGGTCGTGCGAAAGCCTCAGGAACTGATCCAACATTCTCAATCAGCAGGCTTGGACTGTCCACGTTCAGCCCTTCAATAATGAATGGACCGATGCCGTCATCCGTCCGCAGCTCATTTCCAATTCCCAAGACAGCAACACGTCTTGTGCCAGTTATGAACTCCTTCAGGCTGGTCCCGATGTCTGTCACGAACCTGCAGTTTCTTGAGTCGGTTATTAGTTGTTGTCATCTGGTGCGTCGAAGGGTTTTTCACAGGAACGCCCGGGCCTAGGTAAAACAGGCGATTAAGAATTGTCAGATGATGGCGGAGAAGGCCCAAATCTAGAGCCGGTTGATCCATTCAACGACAATGAGGTTGCGGAAGAACCTCCAGAACCGGAAGCTGAACCAGCTGAAGCCATTTTCGATGGACAGAAAGGCTATGTTGCGAAGGAAGATGCGGACCGGATATCACGTCAGGGGTTCTATGGTGTTAGACTTGACGATGGCAGGCTGGAGCTTGAGCCGATTGAACTCATACACCTGATTGATTGGAAGAGGGTTGTCGCCAAGAATGCCGCCGGAGAGAGAATTCAAGCCAGTTATATTGTCAGTGAATTGATAGAAAAGAATCCTGAACTGTGGGTCAATCACTTAGTCTTTCGAGACCTAAGAAGCAGGGGATTTGCAGTTCGTCAAGGATTCGGAGGAGGATTGGGCTTTCGAGTCTATGCACGCGGAGACAAACCTGGCACCACACCGGCAAAGCAGTTGATTTACGTACTCAAGGAAGGAGTTTCCATAACTCTCGATGAATTGGATAGAGTGACAGAAGCTGCCTCTGCTGCAAGGAAAAAACTCGTGTTCGCCCTTGTGGACCAGAATGGTGAAGTAAATTATTACAGGGTTTCACAGACAATTCTATAGAATCGTGATGGTGAAAGAGAATGACAAACACCTCTGATGAAGCTGAATATAAAACCGAGGATATTGTGAAGCTCGAAGCTTTCTTCGATGACCGCACAATGTCGGTTCATCTCGTTGAAAACAATCCGCCCAGAGCCAAACGTGGTGAACCAGGCAATTGGGATCTTGTTGAGCTGTCCGATCGGCTTCTTACGTGTGAGGAACTGGAAATTCTTGCAGAGGCGATAATGGAAAGCGCAAGATACGACAAAGCCTCGTTCATAGAGATAGAGGAGCACGGGGCTGCTGTGGTTCAGCTTAGAAATCTGAGAATCGCGATTGCCATGCCCCCATTCGCCGACAAGATGGAGATCTCTGCAATTCGTCCCATTACCAAACTGAATATTGAAGACTACAAGCTTAGCCCGAAACTAATGAAGCGGCTCGAAACTCGAGCTGAGGGCATCTTGGTTTCCGGATCACCAGGCTCAGGAAAAAGCACCTTCGCTGCAGCTCTTGCGGAGTTCTACAGTCGGAAAGGTAATGTTGTTAAGACACTTGAACAGCCCCGAGACCTTCAGGTCACAGAGGACATCGTGCAGTATTCCCCCCTGGATGGCAGTATGGAAAAGGCTGCAGACATCTTATTGCTTGTGCGCCCAGACTACGTAATCTACGATGAACTCAGAAAAACGGCTGACTTTCAGGCTTATTCAGACCTCAGATCAGCGGGCGTAGGCATGGTGGGAGTAGTACATGCTGGTTCGGCCATTGACGCAGTTCAGCGTCTTATCTTGGGTGGGCGAGTCGAACTTGGCCAGCTGCCCAGCACAGTTGATACTGTCCTTCATATTGAAGCAGGTCGCGTTGCCAAAATTTCCTCGCTCGCTCTGAAAGTGAAACTCCCTACAGGCATGGGCGGCAGTCAGAGAGATTTAGCAAGACCGGTTATAGAAATCAGGGACTTTGAGGTGGGAGTTCTTGAGCATGAAATCTTCTCGTTTGGAGGTGAGAAGATTATAGTACCTGTGAGGGGTGGAATGCGGCCTGAGGGCAGGCAGCGCGGTAGGGGTCCCAGGCGAGGTGCCCCAGGGCAGTCAGTGCCTATCAGTGTAAATTATTCCAAGAAGAAAGTCACAATCACTGCTGGTCGGAAGTTCGCAAAAATGAGGATAGAGGTCTTTGCTGATGACCACTACCTTCTAACAACGGTCATTGGCCGTAATGGTGAGAGTTCTATCCGAATCAAGACTAGGCAGGGTGGTGCGCTGGTTGATGCACTTGAGGGGAATTTAGTAATCACTGCGAAAATTGCGGAATAGCATCCTGCTGTTAGAATGCTACAAAAACTTTAACAACTGACTGATTGCACGCTCTCCTCCGAGGGCCCGTGGCCTAGTATGGATAGGGCACTTGCCTCCTAAGCAAGTTGTCCCCGGTTCAAATCCGGGCGGGCCCGCCATCATTTCTTCAGCACACGCACGCCGGTTTCTGTACCAACATGCACCTCGTCTGCCATGTCAATGAAGAGTCCGGTTTCCACAACACCGGAAATCATCTTTAGATCTATTGCAACTTGTCTTGGCTCACTGATTGGCTTGGAAAACTTGAGGTCAAGAATGAAATTTCCATTATCAGTTACTATGGGACCCATCTTCTTCTGAGCTTGGCGTACGTTCGGAGTGATCCCCATCTCCACAATCTTCCTCCGAACAACACCCAGCGAGAATGGGAGCACTTCCACTGGAATCTCGAACTTAGTTGCAAGACGCTCTACCAATTTAGATTCATCCACTATGATGATTAGCTTCTTGGATGCTGATGCAACTATCTTCTCCTGAAACAGAGCGCCACCTCCGCCCTTCGTCAGGTTAAGGTTCTTGTCAACTTCATCAGCACCATCAATAGTCAGAAGTAATTCAGGATTCAAATCCAGATTCGTGAGGGTTATTCCATGTTCTATAGCCAGTTCATAGGCTTGATAGGAAGTTGGAACGACACTTATGTCGATGCTTCCATTCAGAACCTGTTGGCCAAGTTCCTTTGCAAAGATTGCTACAGTGGAACCACTGCCCAAACCTATCGCTCCACTTTTAGGAATCAGGGGAATGACGCTCCTTACTGCATTTAGCTTAGTACCTGACATGTCATCAGCATCCTTAACTCAGTGATACGGAGCCTCATGAGTGGGCTACTCAAAAAGGCTTCTGACAATCGAATCCGATCTAAGATTCACTGAATCCTGAGGAAGGATACAAGGACTGGCGGAGCTACTAATCCCCACTCATCAGGGTTCGCAAGCGTTCCATTTCTGCGAGCATCTCAGACTGGAGAGAGCTTTTACCAGGTGCACCAGAAGGTTTCTCGCCTAACGTGCCACCTGGAGGACCACTCGGGATTCCGCCACCTGGAGGACCGCTTGGAACACCGCTACTAGGTGCGCCGCCTGGAGGACCACTACTAGGTGCACCACCGCCTGGAGGTCCACCACCACTAGGTGTACCAGCGCTCGGGGTGGCGCCACTTGGAGATTCACCACTAGGTGCACCACCGCCTGGAGGTCCACCACCACTCGGAGCGCCGCCACTTGGAGGACCGCCACCACTAGGTGTACCACCGCTGGGAGGTCCACCACCACTCGGAGCGCCGCCACTTGGGGGACCGGCTGAAGGAGCTGCCGCATCACTTGGTGTAACCGCAGCTGC
The DNA here is from genome assembly GCA_019057475.1 of Candidatus Thorarchaeota archaeon. Taxonomy (GTDB): domain Archaea; phylum Asgardarchaeota; class Thorarchaeia; order Thorarchaeales; family Thorarchaeaceae; genus WTCK01. The sequence continues at coordinate 83,016 of DXJO01000020.1, read as the reverse complement.
GCTTGGCGCCCCAACGCTGGGCGGCCCTGACTCAATAGTGTCTGCTTCTACAGTGGTACCAGACATCGCTGCAAGTTTCCGAAGGTAATCAGATCGTGCTCGATCCATCGCGGAGTCTGCATCCACAACAGCCTTCAGTTCCTCGTCTTTAGCAATTGCAGCCTGTACAGCAGTGAGCCTGCCTTGATAGAGTGAAACAAGCTTGTCTTGAAGCGAGCTGTCTATCTCGCCTTCTTTAGTGTAGTAATCAACTGCAGCCAAAGCTTGTTGAACAGCATTCTCTTCCACTTTGAGGAATACCAACGCTTCTCCGGGGGTTTTGATGAACCGTACCTTTTTCGTACCTGCAATGCCCGAGGAAACATCGCCAGTTGACGCAATGATTCTACGTACACCATCAGGCAAGCCGCCAGCAGAGCCCTTGATGCGATACAGCAGAAACGCTATGACTATGGCCATGGGTACAGTAACAACGATAACGAACCAGGCAATCGGGCCAAATGGTATTCCAAGGGGTATGAGCGCATCGGAGAGGCCTATAAATAGGTTCACGATAGCTTGAGTGAATTCGTAGTATGAATCCGATTGCAATTGGTATCACCTAGTTGTATGTCGTCCTTTGACAAAATCCTGTATGCTATTTGAGCTTTCCCGTAGCATTTAGCCTTTGTATGACCCGCGTGTGATATGGGACTTTGTGCTAAGGTCGGACTTCTGAAGATTAAATGCGCTCAATGGCACATAAACATGTGCGTGATGGAATGCACCACCTGAGCGTGCTTGTGGACGTGTCATTGATTCCTCATTCTAGCCGAAATTCGCTTAATAGGTTGCGTAAGAATATCTCAAGGGAGTGTGTGGAAGATGAACTTGTTAGACCCTGCGATTACTCACTATGTAATGCATGAAAAAACCTGGAAATTCGGTGGTGGGGAAATTCTCGATACAGACGGAAATAAAATCGGTATCATGAAGAGGAAGATAATATCATTACGTGCAGATATCGAGCTGCGAAATGTTGATGAAACGCCAGTCTGTATTATTAGCAAGAAGCTAGCCGCAGTGCGGCCAATCTATGATGTAAAAACCCCAGACGGACAGCTCATAGGTCGTGCGAAAAAACCATTGATTGCCTTTAGGGGGTCGGTGGATATGTATGACCCCCAAGACAATCTCATATTCAAAGCCCAAGGTGGAATTACGAAGTGGAATTTCGAGATCCGTCATCCGAAGGATAAGAAGAAAGTGTATGCTACCATCAAAAAATCAGACAAATGGCGCGATGTGTTTGCACCTGCGTTCAACTTCAAGGACAGGTATGTGATTCACGTAGTGGATCCGGATGTTGACCGATTGATGCTGCTAGCCTACGCTGTTATCATTGACAATGTCTATCATGACAAGTAGTAACCGCTACTGCCGTCGGAAACGCGCAGTTGAAGAAGTCTTGAAGAGCAGCTTTTAAAGCCAATATGCTGCTCGATTCACTTAGGAAGCCTCGGTGGCTTAGGGGCTATAGCGGCTGACTTGTAATCAGCAGGTCGCGAGTTCGAATCTCGCCCGGGGCTCCATTTTCAATTTTCCTTTTTTTCTCTTTCAGAACTGGCATTACTTTGTGCTACAGATTGATTTGTTGATTGGCCATTAATGTACTCGAAATTCGCGATATAAGGACATAGCAAATTGAAACAGAGAACGACACTAATGCGCGGTCTTGTGATAGAAAGAAACTAGGATTTCGCGATTGTGTTACAGTGCCCGTAATTGGGTATGGTTAGCATCCGAGTGTATGAACGAACCTTCACGTCCCCGTCCAGAGCCCTGGTAAACCCTTGAAATCATGAGGGTACAGCAATGTGCCCTCAACAACATTTCTTGCTCCGGCTGCACTGCTTCTTTCTGCGCGTACCTTCACTCTATTGGTTCAGTCGAATAGCTTACACTATTGGCACTGGACCAAATGTCAGTATTCTAAAAGCAATCCAGTAGATCATTAGGGAAACGATAAGACTAATGATGGCAACTGCCCGAAATAATCTTTTCAAAGTCTTGTGCCGAAACTTGAACATCGCAACGAATAGACCCAAAGCGCCACCAATGAATGATAGCAGTAGAAGCGTGGCCTTTGCGACACGCCACTCTTTCTTCTTAGCCTTTCTCTTATCATGATACATAAGGATGAAAGCAAGGACGTTCACAAAAGCCAAGTAGATGAAAAGAATATGTGAAATTCCAGCAACTGCATGGCTATCACATCCTCCGTGCGGCTTCTTCAAGCGCAACCACGAGATCTAACTTTTTCCCTGTCAGGAAGTTGATTGTAGCTCCACCGCCTGTACTGATGTGTGAAATCCTGTCTGCAAAGCCCTCGTTTATTGCCATGGCTCCCATGTGCCCACCCCCGACAACTGTAACACCTTCACACTCAGCGATTGCTTCTAGAATACTGTTTGTGCCCTTGGCAAAGGGCTTTTTCTCAAAGTAGCCCATCGGACCATTGGCAAACACCACTGCAGCTCCACTTATCATACGCATGTACTCACTGGCTGTGGACGGACCTATGTCAAGGAATGGATCACTGTCCATCTTATTGAACGCACACTCCACGCGCTTGCCGTCCCGCTCGACAGCTGCATCCGCTGGGAGAACTAGTATGTCGGGATATTTCTCTAGGAGTTCTTTTGCTGTTTCCACTGCTGATTCGAAACCCTTGATAGGAGCAGAGTATTCGGTAGGAATCAAGGTCTTTGCAATCAAGAACAGCTGTCCAAGAAGGCCTCCTAGTAGTGCCTTGTCTACTCGTCCAGTGGCCAATAGCTTGCCTAGAGTCTTCACCTTATCAGCCACCTTAGCCCCCCCGAATACGAGAATCCAAGGATGTTTCTCTATAGCCGTGGCATCGGTCAGTATCCGAATCTCCTTCTCGACAAGCCGACCTGCAACTGAAGGCAGTACTGTTGTGAAACCGACAAGGGATGCTTGAGACCTGTGTGCTGCACCAAACGCATCATTGACAAACAGATCAAACAAGGGGTAAAGCTCTTGGACAATTGCCTCTTTTGCAACTTCGTCTGGTGGTGCCTTCTTCAGTTCACCCTCAAACATCCTCACGTTTTGGAGAACAAGTATCTCTCCCACCTGCATCTTCTCTATGGCCGCCTTGGCTCTCTCTCCGAATATGTCATCCACAAAGCTGACGTTGAAACCTAAGTTCTTGAGAATAGTTGCATGTTGTTCAAGCGATATGAAGTCGCTACTGCCCGGACGGCCTTGGTGTGCCATCAACACAACCTTGCTTTTGGACAATTCTTTGAGTGTGGGAACAATCGCATCTATTCTGGAATCGTCGGTTATCTTCTTAGTATCGGGGTCAACAGAGCAGTTTATGTCGACACGAACCAAAACACGCTTTCCTTCGGTTTTAACGTCATCAAGGGTCTTGAAAGGGAGTTTCATTTGAAGTAACCTCTCTTTTCGCAGTACGGACCTCAGCTTTACCGAGAAACTAAGTACACACAAAAACATACCTGCAAAGCCGCAGTAAGTGGTGGTGCCGCGGGAGGGATTCGAGCCCTCGACTTCGAGATTTCTCATCTCGGGCCAGGCTTGAGACAATGACCCCATGATTTTGACCGGAAAGATCCAGCAAGATTATGAGTCTCGCGCCCTAACCAGGCTAGGCCACCGCGGCACGTGATTCAAGTAAGACGGGCCGATGGTATAGGCTCTTAAAACTATTCTTCAGTGGATGTAAGAACTCGCTGAATCTCAGCTGCAAGATGCTTCTTGATAACTTTCCCGTCGGCCCTTCCTCTTAGCCGCTTCATTGCAACACCCATGAGACCACCGAGTGCTCTCTCTCCTTGTTCACGTACGAAGTCAATTCGGTCCTCCACTATCTCTCGAACCACGTTCTCGATCTCGGTAGTATCTATTTTGCCAAGGTCTGTTGCATCCAGCGCATCTTGAATCCCAGAAGTGGGATTATTCGCAAGATGTGTCAGAATTGCAGGGATTGCATCTGGAGAAACTTCAGTCTTAGTGACACATTCGAAGAGCTGCCGGAAGTGATTATCCTCCAATCGTTCAATAGGAACGCCATCGCGATGAAGACTTACAACTGTATTCTCCAGTGTTACTGCCAAAAGTGTTGCAGGGACTTCCATCTCGCTCATGATTTGCTCAAAGAGTAATAGGTTCAGAGAACGTACCATCTGTGACGCAAGGTCCTTGCTGAGACCGTAGTCCTTGACAAATCGCTTCTCTTTGCTATCCAGGGTTTCAGGCAAGTTTTTCCTAATCCGTTTCAAACGGGACGGCGTTATTTTCACCGGTCTCACGTCGGTTTCCGGATACATTCTTTCTGCACCAGGGCGAGGGCGCGCATACTTCGTCGTTCCATTAGGCAGTGGAGTTCGGGTTTCAGCTGGCACACCCTCAATCGCCTCACGTGCTCGCCGGACGACCGCCTCAAGCGCATCCACGCACTTGCCCATCGGGGCTGCAACTATTACCACGGCATCTTGTGAACCTGCGCTTACGGCTTCTCTTAGTTGGGCTACTTCTTGTGCGGATATTCCATATCCTGGCAGTTCGTCTGTGTGAAAGATGCCTCCTACGTCGCCCCAAAACTTGGCATAATCTGATAGTTCTGTGCCAAGCCTGCGCTCAGGTTGCACTTCACGTCCAACTAGACCTGCAAAGCCTGGAAGCCGCACCCCGTAGATTGCGTGGCCTGCCTTCAACGCCTTCTTGATCATCTTGGAGCTTGATCCTGCGAAGATATCGCTGATATCTGTCGGTTCGCTGCTAATCTGCTTAGGAGAGATATTCCTCTCATGTAGGGCGTCACGTATCTCCAACAAGCGCTCCTGCCGAAGGGCTTCTAGTTCGACAAGAGTGGATAGCATGTCGAGTTGCTGAAATCCCTTAATCTCGATAATAGCCCCTCCCTTGATGGACACGTTAACGTCTTGACGGATTGTGCCAAGTCCACGCTTTACCTTCCCGGTGGACCTCAAAAGCAGACCAATCGCCAAAGCCGTTTCTTGAGCTTGGGAGGGAGTTTCGATGTCAGGAGCTGTTGCGATTTCAATCAGAGGAATGCCTAGTCTATCCAGTCGATACATCTTCATGTTCTCTTTGTCATCATCTGCGATTTTGCGGGCCGCATCCTCTTCAAGGCTGATTGCTAGTATGCCGATTTCTTTGGTCCCCACCAAAATCTTGCCACCCATGGCAATAATGGCTGTGCGTTGAAAGCCAGTTGTGTTGCTACCATCTATCACGATTTTCCTCATTGCGTGTATCTCATCTAATGGAGATGAACCTAGGAAGGTAGCCATTGTAAGAGCAACATCGATGGACTCTTCACACAGATTGTGAGGAGGCTCCTCGTCAGCTTCAACCAAGCATGTTGTATCATTGTAATACTCGTAATAGAATTTCTTCTTCCTCTGAAACTCAAAAAGTGCTGCGGGATCAACCGCACCCATTTCGCTCTGTGTGGGTCTGAGCCTTCTCACAAACCCGCCGTCAGGCTTGTCGTCGCGAATCACTGTCGGGCAGTGGCAAAAGAGCTTGCGAGATGTATTGAGTTGCTGATGAAGTTCTAGTCCCACCATTAAGCCGATTTTTCTAAAGCGACCCTCGTCGCTCACTCAACAGGCCTCCGACTGTATTCGATACTCGGACTGTTCAGTTCGCATGCTTATCTCGCCAACGATGCACTCAGACATTGCAGCATGTGCCTTCTCCACAGTCTTCGTGTTTGCAAGAAGCCACATTAGCTTTACAGTCGCAGTTTCGGTGAGCATATTTTCGCATGGTATGACGCCCATTTCGAGCATCTCCACGCCTGGTCGATATACGTTCATATTGACGCGTCCCCAGATGCATTGGCTTGTCATGGCCACAATGACGCCGGCATCTATGGCTCGTTTCAGTGCTGAATGAATGTGTTCAGGAGCATGTCCAAGACCAGTTCCGGCCAGTACAAGTCCTCTGTATCCGCTATCGACGTACGAGTCAATCACATCAGGTTTGATTCCTGGAGAAGTGTTCACGATAGTGACTCGATCATCAAACTTAGGCTTCATCTTGAGTTTGCGATCGGGGTTTCGTCGCAGAAGAGGAGCAGACAGCTCAGCTATGCCCGTTTCGTCTATTTTGAATAAGGGACTGTAGTTGACTGACTGGAAAGCATCCCTTCTGCTAGTGTGGCATTTACGCACTCGAGTTCCCCTGTGTGCATATGCGAATGTATCATCTGTTTGACCGTGCATTACCACCATTATTTCTGCAGCATTCGCGTGCCCGACGAAATCAGTTGCTCTAATCAGGTTCATAGCAGCATCAGAAGACGGTCTATCAGATGACCGTTGGGAGCCCACAAGAACGACTGGGACAGGAAGGTCTTGAAGTGCAAATGCAAGCGCAGCAGAAGTGATTCCGAGCGTATCTGTGCCATGCGCAATGACAACTCCGTCTACGCTCTTCTTGATTTCAGATGAAACACTTCTAGCAATCTTCGTCCAATCGGCAGGTTGAATGTTCTCTGAAAAAACGCTCATTACAATGCGAGCATGAATATTCGCATGATCCTTGAGCTCGGGAACTGTATCATAGAGATCCTGTGCCGACAATGCAGGATTGACAGCACCAGTCTGATAGTCTACCTTGCTTGCAATCGTACCCCCAGTACTCAGGATTGAAACAGTAGGCAGATCGGATTGTGCTTTGGATGTAGTCTTTTCTGCGGGCCGCTTTCTTTTCCTTCCCGATTTAATCGAGTGAATTTCAGACAACTCATTCAATCGAATGCCTACGTTGTATCCGGAAACGAGCTTTATCACCACATGGTCAGGATCGCGTCCAACCTGTGCACGAGGCATGAGAATGCCTACATACTCTCGTCCTTGATGGTCGATTGTGATTGTGTCACCCACTTTTGCGCCAGCAGCGGATAGTTTCTCAAGAACTAGGCCCCTATAACCAGAGTCGTCCAGAGTCAATGCAATCCTCACCTATGAGTTCCGCAGCTCTTCGCCATTGGCGTAGTCATAAATCTTCGCTCAGAAGCTATCTTGTGCTTGCTTTTGGAGAGATTGGTGCGGGAGGTGGGACTTGAACCCACGGACCCCTACGGGAGCGGATATCTTATTCGAATGACCCCATATCTTCATACGATCTTAAGTCCGCCGCCTTTGACCAGTCTTGGCTACTCCCGCATTCTATGGTCAAACCCGCAGGAACTCACCGCAAGTCTTTGGGCTAGCGAATTGGCTCTTCAATGCTTTGGTGATTAATGACAGATGCACTGTTATCTCCAAGGAAACAGATTATGCTCTTCTCGACAACCAAAGTATCTTGAGTCCGCGAATGTCTTCACGAATCGGTCTAATTTGGTGGTTCCAATCAACTCATAACCCAATCAGCTAAACCTGCCGCCCATATCGCAGTGACTGAAAATGATAGGGCGGGCCGGCTGACCCGTTCCCATAGGTTGAGTGAGCTCAACCCTCGGAAACTCCTGTGTTCCACCCTTCCCCGACTCGATGTCGCCATCAAGCCTTGGCGCTACCCAAGGCCTAGTCGGAGCTTCGTCTGCCTTCATCGGAATGAAATCCCTCCCACAGACCTGGCTTCTTTCTCCTGTCCTATTGCCGGAGCATCACTTCCAGCAGCAGAGAGTCTTACCACAGTGTTTTCCACGGCGGGGTCATTATCACCCATCCCAGTTTCGTCGCCGAAGCTGAGAAGGTCCGATTGAACTTGGTGAACAGCCGCGGACCCCCCTGGACCAGATGCATTGTCTCTTTTGGGGGGTAAGGACTTCCCTCGAGAAGAACATGTCTTCCTTCGGGCTTTCGGCCCCGAACTTTGTGCTCTTTCAATTGCACATGTCCAGAAACCTAGTCCTCTCACAGAATGAAGTGACTCTGTGATCGTAATTAGTCGTCCAGCGATGTTAATGGAGCCATTCTTGTCAGCATTGCACTTGTTGCCGCAGGTCGAACACACAAACAGGTTCTGCTTTGGACGGTTGCCCTTTCGACCACACTTCCAACACATAATGGATGTCCAGTTCTCTGGAATAATCCTGAAATGTGCATTCTTACCCTCGACCTGCCAACCAAGCTGTGCTAGCTGATGCTTGAGGCTGTTGGTGGTTCTAGCAAAGGTCCATCTGTGAATCATTCCACGGAACTTGCGACCCTTGTAGTTGCCTCGACGTGCACCACCACGAATTCCCTTCAATCTACCTAGGGCTATGTAGAGAGTGTATTTCTTGGACAGCCCAATGATGTATTCCATGAGCTGATTCACGAGTATGCGGTCGTACTCTCTGGAAACATTCTCTCGTTTATGCTTGAGTGCGCGTGTCTTCACCAACACCATGTCGGCGCTCTGACCTCTATTGAATCGGGTGTCTGCCTTGCTCTGAAGGTCAGAAATTCTCTGGTCAAGTTTTTGCAGTACACCCTGTTTATCCTTCTGCTTGAAGTAGCGGGTTTCTCTGACCTTTGTGGGAGTTACCAGCGTAGTACATGCAGCCTTCTTAATTCCTAAATCGATGCCGAGAACAGCACGTGGGAGAAACTCGTCAGGATGTTCAGGTGTATCTACACGTATAGCAAAGGTCACCCACCACTTTTTGGAGTCATCAGTGAATATCTGTAGAGCCTTGACTTCACCCCTTTTGAACTGGTTCAGATGAAAGGGCGAGATTCTCAGGGGAACGGTCAATCGATCATGAATTCTTCGGCCCTCAGGAATTGAGTCAAAGGAATCCCGCAGATTGAGCCACCAGCGAGAGGTTGCATTTGTCTTCTCAAAGAGTTTGAATCTCTGAGAGAAAGCCCAGCGTGGAATTCTCCTCGTCGAGTTGACCGCGCACGGTTTTGAAGCCTTTCGTCCTCTCTTGCTCCTCAACCCGAGGTAGCTCTCATAAAGCGCCACCGCGGTCTGTCTGCATTCCTGGATTTCATTGTGTGATATCCTTGGAAAGCGCTTCTTGAAGTCATGAGGCACACTTAGTCGTTGACTATAGCCCGGCTTGACCTTGACAGCAGTTATCGTGAGTGTATCCAGTTTGCTTTCGTTAATCCGTTCCAATCTGCGACCCATCAACAATTCATTTTCGTGCTGTTCAATTACTCCAAGAAAGGCACGAATGACTCGGGTGTCACGCCCGACGATTTGTCTAAGCCTCTGCTTAGTTCTCTTGGTCATTGATTCCCACTTAATGGGAACCTTAACTGCGATTGTCACACCCTTGGAATGAACCATCGTCACGTCGCCTTCGAGATATAAAGTTCTGACCTGTTCGGTCAGTTGAGCTCACTCCTACTTCCGTCATCAGAATTGGTTATGAACTCGTACAGTAATCCCTACATTGAGTTATAAAGTTATTAAGCTAATATTTCAAATATATGTCTAATTTAGCTGGAATGCATCTAGAAGTTATGTAAGACTCGTATATTTATTAGATGAACATTTGATATGGTTATAGGAAAACAGAGATAATTATGCGGACCTGCTGGTTAGGAGAAGACGAAAAGGAAAAGAGTCGTTGTTGCCATATATCCAGAGAAGAAATCAGATGGTGGGCCGCGCCGGATTTGAACCAGCGATCTTCTCGGTGTAAGCGAGACATCATAGCCGGGCTAGACTAGCGGCCCTAGACGACAATTTGTTTGACGACCGATTAAAAGCGTTGTGTGAGATTTCGCATACTCATAATGCCGGATTTGAACCAGCGATCTTCTCGGTGTAAGCGAGACATCATAGCCGGGCTAGACTACCGCCCCTGCGAAGCGTGCCAAGCGGTAGCTGAATAAAAGCGTTGCTTACTGGTGAGTAGCGATTAGATGTACTTCTTGCCGAGATTGATCTAGGACGACCTTCTGAATGTCCCTATAACCGAGCTCAGCCAGTTTATCCTGCAGACCATGCAATTCCTCACTTGTTGGCTTGATTTTCATCGCTACGACAATCATGCCGCCCCTCTTCAACAAGGGCGTAAATCGCTTTGTCAAGGTGATTGTATTATCGGGATTTGTTGTGACGTCAACGAGTAGAAGATCGAGTTCGTTTAGGCCGCAGACAATCATAGGGTCGACTTCAAATGCATCACACATGAGAACCGAAACATCTGGAAATGTTTCCGAGATTTTGCTCAATTGGATAATAAAATCTTCTGAATATTCGAGACCGATAACTTTGGCGCCCTTCTCTGCCAGATAGGTCAGAAATCCACCAGCTGAACTGCCGATATCGAGAGCCAAGATACCAGGGACAGCAAACTGAATGTCGAGTGCAGATTCTATCGCCATAAGTTTGGAATAGCCCTGTGGAGTATTGGATGCACGGTCATTGATTAAAACCTCTTCTTTGCCTGATATCCAAGTTGATGGCTTGGCTAGTTTTCCATTGATCGTAACACCGCCAGCTCGTATTGCACGTTTTGCCACTTGGCGAGATGAGAACAATCCTTGTTCTGTGAGCCAGACATCAAGCCTTGGCATCGCGAATCGCCTCCATTTCGCGCGGAATGACCAGATGCATTGGAACGCCCCTTAGTTTGGGCCCGATGGCTGTGACTATCCCTGAAGCACGTGTGCTTCGTTTGCATCTTAGAGAATACTCGAAAGGACCAATTCTCTCAACTCTGTAGATGTCCCCTTCGTGGCCCGATTTTGAGAGAACTCTGTCAAGTAGCTCTCTTGTAACACCGAAAACAAGAAGGCGCTCATGATCGTCCTTGCTCCACCTCTTGATTCTGTCAAGAGTCTGCTTGCTGAACTCCGCTTCAATCTTGGAATTAGGAATGTCAATGCCAGTCAACACTATTTCAACAGGGAGATTGTCAACTAGGATAAGGGCTTTGGCGATTTTTCTCAGTGGAGTCTTCGGCATCTCAAACTGATTTCGAATCTTGTGTAGCGGTAGCAAAGCGTCCATACGACTCGGTTTCGAAACACCAACATTCACGTATAGCCCATACCCCACTTTGCCGAGGTCCACAATGTAACCATTTTCAACTTGTCCAATCGTAAGCTTCTCTGGTCTTGGTACTATACCGTACTCGCGATCCAGAACATTAACAATGAATTCCTCGTCTTCTCCTGTGATAGTGAGTATGATGTGACCTCTCTTGTCAGTAGCTGCCTTCTGCACCTTTGCGTCGAGTTCTGAAATCATGTTAGTAATTTCAGATTTCATCAGACCTAGTACCCTTCCTCGGTATGGACCGTATGCTCGAGCAATGAGTGTTATCTTCAAAGATAGCCTATCCTGACAATGACAGCATCTATGCAATTGCTAAGTACCTTTTGCACGGGACCCAGTTTCTTATGACATGGAGAAACTATGTGGATGCTTTCAGGTCAGCTCTGAGCTCCTCCACTCGCTTGCGGAGAAAATTGATTGCCTTTTCGTTGTTTACATACTCCAGTTGACTATTGCACACAGGACACCGGAACGAGAGATTCATTGCTTCCTCAAAGGGGACCGGCGAGGAGTCCCTGTTTACGCAGGTGTACAAATCGTTGTTACTCTCGTGATCTAGTCTTTGTTCTAGAAGGCTCAAGACCATGAATTTTTTCTTATTCACGAGAGATTGAGCTTTTTTCGGGTCGATATGCCAGTAATACAGAAACCAACCGGTGTTAGTGTCACGGATTCGTCTGTAGGATGCAAGATGATTGTCGTGAAGTTTGTATAGTATTCTGCGAACTACATTCAGCTTTAGATCAGTCTTTGTAGCGATTTCCTCATCAGTTGTTTCTTCAGAGTTCACAAGAACTGTTGATACATCGACGCCCTCTTTTCCTGCTATCTCTTCCACTACAAGACGAAAAAGGTCATGATTGAAGGAGCTGTGCACCATGGAAGTAATCACCTTGACATATTAAATCTGATTTGTCGACTGGTTTCGTACTATCATTGAAAACGTCGTAGTTGAGAGATTTGGCCCTGTAGTATTAGTGGTTTAGATACTATATAAGACCTATTACTTGGCTTCGTCTTTCTGGGACTTCTTTCGTTTGATACGTACAACATCTCCGAGTGTGGGGCTTCCTCCTGACGTCACTCGGTTACTCTTTATCGGTACAGGTCCAACAGATTCCAGCAGAGAGATTTCAAGCTCTCTCTCTAGCCCCCGAATCGTCTTTTTGGTGGGCTTCAGCCTGCCAGTTTCAATACCTTGGAGAGTAGAAACTCTCTCACCAACTTTCTGGGCAAGCTCATCTTGGCTCAGATTCCTCTTCTGCCTAGCACCCCGAATAGCATGTGCGTAGTCCTCAATCAGAATCATATCTTCGAGCAAAGCACCCCTGGGCTTTGGTCTTCGCTTGGCGCGAGCTCGTGGAGTTGCTGAAGTAGGAGAGGCCCTTGAAGGCTCAATCGGGCTGCCCATCCATGACGGATTTCTCGGAGCTAATTGGATTCTCCTTGATGTGGAATCTATTGTGTGCCCTCCAAACTTGGCGGCACACTGTGGACATACAAGCATGTCAGCACCCTCTATGGTGACATCACGACCAGCACCTTTCATATTTCGACCACACAGCTCACAGCTTGGCATGGGAGTATCCCTCTTCGAGTAACTCCATTGTATCTCAACAGATAAGCATTGCCGACCTGATACAATAAACTCTCAGTTGGGATCAGAAGCTACTGCCAATGGTACTTCTTCAAAGCAATCCTTAAATTCTAAGCAATCGAAGAAGACGTAAGGTGACCTTCATTGCCAGGGACTACAGATGCAAAGAAAGAGGGCAGCATTGATGATTCAACCTACACCGAAACCTATACTCGGCATCTAGAACGCCGACTGCGTGCTCTCGAAACAGAGAAACAGATACTGCATGCCGAGCGCAGTCGATTAGAGAAGGAAACTCAAACCCTGAGAACAGAACTTGAGAAACTCCGACAGTCTCCACTCATTACTGCGACCGTAGTTGAGATGCTTGACGATGGAAGGGCAGTTGTAAAAAGCTCTACCGGACCTAACTTCGTTGTACATGTAGCAACTTCAATCTCGAGAAACCGGCTTTCACCAGGCATGCGAGTTGCTCTGAATCAGCGATCATTTGCTGTAACTCAGGAGCTTCCGCCCCCGCGAGACCCAATGATTCGAGCCATGGAAATTGAGGTGGCTCCAGACGTTTCGTATTCAGATATTGGAGGCTTGGATAAGCAGCTTGATGATCTTAAAGGGACTGTTGAACTGCCTCTTCTGAAACCGGAGTTGTTTGAGAGGGTTGGTATTGACCCACCTCGTGGCGTATTGCTCACTGGACCCCCTGGTACAGGAAAGACTCTAGCTGCTAGGGCAGTTGCACATGAAACCACAGCTACCTTCATCCGTGTGATTGGTTCAGAATTAGTCCAGAAGTTCATAGGGGAAGGTGCTAGATTAGTACGAGAAGTATTCTTGCTCGCGAAAGATAAAGCTCCTGCGATAATCTTCATAGATGAATTGGATGCAGTGGGCTCTCACCGACTTGATGTAGCGACTTCGGGAGACCGTGAAGTGCAGCGCACTCTCATGCAACTGCTTAGCGAGCTAGATGGATTTGCTTCTCGTGGACAAGTTGCCGTGATTGGAGCCACAAATAGACCCGACATACTAGACCCAGCCTTGCTTAGGCCTGGACGCTTTGACCGGATTATTGATTTCCCGCTGCCTGATGACAAGGGCAGAGAGAGGATATTTGCCATTCACACTCGTGGAATGAATATCGAATCAGAATTTAGCTATAAGCCATTGATATCCTTGAGTGACAAAATGTCGGGAGCAGATATCAAGGCAGTCTGCACAGAAGCTGGCATGTTTGCAATCAGTGAGGATAGAGGATGTGTCACTCAGGACGACTTTCTCAAGGCAATAAAGAAGATTCAGGAGCGACAGCAAGAAAAATTCCCAAGTAATATCTACTGCTAAGTGACAATGACCTCAGAGTCTACATGCCATGCGTTATCGAAAGTTCCTCAGAGAGAAGATTGGGAATTGGCTTCCAGATTGTGTTCCTGTCCCTTCGGGTTTTCAAATCGTAGGACATGTTGCCCTACTAGAGATTCATGAAAAGCTGAATGAATTCGCACAGCTTATCGGAGAAGCTACAATGGAATTTGATCATAGAATCCGCTCAGTGGCGGTCAAAACAGATCCAACGATAGGAACCATGCGTAAGCCAGGGTATAGGCTGATAGCAGGTGACTCCAATACTGTTACTGAGCACGTTGAGGGGGGTGTGCTATTCCGACTTGACCCGCTGCGGCTAACCTTTTCGAGGGGAAATGTCGCTGAGAGAATGCGCTTGCCTAACATGATTAAGGGAGATGAGATGGTTCTTGATATGTTTGCATGCGTAGGACAATTCTCTCTGCATATCGCTAAGAAGACTAGATCTAGGGTGGTGGCCATTGAAATCAACCCGGAGGCGCACCGCTTTCTTGTTGAGAATATCAAGTTGAATGGAGTGGAAGACAGAATGCAAGCTCTGCTTGGTGATTGTAGGGAGATGCACCCGGTTAATGAGGTGAATCGAGTAATCTTAGGATATCTCCACAACACCATCGAGTATCTGCCTTACGCTCTGAAAGCATTGCGTGAGGATGGCGGATATGTGCATCTTCATGCTGCATTACCAAAGAAGGATATCCCGAGCGTTGGTAATACAATTAATATCCTCGCAATGAAACAGGATTTTAACACTGAGTTTTCTGTGCGAGAGGTGAAGCACTACTCTCCCGGTATTGAGCACTACGTGTTTGACATCCAAGCCACACCCATTCGTGCGTGTTGAAACTAAGCACAAGCATTTTATCAGGTTCGAAAGACCACGTATGATGAAATTGGATACAAAGTCCATGATTAGGAAGACGATTGACTGAGGTGTGATTCAATGGGATTCAGAGGTATGTCACCGAAACAAATGGCGCGGATGATGAAGAAGGCAGGAATCGAGCAGAAAGATATTGCCGGCGTGAAAGAAGTCCTGTTTAGGTTCGAAGATAAGGAATGGGTCATATCAAATCCCCAAGTAGTGATGATTAAGCAAGCAGGTAGTGAATCGTTCCAGGTATCGGGTACAAAAACAGAGCGCGGACTTACTGCCAGCGTTGAAACCGATGAAGTACGAAAAGAGAAGGAGATTGAAATTCCTATGGAAGATGCAGCCTTGGTGGCAAGTCAGACTGGAGCTAGCATTGAAGATGCCATAGAAGCTCTGAAGGAAAGTAAGGGGGACTTAGCTTCTGCGATACTGAAGCTTCGTCACGGCTAGCTATTCTTCTGCAGCAATCCGGTCTCGTATGATCTTGGTTCTGAAGAAGTCTTCTCGTTCTCTTTCTTCTAGAGCCAATTTCACGTGTCTAGTTGTGGCTTCTAATCTCGGGATGACAATAGTTTCGAGAGCGGAAACCCTTCTCTTTGTTCGTTCAATCTCAAGAGCAAGTCGCTTCACAGTTGTTTCTATCTCAGCAAGTCTAACAATGGCCCTCAGTGCATCTCTAAATTTCGTGCTCATCGCATCTAATCTTGCGCTTGAGTCAACCAATGAATAGGGAAGATCTGGGTATCGCTGTTGAACTGCTAGAACAGGAACACGAACCCCCATCATTGAACGAGTTGTGATTCGGAGGTCGGCGCGTACCTGACTTGCATGAGCGAACTCCACAACTCTTGATGGCCCCATAATCATCTTAGCTTGAGTAAGTGCTGAGAATGCCTCAGATAATGATTCTTCCATGGCTTCACGAGCCTGCTTGATTGCTGCAATCGAGTTGAAGAACTCCATGATTAACGAATCTAACTTCTCTTTGAGAAGATCATAGCCACGCTGAGCTAGCCGTTTCCTGTTCTTGAGACGAAGCAGTTCCATACGTGTTGTCTTCGTGCCCGGTAGGATTTTGCTCATTGGATTCACTTCTGCAGAAGAGATTGGATTTCGTGCCTATTACTCTAATGAATAGCTCAATTTTAGGGTTCCTAAAACTCTTGTGTTGAACATCAGGCAAGTGTAAAGGCTAAGGCGGCCACTATAACACCGAAGATACAAATTACAAGCCATTCGCGTAGATACTTCTCAATCATCTGAGGCTTCTCGTCAATCTGTCCAGTGACTATGAGAGTCATGATGCACAGGAAGAGGAAAGCGAATGGGAGTGCAACTGTTGAACTCGTGAGAGGTGTATCTGTGATGAGCAGCAAACCTGAAAGACCTCCGAATATCAAGAAAGCGAGAATCATCAATGAGTTTAGTATGTGTTGAGTTCGATTGATGTCCATTTCACTTGACTCCCTGTTACACCAGTTCGGGTCAACTTTCCGGCTGCGCTTCTCAATTTGGTCTGCTTGAAAAAGGTTATCGTTCATTGTGATGGGTTTGGTATAGCCCCGGTAATCGACCATACTATTTATATCAGAATAATAAATGGCAGAAACTGTATTACACGAAGTACTTGTGATACAAGAGGGCAAACAAGATGACAATTGCCATCCATGAAAGCGCTTTGATTAGGCACTTCAACACTAGAAAGGAAGTTCTGCGTGCGTGGGAAGAGGCTGTTAGCTGCAGGTCCTCACCATTCCGGGGCTACAAGATGCCGGATTCAAGGTTATACATTGAACACCCAACGTTCCTTGACAGTATCGTTGATTTGATTCTTACGAATGAGCGTCATGTGTTCCTGAGGGGTCCAGTGGGATCTGGCAAGAGTACTTTGATGCTCTTGGCTCTTCGAGACTTGCCCACCTTGGCGGACAGACGCGGAAACAAGTTTGTCACGGGCTATGTCGGAATGACCGGTCTCTATGAAAAACAAATGTCAGCAGCAATAGCTGATTCTCTTAGGATTAAGTATCGTCGGTCATGGGAGTCAAGTCAGATTGTCGAGGCCGTTGCCAAAGAGAGCCTAAGAAGGTACGTCCAGGACAAGTGTCGCACAGCCTTATTCATAGAAGATGTTGCTGACAACCAAGAGGCAGCTTTCCACAAACTGCGATACTTGGCAGATTTGCCTACTGAGGAGATGGTTGATTCACGTGGCGGAAGTGCACTTGATGAGCCCATTATCACGCTTATCATGAGCGGAACAACGGAGTATTGGAATGCCATGCTCAACTTCTTGCCGCAGATTGCACACAGAACTGAACCACTTGATGTACCGCCACTTGATGATCAAAAGGCGAAGGAATTCGTTGGCCGTAGATTGGCGTATGCGAAAGGGAAAATCGATACATTTGATCCCACTAATTTCGACCTATATCCATTTGATGAGAGAACAATAGAAACTATCAACCGTGCAGCCAGAGGGAATCCACGCGATATACGGATGCTTGCCCGCGGGTGCCAACAGGTGGCAGCAGAAAAGCTCAGACAATCAGGAAATCCAGCTGTTACCCTAAAGATTGCCGAGCTGGTGACAGAAGCTTATGCCAGTATCTTGAAGGAGGTGTAATAATGGTTTTAGGTAAGTATAGACGAGATGAAGAAGATAGACGAAAGAAGGGTGAATCTGCAGCAGCGATAAGTCAACCCACACACACCTCTGTAAAGAGAGTAGATGAAGCTGGGCATGTTGAGGCTGTGCCAAACCGTGAGCGTAAGAGCCCCATTGTTTCGTTCTCCATTCCAATAGACTTGAGAAGTTGTTTGCAGGCTGTGAGAAGTGAAAAGTCGATCAACCTGAGTATGTGGGTTGAGCGTAGGCTGCGCGAAGCGGTGACAAATGAGTTTCCGACCATTGCAGAAAGACATCTGAAATCATAATGGTATCGGCTCTAATACATGTAATACATGATATTTCAGTAGAACGACCTACTTGGAAGAGCTATGCATCTCAGCGTATTGTGCCATTCGTGACATGCAGAGAGCTGCTAGCGCAGGGTCGTCATAACATGGTATTCTGTTCATTTCTAGCAAGTCCTTACCAGGCTTGCCAACGTCACCCGCCAACCAGACTCCGACAACAGGCTTTCCGCTCTCGGCAGTTCGTAGTCCTTCGAGAGTGCCTGCTGCATGTTCAGTCTGTGTCATTCCTGCAAATGTCGGTACACCACAGATTACCAACAGCATGTCTATGTTTGGATCTCTTAGCAAAAGCTCTGTTGTAATACTGTACTCTTTTCGGCCAGCACCAGCCACTACGTCCACTGGATTGTCTATCGACGCCATGGGAGATAGAATCTGTTTGAGTTCATGACGTGTTTTTCTTTCCAGATTAGGAACTTCTAGATTGAATTCAGATACTGCATCCGTGGCCAGAACTCCCGCTCCACCTGTATTACTGATAATACCAATACGATTTCCCGCAGGAAGAGGTTGATAATCAAATAGCTTGCATATCTCAAGCAATGAATCGAATGTTGGGGCTGTGACACAGCCAGCTTGGCGAATCATTCCTTCAAACAGCTTCGGAGATCCAGCCATAGATCCGGTGTGTGACCGTGTGGCCTTTCCACCTACATCACTCCGACCACCTTTCAGAACAACAACTGGCTTTTCGTTGGCAGCGTTACATAGAGCATTGAAGAATAATCTGCCATTATCGACTCCTTCTACGTATACCGCAATGACTGCAGACTTTGTGTCTATTCTGAAGTAGTCGATTATTTCATCGAAACTCACATCTGACGCATTTCCAACGCTAGCGAACTTGCTTATGCCTATGCGTTTCGCTCGCGTCATATAGATCGTCATGCCTCCAAGCGCACCACTCTGAGATAGGAATGCTATGTTGCCGCGCTCTGGCATCATAGTAAATGTGCCATTGAAGATTCGACTGTTGGATACTCCAACGCAGTTCGGACCGATGATTCTAACATCCGCTTTTTTCGCAGCTGCGGCTAGCGCGTCTTCGAGCTTCTCTCCTTCAGGACCAGTTTCACTGAATCCACCGGAAATCACCACTGCATGTCTAGCCCCGGCACCTTGTACTTCTGACATAAGTTCCGCACAGTATTTGGCAGCTACCGCAATGATGACTAGATCAACGGGCTCGGGTAGGCTTCTCAAATCCGGATACGCCTTGACACCGAGGACACGGTTTCTACTTCGGGTAACGGGATATACCTGTATTTCTGAAGCCAGGAGATTCATCAGTATTGAGTTACCTAACTTCCTGTAGTCAGATGAAGCTCCAACTAAGGCAACGGAATGAGGTGTGAAGAACTTGCCAATTTCCTCCATTGCGTTCCCTTTTGATTTGCTCATGTTCTCACGCGAGAAGGCCAGTTGATTTATGTCTGTCGTGCTCGCAGGGCGTAATACTTATATTAGCTGTAATACTGGCTTCTACCGGTCTTCAAAAGCTTCTTCTGCAAGCGTCTTAGTCTGCCGCGATTTCTACACTCTGATGCTAGGACTGTGTCTAATACGACTTCAACCTCAGGACACTTTCGGCGAATGTTTGCGATGGATGTGAGCGAAGCAGTTTCGACGTCCTTATTCCTTGTCCTACATGCTAGCTCAATTAAAACTGAAGCCGCGGATTCATGATAGAAATTCCCAAGAGCAATGGTGACCGGTGTCGCAAGGCGGCTGTTATCTAGTTGCATAATTCGCTCGAACGTTGCGAGTGAATTTAGTGATCGAACTTGCACATGGCTGTTTATGCAAGAGATAAACCTCCTAAACAGATTGTTGGACTTGTCTTGCTGGTAATCAACAACCGTTGATTCTAGTACAGTATTGAGAAGAGGATGTGAGTATTTGCTTCCAAGAAGGCCAAGTCCATTGATGTCTTGGTTGATTATCATGGTGAGAAGGTTTCCATAGTCAATATTAGCGGGTGAAGCCTCTGATACTTCCAGGGGACTGTCATTTTCCTTGGTCATAGGCCGACGGCCAATTCTTAATTGTATTACAGATAATACCGAGTCGAGATCGGAGAGTAGTAATCTGTTTCCTTTAGCTC
This sequence comes from Candidatus Thorarchaeota archaeon, assembly GCA_019057475.1. GTDB lineage: Archaea > Asgardarchaeota > Thorarchaeia > Thorarchaeales > Thorarchaeaceae > WTCK01. The sequence continues at coordinate 63,084 of DXJO01000020.1, read as the reverse complement.
CTTGTTCTGCCAAGGCTGTCCGGCCATACTCGGAGTACCACAGCTGTTTCACGTGTGCTTGTTTCTTGCTAACCGGAATGATTAGCTCGTGCATTCGTTTCTTGTGAATCGCTTCAGCCATTTTGATCAAGTCTGTTGGAAGAGAGCTGCTCATACTCGTCAAATCGAAGAAAAGGGCATCTCCACTCTGGAATTGCTCAATTGCCAGATTCTGAACTCTGGCAGCGAATGTACGTGTAGCGGATACCATCGACTCTTCACCTCGTAGTTCATTGAGCAACGCTACTGTATCATGATTCACAGGCTCCAGGCCTGCGGAGGAGAAGGTGGCGAAAATCACTTCTCGATACTTCAAAGGCTCGATTCTTCTTTGGTTTCCCCCTGCGCCAATTGGAGCCGAGTAAGTAGATTTTGCCGACTCGATTAGAAACTGAACTACGGTTCCCCATCCATTTCTGGCTTCGATGTTGGCTAGGAGATCAAGTAGGTCCCGTTCTCTTCGGTCGCCAATTGCATTCGCAATCTCATCAAGCTTATCGCGATCCTTAATTTCCGCAACTCGTTTTCTACTTTCTTTCAATAGCCTGTCCAAGGGATTTTCCTTGACCACCGTTATCACTGTCACTGCCTGAATCAAGATTCACTGATTCGTCCAAGTAGGATAAAGGTTGGCTAGATAAAAGATGATTGTATTATCTGTATGTCACGTATTACAAATAGGCTATTTGCACATGTATCTTGAGCGAAATTCCTGTTCTAAGATTAGAACTATGTATCATTGTGTTCATGTTCTGTATGAGTGTGTCGTGTCAAAGATGACATGCCAATGCCGAAGTTTCGGATTGCCTTGGTAAGTTCAGGCAATATCGTTGGCATCTCTATCTCCTCAAGATATACTTCCAAGATGATCAATGTGGCTATGAACGACCCGATGGGAAAACGAACTTAGCTGGCGTTGCATTGCGTCTTCGATGACACGACACATTCGTACCGTTTTTTGCTCGCCCGCAATCACCGGTCTAGTACATCTATTCAAAGCTAATCAGTTGTGGGACTAGACCTTCTCTTAGAGAGATCGGATTTCAACGCAACGGACGAGGTAAGCTCATCAAGGGCTGCAAGAATCATACGTTCAGCCGCACGGTAGCTCTCGACGTCTTCAGTTGTCAACTGAACCTTGTCGCCCAGTATGTCGCGGATGTGCCTGTAGTTTCCAATCCTTCCAGCTATCTCTTCAAAAGGCCGAAATATAGTGAATTCAAACAGTCCGAGATAGGCTAGCAGAAGCATTGTACTTAGACACCGCGTCAGGTTCCTCCGTGCCTGGCTCAGTGATCTGTTGAATGCTCCACGCGATACTCCTCGTGCTCTAGTACCCCGACGAAACCTGAATGCTGCTTTGTCATCATAGGGAATGTGAGCTCCGTAGTTATCCTCCACGAGAAGATCAATGATTAATGTTTCAAGTTGTGTTTCAGTGAGTATTGACTGCTTGACTAGGGTCTTCAGTATTGGTTCGTTCAAAACCTGCTTAACATTAGATCGGATTCTCCTTTTCGGCATTCCCCGAAACCCTTGCTCCTTCCTATTCGATTCCAAGACTCTACACTCCGTTATTCTGCATGAAATTGCTGATTGGGGCCCATCATAGCCACAGGGAACGTACCTCATATAGCCCAATTTCGGTTGTAGAGGTCTATGATGGTTGTTCTTCATGTGAATGATAGGAGCCTCTTAGCGGATACAGTATCGTATACCAGTGTTTCATACAGTAAGCTTGAGATATGTCTTTCGCGAACTGCTTACCATTGAGTAATATCTGTAATACTACCGTTCATTGTAAGTTGTACAAAGTTGGACACCGAAGTCTAGTACGTCCAGAAAACGGCACTGGACTACTCCGTGAGAAACCTTTACAGGTGTGTCATATTCCTCAGATCAATGTCGTATTGGTCTATATAAGGCCCACAATGGAATTGTCCGGGTATGTCCAACTTAAAAGCAGCTGTTTGCAACCCACTAGGTTTTAGGGCGCCAAGTGGATGATCTCGGCTTAAGAAACCATTCTGAGTTCGGAGATACTATCACAAAACCAAGTATTAAATTTCCTCGTATCTCGTCGAACTTGTAAACTCCAAACACATATCTTTCGGATGCAGATTCCCATTCCAAGCGGCCTTGGGCAAGAGTGTGCCTGAAGACAGCTCTACAGTGCTTCCTTACTGCTGCGAATAGATTTCGATAGTGTCTGCGTTGTGAGGGGTGGATTCCCCACCTGGAAAGAATGAATCGATTTGCAAGACTGTTACTTGAGATTAAAACCGACTTCCTCCGCTTCTGTGTCTTGCTGATGGACTTTTTCAGAGTGTTCCTTAAGCACTCCGGCACAGTGGCAAGAATGGAAGGCGTAGTTATCGGTTCATGAACGATGGACTCGGTGTTCTTACTGAAAATATGCAAGGTCAATCATACATGTGTTCTGGCATTTCCTTAAGAGGTCCTACAAGGTCACATGTAATTTGTCGTTGCTTCACTGGATTAATATCATGACTAAGCAAGGCTTTTGAGAGGCCGTTACTAGATGAAACGCAGAGCCAGCATCCATGTCACTGGAATCGTGCAGGGAGTAGGCTTTCGGCCGTTTGTGTATCGTGTTGCAAAGTCCCTCTCCCTAGAAGGATATGTCTTGAATCTTGGCGATGCCGGTGTCCGCATTGTTGTTGAGGGCAATTTAAAGAGTATTAAGGAACTGATACATAAGATTGAGCAGGATCCTCCATCCATATCACGGGTGGACAAGCTTGACATCGAATGGGAAGAATTAAGGAAATCCTTCAAGGATTTCATCATCAAAAAGTCCTCTACATTCAGGAATGCTGAATTGACCCCCGACATACCCCCCGATATTGCAATCTGCTCGGCCTGCATCACTGACATGACCAATCCCAATTCAAGGTGGTATCTGTATCCTTTTACTTCCTGTGCTGCTTGCGGTCCAAGGTTCTCAACAATTACTGATCTTCCCTATGATAGACCCAATACTACAATGGTTGATTTTCCCCTATGTGATACTTGTAATACAGGTTATACAAACCCTCTTGACCGCCGGTATCATGCTCAAACTACTGCTTGTGAAGATTGTGGGCCGATCTATCGACTCGTAGATGCACATAATCGACCAGCTGTGGATGCCGATTCGATTGCTGGTGCTGCAGATCTGTTGTCACAGGGATCTATCATTGCAGTTCAAGGAATAGGGGGAACTCATTTGGTCACGAAAGTGACCGACGCTATTCCTATACGAAACCTTAGAACTCGGAAACAGAGAGCGTACCGGCCCTTTGCCATCATGGCAAGAAACCTCGATGCTATTAGAGCATTCTCAAGACCAACGCCAATGGAGGAGGAACTACTCACTTCATGGAGAAGGCCAATTGTACTTGTGAAGAAGCGAGACCGGATTGATGACAGGAACCAGGAGTCTGAGGGGGGAGGTGCGATACCTGACGACTCTTTGGAGCTGATATCACCAGGTCTTGATACTGTGGGAGTGATGCTCCCGTACTCTCCTCTTCATCATCTATTGTTTCATTTCTCAGAGGAGCCAGCACTAGTCATGACAAGTGCGAATCCTACGGGACTTCCAATGTACATTCATCCTGACAACATTATGTCTAAGCTAGAGGGTGTTGCAGATTATTTTCTTATTCACAATAGGAGGATATACCAAAGAGCAGATGATTCGGTCATCAAGCCCGTCAGTAGTGATCATGCTGTCTTCTTACGACGAGCAAGGGGTTACGTACCTGATCCGATGAGGCTGGAAGGACCCTATGGTTCGTCAACAATAGTTGCAGTAGGTCCAGAAGAAAAGACGACTGGTGCAGTGTTGAAGTCTAGACGTATTTACGTCACCCAGCACATCGGTGACACAGACCGACTTGAGAACATCGAGTTCCTGTCTGACGCCTTGAATCACATGGTTCGTCTATTGGCTGTCGATAAGATCGATGCTGTCGCTTGTGACCTCCATCCTGAATTCCTGACTACTGAGTTCGCAGAAGCGCTATCATCGGATAAGGGCATTCCACTCTTTAGGGTACAGCATCATCATGCTCACTTAGCATCCCTCATGGTTGACCATCAACTGTCATCCAATACGCGTATCACTTGTATTACAGCAGATGGATTTGGCTATGGAAATGATGGTAGTGCGTGGGGTGGTGAAATCCTTGTAGGAAGCTTCGAAGAGTATGCAAGAATCGGGGGGTTGGAACAGACTGCGTATGCCGGCGGAGATCTCTCTGCAAAGCATGCAGTGAGACCGTTCGTTGGACTGCTTCGAAAGGAACTGAGCTTATGTGAGATGTTGGATATTGTTGAAGGAAGCTTGATTGCCCCCGGCATAAGTACTACGGAAAAGTCACTGTCATTGCTCATTGAAGCGACCAAACGAAAGGTGAATGTTATTCAAAGCAGCAGTGCCGGACGATATCTTGATGCAGTGGCAATAGCACTGGGGATTTGCTCGGAGAATACCTATGATGGTGAATGCCCCATGAGACTTGAATCGGTTGCTCATAAAACGAAGATACGACTTGAACCCAGATTCAATACAAACAATCGTGGTACATTCTTGGATATCGCCGAGTCATTAATGCAGCTACTCGAGCTCAAGAAAGATGGAGCTAAGTCTGTTGAACTCGCCTATGCAGCTCAATGGTACCTAGGTGAATCATTTGCCAAGATGGCTTGTGATGCAGCACACAGTGAGGGGCTAGACTATGTAGGGTTCTCTGGAGGTGTTGCATTGAATCGAATTATAACCAAGGCAATCATCAACCGTATCACCAATGAGCGTCTCACCCCATTGATCCATAGGCACATTCCACCTGGTGACGGGGGAATTTCATCAGGTCAAGCCGTAGTTGCAGCTGCAAAGCTTGCAAGATAAATGCTAACGATTAAGCTCCTCGACCTTTTTGCGACCCATCTTGACTGCTTTGATATTGATCGACTCAAACTTCTTTGAGAAAGTGCTACGAACTGCATCTATTGCTGCTTCTTCGGTTATCGGAGTCAATCCTGTTCCAATGATAGCACCAAGCATTATCATGTTGAGTACTCTTGAACTCCCTGCTTTCTTTGCCATTGCCATTGCGTCGAATTCAAGGATGCGATCAGAGAATTTGCGAATGCCGCTAATGATTTCTTTGTTGTTAGGGTATGCTGCTTTGCCCATGGAAACCGCTACAGGATATTGTATGTGTGAGCTCAGCAAAACGCATCCATCTTCTCGAATCATGTGAGCCTCGCGTAGTGTTTCAACTGGTTCAAAACCAACAAGAAGATTAGCTGTCCCCGGGTCTACTATTGGACCTCGTGCGCCAGCACCAATGCGAACAGTGCATACCACATGACCTCCTCTTTGGGCCATTCCGTGTATCTCACCCACGCGGACATTGTGCGAATCAGACAGAGCAGCTTTTGCTAATATCTCTGCTAATGTAAGGACACCTTGGCCACCGACCCCTGAGATAACAATGCTTACTGTATCACTCTTCATTTTAGGCATCCTCCTGTTTGATTGCGCCTTGTGGACATACGGCAACGCATGTTCCGCAATAATTACACATAGTCTGGTCAATCACTGCCTGTCCGGTTTCCGTATCGAGATACATAGCTGGACATGACAAGCGATTCAAACAGCGCTTGCATGAGTTACAGAGTTCGGAATCGACGTAGTAAGGTGGGGGGAACTCGCCTGTCTTACGGCGCTCAGCAGCTTCAAGGAGTGCACAAGGAGCAATTGAAACTAGTACTGCTGGTTTGTGATTTTCTCTTGTCCACGTGGTCATCTCCCGAACTGCAGCAACAAGATCTGCTAAGGAGGCGAATGGATCGATTGTCTTCACATATTCTACTCCAAGTCCCTTGCAGACCTTTGCAATGTTGAGTGGTGGTACCTTTTCCTGCATTCCTGTGACACCAGTTCCAGGATGAGGCTGGTGTCCGGTCATTGCAGTTGTGTGGTTGTCAAGTACGACTAAGCTAATTCTATGCTGATTATAGACAGCATTGGCAATCCCAGGCAATCCAGCTGCGAAGAAAGTACTGTCACCTATTGTAGCAACAACGTCCTGGTCTGTGACTTCAGCAAGACCACAGGCTGTTGTAATTGAAGAACCCATGTCAAATAGAATGTCAGCAGTTTCTAATGGTGGTGCAATGCTAAGCGTATAGCATCCGATGTCCGATGGGTAGATTGCTTTTCCGCGCGTAGCTACTCGAATTGCATAGTACGTAGCCCTGTGAGGACATCCAGCACAAAGAAGCGGAGGCCGTGGAGGCAATTCGGAGATTTCGCCAGCTTTCTGATCGATTGTCTTCCAGTTAATACTCGTATTACGATTCAGAATCTTCGAGAGGGCTTCAATCACAATTCGCGGACTGTATTCGAGCGTTCGAGGGAAGAAACCCTGTTCTTTGCCGAGAATGTTTGTTTTGATTCCATTGAGCTGTGCAATCCTTCTAGCATGTGTTTCCAAGAATGGATCGAGTTCCTCGACTATCACCACTTGTTTATGACGCTTAAGAAACTCTGATATCATCTTCTCAGGAACAGGATGTGTCATTCCAAGCTTCAAAGTTTCGGCATTGATATCCAAAGCCGATAGAGCCTCAACCACGTAATTGTATGAAACTCCGCTAGTTAATATTCCCAGATTTCCGCTGCCGGTTGTGAAGTTAAGCTTCGTTGATTCTGAGATTTCCATTGCAAGTTCAATCTGTTTCAAAAGCCAAGAATGGCGAATTCGAGCTACTGAAGGTATTGGCACGAATCTGAATGGCTCTTTGACAAATTCGACTTTTTTTGGTCTATCTCGAATCGGGCCGAATGTGATTGGTGATCTAGTATGATTGATTCGGGTGGTTGTACGAAAGAGAATAGGTAGTTCGAGCTTTTCTGAGATTTCGTAGGCTTGGAGCAACATTGACTTCGCTTCAGAGGGATCGGACGGTTCTATTAGAGGCATATTACCCATGAGTGCATAGTAGCGAGAATCGTTCTCGTTTTGGGAGCTCCACATGCTTGGATCGTCAGCAACAACTATGACCATCCCACCTCGAACTCCAACATAAGCTAGTGAGAAGAACGGATCGGCAGCTACATTGAGACCGGGTCCTTTACATACCATCATGGATCGAACGCCAGCTACGGCAGCAGCTCCAGCGACTTCCATTGCAACCTTTTCGTTGGTGCTGAATTCGAAATAGAAATCGGGGATGTGTGGTGCCATGAAAGTGAGATTATTTCCTATCTCGCTGCTTGGAGTACCAGGGTACAAAGCTACCAGACGTACTCCCGCCTCAAGCACTCCACGCGCTATCGATTCGTTGGCAAGCAAGAGCATTTCTTTGCCGACGTTGTCTTCTAGGAGCTGTTTCGGTTTGGTCACTGATTTGCCTCCTTCTCGCATTCGCATGAATGCTGTCGGGCGAAGAAAGAATCGTTGGTATCAGTCTTGCGGTATTGATCTTTATGGGCCCAAAACACCAAACAAAATCGCAAATATGGAAATACAGTCGGTGAATTTTATGGAACACGTGTTCCAAGCATTTGGATCACGTATTACACAAATAGCTATCCATGTATTCGGCTAATATGACATAACACCCCTTCATTTCCACTGGAGAATAAAATGTGAGATACGCTGGGTGGTTATATATATAATATAATAAAATGGAGATGATCATCGGGTTCTGAAACAGCTATAAATACTTTTCTACATCTATTCTTATCGACACTCCTCTTATTTTCCACTGGAAATGGAGGGGTTAGAGAGTTGCACTGATCCAAACGAACTTGAAATGCAACTTGGAACACATGTTCTAATTATTGTAATACGATAGATACGAAATTCAAAGCAATCCTATATCACTTCTTCAAGTATTTCGAAGATTCGGATTGTCAGAATGTCTTGATATGATTGAAAGAGAGAATCAAATTCACCTCGATATTCCCCCGGTACAAAGATTGCAGAATCAGCAACAGCTTCTGCACCTACACACTCGTCAAGTAACCCTGGTTTTCGCCTTTGTTTGACCCCTGTCTTTGTTTTCCAGGAATACAAGAATCCGTAAAGCTCCTTGGTGAAAGAAACTCTTCTGGCATTCCTCTGACGCGCATTTCGGCAGTCATAGAGATAGACAAAGTTTGACATTTTCTCAGCCAACATTAGAACACATGTTCTGATTCATTAGTCCAAGTATTACAGGTACAAGAGGGAAGGCTTAAAGCGGAAATGCCTTGCTCAACAGCCGCCCCAGTCCTTGGGTCGCATTCCCATCTTTCAAGGAGGAAATGTCGTGAACATCATTGGCCTGAGAAAAGAAGAGAAGATGTTCGAAACTAGAGTCCCTGTTGTTCCTGAGCATATCAAGCTCTTGAGCACCAAACATGGGATTCAGTTCGTTGTTGAACCGAGTAATCAACGAGCTTTTGGACCAGACGAATTCGAAAAAGTTGGCGCACAGATCAAACCCCTGAAGGGAACAGAAATCCCTGTGATTCTGGGAGTGAAAGAGATGCCCAACGACTTCTACGAAAAAGGAAAGGTGTACATCTTCTTCAGCCATACAATCAAGGGCCAGAAGTACAACATGCCAATGTTGAAGCAAATCATGAACGTAGGCGCAACTCTCATTGACTACGAACGCATTGTGAATGAGAAAGGGTTCAGATTGATCTTCTTTGGCAACTGGGCCGGCCTTGCAGGTATGTCCGAAACATTTCGTATTCTGGGCCTACGGCTCGAGGTTGAGGGTATTAAACCGAATCCATTCTTTGGTATGAAACATACCGCACAATACAAGGATCTTGATGAACTCAAGAAAGGAATCCAAACACTGGGCAAACGCATCAAAGAACAGGGTCTGCCTGACTCCTTGACACCTTTCATCGTCGGATTCGCAGGATATGGGAATGTATCACGAGGTGCACAGGAGATATTTGACATGCTCCCGCATGAAACAATAGAACCCAAAGGCTTGGCAAATGTTACAGCAAAGCGGAACCTGCTCTACAAATGTGTCTTCAAGGAAGAGCATATGGTGGAGCCGCTAGACTCTTCAGCAGAATTCGAACTCATGGACTACTACGAGCATGGTGCTACGAAATACAAGGGCAAATTCGAATCTTACATTCCTCATCTAACGGTACTAATGAACTGCATCTACTGGACGAAGAAGTCCCCACGTCTTGTGACAAAGGACTTTATCCGAAAGCACTGGAGTGATCCTAATCGCCGCCTACGAATTGTCGGAGATATCTCATGTGATGTCAACGGCGCAATGGAATTTACTCTTCAATGTACTGATGCTGGTGAGCCCGCATTCACCTACCTTGTGGACGAAGACCGTGCGGTTTTAGGTGTGGAAGGCAATGGACCAGTTGTCATGGCAGTAGACAATCTCCCCACAGAGCTTCCACGCGAATCATCTACTTCATTCAGCGAAACTCTGCTAGATTTCATACCTGCTCTAGCAAAGGCAGATTTCACAGTTCCTTTTGGTCAGCTCAAGCTCCCCAGAGAACTCAAGGATGCAACAATTGTATACAACGGAGAGCTGACTAAGAATTACGACTATCTCAAACAATACCTATAAACCAAGGAGAATTAAAAATGCAGAAAGTACTCTGTCTTGGTGCGGGTCTCGTAGCCCGCCCGTACATTCAATACATGTGCAATCATGGATTTCATGTTATAGTAGCCAGTCGGACAAAAAGCAAGGCCGAGCGATTGATTAAAGGATGTAAGAGCGCAGAAGCTATCACCCTGAATATCAAGACTGATGATGAACTACTTGACAAGCTAGTTGCCGAAGCTGATTTGACTTGTTCGCTGCTACCTTACACCTACCATGTGAAAGCTGCAAAGCTAGCAATCAAATATTGCAAGCCATTCTGCACAACTTCATACATATCCGATGAAATGCAAGCCCTGGATGATAAAGCAAAAAAAGCAGGAATCTTGGTACTGAACGAGTGTGGAGTTGATCCTGGAATCGATCACATGAGCGCCATGAAGATAATCAATGACATTCACAACAAAGGCGGCAAGGTCATAAGTTTCACATCTTTCACTGGAGGACTTCCTGCTCCTGATGCCAATAACAATCCATTTGGATACAAACTCTCTTGGAGTCCAAGAGGCGTTCTTCTTGCGGGCAGGAACGATGCTCACTTCCTACGCGACGGCAAGGATGTTGTGATTCCGGGTCCTGAGCTCTTTGATAATTATGAGATCATGGAAGTTCCAGGAATGGGGAAGTTTGAAGGATATCCCAACAGGGACAGCATATCCTACATTGACATCTACAATATATCAGAAACAAAAACAATGCTGCGTGGAACTTTCAGAAACCCAGGATGGTGCAACACACTAAAGAAAATTGCAGACTTGGGCCTATTAGAACTTGATGAACAGTCCTTTGAGAATATGACATACGCAGATATGATGCGTAAACTAACAGATTCTGAGAATGGCAACTTACAAGATGCAGTTGCAAAAGCGGCCGGTCTCAAGAAGAGTGACCCAATCATTTCCCGTTTGGAATGGCTTGGCCTCTTCAATGATACAGAGATTCCTTCAAATATCACGACACACCTTGATGTATTGTGCCATCTCTTTGAAGAGAAGCTGCAGTATGCTCCTGGAGAACGTGACATGATAGTCATGCATCACGAATTCATAGCAGAGTACAGCGACAAGAAAGAGAAGATAACATCAACACTGATTGATTATGGTATTCCAAATGGGGACAGCTCAATGTCAAGAACTGTCGCACTACCTGTAGCAGTGGCAAGCAGAATGATCCTTGAAGGTAGAATCACCCTAACTGGAGTCCACAGGCCAATCATGTCTGAAATATATGAGCCGATTTTAAGCGAACTTGAAAGCCTTGGAATCAAGCTTGAAGATTGCATTACAACATTGTAAGCCAGCACCCCTAACTCGGGGTCACTCACAAGGACACAAGCTTACCCCCTCAAGAATAGAGCAATCCATGCAGTATAGTTACTCTAAGGAACAACTTACTTACCAATTCGTATCTGAATCGCTGCTAGTACCTCTTCTGCTCTTTCAATGTCACTTTGAACTTCTGGCAGCTCTGTCTTGAGACGGTATGTATAACCGGATCTGTTGCCATGTCTCTCCAGATGGGCCTCGCCGTTGTTCCACATACGTGCAAGGTACGTTGATGCAGTGCTTTTCGGCAGGTCTTCCTCAAACGTAGATTCATAGATCTCTGCCACATCCAATGATGAGAATTTTCCATGTTTGAACGAGGCATAGATTATCATCTGCATCTTCTCATAGTTGCTCATAGATTCATAGCTAATGTCTTCGAAATCCACATCTGCCAACTCTTCAACTGTTGGGGCAAATGTGCAGCCTGTACTGGTTTCTAAGAAAACCTTAAACTTTCCAACCATCTCTTCAGGGTTCCCTTTTACTTGGAAGCTTGACTCTTCTCCAGTCGACTCGTCAGAAACCAGAATCTTGAAGTCAAAGGGCGATTGGGTAAGTGAAAGAATCTTCTGAAATCGGTTGAGAGCTTCATCTGGTCTGACGTATTTGCATTGAAAGATCTCGCGTAAACCAGGTCCAGAGCTGTAAGTGAACTCGTAAACGTAATTGGTTCTTTCACCTTCCGCCATGATTTCATCACTCTCCGAATAAGCGGTCCATATTATTGCTATTCACAATGAATTACACACATTCTGCAAATAAATGTGAGTATGTGAATTGCCAATACCTGGGTAAGCGCAAGATATTGCGTCTGTATACGTTCAAGACCCCCCCATCACGATTCTCCTGTGGTGACATGCTCTACACTCCGTAATGAATATAATAAGGCCTATCCGCCCCTTAATTGGAAAAATAGGCGATTCCTCCATATCTTCAAGCATTCACTAGAATATGTGGCTTGTGAATAGCCTACAAGGGATAAAGAATTCTTCTTGCTCAGTTCCAGTGGAAACGGAGGGGTGTGTCCATTCACAAGGATGACCGGCATTATGAACTCCTTTTGCATACAATGGAGGCTTATAGCCCCCGATTTCTCTGGACGATTCACAATTATGGCGCCATTCACAACAGAATGGTGTGAACTAGTGTTAATGTGGTGAATTTGATAATCAAAGGGGTATTAGGTAATCATCCCAATTCTCTCCAAGCATTAACTGGCTGAACTCTTCTCCAGACCGTCTATCTGTAACGGATTCAAGTCGTCCTTTGGCTTCCACATCCATTCCCTTTGAAACTTGCTCTGTGAAACGTCCTCGGTAGCTCACAAGTTTCCTTAGATTGCCAAGTCCATCGCATAGAACCCCATACGCACACGGAGTGAAGATTGAATCATGATCATCAGTCACATGACACTTGACTGTTAGCATTCCTTCATTATGAATCTCAAAGTCCTCATACTCACATCCAACCTCATCCGATGATTTGACCATCCGAATGAAAAATTCGTATCCGCCGAAGATTCCTTGTAACACCTTGTCTGATTCGACCTTCCGCAAAACATCACGCCATCGAGGATTCTCACCCCATCTGAATGTTACATGCTTATCCAGTAGCTTGCCTGCATACCAATCCAAATCCTCGATCGCATGAAACCGTTCTTTCAGAATGGAGTACACCTTTCTTGCCGGCTTTTCACCATAAATTACGAGGTCAATGTCAGATTCACTCGAGGCAAGTCCAACCAGTTGAGACCCTGTAAGCCCAATGGCTCCCCATTCAATCCCCGCTATGTCAGTCAATGTTTGGACCAAGTCCAAAGACGCCTGCTGCAATGAGCTTGAATGTCGCCCCATATCTCTAAACTGACGCAGACAATCAACTGGGTCAAGGACAAATGCAATCCTATTCAAGGACACAGCTTGCAAGAGCCGTCCACGAGTTTCATCAAACCAGAGGTATTCGTTATGCTTTCCTTGTAGATAGGCTTCACGTTCTTTCAACGAAGTAATTTTTCTATATCGAACCCCACTTGAAGAAACACGGTTTCCATCTTGGGCGGGCAAATACCTCAGGTATGCCACTACTCGATTCTTGGGATGAACAACACCTTTCACCTCAAAGATGTGATCGTCATCGGTGACAAGGAAAAACCCCTCAACAGCTTGGAGATTCAATACCAATCAGAAAGACCAACCATAACACGATGTTAAAAACGTGTAGCAAACGATGTCAAACCATGCCAATCAATCCGGATGATGTGAAGAAGGAATTTGGCATCTATGACGACAATCCGGACCTTGCCTACTTCGATTCAGCGAGCACCACATTGGTTCCGAAGACTGCTATAGATGCGATGACCACATTTCTAACGTCAACAGTGGTGTCTTCACGACGTGGAGCCTACAAACTAGCAGTCAATGGAAGCGCCATCGTCGAAGACGTTCGTGCAAAGCTAGCTACATTCTTGAACACTGACAAGGCGCAGGTTTCCTTTCAAAAGTCAATTCCATCAGCGGTTGCTTCTCTTGTGTACGGCTATGATTGGAAAAAGGAGCAACGAAACAAAATCATCATCTCTCAGAGTGAGGAACATTCAGTATTAGTTGCACTCCTGAGAGCAGCCCAGGTTCTCAATCTTCAAGTTGAAACAATCCCCGTAGACAAGAATGGAATTTTAAACATGGAAACGCTCAAGGACACAATCGATGAGAAGACGGGAATTGTCGCAGTTGGTCATGTGACTGTTGGCATCGGTATGTCCAACCCAATTGAAGAAGTCGCAAGAATTGCCCACGAGAACGAATCCTTGCTCCTGACTGATATCTCGCGTTCTGTTGCTTTCCTTGATACATCACCTACTTTACTAAAAGCGGACATTCTACTATTCTCGGGCAACATTGGGTTAATGGGTCCTCCAGGTTTTTCAGTGCAATGGGTCACAAGGACACTAGGCACCAAACATATCCCTGGAATCGTAGGGGGATCTTCAGTGGCAAACGTAGAGAAAACCTCATTCGAGTCTTCATTTCAACCTGACAAGTTCGAATCTGGAACAATCAATATTCCTGCTATTGTTGGCCTGGGAGCAGCAATCGATTATCTATCTCATCTCCATCAAAATAACTTTCATAGCTACATGAGGATAATCTCCCGTCATATGGCTGACCGACTGAATGACATGAAATGCTTGACTGTATATGGTACGCCAAACGACAGAAACACCATCTTTGGATTCAACCTAGGAAGCGACGGCAGCATGAGCTGTCATGATGTCGCTCTCTTTCTGGACGAGTCGAATATAGCTGTAAGAAGTGGACTTGTCTGTGCCCATCCCCTAATCAAGCCCATATCTTCGGAAGGAATTGTACAGGCCTCCTTGCATGCCTACAATTCTCTTGAAGACATCGATCGTTTGATAGACGGTCTCCGTTTGATATGCAATCATTTGCTCTGATATGGATTAAATGCATTTCACTAACCAAGGCTGAACACTGGAGGATACATGACGAAGTACTGAATTACAACTGCTAAAAGTATGCCACTAAACACTAATCCCTTACCTCTCTTCATATTGGCTTCTGTAAACCATAGTATCGCTCCGATGAGCACAATAATGCTTGCCGAAACTTGGCCAATAAAAATCAAAAAGTCCCATATCTCGCCAAAATACCCTGCAATGAGAATCGCGAAATCAGCAAGTGGGCTTAGCAATTCGAAGAACATTGGCTTCTCACAGTAGTCTACTCATCAATGAAGGATTTAAGGTCCTCAAAGCACAGTAACTGACTTGGCAAGGTTTCGAGGTTTGTCAGGATCGTATCCATTTCTTGTCGCCATGTAGTAACTAAACAGTTGCAAAGGAACCACGTACACCATTGTTGAGAACTCCGGCTCAACTCCCGCAGGAACCGTGAATGTGTGATCTGATAAGCTATCCAAGTCAGTATCGCCCTCCTCGATGACAGATATAATGGACGCCCCTCTCGCTTTCATCTCCATAATATTTCCAATTATGGTACTTCTGGTTCCATCATTGGGCACCACGAATATGACCGGATAGTCGCCCTGAACAAGGGCGATTGGCCCGTGTTTGGATTCGCCCGCAGAGTATCCCTCCGCATGATTGTAAGCAATCTCCTTGAGCTTAAGAGCCCCTTCGTATGCTGTAGCCATAGAAACCCCTCGTCCCAAGAACAGAAGACTCGGTCTGTCATAGAGAATGCCAGCTAATCGCCTTGCTCTTTCTTCTTGTGTTGAGATAACACTTGAAACAATCTCGGGAATTCCTTGCAAAGATTGACGTTTTCTCTCTATCTCTTTGGAATCCATGAACCCCGTAAGCTCTCCAAGGGCCAGTGCAATTTGAGCAAGCGAAGTGAGCTGGACCATGAATGTCTTCGTAGCAGCCACGCCAATCTCAGGCCCTGCTTGTGTGATAACGGTATAATCAGCCATTCTCGTGATGGAACTACCCACCACATTTGTTATTGCAAGCACCTTGGCACCAAATTTCTGCGCGTACTTGACAGCTGTAATCGTGTCAGTTGTTTCCCCAGACTGTGTGATTGCAACTATACGATCATCTTTGGATAAGGCGCCATATACTGTGTCTGGGAAATCACTAGCCAGTTCAAAGGTCGGAAGGATTCCAGCGATTGATGCAAACATGTGACGTGATGCCATTGCGGCATGTCCAGATGTTCCCATTGCAAGCAGATAGACTCGTCGTGCATTGTGTATGAGCTTGGCAGCACCCTCAATTACTTCTGGTTTCAACCGAAGTGTATTCCTTATCGCATCGGGCTGTTCATGTATTTCTTTCAACATGAAATGCGGAAATCCACTCTTCTGCGCTTGATCTGCTGTCCAGCTTATCTTGATTGTTTCCCGATTCACAAGCGTGTTATCGCTGAGTTTCCTGATTTCAACACCATCCACTGATAATGTAGCCATCTCACCATCTAGCAGGAGAATCATGTTGCTAGTCATCGGCAGGAATGCTGGAATATCCGAGGAAACATACGATACACCTTCTTCCCTTCCAAGAACAAGCGGGTTACCATTGCGTGTGCATACAATCTTCTTGGGCTCCTTTGTTGACATTGCTACTATGGCATAAGTACCCTCAATCTGCCTTGTGACCTCTTTGAGGGCCGTCGCAAGGTCCATCCCCTCTTTCATATACTCCTCAATCAAATGCGGAATTATTTCTGTATCTGTTTCAGATTTGAACTTATGACCTCTTGAACACAAGTCTGTTCTTAGTTGAAGGAAATTGTCTATCACTCCATTATGTATTACGGCTATCTCGTTTTTGCAGTCAAAATGTGGATGCGAATTCATGAGCGACGGAATACCATGTGTTGCCCAGCGAGTGTGACCTATTCCAATGGATCCTGGAAGGTCATCAAGGTTCAGACTCCTGTGAACGTCATCGACCTTGCCTTTGTCTTTCTTTGTGTGCAGGTGATTGTCCGCAATAGTGGTAATGCCTACGGAATCGTAACCCCTATACTCAAGACGTTTCAGGGCTTGATGAAGAAATGAGGCAACCTCGCCTCGCCCTTGAACGACACCGATTATTCCGCACATCTCAAAGATGCCCCAAGAAACTGCTGTGACTGACCTTACTTACACTAACTTGAAAGAGTTTGTGAAAGAGATAAATGTTGACCAACTAGCCAGTTAGCTCAATCTCGATGTATACCGAGTCTGGAATTCTCACACGCATTATCTGACGTATTGCACGTTCATCCGCGTCAATATCTATTAGACGTTTGTGAATTCTCATTTCCCATTTATCCCACGATTCGGTGCCTTGACCACATGGGGTCTTGCGAGTAGGTACTACCATTCGTCGGGTTGGCAGCGGAATAGGCCCCGCCATTCGGACGCCTGTTTTGCGTGTTATGCGCTTAATTTGATTGCAAACACCATCAAGGTCTTCTGTACTTGTGCTTGATAGTCGAATTCTGGCTTTCTGAGTCATTTGGAATTACAGCTCCACTTGGTAGGGCATCCGAGGCAACCGTCTTGCATCCCGATAAAAAGATTGTCTTGTGGGGCGCATCATGAAGGTATGCAGCTGCTCCTAGACGAATAGCAGTATAATGGTCAGCTTTGTCCAAAATTCAATGTACGGTATATCAATAAGCACGCAATTCCTCTCCGAACCTAAGTGTTACATTTGAAATCTCTTACACTTGTGAAACTGGGTGGTTCAGTAATAACTCAAAAAAAACTCTCTCCGCCTACTGTCAACGAGGTGGCAATTAATCGTATTGCCAAAGAGATCCGAGCTCACAAAGGACCTCTAATTGTCGTTCTCGGAGGGGGTGCACATGGTCACCAAGCTGCACACGCTTATGGATTTGGAGATTCATCTACTCCACCAGAGAAACTTCTTGCAGGCATCCCATCGATACGGCACAATATGACGCTGCTATCACTTGAGGTTGAACAAGCGCTAAACGCCAATGGCATCCCATCTGTTGTAATTCCGCCATTTTCCTCAGTTAGCATGCACGATGGCGTGATATCGAGCTTTCCAACAGACATAATCAAAGGGGCTCTTAAGGCGCGCTGTACAGTCATCATCCACGGCGATGTGTGCCTTGACGATATTCAAGGGGCATCCATCCTAAGCGGCGATACTATTTCGGTCTACCTAGCCAAAGCATTGGATATCCAAAGAGTATTCATCGGCACAGATGTAGATGGCATATTCGAAGAAGATCCCCGTGTCAACCCGAATGCCACACTCGTGTCTGTGATTGACAGTTCCAACAAGGATTCTGTCCTCGCAGGTACAGGGACTTCCGCAGCCATAGATGTCACAGGAGGTATGACACAGAAGACACAGGAGCTTCTTGAGCTAGCCAATTACACAACTCTAGTTGCAATCTTCAACCTCACGGCTCCAGGGCGTCTAACCTCTCTTCTCGAAGGCAAATCAACTACTTGTACCAGAATAGAATTCTAAAACACTAGATTAGCATTTCTGCAATCGCATCGTCCATCGTCTTCATGGTCAAATTCGCTGGAACTATAGCACTATCATCAAGATACTCAGCCGCTGTTAGGAGGCATATCACTTGAGTCGACCCACAAATCCGGCATGCCAAATCACTATGAAGATTAAGAAGTGTGTTAAGCTGTTGCTGTGTCGGAAATACAACATAGGATTTCTTACCAACGCAGAAATCGTAATATTCATGGCCTAGAGAAACAGGCCCATTCTGCTTCCCAATCTCTCCAATTAGCAGATTGACTGCTCTTTCCTTGAGATTTCCCAGTACTGATGAATTCACAATCCAGAGGTCCTTTTCAAAATTGGTATATCGCTTTTTGCCCCCCACACGCAATGCCACAAGTACTTCGTCAGCAAGGAGTTCTGTAAGAGCACGTTTGCCTTCCTCGACACTCATGGGAGCTGATCTCCCTTTGAGCGACTGCAATGCAGTAGTTTTGATAAATTCTAGAAGAGCATCCCACGCAACATGTCCATCCGACAGACCAACGAAGTCTTCGATTAGACCAAACCAGAGACGCATTTGGACTGCACGACTCGTAGCTGAACCAACTTCATGCACAGCTCCCCTCAAATCAATCTTTTCTGATTCGGAGAAACTAACAACTGCACCAGGCTGTTCTTCAACTATTTCGCTCAGATGGGACCTCCCGTGGACAAGTTCATCCACCACCTTGTTTATTGAGCTGGGAAAAGCTGAGATTACAGTCACATCATCAAATGCCTCCGACCGGTCAGTGAGTTCTCTTAGCTTGGCTGCGGCGATACTTCCTCTTACCACTACCACCAATTTGTTGATGTTGTTCCCGAGCTCACTCATACATGCTCCAATCTGTTCCAGAACCGATTCAATGGAAGATGCTTTCAAATGGTTTGGCAAGATGAGCATAGCATGATTGCCCACAATCAACTGTGCCCCATTCGAATCCAGCTTCTGGTATTTAAAGTTATGAACTGAGTCCAGACGTTGAATTATGTAGTCCATAATAACGTCTTTAACAGCTTCCAGTTCTCTGCCTGGCAGTGTAAACACGAAACCTCCAGGGACAAGTGAAAGTGCTTCGCGTGCAATAGTTCCCAGAGATACAAAGTCCCGGATTATCTCAGCAATATCGTTTTCTGCAAATTGCGAATCCAGAGTCATCAATATATTCCTTATCTCAATCTCAGTGGCCATATCTCTGGATGCAAGAAAGGCAACCACATGGTTCGCCAGCTCACCCAACCGATTAAACACTACACTCTCAGGTTCAGTAATAGTGCGCGTTTCGTGTATGACTGTACCGAATTCAGTTTTCTCACAGCCTTGAGTGACCGTTTCTCTCACATCTTGCCCTGAGGTTTCAGACATGGGCCCAAACAGCTTAGTTGCGATCTCGAAAGTACTAGAACTCGGAACATGAATGAGGGCTCTGCCACACTTCAGTGACTTAAGATACTCCTCTTGTTCAGCATTGAGGGCCATATACCTCGCCCCAATTGAGCTGTCGTAAGGCAGACGAAATGTAATCTTGGTTGCAGTATTGGCCAAAATGTTCGAGGAGATGTTTGGCCTTGTTGACACAACAATGACTCCTTGTCCGGTGGCTCTTTGAAGCATAACCATTGACTCGCCAGTGGTGACATCTGCTGCAGAATGCCTTGTATAGCTCTCAGGCACCAAATTACTTGCCTCTTCAAGAACCACTACGTGATGCAGTCCAGGCCTTATTCCCCGCTTCATCGCACTATCGAATATTCTCTTGGCAACAAGATTGTAGAGGATCCGGACAGCATCCATTCCGCCTACCCGTGCAACGTGGCGCATGTCGAATACCACACGCTTGTTCAACAGAGTAGAAATCTTGAGTGCTTTTGCTCCCCCCCTTAGTATGGATCCGAGGGGTTCACGTGATAATATTTCAAGACGGTTTAGAAGCGCATCCCTAGTCATGTTTCCAAAGCGATCATTGCCAGCCAGTTTCGAGATAATCTGGTTGAGGGCTTGAACTGACTTTGTCTTACGTCTTGATTTCGCTAACTCCACTACTGATTCTCGCAAGAGCTTCTCCATGGCAGGCGAAAGTTCAGATGACAGACCTCTTTCATTTATGAGCTCCCTTAGAATCGCAAACGTTGCATGTGCATCTATCTCACTTGAATCCATTTCAGTGTCTAACAAATCCATCACGAAGGAGGCATCTTCTCCCGGACTGAGTATGAGAATGTTGGAATCCCATCCTGCAAGGTCCGCGTATTCAGATCCCTTAATATCAAATACCCACCAAGGAACGTTAGTCTTCAAGCTCAGTTCAAGCATCAATTTCTTCACAAGATTTGTCTTGCCCGTGCCAGTAGCACCGAGAACTGCAACATGTTCTCTCAGCCACTCCGGTTTAATCCCGATATCACTAATGCGTCGCCCCCCATAGATTGTCTTTCCAATGATCAGTTCATTTTCTATCAGCTCTCTCAGCGGAACTGGAAAGACTGGAGCCATGGTCGCTGCAATTACAGGAAGCTGTTGTACAGGGGTGTTTACGTAACCCACTAAGGAACTCACGTGAATTTTTTGACGTTTGAGATGCCGTCTGGTGAGAAATCTACATGCAGTTCTACCTCGAATTCTTCTTTTCTTCAAGGAGATGTTTTCCTCCCCACCCCAAATCGAGGCGACAAGACCGTTTACACCATTTGTCACCCTTTCAAGTTCAGCAGCATCTCTTGCTTTAGCATGAACATATACAGAGTTGTAAAACCAGCCAGAATCACCTTGCATTCTCTCATGTTGATCTAGAAGTTTCCTCTTGGTGGCATGATCAGCTAAGGATTCCTCATTCCTCAACTCCTTTGTGCGAATGTTTTTCCATTCTCCTTCCATTCTCCTCCTCTCTCTGCCCGCTTTTGCACTTGAGAATACACACGTAAGCGTGACAGAATATCCCTGTTTGATTACAGTAGAGATGAATGTACCAACCTGTGATGCATCAATCGAAGGCGCCACTCGGGGGATTCCCGAAACAAATGTGAGTGACCGATGCATCCCGTCACCATGAACCAATGCTGCGGGTTCTCTCAACGAGTCTATGTGATGTACTATTTCAACTGCTCCCCTCAGCTTGTCTTCTCCTAGCTGGTACACCTCGACCCCGTTTAAAGAAGCTAGAAGAATAGCTTCCGTTCGTGTGGCTTCTCGCCTCAGGATCTCTTTCATCTCGGTTAGATTCTTTCCAGATACTGTAATGAATAGCCGCAGGAATGGTTCCCCTCTCTCCACTCCCACCTCATATGCTATGGAAACTCTACTATCCAATCCTGCACGTAGTGCCAACAGCATGGCTGTGTTATACCTAGGCTTCTTGCCCGGATCAACAACAATTGAGCTAGGCACAGAAGCAAGTTCCAGAACGCAAGTCACAACAACATGTCCATCCAGCTGAATAACAAGAAATTGCTCATCGATAAAAGCCGACAATTCATCATTGCGAATTCTCTCACTGGTCAACAACCCACCTGACAGGACTGGTAGTGCACAAACAATAATCTCGACAGTCAGTTTCAGAGGCACAGGTGGCTGTTGGATAAGGCCAACAAGAGGTAACAAGTACACGAGTGTCATGTAGAGGCCACATACAATCGTTCCACCTATCCACATTGCTCTGACCAAGGGCCATAGTCCTAGATACGTGCGACTGGATACCAGTATCACCTTCTCATCTCTCTTCGTCATATTCTAGGCCGTGTGTTAGGGCGGATTTCATCCGTTGTGGATGACAATACCCAATTTCTTTAGCATAGATATGCAGTCAGTTCATGGTTTCAGATTTCTCCATAAGAACTCCCCTCAGTTATCCTACAATCTGGCTCACTGAGAAACAACACAGAAACGGTAGGAGGTTAATAGCCCCAGTTCACGACCCACATTAGAGTGATTCAGACCTGCTGCTTCGTGTTAGAGCAAGAAAGGCGCAGGCAAACGGAGATCAAAACACAAATTGAGGAGGAGTCTATCTTGAGAAACAGTGCAGTTCCCTTGCTGATTGTTCTGGCTACCATTTCTCTTCTATTCGCATGCAGTATGCCTACCGTTTCTGCTGAAGGCGAAGCTGTTGTTTCCAGAGGGGAAACCATAACCATTACTGCTCAGTTGTTGCAAAATGGGACCTATGGCGACCCAGTTGCCCATCAGAGAATAGAATTCTTTGACCAGACCCACGATTCGTTTCTTGGTTCCGACATGACAGATTCAAATGGCTTTGCACACATAGATTGGCTCCTCCCGTTCGGACATCCATTGGGTTTCATGATGATTAATGCGACTTTTCGTGGCAATCAATCGTTGTCACTCTCGTCTTCTTGTCAGTGGATGCCACTTACAGTTGTTTCATCAACAACAATAGAGATTCAAGTCGAGGACAGTGACTTGGCGCCAGGCGACGATCTATCTCTCATAGTCCGCCTGCTTGACAACATGAACGAACCACTTTTAGACGCCCCTCTTATGGTAATCAGTGATTCCTTACTACTTGGCTCTGGCATCACCAATGACACCGGCTATGTTAGTTTCTCTTTGCACTGCAACACTTCTTGGGCACAGCTGGGTGTGAATATTGTTACTGTTATCTACGAAGGGAACTTGGCGCTTTTTCAAGAAAGCGCAGAGTCATCCTTTTCCGTGACAATAGAGCAGATTGCAACCCTTATTGAACACGATAATGTTCTATCTGATACTGTTACTTTGAATGATTCGATTACTCTATCCATCACGCTTTGGGCCAACGACGAAACATTGCCTAGCTTCCTCATGATGGTGTCGCTTGATGGCACAACACAGTCCTCAATAACGACCAACGGGTCGGGCGTAGCAACTCTTGATTTGCAAATCGATGAGGCAATCTCTCTGAACAATCACACACTGACAATTGAATACATGGGAACTGACCGGTACAGCACTTCAATTCTCCAAATTCACTTTGTTGTCACAAGCCCTGCGCTGATGGAAGTACTCTTGCCAGAGTACATTATCACTGGGGCTGAAATTGAAATTTCAGTAATGGTGCACGACATTCTAAACCGACCGATTCCCAATGCATCCATTACAATTTTCGATACACTAACTGAAGAAGCAGTTACAAAACCCATGACTGGTAGCAACAACCCAACTCTGCTTCTTCTACCTATAACAGGATCTAGAGGAGATAGGGAATTCGTTGTAATTGTCAATGAGGCACCATACATCACGAATGGAACTCACCGATTCAGTGAAGCAGTATGGTTTCGTCCTACATTGTCACTGAATCAGAGCAACATTATGGGATTCGCATCCCCCCGACAGGAGATATTACTTGCAGTCCATCTTATCAACGACAATACCAACTACTCCAACAAACTAGTGGAAGTCTACTCGATTGATAATACTCTCGTTGCACAGTCGATGACCAATCAGGACGGCACCGCGACCATGGCTTTCATTGCACCTTCCAGTGAAGGCCACTTTGCTTTCCTAATAACATGCAGCGGAAATGAGTCAGCATACGAACTTTCAGTCATCCTGGAATATAGTTTCACTGTAGCTAAAACGATACCTGTCATAATTATTTTCGAGTACTATGAGATAGTACCACAGCTTAAGGAGATACACGTTCAGCTTACTATTCAAGCGTTGAATGGGTCATTACTGAGAAGCATTCCAATAAGTTACGTATGGCTCTCAGCTCATATGGAAATAGGTAGCAGTAACGATGGTTTCATCAATCTGCAGCTAATGATTCCATCCGCACCGGGTAGCTATCTTCTATCGTACGAATCGGAAGCGTCAGATTCCCTTCAGTCATACGCAGGATCAATCGTAATTGTGATTGAAGAAGCCGACGTTTCAGCAGCTCAAGGCGTCGGAATAATCGGCCTAGCTGTCGGTTTTTGCTTGTCAATTAGCCTAGTTAGCATTCCATTAATTAGACGTCGACATATGTTAGCTTGAGAAAAATTGGTGGTGCTCCGGCCGGGATTCGAACCCGGGTCGGGGGATCGAGAGTCCCCCATGCTGGGCCGGACTACACTACCGGAGCCATCCTAGTCGAGTCCGAAGCGCGAAACCTCTCCAACTACAAATAAGGCTTTCCCACGAACTGAAACATTTTCATTCCGAAATACAATTCTTGCTGTGTATCTGATGCGGACTGAAACAGAGCGAGTAGCTCCATGGACGCGCTGCAGTTAGGCAAGTGAAATTTACGGGACCAGTCCAGCAAAGTCACTCCAGCTATTCTCCAAAAGCTGAAGAAGGTTGGTGACTACATCTTGAGCCCAACCAGTGGCTTGCAGGATTACCGCAATTACTATAGAAACAGTCACTACCGCTATACCTAGTAGCAAGCTCTCTTCTACTAATGGACCCGCGTGATTATCATGAAGGAGGTCAGCATTATCAACCATCAACTAACACCTAGCTACTAACCTCTTTGAGTGCTATTTTAACTCCTTCAAGAAATCGCATCTATTGAAGATTATACTGCTCTAGATGAATCTAAATCATATCGTGCTCACCGCACCACAACTCTTCGACCAATGAGGTTACTGAGTCTATAGCAGCTTCCTCAAGCGCGAATTCGAGGCCTTCAGTTGCTTTCTCGAACACCTGGACATAATCCTTACAACTGGCAATCTGTGCACGCAGTCTGAATGCCCCGTCCTTGGCCCACCTTCCGACTTCGGCTCCCGGATTTCGCAAATCAAAGACCTTGTTAAGTCCCACAAAGACCACGCCTCGATGGTCAATATCTCTTCTTACTTCAACAATTTCCCTCACATGACGTCTAGACTGTCCAGGCACTGGCCTGTCAAGTGTAACTATGACGTCCATCAAAGCAATGCTAGATGAATCAACTTGGTGTCCTATGGTCCAACGAGACATAAGACTTGCTGCCGAGTCGCTGTGACATGTCTGAATTGTACGAAGTCCTGCTGCCACCGCTTGAAACAACGCCTGGCTGTGTTCAGCTGTCTGAATCTCACCTAGAATCAGATAATCAGGGGACCGATGCAAGCTCTTCACTATCTCAATGCTCTTGTCAGATTGCCTACTTCTCTCATCCACTGGATCGACTTTTATCCTGACCTGATGGTGCCCTTCAATCAACCTGCTCTCAACAGCATCCTCGATGTAGATTTTTCTCCAAGTGATTGGCGTAACCATATCCAGTGCATTCAACAAAGTAGTCTTGCCAGAACCTGGTCCTCCAGTAATAGTGATGTTGAAACGTCCAGCTATGGCAACAAGTAGTGTTGCTGCTGCGCTAACTGTCAATGTACCAATATGTATCAAATCCAAGATTGTGAATGGACTAGATCGGGCTCTTCGAATTTCAAGGTGCAGGCCGTCTGGACTTAATGGTGGCACACATGCAGAAAAACGAAGAATCGTGCCGGCTATTCTCATGTCTGTTTTTAATGAAGGGTTCGCTCGGTCCAGATGTAGATTACTTTCTGCTCGCATCAGTGTAACAAGGCGTGACACCATCTTGTCAGTCAAAATGAAATTTGAATGACATCGCCCAAATCTCTGATGATCAAAATATAGCACTGCTCCTGGCCTGTCCAGAAAGACTTCTTCAACTTCATCGTCCAGCAACAATGAGAAGAACAATCCCAATACAGTCATTCTATGAGCAACAACATCTGAAATCCTCCCCTTGGTTGATTCACTTATCTCAGGAAGTAATTCGGCGATACTTGATGAAACTTGGGATGACACGGCACTGACTCTCTCAGAAATACTAACTCTAAAATCCGAATGGCTACTTGTAAGATACCCAGTCTTGTTAGACAATTCATCTAAAAGAGCAAGTTCAAGAGATGTTCTAACTAATGGATATGACCTATACATAATCTGATGCTTTTCTTGCAGATAGAACACAGCTAGATATGGCCCAACTACATAGGCGTCAACGACATTTTGAAGTCCTGATTCATTTTCGCCTATGTAGATAGACTCCCAGCCTTCAGCATGCCAAGGGGGTTCCAGTGGGAGCACTACGTTGTGTCCTCCAAGATGGACAAGCTTCTTTTCAGTTTCTAGAAGAATTGCCCTTGCTTGATGATTTGAGGTACCATGTAGAGATTCAAGTTTAGCACATACTGGGGCCGAAAAGTAGCGACAGCCGCTGCATCGCGTATTAGGACATTCTACAACAAGTACATCACGACTAGTCATCAAAAGACACATCCTACCACTCATCAGCCGAATAGTACTTTCTTTGTTGGAGATTTAAGCACCCAGCCGAGATGATATCTGCCCCTACTCAGTGCCACTAATCCATTCACTAGTATCACCGTTTGCTGCCGAAAGCACGCTACTCAACAGGGTTAGTTCGAATTCACGCTGACGTTTCTAGGCTGTCTTTTCCACAGGTTGAATGAGCTTCTTCATCATACCAAAGTGATCACGAATACTGTATTCAGCAACCTGTGTTGCTATCGACGCAAGCTTTTGAGTCAATACCGTCCGTTTACCATATTCATTGGCAATTAACTGATCGCCAGCGTAGGCTGCTGATACGGTAAAGATGAATGGATTCCGTCCCCCACGTTTCGACGCAGGAATCGACTCAAGAACTTCAAAGATTCTATCTCTAAGGGCACTCTCATAGGCCTTCGAGTCCCATCCACGAAGCTTCACCTTACCTATGACTCTCTGATTATTCATTAGCATTGACAGAACTCTGGGCACATAGTCCCTTGGCTTGCGAATCTGAGGAGCATATCCCATCATAGACTTGAGTCTAAGTGCTTCTCTGACAATTGATCTTACGCTCACTCTATGTCCGCATTTCTCGAAAACATCAGCAATCTCTTCAAGTGTTATCGGTGCACCATCTTTGAACTCCCTCACTGCTATCAAGAGGCATACTGCCATAAGCAGAATGTTGTTAGTCACCTTAGGAGATTCCGAAACCACTTTCTTGTATAGGTATGCAGTGCGATCGCGCACTTGTTCATTCAGCATCAATAGCTTTGACACATGATTCAGTGTTCTAAGAGCACGATACTTCGCCTCACTCGTTCCAATTCGCACTTGAGTACTGTATATACTCTTCAGACGCTTGAACCTTTTCTGGCTTGCTGCGGATAGTGAATGGCCGTTTGCATCACGAAAATACCAGTCCTTGTGAAACCCTATGTAACTGCCAAGCCCATCAACAATATGCATCCTATTACCGAGAGAAACGTACATGGTTGCATCAGGAGCATCACCACGCTTAGGCTCACCCATCTGATATGTGGGATCGACATACTTTCTGGAGATTGCAATGCCGCATTCAGAACATACTATGTATCCTTGACTGTGTAGCAATCGCCCGCGACAATCAGGACAAGACCAAGACATCAGACTCGATGATTCAATCATTCTACCAGTCAATGACCACACCCGTATCGAATCGGACATCAACTCATAACTGAGTTTCAGAAGGGTTCAATACGTTCACAGAAACTGTTCATTTACTCGAATGGACTTGCATAGAGGCAGAGTAGTTACGGATGGCCTCCTCAGAATGAGAGATCACCGAAACTATTCAGCGCTGTCACTCCTACCTGCTAGAAATTTCCTGACGAGGGATTTGAAAGCCCCATTTTGTTACCGTACCAGATTGTTATGAGAGCATCAAATAGAATTTGTCAGCAGCAAACATTTTCTTCTTCGCTGGCGTTGGGTTGGCAAGGGTAAGGACGACCCTCAAACCGCCTATCGCTCCCACCATCTCTAAGTCACCATTCCCTCCAATCTTGAAGATATCGCCCTCTGCATAGAGCTTGCTCTTGTCCCCTCTCGCAATTGGTTTGGAATCGACAATCACCACGATGCCATCACGCACATTCATTTTGTCACAAAGTGCTTCTGGAAGTTCCAATGTCAATTTGGCTCCTTCAGTCTTGGAAATAATTCTCAGAAGCTTCAATCTTTTTGTTTCTGTGTCTTCAATCGCATCGATTGTAGCATTCCTTAACCTGATGACCATCGCTTACTGCACTCCGTGTTCCTTCAGTGTCGCACTGACGCTGAGCGGTCTTGAATTAAACCTGTCGCTATATCAAGTGCTGTTTTTTAGGTAACATGATGACTGACGTTTGGTGTGATGATTGAATCGAAACGCACTGGCTATTGTTGCAATCGCAGTATTCATCGCCTTTGGTCTGATTTCGCCAGTTAGCGCCTTCTACTTCGAGTTTGACTACTTCGAAACCGATATGCTAACATACGAGGTTGGCGAAACCATTCACATGGTGGCCAAGGTCACTGCTGATTTCAGCGAGGATGGATGGTGCTACGTTTCTTTCGCAATAGTTACAGACTTCGGGCCTGTCTTTGATGACGACTATTTCATACCGCCATCACCCGACACTAGGATTCTTCTCTCCTCATACATAATCCAGCCTGAGCATACGTTCCCAGGCGTCAATGGGACCAGTGGCTTTGTCATCTTTAATGTCGAAGCCTTCGATGGCTATTCCCAAGGAGCCAGTGAAATCATAGGGATTAACATAACCAGGGGTCCACTAACAGCATATGCGCTGGAGCCACTATCTGTCCCCTATGGCACAGACAAGAGCTTTAGCCTTAGGATTGTGAGCGCACACAACAGCAACATAACTCTCTCAAATAGTCCAGTTTCCATAGATATCTATAACGCGGATAGCGAATTAGTGGTGCACTCGAACGACACGACAGACAATAACGGTGAAGTCACAGTGAACTGGAATTCATCGCTGGGACCACCTGGGGACTACAATCTCACTGTTTCGTGTAATGGCACCGATGCATTTCATCCACTTTCAGAATCTCTCACACTCACTGTTCAACCCCCGGAATCTAGCCTGATTGCGACCTCGTATTCTGACTCAGTACACTGTCAGTTACACGACGGGAGCCATGTTAACTTGGCTGATTTGCGTGTGAAACATCTTAATCATCTCTCAGAGCCAATAAACGATAGTATAGTTAGATGGAATACTGAATTCGCAAACGGAAACATGACTAGCCTAGGAAACGGTACATACAGTTCCACAATTGCTTTTGCAGTAGATCCTGGACTTTATCGGGTAAATGTAACTGCAACCAACCCCTCGTATCAAGTAGCTACAACTTCTGTATTGATTGCTGCCATCCAACGAGATGTGATTGTCAATGTCGAGAGTGCACAGCCTGCCATATGTGGACAGTCAATTACCATTGAAATTATCGTGACAGACCAGGCGGCCAACACTACAATCAGCGCCATTCCACTATCTGTTAGTCTTACAATCGGAAACAGTACAGAAATCATAACCCAAGGGGCGACTAATGAATCCGGTTGCTTCAGGCACTCCTTCCTGATTCCAGAAACAAGCTGGGGCATGGGAGTAATCTCAGTTCAAACAAATGAAACAACTCACTACGTCCAGATGCATTACCAGGAACCACTCATTGTTTCATTCATCCCAGAGGTCACCCACGAAATATTGTTTCCTTCGGCTCTTGGCTATGAAACTGCAGTATTGCTACATCTGACGGACCCACTGGATGCTGACGTTGGAAGCATCTCTGTCGAACTTTTCAATTCTACGGGCTATGTATTGGCAACCGGTACGAGCGACATGATTGGTCTGATTCTGCTGCAATGGTACACAACTCCGGGAACACAAGTGGGACTGGCGAACTACTCATTAGTCATTCTTGACGAGCCCTCGAAGCATGTCTGTGAAACAACACTTCTCCTTGAGTTCATGACATACTATCCTCTTACATTCTCTTCTGTCCATACAATATGGGACGCTGTGCGCGGTCAAACTACAACTGTCAGTTTCTTGATAGAGTCCGAATGGGCTTTCCAACAGACCATTGGGATAGCTCTTCTAGATAGCGAACACCAGCTCTCCACAACTGAAATCATCCTAACTGATACGACCGTGAATTTCACGTTTACAATAGCTCACAATGTGATTCTTGGTATGCATACGATTACTGTAAGCATCAATAATACAAAATACATCGCAATAGGGCCATTTGATTTCGAACTGATTGTTTATGGGACCATGGATGCAGATATCGTGATTATGGAGGCATTCTATGGAGAAACCATCGCCATGAGTCTAGATGTCCATGATGACAATGGCAGCATCCCGAGTTCAATCAATGTCAGTGTCTTTGTTGATAATAGTGGAGATCCATTCTTCGTATGGATGAATCTAAGTCCAAGCCTACTTGGCTCGATTCCGCTGCCTCTTTGGATCAATCCCGGAGTTCACAACATCACACTCGAAGTAAGCAGTCCGTGGCTCGAAACTACGAACAGGTTTCTAGATATTCTCATCTGGATGCGAACGAATCTGACACTCACAATCTCAGTGGGCGAACGCAGACAGGACGGCCAATCGAGTGTAGAACCGTTTGGTATTCAAACTGAAGCCATCGCAGCAGCTATCTCATCAGGCTCAATCATGAGGCCTCCCCCAATCTTGTTAAGAGATACTACACCGACGGATTCGCCAACTGCACGCGACACTTCTCCTGCCAACTGCCCCAAGTTGAGCTCCGGCACGAGTAATCGCTCCACAGTATGGGCAAACTCCTTAATCTCCTTGTCCGGGAATGGCCAAAGAGTACGCAGTCTTAGAGATCTGATTGAGCTTGCACTGGTGCCAGTGGCCATGACTTCATCAACTGACCTGGAAGTACAGCCAAATGAAACGACACCCCATTCAGCTTCTGAGGGGCCGGCAACAACAACATCAGCTAGGAGATCGCGATTCTCCTGAATCTTCATTGCCAATCTGCGTACAAGTTCATCATGGACCCTAGGATCAGCAGTCTTCCTGAAGCCATGTTCATCGTGAGTGGAACCAGTGACAAGTAGATTGTGGCCATCTCCAAACCTCGGCATCATTGATTTGCCTTCCTCGTCAACTGCTCCATACGGCAGATCACCGACTCTTGCTAGTCTTCTATTGATGGTAACGTTTTGGTTGGGACTCACAACCACTCTCTCTCGGGAATGTGCCACTATTTCGTCAGAGAGGAGTATTACAGGATGCCGGAGGTGTTCTGATAACTCGAATGCTCTTACTGTAAGCTCATAAGTTTCTTGAGCGGAGCTTGGTGCCAAGACAATGCTCTCATGGTCCCCGTGGGTTCCCCATCTGGCCTGCATAAAGTCGCCCTGGGCTGCTTTCGTAGCTTGTCCTGTACTAGGTCCAGCACGTTGCACGTTAACAATTACACAGGGAGTTTCAGTCATAATGGCATATCCGATGTTTTCCTGCATCAGACTGAATCCAGGTCCCGAAGTGGCAGTCATTGTGAGCTTTCCACCCCATGAACTACCAATGACTGCTGAAATCGCTCCAATCTCGTCCTCCATCTGGAGATAAACGCCTCTCACTTCTGGCAAACGGCGCGCCATTATTTCTGCAATCTCCGAAGCAGGAGTTATCGGATAGCCTGCAAAGAATCTGCACCCTGCGGCAATTGCAGCTTCCGCACAGGCGTGGTTTCCCTGCCAGAAATTCACAGACTGCTCTTGGGAAGACATATGATCAATCTCGAGAATCCCCACTCCATGAACTCAAGATAAGGATATTCTTGCGGCACTTCTAGCGTCACACAGATTCCCTATGCCGATACCTTTTTTTTATCTTGTGATACAAGGCGAGCTGCCAAGCGGCCATGGTCTAGTTTGGTTAGGATGGAAGCTTCCCAAGCTTCTCGCCCGGGTTCAAATCCCGGTGGCCGCACACTTTTGTTCTTATATCCCGCCCCAGGTAGGCCACCATTTGCACATGCCATGTCATACTCCTGCAGTCAAGTTTAAGGGCAATGCGATGAATCTATCCCTGGCGAGTGATGATTGCTATGACCCCGATGAGTCAAACATGACGATGATATGGATCTTGAGTGAGGAGCTCGCCACAATTACTTTCGGCAACCTCTGCCGTCAGTGTGCATTTAATCGCACACTGCACATAATGTTTTTATGCATCCGTAAGTGAGCAAACAACGAGATGCCCCACGATTATGTTGAGGAAGAACTAGGTCGACACAGTATATTCAAGTCGGAGCAATTTCTGTCCATCGATTATGTCCCTGAAGCTCTTCCACATCGAGAACAAGAACTAAGGACTTTAGCACAGAGCTTCAAGACACTCATAACATCTCCAGGACGCACCAGTCAGCGATTCATAATTGAAGGCCCAGTCGGGACAGGCAAGACGGCGGTTGCGAAACGTTTCACAGAACAAATGGTTCAAGCTGCCGAGAGACGCGGAATTCGCCTGCATAAGCTTCACATCAACTGCAGGATTAACAAGAGTGAGTACCTAGTATACTTACGAATGCTAAGAGAATTTAAGCCGAAATTTCCCCGTCGAGGCCACTCACCCGAAGAGCTTTTGCAAATGCTAGTCGAAGTCCTAGACGCAGAGGATTGTTATCTGCTCCTGATTCTAGATGAACTTGACTACTTCATCAATCAGAGGGGGGCTAACATTCTATATGACCTTACACGTCTGATGGATGATCGGTTGAATGCGCCACAACGACTTTCCATGATTGCGGTAGGACGAAACATACCTCTCGACAGGGACACCCTCGATTCAAGCATTTTGAGCACGCTCCAGCGGAATCTTATGCGGTTCGAGAGATACAGTTCAGAAGCTCTCTATGCTATTCTGGAAGATAGAGTAAAGATTACTTTCGAGAATGACACAATAATGGACGAAACACTGCAGGTAATTTCTGACATCGCATCAGAACATGGAGATGCCAGATACGCCATCGAACTACTGTGGCGAGCAGGAAAGCAGGCGGATCGTAGTCGAGTCAGAGTAGTAATTCCCGATTATGCTCGCCAAGCAAAGGTTGACACACATCCCGAGCTCCGGAAGGAGATTTTCGCTACACTTCCCATACACAACAAGCTCGTCCTTCTGGCCGCAGCCAGACAACTCAAGGAAGTTAGGAGTGCTTACGTGACAATGGGGGAGGTTGAAGAGATGTATCGAGCAGTCTGCGAGGAGTATGACGAAGAGCCACGGGCACACACGCAAGTCTGGGAATGGGTTCAAAACCTTAATGCACATGGTGTAGTAGATACAAAGCGCTCTGGAGCGGGCCAAAGAGGGCAGACCACACTCATTGGCCTTTCTGACGTGCCTGCTGAGATGCTAGAACGATTTCTTTTGGAACTGCTAGAATAGTCCACGATGAGGTGACCCCTATGGATTTGCAAACACAGGCCAAGATTCCTATTGAAGAGCTATTCTCTTCGAGAGGGCGAATTAAGATAATCAAAGAACTTGCAACGTCAAGCGAGCTAAACATCACAGAACTATGCAAACGCGTAGGCCTTAATCATAGCTCAACAAAACAACACCTCACGGTCCTTATGAAAACAGGCCTTATTGAAGAGAAGGTCTTTGGACGAATCAAGATCTATAGATATCGCATCGAGGACATGCGTGCCCGTTCTCTTAGGAATCTCATCGATTTGTGGGAATCATAATGGAGACCGGAGTCAATTGACCTCTTACATTGGACGACTTTTCTATCTCGGAGATGAATATCATGGGTCCCAGTGGCAACCTGGTCTACGTACAGTTCAGGGCGAGCTTATCAATGCCTTAGCTGCATGGAGCGGAGAAACTCATTCCCCCTCCACGGTTCAGCTTGCTGGCAGGACTGATAGAGGGGTGCACAGCATCGGTCAGATAGTGTTAGTCAAGACGGACAAGCGTTTCGATGTTGATGGTGTAAACAAGCACTTACCAGATGACATCAGACTGTGGGCACATGCCAAAGTTCCAGAAGATTTCAAACCGCGCTACAGTATACTCATGCGACATTACAGGTACTATCTTGACACCACTGAACTCAATCTTGACCTTTCCTTGATGAAACAAGCTACACAACTCCTAACGGGGTCACACAATTTCTCATTGTTGTCAAAGCCTGATGGAAACCGTGGATCTTCCGCCACAATCCTGAATATAGGCCTAAAAGCATCAAACGGGACCCTCTCGATCGATGTCTTTGGCATCAGTTTTCTCTGGAAACTTGTTCGAAAGATAGTTTCTCTACTGACCTGGATTGGGAGTGGCGAGCTTCAGCTGAACGCAGTACGCAAGCTCTTGGAACAGACCAACGTACTTCCCGGGGGAATCAACCCCTCTCCTCCAGAGAGTCTTGTTCTGTTGGATGTAGTAGTGCCGATTCGTATGAACGTGAGCAAATACGGTAGACGAAGAATGCAAAAGGAACTCGCAAGACGACTTGGTTATCTTCACAGATCTACAATGATTCTTTCTGCTCTTACCGAGCGCTTCGACTCCGATCGAAGGCAACGCTCTTGATTCCCAACCAGCTGGTAAAGGCTCCTTTCAGCTTCGGTTCTCGCTCAAGTATTCTCTCAATTGTATCCTGATGAGTGCGAGCGCCTCTTCTAACTGAAACCCCCGTGAATTTCGCAAGTTTCGTGAGAATTTGCGTCTTTTTCTCCCGCTTTCTGTTTCCTTGCCAGACCATCAATGGCCAATTGGGTTCAGTATAATCAACATGTCGAAATGGCGATTCTTGTCGACTTGTTGCTACTCCTGCAGAGAGGAAGTCATAGACGTAGGAGAGCAGTTTCCAGTTCTGCTTTCGCATTATTCGTCCCAGAGTGAGGTCTCCGAGAGATAGCGCCTCAAATCCCATCTCCAATTCTTTGGTACTCCTAAGATGAAGATGCACATTTTGCTCAAGCCACAGCAGTAAACTCTCATGATCGACATCAGCCTCAGACACAACTCTCCGTGCTGCAACTGAGTCAGTAGTCATGAAGAGTCGACTAAGTGCCTCCTTCACATTGCGCTTGATGTCCCGTGAGGGAAGTTCTCCCTCTAGAGGAAATCCTCCTCTCAGGATAGCTTCCAAGTCTGATATTGCAGCACGAAGGTCTCCAGCAGAGCGTTCTGCTATCTCCTCTAGAATCTTATCTTTCACAAGTGCATCTTGGCTATCAGCTATACGCTTCAACACACCCATAACATTACTGGGTTCTAGAGGTTCAAAGACCAAAACAAGAGAGTTTTTTCTAAGGTCTTTCAAACGGGGACTACTAGGATTATTCGCTGTCATCACAATTGGATGTACAGACTCTGCGATTACATTCAATATTGCGCCAACTCCTCCTCGATCACTTGTCCCCGAAAGCCCATCCACTTCGTCTAGCATAATTATCCTCAGGCGTCCATCTAGAGTCTGCTGCGTGGCAGCTATCCAAACAGTTGTTTCTATGCTCCCCTTGTTGCGCTTATCACTTGCATTGAATTCAACTAGTTCCATGTCTAGGTCGTGGCTCAATGCACCAATGGATGCTGTCTTTCCTACTCCCGGCGGACCGATAAGGAGTATTGCCTTTTTCTTCGGAATTTCTCTTCTCCAAGATGATATCCACTCCCTCAGCGTGCGAATTGTGTCCGTGTTCCCTACAAGCTGCTCCAGGCTTCTTGGCCTGTATCTCTCCGGCCATGGAAGGCTTTCTCTGCTCACGTTCTGTCACAGCCCCATAAAGGCAAGTAATGCAGTCAGCTGAATTTCCCCATCTGCTCCCTCTGATATTCTAAACTCTGCCTCTGCAGTCCTTTCTAGCACATTCATTTTTCTTTGCTCAGGGAGTTCGGACGATAGTACTTCTCGGTGAATTTGTTGAACCAAATCTACGGGTGAAACGCCCTGATGATACGTCAGGTCCTTCAAGATATCAAGAGCCTCATGATATCTTTTCTCCCGGGACGCACTCAGCATACTCCTGATTCTCTCAGGATCAGCTCGTCCAGAAATGGCATAGATAACATCGTCGGTGACTTTCTCACCGGTAGATGCTGATGCCTGCAACAAATTGATTGCAGCTCTCATATCACCCTTGGAAAGATAGAGAATCGCATCAATTCCCTTAGTGCCTAGCTGGACTCCTTCTGCCTTTGCGATGTATTTCAATCTCCCTAACATCGCTTCATCGCTAAGTCGAGCGAACTTGAAGATGACACATCTTGATTGAATTGGCGGAATTATCCGGCTTGAGTAGTTGCATAGCAGAATCATTCTACAGGATGCCGCGTATGACTCCATGGTTCGTCTTAGAGCGTGTTGGGCATCACTAGTCAGATGATCAGCCTCATCTAAGGCAAGAATCCTGAATGGGGCATCACCAGCTGGCATTGCCCTTGCGAAGTTCTTAATTTGATTCCTCACAACATCGATGCCCCTTTCATCACTCGCATTCAGTTCCATAAAGTTACTATCAAAGGAATCGCCAAAGAGATCTCTTGCCATTGCCATGACTGCAGTGGTCTTACTGGTCCCAGGGGGACCTGCGAATAGACAGTGAGGTACCGCTTTTGCCTTAACGAATCTGACTAACCTATCGACCACAGGCTCTTGCCCGATGATATCATTCAGTGTCTGAGGGCGGTATTTTTCAGTCCATAGATCGACATCCATTCAAAATCCCTTCCCGAATACGAAGTTGAAATTCCTACTTTCTGTAGAGAGGAGTGATAGACACACTCTGTCAGACCCTTAAAAGATTCACCGGAGAGTCTTGGCAACTCTATTACGTTTCCTATTCTTATGAACTGCAACTAGTCTGACATCCTCATGCAAACAAGCTTTTCTTTGTCACAATTCCAGAGCCATTTTACAGCAATGTCTTTATCACATTGGAATGCAAATTGCGTGTGGTGCAACCATCATGAAGGTCCAAAGCGAATCTACAGAAGTTATTGACCGCTTCAGAATGTTGTTCATGAATGACTCTCGAACATGCACATTCAAAGAACAAGCCCCAGAGCTAATAATCGGAGGCCAAAAACTGGGCCCCTTTCAATCCGGTGAGCAAGCAAATCTACCGAATTGGGTTATAGAGCAACTCGTGACACATGGATTGGCTAACATAGCTCCTGAAGATGCCTACGAATCATTGAGACGCCTCCTGAATCTTCATCGGGAGGAGGAGAAACAGCCTCACAAGCTTCAGACATTTCATCCGTTTTTGTATGCCGCGCTCAACCGCAAGATGCTTCGACTCCAAGAGGACAGGACCTCAATGGACCCACGCAGATACGAGGAAATTGAGAGGATGCAGCGCATGATTCCGTTCTTAGTAGAAACTCGACTTTCCAAAATAATCCGCGTGGCCAAATCGGGTGCATATCAGGAAAAAAGGAAGCAAATGACAAATGAAGAACGATGGTTGTGTGAGGAGATCGCAGAGCTACTCTCTGTTTGGCGCACAAAAGTAATGGAATAGACCCCATGAAATACAGGAGCTTAAATACAATTCCAATGGACTTAACGATGAGGGCTGAGCAGATGCTCGGCCGAATCTCCCTTTCGTGCAATGACTTCGAGGCGCAATCTGATGTCAGGGCTTAATGATGAAGGTCCACAAGAACGATTCGAAGAGTTCCTTCGCACCTACAAGGATGAGGTAGGTAAGCTTGTTTATTGGTCACGTTTACAACAAATGTCGATTAACGACGAAACTTCAATTGTTGTAAGCTTTCAAGATTTGGCCAGCTTTGACAGTGTATTCATAATGCTGGCCACAGAGAATCCTGCGCAATTCTTGAAGATGATTGATGGCGCCTTGGTTTCAGTTTTGAAAATCGAGGACCCAGAGTATGTTAGCGCAATCGACACAAATCTGCTGAAAGTTCGAATCATTGATTATCCTGAGCATATTCCGCTCAGAGCTATTCGTTCAAAACATATCGGACGACTGTTACACATCAGTGGCATCATGATGCGGGCGAGCATAGTCAAGCCGCTTCTAGTTGAAGCAATGTTCAGATGTCGCATCTGTGGCGGGGATATCCCTCAGACTCAAGAGGACGGAAGATACACAGAACCGGCACTTTGTCCTGTTTGCGGAAAGAAGACAGCTATGAGACTTATCCCAGAACTATCCCATTTCATCGATTGGCAAAAGGTGAGAATTCAGGAATCCCCCGAGGAGCTACCTCCAGGACAGATGCCGCGATCCGTTGATGTTATTCTTGAAGGTGACATCGTTGACATATCAAGACCGGGCGATTTCGTAAAAGTAACAGGGCTTCTTGAAACAACACCCGATTTCACCAGACGTGGCAGCAGACTGGCAACGTTCAATGTATTCATCGATGCAAACGGGGTAGAGATTACAGAGAAAGAATACGAGCAGTTGGAAATCTCTGAGGAGGATGAGAAGAAGATACGGGAGCTGGCGGAAGATCAGTATGTTCACGAGCGGATATACGCTTCAATTGCACCCTCCATTCATGGTCACGAACAAATTAAGGAGTCAATTGCACTTCTTCTCTTTGGCGGAGTTGCGAAACAGCTGCCAGACGGCACCCGACTCAGAGGTAAATCAAACATTCTGATGATTGGAGACCCTGGTACCGGGAAGAGTCAGATTCTCAAGTTCGTTTCAGGTTTGGCTGCACGAGCGTTGTACACTTCTGGCAAAGGTACTACTGCTGCAGGTCTTACTGCTGCAGTACTCCATGATACCGAAACAGGTGCCATGACTCTGGAAGCAGGAGCATTAGTATTGGCTGACCAAGGAATTGCATGTATCGACGAGTTTGACAAAATGGACCCGAATGACAGGAATGCAATTCATGAGGCCATGGAACAACACACAGTCAGTATCGCGAAGGCTGGAATCATAGCAACATTGAATGCAAGAACATCAATATTGGCAGCAGCAAATCCAACACTTGGCAGGTATGAACCCTCGCTCTCTGTACAAGACAATATACGGCTCCCATTCACAATCCTCTCAAGGTTTGACCTGCTTTGGATTATGGTTGATACAGTGGAAGCAACCAAAGACCGAGAGCTGGCACAGTTCATTCTTAGTTTGCATCAGAAGAAGAAGCCATCAACCAAGTCTGCAACGCCGCCACTTCCACCTGAATTCCTGAAGAAATACATTGGCTATGCCAATCGATACGTTGTGCCTCAACTCACTTCTGAAGCCGCAGAAGTGATTGAGAACTTCTATGTTGACCTTCGAAAGACTGCTGAGGGTGGTGCAGCACCTGTTCCCATAACTGCACGTCAGCTGGAGTCCTTGGTTCGTCTTGCTGAGTCAAGAGCTCGGATGGCGCTGAGGTCTAAGGTGAGCAAGGAAGATGCGCAAGCTGCAGTACGACTAATGGAGGAGTCGCTGCGAATGGTTGCACTCGATAGTATCACTGGCAAAATCGACATAGACCGTCTAGTATCAAAAATGAGCGCAGCCCAGCGTAGTTCTTCTGATATTATCCTCAAAGTGATGAAAGACTTGGAATCTGAAGGAACGTCCACTGTCGATGAAGAGGCGCTGCTTCAACGAGTGCAATCAATGGGTCTCCCCCGCGATAGAGCGGAACAAGTAATTAAAAAACTAGTTGCAGAAGGCATTCTCTTTCACCCTAGGGAAGGCAAGGTTAGACGGGCCCAGAGTTGAACACAGAAGTCACAACAGGTGTCCCAATGACAAGGAAGAAAAAGACCTTGGAAAGCCTCCCAATCAATCGGAAGATCATCGATCTTCTTCACAGTTTCGGCATAAGCAAGCTCTTTCCCCCTCAAGAACATGCTTTTGAAACGGGTGTACTTGAAGGTAAAAACCTCGTGCTTGCAATCCCCACAAGCTCAGGAAAGACACTTGTTGCTGAGATCTGCATGCTCAAGACCATTTTGGAGGGGAAAGGCAAGGCTCTCTATCTAGTCCCATTACGTTCTCTTGCCCATGAAAAGTATGTTGAGTTTAAGAAATACGAGCAGCTTGGAATCACGACAGCGATGTCAGTGGGAGATTATGACTCGCCAGGTACACGTTTGCGTGAAGCGGACATTGTCATACTGACAACAGAAAGGGCTGATTCACTCATTCGTCATGGCACAAATTGGTTGAGTGAAATCGGAATCATTACGGTTGACGAGGTCCATCTCGTGAATGACCCGTCAAGGGGCCCCACAGTTGAAATGGTACTGGCGAAGCTATTGCAAATAATCCCGGGGATTCAGATTGTAGCGTTGAGCGCCACAATATCAAATGCTGGAGAGATAGCTGACTGGCTGGATGCAGAACTTGTGAAAAGCGATTGGCGTCCTGTACCATTACGCGAAGGAGTCCTACTCGATGGCACAATACTGTTCAATGATGGATCAACGAGGGGAATTAAGCGAGCCCGCAGAGAGGAATTAACTGATCTTGTTTGTGACATCCTTGATGAGGAAGGCCAGGTTTTGGTGTTTGTATCAAGCCGAAGGTCCACAGTATCAGTCGCTAAGAAACTAGCGTCCAGTGTACGTCCATACGTTGCCAAAGATACACTTACAGAACTCTCCAGAGTAGCTCGTCGAATCGGGGGTGGCGAGTCAGTTCCTGAATCGTCCAAGACTCTTGCTCGAGTTATGAGTATGGGTGTGGCGTTTCACCATGCTGGTCTGGCGAATCGCGAGCGCACTCATGTTGAGGAATGCTTCAAGAAGGACCAGTTGAAGGTAATCGTTGCCACCCCCACACTCGCAGCTGGCGTAAACTTGCCTGCAAGACGAGTAATACTACGCGACTATCATCGTTTTGAAAAAAATCGAGGACGCTATACAATTCCCATACTTGAATACAAACAGATGGCAGGTCGTGCAGGACGACCTAAGTACGACAAGTATGGTGAGGCAATACTAATCGCGAAAACTGAGCAAGAACAGGAGTCTCTGATGGGCCATTATGTGCTCTCAGAACCCGAATCAATCACTTCCAAGTTGGCTTCTCCCTCTGCATTACGCTCTCATCTGCTGGCCTCAGTTGCCGCGGAGATGACCCATAACCGTGATGAGATAGATGATCTGATTAATGGCACTTTCTTTTCATCTCAATTTGAAGGCTGGGAAATTGAAGATCATATCTCAGCTGCTTTATCTTTCCTTGAGAATGGCGGCCTGCTTGAGTGTAATGAGAACGGAACACTGGTGGCTACTCCTTTGGGCCAGAGAGCTTCTAAATTGTACATAGATCCATACACGGCCATCCTGTTTCGAGATGCTCTCTCTGAATCACAGACTCTCTCATC
Organism: Candidatus Thorarchaeota archaeon; assembly: GCA_019057475.1. GTDB lineage: Archaea > Asgardarchaeota > Thorarchaeia > Thorarchaeales > Thorarchaeaceae > WTCK01. Next base: position 21,921 of record DXJO01000020.1, on the reverse strand, counting down.
GATTGGAGTGCTTCACCTCATCTGCCACACTCCAGATCAGCCTACCACTTATGTAGCCCGTTCTGAGATTGAGGATTATGAATACTATCTCGAAGGTCACCTTGACGACTTTCTCATAGACCCGCCAGACAGCTGGGAAGACGGAGATGCCTACTCTTCATTTCTAGCCCAAGTCAAAACAGCTCGTATGTTGCAAGATTGGCTCTCGGAGCGGTCGGAGAGAGATATTACTGAGGACTATAGTGTCGGCGTAGGCGACGTTCGTCGCTACATCCAAACTGCTGGATGGCTGCTTTATTCTGCATCAGAGATTGCTAGAGTCACAGGGGCAACTCATCATGTGCCGATTCTGCATACACTCCATTCGAGAATGAAATATGGGGTGCGTCAGGAGCTACTTGAACTTGTTACGCTCAGAGGAGTTGGGCGCATCAGAGGAAGAATGCTATATACCCATGGACTGCGTGCAATGGCTGATCTGTATCATACATCCCTTGAGGAGATTGCACGTGTGCCAACGATAGGCACCGGTGTGGCGACTTCAATCAAGAAACAACTGGGCATTGAGGTTGACACAATGGGCCAGCCTACCCAGGCTCCCTCAGACAATGAAGGCGACTTAGGTCCAATGCAGACTTTATTAGAGGACTTCAAATCCTCTGATGACTAAAGTTTCCATACTCCGCCCAGCATCCCATCCATGCCATCCACCAGGGCCTTGGTATACTCGGTGCAATTCTCGCTCTCCATATGACTATCTTCAAAGCGTGTAATTTGGACTCCTGCAAGCTGTTCCACCAGATTCTGTGAGCCCCTTCCGACAATGTCAAGATTATATCCCCCCTCAAGAAAGAACGCAAGTCGTCCGCGTGAGTGTTTCCTTGCCATAGCATGAAGCTTTGCATTCATCGTTGAGAGTCCTGATGTAGTTAAGCCCAAAGACGTGAGCGGGTCACTGAAGTGCCCGTCAAAGCCCACTGAAACGAGGATGAACTCTGGATTGAATGAGGCGGCTATTGGCTCGACAACCCTTTGAAATGCCATCTCATAAGATTGGTTTCCAGCTCCAGGATACATTGCCAGATTCACATTGTATCCCTCGCCTTTTCCTGAACCTATTTCATTGGGGAATCCAGAGCCCGGGAACAAGGTTCTCCCATCTTGGTGCAGTCCAATGTATAGCACACGATTGCTAGAATAGAAGGCGCTCTGTGTCCCATTCCCATGATGGGCATCATAGTCCACTATTAGCACACGTTCAAGGTTCTGTTTCTCTATGAGGTGCTGAGCAGCTACTGCGATATTATTGATGAAACAGAACCCAAATGCTTTCGAATGCTCAGCATGATGTCCTGGAGGTCGACAGAGAACATACGCATTCTCAGACACACCGTCCTGAATTCTGTCTACTGCCAGTATGCCCCCACCTGCAGCTAGTAGAGCCGCATCATACGTGTATCTATTGGCAGATGTGTCCATTGTGAAGGATCCCCCGCCTTTCTCTGATTTCGCACGCAGTTCTTGGATATAGTCATCACCGTGCAGAGCGAGCACTTCGCTCAGGTCCGCCTTTTCTGGTTTCACAATGGTGACCTTTGAGCTCTCAACAAGTCTTGTGCTGCCAATGCGTTCCAAAGCAACTTTCAATCTCTCAGGACTTTCAGGATGTCCAGGGGAGAGGATATGCTTCATGAACGTTTCATGATAAATCAAGTCAGTAGTCATTGGCACCTACCCTATCTTCATCTGTCAACCTAGGCACTTCTATTCTTTGTGAAATACGGCTTATCCAAACAATCCGATGAATCCACTTACTTGGAACACGTGTTCTAAAATTCGCAGCAGGTGGCAACCTTTATTTTGCTCTCAAATAACGCCTGAACTACTCATGGGTCGGTAGTCTAGCTTGGTATGATTCTTGCTTGGGGTGATTCCTGCCATGAGTGCAAAGTCACAAAATGCAAGAGATCGGGAGTTCAAGCGTGGCAGGACTGCTCTGCTTCGGAACAAATCTCCCCCGGCCCACTTTCTTCTCTCTGTTTCTAGTCATTCCTTTGTTGCCGTGATCTCCCACAACATTTCATAGATTGGACCAGAAGGGGTTAGCGTGCTCTTCGTCATTCTAATCGCGTCAACAATCATGGTTCCAACCGACTCACGTGATATCGCTTCAAGGTTTCTCAAGATGGCATCTCTGTCCCTTACGGTTCGCACTCTTGCAATCGTGGCATGGGGTGTGAATTCTCTTCTCTCGAGCGGATACCCGAGATTGCCAAGCCTATCATCTGTCATACTTTTCAGTTCACGCATGGCGTCTGCGTTGTGCGTCACTCCAATCCATATTACTCTGGGTTTTCTTATGCTTGGAAAGGCGCCCACACCTCCAATCCGAATCGTGAATGGACTGAACTTAATCTGCTCTAGTTCATTGCGTATGGACTCTACCTTTGAAATCAGTGTATCCCCAAAGAATTTCCATGTGAAGTGGACGTTCTCTAGTTCAATCAGCTTCATTTTCGCCGCATCACGATCCAGCTTGTTCTGTATGCAGGCTATTCGAGAGAGATGCCTCTCATCCTCAATATCCACGCTCAAGAATACTCTCACAGTTTCAGTCAAAACATCACCTTGAACACAGATTCAAACTCCCAGCCCCAATATTACCATGACGATTTGGGGTAGCTAAGGCAACTCTTAAAGGAACATCAAAGAACGGCACGTTGGTGGCACACAAGAAGTTGACAAAGCGTAAAGAATCCGGAGTTGAACAGCCCGTAGCATCACGGGAAAGTACAAAGAAAATCGCTCGTATAGGCGGATTGGATATACCAAGTGCAAGACTACTGGTGCTGCGAGGCGCAGCTTTTCCATTCAGGCTAAAAGGGGACCCACGAGCTATGGGCGTCGAAACTGACAATGCTGAACTATTTGCAGACTATGCCCGCGAGCAATGGATTGGATGTGTAATCAAGAAGGGACAATATCTCTTTGACAGATACGTCATGCCGGATTTCGCGTTTCAAGTAACAGAAGTCGACCCCGTAGAGTCTATCGTGACTAACGACACAGTGATACGACTTGACTCCAGCATCAGTTCCAGTAACACTCCCAGTCGAAAAACTAGTCTTGATGATGTTGTGGGACATGAAACCGTGAAGAAAAAATGCCGAGTCATTCTGAACTACCTTGAAACCCCTGCACGCTATGGAGAATGGGCACCAAGAGCGCTTCTATTTCATGGCCCGCCCGGCACAGGGAAAACAATGCTAGCAAAGGCCATGGCAAGTGAGGCCAACGCACGTATTTTCCTTGTTAAAGCATCAGATCTAATAGGTGTCCATGTAGGCGATGGGGGTAGGAGAATCAGTGCCCTTTTCGAGGATGCGCGGAATACTTCACCAAGCATTGTGTTCATTGACGAGCTGGACGCCATAGGGTTAGCTCGTTCTTTCCAATCAATCAGGGGTGATGTTTCGGAAGTCGTGACTGCACTTCTCGGTGAGCTGGATAAAACGGATGAAGGATCCGGCGTTGTCGTAATTGGCGCGACCAATGCCTTCATGCTGATTGATCCGGCTCTACGTAGTAGATTCGATACAGTTTTTGAGTTTAAGTTGCCTGATAGCATAGAACGACTGAGGATACTGGAGATGTATGCAGCACGACTCCCTCTCCCAATAGACATAGACCTGCAACTTGTTGCCTCGAGGACTGAAGGGTTATCTGGAAGGGATCTGAGAAACCGTGTATTGAAGGAGGCACTCCATTCAGCAATATCGGAGGATCATTCTTCAATCACTCGAAACACTGTTCTCAGCATTCTCGATAAGATTAAGGTGAAGCATGTACCTGACTATGCGATATGAAAAAGCCTATTGGAGCCTATTCTGACGAGGTGGTGGAGATACCATGAAGCTGGTAGTTGTCACAGGAATGCCCGGAGCTGGGAAGAGTGAGGTTGCTGATACATTTCGCAATGCCGATGTCCCCGTAATTGTCATGGGAGATGTGATCCGGGAGGAAGTCCGCAAAAGAGGACTTGAACCCGATCCAGCGAACACTAAGAAGGTAATGCTAGAGCTGAGGGACGAGAACGGTCCGGGGGCAGTAGCCATGCAATGCATAGATGATTTGAAGCAGACAACGGCAGAACTAGTAGTCGTTGAGGGGTGCAGAAGCGTAGCAGAGATTCAGGTCTTTGACGACTATGCTAAGAAGGTCATAACTGTCTGTGTGCATGCATCCCCCGCTACTAGATTCGAGAGATTGAGAGAGCGCGGTCGCGATGACGACCCGAGTGACTGGTCAGTCTTCAGAGAGCGCGACATTAGAGAGATATCAGTAGGTCTTGGCGGAGTCATCGCCCTTAGTGACATAATGCTTGTCAACGAGGGCACTGTAGACGAACTGCACGAGCTTTCGCAAAACGTGGTCAAGAGGTTCCTTTGAGATGGAAGTGACCGTATGCTGTCCTGTGTTTCCCACAGAGGACAAACATTCGGTTGAAACTGCACTTGCCAACTTATTCCTAACTCAAAAGCCTGAGGAACAAGAAACGGAAAATCACATTGAACTGAAAGCACTCTGGAATGATCCAAGCTCATTGTCATCAATCCGCCAGCGTATTCATGAACTCCGAATAATCGACGTTGTACGGAAACGGCTGGTAGCAAACTGGGATGACTTGAATACAATGACACGCCTATGTTTCGAAAAGCAGGCTGCTTGCGTAGACAAGCTTAGAGTGGTTGACGACGCTCAAGAAACCCCTCCTCTAGGCTTCATTGAGATTGCCATCAGGTTTCAGAGCACCTCCGAATTCGAGAATTTCCTCAATTGGTTCACACCTCGTACCTTGAGCGGTAGGATGGCTGATCACTAAAAGTTGATAGTAATCACTTCACGAACGAGTCCACTGTGCACACGGAACCGTATCTGATATTCAATCTCAAAGCCAAGCTGCCGAATGACATCCGGAATTCCCATCTCACTACTATGACAGGTACATATGCTGCCACCAGGTAGAATGGTTTCTTCAGCGTTTTCAAGTAAGGCGGTAACTAATCGCACAGCCTTTTCCCCTCGGGTGGAGCTAGCTCTACCATATGGAGGATCTGTAACCACATGATGACATTTTTTGATAGGAAGACTCCTGGCATCCCCCTGAATCAAGCTATAGTCACTGTCTTGAATACCGGCAAGATTCATCGAAGCACCTTTCAAGAGACGCCAGTTAAGCTCCAGTCCAATCGGTCTGGCACCAATGGAGGCAATCTCACACAATATTCCCCCTCCACCGCAGAATGGGTCGAGCACATTTTCGTTTGGCATGACACGAGCTAAGTTGCACATAGTCCTGGCCAATAAGGCATTCATCATGCTTGGATGGAAGAATGGCTTTCTCCCAGGTCTTCTCCCTCTTAGCTGCCCACGCAGTTGTGACTCCTCGGATGTACAGATCAGGACTCTATCAGACAGCACCAGAACAAGGACTCGTATGTCCGGGTTCTCCAAGTGAACTTTTGCACCTGTAGTTCGTTGAATCTTGTCGCCTAGCTCAATGACAAGACGTCCTCTAGTTTCAGTTTTCCTACCCGGCGGAAACGATTTAGTTCGGATACAAAAGGTTTCATTATTACCTATGCTGGATTTCAGCAGCTCATCTGGTATCTCAAGAGCTGCACCATCCAGTGAATCTGTTTCAAAAACTATCATTCCAGCTTCTTTCAATAAGGCCGCTCTCTGCAGCAAAAAATCAGTTGGGTCCTGCAATCCCTCAATGATGGCCACATTCTCATGCCAGGAAATCTCGTATTTCGAGTCAACCATCTGAAGAAGGGTTTCAATCTCGACTCGGGCTAACTCTGCATTCTCACCAGAAACAATCGCGAAGTACCAATTGGTCGACGCATTCCTATTCATATGTTACGTAGTCCTCCCCACCTGCAAACACTCGCTGAAGTTCTCCGTAAAGGATATCGATACCAGTCATCTCCTTGGCTGACACGGGCACTAAGCGTGTCACACCTCCTAAGTCCTCCATCATCCTTAGTATCGATGCAGAATACTCGCGAGCTAGACCGCTCGCTGACATGTTGAGAGCATCATTTAGGGTATGGGGTTCTTCTGCCCACTCAACTACCTGTTCCATTTGTTCTTCTGTCAGTATGTCTGGCTTGCTCAGAACATTCAACTGAGGCAATCCAAAGCGGATGTTGATTGACATTCCAAGCAGCATTGATGACAGATACCCTGTAGGAGTACTGGCAATGTTTGAATCAAGAAGATATAGCGAAAGGGCTGGATCTCTACCACTAAGACTCGACACCAACATTGGCCCGGAGTTGCGGTATGCAAAGAGCTCCATCTGTCCCGGGCAGTCCACCAATACGTAGTCCCTACCAGTATCTAGTATCTCCTCTCTCAAATCATTGACGTGACTGACTGCCATATCTAATGATGCGACCAAGGCACCATTTGGTCCTAGGCCGAACTGATGCATGACTTCGCCATAGTTAACATACTCTCTAATATCAACATCACTCGTGTATGGCGGCTCCTCCACGCCCGGGTCAAGGTTTACTATCGTCACACTCATCTCAGAGGCAAGTAACCATTTCTCCAGTGATGCGGTGAGTAGTGATTTGCCGGAGCCTGCAGTGCCAACTAGAAATGTAAAGAACATTTGTGGACTCATCTTCGTGTGACTCCTAACGCTCTTTGAGTTCTTCGGTACCACTTACAAGAAGCGAGAATACTCTGTGTACAGTCATTTGACAGCTGTATGTCGTCAGTTGACGAAATCTAAGTCGGCTTCCACACAACTCTTATCTGCGATACACTCTGGAGTTCAAATATGGATGCAGGTGAAACGCTCCATAGGCTTGCCAAAGCAATGGCTGGTGAGATATGCCTTGCAGAGGATAATCCAGGAGCAGTTATGCGAAGGTGGCGAGAGCGCTTCAAAATCTCTCAAAAAAACCTAGCAAAACACCTAGAGGTTTCGCCCTCTGTCATCAGCGACTATGAGAGTGGACGAAGGAAATCGCCTAGAGTCGAAACAATCCGCAGGTTTGTTGAAGGCTTGATAGAGATGGATGCTGCTGAAGGTGGTCGGGTGGCAGTGACACTCGAGAAACTGATAGCCCCTGAAATCGCCTCCGATGCAATCTTGGACAGTCGCGAGTTTGGGGTTCCTGTTCCCGCCAGATTACTAGTTGAAAAACTCGAATGCAAGGTGCTGACACATCCGCGATTGCTTGATCGTAACATCTATGGCTATACTGCGCTTGATAGTGTAAAAGCCATTGTTACACTCACACCCAAGCAGCTTCTTCGTCTGTATGGTGGCACAACCCAGCGAGCTGCCATTCTCACGAATGTTTCGTCAGGACGGTCCCCGATGGTTGCCATCAAAGCAAGTCAAATAGGGACATCAATCGCTGTGAAACCTGCGGTTGTGATACTACAGGGAGTCAAAGAGCTTGACCCCCTTGCAGTGACAATTGCAGATAGTATTCACCTACCTCTATGTGTATCGGAAATCGAGTCTACAGAAGAGCTTATCCGCGTCGTGCGGCAGTTTAATCCTCAAATGTAGATTCATCATAATGTGGTGATTAGATTTGGATTTCATTATGGAAATCAACGACCCGATTCATGGCTTCGTTGGCCTGACTGAGCTAGAGTCGAAGATAATTGACTCGGAAACCTATCAGCGACTCCGAAGAATCAAGCAACTTTCGGGAGGACACTATGTCTATCCCACAGCCGAACACACTCGCTTTGGTCATTGTATTGGTGCAATGTACCTGGCCGGTCTCGCAGGTAGACGACTACTAGGTCAAATTGGTCTTGGAAAAGATGCACTTCAGGAGGTGCGGATAGCCGGCTTACTCCATGACATAGGTCATGGCCCTTTCAGCCATGTGTTTGAGGAAGTTCTGACAGAGAAACGGGGCATGAACCATGAGGATGTTACCGAATGGATAATCCGCAAAGGTGAGTTAGGAGACCTGCTGGAGGATGGCGGAGTGTCTCGGGACAGGATTGCCGATCTTGTTCGTGGCCGCAGGAAGACTAAGACAGATGCAGTTGTGAGCGGAATAGTCGCAGGACAGGTTGATGCCGACAAGATGGACTACTTGATACGGGACTCGTTCTACTGCGGCGTCAACTACGGGCTTGTGGACATTCACCGTCTGATAAACAGTCTCGAGGTGTCTGGAAGCGGCCTCATAGAGTTTGACATCGCAGCCAGAGGTGCACTAGAGTCATTTCTCGTGGCGAGGTATGAGATGTTCTTGAACGTATACTACCACAAGACTGTACGCAGTGTTGAAGTGCTGCTGGTAAAACTGATGCATACTGCAGATGACCTACTCGGACTCACAGCCTTCTCAACGCCCGAGGAGTTTTTGGCACTGGATGATATGTCACTAATTTCCAGGCTGCGAGGAATCAATCCATCCGAGTCTGACGAAGCCAAGGAAACTGCTGAGCTGGTTCAGATGTTGGATTCACGGATATTCTACAAGTCCGTATTTGAGAAAGTACTCCATACAGATGACAGATTCGTGTCCAAGATACTGACCAAACGTAAGGTGCGAGAGAGTATACAAGAGGAGATTGCATCAAGCGCCAATGTTCCAACTGATGAGGTTATTGTTGATGTTCCAACTCTGCCGTCTGTGCCATATAATCCGCACCAAGTGAATCCAATGGAGATTGGCATCTTCCAAGTCATTGATGGAAAAAAGGTATCACACAACCTCTCGGAATACTCCAACATCGCCGAGATGATGAAAGTATACCTTGATGTAATTCGCGTATACACTTTTGATCGGAACCGGGCTGAGGTGGGAAGGGCGGCACGTGAAGTCTTTCAAGAAGTTCCAGATGCCGCACTAATTCACATGTGACTTAGGCATTCCGTTGCCTGAAACTTGTACAATACTGGACATCAAGGTCCTTGACTGATGTTCGGTTCCTGATTCATTGAGGTCTGCTCTGCACATCCTACTGAATCTGCGACTAGTTTCACGTCCTCTCCACAGGCGTTTTCTGTTTCCATCCAACTGGCGGCGACAAGATTACATGCAGCGTTCAGATCACTGCTGGTTGTTTGGGTCCGGTTCATACTTGAATGCCCTAGCAATCAGCATTGAACATCCACACCACTCAATCCTGAGCAGTATGTTATAACCATCTACAAAACGTCTAAGATTGTACTAGTTCTTGGCAGCTGTTGCATTCCCTATACAATCATCTTGCATGACGAAGCACTGCACGTGTACAGGAGTCCGCTTAACTGATTGTCCATGAGGAATTAGCTGGAGTCTTGTGCTTCACCTTCGATAATGTCCAACCTGTGTGGAGATTAAATAGTGACCCCAAGGATTCTACATTGAATCTAGTATCCGCTATGGAGCTGAACACTTGACCAACGACCTTAACGATGCACTGCAAGCTATCAAGGTAATATCAGGTGTCGAAAATGTTATTATGATCCAAAAGGACGGTCTTCCGGTTGCCAGTGCAGGAGTATGGTTCAGCAAGGAGGAGGTATTCGCAGTTGCGGCATCTACCTGCGCAATATTCGGCGTGGCGAAACTAATCCATGGGGATTTCAAGTACCTTCTTATGGAATCGGAAACCTCGAAGATCTTCTTGGCATCACTCCCAAATGATCCTGACTATTTCTTAGCCATCACCACCGCGCCAAGAGTCAACCTTGCAGCCCTATTCATCGAGATGAAGGATAGTCTATCGCGCATATCCTTCCTTTTGAAACAGCATTTGGACGGCAGACTTCCGCCACTACGTTCGTATAATATGGACGAAACACAGCGGGTGTTGAGCAGGTTCGCAGTGGCTGAAGGCAGTCAAGCAACGTATTCTATTTCACGATCAATAATAACCTTGAATCGATCTCAAGCTCTTGCTCTCAGAACTATTTTGCGACAGGTTCATGATAGCATTCCAGGCATCGAATCGGTCTTTCTGGCTTTAAGTGGAGGAGTTCGCGTTTCACTAGAAGCATTCGCAAATGATCGGCTCGCAGCAATGTCTTTTGCTCTATATGATGCATCCGAGCGAGTAACTCGCACCCTACGTAATAGCTCACTTCAAACAGTGCTGTGCGAAACCGAACGGACGCGCCATGTCATCTACTCAGTTCCGAATGGAGTCTTCGGTTTGTGGATAGATCGTAATAGTCAGAAACTCGGTCTTATGAGGCTCTTATTGAAGCACTATATCGAAGAAGCCCGACGGATACTAGAAACAGCATCAATGATGAAACCTGCAATTCCTGATGATTTGAAGGAGCTGCTGATGTCCGGTGGCTCCACAGAGAGTCTACTTCTCACGAGGCGAGATCCATGACATATTCCATAATGAGAATGATTGAGCTGATGGGTGATAAGTTCCCACTTCTATTGAATGCAGTACTTTCTCGTCTCCCCATCATTGTAGCGGGAGAGGACATCGAGCTAGTGGATGATATTGCTAACAGTATTCCAATGCTCTGCCCCCATCGCCATAAAATCACGTTCTGGCGCGATTTCACGTCAGAGGGAGAGATTCTGTCGGTATGGGAGGAGGAACGGCATGACTATGAAGTAAGCAGGACTATTGTCTGCTGCCTTTCAGCCAATCTCAGATTGGCCTTGGACCGCATCAGTCGCTTCTCGGGTTGGATTATTGCTATGCCTCTTGGTGCAACCGTCCTCGGTGTACATGTGACTGAAGAAACATTGCAGGATGGTGTCACTCGTATTCTACAGAGTTCTGAGAATTGCGGAGTACTTCGAGTGAATTCACCGTCGTCTATCAGGTTTTCACTCGTACAGTCAGGTGCTGGAAGTCTAGACCTTGAAAAGCGCATCGTGAGCAAGATAATCACACGAAAGCGTCAGTCACTGGAGCGAATCAGGCGTCTTCTGAAGAAATCCCTTCGCGGACTCAATGTGTCGGAGCATATCATAACCTCAGTTATGAAGCTCGACGATGAGGCTGAGAAGCTCACACACGATGTGTTTGATGAGGAAATTGACAGCTATGTCCATGCAGCTAGACGGGCCGTGACTCTTCTATCAAGGATACATCTTGCTAGAGAACTGGGTGCACCTGCTGCTCTGACTGCAAGAAACCTGTATGAAGCGATAGGGTGGGAAGGCGGACAGCTTCCAGACCTGATACGGTTCATACGAGCCGAGTGGCACGAGGATTTTTCCGACTGTGTCAAGAGTGGCGCGCTTTCAGGTTTGGGTGCTTGGGTAGACAGTATGTGGGGAACGTAGAGTGGGAGGATAGTCATTTGATCATAGATTATGGCAACCGGACAATTGGGCTCAAAATAGTGTTTTTCGGCCCTGCCATGAGTGGAAAGACCACAACAATCAGATGGCTCTTTTCGGAGCTAGGCATTACAGAGAAGCTTACATCGATAGAGAACACGCTGGGTAGAACCATGTTCTGCGATTTTGGAACAATTCCCTGCAATCTGAGTGACAGCTGGATTATCAATGCACATATCTGGTCCGCGACCGGTCAGGATTTCTACAGATCAACACGTGAGGTTGTTTTGGTTGGCGCAGATGGTGTTGTATTTGTGGCAGACTCTCAAGAGCATCTGCTTGATGAGAATCTTGAGAGCTGGAATGAGTTGATGGCCATGATCATTGAAGAGGAACATCCTCTTCCAATAGTTGTCTGTCTCAACAAGCAGGATCTGCCAGATGCAATCAATGAAGAGCGGCTCAGAGAACATCTTAATCTTCCATTATCGGTACCGGTATTCAGAAGTGTTGCCATGAGTGGCTTCAATGTAATCGAGGCATTCCAGCTTCTGTTTCAACAATCTATGCGTACAAGCATCATAGCACAAGCTGTTTCATGATTTCCTGTAATTACCGTTATGTTGTCAATTCTAGCGATTACTTTATACGAGCCAAGGTTTCTGCTGCACTATCAAGGACCCGCACAGCCACCTCTCTTTGCACTTGGTCAGTCGAGGCAGTCCCTTTGAAGTCAGCCCCTAAAGAAACTCGGTTTGTATTCGTAACAGGGGGTGTGCTCTCCGGAATCGGGAAAGGCGTCACAACCGCATCGATTGCCAAGATATTCCAGTTCCGAGGGTACACAATACGAATAGTAAAGATTGATCCATACCTCAATATCGACCCAGGAACACTCAATCCCATTGAACACGGGGAAGTCTTCGTTACCGATCAGACGTGGACATTCAAGCCAGTTGATGACTTCACGTTCAAAATCTCTGAGATTGATCAAGATTTCGGCACGTATGAGAGGTTCACTGGGACTGTGGTCCATCCGTTTCAGAATATAACTTCCGGACAAATTTACATCTCAGTCATCTTGGAGGAACGAAAAGGAGCTTTCTTGGGGCGAACAGTGCAGATAATCCCGCACGTGACTGAGAGAATCAAATCGAGAATCTTGGCGGTTGTCAACCAAGAACCAATCCCGGACGTTCTACTTGTTGAGATTGGCGGAACTGTTGGCGATATAGAGGCGATGCCCTTCTTAGAAGCAATCAGGCAATTCATTAGTGAGGTTGGCCGAAACAGAGTTGCCTTGGTCCACGTGACTCTGGTGCCATTTCTGGCATCAGTTGGTGAGTTCAAGACAAAACCCACTCAGCATAGCGTGAGGACTCTCCAAGGACTCGGTCTGCAACCGGACATCGTGGTGTGCAGGGCTGAGTCAGAGCTGCCTGACGCTGCAAGACAGAAGATTGCATTGTTTTGTAATGTACCCGAAGAACGAGTTATTTCAAATCCAGACATCCCTGTTATTTATCGACTTCCTCTCCATTTTGAGGAACATGGCCTTGGTGATATTATTACTGACCACCTTGGCATGGAATCAAGAACTCTGGAAACTGATTCATGGACAGAGATAGTGGAGTCGTTTGAGAACATCACGGAAACCGTAGTAATTGCCATGCCTGGGAAATACACTACTCTGAGCGACTCGTACAAGAGCATCAATGAGGCATTGACGCACGCCGCCGCGAAGTATGGTGTTGGTGTTCAAATCAAGTGGATTGAAACCGAGGAAAGCTGTGACAAACTGAGTCTTACGGAGGCCCTTCGTGAAGCTGATGGCATTCTTCTTACACCCGGGTTCGGTTCTCGCGGGGTTGAGGGAATGATTAATGCCGCAGCGATTTCATTTACGTCAAATATCCCCTTCCTAGGCATCTGCTTTGGGGCACAGCTTGGATCGATTGCTTTCGCCAGAACGACAATGGGGTGGGAAGGCGCTCATACAACAGAGGTTGATCCCAACTGTCTCTACCCGGTAATAGATATGATGGACGATCAAAAAAATACCGAAGACAAGGGAGGGACCATGAGGCTATGTGGCCACGAAGTGAGAATCGTAGAGGGGACCAAACTGCACAGCATCTACAGTACCAATCAAGTTAGGGAACGCTTCAGGCATAGGTACCACCTCATTTCACGTTATGTGGATCGCATGGCTGAAAACGGATTGATTGTTTCGGCATATGACTCAACAGGGACAATAATCAATGCAATCGAACTTACAAATCACCCCTTTTGGATTGGAGTGCAATACCATCCTGAATTCAAGTCACAACCGGGCGCACCACACCCTCTATATTCCGGGCTAATAAGGGCCGCTTTGGACTATAAGAGAGAGAGGGAAACTTAGTGGACAAACGGCTCGACCACGCTCTATCCAAGCTTGTTGAAGAGATAGATCGGGTCGAAACCGCCCGCAACAGATTCGGTGCGGTCATGAAGAAGATAAAGGGAGACATAGACCTCTCAAGGTTTCCCGCAATAGTAACTGATACAATGGAAACCTCTCTGCTGACGAAGCTAGAAGCAACAAGCCTCTCCGGTCTCAGAATTGCTGGAATTGATGGCGGGTTGGTCCGGAAGCGTTTCAGATCAATGGATATTCTCCTCACTCGCGCAGTTGCAGTCATATTCCAGTTCGGACGCGAAGACGGTCCTGTTGTGGAGTTTTACCCCGAAGCCTTTCCAGAGCCAAAAGTCACACCTGTGCTACTCGCACTGCCAAGCCTTGAGCTGGACCAGCTAGCCTCTCTTGAACGAGTTGCGACTGAGCTTGAAGCAACAATCTCCGTGCTCGACGAATTCCACACAGATCTTATTCTTGTTGACGGAAGTCTCTTTTATCATCCGAGAGATCGTCCACAGCGTGGATCGACCGCGTTTGCGAAGTTCCAGGAAGTTATGGCTCTCTACAGGCAGCTGTATCACAAGTCCCGAAAGAAGAGAACAACTCTAGTCGGGATAGTGAAAGACAGCCGCTCCACGCGGATGGTCCAAGTACTAGGCGAGGTGCTCCCACACATTATTCGGGATTCGTCTATCTTCGAACTCATGCAAGACGTCGACTATCGTTGGCTTCTCAAGGTCTCGAGGGACTGTGACCTCCTTGATACGTTCCTGGAGCCGGGTGAAAGAACCTTTGCTTTCAGGTACTCGTCAGAACTAACACATAATGTGAATTCGGCGAGTGATGAGCTAGCCATTTGGTCATCATCGATTTGGGTCACATATCTCAAGACGGCCCGGGATGATTTACCATTGAGGATTGAGGTCCTCATGGACCAAGACAGCAAAGACGCCAAGGAATTGGATAGGGCACTTTCAGCGATTCTTCCTCTGTCTTGGCAGCATCCCGAGTATGGCATTCCCACTCCGATCCTAGAGGCTGACGCACGAGCACGGATTACAGGCCACGAAGCTCAGTTGATTATAGATCGTTTAATGGCATTATCAGGACTTACATACACAGCTCTCGAAAAGAGACGGTCTAGAAATCCGTTTAGTGGAGGATGAATGTGTTGAAAGAAGATTATCAATCAAGTAGACTGGGAACAGTTGTTTGCACAGGAGATGGCCCGAATGTCCTAGAGTTCTCATTCGTGACAGAGGGTAGCTCCAATGAGATTGTGGTTCGACGAGGGGAGTTTGTTTCTGTTGTGACAGAGAATGGAACAATTATCGCAAGAGTTCAGAACATTGTGAAAATAAATCGTTACTATCAGCATGCCGAGGCTGTGAAAGAGTATCAATCGCGAGGCGAACCTCTGCGTTCGATATTCCCCACAGATCGCTGGCAATATACAGTTGCAGAAGCACGTGTTCTGGGGTTTTGGACTGGTAACCGAACGGTCAGACCATACTTCACGGTTTCGCCGGGAGCTGTGGTCCGAAGGGTTGATGAGGCGATACTTTCTGCCTTCCTGAGGCTTGATACGAAAAGCGGTCTTAGACTGGGCCACCTTGGCCACCACGAACTTGAATTCACTCCATCGCTCGATAGACTCCTGTCGAAGCATCTGGCAATCTTGGCAATGAGTGGCGCCGGCAAATCGTACTTCGTATCAGTGCTTCTTGAGGAGATACTCTCACGTACGAAGGATAACGGTCGTCTTGCTGTAGTAATCGTTGATGTTCACGGCGAGTACGAATACTTGAAGGACATAACGGCAAACGACTTGAGCGTGCCAGACGCTCAGTTTGAGGTTGAACACATCCGTGCGTCACATATCCAGATTCCTGCCCAGAACCTGTCTGCTGAAGCGTTGAGGTCACTCGTGGCTGACATGAGCGCAGTTCAGGTCCGTGATTTACGACGGGTTGTTTCGGAAATGAGAGAAAGTTCGGATAGTGGCTACACTCTTCGAGAACTCATCACTCATGTGAAGGATGATGAAACGATTAGCAAGAACACTCGTGATGCGTTGGTAAGCTGGCTAGTTGGTCTAGATGACACCGGTCTCTTCGGGCGAGAGTCAGTACCAGATCTAATGGAAATCATTCGGCCTGGCAAGCTTACCATTATTGATTTGAGCGACTTTGTTTCGCTTAAGAAGAAGCAGATTATCGTTTCACATCTTGCTAGCGAACTTCTCTATTTGAGACGACAAGGGAGGATACCGCCATTTCTGTTGGTTCTCGAGGAAGCTCATCAATTCTGCCCTGAAAGCCGACATGAACTTGCACTTCCAAAGACACGGATCGAAACAATAGCACGCGAAGGACGAAAGTTCTTTGCAATGTTGTGCTTGATTTCACAGCGCCCGGTGAAGCTATCGACCACAGTCTTGAGTCAATGCACCAATCAGGCAATACTCAGATGCACCAATCCCTATGACCTTGAACACATTGGTCGAAGTAGTGAAGGCATTGACCGTCCATCATTGGAGGCAATCACAACGCTTGAAGTTGGAGAAGCTCTATTTGTGGGTGAAACCGTTTCTGTCCCCACTTTCGTGAAGGTTCGCAAACGCCATTTCGAGCCGCGCGAGTCCACACACGACTTGCTTCGCGCAATCAAGAAGGCGGACAGATAGAAGTCCGGAAAAACCTTTTTTGGAGTGTCATGCCGGATAAACTGTGATTGCGAATATTGGGAGTGCAACCTAAGTGGCTGATGAAGACAGAGATGAAATCCGTCGACTAATCGACTCGTTGCAGGCCGGAATGGTCGAGATGTTCGACCAGCTTCGTGAATTGCGACGCCGTTTGAATCTTATCGATGACGAGCTTGTTGGTACAACCTCCTCAGCAGTTCAATTGTTCACTGAAGTTAAGAAACCAAAGGCGCCAATCGCTCCCTTGACGCCCCCTTCCCCTGACACATCATCGCTTGATCAATCTGTGGAGGAGCGTACTGAAAAACCCACTTCGCCTACAATTGTTTCTGCAGTTATCGATACACCAGAAACCGGAGAGTCAAATTCCGAAAAGCATCCACCAATCTCAGATGCTCGTGTTGCACGTGTCTTGGATCCAATCACGCACGAGCTGCGTACCGGTGAGGCACCTGCAGAAGTCCTAGCTGAATATCTCCAAGCAGCCAAAGACTATCTATTCAGCGATGAAACATCACTCAATAAAGTGGCGAGTGATATGGATATTGTGTTGAAATTTCTGAAGGCACGAGAAAAGAGAACCATCCGTCCAGAGGAACGTGATAACATACTAACGCGCATTCGCCGCTGGAAAGCAGCACTGAGCACATGACATGTCCAGCTTTGATCCGCCAGTAGTTACAAATCGATAAGGATGCGATTAATCTTGGTTCTTGAAATTTTCCTCAAACCATGCTGACCGGGTTCGTACCTGCACGAAAGTAGACCTGCCTCTTGCAGGATCTTAATCTGTGCACTGGCATTGGCCTCCGTTCCGCCAAGATGCCTAGCAACCCGTGTAACGTCTTTTTCTCCCTGAAGCAGGAGCTTTAGTATTTTCAGGCGAGTGCCTGATGAAAGGGCACGTCCAATGCGTAGTATCTCGTGGTCATTGCTTATCTCTAGTGATTCTGACAGTTGTTACACCTCAGTTGAATTGGCACATTTCTTAATCGTGTCTTTAATAATTGTATTGATACGGGCTCATTAAAACACTCGCTTATTATAATGCCTATCATTTCAGCATTTGAACGAACTCAACTACTCGCATCCTCTGTATTCCATCTGTCCCCTGCCCAGTGTTGCATCTACCATGCACATCCAATAGACATACAATGCGAGCAGAGGTTTCATTCGCCATCATCTGTTTGGATTGATTCGTACGGTCTTGAATCGATGTCAACTCTTATAGCCAAACCTCAAGAAGGATATTCTGAGTGCTAAGCCTCATGGGCGATGACAGCGTTTTCGTAATGGGGTTCGACATACTTCCCTCCAAGAGTCCTCGCTCGAAGACAGCTCCAAAGTTTGCCTGTGTGACAATGAGAAATGGAGCAATATTGAGCGAATACCCGGAGATATCACGCACTAACTTGTTGAAGCTAACCCGGGAGATTAGCCCCAAGTGGCTCTGCACAGACAACATTTTCGAGATAATACCTGACAGCAAATCCTTGTTCAAGTTGGTTGAAAAATTGCCTCATGAAACTCGTCTTGTTCAGGTTACGGGCGTTCCTCCACGTCAAGTTGCGCTCAAGAGACTTGCCAAGCGACATGGACTCAGTATTCGCGGGAAGCCAACTCCACTCGAATCCGCCCGGCTTGCAGCACATCTTGCGTGGCTAGGAGTCGGACACAGCTTAGAGTGCTTTGGCGAACAAACAGAAATCAAGGTGACACGCGGACGGAAGATGGGCAAAGGGGGGCAGAGTGCGAATCGATACCGCAGGAAAATCCACTCTGAGGTCCAACAAATGACCCGTTTTATTGAATCCCAACTCAAGACAGCAGGCATCGAGTACGATATTGATATCCGACGCTCAGACTTCGGTTATGCCAGTTCCCGAATAGTCGCGTATGCTCCCTTGCCAGCTATTAATCGCCTTGTTGAGCGCAAGCGCGGGGGGGATTTTAATGTCATAATTTCACCTGTGAGAAAACGGACCGAATTCGTTCCACTAGAGTCTGGTCCTATTTCTACCCAACTTCAACCTAGATTCTTCATCTTGGGCATCGATCCAGGTACGACCGCCGCAATTTGCCTTTTGTCACTCGATGGTCGCGTCCACCTTCTTAAGAGTAGGAAGAGTTTCACCAGGGCTGACATCATACGCTTGGTGTATGAACACGGAATCCCAGTGATGGTGGCTACAGATGTCCCTCGCATTCCTCACTTTGTCGAAAAGATTGGCAAGACAGTGAACGCTAAGATATACGCTCCTAGCCGACCGATTCCTGTAGCAGATAAGCAGGAGCTAGCACGAGAGTTATCCGATGTTCGAATCAGAAATGCGCACGAACGTGACGCATTGACTGCTGCAGTTTACGCATACAGGAGCATGCTGCCAAAGTTTCAGCAAATAGAGCATAAGGTGCGCGAGGAGCAGATTGCTGTCGACCAATCTCATCTCAAAGCCTTGATTCTCAAGGGCATGTCTATGAATGAGGCTATCTCAAGTCTGATTCAAGAGGAATCAGAGACAATCGATATCGAACCTGAACCTGATGTCCCTGAAGAAGAATTAACTCAGGAACGGTTTGATACAATTCGTTCCAAGCTAGATGCTCTTCGAGCAGAGAACAGGCTTTTTGAAGATAGAGTAGAGGATCTAGAGCGCCTAGTCGAGTTCTTGAAGTTCAGAGAGAGCGAGTTGACATACAGCCTTGATATAGTCACTCAGAAGAATCACTGGAATATCAAACGCGACCGTGAGGTAGTTAAGAAGCAGTCAGAATTGAAGCAGTCTCAACGAGATACTGAAACACTCCGCAAACAACTGCGGAATCTTCGAAGCCGTTTGACGCAGCTTAGGGGCGTCAAGCATCTCGAGATGCGTGGTGATATGCTGGCAGTGAAAGCCCTTGAGAAGTTTACGCAAGAATCCATCGAGGAGTACACTAGTAAGGTTGCTACCCTGAAACACGGCGACATAATCCTCTTTGAAGACGCGAGCGGGGGTGGACCAACTACTGCACGAATGCTGATTGACCGCGAGATTCGAGCAATCATCATTGACACGCCCCTTTCTCATCTTGCAAGGGCGGAGCTTGTTGACGCTCTAATACCAGTCATTGATGCGAAAGAAGTCGAGCTGAAGAGAGTAGATGAGTTTGCTTTCGTTAACAAAAAGAAATTCGAGCACCAGTTCCAAGAATTCATGAAACGCGTTCAAGAACAAGCGCGGATAAAAGGTGAAGACCGCCTTGTGGCTATAGTTGAAAAGTACAGGCGCGAAACTGAGCGCTAGTCACTGAGCGTGTAACCTACTCACTCAGGAATTTGAATCCAAAGGATGTTGTTTCCTCTAATCAGAATTGACCCGTATTTCGCTTTCGTTTCGTCATTCTCAAGCTCCTCGGCATCTCCAAGTGTCAGATTCATATACTGATCACACCTTGTAAGGCGTCCGCGGAAGATGCGCTCGTCTTTGAGTTTGATTGAAACCATGTCGCTAAGGCGTTGCTCCAGAGCCTTAATTGGGCTATTTTCTGTGGACACTAGCACTTCCTCATTGGGGGTGCCCTGAGCGGCGATTATAAACCCTTTGCTCTCAGAAGGTGGAACAGTTGCAACGAAAGAGTATTTGCCTGACTATTTCACACTAGGAATTACCCGAAGAACAGTCATTTGTGGAAATGAACGATCATGTCCTTACTATGCTTGGGATTGGAGGGAACTGCACATTCGTTTGGAGCCGGTGTCGTTTCCAGCGAGGGCAAAGTTCTCTCCAACATATGGCATATGTTGTCACCTGTTGAGGGAGGAATTCATCCACGCGAGGCCAGTCGCCATCATTCTGACGTAGGGCCCGGAATAATTAAGCGTTCATTGAAGGATGCGGGAGTCAGTCACAGCGATATTCAGCTTGTTGCTTTCTCAAGAGGTCCTGGACTTGGACCTTGTCTGCGAACCACCGCAACAATGGCACGCACGCTAGCACAGAAACTAACAGTTCCACTTGTCGGCGTGAATCACTGTGTAGCACACATTGAGATAGGTTGTCTTGAGTCGGGATTTGAAGACCCCGTAACAATATACGTGTCGGGGGGAAATACACAAGTCATAGCTTTTGCCGGTGGACGTTTTAGAACATTCGGCGAAACGCTCGACATGGCATTAGGCAATATGCTAGATGTCTTCGGTCGTACAATTGGCATGAGTTTCCCCGCTGGCCCATCCATCGAACATGCGGCTGCCGACGGGGTTGAGTATTACCAACTTCCTTATTCGGTCAAGGGTATGGACTTAAGCTATTCAGGGATGTTGACTGCCGCCAAGAAACTCCATTTAGAAGGAGTCCCTGTTGCTGACATATGTTTCAGCATTCAAGAAACGGCATTCGGGATGCTTGCTGAGGTTGCAGAACGTGCAGTTGCTCACACGAAGAAGAACGAAATTCTTCTTACTGGTGGAGTGGCCTGCAACAACAGACTTACTGAAATTCTCGAAGGTGTAGCAGAACGTCATGGCGCCAGCTTTCACAGAGTTTCACCACCGCTTGCCGGTGATCAAGGAGCAATGATTGCTTGGACGGGCATTCTCCAGCATCAAGCTGGAGATGAACTTCCTATATCTGACTCGCATGTGATGCCCAAGTGGCGCACGGATGAACAGGACATACTCTGGAGGAGCAGATTCTGAAGAAACAGTTGCTGACACTTGGGGCTGAATCTGCGATTTACATAGTTGAATACTGGGGCATGACTCTTGCACTTAAGTGGCGACACAGTAAGCCCTATGTACACAATAAGATAGACAAGCTGCTTAGAACATCCCGAACCAGTAGGGAGTGCAAGATGCTGACCTTTGTACGCGCACTGGGAGTCCCTACTCCAGCTGTGCACTCTATTGACATCAGCAATCATTCAATTCTAATGGACTTCATCGAGGGTCAGCAGTTCAAACAGCTCGTTAATACCTCGAGCAAGAAGAGAATTACCACGCTCTGCCACGAATTCGGAAAACTGCTTGGTATTATGCATATGAGCGACATAGTTCATGGGGATCCGACAACAAGCAATGCAGTCGTTGATATGCAATCCAAAATGTGGCTTGTAGACTTTGGATTAGCAGAGAAGAATGCCACTATTGAGATGAAGGGTGTTGATATGCATCTTCTCCGGCGTGCATACGAAACCACACATTGGGCCCTCCAAGAAATTATGCTGGAATCCACAATGGAGGGTTATGTCGAAATATCAGGTGATGATGCAGAGGCAGTCCTCTCAAGAGCAGATGAGATTCGAGAGCGCGGACGTTACCATTGATATCAACTTAAGACGTTGACATGAAACGGAATACGTTGAATCTTCTATTAGATTGAAGCCAGTTGATGCGAGCCACAAGGGCTCTGTTGCATAAGTTGTGTAATACTCGGGTACAAGGAGAGGGAGGGGTGGGACTGCCATTGATAAACCATGACCCTGTCGTACGACCAGGCCTATGATATGGCAGTCATCCACCACTATGACTT
>DXJO01000019.1 GCA_019057475.1 Candidatus Thorarchaeota archaeon | reverse complement strand
TGAGCGGTTCGATATTCTCTTAGCTGTCCACTGGAACAACTCTTAAATTGGTCAAGCTGGGTTCAAACAGCCCAATCACTACAATGTAAAAAGGATACCATAGAATGCCCAAGCTCGAGATAATCGCAGAAATTCCATTCAAGGAGGTCATCACTGGTTTAGAACTCACAGACCTCACTGGCGATGGCAAAGATAGCCTTGTTCTTACGACAATGAATGGTGAGCTTCGTATCTTTGAATTTGAGGTTGGCAAAAAGGTTAGAGCCACCGAGATTATGAAAACCGGCAATCTACCGCCCGTTGCTGCAATGGGGCTTGGCGATGTGATGGGAAATGGCGTCAAGGACTTCGTGCTCGGGGGCCTCGACAATATGCTCCGAGTTGTGAGCTTGATGGATGGCGAGTTGGGGGTCAGAGCTACCACACCCCTTGTAACTCTTCCCACAGCCATTTGTGTCACAAACGTCGTAAGTGATGACTCAGCTGAGGTAATTGTGGCTACTGCCGATAATGCCCTGAGATGCTACGGATGGTTTGACGTTGCATTGGACAAGCTTGCGCATAAGGTGATTGATAGACCTGTGTTCTCAATGAAACCACTGAAAAGCAGGGGACTCTCATTCTCCCGATTTGTGTTTGGAGATGACACAGGGCACCTCTATGTCTATCAATATGCAGACGATAGGCTTCACGAGATTCATCGCTCTAAGGTTAAGGGTGAGATTAGCCTCGTGGCCACAGGTGCGGTCACTGGCGGGCATAGCGATGAGATTCTTACAATTTCGGATAACAAACAACTAACACTGCACGGAATTGACCAAGGAGAAATGAAGCAACTGGCGAGCATCAGAGCGCCTAGCACGATCACGTCTGTGCGGATTGGTCATCTCTTGGATAAGGCGGGAGCTGATGGTCAAGTAGTTTCCTGCCAGGGCAACTCGAACATAACGGTTCTTTCTTACGAATCGAGAATGCTAACTCCGGAGGCTTCGATTAGGCCAGTCAAAAAGGCAGCTGAGGCATTGGTAGCACTTGGAGATGTGGACGGGGATGGCACCGTGGAAATCGTGCAGTCGGTAGGCCGCACGCTGTATCTAATGACAATGGTTCCGGATTAGGATGCTTCACGCCAAGTCTGGCATATAGATCTCATTGGCTTGAAGGACATTGATTGTCTTCACAGGGACCTTAGACTTGATTCGAGGAATAAATGCGTTCTCCACCCAGGACTTCACTTTGGCTCGGGCGTCCTCGATATCTGCTCCCTCACCATTCACATCTAGGCGGATTAACAGGTTGTAAGGCTCACGTTCAGTGACATCGTTCTTCACCATTGCCCAAAATGCTTTCGAGCCGGCGGGGATGTCTATTCTACCAAGGATCTCCTGCCAACTTTTGCCCTCAAGTCTCTTGGACACTATTGCGAGGTCCTTGAGTTCTGATATCTCTTTGAGTGCCTCTAGAATCCTCTGACCATCCTTCGTTCTGTCTGGTTTCTCAAACTCTGCAAGTAGATAATGATCAGCTCTGAACTTAGCCATTTGTGATGCTCTCCGCTAGCGGCCTATTCCAAACATCACTTAAATCTGATGGTACGAATCTGTGAGTTCTCTCTTGTAATGGTAGAAGCGATACGCAGCCGTCAATACACCCATGAACGTGACGACTACTAGTCCCCAGAGTACCTGGAAAAACAATGAGAAGATAATTAGAGTGAAAAGGCGCTCGGACCTTCCTCCAAGACCCACATCCAAATCCTTGACTCCTAGGGCTTCCGCCCGGGAACGTGAGTAACTCGTAAGTAGCCAGCCGGACACGCACAGCATTCCCCAGATCGGGATATCTACTCCCAGCACAGCTTGGTCAGGAAAACCAAGGATCAAAGCCAACAAGAGTATGATCTCGGACACCTTATCGATGATGGAGTCAGTGAAGGCGCCCATTGGAGTTGAGCGACCGGCCGCTCTTGCCACTACTCCGTCGACACCATCAAGGAGGCCCACTAGGAAAACAAAGAAAGCATACAGCCACTGGTTTAGAGTGAGAAAGAATAACACGAAGCCAAGTAGTGCAAGCTGAAGTGAAACGTACGTCACTGTGTCAGGTCGAACGCCTGCGCTAGCTAGCCGCTCGCCAATGGGCTGCATAAGCCACATGAAGATTCGCCTTACCCTGTACTTGCTTGGTGACATCTCATTTTCCCTTCTGAAACACATCGCTGCCATGTACTACAGAGCCCGTCAGATTGGTGCCCGTTCTTATTTGCGACCCCCCTAGGAGTAGGGACTCCCGCACATTGGAGTTGGATTTCACCATTGTTTTCATTTCCAAGCTCACAACAGGACCAATCACACAGTGCGAACCGACCTTACATCCGGGGGCTATGAAGGAGGGTCCAATAATCTGGACGCCGGACTCCAGAACAATGCCAGATGGTAGAGTTATAGTTTCTCCAATGTCCATGGTATCCCCTGCGGGAACAAACACAGACCCATTGATTTCGGGTATAGAAAACCTGAGGAGGTACTCATTGACCTCCAGAAGACTCGCGATATCATCAACGTCGAACCATCGTCCGGCAACATCGACTTGACAGATGGCCTCTCCTTTGCCAATTGCCAAATTCAGAGCATCGACCACTCTTCTCTCACCAGAGCCAAGTGCTTCTCTGCAGTAGTCGATGAAGCACCTGTTGACTGCCAATACCATGGCTGAACGCCCAGATTCTGAACAACCCTGAATAGCGCGTCCTACACCTGCAACTAAACCAGCATCCTTCACGTAGACAGGAGCTCCGACTCTGCCTGATTTGTCCACTGCAAGGGAAGCAGCCCTTGGGGGATTGTCAGTGACATGTTCTGACATTGTAAGGGAAACTATTCCCTCTTCAACGAATAAGTCGGCAGGGCATACAATGAACTGTTCATCGCGGACCACATCAAGAACCGTTACAAGGGTCTGCAATGGACCACGTTCGTATTCGGGAACATGAACTATGTCAATCCGGTCTCTTTCAGGGTGATTATCGAAGTGGCGCTCCATCTCGGTTCCTTTCCAGCCAACGCCAATGCTGAAGTTCTCTATTCCTTCAGCCCTCAGCACAGACACAAGTCGATCAATCAACGTCATGCCAACACACGATATCAACGCCTTCTGCATTCCATCTGTAAGTGGGGACATTCGTTCCCCTTTGCCTGCAGCCAGTATCACCGCGCGGATTTGTATCCCTCCACTACATCAGCAAAGTGTGCTCTTTGGTATGGGCATTTGATTACGGGTCATTCATATGTGTGTTTGCAGGGGAATGTATCAGGTCACTCCGTTGACAGCTGAAACTGTGGTAGCCAAAGAGGAGAACTATCAAGACATCATAAGTCGAGCCATAGAGGTAATTAAGGATGGGGGACTGATTGTCTGCCCAACAGATACTAGCTATGGTTTGGCCTGTGATTCAAGAAATCAAGCCGCTGTTGAAAAGCTCATCAACGTCAAACGACGAAACAGGAGTCTCGGAGTTCCTCTGCTGTTCTCGGACATCGCGCAATGCGAAACGTACCACGAGTTTAGCAATTTTGAGAGAGTGCTGACAAGACTGTTCTGGCCTGGAGCCCTTACGCTAATCGTCACTCCACAGGGTTCGATTCCGGAAACTATCACGGGAGGACGTGGCTCCATAGCTGTTAGAGTCCCAAATCATATCATCCCCCGAGGGATTGCTCAAGGAATTAAGGGACCAATTGTGGGAACAAGTGCGAATCGAAGTGGTAAACCAAGCCCATTTAAATTCACAGTAGCCAAGGACCAGCTTGGTGACGAAGTGGACCTATACATTGATGCGGGACCATCGAAGTCTGAAGCGAACTCCACTATTGTAAGAGTTGAAGAGAATGATGTGGAGGGAGCAAGCATCAAGGTAATCCGCGAAGGGGCATTAACCATGGGTAAACTTGTTGAGAGTCTGAAAGTAGATTCGGATGCCCTCCGATTCTGGACCACCAGAATCATCTTCGCAGACAAGTGAGGCGAGTGTGCTGCACGAATTCAATCTACTTGTAGGATGTCCTAGGAACCGCGAGAAAGCGGCGAGGTCGGAGGTTCAGTATTTCGTTGGGGACTTAATTGAAGATGACGCATTGCGAGTGTCAATGACTCGTATTTCAGGAATCCTGACTTGTTGGACTGGGCTTGACCCATTTGATGTCGTCCATAAACTAAGAGAGTATGCAATTGAGAACGCATACCAGTTTCGCTTTGCCATTAGATTCACACCGCTTGAACTATGCGTTCCTTCTGATATCGAGAGCATCGTCAAGGCCGCGGAAACCCTTCTCCAGAAGATTGGTGAGGATGAAACGTTCAGAGTCACCGTAAGAAGGCGACACACAGAGCTTGAGAACATGCAGGTTGTCGAAGCAGTAGCATCTGTCATCCCAAGAAAGGTGAATCTTGATAATCCTGATAGGATTGTGTGGATTGAGATTGTCAGTGAGATGACAGGTTTGTCTGTTCTAATCCCTGACGAGGACATCCTATCGATTATGACTATGCGCGACGATCAATACTAGAACTTAGGTGTCGAGAGCAACTATGGAGACCCTGCTAACAACACACTTCGAGAGGGCTTCAGCCCAAATTTCAATCTCATCCGAGTCCGTTAATGCCTTGATCTCTTTCTCATTAACGCCGTAATGGTGCATGATTCGTTCCAGACGTTCTCGATCAGGCACAAAAGCAGTCTTGACCTCGTCTCCCACCTTGTTAACCATCTTCGTAATCACGTCACGAACAGCCCTTTTGTCGCTACCGACAACAACCAACGCTATATTCTGCAAACCGTCACGTATTCCCAGGTTCTCGATTGCGCGATTAATCTGCCTTTGTGCAGAAGCATATACGAGAACTTCGACATCTAACCCTCTTGTCAGCATGTAGCCACCCTTCCACGCATTTACTGCATTCTGCACTGCTGACAGAAGGTGGCCAACGCTCACGACGAGAGAGGAATCAAGGAATTGAATGGCATAGATGCCTTCTTCTCTCTCAGATGCAAGCTTAACCAATGCATCTTCCCCCATGTGAGAGGAGTTGAATATTTCAGCTATGCCCGTCCAATGGATTTCGTCTTCATACTCCACAGTTTCAAGTATCACAGTTACACCTCGACGGGGTTCAATTGCTCATAGACGCTTGATGAAATAGTCAGCAATGGTGGGGTCAAAGCCAACTTCGAACACTAGCCGGTTTCGAATCTGTTGAATGGTAAGTGATGGGTCTTCGGATTTGAATACATTCACGAGAGCGATAATAGACTCACGATGCTCCCATGGATAGACTGTCCAGCTCTCAGTCTTCACCATGTAATAGTCAGGGGTTATGCAAGAGGTGGGCTTCAGGTGAAGAACAGCGGTTCGAACTTCCTTCGCACCAAGGCCCTTCACATGCTCAATTGCATGAACCAGACTATCACCAGTGTCTGCAACCTCGTCAACCAAGAGAATTGTCTTGCCATCAAGAGATCCGGACAGCGGCTGAGTGATTATCGGTTCTTTTCCTTTCACACCTACATCGCTGTAGTACTCAATCCGGATATTCTGCAGAGTATTGGCATATAGTACATCTGACAGTATGCGGGCCGGTATCCATCCACCCCTAGCGATTCCGACGATAGTGTCCGGTTTGAATCCGTCATTCACAACACGCTCAGATAGCTGCAGCGTGAGGTTGTATATTGCATCCCAAGAAAGAATGAGGTACTGCATTTTCCACTAATGCCTCACATGCGCTTTGCTTGAGAGTGACGGGATTCCCATATATACACTACCAAGCTTTGTGTCTAGCGCAAGGTACTTCTGCACCGCGTACATTCCCCCGATGTGTGGCACACAATGAAGCCGGATATGCTACTAACCCACATTGGTCAGCTGGCCACATTGGCTGGAAACAGCGACCATCCCAAGACGGGCGATGATCTTGGAAACCTAGCCATAATAGAGAACGGCGCCATTGCTATCAAGGATGGCACGATACTGGCTGTTGGCACCACCAAGGATGTCATCTCCCAAATTGACGAGGAGCCAGTTCTGCCCGCGATTGAATTCCCAGGCATGTTCGCCATGCCCGGTCTGGTCGACAGTCACACACACTTGATATTTGGGGGGTCTCGCGAGAATGACTTCGCTATGAAGCTCGCAGGCAAGACCTACATGGAGATTCTTGAGGCTGAGGGCGGCATCCTGAATACTCTCAAGGCAACGCGCCAGGCTAGCAGAGAAGATCTATGCCACGCTGCATTCACCTACGGAGAGAGCATGCTTGCTAGCGGAACTACAACTGTGGAGGCCAAGAGCGGCTACGGGCTAAATCGTGATGATGAAGTGAAGATGCTTCAAGCTGCGGGAGACCTCAGTGACCGCTTGCCCATGGGAATCATCAGAACATTCCTAGGGGCTCATGCAGTTCCTCCAGAGTACGAGGGAAAGACAGATGATTACGTAAACGTTGTCATCGATGAAATGATACCTGCTGTAACAGAACTAGGGATTGCGGAGTTCTGTGATGTCTTCTGTGAGAAAGGAGTCTTTGATATTGAGCAATCGCGGAGGATTCTGCTGGCTGCCAAGGAAGCCGGAATGAAACTCAAAGTGCATGCGGACGAGATTGTACAACTGGGTGGTGCGGAACTTGCTGCTGAGGTCGGCGCGGTCTCCGCAGACCATCTCTTGATGGCTTCGGATGAGGGGCTTGAAGCCATGTTGAAAGCCGGTACAATTGCCACCTTACTTCCCGCTACTGCATTCAGTCTAAACACTGTATATGCTCGTGCTCGCCACATGATAGAGATGGGACTTCCCGTGGCTCTGGCCACTGACTTCAATCCAAACTGTGCAAATGAATCGCTATTCTTCACAATTGCCCTAGCTACCTACAAGATGAAGATGACAGCCAGAGAAGCCATCTCTGCAACGACCATAAACGGGGCACATGCCTTAGACAATGGACATGAGATTGGTAGCTTGGAGCCCGGCAAGAGGGCAGATATCTTGGTTCTCGAGTGTCCCAGCCCCGAATTCCTGACTTGGAGGTTCGGCGTCAATCTTGTTCATACGGTCATCGCAAATGGTCAAGTTGTGCACACCAAGCTGGGTCCCTAGTAGATCTATTGCTCTGTAGGCAATAAGAGTCATCCGCACTATTTCGATTCCGAAGCCGCTCAATAAAGCTAGTCGTGATTATTGAAGTTATGTTAGCCTGAGATTTTATTAGACCGCTGTGTAATGAATATCACGAGTGCAATGCTACCTCCAGCGTTCTCAGCAGTTTTGCTAGCTATTCCGATTGTCATTATGATGTTTCCATCTATCAGACACTGGTCTGAGTTTAGGAGAAATCGAAGAACCAGCCAACCTACTAAGAAGGCCAAATACCGATTTCCATTCTATCAGGTGTTTGTATTTGGCTACTTTTGCATGTGGGGATTTTGGGTTGGAGGAATCTTATCTCTGGCTCTGGGCTCCTATGACACCTTGTTTGGCTGGCTTGCGTTTACAACCCCCTATAATCTAGCCATCCAAGTTGCGGGGTTCTGTGTATTTTTTGTTGGTGCCCTGACATATGATATGACCCTGATAGTTGCAGGGAATTATCTGCGCCCCTCGACGTCAGGCATGCTGGGGACCATAAGCTGGTCAAAAGTGGCCCTTTCGCAGTAATCCGACATCCCCTGTATGTGTCGTACTTCCTCATTACGATTGGCCTCGCGGGTGTTCTTCACATTGGATGGATACTCATTCCATCTCTTTGCATTGCTTTTGGGATATACCCAACAGCCAAAGCTGAGGAGGAAGTACTGATTGAACAGTTTGGGGAGGAATACGTCAGGTATCGGCAGGAAGTTGGGATGTTTCTTCCAAAGATATAGAATCAGGTGTTTGAAGTACTTCCAGAAAATACTTGGAAGAGAATCTGGCTTTTCTTTGGAGTGTTTTTCATACTTATTTCCATCATGATGCCGGAGAAGCTAATCATCAAAGAGGCTGCCTGCGACCGCCTCGACGGCAGACACGATGTCCCCCGAGTCCATGAGTTCGCGGATTTGCATGATGTCAGAACTGAGCTCCCTATCATCTTCAAGAACGGGCACTCTTTCTCTTATGGCATCGTGTGCCCTAGCAAGAGAATCGGATGGCTTCAGCGGTGATAAGAGATCAAGTCCCTGTGCTGCACACATGTATTCGATTGCAATGATATTTTTCACATTCTCAAGGACCATCATTGCTTTTCGTGCTGCAATCGTACCCATACTAACGTGATCTTCCTGCCCAGCACTTGTCGGTATCGAATCAACGCTCGCTGGATGAGATAGGCTCTTGTTCTCAGAAGCTAGTGCGGCCGCTGTGTACTGGGCTATCATCATTCCGGACTCGAGCCCACTTTCCTTTGTCAGGAATGGGGGCAAGCCACTGAGTTTTGGGTCCACTAGCCTATTGATTCTCCTTTCTGATACATTGCCAATCTCAGATAGGGCTATCGTAAGAAAGTCCATAGCCAGCGCTATTGGCTGCCCGTGAAAATTGCCTCCTGAGAGGATATCGCCACCCTCTGGAAAAACCAATGGATTGTCAGTTGCGGAATTGATTTCCGTTTCCAGAATGCTCCGAACATACCTGATGGTGTCTAGTGATGCGCCCAGGATTTGAGGGATACACCTCAGCGAATATGCATCCTGAACCTTGCCGCAGTCCGCATGGGATTGATTGATTTCGCTGTCCTTGAGAATCGCCCTCAATGCCTTTGCAACGTCCTGTTGCCCCTCATGCGCTCGTACCGCGTGAACTCTCTCGTCAAAGGCCACACGGGTTCCCTTGAGAGATTCTAGGCTCATAGCAGCTGCTACGGATGCGTCATGGACAAGCATCATCGCATCATGAATAGCAAGAAGACCAACTGCTGTCATTGGTTGAGTGCCATTGATTAGAGCGACACCTTCCTTTGCTTGAAGTGTAATGGGGTCAATGCCAGCCACCATTAGTGCTGTCTTCCCATCGCCCATATCATCACCATAGTAGGCCGTACCTTCACCCATCATGACCAAGACCATGTGGGCAAGAGGAGCAAGGTCGCCACTTGCACCGACAGAGCCTTGCTGAGGAACGACTGGAATCACTCCTCGGTTGAGCATCTGAAGTAGGGTCTCTATGATCTCTATCCGAACGCCCGAGTATCCTTTGGCGAGAGCGTTTGCACGTAAGAGCATAATTGCCCTCACAACCTCCTTGGAGAATGGAGGCCCTACTCCTGCACTGTGACTCCTGATGATGTTCACTTGGAGCTTAGCCACGTCATCCGCGCTTATCGAAACATTGGCAAGACTGCCGAAGCCAGTGTTTACGCCGTATACCGTCCGACCGGCGCTTATCGCGGATTCCACAACATTGCGACTCTTGTGGATTTTCTTGCGTGCAGACTCGGCAAGCTCAGCCTGTTCATTATGACGTGCGACTAGAATCACGTCTTCAATTGTCAGGCTCTCGCCATCAACCTCAACAACCATGGTATTCATCCCTTCCTTTTTTCAAGCGCCGCTCTAACGAATCCTTCCACCAGTCCATCTTCGGGAGTAAATGGCAGAGTGATTTGCCCTCTGCCGCTTAAAGTCCTATTCCACTCAATCACTGTTTCAACAGCGTTCTCGTTTCTTGCCCAAGCACGACGCGCGACTCCACCCATTGCATCCCAGTCCACCGCTAGTCGGATTATATTGTCTACACGGTCACTGCCGTCGAGAACCAAGCCAAAACCACCATTGATTGCCTTTCCGGTGCCAACCCCACCGCCATTTGATAGGACACACAGCGTCATCCCTCGCGCCGCATTTCCGGCCCAACACTGATGAGCCATATCACTGGTGACATTGCTGCCGTCCATAATATTAGCAGTTTCTCTGAATGGCGAATCGGTGCCTCCAGTATCGTGATGATCACGACCTAGCATTATCGGGCCCACTTTGCCTTCCTTCACCATCTTGTTGAACTCGAGCGCTACTTTGACCCGCCCCTCCGCATCTGCATACAGGATTCTGGCTTGAGAACCAACTACTAGGGCGTTCTTCTCCGCATCTCGAATCCATATGTAATTGTCACGATCCTGGCCTCTACGCGTGGGGTCTATTTGCGACATTGCAGCTTTGTCGGTCGCAATCAAGTCCTCGTGTAACCCACTCAGACAGACCCAACGAAATGGACCGTAGCCGCAGTCGAAGCAAATTGGGCCCATGATGTCTTCCACGTATGAAGGGAAGATGAATCCATCATTCGTGTTTTCGCCATTCTTTGCAATGGTTTTTTCGCCTGCATCGAAGACTGCTTTCATGAAGCTGTTTCCATAGTCCCAGAAGTACGTGCCGCGCTCGGTCATGGTGCAGATGAGTTCGAACTGCTTGCGGAGGGATGCATCTACCAGCTCGTTGAATCGTTTTCGATTACTCTTGAGAAGCTCTCTGCCCTCCTCGAACGTGACTCCTTGAGGCGTGTATCCACCACCATAGACATCGTGACAAGAGGTCTGATCTGACGCTAGCTCAATGGAGATGGCATTGTCCACAACGTATTGCCAGAGATCAACAATATTGCCGTGGTAGCCAATTGAAACCGGCTCTTTCTTCGCGCGGTACTCTTCAACCCATTCAAAGAGCTCAGGCAGGTTGTCAGAGCGTTTGCTGAGCCACCCCTGTTCGTTTCGAGTAATTATGCGGCTCTTGTCAACCTCTGCGATTATTCCGATCCCCCCAGCAAGCTCAACTGCTTTCGGCTGTGCTCCACTCATGCCCCCAAGGCCTGATGTGAGGAAAACCTTGCCGTGCAAGTCCTCATCGTCTGGTAGGTCGAGGTATAGTCGGCCTGCATTCAACAGTGTGATGTATGTTCCGTGAACGATACCTTGAGGACCAATGTACATCCAGCCACCAGCCGTCATCTGGCCATAATTTGTATTCCCCATCGCTGCTGCGCGATGAAAACCCTGAGGAGTGTCGAACATGCCAACCATGAGGCCATTGGTCGATATCACACGAGGTGCATTCCTATGCGATGGAAAGAGGCCTACGGGATGCCCAGAGCTGACAACTAATGTTTGGTCCTCAGTCATTGCTTCCAAGTACTTCTTGATCAACCTGTATTGCATCCAGTTCTGACAGACCTGTCCATTCTCGCCGTAGGTCACGAGATCGTAGGGGTAGAGGGCTACATCGAAGTCTAAATTGTTGTCAATCATAAGCTGAAGCGCTCTTGCCTCAAGAATACCTTTGTACTCGTCAACCGGCTTCGCCTTGATTGTACCTGGAGGCCGGTAGCGGTATCCATAGATCCTTCCTCGAGTTATCAGTTCTTTAAGAAACTCCGGGGCTAGCGTTTCATGCAGACTCTCAGGGATGTACCGGAGCGCATTCTTCAGAGCCACAACTATTTCCCTTTCAGTCAAATCTAGACCTCGATTCGGAGCCCTTCGGTATTGGGGGTCAAAGACTGGGTCAGGGGGAAGGTCGGAGGACAGCTTGATTGTCATTGCTTTGAAAACGTCAACCTTCACAGAATCACATCCTTCTAGCTAATTACTCATAGCATGCCGCCCCATAAAGGAGTTGGGGAATGAAAATAGAAACACGGTAGATTGATCAACTTGAGTTCATGCATTGAATCATCTCGTTAAGTTTGCGGCCTCTCAGGCCAAGATAGAGTCTGTGATGGGGTCCGACCATCAAATTCCAAAATGGGCGAATTCGTCCTTTGCTGCAGAAGCTGGGTGTTTTTTCCTAGAGAGCAACGAACTTCGCGCTACTGGCATCCCAACCCAATCGCTTTGCCTTTTGAAAGGCTTCACTTGAGTTCTTGTACTGACCCAGAAGCCATAGGAGCAATCGAAGTTTGTTCCATAGGTGAGGGTTATCGGG
This sequence comes from Candidatus Thorarchaeota archaeon, assembly GCA_019057475.1. GTDB lineage: Archaea > Asgardarchaeota > Thorarchaeia > Thorarchaeales > Thorarchaeaceae > WTCK01. Next base: position 14,992 of record DXJO01000019.1, on the reverse strand, counting down.
GTCAGATTCAAGTTCTGCGCGGATTCCAGATTCGATTTTCGCATATACGTCAATTTCGTTCTTGCGGGAGGTTACGGCTTGCTCCAAGAGATCATAGACATAGTCAGCTGGCCTATCTAGGACATGAGTGAGGAACTCTGCGGGTCGTCCGCGAAGAGCGGCGTTGATTGCGGCCGCGGGAGTATCCTTGGTCCTCCAAAACTCACCGCCCACCAGCTGTTCTTCATATCCATGTTGCATGAAATCAAGAAGCTCTGCCAAATGGCTTGTAACAGGGTGATCTTCCCCGAGATCGCGTTCACAGAGATTCCACTCGTTGTAGATGCATTGGGAACCAATGAAGTCCGTCACGCTTGGTGTTGCCCCAATCTTCTTCAGATCACTCATCAGGCCTTTCACTGTGTACTTTTTGCGCCGTGCTGGAAGCTGAATAGAGTTTTCACCCGCCATTTTGCTTCACCCACCGTTCTCTCCAATGGGTTTGCACTCATAAAAACCATATGAGGATTAACCTATACCCAGTGTAGTGGCATACTATGCGTCTAAAATGGAAAATTCCACAGCATCCATCCCGGCAGACCAACAAAGAACCTGACATAAATGACCAAGATTAGTATCAAGAGGGAAGATAGTACCACTGCCCAGTCCCGTTTCCTGAATCGCAGCATCTCCATATAGGTCCGGCTATCGCTTGCACCGAAGCCCCTCGACTCCATGCTTTCAGCAATCGAGAGAGCACGCCTAATTGACACGATTATTAGGGGCACAATGATGGGTATGATATTCCTGATGCGTTTGATAATATTCCCCTTATCAAGCTCAACTCCCCGAGCCCTCTGGGCATCCATGATAGCATAGGCTTCTTGGCCCAGAGTTGGCACGTATCTCATTGCCATACTCATTGCGAAGGCAAACTCGAACTTCACACGCATCTGTATCAATGCCTGCGACAGCTGGTCAGGTTGGACCGTGAGGAAGAACAACGAGAATGAAGTCATCAAAGCCACCAACCGGATTGCCAACGAAAAGGAATATGAAAATGGGTTCTCCACAGGTGAGAGCAGCGTGTTGAACACTAGCACGAACACAAGGAGAGCCCCCAATCCCTTCATGCTCTTTGCCCATCTGCTCAGGGATTTTGCTGCAGCAATCATCGGAAGAAGACAGGTGAAAACCATAAGGAGAGGGATGATTTCCATGAACATCATAGATACTGCTGCACATACAATAGACAGAACAAGCTTTGACCGTGGATCTAGGCGATGCATAACTGAGTCCTGTCTTGTGTACTGGAAAACTTCAAGGAACGACATCTATGCACCCCCAAGTATCCCAATGATGGTTTCCTCTAGCTCGGACAATAATGTCAATCGTTGGCCAACTTCTGGGAAAACGTTTCGTAGCGCTCTAGCGGCTAATGTCATCTGCGGGGGTGCGAGTGCACATCTTTCAATGACCTCATCATTGCTCAGCACCATGCTTGTAGATCCATCCGCAATAATCTGACCATCAGCCATGGCAACTGTGCGAGGAAAGTTCTCAATGACAAACTCAATGTCGTGTGTCACAACAACAACTGTTCGCCCCCGCTTGTTCATCTCAGCGAGCATTTGGGCAAGCTGATTCTTTTGATGCGCATCCTGTCCGATTGTTGGCTCATCCAGCGCCAGAAAGCGTGGCTCTGTTGACAGGACCGATGCGAGCGCAACACGTTTCCTCTCACCGCCGGACAAAGTAAAGGGAGACCTCTCTGCGAAGCCCTCCAAACCCAGACTTGCCAGGGTCTTCTGACGTCTCTGCTCGGCCTCACTCTCGGTGAAGCCAATGTTTCTGAGCCCGAACTCCACTTCCTTCTTCACTGAATCTAGGAACAACTGATGGTCAGGGTTCTGGAAGACCAGTCCCACCTCTCTGGCGATTTCTGCTACTGACATGAACTTGGTGTCTTGCCCGTCAAGAATGACCCGTCCCTTTTGCGGACGGAGAAGGCCGTTCATGTGTTTGATCATTGTGGTCTTGCCTGCACCGTTGGCACCGATAACCGCAAAACGCTCACCATCGTCAACCTGTAGAGAGATACCCCGAAGGGCTGTGTAGACGCCATCATAGGAATAGTGCACATCTTCTAAGATGATCACCTTGATGTCGCCTCCTGGACAAGCTCAGCCAATTCCACCCCTGTCAGAGGTACGGTTCCGAGTTCAACACCCCTTGTTCTCAACCGTTTGTACACCTGAGTCGCCTTGGGTACGCCAACGCCAATCTCCTCACAAAGGTCCATGGCAAGGATTTCTCTCGGATTCCCATCAGCAACGATACGCCCCTTGTTCATCAAGATGATACGAGATGCATCTTTTGCCACCAAGTCAAGCCGATGCTCCACAAGAACGACAGCCATACCTCTCTTGTTGAGATGTGCGATTATCTTGAGAATAGCCTCTGCACTCTGAGGATCAAGATTCGAGGTGGGTTCATCAGCCACTAGGACTTTTGGCTTTAGGGCGAGCGTTGCAGCAATCGCGACTCGCTGCTGTTCACCACCCGACATCTCGTGAGGGTGTTTTTCTCTCAGTTCTTCAAGGTCGAGTAGCTCTATCAGTTCCTCTACTCTGCGTCTTATTTCATTAGGCGCGACACCAAGGTTCTCAGGACCGAATGCAATTTCTTTTTCCACATCGAGAGTTACAAGCTGATTCTCTGGATTCTGGAACACCAAGCCTGCAACGGAGGCGAATGTCGCCACTTCATTCTCGCGGGTGTTCTTCCCGTCCGTGTAAACATTGCCAGCGACATATCCGCGATGGAACTGAGGAACAAGCGCGTTTATCGCTCTGCAGAAAGTAGTCTTGCCACACCCCGAAGGTCCCGTGATGACAACATATTCGCCCTCATCAATTGTGAGTTTGATTCTTTTCAAAGCGAGGGAGTCCGCTCCTAGGTACTTGAAGCTGAAGTCGGCGAACTCTATCAGCGCCATGGATTCTCTCCCTCTTAGGATGACTCATCACTCTCAGGTGATGGCCCTCTCTTGATTGCGTCCCTAATGAGTCGTACTGCTCTAGAGGCGGCCTTATCTCCGAGTATCCGGCCATTTGCTCCAGCCGCGTTGGGATGCCCGCCTCCCTTTCCCTCGATTAATTCTCCGAGCGGCTCCATCACGTCACGTCCCAGATTAACGCCAGTCTTCTCATAGAACTCCGTGGTGCTCCTAGAGCTCAGACGTACTTCTCCATTGGATGGACTCCCACTAACGATAGCGACATCGGCCCCCATCCCAATCAGTCCACGGCATGCACTGGCCTCAAAGGCCTTGATTCTGGATGTGACGATGATCCAGTTGTCAATATTGTGGACCTGTAATCGACAGGCAGCCTTGAGCCTCGCTATCCGTTCCGACCTACTAGGTTTGATGGCCAGCGAACTCATGCACGCTTGATAGTCAGCTCCATTGCGCACTAACCTGGTTGCAGCAACGAGAGTATCCTCGTCTGCATATAGGAATCTGCGCGTGTCAAACAACATCCCAGTGAGGAGTAGATTTGCGATGTCCGCTCCAATATCTAATTCGACCTCATCATATAGACCCGCAATAATCTCGCAAGCAGAGTATCTATCGCTCCGTACAACTGCATGCTTCGCAATGCTGTCAAGCTCTGGGTTAGGTTCATGATGATCAATCACCAAGGTTCGTTCAGGATTGACAACGACATCCTTGAGATTAGGACCGAGTTGTAGCAGGCTATTTGTATCTACAAGGATTACCAGATCGTGATCATCTTCAACTGTTTCAAGAATCTCGGCAGTAGGTGCGAATTTATCGAGTACTTGCATTGAGAGCCTGCTTACATCATCGCACGCAAGCTTGGGCATACTCTTGGGGTTGAGTTTCCTACAAATATCCGCGATTGCAATCATTGAGCAAACTGCATCAGGATCTGCATTATGATGCCCTAGAATTACGGGATGAAAAGATGACTTCAAGAGGGAAATGAGATTCATTGGGTCTTCATCTCCGCGAGCCGTTTCTCAAGCCACTCTGTTCCGAATCTGTTTGCTCCCTCCAGTATGTCGTCAAGTGAGTGACCGGTGTCGTATTCCTGCGCCAAGTCCAGTTGTACTTCGAACTCAAGAGTCTTATCAAGGTCGAGTATACAGGTCACGGTGAGCTCTGAGATGCTCTTTTTTGGTATCTTATCGAAGATGTGCTGCGTGATAGCCGCTTCACACTCTTCTGTCAACTGCTCAAGGTCAGGTCCCGATAACTCGGGCAATCCAATCTCGAATACTGGATTCATGTCTCTCACTGGAGCCTGAGATTCTGTTTGCTAAGCTCGAGCTGTATCTTCTCCTGAAGCTCCTTCAGACTAGCTGCGAGTGATTCTACTTTCTTATTCATGGATTTCAGTGTCTTCTCGAGAACTTCTTCTCGATCTGCAAGCTCCTTGGCTGTTGTGGGCTTGTCAACCTTGAACAGGATTTGCCCGACACTCTTGTAGGTCACAACATCATCAGGCTGCTTGTTTAGCTCTTCAAGAGTTACTTTAATCTGATTCAATTCCATCTGCCATGTCTGCAATTTCGCAGCCATCATTTCATAGTTACGCTGCATGGTATCGAATTTTCGCAGGTCCTGTTCCAAGGCGGGGGGTAATGTCTGAGCCATGATTGTCGAACTCCCTTACAAGTGCGGGGCGTTTCAAAGTGCGCCTGATGAGTCACGACTTAAGGGTTTTGGCTTGTATCAGTCACGGATTCCACAGCCATCTTACAGCCAGACACCCACGCCAGATAGGAGTTCATTGCAGCCCTCAAGGCGGTGAGGTCTCCTGCTGTAAGTTCGATGATTAGGGTAGCCCCCTCAACTGAAATGCTGGCTGCGCACCTGTCTGTGGGAGATGCGTCGATTTCTGGTAAGAGAGCAGATTGTATCATTTTGGCCAATTCGTCCGATTCCAAATCAATGGAAAGCGTTGCACTTGCACTCTGAATTGGCTTTGAGGTCATGGTTTCCACACTCTGTGTTAATAGCTGTTCTTGGTGACCATCCTCGTAAAAGGACTTCGAAACGAGTTCTCTTGTTCCCAATGCTATGGCGCTTTCTGTTCTGCAATGAGCTGACAAAGAACTACACGGTAACCGAGGTGATCCTCATCCTTGGCCCGATCTCAAGACCATCTTTTGCATGATAATGTGTCCAGAGAGTTTTGCCGGTTGGGAAGTCCTGAAGCCACACTACAACCTCGTTCATGCCTTCTGATCCAACAGCCACAATTTCCGTTGATTCAGCAATAGGTGTATCTAAGAGCGCGCTCAGCATTTCAGCGATTGCTCTGGTCTGTTCACCAGCTCCACTCTGGACGGCTATCGAATGGATAGCACGCATTTTCGGACCGCGTGAGGAAGCCACCTCGCGGCGAAGCTTGGCACTCTCCATCTGCACCTCCATTAGTTGCCCTCCATCTGGGGATAATATCTGCAGACTCCTCGGATTCCCCTTGAAAAGCGACACTATAATGGCAGCACTTGCTCTCGACTGCTTGATTCGTGACGAAAGTTCGGCTATGCTCATTCCGCCGCGGTTGAATCGCTCAGTGCCGGGGAGCACAGTCCAGAGGTCGCGTACAAAAGAGCGAACTCTGTTAGATGTCCGTCGAGAAGTTGTGATTAGGATAGATGGCATCAAGGTTCCCTCAGTTACGGAACCGTTCATTGAAACTTGGACAAAGTTGGACATCGCTGTCCTGTCCGGCCAGGAACGGCACTGGCCTCGTGCTTTACTTTAATAATGTTACGCGCCGCGTTAACGTCGGCGTGCAGGCTTATCTGACAGTGAGGACAGAAGAAATGCTCTCCTCCTCTCATCTCCTCTGTGTCATCGGGGCGCTTCACACGGACACCTCTCTCTCCACATCGACTGCAGGTCTGTGAGGTCCACGCGGGGTTCACTGTCCAGACACCACCTCTCCTGTGACCCATGGCCTGTCTTCGATACCTGACTCCCTCAATCATGAGTCCCCAAAGGTTTGTCGATAATCTCCAGCTGTGTGAGTGCATCCCGCCCTTCCCTTGGAAGGAACGGAGGTCCTCGAAGTAGACAGTCTTCACCCTATGCTTCTCACAGAACCAGACCGTCGCAGATGCGACTAGATGGGAGATCTCGCGGTCGAGGCGTCTGACCTTTCGCCACACGGATGCCAGCTCCATCTCCTTTTTCAGGATATAGGCTGGTGCCTGCAGCCCCGGGTGCTTCTTCTCCCAGTTGTTCTTTCTTCTGTCTATCTGTGAACTGAGTTCTCTGGTCCTATGTCTGAGTCGTTCTCGCTTTGCGAACAACCCTTTGTGACTGATGTGTCTGTCGTGATATGTGCCATATTCATCACAGACTGACAACACCACTGGAAAGCGTATCCCCCTATCAACCCCTGCATAGGCTGTGAGTTCAGGGGTCTCAAGTGTCTTCTCAAGTAGTTTCTTATCTGGTGACAGGAACGGTATTGAGAAGATGACTCTGTTCCCTCGGAGCTGGAGTCGTGGGGGAGCAGACCTTCGAGATGTTCGCAGTTTCTTGAGTTGTCCCTCAAGCTCCACAATTCTTTCTGTGTCTAGGTCTTTCCGTGCCTTGAGGTTTGTCAGTTCTCGCGCGACATGGTGCAGTGCAATGGTGTTCATCAACTGCTCGCTCATGTCTGTGAAGACGGCAACCCTGAAAGTCAGTTGCTCTGCCCTAGAAATGTTCCCAGCCGCTCTTGCCTCTTCCGCCTTTTTTTGCGCTCTCTTGGCCTTCCTAGGGAACCAGTTCAGGAACCTGAAACGGAGTGTCTGACTCCGATAGGGTGAGTCTGAATCACATTCAGCACTCTGTAGACCGGGTGGGGTCTTGATGTAGAGGATGATCTCGTCAGGTCGTTCAGGGTCAGACCTAACCCAATAACCTTGACCAGTCATGTTCTCTGTGCTCGCGCTGAAGTCCTCAGTGGTTGCCTTAAAAACAGGCGTCGTGAATGGAAAGCCCTCCTTGCTCCAACGAGTGACCTCAGAGCGAATGAGGTCTTTGATACTCTCAGAATTCTTGGACTTGTCCTTCCATGACTCCCTGACTTTCGCTCTCTGTCTTGCTCTGCGCCCTCCGCGAATGCGTTGCTTTCTGGGTGCTTGGTCGTTCGGCAGTGGTGAGTCGGTTCTCTCTGCAGAAACAGAGGCAAGTCTGTCTTCTGAAATAGAGGCATGCCCATTATGATGAACGGAGGCCTGCCTTTCAACAGGGGGTTTCGGTATCTTCGAGAGAACAAGTTCGTCAAGGACTCGCCGGACTTGTTTGCATGCAGATAGAGCGTAATAGAAACCGGACCCATTATGCTTTGTTTCAGACTGGTCACGGACGCGTCTGATGAGGTCAGCTGGGACTCGTTTGTTCTTCATGAGTCTTTTCAAGTCATCCTCTGACTCTACAAGTATATTCACGAGTGTCCTAACGAGTTTCCTCCTTGTGTGGTCAGCGAGGATTATCCGAGCAGCAGCCTCAAGAGCATTCCTATGCATCCTTCCGAAGACCAGCTCACCGAACTCGTTGTCCTTGGCCCACTTGAGGTCGTGTTCCTTCATCAGTACGACATAACCACGTGACCTGCTCTTCCTCAGTCTCTCACCAATCTCCTCAGAGTGTTTGTCATTGGAGTACACTTGCTCAAGGATAAGGTTGACTGCTTTACAATATCTTTGAAAGTGGTCTGTGAGTGTCTTGAGATCAACGAAACCACACTTCCGACCAGTAGCAGTCCTTGAGAGAGTCTGTACCTGGCTCACTGCCCTCTTTCTGAATTGGGGGTCTGGTACTCTCCCTTTACCCTTCCTTGACACCTTTCTGTGGTAGGAGTTGAGTGCAAAGGACTCCACAAGATACTGGTGGGGTCTTCGAGATCCAACCGATATAATATTACCATCCATTGTCTTATGCTGCTTGTACTGCTTCCAGGGACGGCGCTGGATTTCTTGTGTCAATGTCCTTCCTCAGAGTCTTATGATGGGTTTATCCTTATAAACACCGATATAATATTAACAAGATTAGATTAAAGTGTTGTCGGAAATGTGTGATTGTCTGACAGAAGGGGTTTAAATGGATGAATTGCTTTCAGACCTAACCCGAAAAAGTATATAAATAACTATGAATATATCTGGTAGAAATGCCAATTCCTACGCCTCCGAGAAAGCCCGGAAGAGTGCTGACAAGGGGACTTAAGCTTGGACTCTCGGCTACACTGGTCCTTGCACGCGAAAGGGTTACAGACAAAACCTATCCTCTCTACGGAGGAGGCAATGGCAGGAAAGGTATGCGAAGGATTTGGGATGATGCTAAAAGGGAGTACTACAAGACTGTTCAGGAAAAGTCGCCAAAAGCCACAGTACTGCAAGATGTCGAGAACAACATCCGTCGCAACTTTCAGAAGATCATGCTGAAGACCTCAGTAAGATATGGTAACACTGAGGTGAAGCGAAAGAGGAGAGGGGAGAACAGGAGGTATCTCAACCAGTTATGGGACTATGCTGGAAGCAGACTGCGTGATGTTGCCATGGAACGATACCCGTTCCCTGGTGTTCGACGGATTGTGAATCAGGATGGATCTATGGTCTTTGGTTACCCTGGAAGCTCTCGTGACCCGGAATACATCCCAACACACTCCATGCCCGAGCTAGACTTCGCAGACATGATTCGAAGTCACCTGATTGAACTATGCAGACAGTGTCTGAAGTATGGCCTTCCTCAACGTGCAGCTAAGAGATATATCGACGAACTCATAGACAGACTGACACCCTTCTTGGACTATGTCTATACTGATAGACGCTCTGGCCGAGCACACTTCACACCTGATGGAGCAAAGGAACTGAGAGAGATCGTACTTAGGATACGTACTCAGTTCGGGAAACGGAATGGGCGCTCCCAGTCTATTACATCGACTATTTCGCAGAGTATGGACAATACAGAAACAACGCAAGACTCAGAGATGACCCAAAGCTTGAGCGATGCGTGTGTTGACGACGATGAACTCATCCACTTTGATGTACCCGCAATCGATGAGAACAAGACTGATGATGAGGGTACAGTTCCCAGTTACGAGTCTGAAGATTACAAGGGTCTCATCCTCCGTATTGTCGACAAGTGTCAGACAGAGTTACTCCCAGACTGGAAGATCCATATCGAGTTTGTCAAAGACCTTGTTGAGAATGGGACTCTGACACATAGAGATGCGGAACACATACTACAGCTAGCTAACGAGGAGAGCCGCAGAATGGGTGTCGCTCTCCACGACTTCATCTCTCATGCCGACTCAACACGAGCGCCCTTCACCATGTACGGTCCAATCCGCTATGGGGACACCATGGCACCAGATACTTCGGGACTACTTCTGATAGCCGAGGTGTCGGTTGCAGATGGCACAGGTCGCGTTGATCTCGTGCTCTTCAGAAGGAAGACCCTCCCTCACGCTGACGACTCCCCGGACACAGTGGTCTGGGAACCATGCATGGTGATCGAGATCAAGACAAGGAGCTCATTCAACCTAGACCTGTATGCTGTAGGCACAAGGTCTTCAGACCTGACTGTCAGAGTCGTTGAGCCTGTCCTTGACCGACGTAAGATGACAGACGATGAGTGGGAGAGAGTCATCGCTGGAACACCGTCGAGATACGAGAAGAGGCAGCTCAGTGCATACACTGCTGCTCTGATCTCAGACTATCGGAGGATAGCACGTGCTGACGACTCCCCCCCTGATGACCTGATACAGGCAGTCCTTGTGGTGGACTCAAAGGAGAACTGGGAGGAGATACGGGAACATCTACCGTCACTTGTCATTGATGCATACAGGAAGACGCAACAGGGACGCATCGCTGACAGGGAACTGCTCCAGCCGGAGGACCGGTCGCTTCACATGGGGTTGGTGGTGTTCTCTGAGGGTGCAGACGACACAGTTGAAACCCCATTACAGCGACTCGAACATTTCGACTCGTTCCGCTACCGGAGAAAGAGGAGAGATGACCGCAAGTTCACCTTGTATCTGTCTGTGGCGGGAAAGGGCTCACCAGCAGAGTCAGCCGCGAGAGTCGCAGCCAAGTGGCATGGTCTGCAGTATGTCCATCAACTTGTGCGAGGAAAGCACAGGGATGTTGTCTGGTTTGACCTCACCGGCGAATACTCAGACCCTGTACTCCGAGCAACACGACTCAGACTCAAGTCACACTCGTCGTCAATACAGCGATTCGTCAAGAGACGAGTCCGGTTCGTTAATGTGTCATCCGTCCTTCGTGCATACATCCATGACAGAAACTCAATCAGTGATGTGACTAAGTCAACTCGTTCCGTCATGAGCCAGGCTCACAGACCATTCATCATTGTCACTGGATGGGACATGGTCCGAAAGAGTACACCTGCGCACCTGACTGATGTCCTAGACGAGTTCCTGATACAGTTCCTTGATGATGTTCCAAAGGACTCCAAATTGGTGTGGTTCGGGCGCCCAGTGCCGCTCAGTGCTACCAGTCAGAGATACGACACTCGTTGTGTCGGACCCTTCTACACAGGCAGTCCGTGGATGCACTATGTAGATGAGATAGTGTGGAACACACCGATGCCACCACCACGCTTCGGGGCCTACGCCCCCGCTGACGATGATGTCCGAATGATAGTGATTGAGAGTCCGAACGATGTCGAGACCAAGTTGGTAGTGATCGATGTCCTTCGAGAATGGGGTGAGAGATTCCGGTCGGATGAGGGCAAGAAGAAACAAGATGAACCAAGACAGAAGATCTACCACAAGACTACAGGTTCTGGTGGTACCAGAGGCCGACCCCTTACCACCTATGGGGAGGATGACATCGATACAGCGCTCGAACTCCTACCACATATCTGCGCGCCAATGCTGGACAGCCTCGATGCCAAAGAGGTCAAGACACACAGGTCACCTCTTCCTGACACTCCGGACTCTCCATCACCACTCTCTTCTCGGTTGACACTCACTCCGTACCAGTTCAGAACAGAGTTGAGGACAGATGGCAGGGTCAAGCGTCTCGAACCGATGCACCATATCAACCATCGACGCGAATACCGGACCACACGTCTAGGTGTCGACCATCTGAAGGTCAACACGAGGCCGCCCCACGAAGCGCTGATGGTGGTGGATGGCTGTGATGACCTTACAATTGCAAGGAATGAGCTCGCTGAGATTGGACAGGCACTGAGCTTTCTCAGGAGAAACAAATTGGAGTCAAAGGAATGGAGTGAATTCCTTGATGACCTTAGAGAGATACTTGTGAGCGTGAGAGGAACGCGTGGTGAGAGCTCTCAGGACGCGATGAACTCGTTGCGTGCGATCCGGCGTTTCCTCGAGCTTGATGCCTTGAGCAGAGGTCTCTGGAACACACTGCGAAAGGTCCGGTCATGGATACCACCCAGTCTGAATTATCATCAACGACAGTATGTCGAACAGTTGTTGCGGCGTCATCCGGACATCCTTATGATAACCGGGAACCATCTGTTTCTGCTTCTGCTCGCTGCGGTCCGGTCAGCAAAGATTGTGGGGAGGATGACACACGCAATACAGGAGATCTGGGACTATGTTGTTCCATGGCAGCTGACGGGACTCGGTTTCACTCCCAAGTACCACGACGCACACAAGACCGGGGAGTCCATCCTTCACAGGACAAAGCTCCTCCAGAGTCTTCGCAACAGGGCTAGAGCACTTGGAATCCTCACTGGAAATACAAGACACGCCAGTAATGTCAGGTTTGGAGAGATGGTCTTGGTCAGACGTGAGTGTGTCGAAACATCGGAACCGACCATCGACACCATGGGAATTTGGTTAATATTTCAGAACCGATCTGGGAGCCATGAGATGAATGCCACTCTTGTTCCTGTACACGAAGACTCTCTGAAGGGACCACTCAAAATGCTTCAAGAGCTGTTCCGTGACAGGCCTCACTGGGGAGAAACCGACCTCACAAAGCTAAGCGAGTGTGCCACAGCATCTAGGCTCTCGGACAGGACCCCCATCATGGTCGCAGAACAACGCGGACTCACTGGACTGTGGATCCTTGAACCTGGCAGTGAGAGCTGGACACCAGTTGGACGGTTAGAGTACTTCACAAGACGAAGAGAGCCTGTGACACTTCTCAGGTCGTACACTCTGAGAGAGGAACGCAATTTCATCTCAATCGATATGACTGATGTACGTAGCCCTCCCTCTGACCTGAGAGAACGTGTCGACCTGTCACTGGAGCTCATCAATGCAGTATTCAGAAACTGTGAGTCCGTGGAGTGTCATGTATCAGTTGACAGAGAGGAACAGATGTATGTGCTCACGTTTCATAAGGATGACAAGGAGATACTGGATGATAATGGTGAAACAGTCCGTCTACTCGTGAAGAGGACTGTGGATGCGCTGGAGCTGCTCCACAGACCTGACTATGAGTGTGAACCTGTCGTTGTGAATGGACGACGGTTTGCATGGAACAGGTTCAGTGACATCGAGTACAAGGGTGATGCAACGGTCTTCAGACCATGGGTAGAGAGGAAGAGTCCGTTCAAGTTCACCACGATGGGACTACCACCAACTGCAGAGCAATTCCTACAGGCAGAAATACTGACCGGACTCAGGCTCAGTGTCCACCATGACCCCTCTGTCTGCCCGCTCAGGAGTGTCCCCATTGAGGAACTGGAGAAGAGAGGTCAGAAGGCTAAGAGTGATGTCGAGGAGTATCTGGAACGCATTGATGGTTCAAAAGGTCAACCTGATCCCCTCCTGAACGAGTCGATGTACAGACATGGGACCTGCTGGAGAGTAGAGTTGGTCGATGACAACCCAATTCCTGTGAGTTATAAGATGATAGAGGAGTTCCGGATGGGCGGTCCAGAACTGGCAGCCATTCTGTTGACTGGGTGTTTCATGTATCAGTCGCCCGACCAACAGTGGGTGGTTCATGAGTTCGACACTCCTGACACGAAGAGTCTTCCAAGGGAGTTCAGGGAGAGCATCCACTTAATGCAGATACGTCGCAGAGGACAGGTAGTGATAGATGAACCAGTGTTCCCAGGGACGTACATCCTTGAGGAGTGGACACCTGAAATAAAGCTCCATCTGGACAAGGTGGAGTTCAGGATGTTGTCGCAAGTAACTGGAGAGATGAGGAAACACGAGATGGTACAGAGTAGGGCAGAGCAAATGCAACCTGAGAAGCTAGAAGAGCTACTCTGGAAGGGGATGGAAGTCTTACTCAGTGAGCTAGACCTTGAGGGAAATGAGAGGATGCAGAGTCTAGTCCAAGAAGAGATAGGAGAGTATATTGAGCTCATTGAGGAACAAGGGCCTGTAAGGTTCCAATATGAGGGCTTGAGTATACAAAGAGATGGGTCGGGAGGTCAAGTAATAGTAGCTATTCTTGTGTCAGATAACGGAAGCCGTATGGACGTGAAGGTGACAGGATGGATACACCACTATCTTGACTGGACTAAATTATCAGGAGGAATTGAACCCACAATAATTGAAGAAGAAGTACATAGCATGCTCACTCAATACGATATTGATGAGGACGTTATAGAAGAGATCACTGATGATATCAAGGTGCAGCTAGAGGAGCGAGGAGTGAGATTTTATGAGCAATGACCTGTGTCATCTTTGTCTGTCCCGATCGGAATCCATAGATCCTACTAGAGAAGGATGCGAGGAGTGCATCATATCAGTGACAAGTTCCTCCTGTGGACTCTGCTGTTCAGGTTGATAGGGGCTTCAAGTCTGACACCGTAGTCTTCGAGTATACGTTCTATGAGTTCTAGACCGAACCGGGTTAGTCTGTCCTTATGTGTGATGATGAGAGTACTGACAGTTGTTCTCTGTGCCAATGTAAGGAGTTTCTTGAGTCCCCTCCGCCGCATGTTGAGTCCTGAGCCAATGTCAGTGAAGACTAAAGGACTGGTCCTGTAGCGTTTTTTGCATTCCTGAGTAAGGACCTTGAGTTGTCTATCAAGAGCACCATCAGTCTTCTGACGATGGTCTGAAGCTCGTGCATAGACCGCGCACTGTTTTCGAAATGGGCCTTCAATGAGTTGTCTGTGCAACTTACCAAGGAGTCTATTGACCTCGGATAGTGGTATCCTCCGGTGTCCGCCTGGAGTACGCAAGCACTTGATGTGACCTTTCTTGTCCCACTGTCTAAAGGTCTTTGAACACACACCAAGTCTGAGAGCAACCTGTGATACTGAGAACATAGGTCTTTACTTCAATAGTCACCTAATAAATGTCCAAGATTGGCTAAGTTCATTGAAGCAGTTACGGAACCCATTACGAGATTCGCGTCTACTCTTAGCCCTCTTCTGGAGAAACCTCTGGAGTTTCGGTTTCGAGACCTTCATCCACCTCAGTTGGAGAGGCTTCTGCGGATTCCTCAATCTCTTTCGAGATAGGTGTCATGAACTCCGGAACAACTTCCTCGTCATCACTTCTGAGAGCAAGGAAGTCACCAGCAACTCTTTGGGCTATAACGCGCTTTGCGGCCTTCCCAGCGTCTGTGAAGGGAACGTACGCTCCTCCAGCAAAGAGAAGCTCACACTTTCTGCATCTCCAGAGTCCAACGGCCACCCGCCTGAGAGCTTTGGTGGCACACGCTGGACAGCGCACTGGCTCTGCACGCTTCCTATCGATATCAAGAACTCTGCGCCGTAGTTTGGCCCCATACCTAACGCCATATCGTCCTGTACTACCGACTTTTTTCGTTCTTGCCAATGTCTTGGTCTCCTAGATCCCTTTCCCGACCCAAATTGGGGCGTTTTGGATGGCGTTCCGGGATTCTATCACTCGCCCATCTGTTTGGCTTATTAGCCTATCTATCGGTATCCTAGGGATAGGAGCAAGGGCAAAGCCGTTGCCCGAAACTTGCACAATCCTGGACATCAATGTCCTTGACTGATGTTCGGTTCCTGATTCATTGAGGTCTGCTTTGCAGATTCTAC
>DXJO01000002.1 GCA_019057475.1 Candidatus Thorarchaeota archaeon | reverse complement strand
TCCTGCTTCATCGAGGTTGCTTTTTGTTAATTCTGAAGAATTAACTGAAAGTCTTACGTCCTCTCCACGGGCATTTTACGTCCCCGGCCAACTGACGGTAGAGTCATCCTTGGACTTGGTTCTCGTCTTGGACTGACACTACATGTACAGGTCCCTCTCTGGAGTATATTAACACCTACAAAAAAGGGTCTTCGATTCGCTATTCATCTAAGAGATGTCCAATTTTATACAGGTTTTCTGCAGCTGTTACATACCCTTTTCATCTTGACATGAATTGCCCTGATAGGGATTACATTGTTGAGAGGAAACGGTGGTTTGGCCTGGAGCATTGTCAAATCACTGCACTCCAAGATAATTGGCATTGCATCCAAACCCTTAGTGGACATGCGAACCCCCGCAGAGGCCGCCAGAATCGCCGCCTTGACTTGGACTGTTGCACAGTGCACTGATTCTCAAGCTGACGAGATCATCAGAAAGCCTGTCCCATTACTCTCTCATCTTTCGCATGAAGCTGAGAAATATGGAGTATCGCCGAGAGATGCAATTGAAACGGCCCGGTCAGCTCTTGAGATTTGGAACGGCGATGCTTACGCCGCCAAAGTCAAGTCCGCCACTCCTCGAAACTTAGCTGAGCTTCTTGCTCAGATACACTCCTACGGCTGTTTCTCGCTGCCCGCAGGCCGCAGAGGGCATCCATCTCGGAGAGCTTTAGGTGCAATCTACACACCTCTTACCGTGTCGGATTACATTTGCGAGATGACTATTGGAGCCGAGTTGGATCGAAGACTTGCAGGTATTCAGAAAGGCGATTTGGAGGAGTTTGAGCAATTCCTCTCATTGAAAGTACTCGACCCCGCATGTGGGCCTGGAGCATTTCTCTTATCAGCAATTGAAGCGTTCAGAAGGAGAAGATCAACAATTGAGGCGGCTGCCAAGAAGGTTGGTCTGACTTCTATTAATCTGCCGGGAGTACTGCGCGAGAATCTATTCGGAGTAGATATTGATAAAGCCGCGCTTGAGATTGCAGGCATTTCCATTGCACTCCTTCTAGGTCAAGACCCTGCATCTGCGACCTCCTCCACCTTGGGGCGAACATTGAAGCAAGGCAACTCATTGGTGATGATGAATGGGTGGGATGGGTCTGCAAACCACACGAGCTTCTTTGAAGATTCCGCCTCTAGGTGTCCCTTTGAATGGCAATCAGAGTTTCCCGACATACTCGCTCGGGGCGCCAGGGGCTTTGATTTCATTGTGATGAATCCGCCTTATGAGAGGCTGAAACCGAATTTGGCCGAGTTTTTGAGAGAGCGCCTTCAGTCAGGCGATCGGACTATTCACTTGCAGGACTTTGAGGATTACAAGGTTGACCTTCGAGAAGACATAGCGTACTTCAGGAACTCAGGAGAGTACGCTCTAGGCAATCGGTACACGATCAACACTTATCGTCTATTCATTGAGCAAGCCTTACGATTGGCCCGTCATGGAGGCCGCCTTGGGGTCGTCGTTCCCTCCACACTCCTTGGAGATATTTCTGCGGGGCTACTCAGGCGGCATCTATTGAGCAAGCACTGCTTATTGCGCATAGATGAGTACACCGAGCGTGCAAGATTGTTTCCCGGTGTTACTCAATCCGTTTGTGTGATGACTGTTGAAACGTGCAGTTCGACAGAGAGTCTGAGTGCAAGCTTCGGATTGAGCGACGTTCACGATGCTCAGACAAAGACCCGGTTGAAACTCAGAGTCGACGATATCGAACAGGTCATGGGTGAATCCATGGTGATACCAAGAGTGAATCAAACAGGATGGCGAATACTGAAAACGCTTCACGAGAATCCGACCCTCGGCTCACTCCCTTGGCTTCAGAATCGGAGGGGTGAGCTTGACCTCACGCTGAGCAAGGAACACATCAAACTAGGCAAGAAGGGTAGTCGCCTTGTCAGAGGAGCTGACATCTCACGATACACACTGCGACCAATCAAACGTGAGTCTGAGAGCGTTGGACTGTCGTCCTTTGTCAAATCACTGGGTTCCTCTGCGAGAAGTCCTCACATCTTCGATTCGCGGATAGCCTGCCAACAGGTTTCAAACCGTGCACAACGCTGGCGTCTCAAATTCGCCATGGTCCCACCTAAGACCGTACTCGCAAACTCATGCAATTATGTTGCAGTGGGCCCCTCGAAAGATGAGTGGCTACTCTCCTACATGCTTGGCATCCTTAACTCGGATCTCCTTAACTGGAGGTTCGATCTGAGCAACGCGAACAACCATGTTTCCAACCGTGAGTTGGCATCTCTGCCTATCACAGATCCTCATTCTCAGAATCAACGCATTACTGATCTCGTTGGCGAGATAGTCAATGATGTACAGGATATGTTATCGAAAGGAAGCTCTCCAAGTTCCAGCGTTGAAGCGCGTGTGTTTCTCTTGTACGGCTTGGGACTGAATGAAGCGAGGTTTGTCATGACCTCAAGGGGTGCGAACCAAGATGAAGTTCGTGAAACAATGACTGCAATGAGCGAGATAGCCTAGTTATACATCGCCCCAAGCTTGTATTATCAAGGTTTTCAAAGATGAATTGATTAGCGCAGTTAGTTGAGTTGGATGTTGTTATCGACTGTTGAGCTTGCATCAGGCTTGAAGGGATCTGGACTCCTGTACAACCATGTCTGTTCTTCTCTAAGTGACCTTGACATGGAGATGGTTCGCTCAGTCCCTCCTGGAGGGAACTGGAAGGACATACCCCTTGAAACCGTACGAAAGTCTTCGCGCCTTACTCAAATCAGGGCATCTGGAGGACGGACTACATACTATGGGCGTCTTAGAGGCGACCATCCAAGCTACACAGTCAACACCTACTATAATCGCCCAGGAAATGGCACATTCATTCACCCTGATCAAGACCGCTTGATAAGCCATCGAGAAGCGGCACGACTTCAATCGTTTCCAGACGAGTACAGATTCTTCGGCAGTGCGGCCTCAATGCGGAAACAGATTGGCAACGCTGTGCCGCCGTTAATGGCAAGAGCAATTGGAGAAACGATTAAGGCAGGTCTAGCTGTTGATCTATTTGCCGGGGCCGGAGGCATATCAGAAGGCCTTTCGCAGGCTGGACACCGCGTAGTCCTGGCATCAGATATCAACACCAGCATGTGCAAGACTCTGAAACACAATCATTCAGATGCTTCTGTTGTTCAAGCTGACATCGCTGACGAAGTTCAGTATGAATCTTTAAAGCAGTCGATTGAGGGTGTGCTTGGAGGGCGAACACTTCGAATAGTGACAGGGGGCCCTCCGTGTCAAGGCTTCTCAACGGCGGGAAAGCGAGACCCCGCTGACATGAGAAACAGCTTGATTGTTCCCATGCTGGAGATTGTTAGTGAGTTCATGCCAGATTATGCCGTAATTGAGAATGTTCCTGGAATGCGGCACATGCAGAATGGCAAGGTACTACGCAAGACAATCGAGTTTCTGGAATCATTTGGATACAGTTGTCATTGTTTTCAGTTGAATGCAGAACAATACGGTGTTCCTCAGAGACGTAGGCGCTTGGTTGTCCTCGCTAACAGAACTGGCAGGAAATTGGAATCGCCACTTCCTTCATTTTCCTCCGTCACAAGAGGTCGTCAGCGAGAGGACGCAAGGATGACATCAGCCGCTTATCCGCCCCCAATTAATGTGTCAGAAGCCATCTCAGACCTGCCGATGATTCCTTCAGGCGGAGGGTCTGAGGAGTGTACTTACGAGAACTACTGGCTTAATTCAGATTACCAGCGGCTCTTAAGGGGCCTGCTGAAGATGGATGAGTTCCTCAGAAGGCGTGGCAGGCTAAACTGATTCGTGGATAGATATCCCTGATGAGTTAATAACTCGGTAATGCAGTTCTACTAGACTGTTGAGAGCGGAGTAGGAATTGAATGATTGAAGCTGCGGCGTTGTATGACCTTCGTGGCACAAAGGTGCTAGCTTCCATCTCCTTTTCCAAGAAGGCCCCGGGTGAGGAAATTCTTCAGTCTGTTATTCAGAAATTCTTCGAGTTGGCTAAGGTAGAAACCCTTGACAAGTATATACTGCTTGAAGTGGATGCCTGGAATGTTTGCCTCGTTCAAGTTGATAAGGTGACTTTGATTGCAGGATTCACCAGTTCATCTGAAATCTCAGCGGACGACATCGCTGCCATGCAAGAGCTGGATGAAGCATTCAAAATTCTAGCATCGGAAATATCGATAAGAGCTGCTAGACAATCGTTCAATGACATAGTTGCCGGTAGTCTGAAGAAGCGTCTATCTATCTGCTTCTTCTCAGCTTCTTCGCCTACTCCTGAAGACAAGTCGGGCTCAGCGGTGGCAATGCTCATAACACGCCTGGGTGACAAATCATCTCGCTACGCAAAACCGGTTTCAATTGGGCCGTATGATGTCGTCGCGATGCGGCATACAACGGCAGAAGTTCCCAAGGCGAAGTGGCCCGACTATCTGAAACAGGTGGATATCTTCGTATTCGTGATTGCTCGACCATTGCCTTCAGCCCTCGATCTGGGTAAGGTCATCGATAGGATTAAGGCTAACTCCGAGGCAACAATCCTAGTTGTTCCAGGATCCGATGAAGAGCTTGAGTTCGCCCGCAGATTAGAACTCCTTCTAGACATCGATCTTTGCGATTCAGTTTCTAGTAACCCTACAGACCTGTTGCTCTCTGCCTTGGCTATGGCTGGATTCACGGATATGCATCCTGAACTGGCTCGAGAAACATGGGTGGTTGATCATCTGGGCACAGAAGAAGGCCCTCCTGCTTCCGTGGAAGAAGATTCTGACATTGGGCATCAAGCATTCTTTGTTATAGACAAGATGACAGGAACCCCACACTTTTCCTATTTCTACGAATCGGATTCTGAGTATCTAAGGCGAGCTCCCAATGTCGTTGCAGCAATCTCTCAATTCGATTTGGATGACAGCGGCCGTACTGAAACATCCTTGCTTCAGGCTGGGGAGCTGAAATACGCAATACTGGAGCGCGAGAGCCTTATTTTCACGCTGGTAACCGGCGACAGAGAAGATCCGGAATTGGTGCGGTCACGCTTCTCAATCCTGCCAGACATCTACTTCGATGAAATGCCTGAGGAAACTGAGGACTCAAGAGACCTGTATTCCTATGGTCCTTTCATGATTAAGCTTCTTGCAACTCTTCCCCCTGAGAATTGGTCTGACAGAACTTGTCCAACTCGGATAGAGGAGCCTGATTGGCTTTGGTTTCGGTCTGACTTTATGAGCAAATTCTTGCAGACAGTCTGGAAGAGTATCGATGGACAAACACCGCTTTCGCAACTAGTGATCGGAAAAGGCCCGGGAATGGTTCTTGGCGCGCTGCACTACCTAAAGAGAATGGGCGCAATTGACACGAAGTTGCTGATTATCGCAAGTGATATTCCAGAAGTCATCCAGAAACCAGATGCCCAAGTGCTAAGCCTGTACTCACACTCCGAGCTGATTCTTGGATTCGCTGATGGTACTCGCAGCATTGAGAGTATCGCATCACAGGTAGGCATCGATGAAGCGATTCTGATTACGGTATTTTCTGAGCTGTACCGCAGGGGTTATATCGAGCTGAAATTCGCGAACATTACCCCCCCGTAATCTTCATTTGCTGTTGGTATTCCTAGGACCCTTGTAAGCGAAGCATCTAAAGACCAACAAATGCTGTAGACCCGTGCTGAATGAATGAGGCCGATGATAAATGATTCACAATGTCCTTTTGATTGAAAAAGACACAGGCGCCATTGTGACCTCAACACGTTTCTGGAAAATAGACTTCGGTGAGAGCGAAATCGTTGAGTTCATTCACGGATTCAATGACCTGCTGGTTACTGAGGGTCTTTCAGAAGACACACCTATCTTTGCTGGTGACCACAAGGTCTTCCACCACATGGTCGGTGAGGACCTCATTCTCATGCTTGTCACGGACGGCAAAGATGAGGAACGAAGAATCAAGGAAAAGGCACGAGAGGGTGCATCGCGAATGGAAACGGCCCTTCGCGGTCAGAGCATCGGGTATGTCAAGGACAATTTGCAGGATATTCTTGGCGAGCTCATCTTCACACGCTTCAAGATTTCATTCGTGGGTTCCGGTGGTGTCGGCAAGAGCACGCTGCTGAGACTTCTATTTGGGCGGGAACCCGCACCAGGGGGCTATACACCCACAATCAACGTCGCTGTGGACTCGTCTGAAACCATACAGTTCGGAACTTTTCTCGTGACTGTGTGGGATTTCGCAGGTCAGGCCGTTTTTCAGGACCTATGGGCGTTTTATTTCCAGGGCACCGATGTCATCTTCCTCATCACAGACTCTAGTTTCAGGAACGTGATGCAGACCAAGACGCTTCTTCGAAATATCAAGAAAGAGGCACCTGCGGTTCCGTTATTTATCATCGCGAATAAACAGGACCTTCCTGAATCAATGCAGAGTGATAAGATCAAACGACTACTTGGCGCACCGACTTTCCAAATGGTCGCCACTGACAAGGCCCGGCGCGAGGAATTCATTCGCCTTATGCTTGAAGTGTCCGCAAAAACGGTGGGCGTTCAGTTACCTGACTTGCCGGTGAGCGAGATGATCACTGTGCGGCGGCGGACTGAAGAAGTTGAAGCCGCTCAGACTAGGATTGATGCCACGGAGGGTGGCTATGAAACGGTTCCCTATGAGGCGGTTCAAGAGGGCGCAGCCACCTCTACCACAGTCACAACAACAGTGGTCGAAACTGAAACCACATCATCAATAGACACAGAGGTCGATGCAGAGGCGGTTTCCGTGGTTTCTGACCCCGCTCGCATTCTTCACTTGCTCCTTATTGTGCAAAGGGAGGGCATGTTTGAGTCCTCCTATCATCTGGACTACTCTACCGAGCTCATTGATGTTAATGCGGTTACTTCCTTAATCTCTGCGCTGGATTCTTTCAGCGGAATCGACGGAGACTCTGGGGGCGCCGACAGCAAGACTGATGCCCTTGAGAACATTGAACACGAGGACAATATAGTCATGGTCGAGAAATCAAATCATTTCGTGCTGGCACTAGTAATCACCAATAGCAGTCACGAGGATGAGTACAGGAAGACTATGGCTTCATTGCTGGCTGACGTTGAAATGATGTACTCAGATGTATGGACAAATTGGGATGGAAATACGATTATCTTCGAACCTTCTGTATTCACCGTTCTTTCAAAGGTTCCATTGAAACCTGTCAGTCTGGACTACATCGTCAAGTCGCGAGAAACCGGTAAAGCACTGCCTTTCGAGAATCGCGATGTTGGGGCCGCTGTCGTAGCTGTCAAGTCGGCCATAGAAGGAAGCGATACTGTAGGTGGACTGGTCCGCAGTCTAGACCTCCCGCGAGATCAAGTTCTCGGATGTCTTCAGATTCTTGAGCAGTATGGCTGGATTGATTTTAAGGTTGCGATTGAGGACGATAGCCATTTGAGGAAGATAGGAGATGTAGGCGCGGAAACTCGGAAGGCATATGGCGAGGTCGTCGTTAAGTTCGTAGATCTTTGTGATGGTACTAAACCTCTTGAGGATATTGTCCGATCGTTGAGGGTTAGTCTTCCTGCAATGAAGTTTGTCGCACAGAAACTAGTGTTGGATGCAGTCCTTGAGGTCGTTGCGTGAGCGCCTGAAATGGTTTCCATATCTACGTTGAGAGTATTATCTTTTGCTTGTAATCGGGCATCATAATGCCTCTCGGAACTTTCTTCGACGGCGTGTGCACCATAATCTTCTTGCCGCCACAGGATTTAACCCACTGCTGCAGATGAGATGCAGAAGAGTGCGCACTTATACGTGCATACTCAACGTCGCACTTGTGCGGTTCGAAACCATTTAGAAGGTTCCACCCAGGAGTTCTAGGTGCTAGGTAGCCGCAGAGGATAATCGCAGCTTCAGGATTCTTGCTATGTTCCTTGAAATGATATCTGGCCAGTCCTCCGCTCATCATTCCGCCGCCTGCTACGAGGATGTCATCTTTCTCCAGCGCTACTTTGTTTTTCTTCATTCCTTGCCAATTACCCTTGACGCCCACAAGCTTAGTTATTTTCTCAGCGAGCCCTGCCACAATTACATTCTTGCGCTTAGTCACTCCTATTGATTCCAAGATCATGAGCATTTCTTGGGAACGCCCCACTGCGAAGCTTGGAATAATAACAGGGCCATGGCTATCGATTATCTCGGCAACATGTGCTGTCACTTCTGCTCTGTTGAAATCCTGCCTGCCCCAATACGTACCGTCGAAGATAGTGACGTCATTATCAGTCGGAAGATTCGCTCCGGGAAAGAGGATCGACTGATCTGTGTTGAAGTCACCAGTATACAGGATCTTGACACCCTCGATATCAATGAGGAAACTCACACTTCCAGGTATGTGGCTTGCATCTATGGGCGTGGCAACAATTCCGGGTCCTACTTCGCTGCTTTTTCCAACTTCTAGGCGTACGTGATTCTTAGTTATCTTGTCTATGTTTCTTTGTCGGAACTTGGAGATGCTATCCCATCGGTCCCTTCTTCTTGGAGGTAGCGGGGTACCCACCTTGAGTGCATCTTCAAGAAGCGACATAGCAATCGCCCCGGTCACATCGGTGGAACACCACTTGCCATCGTAATTGTCATAGAGAACTGGCAGCCCTCCGACATGGTCCAGATGGGCATGACTGATCAAGACAGTGTCAATCATCTCCAGTTCCGGCACCCATTCAGGTATGCGCTGGTTTGCTACAGATAATCCGTAGTCCAGCAAAACACCTCCAGTATCTGTCTTCAGCAAAATGCCACTTCGACCAATACGAGGCCCTCCGAGGAAGATTATCTCCACAGTCTTGGTCTTAGTCGAGTATGCGACTGATGGCAGAAGGTTCACACGGAGCTTCTGTGGTATCATCTCAAAGACAACCGGGTCCACCGCTTCCGCTGGAGGTGGGGTGCTTAGTTTCTGCAGTTGGACTGGAAACACACCCTTTCTATCGCTTCTGAATCCCGCCTTCTTGAACGTGGACCTTACAGCATCGTAGGCTTCTGCAACGTCTGCGTCCTGCTTGATATTGTCCTGAGCAAGCTTGTACATCCGCTTCTGGTATAATCGTAGCAACTTTTCTGACATCACGTCTTGAAGCCAGTTCTTCGTTGCATTTCGCACATCCAGGTATGATCTTCCCTCCATTGCCTCCTCCAAGTACTGAGGATGCCTTTGTAGAGAATCGACAAATCGAAAATCTGGTTCAGCAACCACGCTCCGAATGTCTTCTCCGAAAGCAGCACATACTTCAACCAGCAGATTGTGATTGCATGCCGACGCGCCTAGGTACCGTATCCAATGCCTGAATTCATCGAGAAGGGCGCGGCCCCTCAAATTCTTGCAGAGGCCATAGAACACAATGGCTTTTCTCAACCAGCTCTCGATAGAGGCATGGTTTCGAATCTTAGATAGGGAGTATCTGTAGAAGTATCTGAAATCTTCTTCATTGTAAGTTTCCAGGATGAAGCCGTATAAACACAGAGTGGCGCTTTCCAAATAATCTGCGACTGAGATTTCGGGCGAAGCATCCCTGAACACTTCCATCATTCTGTCTGCGATAGACTGAGCAGTTGAAGTGGTCTGGCTTAGCTCACCCGACGCTTCGAGAATGGCGAATGCCAATAACTCTCTCGGCTCACCGAATGGGCCTTCTCCTTTGCGTATCGACTTGCCCTTAAGAGCAGTTTCCGCGTCCGCAGCTGCCTGTTTGAACTGGCTCCTTATGATTGGAACATCCGTCTTCGGAATCTTCTGTTTGTCGATACCCATGAATATCACTTTAGCTACGCGCAGTTCTGCCTGAGCAGTGCACTATTATATCTCTTAATTCTCAGTGCGAGAAGGTTGTTGCACTTAAATCAACCTGACATTCAGAAGCAATGGCTCCATTTTGCCGGTTGAGATTGGGTTAAAATCCGGCAAATGACTTCGCAAAGGTGGTGTTCATTCTTGGAAGGCGAACTAGTCGATCTGCAGAAACGGATTCTAGAGCTGAAGAAAGAACGAAATGCTTTGATTATAGCTCATAACTACCAGCTTCTTGAGATTCAGAAGGTCGCCGACTTCGTTGGGGA
Organism: Candidatus Thorarchaeota archaeon; assembly: GCA_019057475.1. Classification (GTDB taxonomy): domain Archaea; phylum Asgardarchaeota; class Thorarchaeia; order Thorarchaeales; family Thorarchaeaceae; genus WTCK01. Next base: position 23,378 of record DXJO01000002.1, on the reverse strand, counting down.
CTCCTTGCAGCTGGCAGTAAAATCTGCTGAAGCGAAAGGATACGATCTTGTGGTCTTCTGTGGAGTCAAATTTATGGCTGAAATGGCTGCTGTTCTCTCCCCAGATATTCCAGTGTATATTCCTGCACCTGAAGCTTTGTGCCCGCTCGCTTCCTTTGTTTCTCCTAGTAAGGTGCAGGCGAAGAAGCAGGAACATCCTGGCACTCCCGTGGTTGTTTACGTCAACACAACTGCGGAAACGAAGTCATCTTGCGACATCGTATGCACATCGAGTACTGCAGTAGAGATCGTGGAAAGCTTGGGAGTCGACAAGGTTCTATTCGGTCCAGACAAGAATCTAGCTGAGTACGTGAGAAGACAGACACGTATAGAGATTGTGGACATTGAACCCCAAGGTCATTGTTATGTTCACAGAATGTTCGATGTCGCCCAGATTGCTTTGTTGAAGGAGGAGTATCCTGATGCGGTTGTTCTTGCACACCCTGAATGTCACCCTGAGGTCCAAGATGTGGCTGACTTTGTGGTTTCTACTGGCAGGATGGTGAAGGCCGTTGAGGAGTCACCCGCCAAGACCTTCATTATAGCAACAGAAGTTGGGTTGGTTGAACAACTGCAGGACAAACATCCTGACAAGAATATCCTCCCGGCATATGATGGTGCGATTTGCCTTCAGATGAAGAAGAACTCGCTGGAGAAGATTGCTGAGGTCCTGGAGGACTTGCCAGAGAGAAATCTTGTGACGGTCCCCGTGCATATGGTTGATCACATCCGAGAAACAATTGAACGAATGTATCAGGCGCTTGGCCGCCCATCCATCGCTGGCACAACCAGCTAACAGCGCTGAAACGAAATTACAGGGGTTCGATCATGGCCAACAATTCTGACACTTGCTGAATGACTGGTCCCTTATGTCCCACGCGCCGGAAGTCCTTCTCTTTGAACATGCCTTCAAGACCAACGAATTTGCAATAATCCTTGGACCGCTCGTAGTCTTTTAGCGAGTCTCCCACAAACAGGGTGTCGCCAAGCCGGATGCCGTGTTCTGCCCTGATGTGTTCGAAGTGGTGCTTGCCCTTCTCAAAGCCAGGCCTGTACCCAACAACTTCCACAAAACACGTTGAGAGTTCCCTCTTGGCGAAATACTCAGCAATGATTGGCTGGTAAGTAGAGGATGAAACGAAGATACTGATGTCCATTTGATTCAATTGAGTGAGGGTTTCCACAACATCCGGAAACAGTTGTTGCTCGAAGATTCTCTCAATCTTCAGCTTTTCGAACTCTTCGATTGCTTGTTCGTTATGTTCATAGCCCGGGAAGTTGAGGTTAATTTGATGCTCATAGGGCAAGCCCGTTGTGGATTTGTATCGATCTGATGCCTCGTCGTAATCAACATCATAGTACTTCTTCATAATCTGAATACCTATATTCGCTAAGAATGGCATGCTGTCTGCTAGTGTGCCGTCGAAGTCGAAGATGATGGCATTACACCGAAGCTTCTTGGTCATGCTTGATTCCTACCCTATTCAGAAAGCATCCCGTTTACGCAGAGTTGGCTTTTAGTTAGTTTCGGTTTGCACACATTCACAACAATCTTTCTTTTATAGGATTGATGAGAGCGAGATTTATTTGGCCGTTCCTTCCCCTCGTGCCTCTGGAGGATGAAACATGAAGCTTAAGCTCTGGCAGATAGCCTATCTGATTGGAATGGCACTAGTTCTCTCATTCATGGCAATGGACGTACTTGGCGTCCAGGGGCTTGAAGGTATCACACCTTGGGTAGAGCTATTGGGCGGTGTCTTACTTATTGCAGGATCGTGTGAGGCATTCGTTCTCTCGGTGGAAGGTATCGCGCACAGATATCATCTAACAGATTATGTGGCTGGTATCTATGCCAGCATCGCGAGCACGATACCTGAGCTCTCAGTGATAACATTCCTCATTCTTGCCGAGCAGTACGAGCTTGCCTGGGTGCTAGCTCTTGCTACCATCTTTATGAACTCCATTGTATTTGCGATTTACACACTCATGCTTCCAAAAGACAAGCACGGGAACTTCAAATTGCCTGACGCGATTATGTGGGTTGGTAGTGACTTACTCTCCATGGGATCAGTCATTAGCCTCTCAGTTGGTCTCTCGATGTTGATAGTCTTCGTGTTCTCCTTGGAGAATCCTGCGCTGCCTCGATTTCTTAATTATGGCGAACTCATAATGTTTGGATCGGTTCTCCTTGCTGTGTTCATCGCTTATCTATATCGCATCACGAAATACTATGGAAAAGCCGACCCAACATCAGATGACCACATAATGGCCGGCAAGGTACATCACGAACCTATGCCCAAAAGAACACTAGCCATATTCCTGGTTCTAGCTTCATTTGGCGCGCTGGTTGGTGGTGAGGCACTTGCGAATTTCGCGCATTTCGCAGAGCATACACTAAACCTGAACTTCCTTTATGCGGCTCTTCTCCTAGTTATATTCGCAGGTACTCCTGAGTACATCATAGTGGCCTCCAGTCACATGAAGGACGAGATAGAAATAGCGCTGTCTAACGCGTTCGGCGGCATAGTGCAAGTCTTCTTTGTAGTCTTTGCTTACACGTGCCTAGCTGCAGGCATAATTGGTGGTCTGATTCTCGGCCACGTTGATGTGATTCCAATTGATCTGTTCTCGGTTGTGCTGTTGTTCTTTGCGTTCCCGACCATGTTTATCATGCATCGCTTTATCGCGGACGACTCCAAGGTGAACGCTTTAGAGTCCATCGCAATGATTGCTGTCTTCGTCATGATGCTCTACGTACTGCTGATATTTGGAATCTACCCGCTTAACTAAAGGCTCATGTCCTTTAGTACTCGAGGACCGGCCTCCAATCACAGTGGGGACGCTCGCTGGTTTCAGTAGTGACGGTAGTCGCCGAGGAACTGAATCTTGACAATGCACGCTGTCACGACAAACTCGTCGGGCTCTTCCTTCTTACGGTGTTTGAGTGCAACCACACCGTTGCCAACAAACGCGACAATTCCTTCAGCAAGAATTGTCATGTTGGCGCCGTAGAACCTGAGCTGCACACCGGACTTCGCCGCGTCAACCAGTACGCTTCTGAGCGTGACATTCTCCTGGACTTCTGACATGTACTATTCTACTAACCCCTGGCAACATAACCCTTTGCTCACGCAGGGGAAGTAGTGATTCACTCGTTTAGCAAAATGGGCGGAGAACTCTTATGCAACATGGCATACTTAATGACAAATCGAATGAGGCAGAGAGATGAAGTACATAGCAATCTGGGAATACGATCCAAAGGACCTGGATAAGGTCCAGGCCAAGTGGAAGAAGCTCGGAGAGGTTCGGAAAAAGAAACCGGAGCTCTTCCCGAAGTCGCTATCGAAGGCATACGTAATGTTTGACGGCACTGCAGGCTTCCAGTTGTACGAAGCTGATAGCGCTGATCAAATATCGGGCATGGTTGCCTACTACACTCCTGAGGTGGAGTTTCGATTCACTCCGATTACAGAGTTGAAAGAAGCAGCCGCTGCCTATGAGAAGCTGAAATAGCAGAAAGCAAATTCGGGGTTTCCTCTCTTTCCATCCGTGCATGGCATACTGTCAGTAAGATGCCATCGAGGTCGGAGAAGACCGTACCACAGGTTATCTTATTCAGCATGTAGCCAATTCGGACTCTTGTAGTATTCGAGTGCAATTGGACTCAAGAGATGCTTCCTTTTTTGTAGTCCTTGATGCATCTGTCTATCGTTTGGTACGCATCTTCCAGCTCTCTGAACTCCTTGACCTCTACAATTCCTTTCTCCTGAATTTTGTAGGTTGCATAGAAGTGCTTTACCTCATCAATGAGGCTTCTTGAGAGGTTTCTGATGCTTTTGACTTCTCTGTAATAGGGTTCGTTGATTGGAACTGCTATAATCTTATCATCCGTTTTTCCTGCATCGTTCATCTTCATTACACCAATAGGTCGCGCGTGAACCACGCATGATGTGAAGGTTGGCTCATTGATCAGTAAGACAACATCGAGTGGGTCTAGGTCATGGTCTAGCGTCTGTGGTATGAAGCCATAATCGAATGGAGCGTACGTGTACAAAACCCGGTCAAGCTTGAAGAGGTTGTGGTCTGAATCATACTCGTACTTGTTCTTGCTTGCCCGCGTCATTTCGACTATCACGTAGATTTCGCGGGGTGGGTCTGGCCCCGATGGAATGTCGTGCAGATAGTTGGTCATTATACTCAGACTCCATCACTTCGTGACTTGGCCGTCCATTTGAGGTTTGCTAAGCAGTCTTGAGTTGTGTCTACTTGGAATGAAGATGGAAAAATGAAAAGCAAGCCCGGGAGTTTCCCACCTTATGGCAGGATCTCCCGGCTTGATTCTTTGAATGGATTGGAATATGCTTCTAGATGATGCTCAGTTTCTTGCCGATCTTCTCGTAGGCTGCGAGTGAGATGTCAAGCTGTTCCATGCTGAGACCGGAGTTCATCATGTTCCTTATTCGAGCTTTATCGCGCGCGACCATCGGGAACACAATTGGGAGTGCAAGAATGCCTTCCTTGTAGAGGCCATCGCTTAGAGCTGCGGCTTTTGAGCTCTCGCCAGTCATGGCTGGAACGATCGGTGTCTGGCTGAAGCCTGTGTCAAAGCCCATTTGTTGGAGCCCCTTAACAAAGTACTCTCTGTTCTTCCATAGAGTCTCTACGTGCTCTTCCTCGGTTTCTAGTACATCGATTGCTGCGATGCATGCCGCCGCTGTTGCAGGCGGATGTGACGCACTGAGGAGCCATGACCTGCTCTTGTTCAGGGCGTAGTTCACCATATCCCGGCTCCCTGCAACATGACCTCCCATGACGCCGAATGCCTTGGAGAAAGTACCCATCTCGAAGTGCACGTCATGATGAGTGAGGTTGAAGTGTGATACAATACCTCTTCCGCCTTTGCCCAAGACTGCTTCGCCGTGTGCATCGTCGACGTAGATCATTGCGCCATGTTCCTTGCTGACTTCGACAACCTTGTCCAGCGGAGCTATGTCGCCGTCCATGCTGAAAACACCATCTGTGATTACCAGAATCTTGTCCGGTTTCTCCTTTTCTGCTTCATTCAGAACGCGCGCCAAGTCGTCAGTATCGCAGTGCTTGTAGACGAAGCGCTTTGCCTTCGTGAGTCTGACACCATCAATTATGCTGCCGTGATTCAACTCATCCGAGATGATTGCATCATTCTTGCCAACAAGCTGTGGTATCAGTCCTTCATTGGTGGCAAACCCTGCGCTGTATGTCAGTGAGGCTTCAGCACCCTTGAAATTGGCGAGCCTGCGCTCGAGTTCCAAGTGAAGGTCCATCGTACCCGCAATCGCTCTCACGGAGCCAGAACCGACACCATGAGTTTCAATTGCCTTCAGCGCGGCTTCCTTCATCTTGGGATGGTTGCTCAAATTGAGGTAGTTATTGCTGCAAAGCATGATGACCTCTTGACCGTCCACCTTTGCCTTGGGAGTGCTTGGGCCCTGAAGTTCCCTGATCTTCCAGTCGAAGTTCTGCTCGACTAGCTTGTTGTATTCGGTTCTCATCCAGCCTATTGGGTCTCGCATCATTGTCACCTTGATTTCGTAATCTAGCAACCCATCCTCGGGTCAATCTACGCGGGGCCGGATTTTTCAGCTATATGAAACCTTTGTTTACGCAGAATTCGGACCATTTCGGTGGGATTTCAGGCCAACCAAAGCGATATGCATAATGATTCATATCGATGTGCTTTTCGAAGCATATCGGTTATTAGGAGGTTTTGTTTATTCAGAAAATATCCGGGGGTAACGATTCGGAATGAGTAAGATATTACGCATCAATATGAGTGATTTAGGTCACAAGTGGGAAACCCTGCCGAAGAAGTACGAGACCCTTGCTGGTCGTGCGTTCACTTCAGCAGTAATACATAACGAGGTAGATCCAACGTGTCATCCACTTCGTGAGAAGAATAAGTTCATCATATCGCCAGGACTTCTTGCTGGAACGATGGCACCATCCTCAGGCCGCTTGAGTGTGGGTGGGAAGTCTCCTTTGACTGGAGGCATTAAAGAAGCAAATGCTGGCGGACTCACCGCTACAAGGCTTGGTTACCTTGGCCTGCAAGGTGTCATCATCGAGGGTGCACCGCCAGTTGAAACAAAGGACTGGTATAGCATCTACATTGGCAAGGACAAGTGCGAGGTCAAGAAGACAAGTGACTACGCCGGAATAGGCCTCTACGAACTCATAGGCAAGATTTGGAAAGACTATCCGAGCAAGCCGGGCATCATAGGGTGTGGGATTGCAGGCCAGCGTCTTCACAAGGGTGCTGGGGTCTTTGGAAACAATGTTGAGAACACCGACCCTGGCCGCTACGCAGGTCGTGGTGGTCTCGGCGCAGTCCTTGGCTCAAAGCGTATTATAGCCATCATCTCAGACGCATCAGACGGCTCACGTCCTGAAGCAAAGGACAAGGATCGTTTTGAGAAAGGGCGGAAAGCCTTCAAGAAGGCACTCGACAACCATGCTCTCACGGGGCGACTGAACAATGAGAAGGGTGAACCCTATGGCGCACTGAAGAACTATGGCACGAATGTCCTTCAGAATATACTGAACGAGGCTGGTGCCTTGCCAACGCGAGGCTTCAGAACTGGACGATTCGAGGATGCTGCCAAGATATCTGGTGAGGCAGTTCATGATCTCATTGATAAAACCCGTAAGAGGTTCGGGGACAAGGCTGAAGGCAAGTACGGACATGCATGCCATCCTGGGTGCGTCATAGCATGTTCCAATGTTGTGCCCTATGAAAAAACCGGGAAGGCACAAGTGTCTCCACTGGAGTACGAAACCGCATGGGCGTTCGGCACCAATCTAGGCATTGGTGTCTTGCACGATGTGGCTGAGATGAACCGAATCTGTAATGACTTGGGTCTTGACACCATTGAGGCTGGCAATGCAATCGCCATGTTCATGGAATCTGGTCTGATTGACTTCGGAGATGGGCCCGCCGCAATTGAGCTTCTGATGAAAGGTTATCATCCTGAATCAGCAAAGGGTGCTTTGGTGTGTTCTGGTGCATTGACTGCAGGAGAAACTCTAGGAGTTAGCAGGATTCCAGTAGTGAAGGGTCAGGCTCTGCCTGCTTACGATCCGCGGCCTATCCGCGGAATTGGAGTCACGTATGCAACGACCACAATGGGTGCCGATCACACGGCTGGATACACGATAGCGGCTGAGATTGTTGGAATTAAAGGAACTGTCACCGATCCAAAAGCCATAGACAAGGCTGAGCTATCGCGCACCTTCCAGGCGACAACAGCATACATCGATTCTACAGGTTATTGTCTGTTCATCGCATTTTGCGTTCTTGACGACGATAGCGGATTTGGAGGGATGCTCGACACAGTCAATGGCTTCCTTGGAAAAGACATTGATGTTGGCGAGTACGGAATGGCCATTCTCAAGAATGAACGTGCCTTCAACAAGGGTGCTGGTTTCACGGCGAAGGATGATCGTCTTCCGGAGTTCTTCTACACGGAACCATTTCCGCCACATAACGTGGTATTCGAAGTTTCGGACGAGGAACTCGATGCGGTCTACAAGGATATGTGATAGAACATAGAGCAACTCTGAGGGAGCTTCGGCTCCCTCGCTTCTTCTTTTTACCGTTTGCTTGAGAGTGCGCTCTGATGAAACAGCTTATCTGTGAAAAGATTGAGAACTGGTAGTAATGCTCGAGATACACCTCTATGGGAAACTGCGATCCCTTATTCCTGGGGCCAAACCAAACGAGGATACAGTCCTGAAGTATGAATTCATTGAGAATGAAACATTCGCTCAACTTGTGCAGCGGCTCGGACTGAAATTATGTGACTTGGGCGACTGTTTCTTGAACGGGACTCTAGTCAAGCACGGCGACAGACTATCTGACGGTGACAGACTGGGCATGTTTCCTTTCAACATGGTTCTGCTGTGCGGAGGTCAGCACCTCAAGGGCCACGGTTACACCCGAAAGGATGTTGACGTCGATTACTACTAGGTGGGGAGCATGAAGGTCTTTGTAAAGCTCTACGCAACTCTCCGCAAACTCGCCCCCCCTGATAATGAACTTGGCGAATTCTTTGAAGTTGAGTTCAATGGGGCGACAATCTCCGACCTTATAGAGCAACTCGGCTTCACTCAGGAACAAGCTCGGATTGTATTTGTAAATGACAATCAGACATCTGATTTGCTGTCCGCTCTGAGGAATGGGGACAGAGTTGTTATGTTTCCGCCAGTGGGCGGCGGATAGGTTTCACGAGCTATTAGTCTGAGTCCGGCTCTGGTTCAGGCTCCGGTTCGGGCTCTGGCTCTTCCTCTTTCTTGCCGCAGACTATTGAGAAGAAAACCAAAGCTGCTAGCAAGAGGGCTATGCTACTATACAATGTCAAACTCATTCGATCACTGCGCAAATGTTCCAGTTGCCATTTGATTGACGGACCTCTATAATCAATCCTTGAACCCTATGAACCATCTCTTCAACCAGTACATCCAGGCCGCTCAGTGTCAAATCAGGTCTTTCGCCGCGGCAACCCATCCACGAACTTTCTTAATGTCGAATTTGTAGCCTGCTGGCACTCTGAACTCCTCAGATGCTAGGGCTGACTTCACCTTCCTGAGCAGGGCTTCTGGGTCTGCCGCCGCAAGATCATCTAGGGTTGTGATACCCGTGGCGAACACAATAGCCTCGGCATCCTCCTCTGAGATACCATCAATCCATGCAAAGCGTCCCATGGCAACCCATTTGCCTGCGACTTCGGAGCCCACACCACAAATCTCTGCAACTCTCTCCGGTTGCGCTCCGAGCAAGTCCTGAACAGAATCAATGCCCTCATCTCGAAGCATGGACCCATAGGTCTCTCCAATGCCTTCTATGGTTTCGATTGGCAGTTGGCTCAGCTCGACTTTCGGCTGCACAGCTTCGGGTACATGTTTCTCCTCGTGCTTGTCGGGCTTTCTAGCTGGTTTCGATGCTTTCTTCTTCTTGGGCTTTGCCTTAGGCTTCGTTTTGTCAGGCTCCTCATCCACTTGCGGACCAACTGTTTCCATTATGTCCTCGACAATCTCACTAATACTCTCGCCCCAACCCAGTAGGACCACAATGATCAAGACAACTAGCACCGACATAGCCAGAATGGCGTTGTTGGGGTCGTATTGCCAAAGCAGAGCTGCCATAATCGCTAGTACTATCCACACTATGACGACTGGAATCATATTCTTGTTCTTGTACTTCTGAGCCCTTGAAGACATACCACATTATCTCCTTCTTGTTGGATAGGTCACGCCTTCCACTCTGGATTGATAAATCAATCCCAATGAAGCTACGCGTCTGTAGCGGGTTCCTTGACAGCTGATGGCGATTCTATGAGTTCTTGAGTTTCCTCCTCTTCCTTGTCCTTGCACACGAACTCAGGAACAATGAGGATTGCAATGAACACAGCTGCCATGAAGAGCATCCCTGGCCAAGTTCTCAGGAAGATACTGATTCCTCCGACTTGAGGAATCCTCCAGACAAGCACGCCGACGATGTCCTCGTAAGTACGATAACCGAAATCCAGTGATGGATTATTATCGCCGCGCGTGTAGTACCTGTAAGTGCCATTCACTTCTTCAATGGATACGACCCTATGCACAATTGGGGCTTCAGTGTACCAGCTCGCCCGGAAGACAATGATGTCGTTTACAGCGATATCCTCAGGAGCCCGCCCCTGCAGGACTAGGAGGTCGTTAACTTCCAAGGTTGGAACCATCGACTCGCTAGTGACAACTACTAATGGAGTGGCAGTCCCCATCCCTAACATGAATACGCCGTAACCCGTAAGAGTGCCGCCTATCACAATGACAAACAGGAATATCGTTTTTGCGAGCTCAGTCCTTTGACCCCATTTCAGACGTTGACGTATTCGCTCCATGACTCAACACTCTCTAGATGCGAACTGTGTTAGTCTAATAAAACTGACGAAGCCCGCTCTACCCGCTTATATCACAACGTTAAACAGCGGCAGAGTGCAACCCAAGAAAGCCGAGGCAAATCTGAATGAGTAACACCTGGGTTAAGACGTGGATGCGCACCCCGAAAATCAACTGTGGGCTTTGCGGCAGGGCCGCTTGCACAGGTTTTGCAAGAGCCTTGGTTGTTGGACAGCTTGAGTTAGATGATTGTCCGATTCTTGGGCTCCGCGATTACGGTAACCTGAGAGCGGAGCTTGAGGCGATGTTGAAAGGGGATTCCACTCCTCGCATGGGAATTGCACCGGAGTTGCCTGAAGGCGGCGTCTTGTTCACACAACCCTGCAAGGACACAAATGATAGAGTGATGGCCGAGCTCAGCCTGCATAATGGCGTTGAGCCCGGTGAGAGTATGCGATTTGCCGTGTTTGACCCTCGAACGCTTTGCGACCTGATGAACTGCCTGCAATCGCAGTTTGATCTTGTCAAGTGTAGCCGTGACCTCGGATATGGTCGAGCTGATGTTGATGAGATGAACATCACCGTTCTTCAGGACGGCCGTATCAACATGAGACGAGTGAAGGACCGCGACCAAGTAATGAGTGTCTTTGGCAAGCTTGAACGTGCTCTTGTTGGTGCGACAATATGCAACTGCTGTGGTTGCGACCTTCTCTCTATTCTGTCAGGTTGTGTGGAACCTGTGGATGGTGACAGGCATACTGTATATCATGCAGGCACGAACATGAGCATCGATGAGAAGAGTGCACAATTGCCTGTCAGACGAGCAGAAGTGGAATCAACCCTCGATGAGAATGCAAAGCACGCTCTGAGCCTGATACAGAACCTTGCTAATCACTTAGAGTCCGGCATGGTACAACTGCTGGACGGAAGCATCGAGCTTTTTCGTGCGGTGAGCTCAAAGGAGGCCAGGTGTTCGCTTGTAGAGCTAATTACTAACCCCTCTCTCTATGGAAACGAAACGTTACTACTTAAGGTACTGTCTCTCGTTCGAGTCGTTTACGATGCATTATGCGGAGTTTCAGAATTAGCGGAAATCCTGACATATACTCCAAAAGAAGACCGCGATGCAATCCTGAAACTTGTGTCCATGGCTCAATCCGGTGAACTCTCACTGCAAATGAAGGCGATTGACGACCAAAGGCAAATTCTTGCTCATGCCCACTCATTGAGATTGAATCGGGCCGTTCGGCTTTTGCAGGAATGGGTTCGATAATCTGCATGGAAGCGACTTAGTGGTACCACCGCTTTCTGACAGTGTTGATTCTATCTGATACCTTAAATGCGAGCTGCGTGCCTTGGCAACACCCAAGGCGGTCCCGTTGAGAATCACGACAGTTCGCTCTGAAGGTCTCGCAGTTCTATCGTATTTTGTAAGCTCAGAAGGAGAAGCGATGATTATTGACCCTCGAAGGGATGCTGATATCTACTTCAACATCGCGAAGCAGGATAAGGCTGAGATACGGTACGTGTTTGAAACCCACCGGAATGAGGACTACGTGATTGGCTCTTGTGATGTGAAACACCGAGTACCCTCTTCACAGATTGGACATAGTGATGCCACGCGCTTCAAGTACGGCGATTTGCAGATTGGTGACGGCGATGTCTTCACTGTGGGGAAAATCAGAGTTACTTGTCTGAATACTTCAGGACATACTGATGATAGCATGTGCTACCTTCTTTCCGATGAGAGTGTGGGTTTTGATCCAGTTGCGGTTTTCACAGGTGATACACTGTTTGTAGGCGAAGTCGGGAGGACTGACCTAGTAGACATAAAGAAGCACGAACAGATGTCGAGAAAATTGTATCACAGCTTGCATGACAAAGTGCTTCCTCTCAAGGATGGCGTTATGGTCTACCCTGGACACGGAGCGGGGTCTGTCTGTGGAGCGGCAATTGGCGAGAGGGACCTAACCACAATCGGGTATGAACGAGCATACAATCCTTGGCTCAGCATTGGCGAAGATGAGTTCGTGGAGCGAAAGATTAACCAGCGACTCACAAGGGCGCCCTACTTCAAGCGATGCGAGCATTTGAACACTATCGGCCCACCTATTGTAGCCGACTTTCCTTCCCCATTAGAGATGAACGTTGACGATTTTGAGCAAGCGATGCAAGATGACAAGAATGTCATTCTAGATACGCGCTCTGCATCCGAGTTTGTGAAGGGCCACATTCCTCATTCTATCAGCCTTCCGCTGAGTCACATGGGCCTATTTGCAGGCTGGGTGCTTGAGGATGATAAGGACTTCTTCTTTGCGCTAGGTGCCAAGGCTGACTTGCGTGACGCACGGGGCATGCTCCTTCGGGTAGGACTAGATTCAATTGTCGGGTACCTGACTGAAGGAATCAAGAGCTGGCTTGAGGCTGGCAGGTCTGTCAAGTCGTTCAAGACATATTCAGCCCAGGAACTCAGAACGCAAGTCGATAGGGATTTGCTCAAGATTCTTGATGTTCGACAGCCACATGAAACCGAGAAGGAGCTCATTGAAGGGTCTCTTCTGGCTCCATTGACCAGCATTGCTGAAGATATCGAGATGGTTGACCCACAAACCCACATCGCAACAATGTGCCCGTTTGGCGTGCGTGCCACAACTGGCGCAAGTATTCTTGCCAAGGCCGGCTTCCAAAATGTTGGTATCCCGTTGGATGGTCTGAGGGGTTGGAAACGGGCAGGATATCCGTTACAGACGCGCAGGGCTTAAATGATCTAGGTGTTCTGACGTCATGCGATGGGTGGAGAAGGGCTCAAGGATTAAACGCAGTTGGCTTTGTTCCGCAACGTTCTACTTGTGTTTGATAAAGGTGCCACTTCGGTACTCTCGGAATGCTTCATCAAGTTCCTCTCTGTTATTCATAACAATGGGTCCGTGCCAAGCAATTGGTTCTCCAATAGGCATTCCTGAAACCAACAAGAACCGGAGTTGTTCTTCTCCTGCTGTGGCAACTACCTGCTCACCATCTTCAAACAATACAAGATGGTCTGATTCAATGAGTTTCTCCTTATCTTGGCCGAAATATCCCTCGCCTTCGAAAACGTATGCAAAGACGGTATGTCCACGTTTCACAGAGTGTGTGAATCCAGTTCCAGGAGGTACAATTACATCCAAGTATTCTGGGTTTGTGACAATCTCACGGACTGGTCCGCAGGTCCCATCAAGTTTCCCACAGATGATTCTCACTCTAGCACCGCTCTCTGTGACAACTTCAGGTATCTCTGATTCCTTGATACCCTGATATCGAGGATGCATCATCTTGTTTGAACTGGGAAGATTCGCCCACAACTGAAAACCCATCATCATGCCGTCTGTACGATTTGGCATCTCTTGGTGGATGATGCCGCTCCCAGCTGTCATCCATTGCACATCTCCTGACTCAATGGTGCCACTGTTACCTAGACTATCCTCGTGCTTCACTTGTCCCTCAATCATGTAAGTGATTGTTTCAATTCCCCGATGTGGATGCCATGGGAATCCCTTCAGGTAGTCATCTGGGTTGTCTGAGCCGAAATGATCAAGCAACAAGAATGGGTCCATGAGTTCAACTTCATTGTATCCGAAGACACGTTTCAGCCGAACGCCTGCACCTTCCGTGGTTGGCTTACTTTTGAATACCGTTCTGATTCCTCGAATTTCGACCACTGCATTGTATCTCCATTGACTAGTTAATCGGAATAGTGAGTAATTCACTATATTTAATTTAAGCATTCTGCCAAAGGCAAACTTCACTATGCCCTGCTGCGAGGAGGTGCTCCTTCTACACTGTGTTTAACTCAAGCCTCACTACCAAATACAGATGAAATGTGAATTAGAAGTTGACCACCGATATAGGTCACACCAACTGCTTCTGTACCACTGAGAAAAGTTGGATCAGTCAATGTTCGATACCCGATTATGTAGTCCGAAATAAAGAATAACAGAAACCCAATAAAAAGACAGATGACGAAGAGTTTAGGACAGTTATCAAACCACTTTGACAGACTGAATGCTAGAACTGTTGTCAGGAGAATCCCATAGCCAAACAAACCCATACTAATGACCATTTCAGCTGGGTTATACAGAGTCAGGACGAACAGGATAATAACGATCACAATGCTGACAATCCAGATGATCACATTTCGCATGATTAGTCTGGGCGATTCATTCCTTAGAAGTAAGGGCGAACGATCTTTGAGAGCCAGAAGATAAACCACGTGCCCCAGCGAAAACATGAGAACACCGTTGATCAATGGGTCTGTGGTGATGTAGAATACTGATGCCATGACGAGGTCTCCTACAAAACAAATGAACATTGCAACGAACATGAGTAGTGCGAAACGGGACCACTTCTCTGTAGCTCTCTTATCCATGAAATTCACGAAAGCTAGAATGACAATCAACGCTGATGTAGCTAGTAAATTCCAATTGGGCGTACCCTGATTTATCATGGTTATCAGAAATAAAGTGGATATGAAAATTGCCAGTACAATCACGACACGCAAGACACCAAGTGGCGTTTTCAATGAAGCAATTGACATTCTAATTTCGCCTCCATTAGATATCTGGAAATGAACTATCTGGTGAATGTTAAGGATTCCGGCTTTGATGAACCACTTTTATCAGTGGAACTGACATCGGTATGGACATGCTCCCAGACAATCGAGCAGAGGTTGGAAATCAAAAGCTTAGGTGATGTAGGTGTTCTGGCGTCGTGCAACTGGTCGTTCTGAGATTGTGGCTGTGAATGGTGTCGTGGCTTCCTCGCAGCCTCTGGCAACTCAGGCCGGGCTTGAAATTCTAGTAAATGGAGGAAATGCTGTTGACGCAGCGATTGCGACTGCCGCTGTGCTTGACGTCGTAGAACCTTTCAGTACTGGATGCGGCGGAGACGCCTTCGTATTGATTCATCTACCTGGGAAGAAGAAACCGCTCTCTGTGAATGGCTCGGGCCGAGCGGGGACAATGACAACTTTGGATGAACTGCTTGAGAAAGACTGGGCGCAAATGCCTGTTCGAGGTGGGCCACCGGTTACAGTTCCTGGAGCCATGCATCTTTGGGGATACCTTATCGAGAAGCATGGTGCATTGGAGCTAGGCGATGTTCTGTCCCCTGCAATCAGATACGCTCGCAAAGGATTTCCCGTTTCACCAATTATCTCTGAAGTGTGGAGTTTCGTAGTCCAAGTTCTGGGAAATGAAGCGGCACGCAAAACATTCAGTATTGGTGGCAGGTCTCCTGAAGCAGGTGAAATAATGTTCAACAAGGACTTAGCGAAGGTCTTTGAGACCGTGGCTGCAGAAGGAATATCTGCATTCTACGGGGGAGCTATGTGTGAGGCAATCGTAAAAACGGTACAAGACCATGGTGGGTTCCTGACTCCAGATGATCTCGCTAGGCACAAGACTATTGAAACTACCGCAATTTCCACATCATATCGAGGTGTCGAGGTCTACGAACATCCGCCAAATGGACAAGGATTTGCCGCTCTCTCAATGCTGAATATCATGGAATCGTTCGACTTTGGGAAATACTCCCCTCTGGATGCAGAGCGCTACCACACCATGATAGAGGCCAAGAAGCTCGCTTATGCTGACCTGTATCAGCACAACGCAGACCCCGATTTCTATGATGTTCCCTTGGATAATCTTCTTTCGAAAAGGTATGCGAAGAAACGGGCTGAGAGCATCAATCCAGAACAGGCAATGGAGGCTCCAAACCCTGGAATCGCAATTGGTCCGGACACAATCTACCTTGCGACAGCTGATGGTGAAGGAATGGCTGTGTCGTTCATCAACAGTCTGTACATGGGGTTCGGGAGCGGGCTCGTCGTTCCAGGTTATGGAATAAAGCTCCAGAATCGAGGGCATCTTTTCTCACTTGACCCGAAGCACCCAAATTGCTATGCACCAGGAAAGCTACCGTTTCATACAATCATTCCTGGAGCGATGTACAGGGACAACAATTTCTTTGGTGTATTCGGGATTATGGGTGGAGCGCACCAAGCACAAGCCCATGCGCAATTTGTGAGCAACGTCATTGACCATCAAATGGGTCCTCAGGAGGCACTGGACCATCCACGTTTCAATCATAATCAAGAGATGAATACGGTAGCTCTTGAGAATGGCATCCCTCCTGGGATTCAGAATGAGATGCGCAAGCGTGGACATAAGCTAGTTCATGAAACCATGTCGGGCTTCGGCGGCGGTCAGGCTATATTCCGTCTGGGAGATGCTTGGATTGCTGGCTCTGATTTCAGAAAGGACGGTCAGGCTGCTGGCTTCTAGCTTGCTCCATTAACGTCATTCATGAAATCCCAGTCATTTCACAATCTTCATAATCTGGGCCGGTGAATCTGGACAGTGCTATCGACGTTCTTGTTGACAGAAGGTGACCTTAATGACAGAGCAGCCAATGAAGTACAGAGAAGAAAGTGATCTTCTAGGCCCTAGAAAAGTCCCTGCAGATGCCTACTGGGGTGTTCAGACTCTACGGGCGTCTGAGAACTTTCACGTTTCAGGAGTAAGTCTGCATCATTACACGACTTTAATCAACGCTCTTGCTATGGTGAAAAAGTCATGCACCCTTGCCAACATGGAGCTTAACGACCTTACCAAGGAGTATGGAAACGCGATAATCCAAGCTTGCGATGAGATAATCGGGGGCGACCTTCATGACGAGTTCATTGTAGATGCGTTTCAAGGCGGGGCTGGCACTTCAACGAATATGAACGTTAACGAAGTCATCGCATCAAGAGCCAATGAGATTCTTGGCGAGTCGCGGAATGCCATAGCTCCGATTAATGCGAACGATCATGTAAACATGAGTCAGTCAACGAATGATGTGTATCCAACCGCAACGAAGATTGCCACGATCTTTGGCTTGAGCGCCCTATCGACCAACGTTGAAATGCTCGTGAATGTTCTCGAAGAGAAAGCCGAGGACTTCAAGGACCTCCTCAAACTTGGTCGAACAGAAATGCAGGATGCAGTACCCATTACGCTAGGGCAAGAGTTCGGAGCTTGGGCTGGCCCCTTCAAACGGGATTTGCATAGGATTGGCTGGGCTATTGATACCCTCGAAACTCACAACATTGGAGCAACAGCAATTGGAACCGGTCTCAACGCAGACCCGGAATACATCAAGCTCGCGGAGACGCACTTGCGTGAAGTGACTGGTCTGCAGAATCTCAAGACATCTGAGAACCTTATTGACGACACTCAAAATAACGATGAATTCGTCCACGCCTCGGGTCTCCTCAGAGTCCTTGCCACTAATCTGAGCAAGATGTGTGGAGACCTTCTGCTTTTATCATCAGGCCCTATTGGGGGCTTCCACGAGATTACATTGCCTGCAGTCCAGCCTGGCTCCTCGATCATGCCTGGCAAGGTTAATCCAGTCATTGTGGAGATGACTATGCAGTGCGCCTATCAAGTGATGGGGCATGATGCAACCATATCCCTCGCCGCTCAGGGCGGAATGCTTGAACTGAATGCTTTTGGACCTCTGATTACATACAACTTCTTCCAAGCTTTGAAGCTACTGAGGAATTCAATACCGATTCTTGCGGAGAAGTGCATAAAGGGAATAGAACCAAACATGGATGGTTTGAACAAGGTGTACAAGAGCGTGGGCCTGGTTACGGCTCTTGTACCAATCATTGGCTATAAAGCCTCAAGCAGGATTGCCAAGAATGCACTCGAGACCAAGAAACCGATACGTGAGCTCGTACTGGAGGAAGGACTGCTTTCTGAGGAAGAACTAGATCACGTGCTCACTCCCGAGCGCATGACGCGTCCGGGCATCCTGGGGCATGACCATGAAGACATCAAACGGAAGCTCGACAAGAAGTCTTGATGATCGACAGCTAATCGCTCTTCGCTTGCACACCATTCAGTACTTCATCAGCACATCTGCCGCGATGTTATCTGCGTGATCACTAACCCTCTCCAGGTTCCTCAAGGTCTCCACGAAGACACTGTCAGCTTGAGGCATGCATACCCCTGCAGCGGTCCGCTTCTCGTGGCCCTCCCGTAGCTCTCTCTCAAGTATATCCACCTTGTCTTCTAGCTCGACCGCCCTCTCAGCAACATCCTTGTTTCTTGTTCTCAGCGCTTCGATCGATGTGGAGTATGTTTCTTCAACAAGTCTAAACATATCCTCCATATCCAAGACGGCAGCGGGTGAGAAGGTAATCTCCTCAGTCAATCGGTCGATTGCAAACTCCGCTATGTTGGATGTGAGGTCTCCAACGCGTTCTATGTCTACAAGAATCGCTAGCAGTTTCATGCGCCAGAGAGTATCCGCTTTGTTCAGCTCTTCTTCTCTTATTTTGTCGATGAACTTCTCTGTAGCCCTACAGCTGTCATCAACCTTATCCTCGTACCTGACGACCTTCTGTGCCGCCTCCAAATCATGGTTGAGCAAAGCTTTCCGGCTCAAGTCTATCATCTTCACAGTCAGGTCGCCAGTTGCAATCATCTCCCTTTGAGCCTCAAGCAGGGCAACCTGTGGCATGTGAAGCATTTCGTCATCGAAGAAATGTGCTCCAATAATCTCTCCTTCTTTGTCAGGAATGAGTTTCTCACACAACTTGACAATGAGTCCCACGAAGGGGATGAGCATGAAGCTCACTGTGACATTGAAGATGGTATGAGCGTTCGCAATCTGCCGAGGAAGGTCATTCGAGGTGAGCGCGACTATGTCAGCGAATTGTCCGAAGAACGGGAAGAATACAGCAACTCCAACGACGTTAATAATCGTCTGCGCTATGGCCGTTCTTTTGGCTGGAGTTGTAGCACCAATAGCTGCCATGTTCTCTAGAAAACAAGTGCCGATATTGGCTCCCATGATAAGAGCTATGGCTGCAGGGAGACCAATGACACCTGCCATGCTCATCGCGATAACCAAGCTCGTCGTGGCTGAGCTGCTTTGGGTGATTCCAGCTATCGTTGCACCAATTAGGATGCCGAAAATTGGGATTACGCCGAATGCGATTATCAAGTCAACAAAGACTTGGCTCTGTCCCAGTTCTGAGGCGCCATCTTTCATGAAATCCATTGAGAGAAACAAAAGACCTAAGCTGAATATTACTCGCCCCGCCATCTTGGCATTTTCATTCTTCAGGAACATAGTCATGAAGAATCCAACTGCGATTAGAAGCCAGGCGTAATCTATGCCTATTTTAAACGATACAAGTTGAGCGGTTATCGTTGTGCCTATCTCCGATCCTAGCATGACATGGACTGACTGCCTAAACGTCATCATCCCCGCGTTGACAAAGCCAATCAATGTCAGCACAGTGATGCTTGAACTTTGGGTCATCAGCGTTGCGGCGGTTCCTACGCCCATTCCCTTTACTGGACTGTCAGTTGTCTTCTCAAGAATTTTCGCCACCCGTTTTCCAGATATCTTGCCGAGGGTTTCCCGCAGCAGCGTGATGGCATACATGAAGAGAGCAAGGCCACCAATCATGACTAGAAGATTCTCAATCATTGTCTACGCGGCTTGGCTCAAAGAATCCGAGATATGAAGCTTGTGTAGACCCTTATGTTGTCCAATACGCAATGATGAAATACTGCGAAGCCATTATCATGGGAGAAGAATAGTGCAATGCACAGAGGGAGCGCCTTATGCCAAAGAATGAAGATGATCGAAAGGTCGGTCCTGTGTTTCGAATTCTGTCACAGGATCTCTACAGTACAGGATTTCATGGTGAAGAGGTTGGACTGCGCCAGTATGAAGTCTGGAGAGCCAAGAGCCGCCAGTTCACCAGAGACGCTGACATAATCGGGAAGATAGAGGAAGCGAAGACGAAACGTGGCGAAAAGAAGCTATCCAAGATGGAGCGGACTGGATTCATTATCCTACGGAAATCAGTATGGCACGACCAGGAAGATGAGCTGTTGCGTCGTCTTGTTTTGAAGCTTTTCACATCCCGCGGTTCGTGGGTTGCAACAATAGAAGAGATGGTGGCAGATGAATACACGAATAGCTATGTTTCTGATAAGCCAATGCTAGCATTCGCTGTGGTTTCAAGAGAAACTGAGGTTGTCACCTACATCAGGCAAGTTCGACGCGGTGCAATGGCCACTGAGAACTACGCGTTCTACATCCTTGGGCCAGGCAAAACGTTCGAGGTCTTCAGAATCGAAGGCAAGCGCGCAACCATGGGCGATGATTTCAAGGTCGTGCGTCTAGCCAGTGGCAAGACCGTAGCAGAGATTGATAGCAAGTGGGGTGACGTTGGCGGGGAGTTTGTTGTAAACGTGAAGGACTCTGTCCTGGCTGAGAACGAATGGTTCTGCAGGATTCTCCAATGCTTTTCTGTTGTGATAGCTTACCGCGGTGAGATATTCAAGCGGTTGGAGAAAGGGCTCAAGAAGTGGCAGAAAGGAAAGGACATTCCGCTGCAACACAGGCATGAAATTAGCCTACTAGCAAATCCTCGGAAGCTGACCCTCAAGACCGAAGAGTTTGAAGAAGTGTAGAAGGTGTGGCCAGAGCTAGCAGGGTTATGGTAGGAGGGGGAGTTTGTAACGAGGGCATCTTGCAGAACTAGACCCCGCCAGCTACATGACCACTGTATCTAACATTCGCGGGAAGTCTATTAAGGTCAGCGAGGTGCGCAAGTATCGTCAGCGGTAAGATATTTTTCAATATCCTCTCTTTGTCAATGCAAAGCTTAAAACCATAGGCTGACCTAGAGAAACCAGCGTAAGGGAGGTTTCTGCTTTGGGAATCCCGATTCTAAGCGATATGTTTTCTGGACTAGGGGTCTTCTTCAAGACCAAGCGATTTGTTGCATATGTGACTATTTTCGTTGCCACTACATTCCTGGGTCTATTCGTGTCATGGTTGATGACGCAATTTGTAGGTACACCCACCGAGGTACTCTTGGTGAATTTCTTTGCCTACATAGGCGCCACTGGCACCATCTACTTCATGATTGGCACGATACTCACTGGGTTGGGCCTGGACAAGCTGTGGATAAAGCGCAGGGGTCGTGGCAAATGGAACGAGATGATAGGCTTCTCATGGTTTGCGATATCTTTTGCAATCTCAGTGTTCATGGCTAGGTTCTTCGGTAACAGCCTCATGATCTTCTTTGCCATGTTCTGTTGGGTTGGCTGGATTGCATTCCAAGCGTACCTCTCGTCTAGAACCAGTTTGAGGATTGCTACTATTGCAGAGCCAAAGAAGGGCGGTTGGGGAATAAGCATTGGTAGCTTCATCATACTCGTAATTGGACTTATCATAATAGCAGCTGAAGCGATCTTTGCCTTAGTTCTCTTGCCGGGCAACTACTTCGGAATAGGGGATTCTGTTGAGGCGGCTTATCCACAATCCCTAGCAAACATCACTCTTCACTGGCCATATCTCCTTCTCGCATTTGGGTTGTTGGGTCTCTTTGGGGTGATATCCTTCCTCTCCTATCTCAAATACGCCAGGAAAGGCTCTGCCCTGAATGTTGCGTTATTGACGGTTTTCATTGCCTTGTACTCGGGGTACTTCCTATTCAACGTGATTCGGAGGGTTGACGCTTTTGGATTGACTCCAGTGGACATTGGTATGTCTCTCTTCTTCTTGGCATATGCCATGAGTGGCATTGGACGAACTGTGACCGATGCAGTAGAGGAATCACGGTCTCACTTACGTGATCTTGGACCATTGCTCACGTTCTTTTTGGCCAGCGGGTTCTTCTTTGTTGACAGTATCATATCTGTGCACACCGCTGCGCCCGGCGCGATTCTGGCTAGTTGGTTTGAAACAGATCTTATAGCGAATCCCTCGGCTGCATTCATATTCAGAGACATAGCGAAGCTCATAGCATTCCCATTGGTTGCGATTTTCACAAGTCTGTACTACTTGCGCGTGCAACGGGTTGATCGCATAATCGAAAGAGCTAAGGAGGAGGGCGAGACCTTCGAGGCCGGAGAAGTAGATGAGGAGATAGCCGAGCGGGCTCCAGCTCCTGGTGAGTCATGGCCGAGTGAGCGGGCTGAAGGTATTTCGAAGGATAAGCCTGGACATGACCTATCTGGAGAGCAACCCGGGCGGCTTTCTGTTGACAGGAAGAAGGCTCGCTTCAAGCCAGGAAAGCGACTTGGTGACGATGAGGAGGATGAAGATTAGAATCAGCCTGGGGCCCTTTGGGTCCCGCACCCCTCTTTTTCCGAGCTGCTATCAAAGGCCCTCATTATGCCTGTAACGGTAGAGTTTCACTCCAAGATAGATCCAAATCGGATAAATCGCTATCTGTAGGAATGCAAGCGCGTCAGTGAGTCCTGCTGTTTCTGTGGATTCGAACGAAAAGATACCCGAGTTTATCATGAGGTCTTTGCCCGATGCCACAGCAGGCACAAACGGCAGCCAGAAGAAATCCACATACCCCATGTTGAGGTAAAGTGAACTGCTCGTGAATATTATGGTACAGAAACTGAATATAACCAAAGCTTTCGATATCGGAAGCTGCGTCTTGTGTTTCAGAGCGTTTCCTATGACGAACGATATATAGCCGAATATGATTAGCAGCGGTGGGTCGATTAGAAACGTCATACTAGTGCAATTCCTTTTTCTAGAGAACGAGCGCAATCATTGCTGCAAACATGAATATGAACGCGAAAATCGCGCAATTTACGCACAGGCCTTCTTTGAGTTCCTTCTTATCACGGTTCGAAAGCTTCTGAGAATCAACAATTTCATCGTTTTCCTTTTCGGGCATGTTTATTCCTCCGAGTGTTTGCGGTATTTGCTCCTGACCTGTATTAAAGATACTGTCGCTTGCCCTCACTAGAACTCAATCTTTATCTCGGTAGGGGTCAAGATAGTACTCGAGGGGAAGCAATGAACAAAGAAACAGATACAGGTTCGCCAGCTCAGCCAAGGCTGAAGCGCATAGGTCGCATTCTTTTCATTTCGGGAGTCGCTATTGTTGTCGGTGTTATTGTTCTTGGTCTCAGCGTGGTGCTAGTTGCTGCCTATACGGGTTCTTCAATCATCGTGTCAAACTACGTAGGCTATGCAATTCTTGCTTTGCTCCTTGGTGTTCTTCTAATCGTGGCCGGTCTGATTGCATTGATCTTGCCCGGGGGATTCTCAAAAGATGCTGTCTGGGCAATGAGAGGCGGGCCTTGGAGGTAACAGCATTTCAGTGGAGGTCCTTTTCCAGCTCGATTTCGTCGCATATGGGAATCTCGTAGAGCCCAGTTTCTGGGATTTCCGGCTTCAGTTTGCGCCACTCTGTCAGAGCATCAGTGTGAACCGTTGCCCGAAACTTATACTATCTTGGACATCAATGTCCTTGACTGATGTTCGGTTCCTGATTCATTGAGGTCTGCTCTGCAGATCCTACTGAATCTGCGACAAGTCTCACGTCCTCTCCACAGGCG
>DXJO01000018.1 GCA_019057475.1 Candidatus Thorarchaeota archaeon | reverse complement strand
TCATGTAGGCGTAGCTAAGAGCATCAGTTGACTGAGTCTTGACCACGGTCTTGTTCTTCAGCACAGACGAGTTCCGGTTGTTTGTTGCCAGAGCCATCATATTTCACAAGGAATAACACTCGGAATCAGTATATAATGCGGAGCCACATCTGAGGGTCACAGAATAGAGTCACATCTTGTGACTAGCAAACACGCGAATTTTGCCCTTTGCGAACTAATTTGTTGACGATTCACGGTTCCAGCAGCTCAGAAGACAACGAGAGAAAAAACCCCCACGCGTAGCCATCGAAATCGTAGAAAGAAGGTTCCAATTCCGACCATTGGAATGCGCGTGAAGGCGGTGGTGACCCGGTGAAAGAGCCACCGATCGCCTCACTGTTTTTCAGTAAGGAGGAGAGAGATTGCGTCGGCAGGAATCAAGGGATTGGGGTTAGTCTCCATATCTCAGGAAGATATGGCTGTCGTGGGAATTCAAGCAATCGTTGAATGTCGAAACCGACGCTTAATGAGTATTCGTTAATATTAGTTAATATATGCATTGGGGGTGTAGTATCAATTGCTCAGCAGGCAAAGTTTCGAACTACATCGACCGTTCTCTTAATATCGGTAGAGTCCCTGTCGTGCATCATGCGCGCTGCACTACTTGTGATTCTCTGCATTTTGCTTTTTGTTCCAATGCCAACAATCAGCCCTGCAGACCGGTCCATGACCACGCCTGCATACACATTTGCCCAAAGGGGGATTGAGGTAGTGCGCAATTGGACAATTCGCGTAGTGTTAGTCAATTATGATCTGGATGTAGTGGATGTAATGGCTCTCTTGGAGAATCTCCCAACGCAGCGCACATACGATATTGGCGATGCCCTGGTAAAATACAACGTGGACTACGAGATTTCCCACGCGGATGAAGCCTATGTTGATAATCTTAGGTCGTTGATGCTGGCCAACTCTGTCAATGGGTCTGCCATGGGAACTAGCCTCAACGAGACTGCACTGGGATACCAGATTGACCACGAAGACGAACCTCAGACTATCTTCTATCCTCGCGCTGGAATGTCAATTGATGGTTACGCCGTAGAGGACTGGCTTCATGAGAATCCTGCCGTCGAACCCCCTGGTCTTGGATATGTCTTCTACTTGCTGAACTTCTCAGAGTTTGATACCCCTGGCCACGGGCTAGAACACTGGTACGACTATCATGCAATGGATTCAGACACTGGAGAAACTCAGGATTGGTTCCGATTGGAATGGGATAACGATCTTAACGAAGATGTGCATTTCATGTATCCTGGATTTGGTGGACGGCACAACATCTATGTCCTCGATCCAAGCGCTGACCAATGGTATTTGAGATGGGCAAGGTTGTGGTGGCCGAACACGGGCGACCCTACGCACTGGACAAACGATCTGGAAGATGTTGTTGACTCTCTGAACCTTAGCACTCCCTACGGAAAAGAGCTCTTCAATACCTATCTTCAAGAGTACATGTATGACCCTATTGCTTACCTATGTGTGCCGTTCCAGCACTACCCGGCCTCGTATGTGACTCAGGCTAAAGTGCGAGTGCTCGTCTTCTGCATGGATGTTCAAGACGGGGTCTCTGTTGACAGCCTTCGTTGGGTGACAAATGCTGAGATGCAAACTGCACACCTTGAAGAATTGCTCCCCTTCATATCGTGGGATGTTGAGGTTGATTTCCTTGACATAGATAACTATCCATCTTGGAATAACCTATTCTGGGACTATGCTGTGCTTGATGGAAAGACGATAGTTGACGGAGGTGGTTTGTTTTCCGCCATAGCTGACCAAATGAGACCTCAGTACATCAATGTGGACTCCAGTGATGTGGAGCTATTCGGTGTGATCTTCATCAAGAAAGAGATGTTGATGCACGTCTATGGCAAGTACTACACCGGTTTGGGCAGTCCAAGTCTCGGGCAGACAGTGATTTGGAAGAGCTGGGAGCGATACTACAGGTCAGATGAGGTGACTCCTAAATCGGGCATCTCGCATATTCAGCTTCATGAAACCGGACATGCTCTTGGCCTCATGCATACATGGGGCTATGACCACTACGTGGGTGACTTCAGTTACGGTCCGATGGGCTACTATGGAATGCACAACGGCACTGCTACGTTCGATAGAAACTGGGTTCAAGGAACGTACCTTGATCAGATGGAAGTGGATGCAAGAGAGGAGCTCGATTCCCGCCGCAGTCAGATGCCTGCAAGTCCGCGTCCAGAGACCCTCATTGCTGAGCGGGGCGTCCTAAATGCACTCGACCGAGTTGGGGCGATCTATCATCAGATGGACTGGCAGGCATGCTACGAGGCATTCAATGAGGTCCAAGATTGGTTGAAGAGGCTGACCTTCTCAATGCATGATACAGTTCCGCCAGTGATTACTGACTGGGGTACAATCCCGACTGAGTTCGAGTTCGACACATTCACAGCGTGGGCACAGGTAACGGATGACCTGGCAGGGGTTGACAACGTAACGGTTCATATCCTGCTGAATGACAGTGTTGAATTGGAATACCCCTGTGAATTCGATGGCAGCGAGTGGAGTGCCACGGTTCCCGATTTCGACGACTACATAAGCTTCGTCATCTGGATTGAAGCCTACGACTGGGGCATGAACAGAGCCTCAACGCAGCAACGCGTTCTATACGGGGATATTGAGGGCGGGTCGTTTCTCTGGGATCCGGTTGTCGTAGCAGTGGTTAGCGCCATATCCACCATCGCCATTGTGGTCGTCATCTGGACGCTATACACTCGTCGAAAAAGCGTGTAGGTCTGACAGATCGCAGGCTTGGCCATTCCATAAATCGAAGGATTTTCGAATAACGAAATCGAGTACAGCGAGCATGTTCTTATAGGGTGGTTCTGCAGAGGTTCCGCTTGAGAGGTCGTCAATCACTGGATTCGATATCCGGATTCAGTGAACCAATAAGACACTGTTCGCCGGATTCGGAGACCGGTCTATGAATGCTAGGAAGCTGTAGTACGTAGTTCTTGTGCTCTTGCCGCTGATAGTCGGTAGTCTGTCGTCAGACCTGCAGACGATGAGCGCCATTCCTGATGGGAATGGATTCACGCTGGTTGATGTGGGAAATGGTCAGTTCATTGAAGTGGGACCTGATGAAGCATTACGTACGTATTCTCTGTCAGACATTCCGACAGAGATGCAAGGAACTGGAGATAGCCAAGCCTGAGCTTCTAGGAGATCTACCCGAGGAACTCGACGAGCTCCGGAAGAAGCTCCAACAGAAGGCATGGGTACCGATAAGGTTGACATCATCGTAGAGCAGGCCAAGTATCTTTCAAGAGCAGACCTTGAAGCGCTGTTGGACAGTCTTGGTATTCGTCTTGAATGAAACTAGCGAAATGGCTGGATAGTAACAGTTATTGTCCAGGCGTTTTACGCCTCAAAGCTTTCCTCGATCTGTTGCAGGATGTCAGGATGACTCTCAAAGTACTCTTGAGCAGGTTTGAGAATGTCAATCAGTGCTTCTGTCACCGCTTGCTTGATGTCCATTGGGTGGAGCTCCTTCTCCACATACGCCTTTTCAAAGGCTTCAACAGACTTGAACTCAACATCGCCCCCGAACTTCTCTTTCCTTGGAATAAGGAGCTCGCCCAGTCGCGGCATTAGGATGTATCTCACGGTGGCTGTGATGGGGTTTTGCTCAAGGTCTCCCGCTGGACAGTAAGCCTTCCTAATGGTGGAATTGATACTCTCAGGACTGTCAGTCACCCTAATGTGCGTGGAAGGATCACTTGCTGACATCTTACCACCACCGCCCTTCAGTGAAGGTAGCAGTGGCATGAAGATGTAGGCTCCCTTCTGGTACCCGATACTTTCTAGATGCTCTCTCCCAAGCATGTAGATATTCCTCTGGTCAATGCCGCCTACTGTGATATCAGTTTGAAGATATTTCACATCCAATATTTGTAGCAGTGGATAGAGGAGTTCAGAAACCTTGGCATCACCTCGCATCCGAACGACTTCGCTCGCAGCTCTCTTCGCCCTCGTCGTCGTCACGCGGGCTGCTATCCTGTATAGATCTTCAACGTACTCTCGCTTGTGCTGGTAGGTGGAGCCCCTAACAAATTTGAGTTTCTTGGAGGCAGAACCGAGAACACCTCGTATGCATTCTTCGTAGTACTTCGATCTTAGGTCCATCAGCTCAAAAGATGTTTTCTGGCTGTCCAAATGTGCATGATAGTCCGCAAGTAGAATGGTGCCCTTTCCGCCAAGTTTCGCCAGTTGCACCAGTTTGTTGAGAGGTATCAGATATGCATAATGAAATGGACCTGTGGGAGCTGTCCCATAGTAGAAATTAAAGCCGGGCTTGGATTCGAGAATGTGCTTCAATTCCTCATTGGTAACTATTTCTTCGGCGTTACTCTCTGCCATTTCGAGTGGACTGCTCATCTAGACTCACAGCCGGAGCTTTGTTCTCCTTCGGTTTTAAGCTTGGTGGGAACCACGCTGCTCCCGCACACGACGTCTTCTCTCGACAACTGCAAGAGCCACGAATCCAACTATGACGCTGAACCAGAGAGTTACGAATCTTATGATGATTATTGCAACTCCGGCTTGGCTTTCGGTGAAACCGAGCAAGAGTGGAATGAGTATGCCAGCTGTACCCTCATAGGCAATGAGCCCTCCTGGCAAGAAGGAAACTGCTCCGATGGCGGACGCTGTTGCGTGAATGAACGTTGCCTGCAAAAGCAGAAACAGCGAGGCTTGAGTAAGCGATGGAAACCCCGCACCAGATAGAATGCTGAGAAGTAGCCATAGTGCTATGCATTCCATGAACCACCCCGGAACACTAATCGCCGTGCTTACTGCCATTGGCTTCGGAGACATCGTCTTAGTCATAGTATCGACAATCAAATTGCTGTTATTCGAGAATCTCTTTAGTGGTCCAAAAGAAGTGAGTCTTTGCAGGATTCCGTTATAGAATTCACTACGACCCAGAATTATTGCGCCTACGACTGCCGCAGCTCCAAGCAACACAACAAGGTAAAGCTGATCTCCGCCTGCAAAACCAATACTAAAACCTGCCAGCGCCAGAATAACCATCGCGATGAGATCGGTCGCTCTCTCTGAAACTACTACAGGAGCGGTCTTAGCCAGGGGTGTTCCGTCTATGTCATTGATGAAGACGCCCTTTACGGCCTCCCCCATCTTGCCCGGAGTTGTTGTGAGCGAGAAACCAGCCAGGAAAATGCTGAGGCTATCAGCGTGACCAAGGTTGATGTCGATGCGGCGCAGGTAGTACTGCCATTTCACATACCGAATCAAGTAGTTCAAGAACGACAGGGTAATCATAGCAGGCAGAATCCAGTACGGAAGGGAGCTAATCGCAGCAATTACCGGGTCGATCTGAACATAGAATAGTATAGCAAGATAGACGACAGCTCCTATGAGTACGAATGCTATCAGCTTTCTGATACTGATGAATTCATTTCCTGTCTGTGTTGAAATTTCCTCACCATTCGTCATAGGCAATTCTCCTCACTCTTTGCCAGAATACGGAAGGAAGGTGGACCAAGGGAAATGAGCAGTAGCCGGCAATCTGAGTCCTACCTTTCCTCAGCTCACCATAGATATCATCTGCCGTTTCAACATCTTGAAGCCAAGTTCTTGCATGTCCTATCTCTAGGAAGGAATGGGCATCGCTTCCTGCAGTCATTGGTTTGCCAAGGCGCTTAGCTAGCTTCTGCGCCCACGTATTGAACAGGTTCACCACACATCGGGAGTTTATTCCCTCAATCAGATCCACGTGTTTCTTTACAAGCTCCTCAGGCAAGCCACGCCTTAGCGCGGTGTGCTTTCTCAAGGGATCCATGGGATGTGGGAGAATCGTTATTCCGCCTTGTGCATGGATATCTTCTGCAATCTCGACAAATGACCGGTTCTCAATTGGTTCGGATATGAACAATCCAATGAGCTCTCCATAGTCAGAGCATTTGTACTCGCAAGCTGGCAATAGAAATCGCCCATTTCTTTCGATGACCTTCAGGATGGATGGTTTCCAATGCTCTGTAAGGGCGATTCCTCTGAGACCGTGTCGCCTCATGTATTTGAAGAGCATTCGGGGGTTGTTCAGGCCGTCCTTAGAGTAATAGGTGTGAAAGTGTAAGTCAAAGGCGGAAAGCCTGTCGTTCATAGTAAGCACCTACGGAACTGGCGGAAACATAGTCAGGAGTAACTCAAGAATTCCTCGCCAGAAGAATAGCGCTACACCAAGCACTATGACGAAAATCACAACGCCGAACAGAATACCCTTGTCCTTTAGAGCAAGGTGCGGTTTTCTGCCTACAGGACTGCCTGTCTGGATGAGGTAGACATAGCGAAGGATGAGCCCCGCAACAATCGGCACGGTCATCATCACTGGCTGGTACACCATCATCTCCCCGGGGAAATTATTGTACGTATAGAGTGCATAGAAGAGAACCAGCCAAGTGGCTGACATTGTTATACCTTGGTCAAGCATCGCTTCAGTGTATTGATTGAAAACAGGCTTGTGCTTTGCAGCATCCTCTCCAAGGTATTGAAGTTCGTTCTTTCGCTTACCAAATCCTAGGATAAGAGCAAAGAAGAAGACCCCAATCACTAGCCAGGATGTGAATGGCACTAGTAGGATGGCGGTTCCAGCAATAGCCCTTAAGATGAAACCAAAAGCGATATCGACAACGTCAACAACGGCCCACTTCCTCAAGAAGTAGTTATAGAGTTGTGAGTTGACGAAGTACATTACGACGATGATGAAGAAAAATCCATTCTCAAGATATGCCACAGTAAAACCAATTGCCAGAAGGATGACAGCTAGTCCCTTGGCGGGCCTGCTCGATGCGCGACCAGATGGCAATGGCCGTTCCTTCTTCTCTGGGTGTACTGCATCCTGCTCTAGATCTGTAATGTCGTTCAATATGTACCCCGCACTGGAAACAGCACAGAACACCAGAAATCCCACAATCAGCGGGGGGTAGTTCCAAATGTTGTACGCCGCCGGCAAGGTCTCCCATGGCCATTCAGATGGTATCTCTACGAAGACTATCGCTAGGAACACCAAGAGATTCTTGTACCACTGATGAGGTCGCATAAGCCGGATGTAATCTTTTACTGCCATTCCAATCTTCTCCTATTCTGTTGAGTAAGACTTCCAGAGTTCACCCCACTCCGTTTCCTCAAGGAACCAACGAACCCACTTCTTGCCCTTTATTGGCAGCCAGAACGCGTCGTGATATAGACCCGACAGCTGAGTGGGCAGCCACATCAACGGGGACTTGAATAGGAATGTTTCCATCCCTGGAAACTTCAGGAAGCCTCGATTCCAAGTTATGACAGGACTCTTACCCGGACTAAGGTGAAAGTTCGGGAGGTCATCCCATGACTCAAAGTCGCCTGTAAGCTCGATGTTCTCTGGGTCAGATTCCCCAAGGCCAAGCTCCTTGGCCATCTGAAGCTTGAGAACCAATCTTTGGTCAATGCCCATCAAGCGGGTCTGAACAGTATCTGCAGCAACCATATCACTGGTTGCTATAAGGACGTTCCCGATCTTGGGTACCATGGTGCGCGGACCTGGTCCATCGCCAACAACACTGCCATCAGTAATGACGAACTCAGAATGTGAAATCGTCTTCTGCAGCAGTAGAAGGTCAACTAGAACTTCGTGTATCTTCAAGTGAGCTAGATGTCGGTTCTTGGTTAAATATAGGCCAAAGGAATCTTTGAGGGCGCCAGTAATCTGAGTATGACCATGAGTCTTAATCGTTGGTAAATGAATGATATTTGTGCCAAAGATTTCCTTAGGAGCAATAATTTCACCGAAGATATCCTCGAGAACAAGTGTCTTCCTTGGAAGCTTTACATCAACGTAAGTTGCATTGATTAGCGGCAGGAACTTGATCCTGTGTTTCTTCATAACCGGGTACCAGTTATTCCCCTTAGTCCCTGCATAGATGTTGGTCACAACTGTTTCATTCTCAACAGCTTGAATGTTGTGATTATCAAAGCCATCTGCGATGAGCTTTCTTAACAAACCATCGAAGATGTAGGGATTCGTTGAACATGCTGGGTAGAATTTGCTCCAAGAGAGATTGAGCTTGATTGTCGTCATGACATCCTTTGATACGAATTTGTCATAGTCCGCGAAATCCATAAGCCGCGCAATGTCATCATAGACTGTTTTTGGAGAGGTCTTGACGACGGCTACCTTTGGCATCTCTGTATCATCCTAGGGCGAAGACTCACGGCACTCTCGGCCTATAAAACACCCACGAATATGTTTGCCATTTGAAGACGTTAAGAAGTTTCCTCAATGTGAACCATCGTCATATTGAAGGTTATTCTTACGAAGTGTAGGAAACACTGGCAAAGCCATGAATCAGCTCTCAGGATCTTGATTTGAAAGATATCCTCCAAATCCAATAATCCAAGCTATGACCGGGAAGATTACCCATCGTTCCATTGAACCTTTTGCCATACCTAGAAAGGTTTCAGTAGATCCAACTGGTAGACCCAAGTAAGGCATGAATAGAAATGTTGCAGCCAATGAAACAAGACCAAGAATGACTGAAACATATGAGATGGGAGGTTTCTGAACCTTGAATGAAACAAGAGCTGCAAGCCCTCCAAAGAGAAGCGCAAGAAGTGTGAAGATACTGTGTATAGGTTGCGTGTCTATTGAGAACAGCCCAACGCCCATTGCACCAATTCCTGATAAGTACAGAAACAAAGTCAGTAGCCGAAATCTGAATGAATCAGTTAGGAGATACGCCCCAAGAACAATGCATAATCCGAGAAAAAATACAGTTACATTGAATATTAGAGCTGTAGGGCCTATAGTAAGGTCGCTGACATAATCAATTCGGCTATTGTACGTCGGATGCCAAGCTTCTGCAAGAAGCAATCCTAGAGTCCACTGGATTCCACCGAGGTAGATCAGAAGAGCTCCTATCTTTTGTTTTGAAAACTCCATAAGACTTCATACCCGTCTTCAATTGAGCTATTTCATTAATTACTAGTATCTTCTACGCGGCCCATAGTTTCAGTAAATTCTGCGGGCCGATAAACAATGCCTGTGCCGGGGATTTTCCTTCGCACTGATTGCTGTCTATCTTTCAAAGCGCTCATATCGGAACAGGTTTGATTATGAGGTCATCCTTCAGTCGTGCCATTTTCGGCTTCACTGCCCCTCCGGCTGTTGCAGTGAATACACTGAATAGCCTTCCTCCAAAGAAGATCTTGAAACCTTCCTCAAAAACCTCATGACTTCTTAACATGAGCTCTATGCCTAGGTCAGCCGCAAACCTATCAAAGGCGACCTGGCCAAAGTACTTCATTCTCTTACCTCTACAGCTTGGTCTGAAATCGAAGTCACGGTCCTTGGGGTCATTCCAGACCATCTGAAAGGCGATATCATCCGGGAAGTTGGGGAAGCATCTATCGATTGCAAGAATCTGGCTCAGACTGGTGACATTTTCTGGAACACCACCATGACAACAGAAGACTCCATTGCTGCTAAATCCAGCAAGAGGTAAAACCGTGAACACGTTCAGATAATGCTCGTACATGGAGTGAGAATACTTACGACTGATGTCCATATAGAAGCCGTACCTTGTAGCAACCTCATCTGACTCGTGATTGCCCCTGAGCATTACGACACGGTCCGGAAATTGCAGTGCAAGCGCCATAACGAGATTAAACGTTTCAACTTGAGCTGGTCCCCGGTCGCCGTAATCCCCTAAGAAGATCATGGAGTAGTCCTTCGACTTTAGGAAGTAGTTTCGGACCGCCAAAGCAGAATCGAGGTCTCCATGAAGGTCGCCAACAAAGATCACGCGTCTTTCAGGAATCTCTATCACATTAGGCTGGGAATCATACAAATCGCACATCATTCCGACAAGCTGTTTGACATTCTCTGCCGAGATGTCCTTCTTTCCTCCAAGAACATCTTTGACAAGTTTCACAGAACGCATCCCCTCGAATCAGTCCCAGCCAAGGGCTTTGAACACAGCGTTGACTGCTTCCTCAGGAGTTGATGCGGAATGGATGACGTCAGAACGACGCGAATCGATTCTCTTGCCTGCAAGTTCTCCAGCCCATCCACCGGTTGGAGCTAGCGCTACAACCGGCTTGTCAGAGAACCACGCGATGGCTATCTCACTTAACGTTCCGGCAGAGCCATCAATAGCTATTACTCCGTCCCCACCCTTGGCCACTAAGAAATTGCGAGCATAACCCAGACCTGTGGGTATAGCAATATCGACGTACTGATTCGCATGTTCTTTGGCGTCTGTTGGCAGGATTCCAATCGTGAGCCCATTGTGCTTCTTTGCGCCTTTGCATGCTGCTTCCATGATTCCTCCGAGACCCCCGCATAGGAGAACGATACCTCTCCTCGCAATCTCTTCTCCAATGCTCTCAGCAAGCTTTAGGGTTTTCTGATTGCTGTCCGCCCCGCCAATCACTGATATGATTCTCATCGCCATAACCAAGTGTCACCGCCTTGATGTCTGGTACATTGAACTACATCAACTCCTTTCTCAAAGGGAGGCTAAATAGGCTACTATGTTGAGCTGGGGTCTCCGCAGCTCTCAACTCTATCGCAATTCTTCCGCAAGTGATATAGGCAGTCCGCTGCAATCGACCCTCCCTGAAGAGGAATGTCTACCGCCGGGAGGTAAGACCAGTTGAAGAGTAAGTTCAACAAGCACATACTACGTGTAGGAACCACAGCGAGTGAGAAGTTCAATGACTTTCCAGAGATTATCGAACTCGATCAGCAGAAGATAGACCCCGGCAACAAAAACCTCTCCTGAGCATACTGGTGAGCTTCCTTTCTACTCGTGGCATTCTATTAGACTCAAATGTACGGTTGTGAGAT
Organism: Candidatus Thorarchaeota archaeon; assembly: GCA_019057475.1. Lineage (GTDB taxonomy): Archaea > Asgardarchaeota > Thorarchaeia > Thorarchaeales > Thorarchaeaceae > WTCK01. The sequence goes on along the minus strand of DXJO01000018.1, from coordinate 119,444 downwards.
TCTTGGTCAAGGTTTGGCGTGCATCGGATGTTGAGATGATTGGACTGGCAGGTTACGGCAGGAAGTATGTAGCAGATGTCAAGTTCAAGAAATCCCTGCAAAATGGTGGCTTCATCTATGTAAGGATTCCAGGAGGAATGAAGACAGATCCCCACGCACACGGAACGCTTGAAGAGATCTTCATCATCATGAATAAGACAAAGATGGGAGTAGGAGATCAGCTCCTTGATGTCGATGAAGGAGATGTGGTGCTTGTGGAGCCCGGAGAGGCTCATTGGTTTGAGACCCCCCAGGGGGACGATGTGGTCGTAATAGCAATTAAGTTCCCGAACCTGAAAGACGACAAGATGACAAGTTTCCAAAGGTAAAGGTTGACAGATTATGCGTCTTCTTCTATGCAGGACTTTCATATACGCGTTGAAACTATGTCTGAGAACGGACGCTTTCTAAGTGATTACTTACAAATGGCTATTTTTTGGGTGTTAGATATAGGAAGGATATTAGAATAAGAAAGCATCCAAGGTTCCAGAGTTTTTGGAATTTGAAGGCAAAACTTACATAGTTTATCGCGTATATTATCCTGCCTATCTCTTGTATAGGCTGTCACCACATAATAAGTTTGAAGAGTTGCAGGAGGCAACGAATGTTTACAAGATAGCGAATTGAGGGAATCCTGATGATCGAGTTGGCCTTGCTTGTTCTTGTTATAGTATTTTGTGCGGGTATAACATATGGTCGTGGTCGGCCTTCTGGTAAAACGACAGTTACTAGACCATCAGAGAAGAACGTTGATGGGATGGGTGGTATTCGAGCTTATGATTATTCCTACGTGAATCGTGGAAAAGCATATCCAGTAGGTCTGCGACAAGAGAGAAAGAGGACTGCTACATTTAAGGAGCCAAGAAGAAGAGAGAAAAAAGATAGACACAAATGAAAACAATTCAAACACGATTGTCTTTTTGTACGCTTTTCCGTCCAAAGGCTTCACGCAATTCCGTTCAATATGAGGTGATATAGGAAATGCCCTATAGAATTTCAAAAACTTCCTGTATATTGAGAAGGCAGAAAATGAAGTGGACTATGCCTACACTCTCTAGAATCAGTCATACTCTTCGTCTTCATCCTCAATCAAAATATCAAACGATTCAGGATAAGGGCGGTCTGGAGGCTTAGGGACTGCTCTCTCAAGGATCTCCCCGAGTTCTCTCCACTCGCGATGTCGTATGGTTCGCCCATAGATGCCCGCTGCAGTGATGATAGTAAATGCAATGAATCCTACAATATGGAGTTCAGTTCTGGTTTCGAAGACATAAGAGGAAGCAGAGAGAGCGAGAACCAGAATGCTTCCAATGATGAGCGTATTAAGAAAACAATCGCATCTGATTCCTAACTGCGGAGGGCCAACCTGAAAATCTTCAGGGTCTGAACCGGGAGCCCGATTCAAAATGTAGTTGAACGCAGCTGCGATCAGTACACCAATTACAATTACGAACCCGATGAATGGGTCCACGGTCATCACCTCCAAGAGAGTTTCTAAACTTCCACCTTGGGCGCTGCTACTTTCAGGCAGCTAAACCCGTATTCGCCCTCGTAAGAAATTTCTGAACCTTCATCTGGTACAATAGTTAGGACGATAGAGTGTTTCTTGACAAGATTCGGAGAAGCGTTACTAATCTTGAAATCACCTTTTGTTAGCGCAATCTTGTGACCAGTCTTCAGGTTCTTCAAGCTAGGGTGTTTCTCGAGAAGGATGCCTACTCGCCCCTGGAGTGTATCGTTCCTAACAACTAGGATATCCGCGCCATCAATCTCGTAAGCCGCAAGAACATCCATTCGTCCTCGAAGTGACTCAGGCAATTTCTCCAGTGGAACTGGCTTCTCGGTTGTCATCTCCTCAAGAGGAGGCATATTCCCCTGAATCTCATTCAGTATCGGAGTAATCTGTGCAGTTTTCCAGCCCTTCTTTACGAATACCTTGAGAGCATGCTCTGCTATCTTCTCCAATGCGGGGTTTAGTCGATCGTGTGATGAAGACGATACCTTGTAGAGCTGCAAGAATGACATCAATGCTCCAGTTTCTTTTCCGTAAGCCACCCCTATTTTGTACGCGTTGACTGAGAGCTGCCAAGCATTATCATGGTCATCGAACAACAGGCTGTACTTTGCTATGTCATTCAACATGGCTATGGTAACATCAGGATATCGCAGCTTGGACTGTGTCAGAGAGAATCCACCCATGAACTTCCTGAGAATCTGCATTGTAATGTAGAACCCTTCTGAGGTCTCTTTCATGTCGTCAAGTCCCACTCTTTCCAACATTGAATCATACAGACTGTAGTAGTAGTCAATCTCTTCATAATCCTCTAGAATGAGTGCCAAGATGATTCTTACGAAGAAAACTGATGCCTTGAGAGCGTCGTTCTCCACACCTGTGAACATCAACAGCCTGAAAGACTCATCTGAGATTCCGAGGGCATCGTTGATGCCTTCTCTGGTTCCACGGTACAGGTGACACAGCATCTCTAAATAATACAGAAATAAGGTGATGTCAGCGGCATGTGTGACAAGTCGCTTGTGGGTTTCACTGGATTCAGTCAGTGTTGACATAATGAGAAGGCGTTCAATCTCGTTCTGAACAGCTTCGATTTCTTTTGCTAGTGTATCGTACTTCATCTCTCTGAAGTCATCGAACATCGTAGGAATACCTGCCTTGATGTCCTCAAGGAAATCGAGCACAAAGAGGGGCTGGCCCTGCGAGAGAGACTTATCGACCCGAGCTGGCCGCTTCACTTCTCTAAGAACTCGCATAGCATGTTCTTCGATAATGCGTATTCTGGTTACTGGATCGTAGGCTTCCTGACGAGATATGCTGTATCTGACTTCTTGTGTGTAGATTCGCTCACGTATTGTGCTGAGCTTTTTCACAAGACCTTCATCGTCAACCGATTCCATTAGCTGCAAGGCGAAAGCAGATCCAACTATTCCTTCAACCTCGATGTTGAGGTCCTCGATGGTGTTCAAGAGTTTGAGGTCACTGGTCACAATCTTGGAACCTTTGACGCGCATGGCAGCAAGGATGAGGGACATATCATTGGGTTGAGGGAGTGCTCCCTCAGGTCTGTTGATGTCTGCGATAAGCGCCTTGATATCCTTCGATAGAGTTTCATCTATCTGGATCATTTGCTCAACCTCTCTTCGAAGATACCAACGAAGCTCATGGAAGACCTGTCTGCTAATCCAGAGCTCCATCCCGATTTTATCGGCAGCCTTCTTGATCTCGTGTACGTCTTTAGGTCTGTCACTGAATCCGGATATGAAGAAATTGGCATCAAGATATATGCGCATGTAGTTTTATCTCCGTTTCTTTGCAATGCTACAGCTAAGGGCAACGCTTGAGGACCCGCAGAACCCTACAGAACTGCCAGTTTATTTCACCTAGCATTAAGGTCTTTCGCTAGCGGTTCTTTCAGCAACCGAATCCTGCGGAGTTTCAATCAAAGAAAAGCCTTGTGCTGCAGCAGGTGAATAGCCCTCGACGGTAGTCTTTAAATCGGCATTGACAGTCCCCGAGGCTTAGCTCGGAGATATCCTCATGAACTCCATAGTTCGGCCCAAAATATCAGAGATGCTTGAGATCAGGTCAGTCGCGATTGTTGGTGTCTCAGCCAAGATGGGCTACTATTGGCCCCATTCCATGCTTCAATGGGATCACGACCTCAAGGTATGGTTGGTTTCGAAGTCGGGGGAGGAGGTTCTGGGCCATAAGATATACCGGAGCCTTCTGGATATACCGGAACCTGTTGATTATGTCATCCTTGCAGTGCCGTTGAGAGCAGTCCCTGTAGTACTGAAGGAATGCGCCCAGAAGGGTGTAAAAGGAGCGACTATCTTCACAAGCGGCTACTCAGAACTCGGCACGGAGGAGGGTAGGCAGCGCGAGAAGGAAGTCAAAGACCTCATTCACTCAATGCCATTCAGAGTCTTTGGACCGAATTGCATGGGGCTTATGTATCCAAAGATTGGCTTTGCGTTCATGCCAACAGTGGATAGACTTCCAGGAAATGTTGGATTCGTTTCACAGTCCGGCGGTGTTGCGATTACAGTCTATACAGCAGCTGTGCACGCGGGCGTTGGCTTCAGCAAGATGTTCAGCTTTGGGAATGCAGTGGATATCTCTCCCTCTGAGCTTCTCGACTACCTCGAAACAGACCAAGAAACGGATGTCGTGGGCGTGTACATTGAGGGAACAAGTGATGGAAAACACCTTCTTGAGTCTCTCAAGCGAATTACTGAGAAGAAGCCTGTTGTTGCTGTTAAGGGCGGACGTTCGATTGAGGGGTCCAGAGCGGTTTCATCTCATACAGGCGCCTTGGCTGGCAGGGACGAAATCTGGGACGCGGCATTCCGTCAGGCAAACGTTGTCGCAGTTAACACATTGGAAGACCTAGAAGCGACTCTCAGTGTTTTCTCGAAAAGTCCTCAACCACGCTCATCGAACGTTGGCATCATTGCAATAAGCGGCGGAACCAGTGTAATCTACACTGACCTGTGTGTAGATCGTGGACTTCGAGTACCCCCCTCTTCGCCCGAAACTGTCGAAAAGCTGCGAACCCTGGTAAGAGGCGTTGGTAATTCCGTAGCGAATCCTATTGATCTCGCCGCAGACTACTACAACGACCAAACAATGGCAGAAGCAATCCGTGTTGCTGGTGCAGACCCCGCGTTCGATTCAATCATCTTGCAGGCGGACGTTCATAACATCCATCAAGTTGCTTCAATCATGGGAGCCGCTGACGTTGTTGAGGGTCTGTGGGAAATCATGGCTGAAGCAGGAAGCGAAGTCGTGGAGAAAGAGAAGAAGCCGGTTCTGGTGGCAATACCGGAAGTAGCATACCCTGAGGCAAGAGAAACGGCATGGCAAAAGTTCGTTGAAGCAGGATTGCCCGTCTTCAGAAACATCAGTGAGGCAGTTGGTGCACTTTCTGGGGTCTGCAAGTACTATGAAACACTGTCTTCTCGGAGAATCTAGCTAGTACTGTGCTAGAGCTCATATCCGAAACGTCGATTCGAAGCGGCAATGAAGTGATTTAGTAATCGATCTGCCAAGGGTCACTAAATTGATTCCAGGTTGAGTCTCCACTCGGTGTTGCCCTGACGAATCAGGATCCCAGTATGGACCTCGAAGTTCGGTCTGACATCAAGGTCTTGGTTGTTCTCGAGCTGGCTCCGGACGAAACGAATCAGCTTTGCTGATGTCCATTCAGTCATACACGATAATGCTTACTTTGGATATAGAAAGGGCACGAATCCGCGTCATGCTCTCCATTCACTCGTGCGTTCTCGATTCCGTACTTCCTCTATTGCCTCCTCTGCCAGATAATGGCGGCAATGTGTCGGCAGACTGTGAAACCAATTAATTTCCCCAGAACCTGCATACCCCCGGATGACTTTTATACAATAGAGGCCAAACATAATATATCCTAATAGTTTTTCATTGCAGACGGACACCCTGAGCTTAGCGCCGCCATCAAGAATGGGGGAACCAGGCAGGAACCAAAAGCTATAAGGACATAAAGCGCAATGACATAGGTGCATTCTAGCAAGGGCACAGGTATCGTAAACAAGCCGATTCATCAACTATGGCGTGCGGTTGAGAGTCTTGCGCGTACTCCAAAATGAGTACATCGGAAGGCGACGCGAAATAGATATGGTGGTGGCGCGGCAAGCGTCGCTTTGCTTGTTGATCACTGTGCCCACCTTTTCCTTCTTCATTTTCGCATGGTTGGTCCACGTCTGCTGCGCGTTATCCAGATGGGATGCATTAACAGAGCACCTAATTAAGGTCGAATGAGTGACCTGAATGACTACTATGAGCGGCAGAAAGGTTCTCCATATGGTTGTCATTCTGGTTGCAGTGATGGTTCTCGCTCACGGCGTCGTTGTTAAAACATCAGCGGCGGCGAATCCGCAGCAACGGGGAATTGCAAGTCTGCAAGATACCCTCCGCCCTACAATAGAAGTGTGGAACATCTCAAGGTCCGCCTATGAGGGCGCGCCTTTCACCGCATGGGCCGACGTAAGAGACCCGGTTTCAGGCGTAAGAAATGTTTCACTAACAATTCAGGATTCGGCTATGAATCGTACCGAATATGAGTTGCTTCACAACGGGAGCTACTATGTGGCATCCATTGACAGGCTACAATCTAATCGGAGTCATGAGCTCTGGATTCTGGCTTATGACATGGCGAACAATTCGGCTACAACCTACCACCTGACAGTGAATTTGATTGAGTCCACCTATACGCCAATCGATCCTTGGGCGACGATGCCAACTGTGGTGTCATCTAGCCTTGCTCTGACGGCAATGGTAATATGCGTGGCTGTAGTGTACGACAAGAGGAGGGCTTGGGAGGAACTACTCGAGCCCACTGAGTCCGCGCCAGATGAAGGACAAGTCGCATCATCTGATGTTTGATGTTTGTTGTTTGGCAAACACCAAACTACTTATAGGCAGACTCGCTTGTGTTTTGTATAGGTTACACTTCCGATTTCACGAAACAATCACATGGTGAAACGACAATGTCAAACTCAAAGACTAATTTCAACACGATAACTGACGACATAATGACAAGTCTTAGACTTACAGGTGATAATCTTCTTACTTTCTTCCTTGCGGGTTTCGGAATGGCTGGATGAATCCTACAAGGAACTTTTATTGAATTCTAATCGCGACAAAGAGAGTGACCAGAGATGTTCAAGTACGCCATCAAGAGGGTTCTCAGAGGCTATAAGCTGTTCATTGCACTCACAATCGGAGTGCTCATTGCGACCACGTTTTTCTCAAGCATGATTGTTTCCGCTGATGTTATGACCAAGGAGGCTCTATTGAACGCGCTTGACGAGCTTGACTATGATGCACGAATTTCGGCAAACAACGTCACTTGGTCGAACCAGAACTTCACCGATCTTAGAACGCTCATGGAGGATATACCTGATGTCACGAGCGTAGATGTCTATAGCAAGTACACATACAACCGTAATGCAAGTAGAGGTGAAACCTTTGACATTGTGGGGGCTGATCCACAGAGTACGCTTTGGAATACTTTCGAACATATCAATGGGTCAGTGTCACTGGCTGCAAATGAAACATGGGTAGTTGCGAGTTCTGCGAACGCATCGCTCTTGAAAGCTGGTGAGATCATTCAGACATCCATACCTATTATGACCACGGAGTTTCCGTACTTCTCATCAGTGGAAATCAATCTAACGATTGCTGGATTCATCGACATTCCATCGCGAACCGCCCAGTTGCTTAATCCTGCGCAAATTATTGATTTAGGCTTCATTCAGATTCCGATAGGTGATTGGCGAATTTATGACCTGTTGATTGTGGACTGGGAGTCGACGATACGACCTGTGATTCAGTGGTTCGACCAGCAGGAGAATGTGACCAGCATGGTCATGTCCAGCGGTTTCCTATGCAGACTGGACCGAGATGTTCTAGTAAATCCATATGATGTAGGAGCATCAGCCGCGAACATCGCTGATACCCTAGCAAGGGTGGAGGACAGAACAGCTCACTTCAACACTCAGGTTACCAACCTCATTGGTTCTACCTTGCAGATGCTATCATTAATGTCAGGAATTCTAATTCTGGCGTTTGTGAGCTTGGCAGCACCGATTATCTTCATGAGCTGGTACTCCTCAACGATGCTGAGTGATGTTAGTTACAATCTAAGAAGACGGGAATTTGGCCTACTACAGACCAAGGGATTCGGTCCGAAGACAATCAAACGTATGTTGATGTTCGAGGGAGCCATAATTGGGCTGATTGGAGGGGTAGCCGGCCTATTCCTTGGGACGACCATTGCCCATTTGATTCTTGATGTGAGCATGGAAACCCCGTTCATCGCGCTGAGTGCGAACCCAATCAATACTTCTGTCATCATCGGCTTTGGTCTCATCATCGCCTTATGGTCAGTGCGTGGACCTGCGGACCGTGCAGCAAAACTGGACCCTCTAGACAGTCTCAAGCAGTATATCTACATCGAAGAGCAGCGCGAATACAAGAATCTCTTGCCTCGGATAGCTCTGTTATTGGGCACTTACAAAATTATAGTGTGGCTCTTGGGAATCAGCATGCAGACCATGCTAGCTACTGCCATGAGCTCTGGGTTCATCGTTCTTATTGCAATTGCGCTCTGGACCCCCATAGATGCCCTTCTCAATTTCATAGGACCAATACTGTTTCTGTATGGCCTGACGAAGATACTGCTGAGTGGCTCTCAGAAGTTTCAGGAATTTGTAGTTCGTGTTGGCGGGAGATTCTTTGGGCCCTTTGGAGCACTGGCTACTCGCAACGTCCAACGGAATCCTGTAAGAAATGCGGCACTCGTCTTTACTGTGGCCCTCATTGTGTCTTATGGCGTATTCAGCGTAGGCAGCTTGTTTGCGGAGCAGGATAGGCTTGAAAGGACCAACCTTTACTATGTGGGTTCTGACGTGAGCGCATCATTCCTCACTGGATCGAATATGACAGAAATCCAGGAGTCTGTGCAGAATTTCGAGGGGGTTACAGACCTGACTGTCGAATACCGACTCACGATGACTAGCACTCGGGGCGGGATTGACGTCAGAGGAATAGAACCCGCAACCTGGACTGAAGCGGCCTTCTACGAAACCAGTTGGTTTTCCGGCGCGGTTCTAGAGGATGTTCTTTCGAACTTCACTGGCAACAAGATCATATTGTCAGTTTCTCTAGCAAGACAGCTAGAACTTCGTGTTGGAAACTCCATAACTCTCAGGGGAACCGGTTCAAGTGACCTCCACAGGATGGATATTGTGGCGTTGATTGGTTATGTGAGCCCAATAGAGGATTTGATGGCGGATATGGTCGGGGAGTTTGCCTTCGGTGGATCCTACCCTTCGTACGTGCCTTCCGACTACCTCAAGGAAACCGGCCTCGAAGACATATCGACTGGGCATCTGTTGCTACAAACAATTCCAGGCACCAACGGCACGCTCCTTGAACAGGAAATCTTCACAGCATTCCCCGAGGTTGTTGATACGGACTCCTCGACGACAAGAGTTGCGGCATCGCAAGAGAATACATTCGAAGTGGGCGGTACCCGTGCACGATGGGTAGGTATACTGTTCGGCGGCGTGCTCGCTGTCGTTGGAACCTTGCTAATAGTAGGGCTTACGCTAAAGGAAAAGGAGTACGAAACCACGCTTCTTGGCGTAAGAGGCTTCACTCGTGGACAGACCCTCAAGGTGCTCGCAGGCGAAGTGCTGGTTATGGTTTTGTTCTCCCTTCTACTAGGTCTGCTCACTGGCTTCATCCAGCTATTTGGTGATATTGCCAATGTGAGCGAGAACACTCAGATATTGGTCCGGCCGCAAATTGTCCTGTCACCGCTTGCTATCCTTTGCATGGCGGCAATTGCGATTGCTGTCTTGATTTCAGCGCTTATACCGGTGCTAATGACATCAAGATTTACGGAAGATAAGGTGGACGTTCTACGCGAATGAGGTGTAAAAGATGGTAAGCTACATTCAATGTGACGATCTCATGAAAGTTTTCAAGCTCGGTAACCTCGAAGTACAGGCACTTCGTGGTCTCTCCATGAAGATCGAACAAGGTGAAATGATTGCAATAGTCGGACCCTCGGGATCAGGCAAGACTACGCTGTTGAATATCATCGGAGGTCTCGCGAGAGCAACAGCTGGAAAAACTTGGGTCGCTGGTCGAGATATCACTAATGCGAGCAATGCGGAGCTAGGCAAGCTGAGACAAAAAGTTGTTGGGCATATCTTCCAATCACTCAACCTTATTCCAACGCTGACCGCGTACGAGAATGTGGAGCTTCCAATGCTTGCAGTCAATACACCTGCAAACGAACGGAAGAAACGAACCACGGACCTTCTCGAACGTGTTGGTCTCACCCTCCGAGCAAAGCACAAACCCGATGAACTCAGCGGCGGTGAAAAGCAACGCGTTGCGATTATTGCAGCACTTGCGAATGACCCACCGATTCTCATATGTGATGAACCTACAGGCGACTTGGATACTGAAACGGGCGCCAAGATAGTACGGTATCTTCACGAGGTCAACAAGGAGATGGGCAAAACAGTGCTCGTTGTCACACACGATCCTTCGACTGCAAGACAGACCGATAGAATCTATCGCATCATGGATGGCGCAATCATATCCATGCAGAAGCCAAGCGAATCAGCAGCGGCCAGTGCCGCCTTGATGGCGCAAATGTACAAGGACCGACTGGCAGAGACTAACATTGAGATCTCAGACCTTCAGCTCATGTATAAGAAGCGAAACATTGACGCGGCGAATTTCGCTGAGCGCTGGCACAATCTCAACCAAACTAAGCATTTCATTGAGCAGGAACTGCATCGGATGGGATTCTAGTAACATCCCAGATATCTAAAGTACGGCCTTAGTCGCGCCTCGCACCCCGATGATGTAGGTTCGTACTGGTATCTTCTTGCCAGATTCAGCTATTGCACTTCTACTCGTCTATCTGAATCATCGGCCGAGCTACCATTGTCTTTCAAAACCGTTCATTGTAAACGGTATTTCAAATTGTACAGTTTAACAAGCATTATAAATGATTGAGTCCCTTAGTATAATCGTGAAAGACTCGAATAATACGCAAGGGTCGGACGAGAAGAGAAAAACAATCATCCACTATGAGGAATTTTTCCAGAACAAGTACGAGGACAGCATGAAGGCGGAATCCACCAAGGAGGATGTTCGCCTGATTCTTAATAACTTTCCACCAATCAAGAGCCTGAATGCAAAGTACTTCCGAGGTCTGATGAAGACGCTGTCGCCCTACACTCTCTGGAAGAGGTACGGGATTGCCAAGCGTGCTCTGGAGCACTATGGCATCGAGCACGACTTGGATGAGGTCGAGATGCCACGCATTGACAGGAAGAGCTCTACCGTTACAGTAGAGGACTTGTACACAGCCGACGAACTACTGCGGATGTTCAATGCAACAAAGAACACCCGCGACAGGGCAATACTTGAAGTCCTATATGAGTCAGGCTGCCGTCAGGGAGAGATACTCAGCATGACTTGCGAGGGCGTCACAATCAATGGCGGACCCGCAGACTACAAGATAGTCGTGAAGGGTAAGACAGGCGTCCGCGTGATTCCTATGGGCAAGTCACTGAGGGCATTACAGGCTTGGCTCAACATCCATCCCACTGGCAAGGGTCCACTCTGGACCACAATGCAGGGTGACGTATCTCCTCTGACCAAGTCGCATCTGTACTCGATTGTCAAGACAGTCTTGAAGGACGCTGGCATCACGGGGAAGAAACGGATTGTCCACATGTTCAGACACACTCGGATTACTGAGTTTGTCAAGCTAGGAGTTTTGGGTATGACCCTCGCCAAACTTGTCGGCTGGAAGGATGCCACAATCATGCAGCCGGTCTATGTCCACCTCTCGACTCATGACGTTGAGAACGAGGTCGCGGAAAAGATTTACGGCAAGGAGGTTGAGGTCCCGAGAAGGCAGATGCTCGACTATCTGAACTGTATGAGCTGCGGCATGGATGGTATCGACATGGGAGCATCATTCTGTCCCTCGTGTGGATTCCCACTGACTGTAGAGGGAATCAAGAAGGCCGAGTCTGCTCATAAGAGAGATATAGCGATACTGCGGGATGAGGTCAAGACCCTTCGTAAGTTTGTTGATTATATCGTCGAGTCAGCAGAAGGAAAACCAGCTGAAGAAGTATACGCCGAGATGAATGATGAGTCCTAGAGTCAAGTCTGGGACTCTCTCTCTTTTCATTGAAAGCCACACGCTCACGGAACTCTATATCCTTGGGACATCATGTGCCATTAGGAATTTCGACCATGACATGTACCCAGCAGTGGAGGTAAACAGCTATGGCAGTGGTGTATACTCGTTGATCAGCGGAGGAAGCGCTTTCTTCAGGAATTGGTAAGCATGGATGAATCTTCTCGCTTCATCGGCAATGTACTCCTCAATCGTTTCGTAATCTTTCTCATTATACCATTTCGGCACATCTCTGCCAGATGCCTTCTTTCTAGTGAACCAATCCAGTGTCGCCCCCCGGAACATCCCATGATTGATCATTACAAGGACACTCTGGATGTCCAACCTAGCCAGGTCATAGTACAACCATCTGTTTGCTAGTTCATGTCCAAGCACCTTCTTGGCTCGAACTTGCAGAAAGAAGAGCTCAAACCGTAGGTTATAGCCTATTGGAACAAAGTTCCAAGGATCGGCTGTGTTCAGAATCTCAATGAAGCTCTTCAGAATCTCTTCTTCCGAAGATTCCCACTCTTTCAGAATTTGCAAGGGTCCTCGAGTATTCCCTGTTCTTGTGTCGAGCTCCTGAAACTGGATTGTAATGATCTTGTGGTGAGTTGGGTCAAGCCCAACCGTTTCGAAATCAAGATAGAACTCTGTCATGAATACATCTTGTATTCATCGTCCTGAGTTCTTAATCTGTTTTTTCTAATCTTGATTTCCAACATTAGTTCGGGCAGACATGGCCCTTGGAAGTGAATGTGGCGTCCTAGAAGTTCGCGTGCGCTAACTCTTGAATGTCCAGACTTTCCACGAGGAAGGCATACGGACTCGTCAGCATGAAACCAAATAGCCCAGTGCAGGAATCATCCTTGAGTACTTTGCGAACAAGAAAACCGATCATCGATTTCGAGCATCTACAGTGAATTGCTAATCAGGTGCGGATAGATACTCTGAATGCTATTGATGAGCTTGTCATTCGAACGATGTCCGAGGGCAAGGATGTCGAGGCCCTCTCCAGGAGAGTGAAGAAGGCTCTCGAGGTCGAGATGGATGAGGCTGCTGAAGTGCGCCTTCGCACCTGGTTCATCCGTTAGTCCTAGAAGGCTTGAAGAATGATGGCGTGGTCGAGCAATGGGATGGAGATATCACAGGATCATTTGTCCACTGCCTGAACACCAGAACTGACGCGTACGGGTTATTCCTCAGCAAACAAGTCCTGAGTTTCAATGCTGCTTCTTGGCGTGCGCTCTTTGATGTGATAGAGAATGTCACGTTCATTACAGAACTCAATAACTCTGTCAGCACAAGTCGTGTAGAACTCCGTCTGGCCCGAGTAGCCGTTAACTATCGGATTGTAGTTCCACTTGCCAAAGATGATCTTGTCAGCGAAAGAAATCTTCTCAAGCAACCCGTCAAAGTCTTGTTTCACGATGTTGGGTGTTGGATACGGCTCAATGCTCACCCATGTCTTCAGTCCTGCATCATGGAGTTCCTTCAAGGCTGCAAGACGCTTGGTGGCATCCACTGAGAATGGTTCATACTTATCCTGGAACTCTCTATCCATGGAAACCAGTGTGATGCCGTATTCGTTGTCGGTGTTGAAATAAGATTCCTTCAAGACCTCAGGTAACAGACCCTTCGTGAGCACTGTCACCTTGATGTCCTCCTGATTCAACCTATCGATGATCTTCAGTGTGAGCTCCTGAATCCAGGGGATTACTCTGCAGTTGACCGGGTCATGCATGAATGGGTCAGTCATGAAGGATAAGTGAACGAATCGAACCTGATGGTTGTTACGCGGAATCTCCTTCTCAAGCAGGTCCAGTGCATTCCCGACAATCCTGGGATGCATCCAATCTTCCTCATTCTTGACTCTCCCGTAGCGCTTGGACATCTGCATTGCATAACATGGGTATTGGCACCCATGCATGCAGCCAAGCACATGGTTGATGGTGAAATCGCCGTACTCGACTGCAGTTTTGTATAGCAGCGTGCGCCGACGGATGCTCGGGAACGTATCGAAGTATACGATGTCTGAAGAGAGAAGGTCGCGTCGGAGCTTCCCATTATGAAGAACAGGATGTCTTTCCACATAGACTCGCGCCTGCTGCTCCAAGAGTACAACTGCCATTGCAATGATGTGTGACTCGACTGACTTGGCCAAGTCTTTGATCAGGTCGATGACTGGAACTCCTTGATGATGGTATTGCTCCATGAGGTCTTCAGCCAGACTCTCATGGTCGGGATTCTCCTTCGTTTCTACGGCCTTCATTCAGGACACCCTATCCTCGTGTATCTGCAGCGTACTTGAACCACCCATTTTCACCCAAAGATGTGTCGGATTCTCTTGACTACCAGTTATTCCAACAGGGCTTCTGTTCGTTCCGGTCACAGAAAATTCACTCCGTGGCCTTTCTTCAAAGTCCCTTTACGACGTCTGAATCCGAAGATTTCAACTTTCCCGTCCTCTTCAAGACCCAGAAGTGCAGCACGGAAGTGCTTCTCAATGAACGGGACCTCTGCGTACATGTCTTCAAGGATTATTCCAAAGGATGTGCTCATGCCAGGATACTTCTCTACCAGAAGCCTCTTCAATTGCTCAAGCTCTGGATCTCCAAACGATGGCACCAAGAATGTCTGCGCCTCGTCTGGATGGTCTGGACCGAGATATGCAAAAGCACCAAGAAGTCCAATCTTGTACATGATGTCTTTCATCAACTTGAAGCCCTTGAAGTGGTTACTCCCGTGAACAAGATAGAACAGAGTCCTGCGCTCCTGCTCATTGAAGACTCTGTATTTGATTACGTGCTTGACGCCAGCATGAGTATGCAGCCTGCCTACGAACGCATTGATTGCCTGCTGCTCGAAGTCCCTGCCATCAGCCTGTTCAATCAAATCTAGTGGACTTGGATGGTCGAAGAGTTCTTTCATAGTCTGTTCGTACGCATGAGTTTCTCCCCATCGAACTACGTCCTTGACCATAAACGTGACAAGTATCTCTGTCTTTGGTTGCTCCATGATCCTCTTGAGCATCTGCATGGGTACATTCAATCCAAAAGGGTCTATGAAGAAGAACATCGGTACACTGAGTCTTCCGTTACTTGCGAACCGTTCATCATTGAGTATTTGGTCCACGCAATCTCTCGCATCAGTCTGAGATGAGAATACTAGCACCTGTTCGCATTCATAGCGATCTCGCAAAGAGTTCCGTAGCTGCTCCATGACCCTCTCATCCCGGTCATTGAATATGCACCAGATTCTACAACCGTATTTCGACATGACATCATCGGCTATCTGCAGTGCAATGAGAGGGGACCCCTCAGTCCCATCAGGGTAGATTCCTGGACCTGCATAGCAATCAACATAAGCAATCGTGGGGCTTGTCGAACGGAGTATCACCATCCACGGATGTAAATACTTTCTCAGGATTTTATGCTTGTAGGCTGTGTGTATTCTTCCTGAGAATGCAGCATGATCATACGACACGGCCCAGTCCCGTTCCGCCATCATTTGCCCTTACTTAAATGATTTATCAGCATGTAGTCTATGAATCGTCATGCTCCATGTGGCTGCTGAAGTGCGCCTTCGCACCTGGTTCATCCGCTAGTCCTTCTCGAGGATCTCCTGAATCTCCCTGATCTTCTGCGCCACACGTCGCTCCTTGTCAGTGATGACCAGGAATGTCTTGGGGGCAGACAGGTTTCTCAAGGTACAAACTTGTCGTAGAATCCAATAGATTGTTCCGTAGAGCTTCAATCCTTGAAGTTGCCATCTTCAACCCACCAAAGCACAGACACTACCTGCATGTAATAAATCGTATGCAATCGCTATCTGCTGGTGCGACTTATGGGTTTAAATGCCATTTTTCGAAACATCATATAGGACAGGTAGCTTAGTAGAATAACACCGTGGTTAGCAACATGAAAACGCTGGAGGATTTCATGGACACAGGACAGGGCCAAACGAGCTCGATAGTTAGAGATGTCATGTCGTTCTACAGTCGCAACTACACCCTTTGGAAGGAAATCGGTCATCATTTCAAGACGCCTGACACTTACCTCCATGAGTTCAAGCTTAGATTTCCTGACATTGAGATATCTCATCGGTTATTGAACCGCGGTTTGAATTTCGCAAACAACAAACAGAGGCCAATTCATCGTTGGACCAGCTACCTAGAAGGCTTCTCTGAGAGCTTCGTCTATGACATAATCGAGCAGTTCGGGCTATCTTCCGATCACCGGATACTTGACCCTTTTGCTGGATCTGGCACCGTCAACGTTGCTGCCATGATGAAAGGCATAGATTCTGTTGGTATCGAAATCAATCCTACAATCTTCAGAGTGCTCTTGACAAAGACATCATGGGATACTGATCCGAGAGAGATACAGCGCCAGTATGACGCGATGGACTTCTCAAAGAAGGCGTCAGTGGAACCTCCTGCCTTCCTCAAAACAGAAAGGCAATTTCAGCCTGAGATACTTGAGAATATCTTAAGGATAAAGGAACAGGTAGGATTGGTGGATGACCCACGCCTTAGATGCTACTTCGAGCTGGCGTTTGCGAGTGTCCTTCTGCCATCAAGCAACTTGAGAAGATCACCGTCAATCGGCTACGATAAGAAGAAATCCAAGAAGCTGTACCCAGACCTACCATTCCAGCTGTTCAGAGAGAAGATCAAGGAAATCGTCAGAGATCTTCAGTTCGTGCAGACGAAGGTGGAGAAACAGGGAAGGTCCATTTCGTTTTGTGAAGACTCTAAGGCATTTGCTTTGCCTGAGGATATCGCAATTGATGCAGTCATAACCTCACCACCGTACCTCAATAGCTTCGACTACGTTGGAAACTACAAGCTAGAGATAGGCTGGATGGAGGATGCTGTTTCCACAAAGGACCTTAGCAAACTCCGCGACCGTATGGTCTTGTGTGACAACGTTTCCAGATCAATGATGAAGTCATACGCAAAACAACCCCCCCTCCTCTCGATTGACTGGCTCGACTATATTATTGCAGCCAGCAAACCAAGAATGAGAGAGAGAATCGGTATCAGAAGAAAGGACTATCCGATGTTACTTAGGAAGTACTTTGAGGATATCCACTTGGTTCTCAGCAATATGTACAAGTCCATTAATGACGGTGCCAGAGTGGCGTGGGTCGTAGGAGACTCGCTAATCCTCGACGTTTATGTTCCAACCGATTTGATTACCATGATGATAGCGCAGAAGATTGGATACCGCCCAACTGGCATAGAGATTGACCGCACAAGACGGTCTGGAATCAGACGCACATTTGCCCTTAGAGAGAGCATTCTCTATTTCCAAAAAGAAACGTAGGACGGAAGAAAATGCCAAAGTGGAAGAAAGCTGACAGGGATTCAAGTGGCTTCCCGATGACTTCTGACGGGATAATGGAGATTGAAGAGAAGCTGACTTACCTAATGGAGGAAGTATTGGCTCTTCAGCTAAGGGTGAAGTCGCTGGAAGGAAGCATCCAGTCTGTCCTTAGAGTTTTGGAGAAGACCTAGTTTCAGTTGCTGCCAATGAATTATAGCAGCGCCTCAACCGCGCTAGAGAATCTCTTAACCTCATGGTGGAAGTTGGCCGATGTGTCTTGCCGCAGGTTAATAAAAACAGCCGTTACTCTGACTGCTTGATCATCCATTACTAGATTGAGTGTGTAATGGTCACGTGCCATGTTGATGGGGTAGATTAGGAGTATGTTTTCCGCCTTCAATATACGGGAATAGAAAAAAACCTCATAGATGTCGCTTGGCGAGAAGTAATCCCCCTTCTGAGGTGGGACCTTGTTCTTAACATCCAAGACACTCAGGCATACCTTTTCCTTTGCGTTGTAGCCATGAACGATATCGGGTCGTATGAAACGCCTGTGATCAACATCGTTCTCGTCTGTCCAATATGAGTAGTCCACGTCGGGACCGGATTTGAGATCGAGATTCGTGAAGTGAACTAGGATTCTTGTGACGAAATCTTGGAAGAGTAGATTGTAGTTCAGTAGAAAGGCTTGTGTTAGGCCCCCTTCACCCCTTGCAGCAGAGGCCATATCCAAGACTATAATCCTGGCCAGTGATAGCGCGAATTCATAGTGCCGATCCAGCGCGGAACTCTTGGCCTGGTTGATTACAGCATCAATCTCAGCCCTGCTGAAGGGTAGTGCGCTCGTTCTGATGAAGGCGAATCGCTTGAGAAGTCTAGCGATCACATGCGGCCTGTCATCGGCCAGACCAGAGAGGAAAACCTTCTCTAGGGCCAGAAGAAGTAGCTGATTCATTGGATTATCAAGTGTGAATTCATCGAATACACAGAAGAAGCGAGAGGGGTTTAGCGATCTAATGACTACTTGCTCAGGGAACTTCATTCGACCTCTGAAATGTGATATCTCCTCTTGATGTTGTATGTAACTACCCCGCAGATTAACCAAGCGGTCAAGCTCGGAAAGGAACAGGGAAACGACGTACTTGGAGAAATCGCTGATGGTGGCACCCACTTCTGACTTGGGCACATCAAGCCTTCCAAAGCCAACATAATGCCACATCCGGAGTATTACATCGAAATCAAAAACCCTATAGCGCGGAGCTATGACTATTGTGCGAGTCGAAAGGGCCGCAGAACCAACCAGACCGTTAGGTGAGAAGACAACGCCTTGATCCGTATTCTCTAAGGTCAGATTAATCTCAAGCTTTCTGCCGATTTCTCTGAGCTCCTGCGATTCCGCCTCAGTCAAAGGAATTGTCTGATTGTCTAGGTATGTGTCAATTTTCAGCACTGAACTGTCCCTCTTGCAAGTCGCGTTACTCCTCCAGGAAGTCCATAATCGCCCCTAGAAGGACTTCGCCAGTCAGTCTCTTTGGCAGGTTCTCCCCAAGCAGCTCAACTAGAAGTGATGGATTCCCATAAGAGTACTCTTCAATTAGTGGTAGAATCGAGAAGTTGAATGTCCGCTCGAGCGACCTAAAATCCTTGTCAGGTAGCAAATAGTAGGAGTGACCTATCAAGAAGTCTCTCCCCAGTGCAGGGCTCCGCAAGATTCTGGAGTTGATCCTTTCGAACAGATCGACAAGATCAAAACTCTGACTATCCTCTTCGATTTTTGTCTTGTTATTATAGTGTTCCCGAATGATCCTAGCATCTGGTTCCAGCCTAATGAACGCGAATCTCCGACGAATTGCAAAGTCCACAATTGCGATACTTCTATCGGTCGAATTCATTGTGCCAATTATATGTAGATTCTCTGGGAGTTGCAGTTCGCATTCTCGTGGGTGGGAACTTATGACGACTTTGTAGTCTCTGTCAAGTGCCATGATGGTTTCCCCGAATACTTGCGATAAATTGCCGCGGTTAATCTCATCAATGATGAGGAGAGCTGGGTTAGTTTCCGCAACCTTGGCAAGCCTAGGTAGGACCCCTTCTTTGTAGATGATTTTGAGTGGAGCTCCCGTATCAGCAGCCACTTCTCCTCCGTCTGCCTTTGTAATCTCGGTGTCACTTGCAGGGAAGAATCCGCCAATGAAGTGCTCAAACCCATATGTTGGATGAAATTGAACGACTTCTACATTTCCGTTCCATTCCGACACCTTTGCGATTTCCATTGCTATCCATGTCTTTCCGACACCCGGAGGTCCGAAAAGGATAATCTGTTTCTTAATCCTGAGTAATTCGCTTATGACTTCGATGCTTGGGTTGATACTCATAAAATGCACTCGCCTTTCTATGTTGATTTCATTCTGTTGAAGGAGGGGCTCCATGACAATATCCGCGTTTGAATCGAGATTGAAACATTCCCTTCGTACCTCGGTCATGTCTAAGGGTGCCAAATTAAATTGAATCGATTCTCCTGTTATCTCAAAGAGCGCATCTTGCTCTTCTTCCGTTATGTTGAATGTTCCAAGAAACGTTTCAATTACGTCTTGCGTTGTCCTCGAAGCAGAAGGTGCGCCGTCGAAATCGAGCTCCCGGAAGCACCAAGCAGCTAGTTGGGTGATGTCAATCCGATTCGAGTAGGATATCCCGCACTCCTTCTTGATTGCTTCGATGTAGTTCGCTCGGAATCTAATAGGAGTCTTCTCGCTTGTTGCAAGTATCCGATCCCAGATTGTGCCACCACCAACGTAGTTGTTGCAGAGCCCGTGTCTTCCCAACTTCACATAATCGTCGAGAGATTCAGCCCGCCAAAAGGCTTTACTTCCGAATGCCTTCAGGTAGGACTTGTGGAATGGATTGATTAGGTACTTCTCTAGCGGATGGGCCTCAGTACTTAGATAGGGTGTATGCAAGAGAAACGCTGCGTCTCTGGCGGTATTTTCATTGTACGGCACAGCGCTATGCTTGTTGACGCCAATCATCTTGAGAATCAGATATGTCGGAATTAAAAGAGATGTCCTGCCTGATAGATCGACAAAAACATTCTTGCGTATTGTTTCATTGAAGACGGATTTGATGTAGTCAGCCGTGATGTGGACCATGGTTCCTTCGTGCGAGCATCCATCACCCAAGATTTGAGCTTTTCTGTTCTTTACTACCATCAATGTCGAACGGCACTACTGGCAACTGAAGTACCGAATGCCATGGAGGGAAAGAGGGGTCCTAATGCAGTTACACTTCTTCTCTGAGAATCATGAAGCTGCAGGAAGTAACACCAAACTCCTTCCCAATATCGCTCTTCTCAGGCAATTTCATCAGATATGAGAATCGAAACTCTTCTGGGAGGTACATCACTCCTCTAGCCTGATAGTCAGTTTTACCGATTTCTCTTCTTCTCTTACCCCCACGCGCCTTCTTTTCGAATTCCGTTTCGACCAGTGAGAACCTGCGGATATCAATATGTTCAAGAGCGGGAATGAAGAAATCCTTCTACCACATCTGCAACTCATCGTATTTTTTATCGTCGTCTAAGTAAACACTGATGCGAAGCTTGACTTTTTCTCTAATACTTGACTTATTGACCTGCGATGAGAAAATGCCTCCTGTAATTTGCTCATGTGGGGCAATAACATAAAAGCCAAGGGACACGAAATCATCCACAAACCTGTTTGATAGGCCAATTGCCCAAGCGATGCATGCAATTGTTCGAGTGGCTTGGTCATAGTACTTGGCATTCTTTGTTCCCTTGGATAAGGGGCTGAACATCTTCGCTTCAGTAACCACGAATTGCTTTGAATCAGCTGTGAGTGTTAACCCTGTCTTCGTTCCAGACTGAAAAGCAAAATGCCCAATTGCTCCATCAAGATGTGTATGACGCTCAGCTAGTGGATCTCCTCGGAAACGAGGAAGAAACGGAGAACCGATTTGTGCTTCTGAAAACCATCTTGCTCCAGGCTGAAAAGTAAAAGGGAAGCATTCTACCCCTTCTGATTGGATTGATAGTAAAATCCTTAGCATCCAACCCTCATTATAAAGGTCCGTAGGTGGAAATACAGCGGCGTCAGTATGTGCTATCTCTAGCATCTTACTTATCCTTTCAAGTCCATTGTTCTCCATTTCAATTCCTCCGCTTTTCGCGCGCACTCGAACAACTTTTTCTCTACCCAAGTTTCTCGAAGGTGTCTCTAATCACCATTTACTCTCAAAAGAAACAGGCCATCCAGTACCTCTAGCTCGGAGGAGAGTGTTAAGTATGGCCGCAGGATTGGGACTTCTTGCTGCTATCTCCTGTAGCTGCTTTAGATTATTTCCATCTAGTAGGACAACTCCAGGAGTCATTAGCTTCGATCTTCTTTGATCAGGGACTATAGAGGATGTGAAAACGATTCCAGTATATTTGTATTGAGAAAATTCCCTCCCAAATTCGTCAACTCTCTCTGCACAAACAGACAGTTTTTGCTCAATTTTCTCCCGTCCACATTCCACAATAAGTATGTCTTTATCATTAGGAGCTATCGCGAGAAGGTCAGGACCAGGTTCCAGAATTCTACCTGTGTATAGAGTCCTGAATCCTAAACTTGCCAAAAGTATCCCCACACTGAATTCAAGTTTGTCAACATTAACTTGACCAGTTTCCCCCTCTAACATTTGAAGAAGTCGTCCCTCTTTCTTCTCGAGTCGATGTATTATGGACCACAAATCCAATTTTGGTGGACTTATCTCTTGACTATCATAGTGCAACGAGTATTTCTTGTCAATTGCCAAAGCAATCCGTGCGGTGGCTGCTGGCGAATTGGTCGTGGGTAGCATGTATGTTCCTGCTGCAACAACAATACCTCGATCAATCTCCTCTCTCTCTAATCCTGTGATGCCCTTTTCTTGTGTTTCAAGATGACCATCCACTGTTTCAATTGAGAGATAGGCGGCAAGTCTAGGTTCCATGCTGGAATGATATTTGAATCTGACATTCACTCTCATTCCTTCAACCTCCATTTCATCAATCCATGCCCAAAATGGTATGTACTCATCAACGCCCGATTGTTTAAGATCCCTTGTTCCATATATGCCCAAGCCGCGAAGAAAGTGCTCTAGGTTCTGAAAAGGCACTGTTGGATGGTATCTTATTTCCTCATCTATTCTCTCTGTTGTATCCTTCAATGAGGGCGGGAGAGATTCCGTTGTTTTCAATACGATTCCTGGTGACTCACAGAGATATCCTACTGCAGCTACTCTTGAATTTCGATACAGCTGGTCAATTCGAAGCGTCTGAGGGTGTCCTGAGGTTTTGAGTGATATTTCATGGGACCCAATTTCAATCTTGGATTCTGCAAAGATGCTTCTCGGCTCATCGTTCCTTCGATTAACTTCCATCTCGATGAATAACAAAGAGTTGGTTTTGTACTCTCCCATGACAGAGTCGATTACTTCGAATGGTTGCCAGGTTTTTGAAAGATGAATACTGTGATAACTATCCTCGTGGAGAACAGCCAGACAACGCATCCTATAGGATTTGTAGAATGTACTCATTAGATCAATCAGTTCTTGGTTTGTTTCTGATATATCTGGTACTTGAGGTTCAGATTCATTCATCTACCCACACCTACTGCAAGACTGATAGCACAAGGTCGATGAGCTCTAGAAGATGTTGCTCATTAGCTTTTGCCAATCAGGTGCGCATTGATACTCTGAATGCTATTGATGAGCTTGTCATTCGAACGATGTCCGAGGGCAAAGATGTCGAAGCCCTCTCCAGGAAAGTGAAGAAGGCTCTCGAGACCGAGATGGATGAGGCTGCTGAAACGCGCCTTCGTACCTGGTTCATCCGCTAGTCCTTCTCGAGGATTTCCTAGATCTCATTGATCTTCCGAATTCCTAATCGTCACTATGGTTCTGACGCCTTAATGTCTTCATCTTCGCCCATCGGAAATCGCTCTCGCATAGACTCAAGCATCTCCGGCTGCTCCTTCTCAACGATGTCGTATAGACTTCTAACAATGCTGTCATAGGAGCCAAGCTGTAAATTTCTCGCTATTGCGGCAAGCCTGACCAAGTCATCAGAGTCACCTGCAATCTTCTCTCGCTTCAACGCATCATCAACTGCCTTTGACGCTAGGTTTCTTTCGCCAACCTTGGAGAAAACCCATGCCGCTCCAATCAATAGGTCATTGTCTTCAGGGTACTTCCGGATTGCCTCCCTGGCAGTTCTCTTGGCCTCCTCGGGCTTTCCGATGTCAGTTAAGGTGATTATCAGGTTATTGCGCAGGGCTGGACAATCGTGATGCTTTGCGGCTTCTTTGAGCAAACGAAGACGAAAGTCCACATCAGGACACCGCAGATTGTAGGATTTGTATGCTGCGGCCTCCAACAGTCTGCCTTTTGGCTCAAGCACCTTTCTCCACTTGATCTTCTTCATAATCTTCATTGCAAAGGTCTTCAAGGTTTCACACTGGCTTTTCGAATCGAAGCTTTTTATGGCCTGTGTCAGAACAAGGTACATCATTGGGTCAATCTCGAATTTCAGTTTGACGGATTCAATCTCAGCGACAAAGTCATCAGCATGTCCGGCCTTACCTAGCGCAGCAGCACGAACCAGTCTGTATTCCGGACATTTTACTCCCTCGACGTCCTTCAACGCATCAAGGGCCTTTTGCCCCTCCTTTACACTGAGGTACAGAAAGGCCTTGATACATGGAGTGCAGCCTGGTTTCAGTGGATGAGTAACACTCTCAACAATCTGGTTCACATCATCAACGGATCCCTTTCTCCACAGGATGTTTCCAACGAAACTATAGAATCCATGGCAGGGCGGAATCGGATGGCTCTTTATCAAGTTGACAATGTACGATTTGGCGTCGTCTAGGCGGTCAAGATCGGCCAATGCCATAACAGAACTACAATGAGGCTCAAACATCTCCGGGTCTAGCTTCACCGACTTGTCGAAGAAGTTGAGAGCTTCCGTTGGATTGTCATTGGCTAGGTGTAGGGTCCCAAAATAGTACCAGAAAGTAGGGTCTTGTTTAAACTCGATACGATATTCCTGGGCAAGATCGATAGCCTTGGCTATGGAGCCCTTCTTCGCAAGCTTATCCAGTTTCGAAAAGAGCTTCTTGGTCTTCCCCGAGGGCCTTTTCACCTGTCCTAGCTCACACACGGCCCTACATTTCCCGAAGTCGACTTCCATTTTCTCGAACCTGGGAAGAATCTCCTCCATCGCCTTCTGCATATCAACGCTAGACGTATCAAGAGATCTCAACTTGCCCTCTAGAATCTCAATACGTGAGAGGATCTTGGCCATGACATCGCTTTGGATCGTAATGCCTTGACTCTTCAGCTTTTCAACCATTCGCACCAAATTTGCAATCGTTTCTTCGATTTCTTCAGCCTGATTCTTTGTCATCATCTTCCCCCCCCTGTTGTTCTGAAGTGTCCTTCACAAAATCGCGGATTATCTGGCTGCGCTCAGAAGTACGCAGATCCTCCTGAGGGATTCTACTTGCCCGTTGACCTAACTCCTGCAAACTTCTACCAGCCTCATCAATTTCCTTTTCAAGAGAGATGATTTTCTGCAAGAGGTTAGAAATCATCGAGGTCAAGGCGAACTCCCCTATTGACAGCGGGACTGCAAGATATAACAATTTCCATGATATGGGGAGAGTCACACTCGTCAACTCTCCGATGCCTAGATAGAGCCCATAAGTCACCAGACACATGATTAGAACATCCCCTCCTGCACTGATCAGACCATACCCAATACCTGATTTCCAATCCCACCGCTCACAAATCCTTTTCCAGTTCTCACAATAGAGAATAACGAGCACAAAGAATAGAATGACCGGGGTCAAGAGCCCATCTGGCAAATCAGGAATTCTAGAGAAGAATGAAAGCGAAGATGTCAGCCACAACTCGCTCGAGCTTGCTACAAACCCTAGTAGGCCTGCAAACGCCAGCAGGACTCGGATTCCCTTCTCTGTTGAAAACAATCTTTGCCTTAACTCGTCCTGCCATCTACGGAATCCGAGTGAGTCCATCTCGACGGTATCTTTCACATGATCACTCCCACAGAACCCATATTGACACTCAGGCGTCTTTCTTCTGTGTTATCGTTTGCTAGGGATCCTCGAGGATCTCCTGAATCTCCCTGATCTTCTGCGCCACACGTCGCCCCTTGTCAGTGATGACCAGATATGTCTTTCGCGCTCTAGGATCTAGTTGCATGATTCTCCCTCATCAGTCCGCTTCGTGTTATTTAGTTACGACGGAATCCAAAGCGAAACCTTGAACATATGGGCAAAACCAAAGGCTGTGTGTGAGAGAGCGGACAGACCGTTTCTAGTCGGCAGAGATACCAAAAAAGAGGTCACTGCAAGACGCAGCCTTATCTTCGTGTGCGAGAAGGAAACAGTATCTCGTGAGTTACTGGAACGCCTTCAACAAGAGGAATGCAGACTCAATATAGTGTCAACTGGCGGAACCACAACCTCTGATGTGCTAGAGGTCATCATATCCGAAGAGATCTAGTCTGGACTGGGCTTGGCGACTCGGAAATATCTGCAATGTTGTCGGCAGAAAGCGCATCTCTCGGAAATACATGGTGCGAGTTCACGCTTGAGTTCGTTCCAGACCCCACGACTAGAGAGGGCATAGTGTTCAGAGAGAGCCGACAAATCGCGAGGGAGCTAGGCCTGAGGGCAATCCGAGCTGGCAGCTATCTTGAGATGGATGAAGAAAAGTTGGTCTGTCCTGTACTGAAGTTCAAGCCAGAGATTCAGCTCAGTGCTCGATCTGATAAGACAGGCGATCAGGTATACAGCTGGATACTGGTGACAGTGCCCACTCGAAATGACGTTGAAGAAACACTCGATTACGCTGAAAGACAGATCAGAGGAACTGTGAAGGCGTACTTCGGAGATGAGGAGGAGCCAGAGGACAGAATAGCAGACTATGAAGGGCTTATTTCCAGGATTGAGCACCTACTAAGAAATGCTACCCATTGAAATTGCATTCCTTGACATCTCAGCGGACAGACTAAATTTGACTCGGTTATTCCAATCAGGCTACGTCAAGTCCTAACCAAGCATATACCTTTCTTGGATTAGGTGCTTCAGCGGCCATTTGCACTAGCGACTTGATATCCGATGCATCCCTTGTGATTACATGATCTTTGAGAGCTCCTTGGCGCTCTGGATCACTTGTCGACTTACTTGTGAATACAACGCCTACAAATCTCAGTCCTTTGGCACGATTGGAAAGACTCGATAGAGCCGTCTTCATCAATCCGATCTTGTGACGTGGACTACCTATAGTGCATTCAGAAACCAGTACTACATTGCAAGCCCAATTGCTGACGGGACAATATCAAAGGAAATTTCGAAAATCATCTTTGATAGGTCCGTTATGCATAACTCGTCCAAGTAAATCATTGAACTCGCGGATGTACTTTATCTGTTCTGGGCTAACCATTTTTGATATGTCGATATCTTTTCCATCTAGCATAAGCAGGTTTAGTTCATTGTTTCTGAGTAAATATTGTTGAGCAAAACGAGCTGAGGTTAAAACAAATTGAATTAATTTTGTCAATGTTGGTAGATATCGAGGTAATATCTCAATTTCAGGAAACTCTATCTTATTCCCACTTAATTCATCAATGATAGAAAGCAGTTTTTCAACTCCAGATTTAATCTTCTCCTTGCTTTTTCTTGGAGTTCCTAAATTCATGAATCTGCCTTCAATATAGCTTTTAATTATTGTATCAGGGACTCCAACGCAATCCGATGCAACTTCCATAATGCTGATTTGAGATAGTAAAAACAACTCGCGTCTGAACCATTTCGCAGCTGCTTGGGTTTCATCAGATTCCAAATGTTCTAAAGCGGACTCAAACAAATCTTGTTGATGGTATAATCTTTGATATGGGTCTTTTTCAAGCCAGAGATAGAAATACCGCCAATAGAGATCTCGATCAATTTTCTTCTTAAGCACCTCGAGATGGGAGAATGTAGTGGCAATTGATTTTGGATTTGATGCAATAAATCCACTTGGTGCTTTTCCAACTACGCTGATAATTTTCTCACGAGAAGCGACCCGAATGTCAAGTTCACGAGCAACCCTACGACAGTGCGTACTCCCTCCCCCGGTAATAAAGTAGCAATCACAGCGACCTAGATATGACCCTAATCCATGTAACTTGAGAATATTAGTTGTACCACATTCGTTTTTCTTAACCTCAGCAACAATTCTTGATGGGGTGAGTTGTGCATCAAATCGGATTCCAAAAACATCAATATCTGAAACCTTACTAAAAGTATCGGAAGGATAGAGATCTATATGGGCTCGCGTAAAATAGCCAAGCCGTCTGAACAAATCTGCTACTTCTAACTCTGGTTTTAGTGCCTGTAGCAGTTCGTGTGATTTCATACCATACCCTCCTCAATCTCTCGCTTTGCATCAGCTACACGTTTCTGAGTGTCCCTTTCTTTCACCTTGATAGCAATACGAGATGTAATTACATCATCCAATCTTGATAGACCCTCCTCGCGGGGACCGATGTGAAAAGGGGTATAACCTTCGATTACATCCAACGCATCCTGAATCACATCACGTTTTAGTAGCCAGAATCTGCCTTTCCCATCAGATAGCTTCTGCACTCTAAGAACACCAGTTGTTTCCAAATTAGTATAATCCGTCAAAATGGGGGTTGCTCTTCCTGCGTATCCATGATCAAGTAGATAGCTGAAAAACTTCTCCAAACTCCGAAGGCGAGCAATCATTGAGTAATGTTCAGCATACCTAAAATTAGCAAGAGTCATTTTTACAAGATCAAGATGATCTTGATTGGTCTTCTCACAAAGAAGGTCGGCTCCGAAAAGATAGGTTTTGGTGTTTCCAGAGATAGTGAGATTTAAAGGATCGATTACTCCAGATTTGCTAAGTAAATCTAGATCAGAAGGTTTAAGGTTTAATCGTTTAGCTGTTTCTTGGGCAGGAAGTCCAGGATTATTCTGAAGAGTTGATATTATTGTCCCAACTTCATTTGCATCTAGAATATCCATTGCTTCCTTGAAGATTTTCTTTTCACGGAAAATTCTTGAAGACACAGCATACTCTTCTTTCTTTGCAAAAATCGGGGACATTACTGTTTCAATGACAAAAGCTTTCAAACCCGCTCTGAATTCTTTGTCGAATGTATCAATAATCTCATCCAATTCACTCATATCTTGGGGCTTCTTCATTGATCTAGCAACATAATCAACCAATCTTAGTTCTCTTGCAGAAGCGATTCCTTCTAATCGTTTGTAGCCATAATCATAGACTTCTTTGGATATTGTGTATTCTAATTGGAATTTTGATTCATCATATGAGGAAATCATTCGAAAGTCCTGGAAAACCTGCAAGCTTAGTCGATATTGCAATTGGTCTAAATTCAAATGACTTGCGTGAAGACTAATCATTTTCTTCGAGAGGGTTGCATCTTTCTCACTGCGACGCATCCTTTCAAGTAATAGAATCTCTCTTCCAACAAGAACTATGTTAGGTAGTTGATTTCGGGCGAAGGTGTCTGCTACTCTGGAAATATCTACAGTAGCTAGGAGGTTGTATTGATGCATCCTTGAAATTCTCCGTTCGGTGTTTTCTATCTCTCTTCTTTGCTTATTTCGTTTTCCAACAGGTCGTCACGGAGGAGTGTGAAGCCATAGAAGAGATGCATTAGACTGACATCGAGGCCATCGCTGAGCAACTTGTCCAGTTCGTGAGGTTCTTGAAACTGAACTTGTCAAAGACCTTCCACGAAAGAAACGATGGTGGCTTGATACTGGATTTCCTCAAAGCCTGAGTGCTAGAGTTGCTGATTTGAAATTTGATGTGCAATTATTCAAACTAATCAAGCACGACTATCCAATTGCCTTTTCAATTCCTGAAGGCATCTAAGTCGGGTCAAGCAGAACTGGCTCGAAGACTTGGGGTATCACAGACACGAATCCAATGACTACACTGTCGCCGCCGGAAAAATGCTTTATCAGACTCGCTTTCTGAAGAGTTGATAAAGTCCTACTCTTGGCGAGTCGCGGCGGACACAGCAACATTGCTGTGTAGCGTGATCGCGACTCTGAGATAACATCTTCTGAGGCCGTCTGCGCGTGTCCGTTCTCGATAGAGGGTGTAGTCCCCATCGCGACCAGACTTTTAGATATCATATATCATTTGTTTTTCGCGGTTTTCGCGTTTTTCACTAGTTCTACAATACCCTACACAAGCATGCATACGCTATAGTTTTCAAGCAGGTACAGCATGTTTATTCATTTCTTCTTCCTGCCCTTCTTCCTCTTTGTTTCTCGCCAAAGGGAATGATGTCCCGCGTGAGTATCAACTATGTTGGTCGATGCTATTCGAGCGACATGATATGGGGAGTTCACACGAGCCCTGAGGACAATGAAGCCCGCGACCAAACACATCATGATAAGGCTCACGGCTTCCTATGCCTCATGGTAGAAACTTCATGGGCTCGCAAATGTCAAGTCAGTCCAATAAGAAGAATCCGTCAGACCGAGCATTGTACTACGAGGCATCAACGCCAATGTAGATATGGCCCAGCCGGGGAGGTCTATGCTCCGAGAACCCACAAGACCCTCGAAGAGGGCGTGTCTGTTAGAGCACCCCCATGAATCTCATGACCATCCACGACTTATCACTCTAACAACACGCTTACTAACCCGCCAATAGACACCCTTACTGACCGTTCGTAACTGTGCGCTTTGCCCACCAAGATTCACCCTTCCACTGACTGACCAATGTGCCTGATACTCGGACGCCGTACGATCTATCCACTATTCAGAGAATGTCCGCCTGTCTTTCTTCCACCATGATTCCTTTTCCTTCGATTCATTCCAGGTGGAGGTTTCTCGCCGTCGATTGGTTGACCACACAAGCAAAATCCCCAAGATGAATTGATGTGGCAGAGGACCGACATATTGCTGAGTACCACTAACCACAGCTGGCCAGGCAATCAGTAGACACAGAATCGCGGGAAAGATTAGACTGGCAAGCAAGTAGAGAAAAGAAAGGAAAAGGGAAACAAGGCCCAATAACCCTTAATGGCTGCTACAGACTCCATTGGCGTGACTACTGTGAATCTTCAATGGTTGGTTGTCATGAGGGGATTCCCTCGGACTCGAAGGAGTTCTATGTCGCTGAAGGTGCGAAACACGCTGAATTTCCTGATGGTGCGTGGGATCCGCTCGTCGTGTGGGTGGACCGAAAATTCGGTTAGTCTTCATAAGAAACACAATCACAATGTGATGAGATCAAGCTTTTGCATCTGCAAGTTACTCGTTTCTTTGACAACTCACCATTATCGGGGATTGCTGCATAGACTATTTTATATCATCAGTTCCATTATCCATTGGATTGAACGAGTAGATTACAGGAGGAGATGATGAATTTGGCTTTCAAAGTGCTCTTTCTTGCCCATGCTCCTGATGCAGAGCCAGGGAAACACAAATGCAAAGTGGAAACATCCATGTACAGCCTTCATGTGAGGGTGGTCAGAAATCAGGCTCAGGCGGTCGAAGTGAGTAGAAATCTTGTGAAAGAAGAGGGTATTCATTCGATCCTCCTCTGCCCAGGGTTCAGGCACGCTGATGTTGCAGAGATAGCTAAAGAGGTTGGCAAGGATGTTGGTGTCTTTGTAGCCAGAGGTGATGGACCTAGCAGCAGAGCTACAAAAGAGATAATGACGAGGGAAGGCTACTTCTCGGAAAAGGCGAAGGATTAGGCCCTACTTTCCCTTCGTTGGAAAGAAAGAGTGGGCGAGAAGATGAGCCTCTCATCGTCTGATGGTCAGAACTACATCTGCTTCTCCAGATGTATAGTTGAACTATACAAGCAGTGACTGGCCATCCACAGATACTTTGAAACCTCAGAGCCGTTTTTCACTGAAGGTATCAATCCAAGTCAATTGGCCATGCATGTCATGTTCATATTCATGCGTTTCTGGTCGAAACAGATTCCTGATTCCACCTTTGAGTCAAGGCCTACAACTATAATTGATTAATAGTCAAGTTAAGCATACCGTACTTGGAGCATGCGCCCTGCAAGAGAAACGCTTATTGCAGAAATGCAGCCATTGTATCACTAGCCATATCTGGGCTCGTTTAGTTCCGCAATGCTATTAAGAAATCATAGAAAATGAATATGAACAACAGGAGTACGAGGTGGAGAGCAAAGCATGGACAAAATGGCAATCCCATATGGTGTTTCTTTGAGTGGGTTACTTGATGTCATTGCCGCATGGAACCGTGCTAGGGGTCATGAGAGTGCACGTACGACCAAAGAGGTGGCATCTCGAATAAGTAGTGATGCGAAACTCGAAAGCAAGGCGAAGGTAGTATCCAACCAGAGTTCCTTCCTTACCCAGATTGGTATACTTAGGAAAGAAGGACAACAGAATCGTCTAACCGATATTGGGCAGAAGGCGGCGCAGATGATTGACTATCGAAAAGATGAGAAGTTCAATGAAATCTTGCGAAGCCTTCTTCTAGAATGGACCGAAGGGCGTCCATTACTCGATTATCTCTTCCACGTTGAACAGGAAACTAGAGAGAACGTGATCAGACGCGTCGTTGAGGATTCGGGAAAGTCGGTGGATACGACTAATGCAGTTATGGGTGCAACAACTCTGATTGAACTCCTAATACTAGTTCAAATTGTTTCGATTGACCCTGACAATGTCGTGAGCTTCAATAAGCAAATTGATTTGGGCCAAGAGGCCGCAGATGAGATCGCTCCGGAAGAATCACGAGAAATCCAAGTCGGTTTCATGAGTGCAAAGAAGACAGGTGGGAAAAAAGATGAGGGTGTGACAATCCACGTGAGCTTTACAATAGAGGGGTTTCTAGATGAAGTTCAGAGAGTACAAATCCTTGCAGACATCCGAACTTTGCTCGAATCACTTAGCTTCAAAGTGGAAGCAAATCACTAGGAGAGGTAGACTAGATTGGGGGAGGACTCTGAATCTGCTCTTGTACCAACCTCTGGAGTTGCTTTTAGAGACCAAGTGCTGGTTCTACGCGCTTATGTCGTGTTGAGCAATTTCGGCAACGTGCCTGTGCATTATAAGAGAGTAATGGAGGAAACTGGACTATCGAGAACACAAATCTCAGGCCTTAATTCCTTCTTCACCACACTCAATTTTCTTGAACTACAGGAGAGAGGGAACTACAAGCCAACTGAGGTCGCCGTGAGGTTCTTTGATCCTTTGCTTGGTCAAGAGCATTTTGAGGAGCTTCAGCCCGCGATAGAGAACTCACTACTCAATGCTGCAATACGGAATCACGTACTAATCCATGGTGAACAGACTTGGGAAGAGCTAGTGGATTTTCTTCTCAGAAAGACGCATACGAGTGTATCCTCAAGAGCTGAAAGAGCATTGGAATGGCTGACGCTATCCAACACATTAAGCATCAAATCCCAACCAAAACGACATCACAAACTGGAAGACACTGCAATAAGTCCCGGTCGTCCGTTCAGCAATGTGATACAGTTACGAAGTATCATTCTCAGATGTCAGGACTATGTTTACTGGTTTGACAAGTACTTCAGCATTTCAGGACTGGAGTACACAATTGACTCAATGAAAGAGAGCTCGGTTTCGATGATAAAGATTCTAACTGGCATGGGTGATAAGATAAACGAACGCTTTCGCAAAGACTTCAGTCGCTTTGCATCCGAATTGGACGCTTTGGGGAAATCCACTTCGCTAAGGGTGATTGTGAACAAAGAGATTCTTGGAAGCATTCATGACCGTTGGATTATCACCAAGGATGCTTGTTGGAACCTACCCTCCGTAGACACGATTCTGATAGGACAGTATGCGGAAATAAAGGATACTGAGTATCACCCTCCTTTTGATGAATGGTGGGACTCTGCTCTTGATTTGTTAGACGACTGGAACATGATATTGAAGCAAGCAAAGAAGGATGAGAAATAGAGAATCAGACCTCCGTCTAATCCAAAGGGTTCTATCAGCTTCTCTAGACGTATAGTTCAACTATACCAAGAGTGATTGGCCCTCAAAGTACGAGGGATAGATAGTTCGATGAAAGGTCTACGGGATTAGCAATCCTCCATTCTGAAGTCCTAGTCTTGGCCCCGTTCAACCAACCCGGATCTGATAAGCCATTCCACTGCGCTCTGTACTCGATATGTTTCCTCTGTTCCTGCTTTCTCCATAATGTACTCAATCAGTCCTTGACATGACCCGCCACCATGGACTCTCAAGTACTGCTCAACAAATGAAAAAAGGGCCGATCTCTCAAGGACTGTTGTGATTTGACCGAAATCCTCCTCGCCAGGGTCACTGCTGCATAAGTTCACTGAAGCCGTAGTTGGCTTGTAGTGTCCTCTACTCACATGCTCTAATAAACCAAGCATGACCATGAATGAATTGAGACCAGAGATTTGGGACCGTGCCAATCTCGTTATCCCCTTAACCTCTTTGAGATGAACAGGTTCATTTCCATTGTTGCTCAGTACAACATAAGCCCTGACGACTCTTATTTGATCTTGGAATCGAACACCAGAGGTTGGCACTAGAGTTGGTGAAGCTTCATCATTGGTCATGATAATCCCTTCTGATACACATCTCGAACAACACTCTACTATCGGTCTTGAGCTAGATCCCCGATAGTCCCCTACATTTGTCGCGCTCATGGACTCGTCTTGAAACAGACGAATGCAACACCAAGACTAAACACAAACCATCAATTGAGCTTTGTCTCCAAGTTGACTTTGCAGATAATGGAGGACGAGCATCTCTCAATTTGAGGATTGGTTCTACATTTGCTTCTCTTGCCTGTACGGCAGGTTCTCAGGCCATGAGCACGAGATATGATATCTCACCATTGAGCTTAGATTATTAGGTGCCAAGCTTAATCAGAGAGAATGGACTCCTTAGCTTTCCTGGCTGAGAGCGAGCCTGCGTTTAGGTGGTGCCAGTATCCTTTCTTGTACTATTGGAATTTGTTTTAAGCAGCACACCCAATCTGACACTGCCTGAAGGAGTTGAGATGAATATGCCAGCCATTAAGATTAACGGGCTTACCAAGTACTACGATGATTTTCTAGCGGTTGATGGCATTTCATTCGAAGTCAACAAGGGGGAGGTCTTTGGATTTCTCGGGCCAAATGGGGCTGGGAAGACGACTACTATTAGGATGCTTGTTGGCCTCTCCAGACCCAGCAATGGCACCGCAACAGTAGCAGGCTACAGCATCACGGATGACATCGTGGAGGTCAAGCGCCGTGTTGGTCTGGTGCCCGAGGTTTCAAACTTGTACGACGAGCTTTCCGTATGGGATAATCTGCTCTTCATGTCCCAACTCTATCATGTCTCAAGACATGAGCGTGCCAACCGGATTGAAGAAGTCCTCCACTCCTTTGACCTGATGTCCAGGAAGGGAACGAAGTTCGGCAAGCTCTCAAAGGGCTTAAAACGGCGAGCAGTGATAGCTGCCTCGCTAGTCCACTCCCCAGAGATTCTCTTTTTAGATGAGCCAACCGTCGGACTCGACGTTGTGAGTGCTCACTCCCTGAGAGAGTACATCGAGCGACTAGGCACTCACGATACAACGGTCTTCCTGACAACGCACTATATTGAGGAGGCTGACCGTCTTTGTGATAGGATTGCCATAATCGTGCAGGGGAGGATTGTAGTACTAGACACACCTGAGGATATCAAGAAACGAGTACGCGCCCAGCCGATCATTCGGGCTGAGCTTTCTCGTGTGCCAGACGGACCACTGCTTCACGGGCTGAATAAGATTGGACAGCTAGAACATGAGGGCCGGTTCATACACCTACGTGTTGAAAACCCTGGCGAGTCCCTGAGTGCCCTGATCAACCTCACATCTAGTGAGGGGGTATCTGTGGAAGCACTGGAGACAGGACGACCGACGCTTGAGGAGGTCTTCATGGAGCTGACAGGAATGTCGCCAGATAGAATGCGAGCAGAAAAGGGGGGATCTCGAGAATGAGTCTGAGGAATGAGCTCAGTGGGATCTATTACATCCTCAGGAAGGACCTGCAAGCATACTATTTCAAGCCGCCTAACATCAGCTGGGGCATCCTCTTCCCACTCGTTCTCACTCTTGCGTTCTTGCTTAGAAACCCAACAGGGCTTGTTGAACTCGCCCCTGGTCTCATCGCAATGGCTGCCGTCTTTGGCACAACAAGCATGGAAGCAATAGTCATAACTTTCGAGAGGCGCAATGGTGCTTTTGAACGCCTCCTGATGGCTCCGATATCGATCAGGTCACTTCTGGCAGGAAAGATTTTGGGCGGAACAATCTTTGGGGGAATGATCTCAGGAGTAATGGTGCTCATTACGACTACCATGTTCGGGATGGAGATTGTCGACCCCTTACTGTTCTTAGGTACGCTTATTCTAACCCTCCTGACACTATCGGCGCTTGGCGCTTTGGTAGCAGTATCGGTAACAGAGGTTTTCGAGGCTCAGACTCTCTCGAACTTCTTCCGGTTTCCTATGATATTTCTCTGCGGAGTTTTCATTCCTATTGAAGCCATGCCGTTGGTCCTCCAAGTCGTCGCGCATTTCTTGCCTCTGACATACTCAGTGAACGCATTGAGAATGGCTACTACTGAAGCATCCGGACTGCTGGGTCCCCTGGCCAATGTCGGAGCGATGGTCGTGTTCTTGTTTCTCATGCTAGCGGCCTGTGAGCGGGTGCTGAAACGTAGTTTGAAGTAGTGACATCGTTCAGCATGACATTCATGTCTGAACACACTACTAACTAAACTTTGGGCCAGATACTCTGGCCCAAATGTTTCGCGTGTCATGAATAGAATTTAGTTAGTACCTCGAAGATACATGATCATCCTGAGCAAGGTACATATCGGGAATGGAAAGAATGTTACACATGCAGTTTTCCTCTAAGGCTAGAATCGTTGACATTACAGAAAGCAGTAAGTACGAGATATATCTTCACAGATGTCTGACGGGTCCGCCATCTAAACGCTACAAGAAAAGGACATCATACTTGGAAAGAGCAATCCCGAAAGGATTCCACAAAAAGATTCTCATTTTCGAGGGAAACGTCATTGGGACGATCGAGTATTCACCTTCAGAAGTTTCCTATTATCCCATAGTTGGTGACGGTGTAATCGTGATGAATTGCATCTGGGTGTTAAGAAAAGCAAAAGGACACGATTTTGGGAGAATGCTTGTAAAGGATATGATAGAAAGCGAAAGAGAAGCTAATGGTTTCGCTACTATAGCTTTGACAGAACATTGGAGTCCATGGTTTAGAAAAGAGCAAATGGAAAAACCTGGGTTCAAAGCATTGGAATCAATAAGTGTTACACATAAGACCAAGCATAGAGATAGTGCTTTCAATATCTACCTCATGTGGATGCCAATAACGAAAGGTGCACAACAACCATCATGGAATCAACAGAAGTTGCTAGAAGGCATAACTACATGCATTGCACATCCACTGTATCATCCACAATCATACACGCCGAAGCAGATCTTCGAGAAGCAATGAGATTAGTACTGGGGTGGGTGGGAAAAAGAGAGATGGAGAGAGGACTGGCCTCTCTCGAAATGAAGTTAGAACTACTTCTGCTTCTCTTGACGGTAAGGAAGGAACTCAGGACCAAATATCTCCCGTTCCATGACGATACATAATGTTGTAACCTTTTATAGAAAACTAGTTGAAATCATGTATTGAATCTATAAAGATCAACGGAGTTGATTGACATCTCATCAAGAAAAGAGAAGGCTTTAGAAATACTCGAATCAATACTCAATGATATTGAAGATTCCAATGTCACAACAACCGCGCTTCTGTACAGGTGTCAGAAAGCATCAAAATTACTAGACTTGGATGAGTCTGAAACTCTGTGGATAAATCTTGAGCTAGTTGGATACCCAAAAATCCCAATAGAGGAAGAAATGAAGCTAAATAAGAAATTCAGAGTTCCAGCGTATCGACATGTGATTCTACCAGCCAAATCGCCCAGGCCGCCATTTGCAGATCCAAGATACCCCCATACAATGCTACAACTACAACTCTCAGCAGCACCTTTGCCAACTCCCTTCTTGATTACCTATCCTTGTATGGAACTTGAAACGGCTAATCAACCCAAGAAGCTAGTTTTCTCGAAAGTAGTTGAAAATGAAAGTGATTCCTCATCATACTTCAGAGAAAAGCAAGATATGGTAGTGTCACTCGAAGCTATTCTTCCAGTAGAGAAAATGAGAGGAATGAGTTATTCCATTAGAGCCAAAGTTCATGACTTCGCTACTTGGCATTTCGTTGCGCTCCAATTTGGGAATGCTTTTGCAAGCATTTTTGATGAAACCCAGAATCTGATTGCCATCAAACTTGGAAATCTAAATCCTGTTCTTATAGAACTACTAAAGGAAACAGTTAGTAAACAAGAAAGAGGAAAAGATCCTCTAGAGTGGAAACAGGTTCTAGATAATGTTAGAACAATCATCCGAAGGTTCACTGGGGAAGTATTGAGATCTACGATGCTTTCGGATAGTGAAGCTATGCCAGGTGAAAGCGCTGTAAAAACGAAGTTGGATAAGATTCTGAAGTGGATAAAGCAGCGTTCACAAGAAAAGTTCGGTAGAAAATATGAAGTAGAACGAAAAGCAATCCGTAAGACACTGGATTTCCTCGATTCTCATACAACAACTCTGCTGAAACTTGTAAACAAACCCATTCATGAACCCGATATAAAATATGCAACGAAAGGGATGGTCGATCGAGTGGTAATTGCATTGGTAGTTTGGATGGGAAATATGATTGAACTACTGGATATGGTTGATTATAGCTGGAAATTGGAATGATTGGAGTATTGAAGACTGCTGGTGAGCACTGATGCAGACCATCCCAACTGAATTGCCACTACCTTCGCCACTGTTCATTGAACACGTGTGCCTCTAAGCTCTGGCTCTCTGTATCTATCTAATGGCTCTCAGTACACTTGATTGGGAGTAGATATGCCGAATGCCTTGCATTCTAGGGGTATTCTTAGGCTGACTCCGTACTACAAAGAAGTGCACATGACTGACTAGCTGGATTCCACACCTTGGTGTAAACTCAGTGGCCATCGTTAGTTGGTTGTTATTTCCTGTCACTTGAGCTGGGTGAATTCAGACTATTCTCCTTGGTTATTTTCGGCTGGCTCGCCATTTTACCAGCATAAAGGCCAACTCCTTATCGACTGCGAGCCATGATTGATGGGGTCACGAAAAATCCTGAACAGCGTCGAAAAAGGAAAGTTTTTAAATGGATGTTATTATCGTTGTTGCGAAAGCAACGAGAGAGCACAAAAAGCTGTAATGACCATTAGCCATTGCAATCGGGGATAGGGTTAACCCTTGCAATCGGACAATGGGGGGTCTGACTGTTTTTCTCATTATTAGGAGTGTAATCAGAATGAATAAGGAAGAAACAGACAGCGACGGAGGTAAGGTGGTTGGACGAACTTGACCCGGAATTATGGTTGTGTTCCATGAGTGAGATCATAGACGCAATCGAGAGTTACAGAAAACCGATTCAGTCCGAGATTAACGCAGAGCATTTTCTTCAGATTCAGAATCATCTTGTTAGAGGTGCCTGTAAGAAAATGCATGTTGACTTTGTGTTAGAAATGACAAGAGCCAAAACGCCGAAGAAATCGATGAAGGGCAAGGTCAAGACCAAGAAGAAGGAACCAGAGCATGAGAGAGTCAAGGTCACTGGTATGACGTTGGAACAGCTTACGACTGCCATTCAGAAAACGAAAGGCACACCTAGGAAGGTGTCAATGATAGCAGAGTGGCTTCAGAGTGAGCAAAGATTCCACACACAGGGCAAACATTTCCATCTCTGGCGGTATGACCCAGATATAGGGGTCTGGACAAAGGACGGTGAGGACTTCATCCGCAGGATTGTCACCCAGATGACAAATGCTGACTACAGGTCGCATATCTGCAACGAAACTGTCAATATGATTCAAAACCTCTCGTATGACAAGAGCATTGAGCTTGGAGGTCCAGCAGAAATTCTGGTCCTCAAGGGCGGTCGCCTGAACCTCACCACCAAGAAACATTTGAAGGGTTTTGACCCTGAGGAATATCAGATTGCAGCTATTCCAGTTGACTATGATCCAAATGCAGACTGTCCAGCGTTCAAGCAGTTCCTGTCAGAGGTATTGGAGAACGACCAAGACATTCAATCGATTTTCGAGTTGATTGGATACTGTCTGTGGAAGGGCTGGCCGTACGATATGATGGTCATTCTTGTCGGGGCCGGAGCAAACGGTAAGTCAGTCCTGCTGGATGTCATGACCTCATTCTTGGGCAAGACCAATGTATCAGCCGTGACGCTTCAGCAACTTGCTGAGAACAGGTTTGCGTCAAGTCGACTCCGTGGCAAACTGGCGAACATAGCCGGGGAGATTCCGAATACCCCTATCATCCATACTAACAGAATCAAAGATTTGACAGGCGGAGGTATCATAGAGGGGGAGTATAAGTTCCGTGAGAGCTTTAGCTTCTACAGCGTAGCTGTGTTGATATTCTCATCCAACAATCCACCACCAATTTATGACGACGTTACAGGCGTGTGGCGCAGACTCCGTGTGTTCAACTTTCCAAATACTTTTCTCAAGGGCGAGAAGGGCACGGTTCCGCGTGACAAGCTGCTCTCTCGACTGACAACGTCGACAGAGCTAAGCGGTATATTGAATCAGGCACTTGATGGATGGTCAAGACTGAGGAAGAACGGTAAGCTGACCGGTGACAGAGGCTGGGAGGTCGAGCGACTTGAGTATCTACGAGTGAGCAACCCGGTCCAGTATATGGTTGAGAAATTCATCATGCCGGACCACGAGTCTGATCTATTCGTGAAGAGTTCATTGTACGACTTGCATTTGAAGTACTGCGTTGCTGAGGATTTGAAACCCATCTCAACCTCATGGTTTCATAAACAGCTCAAGAGATATGCACCATTCATTAATGAGAGTCAGCCTCGTATTGAGGGAGGGAAACAGGTCAGAGCGTACTCAGGTCTGGATATAGACCTTGTAGGCCTCAGGGCACTCGGCGTTGATATAGATAACATCAGATTCAAGTATGAGTATGATGATACTCAGACTAGATTAGACGAATATGATGTGAAAACTGAAGCAGGTGAAGCGGTTGAAGCACCTGTTCTGGAATCCTTTTCACGGAGTAGTTCTGGGAGTGAAAATGAGGATAAAAAGACTCACCAAGAAAAGGATTCCGAAGAGGCTGCTTCAGTCGTTTCACCTGCTTCACTAGAACTGGATAGATTCACTGACCAGAAGTCTGAGAAGAAAACACACCGATTGGCTAAGTTCTGGTTCAGATATGCTGAGAGTCTAGATGATGCAATAGAAGTGAAACGACTCACAGGCGAAGACCGTATGTTGAAGATTGAATTCATGTCGAAGGGCTGGGTCGTGGAACGGGGCAATCCAATGTGGATTGTGCTGACCACTAAAGGCAAGGAGGTGGCGGCCAGATGAGTGATACAATAACAACCATACGCAGAGTCGTTGACCCAAAGATACACCCCGACCTGAGGGACTTGTTTGAGAAGTTGTTTGACAGACTCGAAGAACTACTTGAGTTCAGCGACGGGATGTTCCAAGGATATGTGCTCCGTGAGGGCGACCTATTATTCCTAACTCCGGAAGCAATCAAGATGATAGAGGAGGCTGGACTATGAGCTCAGAGCGGTTTGTAGAAGGGACATGGAAGTTCCCCTATTGGGGTTATAACAAAAATGCACTATCAGGCAAGATTTTCGTGACCGGGCCGAATGCAAAACATTTCAAGATAGAGGCAGGATGTCCTTGGGTCAAGTTCGTGAAGTCAACTGGCCCCGGCGTTCAAGAGGTCGTGACCGAGGCGACAAAGAAGATATGTACTTGGTCAGATATGGTCAAAGACGAGGTTGCGTTTGACGTAGGGTACTACTTCACAATGGAGTCAAGTCAGTCCAAGTCACCACGACCAAATCTCAGATGGATGTCTGTTGACTGGGGTGATGTCAGTGCTCTGTCTGAGTATATCGGGATGAAAGTAGCAAGACATCTCTTTGAGATAGGTGAGCGGCCAAGACAGGCCTCGACTCAGGAGTCTGTCAAATTCATTGACTGGAGTGACCTCGTGGTGATTCAAGTAGATGATGCCTTGCTGACGCCGATTGATGATGGTAAATCTGATGTTTTACTATGGAAGCGCAACCCCGTGGAGACTAAAGGAATCGTACACTTTAAGCCAAGTCAGCGCCGAATCATGCGGTATCATAAGGAGATTAAGCAGGCGTTCAGGGAGCTGGCCCCGTTCGGTCTGCCACCAGAGCCCGGTGAAGAGGCTGTCAAAGTATCATCGGGATGGTTGGGTCTGCGTCAGATGTTCTATGACCTCTGCATAAGAAAAGGGATTCCCGAACGTGACGCGCACCTCGTGAGTTGGAACTTAGTTCCACCGGAGTCGAGGATGCGAAGGACTGACCTGTTGTTCTGTATGGTTGAAGCTGCCATTATCCCGGAGATGCTAATAGTGACCTTCAACGAACGCATAAGGACCAGAACAAGACAACTGTCGAATTCGGACATCGGCCGAGTGGTCGAAGAGTTCACGCATAGTTCTCTACATGGGCGCGGTGATTGGTATCTCGGGTCAAGCTCAGGCAAGGGACACTGCGATATTTCATCTTGGAAGAGTTGTCGAGTCAATGACATTGCTGGAATGAATGGAGATGATCCTGATTCGTTCTATGCACTAAACGTCAAGTTTTCTTCAGAGCCCCACGTCAATCGGATCTATGAGGTCACGCCTGAGAACGAGGTCGTCAGAGCTGGCGGCCTTGCTTGGGTTCTGCTGGTCATATCCAAGTCTCTAAGGATGGTCCTGTTTCCATTGGACGGTTCTGAGACTCAGCACCTAAATTCCAATAAGGGAACCAACACAAGTCCCGAAACTCTGGCAGCTGACCTTGACAGACTCATAGAGGAGGGCAGAGCATGATGAGGTTCGAGGGACAGAGAGAAGTCTGGCGTGAGTTCAAGAGGGAACTCAGGCGCTAGAGGAGAAGACTCACACTCAGACACCTCAACACCAGACTAAGGACTGGTGTTCGTCAGAAGCCTGAGCCGCAGTACGATGAACAAAGAGTCAACTTAGACTTAGAGGAACTCAGAAAGGCCTTGAGGGAAAGAGAGGAAGAGAGGAGATAGACAAAAGTCAAGACCCGGCTCCTCTAGGAGAGCGTCTCACCCGACGGCAACAGTTGTGATGGACTCCTGGGACTCACCAAACTCTTCTGTGACGAGAGCTTTCTCAATTTTAACCTGGTCCGCAACCTCCTCATGTAACCAACCCAGAAGTGAGTCTTAGAACATGAAGACATATTAATGTAAATCCGTGATGAATCATGAGTTTCAATGAACGGGGGAACAATCAGAGGGGATTAAACTTGCTAGACATAAGCGCAACAAAGGCCAAAGAGATCTACATACAAGCAGAGTTGTATCGGTTGCTTCGTAACAAAGCAATACACCTCCAACGCATAATACCCAGAGGGCCTGTTCCTGCCTGGAGCGCAAAGGATGTGCTAATAGAGGCAACAATTCGT
Source organism: Candidatus Thorarchaeota archaeon (assembly GCA_019057475.1). GTDB lineage: Archaea > Asgardarchaeota > Thorarchaeia > Thorarchaeales > Thorarchaeaceae > WTCK01. The sequence continues at coordinate 76,580 of DXJO01000018.1, read as the reverse complement.
GATGATGGCAAAACCAAGGAAGCAGATATTGTCTTACTAACAAGTTTACAGCTTGAATTCGACCGCGTTAAGATCAAACCAGCTCTTGTAATAGAGATCAAGACTAGAAAATTCTCAAGATTATCAGTGAGTTATGGCGCATATCTTAGGCAAGCATACAATTACACAGTCATGATTGGTTGTTCAAACTATGCTGTATATGATGGTAAGAACTTCATTCTAATGCAGCTAGCAGAGCCATACATGATTGGCTTCACAGATTTTAGCACTGGTCGGGATGAGAAGGAGGACATAAAGAATATTGGCAAAATATGGCACGCGGCTCGCATCTTGTCTGAGAATTTCCAGACAGAAGCCCTCCCCGATTTCAAGTATCATTCAGACATTGACTTGTGGAGAAAGACAATTCCAGTTCTCATTCGGCAGGCCTTCCAAAGAAATGCCCGTAGGTCCGGCAGGGAACCCACATTAGAAGAAGTTGAGAAAACAGGAGAGCGACTTGGAAAGAAATGGTTAGAGATGCATGATCTGAAGCTTTAGTTCTCAATATGCCTTGGAAGTGAGAGATGCCTCTGATCCCGAGGCGTTCCTCTGCGACGACTGCAGAGTACAGATGAAAAGAGAGTCAACTGAAACAATGGATGATCCGCCGAGTCTTACGTCAACCTGGCGCTGTCCGGAGTGCGGCAGAGTCAAGTTTGAGGTTCTTGATGTAGAGTAGAGGGAGCGTGAGAAGAAGTGGTAGCGAGTAGGAAAGAACTACGCGAACAATGATATCAGTTCAAAATGTAAACTGTCAACTTTAGGTTGCGGTTCATTGTAGGTTGTACAAAGTTGGACACCGAAGTCTAGTACGTCCAGAAAACGGCACTGGACTACTCCGTGAGGAACCTTTACAGGTATGTCGTATTCCTCAGAAATCAATGTCGTATTGGTCTATATAAAGCCCTCAATGGAATTGTCCAGGTATGTCCAACTTTGCACCAGCTGTTTACTACCCTCTATTCGCTATCTTCAATGATTCTGAGAATCTCTGCTTCAACGGTCTTCTCAACCTTGGGCCTTGTCTTGATTCTGCCCACTTCTTCTCCGGAGCTATTGAAGATGATGATAGTCGGGCTACTTGTTACACTTAGTGTTTCAACCTCTCTTGGACTAGGAGGAATCGCCCAGTTCATGCCCGGGTTCTTTCTCTTCTCCTCCCAGGATGGCTTTGTCATTCCCCCAAGAGCACGAACCTTCAGCCCTATCTTGTCTTCTAGGTGAGCAAGCACGGGTATGGCTTTGCGCGAGTCACTGCACCAGTTTGCGAACAGGGCCACAACCTCGTGGTCGTTAGCATGTATCCTTAGTTTCTCAACAATGCTCATGTCAAGCTCATAGCTATCACGCTGTCTAACGAAGCCGCCGCGATGACCTATCGGCATTCTGTCGATATATTGATTCACAGTCGGGGCATCTTTTGTCACATCATTGAGTGTTGGCATTGGGTTCACTTCAATTGCCTGCATTTTCCATGGTTCTCCTTAATGGTTTGGATGTGGCTTCCTCTCAATCCTCGCAGACAATGTCACTTCCCTTCTCAGCTTTCACTGACTGCAATGGGGCCGTCTGAATAATGCGAATAATCTTCTTCAGATCTTGACTATGCCGTTCTTCAGTTTCCTTGAGGTGCAATAGAAGCAGCTCTGCAATCGGGTCATTGATTTCAGCGAGTGCTTCCCCATAAAGGTCAGCCATCATATCCTCTTCTTGGACAAGGTTGCCAATCATTCTTTCCAACTTGACTCTGTCCACGTAGCGCTGTATCTTTGCAGACCATGTATTGCACGGAGCAGTCGTTAGCATCTCTGTCATGCCTTCCAAAAACTTCACGTGTTTCAAAGTGTCTAGGCGAAGTTCCATACAGACGAGACGTACTGCAGTTTCCCCAAAGCTCTCTTCGGCCTCAATGAGCATGTCGAGGGTGCGCTTCTCCACCTCAATCTGTTTTTCTAGTATTGCTAGGAGTTTGTCGTTGTTTGTCATATTAAGCACTCCAAAAAGATTCACACTATTAACTATAGTGAAGCAACTTGTTTTTAAGCATATCTTTTGGGGTCGAGATTGGACTAATCGGGATGAATGAGTCCGCGGCAATCAGGATGATCGAATAATCGGTCCTTCTCGTACTCATTGCCCAAGAACTGGTTTATCATGAGTGCTGCGTAATTGCCAGTTCCTGTTGCCATTGCCACTTGTTGTGTTATTGGGCGACAGTCACCAGCTGCCCAGACTCCTTCTTTGTTGGTCTTGCCCCGCTTGTCAGTGAGAATGTTCCCTCGCGGGTCCACTTCCACTCCAATCTGCTGTGCAAGCTCAGACCTTGGAACTGCCACATGAGCCACAAAGAAGACATTCGCTCGTATTTTTTCACCATTTGTTAGGGTAACTGATTGCACTCTACTCGGTCGCAGAAAACTTATCGACTTGATTGTGCCTTTGACCCATTCGAACGGTGACTTGTCTAGCTTAGTGAGGTCCTGACCCTCTATCGGTGCATAGGCATCTTCGGTCATCAGGATGCGAATCTTCTTGGCAAACCGTGTCAGTGTGTTGGCAACATGAAGAGCGCTACCCACCGTCCCAGCATTGACCACCAGAACATCCTTACCTTTGCATAGTGGTGCCTCACAGTCTGGGCAGTAGTATGCACCATTTCCGACATTGGCGACAGGCAGCCAATTCATCCATTCGCCGTTTACGAGTGGATGTTTGCGCGCAGTTCCGGTTGCGAATATCAGGGTCCTGGAAATGTATTCAGACTTATCCCTGGCTCGAGGACTCCAGTCTGTGGTGACCTTAAACTTCGGGTATCGACCGGACACCTCCACTACATTCGCTGCCTTGAGTTTTGCTCCTGCGGATTGCGCAACTCCCTCCATCTGACGAAGCAGAGACCTGCCCTCATTGTATGTGCCAGAACCTGCAAAGTTGTAGATGCTGTTTGTATGGAAATGCATGGGGCTTGTCCCGCGATCCAGAACTAAGACTGACCGTTTGTGATATGCAAGATGCAGCGCGGCTGAAGCACCTGCGGGACCACCGCCAATGATTATCGTGTCATAAGTCTTTGAAGAAGCCAAGATGTCACCTTAGTTGTCATAATTAACTATGGCTGAATTATAGTGTTACTATCAGCCATGAACTAACCCGTTCCGCAGTTTCTTGCTGCTCTGGCGATAACGCTGCATCAGAGCATCTATAATGATTTCCATTTGAACATGAATGCCTCCACCATGCACTAAAGAGATTCTGAACATTGTAGGTGCGATTGAACAGGTATCCCATAGGACCCCAACCGACAGAACCACGAAGGCGAGCAACTAGCCTGTTGAATGTGCAGAACAATCTGAACCAGAGTTTCGTTTGATTTGATTCCCGTCTGAAGCCCCGCCTTTGGTAGAAGCGCAGCGCATCAAGATTGTCATTCGTGGTTATCACCCACAACCGGACAAATAAGCAATGACTAGGTAAGAGACCTTAGGTGTGCCTGTGTCGCTGTATAACGCAGATACATCGAGTTGATTGACATGAGCAAATCAAAGAAACAAAAACGAGAATACGATCTGAAGGCGTCAGCGGCTCAGGTTGGATATCTGTATCCGGTCGGAAGAAAAAGAATTCTAATCAGTTATTTAAATTCTAATGAATATACGATTTTTTTAAGATCTTCGTTATAGATACTGGCTAAAGTATATAGATATACACTAATCCATTTATTTTCCTTGAATGTTGAAAGATGTATACCGTTCATTTTAATGTTGTATCCAAATGTTAGATGTTCAGTTAATCCTTCGTTAGCTGGAGTTCCATCCTTTAATTTTGTCTGGTTATCAGAAATAATTTTTACTTCTTTTACAAAATTCTTTAACGCATCAGACCAAATTTTTGTTGCATTTTCTAAAAGCATATTGGGTGGAACATCTCTAACCCAGACCTCTAGATTCTGTCCAGGAAATGAAGTGGCGAAAATTAGATTTGGGTAAAAAATCAATGGTGGTTTCATTTCAATCCATTTATCAGGATAAGTGATTGAAAATGTCGGTGTGATTTGATCAAATCTTTTTGTTATAATTCCTGTCTTTTTTTCAGGAAAATGTTTATTCAATCGCACCGAATCAGAATTAATTCTATCAAACCTTTCTTGTATATGAGGTAAATAATCTGGGTGAGTAATTATATAAAAGATATTTTCTTCAATTGCTTTAATCACTTTTTCCGCAACAGTATCGGGAGACATACCAAATTTGAATAGTCTTGTAAGGTTCTCTGACTGAATTTTACCTGCTTCAACCATCTCGGGGGTAGGTTGAAACAATCCTGAACGTGTTTGTGCAATAATCTCTGAATTGTTGATTATATCTGTATCAACAAAACCTGGACAAAGAACTGACACACCAATATTTGTATTATAATTCTGTATTAGAAGCATTTCACTAAGTGCTACTACACCGAATTTTGAAACAGAATATGGACCACTTTCTGCTGGCGCCAAACCTGCAACTGAAGCTGTATTTACAATATGACATGGTTCTCCAAGTGCTAACATATGAGCCAAAAAAGCCTTAGTCCCATAAATAACACCAAATAGATTAATTCCTAACACAAAATCCCAATCCTCTAAGGTTAAAAGTTGCATATGGCTACCACCTCCAACACCAGCATTATTACACAAGATGTTTATTTTGCCGAATCGTTCATAGGCAGTATTTGCTAATTTATTGATATCATCACGATTGGATACATCGATAACCAAAGATAATACTTCAGCTCCCATTTTCTCCAATTCTTGTGAAACAGAATTCAATTTATTCTCAATTATATCTGCAATTACAATTTTCATTCCCCTTTTTGCAAAGGCATGAGCAAGACTTCGCCCAATGCCACTCCCTGCTCCTGTTATGACTGCAACCTTTCCTTTGAAATCTTTTATCATTATCATTTCCTCATAAATAGTAGTGTTCCCTACGCTCAGCGATTCCCACATCCACAGATTGACCAAGAGCGGCTTGATGAGAATGATCAATCTCGTCTTTGGGCTCGTCATGGATCCAATCTAAGATTTCCTTGAAACTTGCTTTCTCTTCCTGCATGGTCCCTTCTTCGTATCCTCTTATCATATAAGGCTCCATCGTTACTTCAGAATTTGTCTGCTTAGCATCAGAATCATCGAAAATATCAATCCGAACGATTTCCTTCTTCTTGTCAATTCTCAGAGTCTTTCGCGATGTACTAGGTGTTGACATCGTTTCCTTTATCTCACTTTCTTCTCTCTCAGCTTGTGATGATGGCGCTGAGCAAACCTATGTGCTTCATTTTCTACATTCTGAACAAGATGTAAAGCTTCAGAATCAAGATCAGTCCAACAGAACGCTTGTTACGAAGGCTTCTAAGACGCAAGCGTGTTCCTGAGGATTGATGCTTGTGCGCAGTAATAGTTCTCATTGTAGATGGAATGATAACTTGCGTACCTATGATAACTCTGAAATTCGTCAAATTGTCCCTATGTGCTGGGAAATGCGTCTATTGACGAAATGAAGCCAAAAAATCAATGATAACTATGGCTAAAAAGCCTGTGCTGTAGGACTTGAAAGGAGTGATGCGAGGAGCATCTTGTGGACGCCGGTTGCCATTTGATACGATGGAACTAACCGCCTGGACTGCCCTTCCAAGGGGAATCCTTCCAAAGAACATCCCAAATCATGTCCTCAGTCAGTGTTTCTGGTTCGATCATTGTTTTGTGAAACTCATGAAGAAGGCTGTGGTGTCGTATCTCATCCTCACGAATCATGGCCGCTATAGTCTTTACCTGATCATTGTCGCTCTTCTCAATTAGCTCGCCATAGGTCTTGACTGCACTTGCTTCAAGTCTGATATGCTCCTTGATGCCCTCAGCAATCTTATCCCTCTCATCTTCGCTGATGAATGGAGTTGGCCCATCTACGGCTTTCCTCAGAGATTTGAGCAGGGCTGCGTGTTTTTTCGAGTCTTGCGAGATTCCAAGCAACAAATCCTTCACGAATGCGTTGCCAAGCTTTGACGTGTTCTCCTCGACCAACTCAATAATGCGCATCTCTAGTTTGATTTGTTTGTCAATGAATTCGAGAGTTTCTTTCTTGTCCATCTTGATATCTCCCAAATATGGCTGTGCGAGCTGACGAGTTTTTCGCTTAAGACTGTTCACAAATGGAGGTTGGCTTCACTGGACTTTCTTGAGCTTGATGCGGAAAACTACCCCTTTCTTTGACTTCTGTCTAGATAGTAGTTCTATTGATCCGCCATAGTGCTCAATAACACGCTTGCTGAGGTATAGCCCAAGTCCTCCTCCTTTCGTCGAGGTGCCCCGCTCAAAGAGTTTCGATTGAATCTCCTTAGGAATTCCGGGCCCATCATCAGACACGTCAATCTGCACGTAGTCCTTCTTTCGCGTGACTGCGATGTGGACCTTGACATCTGTTTCTGTGAATTGCGCAGAGTTACGCAACAGGTTGTCGAAGACCATCGGGAGTAATCTGCCACCAGCAATTTCTTGTTTCCGGGCCAAGGGATTGGCTTGGATCATGACTTCCATACCCCTGTGAGCTTTCATTGCTTGCAGCGCGCAGGTTTCTAGCATTGCCACGATGTTTTCTTCACTCTTCTTCTCTCGGGGTTCAAAGAGGGCAAGCACCTGTGACATTCTAAGTGCAGATGCGCTGACAGCTTCAGCTAGCTCTGTGAGCCGAATATCATCTGCGTGCAGCACCTGAGCTGCTTTCGTCTGAGTAAGTATCACTTGCAGATCGTTTCCCAGGTCGTGACGGAGAAGAGATGTATAGAGCTCGAGGTCTCTGCTTGACTCTCGCAGTTCTCTTTCCGACTCGATGTGGTCCGTTATGTCCCTGATGACAGCTATGATGGCAATTACATTGCCATCAACGATAAGTGGTGATGCGCTTACCTCACCCCATAACCTGTTCCCATTCCTATGAATGAACTCGTACACAGCACGAGCGCCTTGCCGGTTCGTGATGGCCTTGGCCATGTCTGAAATGACTGTATCCGAATACTCAGGAGCTAGAATGTCGATGTCCTGGAGCTTCTTTCCGACAAGCTCATCCGGAACATAGCCCACGTGGACCTCTGCAGAAGGAGAAACAGCCAGTATTGTTCCATCAAGACCGAGCGAAAGAATTACGTCGGATGCATTATCGAAGTGGAGCCGGTATAGTTCTTCGCTATCTCTTAGAGCATCTTGGGCGATCTTTTTCTCTGTTATGTCGATAAGCGTTCCCTGAAGGGCCGGTTGTCCATCATACTCGATAAGGCTTGCAGTGAAATCGACCCAAATCTCTTTGCCGTCTTTCCGAGTCATGCGAATCTCATATCTTTGAGGTGTTGGTTTTCCGTCTAATCTGTCTTCGAAGCGCTGGAAGAGGTGCTGCAATTCCGTGGGGTCGATAACGCGGGCCATTTCTTTGTCCGAGAATTCGAGTAATTCGTCAGGCGCGTAGCCAGTTATTCTGAATATCTCTGGATTAGTATAGCGGACACGTGGTGGAGTCCCCTGGAGAATTACTATTCCGAGAGTCACCTGCTCTAGTAGCGACTTGTACTTCGTTTCTGACTCCTGAAGAGCCATTTCAGCACGCTTTCGTTCCGAGATGTTTCGCACAATGGCTTGCAACGCGGGTTTGTCCTCAATTTCAATAACATTCAGACTAACTTCAGCATCAAAGGGAGTGCCATCGTACTTGATATGCTGCCACTCGAATCTCTGAGGCTCTCCATGGAAGGCCGCACCAATTTTTTCTAATGCTTTCTCCTTTGAGTTCCTTCCATCAGGTTGGTGTTCTGGGGAGAACCTGTATGGTGGTTCACCAATGATTTGTTCCCTAGTGCAACCGAACATCTCAAGGGTCTTGTCATTACACTCGATGAAGATGTCATCCCTCATTAGAAAGATGGCATCGTTGGCGGATTCAAAGAGAGTTCTATACGTCTTCTCAGATTCACCTCTAGCATCTTCCGCCTGTCTTCGTTTCGTTATATCTCGCGCGACTGCAACAACGCTCTCACCGTCTTCATGAAGACTCATGCGTGTTGAGAACCAATGCTCTACTCCTTCCAACTCAAGACAATAATCAACACTCTCACTATCGCCCGTTTCTCTTACTCTCTTCAAGCAGCTTACGAGTAGACTGGTTACTTCTCCTGGTAACACCTCATCAACGCGCCTGCCGAGGATGTCCTCCGGTTTGGCATAAAGTAGACTCTCTTCGGAAGCGTAAATCTGGGCGTGACGATTCTCTTTGTCGTAGACAAACACAGTATCAGACATCGAGCTTATGATAGTCCTGTACCGCTCCTCACTATCTCGGAGTGCTAGTTCAGACTGATGCCTCTCAGATATATCCCGTACAATCCCCTGGATTACAGGTTTGCCTGCAATCTGAAACAGACTTGCAGACAGCTCTCCAGGGAAAACATCTCCATTCTTCTTTCTGAAGTTCGCCTCGATTCTCAGGAATCCTTTCTTCGCTATCTCTTCGTAAGGGTCTTCTGAGTCGTTCATGTACTCTGGAGGCACGAATGCGGAAACGTTCAGTTTGAGGGCTTCTTCTCTTGTGTAGCCAAAGAGTTCCAATGCCCTCTGATTCACGTCAATAGTCTTCCCAGAAAGGTCATGGATGAAGATTGCGTCATTGGAGTGATGGAACAGCTGTCTGAACTTCTCCTCGCTCTCCCTCAATGAAGCCTGTGTTTTAGCGTCTTCTGCCACTTCACCGTCTCCTTTGAATCCAAGCTATCGGTTCTTGAATTGTTGACAGTCCTGATATCGATACGTTTGCTGGGGGGCATGCTAATGAGTGGTAGGGAATTTTTTGGGCCATACTAGGATGGCTAGGAGCTTTATTATGTGTACTTGGTCGGGATTCTTCGTTCTGCAATTGCGCTCTCAGAGTCCTTTCACAATCTATATGTGGGTGGGCTTTCCCTATTGGTTTCTAGTCGCATTTCGCTGTTTCCGCTGCGCAACAGCGATTTCGTGAGGCTCAATACAATGGCAACGGCTGTAATTTACACTGCACCTGAATGCCCCCACTCGAAGAAACTCAAGGAGTTCTTGAAGGAGAAGAGTGTGCAATATGAAGAGAAGTGCGTTTTAACAAATCCTGAAACCTTCGAGGAGCTTGCTAAGGTCACTGGGCATAAGGCAATCCCCGTGACTGTAGTGGGTGAGGATGTCTTCGTCGGGTTTGACAGACGCGTAGAGCGACGGCTAGGTCGCAGACTTGGAGGTTAGCAAGATGTACGATCTAGTTATCATTGGAGCCGGAGTCACTGGGTATAGTGCTGCCATGTATTCAGCACGGCTCGAGCTTGAGGTAGCCGTTATTGGCGACTTGGAAGGAGGAACTATTACTCTCACGGATGATGTTTCTAATTACCCTGGATTCAGCCAACTCACAGGCAAAGAGCTTGCTGAGAATCTCAAGGCTCATGCTCTTGACTATCCAGCTTACTTTGAAACTGGAACTGTTCAGGACCTCTTCAAGTGCAAAGAGAACTGCTTCTATGTTGTTACTGACAAGAAGACCTACCTTGCCAGGAGCGTTCTTGTGGCGACCGGAATGAAAGAACGGGAACTAGAGGTTCCTGGTCATGAGAAGCTGAAGAACAAGGGCGTGAGCTACTGTGCTCTCTGTGACGGCCCGCTCTTCAAGAACAAGGTGTCTGCTGTCGTAGGCGGAAGTGATAGTGCAGCAAAGGAGGCTCTACTGCTTGCGAAGTATAGTGACAAGGTGTACCTCATCTATCGAAAAGAAAAGATACGCCCTGAACCAGTCAATGCAAAACGGATTGCAAACGAGCCAAAGATAGAGGTCATCACGAAGACCAACATTACTGAAATCATGGGCGATGACCGAGTCACAGGTGTGAAGCTCGATCGTCCTCATAACGGCTCGGATACGCTTGAGCTGGACGGGGTATTCGTAGCAATTGGAGGAATACCGATGTCCGGCTTGGCGAAGAAGGTGGGCGTAGAGGTCAACAAGAAGGGCGAAATCATCATTGACCGATCAAGCCGCACGAATGTGGCTGGTGTGTTTGCAGCTGGCGATGTTGTAGATACTGAATTCAAGCAGGCGATAACTGGCGTGGCTGAAGGAGTCCATGCTGCCTATCAGGCCTATCGCTACGTGAACGAGAATGAGTTCGTGTTCACTTGTCAACAAGACGAGTGATTGCCTAGGTTAGTTCCGCCAAATGGTGCAATAGACTCACGCAAGAAGCAGGGCTATTCCGAATACGCATTCACTCTGCAATAGTGTTATGACCAGCTCCACTGCAAAGGACTGGATAGGTTTGGGTTTCCTCCTACTTGTCAATCGCTTCGTACAGCTTCTCAACGAATAACTCGGGTGGCGTCAATCCTTCGACCGAAACAGTTTCGTTGAAGATGGATTTCGGCACCCCGAACACCTCGTACTTTGTGGTTAGGTCCTGGAATTCCAATGCCTCAACCATGTCCGCCTCGATTAGCGGATTTATTATCGAAGCTTGGTGCGCCAGCCTAACCATGCCTGGACAGTAAGGGCATTGGGGTGTGGTGAAGACCCTAATGTGGATAGGTTTGTCGATCGCCTTGATGTCTTCAACAATATCAGGCGGGAGTGCAGGCATACCTGTAGAAACATCAACAATTCCCCCGACAAGAGCACTGAACTCGTGTCCGGACGGAATACCGTAGAATCTGACCTTGTATTCCCCCTTACCGTGGAGCACGACAGCCGGATGGTACTTCACTCCAAGCGCATCCATGGTGACCGTGTCTTCCTTGTGGGGTATAACTTCCACATTGTCGGAGAGCTCTGCGACTTGCGTCACCAGTGCCGTGGTGTCGTTGCAGTATAAGCAGTCGTGGTCCTTAACGAATAGATGTATCTTGACATCGCTGTCAAGGTTCTGGAACATCTCAATGACCTGTGCTTTCATTGAATCGTCTATCTCAACTACCATAGTCATTAACCCTCAAGTCGGTTGAACACGCTCCGTTATAATCGCTTTGCTTTGGTCGCATTCAGCCTTGGACTCAGACCCAAGTTATTCGATCATCTGAGATTAGCTCTTCGATGCCTTCTGGAATACTAGCAGCGCGGCGAAGATTTTTCTTTGCCGTCAATTCAGTGGTTTCCGCAACAGTCACGTCCTCCAGAGACTTGCAAGAGAAGAGCGGTGTCAAATCGATAGTCTTGAAGTCATTCTGCTCCTCTTTGTGTTCGCTGTAGAGATAAAGCTCTTCAAGCTTGCCACATTTTGCCAGAGGGCTAAGGTTGATGGTGCTTAGGCGATTCCTTGCCAAATCGAGGCTAAACAGATGTCGGCATGGTCTCAGCGGTTCTAGGTCTATAGATTCCAGCAGGTTCATAGCAAGTCCGAGCCTTCTCAGCTGAGTACAGGCTTCCAATGGCCGCAGGTCGATGTATTCTAGCTGATTACCTCCAAGTCGCAACATCCGTAGGTCCAGACATTTCGCCAGGGGGGTGAGATCTATTGATGTTAATTGAGCATGATGCAGGTAGAGGAACTTGAGCTGCTCGCACTTGGCAAGCGATGAGATGTCAAGGTTATCCAGTGCATTATACATGAGGTTCAGCTGTATAAGCCCGGTGCACTTGGCGATAGGGGTCAGATCGACCTTCGTCAGCGAGTTATTCTCCAGCTCGAGTGACCCTAGATTCTGACATTTCGCTAGTGGTTTGAGGTCAATTGTTTCAAGCTGATTGTTGAATAGTCTTAATCGCTGGAGTTTCCGGCACTTGGCTAGTGGTTTCAAGGTGATTTCTTGAAGCTCGTTCGTTCCCAGATTCAGTTCCAAAAACTCAGGACATCCTTCAAGAGGTTCCAAATCAACTTCTGTTAACTGGTTTTTGAAAATGTTTAGAATCTTGAGACTAGTGCACTGGTCAATCGGTGTGAGATCCAATCTCTCAAGCTTGTTGGACCCCAAGTTCAGGGTCTCAATTACAGTATTGCCTAGAAGTGGTGTCAAATCGATTGTCTTGATGCCGTTACGACTCAGGTTGAAGGTTGTTTCCTCCTCGTCGAAGCGTGATTCCTTCTTCCTGCTATCTTTGGCTTCGTATTCAAGCACTATCTCAGTCAAGACCCAATCTCCTGGATATTCCTTTGTGAAGTGCGGGTTATTCAATGTGTCTGAAGACCAATATCAACTTCGTACAATCAATAGGAGTGTTTCAATGACTGCAAGCTAGTGCAGATACAGTGTATCTTGAAATACTGGGCATCGTCTGCTGCAACTGCATAAAGTGACATCTCACACGAAACAATGGACTGGAGACTGAATAGCGGGCCAAATAAAAGGAAGAGCAGGTGAGATAGAGAAGCGGAGCTGAAGAAATGGAATGGTTGGATGGAGCCAGGTGCGTTGTTTGCTTAACCTTTGATCTAGATGCCGATATTTCATGGCGTAACATCTTAAGGCGTCACAGGATTGAGCGTGATAACCCCGTGGTGTTGTCACAAGGGGAATACGGCCCCAAAGCAGGCGTTCCCCGCATTCTGCGATTGTTGAAGACACACAATTTGAAGGCAGGCTTTTTCATCCCTGGAGAGGTGGCCGAGAGATATCCGGAAACCGTGATGGAAATCAGTGGGGACGGACATGAAGTCGGACACCATGGATATTCCCACAGAAACCCTGCAAGCTGCAGTCTTCTAGAGGAGAAGGAAGAACTTGAGAAGGGTACTGAAGTTCTGGAAGAGATTACAGGCAAAAAGCCAATGGGATACAGAGCGCCGGCAGCCGACATGAGTGCTAACACCCTTAACCTGCTATCCAAGCACGGCTTAATCTACGATAGCAGCATGATGGGCGATGATGTTCCGTACGCCATTGCGACGGAAAATAAGAAGATTATAGAGCTTCCCATTCGCTGGATACTGGATGATTGGGTTTACTTTGGATTCAACTACTTCCCACCTCTTGAATACCAAAGCGGCATCAGTAGTCACAGGAAGGTCCTTGAAATATGGTCGGATGAATTCGAAGCGGTTTACGACGAAGGGCTGTACTTTATGCTTGCAATGCATCCCCAAATAATCGGCATTCCTTCGAGAACTAAGATGCTGGAGAAGCTAATCCAGCTCATGAAATCGCGAGAAGATGTGTGGTTCGCAACCCCTCTGGAGATTTGTCAGTTTTGGAAGAAGAGGATGGGCTGAATACGATGAAGCTAGAAGAGAAAGTGGCTTTGATAACTGGAATCAGTTCTGGCATCGGAAGGGCCGCAGCATTGCTCTTTGCTCAAGAGGGTGCAAGGATTGTGGGAGCTGACATTGATCAAGAAAAGGGGCTTGAGGTTATTGAAGCGATTAGACAAACAGGAAGAGAGGCGGTCTTTGTTAAGACTGACGTATCTGAAAAGAGTGAAGTCAAGAAACTAGTCGAAAAGGCACTAGCATTTGGCAGAATCGATGTGCTGTTCAACAATGCAGGTGTTGAAGTTGTCAAGAATCTGAAAGATACAACAGAGGAGGAATGGGATAGATCAATCAATGTCAATCTCAAATCTGTGTTTCTCTGCTGCAAGTATACTATTCCAGAGATGATCAAGAATGGCGGTGGGGTCATCATTAACAATGCCTCCGTCGCGGGTTTAGTGGGTTCTTTCTCTCCCGCCTACTCGGCTTCAAAAGGCGGAGTCATTGCGATGACAAAGACCTTGGCTGTCGAACTGGCTACAGACAATATCCGTGTAAACTGCATCTGTCCTGGAGCAATAGAAACTCCAATGCTACGCAGGGTACTGGAGAAGCAGGGCAATGCAGAGCTAGTCCGCGACGAGCGAACGAAATCATATCCTATGGGACGATTTGGAACACCTGAAGAAGTTGCTCAAGCAGCGCTTTTCTTGGCTTGCGATGAATCGACATTTATGACCGGAGCCGTGGTCGTAGTAGATGGAGGCTTTACTTCCCATTGATGGGAATGATATGAATTTGGCATTATTCTCTGGCGTTTGGCGTTTCTAGTCAGTCTTGGCACTTCTACGGAACTCTTATGTTCACATGCCACATTAAGAGGAGCCATCTTGAACATGAATCGGTGAGTGTGTTCATGAAAAAAACTTCAAACACACAGGACGAAGCACCTCGTGGTTATGTGAAAGGTGGTCCTCGCGTTCACATCCATACAACTGTGTCAGCGCAAACTAGAGATCTGCTAAAATCCCTAAGCGGCGAAACTGGGCGCATTAACGAAGTCATTGAGGAAGCAATCGGCTATTACAGCATTCGACGAAACCAACCAGATTGTGATGATTGTGAATTCAAGGCTATCTCAAAGCTCTTGGCCTCCTTAGTTGATGCTGCGGACATGGGCCTTGCTGCGTCGGCATTCTTTGATGCACTGTCAGATTTCGGACAGACAAGGTTCTCAGCCAGCGAATTTAAGGATCGAATTGACAAGCTTGGCACTCAACAGACAAAGCTACTGCGCAGACTCGGCACTGTCCCTCAGGAAATTTGGGAAAATACATACGAGGCATTTGTACTCCACGTGCAGTTGCTAGAAACGATGGGAGTTCTCAGGTCTGTTGAAGATTATTCGGATCGCAGAACGGTTATGGCTACCATCAAGATGATGCGAAATCAGCCTGAAACCCTTCTACTCCTGCTCCTAGCAAGTTGGGATGAAGCAGGCTATACCGTCGATGTTGAAGTTATTGCTGAGAATAAGGTTAGTTTAAGGTGGGTCGATGATCGCGAGTTTCGGTTTCTAAAAGGAAACCGCGACAGGAGAATCTTCGAAGCCTGGAAAAGCCGACGTGAGAGGTTCCTCATGCAAGCCGGTCAGAGTGGACGTGCCACTCTCTGTCCGCCGCTCTTGGAGTGGTTGGCCACTCACACAATCAATGATGCCATCGGAGAGAGAACTCTAGTTAGCATAAAGGACTTTGGCCCTCAGCCAGATGTGGTTGGTTCTGATGTATCTATGACTATTCTGGATCGGGTCAGGAGGTCAGCTCTGAACGTCACATCTTCGGGGCTGCTTGAGAAATGCAATGTCACGGCGGATGGAGACCTTGTTCGGGTTCAGGTGAGATCTAGAACCCCAGTCACAAAGGATCTCGCGATTAAGCTAATACGGAGTCTCCTAAGTCTTGACGGAATAGAGGAGATGAGCCGAGAAGAAGGCGAAGCCACAGCTGTTCTGTACTTCGGTGAGCAGCACGGAGCGGGTCGAGGCCATTCTCATTAAATCTCTGTCTACACGGTGCATGTCAAGAAATTCATAGTAGCTAGCTGGAGAACTCGATTCCGAGGTCCGAGACCTCATCCCTCACCTTCTTGTATATGCTGAAACACTTCTTTGAAGGCTTACCTGTTGTCTGGTCACAGCACTCTTGAAACCTGCTCCCTTTCGGCGGGTTCGGGATTTTTTCTATGAACCTGGATAGTAGCTCTTTGACCATATCATCTGCATCAGATCGTTTTAGACCTGCTGCTGCGTACGCAACCTCTGAACCGAACATTGGTTCAATCGGCGTGAGATAGTCGAAATACTTTCCTTTCGCCACGCCTCCTGTTTCTATTGAAACTCCTGAAGATATGGCCGCAATGAACTGGGCGGCAAATTCCCGAAGAACCATGTCCGTGCATGGTCCTGCGGCGGTGTAGGGGTAGTACAACGCAGGTAGTTCAGTGTTTCTGGAAACCGCTTGTGAGTACACACTAGCGGTCCAGATGAGTTCAGGAGATGAGCTTGAAATGTGTTTGATATGGATGGGGAAACAAAGGGTCCAAGAAGCACGATATGCGAGCATGGCTAGGATGTGAAACGCGACCGATGCTATTGCAGTCCCTTCAGCCCCACCTGCGAAACCACCGAATATGGGCCCGTAGATCCCGGCTATTGGGACATCAATGGATTGAAGCAGTGCAGCACGATTAAGCAGGTCAAAGTCTGTCTTCAGCTCAGCTAACAGGGAGATCATATACCCGTCTGACTTTCTGAGCCCAAAATCAGGATGCAATCCGGAGATAAGAGCAACTGCCGATTCAGCAGTGCTTATTCCATTCATAATGGGAAGTCCTGGCCGTTCCGCCCTTCGCAATGCTTCGCGGCCAAGCATCACAGTTCGAATTGAACCCACAATCTCAAGAGGCGAACGCGCCCGAATGCTCATTCCATCCACCTCAAGCAGACAGGGTGTTGTGATGGCATTGGCTTTCGGTATCATTCTGGCATAGTTTTCAACAAGTCGCATGAAGATGTTTTCATTTGATACTGTCACCCCTCCTGCTCCCGCGAATATCCACGGGTGGTCCTTGGATTCTGGAGTTCGTGAGCGCAGTGTTCTCCGTTCCTCGCCTTCACCGAAGGTGGTTTCTCGTTGAGCGGTCTTGATTGCTTTCCGGACCTCCTGCTCTTCAAACTTGACAATCCGCTCTGTATCCTTGCAGAACATCCCCACATCAACAACCAATTCCACGGCAGCCTTGAACACCGAGTCCGCCAATCCGTTGTCTGAGGGCACAATGACATCAGTGTCATATGCTATGCCATATTCCTTGACAAGCTCTCTGACTCTAGGTGCGAAAATCTCTAGGTCAAAGTCACTCTCAAGGCATGGTGTTCCTTCAAGACACCGCTTTGTTATCTCTATGACAGGCAGCATATCTATCCCCTCCGTTCTTCGATCAACCTAATTGCCTCCCTGACTGCATCAGGAGCTGATTCTGCAAAGCCATCGGCACCTATCGTGTCTGCCCACTGCTTGTTGGTCGGACCTCCACCCACCATTATGATGTATTTGTCACGTTTCCCTGTTTCTCGCAGATAATCGATGACATCTTTCTGTCCTCCCAGTGTGGAAGTCATCAGGGCAGATATTGCAATTATGTCTGCGTTGATTCTCTCTGCTTCCTGAATAAACTTGGAAGTGGGAACATTCACTCCCAGGTCGCTTACCTCGAAACCACTAGCGATTAGCAGAACCTTGAGAATGTTCTTGCCAATCTCGTGTACATCTCCTAGCGCAGTTCCAACAACGACCCTGCCCTTGATTACATCATCGCTAGACGAAATCCTGGGTAGAATGACATCAATGCCTGCCATCATTGCTTTTCCTGACATCATCAGCTCCGGGAGGTATATCTCCATCCGCTCAAACTGATCCCCTACAATCGTAGCCGCGTCTGTAATCCCTTTCTTAAGAACCTCAATAGGGGATACACCTGCCTCGAGAGCTTCTCTGGCGAGGTCAGGGGTGTTTTTGTAGTCACCTTTGATAACAGCTTCCTTTAGCTTATTGACGGAGTCATTCATACGTGTCTACTCACAGAATCGCATCAATGGTCACGATGATGTGAACATGTAGAAAAAGAAACCTAACACTCTTGAACAGACTTGAACAACTTGAAGCGTACGCTCTTGTACAATCATGAACACGGATGTTAGCATATTTCATATCGTTGTTCATAAGCATGTAGTACAGCATAGTGCGCTAATCGTGAAGTGTCATGTGAGATCCCATGCTGTTTAGCTTTGGAAGAGCTCGCATCACTAGTTGGACTCGCCACGAGCGAGGAGGAGAACCTTTGGAACCGACGTCTATCGACGAAATTAGGAAAACCGTTGAAGGTCTTAGTGCCATAGGAAACAAGATTGCAGGGACCGAGAGTGAAGCGAAGGCTGCGGAATACATCAAAAGCCGACTTGCCAGCTTCGGAATCACCAAAATCAAGGAGAGTAAGTTCGAGGTTCATCGGTGGCAACCTACACATTGCCAACTCAAGGTCATCAAGCCGGTTCGCAAGGACATCAAGGCAGTTGTGTTCCCCCACTCACAAGGTGCAGAAATAAAGGGACGACTTGCGCCCTTTCACCAAATCAACTCCGGAATCCTAGAGAAAGATAGCGACACGATTGGTCTAGTTAGGTGGGGAACAGAGCTTTACCTTGGACCGATGAGAGCCTACTTCCATGCCTTAGATCAGGATGCCAAAGGCTTGATTGTTTCCTCTCCTGATGACGGCAATCTGCACAAGGTTGTTGTCATATCTTCAGGCAGTCTTCTGAAGATACCAATGATTAACATATCCAAGGAAGATGGCGAGTTTCTCTTCGACCTTTTGGAGTCGGATGATGTTGTCGTTGAGTTGCGTACAGAGGTTGACTGGTCCGCGAAAGCACGGTCGCGCAATCTTATGGTCACAGTGGCGGGCAACGGCTCATCAGACCACGAGATTCTGATTGGTGCCCACTATGACGCATGGTTCCAAGGAGCCGCTGACAATTCAGCTTCTGCGGCGATAGTTCTCGAAACCGCAAGGCTCCTTCATGAGTATAGGCAAAACGAAGGAGAGCTCAAGAGAACGGTTAGGTTCCTATTCTTTGGGGCTGAGGAGAGCGGCTCTATGGACTTCTACTACTGGTGCAACGGGTCAAAAGCATTCGTCAGGGAAAACCAAGATATAGTTAAGAAAGCCGCTTCCTTCTTATCGTTGGATTCAGTGGGCTATCCAACTCCTGCTAAGAACTACATTGCTGCTACGACTGGACTCCTTGATTTTGTTAGGAATCTGAAAGTCGGCTCAAAGATTGCTTCGCGAGTAGACTACTACGATCCCCCAGCGTATGGTAGTGACCACTGGTTCTTTGAAATCTCCGGTGTCCCTTCAGTGTACGGTGTGTCATTCCCGAGTCCGTTGTATCACACGCAAGAGGACAGTCCTGAGAACTTGGACTATCAAGCAGTCCACTTCTTTGCTGAGTTCATTAGGAAGGCATTGCTCAGCCTAGCAAACGCAGATTTGCTGCCAATTGACATCTTCCCGCTTCTGGAGCGATTCCGTGGAATTCTGTTTGAACATAGCAGAAGAACGGATAGTCCATTTGACTTAGCACCACTCCTAAAGAAGCTGGACCGGATTGCGGGAATGAAACAGAAGTTCTTGAAATCCCTAAAGGATGTGAGTGAGAAAAGTGACTCAAACGGAATTGCGGCAATCAATGAGTTCCTGCTTTCCACTGCAAACTCGCTTAACAGAACAATCGGTTGGATCTGGCGGCAAAAGGCTCCTGACGATGTAGACTATCTTTCTCGCTTGGAAATGATTGCCGATTATGTTGACCTAAGCCGAGCAATTAGCGCTCTGCGTGGCATGCCAATTGCGAACATAGGGCATCACTCTGTCGCCAAACTTGAAGTGCAGAAGGAGAATCCCTACAACTGGATTAGGATTCATGAGCCCCTTGCGAAGCTGGAACAAGAAAGATCCAGAGTGTTCCAACAGATAGAGAAGGAACTATCCAACCTTTCGGACCTCCTCAGTGGAATCTCCAAAGGCATGTCGAAGATAGTTGGAATGTAAGAGCGAAAAGTCTGCAGTTTCCAGGAACAGGTGTTTCTGCGATTAGCGAAATTAGGCCACACCACACCAGTCCATTATCGTTGCAGCTATCACTTCAGCTGTCGTCACAATTGACTCAATGCTCACGCATTCATCAAACGAATGAATTCTTTGCGCGGCAGGTCCGAATGTCACAGCCGGAGTGCCATGGTTCACGAAAAATCGCGTATCAAGGCCTGCTGAACCTCCGTACAGGACTGGGCTTTTCTTAGTCGCCTTTGCAATTTGGTTTCTTATGCAAAGGACAAACGGATCTTGGACGTCTTGCTCGTGGGGCCTTGCCCGCCATCCGAACCACTCCACCTTGGGAGGATGGTCGCGGAGCCATGAGTCATTCTGATATGCGTTTGTTATGCACTCTTCAACTTCACTCATCACTTCCTCCCGGGTTTCCCCGGGCGGCCAGCCTATTCTGCATTCTATCTCACATGTCCCTGGAACTGTTGAGGGCCAATCGCCCGCCCTAACAACTCCTATGTTGATTGTGGTCACTCGCCCTTTCATCCTAGGACTCATAGCTTCGGCATAAGCATAGGAGATTCTCTGTTGTCTCCTTTCATTTAGAGTTCGAAGCGCCTCAATGAGGGGAAGCATCTTGTGTATTGCGTTGACTCCAAAGTGCGCAGTGGCAGCATGGGCTGGGACGCCGAAGGAAATTACCCTAAAGTACATGACTCCTGCACTAGCCATGCCAATCTGTAGGCTGGTTGGTTCGGGGTTTATCGCACCATCCGTTCGTGGTTGCGTCAGTCTCATGTAGAGATTGCCGCCTACTCCACCATCCTCTTCTTCAATTGTCGTTTCCACATGAACATCGCCCTTTAGCTTGACGTCGGCCCTCCTGATTGCCTCCAATGCGATAATCATGGCGGCGATACCTGCCTTCATATCGCCTGCCCCTCGACCATAGATCATCCCGTCGTCAACTTCACCAGACCAAGGGTCATAGGACCACTGGCCAACGGGCTCTGGGGATACAACGTCAACGTGCCCGCTAAGACATATCGACCGGCCATTGCCGGACCCCTTAAGGATGCCGGCAACGTTGGGTCGGTTCTCGTATCCATACTTGACGAAAGACGATGTTTCAAAGAAGTCGGCGTCCTTTCTTAAAACATCGACATCTGGCAGAACCATCCATGGCTCGAGACCTAGGCGATCTAAGCGCTTCAGGATGTATTCCTGAACATTAAACTCGTGTCCGGTGATGCTGGGGATGCGAACTAGTTCTTGAGTCAGAGTGATTAGCGAGTCGCTATGCTCTCGTATCCACTCCTTAACTACTTCACCCTTATCTGACATGTTAGCTGTCTCCCGGGTCTAAACGTCCCAATCTCTGATACTCTTCTGAAGCTTCATTTCCCCGAGTGTCTTGAGTATCTCGCCGTCTTGTAGATTCTCATACGGCGGGAATTTCCCGTTCAAGGGCGAGTCCCTGAAGCTCTTCCAAACCGGGTTGAGTGCGAAGGAACCATGTTGTCGGATCCATGCAACCTTGTCTATATCAATGACCTCAATCATCATTTCCTCGTGAGTGCCAGTCTTCTGGATAACATACCCTTCTGGATCTGCAAACATCGACCGTCCTCCTCCGTGAGGACTGATTGTGTTCACATTGAGAATATAGCATTGGTGCATGATGGCCTGAGCTGGCGTTAGAATCAACTCGGCGTCCCTATCAGGGGTGTATGTCGCAGACGGCTGCAGAATGACTTCAGATCCCATCCATGCAAGTGTCCTGAACAACTCTGGGAACCATAAATCGTAGCAAATGGTCATGCCTACTCTTGCTATTCCGGGGATGTCGAATGTGATGAACTCGGTACCTTGATCCGTATCTTCGTGTGGAGCCCATGGGAAAATCTTCCTGTACTTCACTACTATCTCCCCGTCTGGATTGAACGCAATCGAGGTATTGAAGATTCGCGAACCGTCTCGCTCGAGAAAGGAGCCAGGAACCAACCAGCAATGAGTTCTCTTAGCAAGACGCGATAGTCGATCAGTCAAAGTATTTGGGATGGGCTCAGCGAAATCCTTCCAATCTTTGGTTCCATACTGTTGAAGGTATAGTTCACCAGTGAAAATTAGATCCACCCATGGATATGACGCCTTTGCTGTTCGTGTCATAGTTTCGAATTTGATGATATTGGACTCTGCGTCGCTAAAGTCTTTCTTCAACTGAAGACCAGCCACACCCAGTTTTCTTGCCACTCTGATTCCTCCATTTTCCTATTCTGATACTAGTTCTTCCATATCTTGCCAAATAGCATCGATTGCTTCTAACAGGTTAGTGAGCTCGTTTTCCACCACACGTGATATCCGAGCTGCTTCTTTCTCAAGGGTTCCCAACGGTTCATGAATCGAAACCCAGCTGAATGGGTTGTCTTCTTGTGATTCAAGTCTCTTGATTGTTTCATTTGCTAGATTTGCGATTGGCATCTGTTTTAACCTGTTGACGGCTGCGCGGATTTCCATATAATCTGCAATCAATTCCAATCTTGCCAAATAGCTAACACCGGAAGAAGATGAGCTTCGCAGAGTCCGTCCTATTGTACGGTTGCATGTACGAGCAGTCAACACATGGAACCGGTTCATCTTTTCCAGTAGCTTCGTGTTATTGGCGGCGATTGCGGATTTTGCAGCCTTCTCAAAGGCTTTCTTCTTGCCCCAAATCTGCTTAATTTTAGCCACCACACTTGCTGTATCAAAAGGACAATCCTTCATCTCATTGTAATGCGTGAGTATCCGCTCGATTTCCGTCAAGGAACCAAACATGTCGAGAGGCAACAAAGGCGCATTTGCCAAGGTGAATAGCGCGCTCCGCATGAACTCCGCGTGAAAATGCACACCGTCGTAGTCCAAATTGTCAGGGTCGTCTTTCTGTGTATGGTAGAATTTGCTTGGAAAAGCTAGACCGTAAATTGTTGGAACGCCGGATATCTCGAAGAACCAGTGATCGCTTCCGTATCCGGGTGGACCAAAGAACGTGACATTGGAAGCATTTCCATGGCCAGCTTGAATGCTCTTAGCGAATGCAAGAAGACCCCCAGTAGCTCCGATACTGTTTGGAGCAGGAGGGGGGAATCCGATTGAATCCAAACTGAGCATTGCCGCGGTCTTGATCACAGTATCCTTGTTGGCTGCTACATAGGCTTTGGAGCCATTGATCCAGTAATAGAAGGACGTTGATCCGCTCTCTTCAGCCCCAAAGAATAGAAACCTAACAGTTCTGAGCAGGGATCCTCCATTAACGACATATTCATTCAGAAGGTGGGCGAGTTCGAGGACAACAGCTACTGGTGCAGCGTTGTCAGCCGCGCCCTTGAACCAAGCATCATAGTGCGCCCCTATGCAAATCTCGTGCTCAGATTCTTTGTTTCCTTCGATTACGACTTCCAGATTCTTGGACTGGGCCTCAGGGTCCACATCGACTTCAGTTCTTACTTCAAGAACAACTTTCGAGCTCCCCATCAGGTCTGAAAGAAAAGACGCGTCTTCCTTTGAGATGCTGATCACTGGTATTTTCAAAGACCCTCCAGAATCAACGATTACAACCTTCCTCAGGTCGCCATCATCGGGTGCGGAAATCAGGACTGCTTCAAGCCCGAGTTTCACAGCCTGATGATAGGCGGTCGTGACTGATTGATACAGCAGCTTACCCCAAGGCGAAAGGCCTATCTGGCTCCCGTTGTTCAGTGTTTCATTGGACGTTTGATCGATTGCCATCAGATTGCCATTGCTTTCTGCGCTTGGAGAGCAAGGGAAGAGTGCAGCCTCAATCTTTCGCCGAAGCGGTTCAATAATCATGACTTGGCAGTTCACGGGTTTCCAGCTGATTACAGAGAATGAGCTTTCTTTGACATCCTGAATGCCACAACTTTGAAGACGTTTGATGAGGAACTCCGCAGCACGCGCTTCATTCTTGGACCCGGCTATCCTATTCTCGAACTGACAAAGCCCCCTGATTGTATCCTCGATGCGGTTAATCGAAGTCTTTTCCACCTCAAAGCCTCCAAGTCTTGGTGATCCCTAGAGATCCCCCAGCTGCTCCTTTAGGAGGTCCAACACTTTCTTGGCCTGTTCGTCTGAAAGGCAAAGCGGAGGCTGTATGCGTAGGACATTGCTGTGGACCCCACCTGTGCCTATCAGGATGTTGTTGTTGAACATTTCCTTTGCAACCTTCTTTGTCTGCTCAACAGCGGGTTTCTTGGAAGTCTTATCTTTCACGAGCTCTACGCCAATCATGAGCCCCTTTCCTCGGATATCTCCAATCATGTCGTTTTTCTGCTGTAAGGATAGCAGCTCTTCCATGAGCAGCTTCCCAATATGCTTGGAATTGGTCAAGAGCCCTTCTTCCTGCAAATATGCTATGTTTTCCAGCGCAACAGCACAGCAAACAGGATTTCCGCCAAATGTCGAGAAGTGGTCCCCTGACACCAAACATCTCACAATCTCATCAGTATACATCACAGCGCCTATGGGTAGGCCAGCCCCCAGCCCCTTCGCCATTGTCATAATATCGGGCTTGATGTCCCAAAAGTCACTTGCAAACATCTTGCCAGTTCTGCCAAAGCCAGTCTGCACTTCATCCGCAATGAAGAGGATTTCATGGTCGTGACATATCTTCTGCAATTCTGCATGATATCCATCAGGCGGTACAATGATCCCTCCCTCACCCATCACTGGTTCCACTATCATCGCCGCTACATCGCCAGTTGTGTGGTATTTGATGATGTCCTCGACCTTCCGTGCACACTCAACGCCACAATCAGGATATGACAGAGGACATCGATAGCAATAGGGTGCTGGAGCATGTACAACTCCCGGGTGGTTGGCGAATGTCCCGAATCCTTTCTTGTACTTGGCTTGACCGGTCAAAGTCAGAGATAAGGCAAGTCTGCCGTGGAATGAGCCCTCAAGGGCAATGACACCTGCTCCAGTACGACCTTCAGATATCGCGAACTTCTTTGCTAGCTTGACAGCCCCCTCAACCGCCTCAGCACCACTGTTGCAGAAGAAAGATTTCCTGAGTGCGCCCGGTGCAATGCTGGCCAATTTTTCCGCAAGCAGTGTCTGAGGAACGCTGTAATACAGGCCAGAGCAATGCCAGAGTCTTCTCATTTGCTCAGTTCCTGCTCTCACTAAGCGTTCAGGCGTATGTCCGGCATTTACAACTGAGATGCCGCTCAAACAATCGATATATTCTCGCCCTTCAAGATCCTTGACAATTGCGCCCTTTCCTTCGTATACAACGATTGGCTTACGAGAATAGACTGCTGCTAGGTACTCTTTGTCTTTCTTCATGATTTCCTTGGCGTCAACCATTCTTTGACAACTCCTATAGGGGTTCTTTTCATCCAGACCCGTTTGAAGAAGTACTGATATCAGGCTGTACTGTATTTGATATGAACAATGATATGAAGAGTGCTAACATCCGTGTTCACGATTGAACAAGAGTGCTGCGCATTGCTAAAGAGCAATAAGGCTAGATTAGTACGCGACTGCAATCAATATGTCCGGTCGGTTCTCAATGAAGCTTGAAGCCATCACAAGAACTTATCGCTCATTTGTCGCACTTGCAGTTGTAGTAATGTTCATTCTTACTCTAGCCACTAATACTCAAGCCCAAACACCAGCTAATCGGATCGACCTTTCAGGGGTAAGCGTGGCTGTCTACTTTGGTGACCAATCATCAAGTCAGAGTAGTAGAAACGCGTTGACATTCATGTTTCAGTGGATGAATGCAAGTACAGACCTGCTCTATGCCTCAGACATCATTGACGGAAAACTGTCGAACTACGACATGGTAGTCATCCCGGGCGGTTGGGCGGTCACCTACAACAATGAATTGGGCTCTATTGGAATTGCGGAGATTAGACGGTTTGTGAGGGAGGGAGGCGCATTCTTTGGTGTGTGTGCTGGAGCTTACTTTGCCTGTGATAAGATCACCTGGGAAGGAACAACCCATGATTATTCACTTGACCTCTTCGATGGTACGGGAGTGGGTTCAATCGAGGAGATTGCTAGCTGGCCAAACTACGATATGTGCGAGATAAGTGTGAATCATAGTTCGGATATCATCGACTTCTCTGGAGAGCCCTCCACGCATTCAGTCATGTACTACGGTGGACCCTACTTCGAAAGCGAGAGCCAAAATGGGATTCACACGCTGGCGACATTCTCGGTCAATAACCAGTCTGCAATGGTCGCATTTGAATACGACTCTGGCCGCGTGTTCCTTTCTGGACCTCACCCAGAGTGGGAGGAGGACTCTCAGAGAGATAACAGCATTTGGGAGAATGAGTTTGATGACCAGGGCTCCGAATGGGATATGATGATGAAGGTCTCCCTGTGGCTAGTGGAGGGTTTCGAATCATCAACCACTCCACCTCCAACGTTGGGATTGTCATTTGAACAGTCAGTTGCCATTGCGGCTACATTGCTTGTCATCGTGGCATTAGCTGTGTACCGCGTAAAGAAGCGATGATGCCTAGCCATGTTCATGGTTGTTCACTGTTGTTCGGTGGATTTTAATCATTGTACACCGTGTATTTCAGCCCAGTCCTTCACTGGATGTGATATTTGTGAAAAGACGAAAATACATTCTCGCGTTACTTCTTGTTCTGGCCATGGTTCTACCCGTATTAGCCAATACGCCGATGCAAGTGGTTGCGCAAGAAGAAGAAACAGGAAAGCCATTCAAACTGGGTATGTTTGGTGAGCCCGACTACCTGAACCCAATTCTTGCGGGAAGCATAGCCTCATGGGAATTTTTCAACTGGATCTATGACCCGCTAACGCGCTGGGATGATGATTGGGGAGTGACGGGAGGCCTTGCAGAATCCTGGGAATGGGCTGAAAATGGTACTCAACTGACTTTGCATTTGGTTCAGAATGCCACATGGCACGACGGAACTCCATTTACGTCAGCGGATGTCAATTGGACACTCTTCACTTGGACATGGTTGGGCTGGTGGGTAGCTCAAACAGGTCACATCGATCACTATAACATCAAGTGCCCTGACGACTATACTGTTGTGCTTAACTTCGTGCAGAATGGGTACGCAAGCATCTATTCGTGGATGGCTGGCGCTCCTTTCTATTACTGGAATGAGCGATACGATAGTACGCCTGTCGAGGTCAACCAGGAGTACTTACTTACAGGTCTTACGTACGTTCCAATACTTCCGATGCACCTCTGGGACCCCATCACATGGAACGACCCCGTGTGGGGTTTGAATGGTACCGGCTATGACCCGTGGGGCTACTGGGACTACCTGAACTGGGATGGAATCTCATGGAACATTATTGTACCGACCTTTGACACACCAGAAGTCGGCACTGGCATGTTCAAGCTTTCCGAGTACGTAATCGGAGAGTACGCATTCCTTGAAGCAAATGAGGACTATCAATGGGGACGCCCTAACATCGACAACATTACTGTGCTGTTCTACAGCTCTATCGAAACAATGACACAAGCTCTTGCGGCTGGTGAAATCGACTTCTGCGAAACTGAAGCTCCATTCTTGGAGTCTCTAGGAACTACTGAGGGAGTTACTCTCAATGAGAACCCGTTCCTTGGATGGGAAGCTCTACTCATAGACCAGGATTGGTACTACTGCAATACGACTGACAAATTCGCGTTGCGTGAGTTTTCGGTCAAGAAGGCAATCAATCAGGCAATCAACAAGACAAAGATTGCTCAAATTGCCTATCTGGACCATGCTCAGCCTGCAGACTCTGTTGTTCATAGTACACTCAAATGGTTCAACAATGCACTAGTGACCTTTGATGCTGGTACAGCTGAAGCGATGGCAACTCTTGAGGCGGACGGTTGGGTTAAGAATACCGGAGGGGTCTACGAAAAGGATCTCAATGGATCAACCAAGGCTCTTGAGTTTACTTTGAAGTATGTTTCAGGCGCGCCGGTTGACCTGAGCATGGTTCAACTGATAGAGGCGGATCTTGAGGCTGCTGGCTTTGGCATAACCCTTCAGGCAGTTGACACAACAACCTTCGTGACTGACACCGCAGCGGGTAGCCGAAACTTCGACCTGGCAGTCACGTTCTATTCCCAGATAGCAGATCCCAACAGCATCGCTCAGTATATGACAACCCCGAGCTGGATTAACCCGACTGGACTCTCCATTGCACGCGTAGACGAAATCTATGCAGAGCAAAAGCTCGCTGACGATAGTGAACGTGAGGACCTGATCGATGAGATGCAGCAGCTTGTCTATGATGAGGCCAGCGTCTGTATCCTTGTGGAGTTCAATGACCTAGAAATCTATCGAAGCGACAGATGGGAGTTCGCTCATACAGACTGGGAATCAGGAATCTTTTCCATTTGGAACTGGATGTCTTGGCTTGAGGCTGACGTGTATGTCCTTTTGCCATCCGCGTTCCCGATAGAGATGATTGCCCTCGTTGGAATAGCTGTGGTTGTAATCGTGATCATAGGCATCGTATACATGAAACGGAGAGGCTGATATCAAAAAGCAAGAAAATGGATGGAACAGGCATAATATCTGTCTGTTCCTTCCAATCTTTTTAGCAGACTGGTAGTACACAGGACTTAAGGTGAGGTTTTTTGGGTCTAAGAGGAACACTGGCGAAAAGAGTCGTACAAGCCATTGTTACTATATTCATTGCACTGGCTATCGACTTCATCTTCTTCCATATGCTTCCGGGAGATCCTGCCACATTCCTAGCCAGAAACCCGAATATCCCTGAAGCTGCGCAGGAGCAAATCATCATAGCGTTTGGCTTGGACAAGCCGCTTCCTGAGCAGTTTTTTCTATTCATTGTCAACTTCCTGACAGGTAACTTCGGTATCTCATTTCGATATCAGACAGATGTTGGAATATTGATACTTCACCGTTTGCTCAATACACTGCTACTCATTCTACCTGCGACCATTGCCTCCATAGCAATCGGCATCTACATTGGAAAGCATTCTGCATGGAAACGGGGTGAGCGTGCTGATGCCGTTGGACTAATCATCTCATTGCTGACCTATTCCATTCCGTCGTTTTTCCTCTCTATGTTCTTCATCATGCTGTTCGCAGTCAATCTTGGATGGTTCCCGATAACAGCAATTATCCCAAACATAGATTTCGTTAGTAATCCCTTACTTTTTACCTATGAAATCGTCAGACGACTCATTTTACCTTGGGGTGTACTGACAATAGCTTTGATTGGCGTGTTTGCGCTCATAATGAGAAATGCACTGCTTGATGTGCTTAGTGAGGACTACATGATTACAGCGAAAGCGAAAGGACGTACTGAGAAGGATCAGCTGGACAAAGAGGCCGTGCCAAATGCAATGATTCCTGTAACCACTATCATAGCTCTGAACCTCGGAGCCACGGTAGCTGGTGCACTTCAAGTGGAGGTCATTTTCTCATATCCCGGAATCGGACGTTTGCTCTGGGACGGCATTCTTTGGAGGGATTACCCCGTTTTGCAGGGAACATTCTTTGTGATCACTGTGGTTATGATCTTTGCCAACCTTGCTGCTGATTTCCTGTACTACTGGCTTGACCCACGAATCAGAGTGGGAACTGAGTTCACCCTCACAGATGAGAAGAAGGGAGGGTTTTTCGGGTGGTTTCTGCGCCCTTTCACGTACTTAACCACAGTGCTGCTGTGCCTGGACATTGTTATTCTGCTCCTCGCACCTTCTTATGCTGCACTATTTCTGATTAGCACACTTGCCATCCTCGTATTCGTGCGAAGGCAAGATATCCTCAGGTTCATTTGGAATAGAGCCAAGCTTTATTCACCTGGGAACCTGACGTACCTCTGGACGAATCATCGGCCGCAGCTGCTTATTCGACTATCGCAATTAGTCCTAACGTTGAATGTGCTGTTTGTCACAATTGTAATGATTGTGGCACTTGCGATGCCCAACGCATATGGGCTGGAATGGGTACTATCTTGGGCCACGACCTTTGTGGGCGCAAGCGTGTTTCCGCCCGTGTCATCGCTGGAGGGCTGGTTACATGTCCTGATGTTGTCAGCTTCCATCATCGCTCATCCTCTTCTTACAATAACATCATTGGCCGGCTGGCTTTATGGCTACTTCCTGAATCGACAGGTGCAGACAATCGCTATGGTAAGGCAGATTCTAGGGAACAAAATGGGCATTGTTGGAGCAGTAACAGTTTCCGCATTTGCTGCTCTCGCGATATTTGGAGACATACTTGCTCCATACGATCCCACAGCCCATTTGACAGGGACACCACGACAGCCCCCAACACCCCTACCATTAGATCAAGCCGCTCTTCTAGATGTCAGTCTAGCTATCCTTGTGATAGGCGCCGTGGTGTGGGTGTACGCAAGCTATCGTAATAGGCCAAACATTTCTGCTTCAATTCAATGGGCTTTCATTGGAGCCTTTCTTGCTTACGTTGCAATCCTCCTTCTTCCGCATTCGCTAGCTAGAGCAAGCTCTCTTGCCACTGCAGGTGCATTCTTGCTTGGTGGGATAGGTCTTGCTCTAGCACTACCCAACTTGCGGTCTGCACTGAGAGAAATCACAAAATCAGCGTTGAGACCCTCCTTGGAGCGTCTTATCGGCTTGACTATGCTGACTTTGGGCCTTGCTCTTCTGATGACGACCTCATTGTGGATAATTACAGGCAATCCCACCTCTTTTCCCGGGTTCCATCTCTTGGGTACCGACCAGCTTGGACGAGATGTATTCAGTCAGCTTGTCATCGGCGTTCGCATCACACTCATCATCGGACTAGTCGCAACAATGATTACGATGTTCATTGGAGGAATGATTGGTCTGCTTGCGGGGTACTATGGAGGCATTGCTGATTCGCTTTTGATGCGTTTCACCGACATCTTCTTTGTGATACCTGGTCTTGTGATTATGATTATTCTTGGTGCGATTCTTCCTCCTTCGGTCTATTCGTTGATTATTATCATAGGCATATTCTCTTGGCCTTCCACTGCGCGCATAGTAAGGGGTCAGGTTTTAACAATTAAGGAGCGGGATTACATCGAGAGAGCAAGAGCGGTCGGAGGTAGCAAATCCTACATCATGTTTAAGCATATTCTCCCCGCAGTAGCGCCGCTCATCGTTGCCAACACAGTTCTTGTGACAGCCTATGCGATTCTCTCTGAAGTCGTGCTTGATTTCTTTGGGTTGGGTGATCCAACTATGGTCAGTTGGGGCACAATGTTATACCAAGCCTTTGGCTCGGGTGCAATGACTGGGAATCTTTGGTGGTGGGTCTTTCCACCTGGAATCATGGTGGTTCTACTGTTGATGGGGGTTTCCATGCTTGGATATGCCATGGACGAGATTGCCAACCCCCGATTGAGGAGGCGGTGATGCGAGGACATGGCTGACACAAAACGCGAAGTTTTCCTCGAGGTGAAAAACCTGCGAATCACCTACGAAACCAAGCAGGGCAAAGTGAAGGCAGCTGAGAATGTTAGCTTCAGGATTCATCGTGGTGAGTTCATAGGGCTGAGCGGCGAGTCAGGTTGCGGGAAGACAACTACAGCGCTGTCATTGATGCATTTGCTGCCCAAAGAGGGCAAGGTGGAAGAAGGGGTCATCCTATTCAAGGGCGAGAACATACTTGACTATGATACAAAAAAGGTCGAAGCACTTCGTTGGCGTGATATTTCCATGGTATTCCAAGGAGCGATGAATGCTCTGAATCCAGTCCACAAGGCTATAGACCAAATGATCACTGCATTGCGTATTCACGAGGATGTGACAGAACAGGAGGCGAAAGAGCGCTCGCTTGAGTTGATCAAATCAGTTGGAATCGACCCTGCACGTGCCACTTCATATCCCCATGAATTGAGCGGTGGAATGAAGCAACGCCTGATGATTGCTTTGGCTTTGGTCTGCCATCCGTCCATCATAATCGCGGACGAGCCAACGACAGCTTTAGATGTTATGGTCCAAGCGCAGATTCTCGACCTTTTTAACCAGTTGAGGGATAGGACCAATCTATCAGTCCTCCTGATTACTCATGACCTGTCTGTTCTGGCTGAAACTTGTGACAGAATCATCATAATGTATGCAGGGCGTATTGTAGAAACTGGCCGCACTGATACTATCTTCACAATGCCTGAGCATCCGTATACGAAGAAACTCATCTCATCATTTCCGAGTATTCTAGTCGATAAGGAGATAGACTTCATTCCTGGAAATCCACCGGACCTCATTAATCCGCCAAGCGGTTGCAGATTCAATCCCAGGTGTGATTTCGCTGTTGACAGGTGTAGACAGGAAGTACCACCTCTTGAATGCGAGAATGGCCACTGCGTTGCTTGCTGGAGGAGGCACGAGTTCTGATGTCAGATATAATATTGGAGGCACGAGGCATCAAGAAGTGGTTCACTGTTAGAAGCGGACTATTCTCAACTATCTTCAAAAGAACTGAGCCCACATACATCCGTGCTGTAGATGGCATAGACTTGAAAGTTAAGAGAGGTGAGATCTTCTGCATTGCAGGCGAATCGGGCTGCGGCAAGACCACGATCGCTAGGCTCATAATGCGACTGGAAACGTTGACAGAGGGGGAGCTTTGGTTTGACGGTGACAAGATTTCAGATATGAGTGAATCAGAATTCAAGAAGTACCGAACGAGGATGCAAATGATTTTCCAAGATCCCTATGGTTCTCTCAGCAATAACATGACTGTTGAAGACATTATCGCCGAGCCGCTTAGAATTCACAATATATGCCGTGATGAATGCGAAGTCGACGAGCGAGTGAGGTCAGCTCTTGAGGATGTAGGCCTAAATTCTCCAGATGAGTTCGTCGGTCGATTGCCGCACGAACTAAGCGGAGGGCAAAGACAGCGGGTTGCGGTCGCGGCCGCATTAGTTCTAAACCCAGATCTGCTAATAGCAGACGAGCCGGTTTCTATGCTGGACGTTTCAATGCGCGGTCAGATTCTTACTTTGCTCTTGGAGCTTAGGGCGAAGAAGAACATATCCATCATTATAATCACGCACAACCTTGCGGTAGCGAAACAGCTCGCAGACCGAATCGCGATAGCGTACCTAGGCAAGATAGTTGAGAGAGGCGAAACCAAGCAGATTATTGATTCGCCAATGCACAAGTACACAAAGGCACTGGTTTCCGTTGTTCCCGTCCCTGAAATAGGTGTAGAACGCAACAGGATACTCTTGACAGGAGAGACCCCCAACCCAATCAGCATTCCATCCGGCTGTAGGTTCCATACAAGATGTCCGTTTGTGGGTGACGAGTGCAGTCAGAAGGAGCCTGAACTCTTGAAGATGAGCGACGGGCGTGAAGTTGCGTGCTTCAAGGCGCAAGTGTCTGATGCAGCCAACTGAATGTCGAGCATCATGGGCACCTTCACTGTCGTACTGTTACATTTTTTAACCACTCAGGAATTGAATGGACAGCTCTAGGAGTTGATTTGGATTGAACAAGAAGACTCTGGGCATGCTATTGCTCACCGGCCCTTATACATACCAGAATAGCGAAACCTTCTATGAGATTGCTAAGGCCGCTCTCGAGAAGGGTCACGAAGTGAAAGCCTTCCTTTTTGTGGACGGAGTGAACAATGCCAAGCTCAACCAGGAACCTGATCCTGAACGCCCAATGAATGAAAGGTTCCAAGAGCTGGCTGATGCTGGGGCTGTTTTCCAAGCATGTGGCCTCTGCACAACTGCCAGAGGATTTGACCAGGAAGGTACTGACTACACTCCGGGGGTCGAGGTCACAGGTCTCACCGAGCTTGCAGAGATTGTAGGTGAGTGTGACAGGTTTCTAACGTTTGTACCATAGGAGGAATCACAGTGGAATTCACGGAACGGAGTGTACTGCTATTGATCAGATCCAAGCCTTTTGGTTCCATCTTTAACTTTGAGGGCTGGCGTGCAAGTGTTGGTATGTTTGGCATGGATCATGAACCGATGATGCTATTCATGGGGGACGGCGTTCTCTCAATTCTGAAGGGTATGAACGACCTGCCAATCAGGATGTTCAAGATGACCTTCCAGAGTTTCGATGGTCGCATCTGTGTGAGCAAGAAGTCGTTGGAGGCGCACAACATAAGCCCCGGTGAATTGATTGAAGGCGTGGAAGTACTCGACGAGGCTGGGGTAGGGAAGGCGTTCGTAGAGAACGAAATAGTTCTAACATTTTAGGAGTGTGATGCGAAGTTGAAGGCATTGATTTGGCTATCGTCTGACTGCTCAAGTCTGGAAGAGATTATTCAAGCTTTGAAAAGCAAAGGCCAAGAGGCGGCCATTTTGCTGGTTCAGGATGGAGTTTTCATGGCTGACAAAGGCTGTCCACACTCTGATGAACTCAAGACGTTGAAAGTCAAGGTGTATGCGTCCAAGAAACACGTGGAGGAACGCGGACTGGGTGATCGCCTTGTCGTGGATGTGGATCTTGTTGACTACTCCCGAATCGTCGATTTGATGATGGACGAATACGACAAGGTCATCTCTCTTTGAGTGACATTCCAGAAAAATAAAAGAGAGGGCGGGGAATAGATTCCCGCCGACACTTAGAAGTACATTGTACTGTCAAACGTAAGGGCATCATCAATCATTGTGGCGGCGCCAGCAATAGTGATGCGATCGTCGCGTAGATGCTCTTTCTTTACGCCTCTGAACTCTGCTGAGTTTGAACAGAGCTCGATTTTTCCACCTTCCTCTAGGAATGCATCGATGAGCTCTGGAAGTGGCGGAAAACCAGGCGCCTTAACCTTCTCTGCGATTCCCTTCTTCATGAGGTACACTGCGTCCATCATGAGGAATACCTTCGCCTTTACGTCCTGTGCCTGAGCGGTCGTGCCGGTCACAAAGGGAGCAAAGCATCGCTCTGCGGCTTCCGGACCCCACGATCCTACGATGTATAGACTAGCCATCTTTGAATCATCTCCTCTACAGTATTGCTAGGCCCTCATAGAAGAGAACCAAGC
The DNA here is from genome assembly GCA_019057475.1 of Candidatus Thorarchaeota archaeon. GTDB lineage: Archaea > Asgardarchaeota > Thorarchaeia > Thorarchaeales > Thorarchaeaceae > WTCK01. The sequence goes on along the minus strand of DXJO01000018.1, from coordinate 42,171 downwards.
CCAATGCCAGGAAGAAGGAGATCAACAAGTTCGTGATGTGCGAACTGTGGATCGGACCACCCTGCATTGCCTTCATGAGTATTGGTAGCACCTGACCGAACTCCATTAGAGTAGCCACTAGGACTAGGATGAAGTTGATCATTAATATTATATGAAGCATGTCATACATAGCTGGAATCGCTGGCGGGAGGAAAAGTCCCACGATCAGTGCTCCCAGTGCGACTATCATCGCTCCCATAAGAGTCATGACTTGCTTCATCAGATAGAAGCCCATCCTTCTCGCTAGCATAAACCCGCTAAACATCGTGCTCATGGCAACACCGAATAGGACGAACAGAATCAATTCGAATAGGGCCATTGTAATTCACCCGCAATTGCTAAATGGTTGATTTCGCGTGTTATTAAGGGTGATGGAAAAGGAACAAAAAATGGTCTGTTACCGTGCAAATGTACTGCGTAGGATTACGGACTGTAACCGCGCGATTTCAGAATGAACGTTTAGCTGCATATGGCTGTTTGGGCATATGGTAACGCATAAAACGGGAATAAATCGCTTTTGCAGCCTAGTTGATGACCTATGACTGATCATGAAGTCGCTAGAGTGTTTGACGCGAGCGGGCTGAGATGTCCGATGCCCGTGCTGAAGACGAAGAAGGAAATCAAGGAGATCGCGGTGGGAGAGATTCTCCAAGTTACTGTCACAGATGTTGGCACTAAGAAGGATTTTCCAACCTGGGCCAAGCGCACAGGAAATGAGATCCTTGAAATGCGTGAAGAGGGCGACAAAATAATCTGGTTCATAAAGCGAAGCGCCTAGATAATCTTCTTCCAGAGATGAACATCTTCCTTTGAAAAACCAAGTGAATCGTAAAGCCTGACGGCGCTTTCAGTTGATGCAGCTCCTAGAATAACGATGCAGCTTGGATTGTATTTCTGAACACGTCGAATACCTTCAGCACAGATTGCCTTTCCAAGTCCTAAACCCCTGTGGTCTGGATGTGTCCCTACTGGTTCCAGCTCAGCCATCCTGCTGATTGGGTCAATCCTCACTGTGACGAAAGCTGCAAAGCTCCCATCAAGCGCTTCCACCACAAGATCAAGATCATCATTATAGAACTCCGCTTCAGTGTAGATTCTTACCAGATTCTCTGTCATGCTTGTACAATGAGGAAAGACCGCACTGAGGACCTTACGGTATTCTTCGAAGTCCTCAGATAACGCAACATGTCTGACAGTATAACCCTCAGGTGGTTGAAACTCAGGAGGAGGAAGATTGAGTGGTCTAATTCGATTGTGTTCACATACACCTCCCTCCTCATACCCCAATTCTTTGAGATGTGCAATTCGTGACTTGAAACTTATTGGAACTGGTGTGCCAATCTTGAGTTCTTCTTCCTCTGCTTTACTCATTTGTTTCCTTTGCGCTTCTATGGCTGGAACAATCTCTTTCACAAGTGCTCTATGATCAGGATGGACGTTTATCCAGAAGTACCCATTAGATTTCAAGATGGTTACTGCTACAATGGTCGGACTTTCATCATCCACGTGTTCCCATATCTTGATCCATTTGTCATCTTCTGGTGAATGCTCTGAACCGCATTGTCCATGCTTTTCATTTTCTAATCTTGATGGTACCCATGTGTAGTGCTCTCCAGTTAGTTCGAACGTATCACCAAGAAATCTTCGTGCTAAATCGAAGTCCTCGTCGAAACGAAAATCTCGCAGTCTGTAGGTCATCAGAACCACAAACTGCTGGGAATTCTTATGTGATAAAACTGTGTGCCTATACGTGATTCTAATGAGTTAGGGGTCCCGATGAATTAGAAAGTTGGATAGATCAATGCAACCGTCTAAGGTAGTTGATATCTTTGGGTTTAATTTCTATTCTGGGTGCTTTCACTTCTTCTTTCCAGGTACAATTAGAACCTGTCCAAGAAGGTCTCCCTTCATAACGGGCGCCTTCACTCTAGACTGGAACATTGCCTTGTCCGCAACTCGGTCGTCGGCATAAGTCTTGAATGTGAGGCAACCTATGCAGAACATGTGACCCATTCCGTTCGTACCATAGAAACTCTGGATGACTGCAGCATATGCAGGAATCTCTATTGGTTTTATACTGACTATGAGCGTTTCGCCTATCTGAAACTTGACCTTTTCGTCAGCGATGACTGGAACAAGCCGTACTGCTGACCAATCAAATGATAGTTCGACCTCTTCCAACCCCTCAACAGAAGTACGCATTCGGTCAATGCCCATACTCGCCAAATCTTGACTACAGCTGATTACGTATATCTTATCAGTCATTTGCATCACCGAGTGTTATCTTTTCCATATTGGTCGGTGGAACATGGTTGTATGCTCACGGCTATTAAGTAATTGCAAATAGGAGTCGCTCTTTCCCAAAGTGTCAAGTCTAGAAGCCCCATACACGGTATCTCTAGGAATAGCCTTGATTACCAGATTTAGGCGAAGCAAATTACTGCGAAGCTTAAAAAGGATTGACTGGAATAGTGATAGGATGGATTTGTGCCGCACTGTAGCACAGCTCCAGCTACATTAGAGATGGAGTAATGTTAGAAATGGCTTTTCCACGCCGCACAGCCACCAATGAAGGAATGAATTATGATTAAGAAAACAACAGGAGGCTTATGCTTGGCGCTGGTCGCTCTGCTTCTGATAACGGTTATCCCGGTTGGGAGGACACTCCTCACTGATACACCGTATGCAGAAATGAGTCCTAGCTTAACAGGCGAAACTGCAACTGCAGCCGCGTCATTTAGCGATAATAAGCAACTCCCCGTGAGCATCCTTGTCTATACGGAGTATGTTGACAATAACATGGGACCACATGGTGAACTTAAGAACACCATGAAGTCGATAGATGATACCTTTGGGTACAACTACACCTATGGCGATTTGACTGATTACACGAATCTCACCGCGATGTTGCCTGGTCATGACATTCTTTTAATTCCTGAGCAGGAGAGAGCGCACCCAGACAACATGACAGAGGTGGGTATCGCATGGGCGAGCACTCTTACTGAGTTCGTCAATGACGGCGGAATTGTTATCCTAATGGATTACCAAGGCACAACCTATAACGTTGATGCACCTACCATACGCATCTATAATGGATCAAATTTGGTGCAGGTGGGATCTGTAGGCGCTTTCTCAGGAACCACTATCAACCTTGTCAACGCGAGTGATGCACTGGCGAGAGGTGTGGCAAGTTCATGGGCTGCCCCAACCGGTGCCATGGCATTCGAAACAAATGATAATGCTACAGTTGTTGATGATGGAACTAACACTGTTGTTTTGCATAAGATCATGGGCCGTGGACATGTCGTAGTGCTTGGTTTCGATATGTTTAAGCGTAACGTGAACTCTGACGCCCTACTTGCCAATGCTATTAGGCTCCATCGGCACGTCGTGTTTGATGATTCTCACGGTCAATCCTTTGAGGTCACAGATGAGTTGGCTGGCTTTGCCGCTGACCTAATGGCAGAAGGATACGCTGTAACGACCATGCAGACATTCGATCCTGAGTTGTTAGCAGCATGCGATATTCTTGTACTAACGCATGGGCTAGTGAATTACACCACCCAAGATGTCGATGCTATTGATGATTTCGTGAACGATGGAGGAGGCCTCTTCATCACGACTGATGTAGGGTCACATGGCGATTCGCTTGACCTAGTAATCGAGCAATTCCGCGTTGTTCGCAATAGAACCCACGGATTGGCCGACTCCGATGACCATTTGACCTCCGATACACAGATCATCTTCGAGAAGCCCACCAATCTTAATAACCACTCCATTACCTTGGATGTGAACCGAGTTGAGTTCTATATCGGCTCCGGCTTCATCGAGATGCCAGCAAACGCTCAATCCCTTATAATAACCGATACTGATGGAACTGCTACGTTTGGTGGTGGATTGATTGCCAACGGAACAGCGGTGTCAGTAGCATTTACTGAAGGGGATGGGAGAGTTGCGATTTTTGGAGATACAGATGCGTTGACTAGCACGCTTGATTCGGACAGTGATGGTACAAACAACTACTTCGACAGTGACAATGATGTCTTCCTAGTTAACAATATCCGCTGGCTCTTTGGAGCTGGCGTGAAGGAGCGAATAGTGCTCTTTGACGAATCGCATACCGCTTTATACCAGGTAAACGCTGCGTATCTTGGATTCGGTAACTACCTCACAGAGCTCGGTTACACCGTGAAGTGGATGACGGATTTCCATGAGAATCTGCTCGATGAAACCCATGTCCTGTTCATATGCAACGGGGGCATAAACTATACTCAGGATGAAGTTGACTCCGTGGTGTCATTTGTTGAGAGAGGAGGCGGCCTTTTCCTTGCTGCTGACTGGGGACATTTCGGCAATGAAACAGATTTGATCAGCAGCGCATTTGGATTCGAGCGAAATGGCACAAGCTACCTGGATGACTCTGACGATGGTCCGATCTTCCCTTCGTACATAATCTATGACAACGAAAGCATAGGCAACCATACCATAATGGACGGCATATCACGGATTGAAGTCGACGGTAGCACAGCGTACGACACCATCGGTACTGGTACTGCCTTGGTCATCACCGATGACGATGGTACGTGCACTTGGACCTCTGATGGTTCTCCTGCAGATGGGTTGACTGTATTTGCTGCAGCTGAGCAGGGACATGGACGTGTAGTGTGCATAACGGACGTCAATTTCATGGAGATGGGCGATCCAGATGGCGATGGCGTACCCACTCTCTTTGATTCCGACAATGACATCTTCATCACGAATGCCTTTGGATGGCTTGCCGAGAACAGAGCTCCGGCTGTCCATGTGACCAATCCTGATGGTGGAGAAACTGTCACAGGTTCCCATGTCATCCATTGGACTATCACAGAGCCCAACTTGGACTCAACGATTTCTACTGTTTCCTACAGTGACGACGGTGGTTCTACATGGCACGTGCTGGCATCAGGCCTCACGGAAACATCCTACACTTGGGATACGACCGGTCTTGACGACAGCGCAGAGTTCCTCATTCGGGTGGTTGCTGAAGACTACGCACTTGCTGGAGTCGATACTTCAGATGCAGTCTTCATTGTGGATAACCATGGACCCGAAATTGAGAACCTTGCACACAGCTTGGCACTCGAGGGCACGAACGTGACAATATCGGCTGACGTGTCGGATGTAAGTGATATCCAGTCTGTTATCTGCAGTTACAGCATAAACAACGGCTCAACTTGGAATAATGCGGCCATGGCAGTGGTTTCAGGAAAAACATACGAATGCGACATAGGTGCCTTTCCAGCTGGAACGACTGTCCAATGGGTTATCGAAGCCACTGACGACCTATCGCAGGTCACTACTAGCGAGTTCGAGGAGTTTACGGTCATAGCCTCTGGCGACCTTACGGTCACAGACTCTGACGACCTTACGGTCATAGACTCTGGCGACCTTACATTCCTATTGATTATTGCAGGTGTGGCAGTGGTTGTGATAATCATCCTCGTCATAGTCATGAAAAAACGAGGAAAGAGCCAAGCAGCCCCTTAATCTCGATGGTTGGAGCTTGAGCCGATTTTTTCAGGTTCGGGCTCCCTCCTGCTTCTTTTTATCATCACGTAGTCAAAGGCTCCTCTTCGAGTATTTTGTGCAGCGGTAGGTTTCTATGATATCTTGCAGTTGACTAACAGTGTGGATTGAATCATGGAGCCAGAACTTGCCTTTCGTGTATCTTTCTTGGCGTTCTACATCATATTCATTGCCATTCGGGGGTACTACACCAAGAAGACATCATTCGCTAGGAAGTCGAGAAAAGAGCGCTTCGAGGATATCAGGCGAGAAGGACTACCGAGCGCCATATTGCTCCTTGGAATGTTTTGGATCCAGATGATTGTTGCCTTGTTCTATGTACTCGATGTGCAACTGATATCATGGTCGTATTTCCTTCTGCCACTAGAGATTCGTGTGCTGGGTGTAATCCTAGGCGTTGTGTCGGTTCTTTGCGTACTTTGGGTTCATCGAACTCTCGCTAGTAGTTACTCGGCAACGCTTGAGGTCTACAAAGATCACCAGTTGGTCACAGCTGGACCCTATACTAGAGTAAGACATCCTCTCTACAGCGCACATACATTGTTTAATGCAGGCATGGTTCTCGTTTCTGTTAACTGGATACTTCTTCTGTTTCTAATCATAGCCATGCCATACACCTATTGGAGGCTGTCCAAAGAGGAGGAGATGCTGATTGAGCAGTTCGGCGACCAATACAGGGAGTACATCAAACGGACTGGTCGCCTTTTTCCGAAGCTCAGGCAAAACAGCTCGTCTGACTAGAGACCCCTCAAGTAGCCGGGCCTAAGCTTGCTCTCATCGCCTGATGCTATTGCGCCCTCTATTACATCAAGAATCGCTTGCTTGTCCCTGTTGAGAGTTCCACCAATTGGCAAGTAGTTTGACGCGTGATTTGTCCGAAAAATGCATTTCGTCAGGTCAAGGTTAACGACAAGTGTCTTTAGCTCACTGACAATCGCTAACGGCTTCATGGGCGTGAACTCTCCCTGATCAACCATCTTATGGAGGGGAGTCCCGCCTGGAATCATCAGGGTAAGTGCCCCTACATACTCTGGATCAATCTCATTCAATGTCTTGGCAGTAGAAACTGCGTGTCGTTCTGAGTGCTCTTCGCCGCCGAGACCCAGGATGATGGTAAGTGAGAGAGGAATCCCTGCGTCGCGAATCTTCTTGCTTGCAGCGATGTTCTCTTCAGTTGTTACACCTTTTCGAGCCCATCTCAGAAGCTTATCATCTCCCGTTTCGAGCCCAAGATACACAATTCCGAGGCCCGCCTCATTGAGTTCACGGAGCTCCTCGACGCTCTTGTTTCTAACATCCTTGGCATAGCCGTACACCCCCACCCTGTCGAGATTGGGGAGATCTCCTCTCAGAACGTCCAGCGTGTCTTTAAGCTGGGTCGTATCCATGGCCAGTGCATTACCATCAGCAAGGAATACTCGCCTGACCCTCTGTTTGTACGTTCGAGGGAGTTCAGCCAAGTCATTGGCGATTTCTCTCGCACCTCTAACTCTGTATTCTCTGTCCTTGTATGAAATACAGAATGTGCAGGCGTTGTGTGAGCAACCTATAGTCGCTTGAAGGATTAGGCTTCTTGCTTCGCTTGGTGGTCTCCAAATCGACCCTTCGTACCTCAACATGGTGCTCAACAACTATAGTAGGGAGGGCCCGAGCATATTGATAACTCTGACCAATACGGCCCGTGAATATTGCATTAGCTTAAAAGCCTCAGCTTGAGATTAGACCCTGGGAAAGACGAACGTGCCCGTGATAAGTTGGAAAAGGCGATTCTTTTGTCAGTTCCAGTCTACAAGGTCCTCCTGATTGGCAACGCAAACACAGGTAAATCCTCGTTGATTCGTCGGCTGATTCTGGATGAATTCGATGAGAGTTACTGCGCAACGGTTGGAGTCGACTTGAGTGCAATCGCTGTCAATGTGGATGCTTTCACCCCAGTAATTCTCACAGTGATAGATCTTGGTGGACAAGAAGACTTCACTGCCTTGAGATCACAATACTACAAGGGCGCACACTTTGTGACATTGGTTTACGACGTCAGCGATAGAGATTCCTTCGAAGCCCTACCTGAGTGGTATCGGGGACTCCTTGTTGCCTTGGATGGTGAAACAGGTAAGCAGCTCCCAGGAGCCCTCGTTGGTAACAAATCAGACCGCGAGGAATCCCGGCAGGTAAGTTCTGCTGAGGGAAGAGTTCATGCTGACTCGTTGGGTTGGCCCTTTTTCGAAGCCAGTGCAAAGACAGGTGAAAACGTGCAAGATGTATTCACGCGAATAGCGAAAGAGCTGTATGGCAGACATCCCCCACGTTAGTTTCTGATTGCTGCAGCCTACGCTAATCCCAATGCTCTTAAGCTGCTTTCCCCGGTTGGTATGAACTCATCGAATTGATAGCACACTCTATGATGTACGGTTTCATGGCGGGTGTGAAGGGCTGATGATTGATGTTTGATTTGCTTCAAAAGTGCGTGCGAGTTGGAGAGGACCTCGGAGCTGACTTTGTAGAGGCTCGTTATGATGATCTCACACTTAGAACTCTGCAGCGCACAGATGATATTTGGAAGGACATACAGGTGAAGTCAAGAATGGGCTTTGGCATCACGTGCTATGTTGACGGAGTTTCTGGCTTCTCCTTCACTGCAAGTTCCGCTTCAAAGGATGTTAAGATGGCGGCTGAGAAGGCGTTCAAAATGGCAAAAGCGTCTTCAAAGGCAGCTACTCTGAAACTCCCCTTTGAGCGTGGGTCTCCAGTGAAGAGCAAGAAGTCAGACACCTTGCCAGTCAAGGTCCACCCTCGGGACAAGGACCTAGGTCACAAGACGGACATGGTGAACCGCGTAGTGGAATCTGCACGCGAACACGGAGCGAACATTAGAAACATACGAGGGCTCTACGGTGAGCTTTACGGCAAGAAAATGTTCACGAATAGCGATGCGTCAGAGATTGATTGGGAGTTTCTGGTCACTGGACTCCGTTGCTATGTGACGTCGAAGACGGATTCTGGCGCTCTCGTCTTCGCCGTGGAAGGACACGGAGGGACCATCGGACTTGATTTCTTTGAGTCTAAGGGCACCACTCCTGAAGAGGTTGGTGAGAGTGCAGGCGCGAAAGCTAAAGAGCAGCTCAAAGCTAAGGCGTGTCCAGCTGGGCAATTCCGTAGCTTAATCGAGAACCGTCTTGTTGGCGTGCTTGCCCACGAGTCCTTTGGACATCTTAGCGAAGCGGACTTCATTGTCACTGGAGGCTCTCCTTTGGCAGGAAAGATAGGAGAACGCCTCGGTACAGAACATGCCACAATAATCGATGGAGGATATCCCGACATCAAGAAGACCGGTGGCCTGTGGTTTCCTTTTGACGACCAAGGCATCGCTGGTGGCCAAACAGTTGTACTCGACAAGGGTGTGCTTGTGCACTACCTTCACAATCGAGGTACAGCCAAAAAGCTTGGGCAAGAGCCAACTGGCAATAGCCGTGCGGTTAGCTTCGTGTTCCCACCCATCCCCCGAATGACGAACACGTATTTCACGCTAGGCACTCTCACGGAAGAGGAGGCGCTAGAGCAGCTCGGAACTGGGGTCTATGCCATACAGACATCTGGCGGTCAGGTCGATGCTGATGGTAGTTTCTTGTTCAAGGCGATTCGCGGATACTGGGTGGAGAGAGGCGAGATCAAGCATCCGCTAAGGGAGGTAGCCCTTTCAGGGAATATTCTCGACTTCCTCGGTAAGATAGAAGGCGCAACGAAGGAACTTAGACTGTATTCGGGATACTTCGGAGGGTGCGGAAAAGGCGGGCAATCCCCATTGCCGGTAGGTTTCGGAGGACCCAAACTGCTGGTGGGCGATGTAACCTTTGGAGGTCAGGCTAATGGCTAGGAGGATGATTATGATGGAATATGACAATCTAAATGATGAGCTTCTATCTGTTACTGACACTAGTCTGAAATACGCGAAGGCACTAGATAGCTCGGCTGAATTTGAGATATTCATCCACTACGAGAGCTCTTCTGAGGCGGAAATCGATCAAGGCGTTGTCACTGCTAAGGATGGTGTTGTTGCAGGTAACGCAGTACGCGCAGCAAAAGGTCAGCGAGTGGGCTTTGCATGTGCAAGTGGAATCGACCTAGATCGCGTGAAACTAAGCACGAGAGAGGCTCTCTCCATTATCAATACGATATCAGTGGAGGATGATAGATTCAAGGGCTTCTGTGAGCCGCGCAAGCCCGGACGCGAAGGCGTATTCACTAAGGAGATACTCGAGCTGGGAACAGATGACCTGATTGAGCATTCCCTACAGATGGTGGAGGAGGCCCGAGAAACAGACCCTAAAGCCAAGATAGTGAATGCCGGGTGTTCTGCCTCTTGGGGTGGAATCGCCCTCGGCAATACACTTGGGATACAGGCTGCGTCTAGAACTGGAATGAACAGCTGCTATGTCTATGTGATTGCCATGGATGGCGAAGAACGCAAGAGTTCGTTCGACTTCGATGTTTCCAGAGAGCGGCTGTTCGAAACCGCAGGATTGGGCGAGCGGGCTGCAAAGGACGCAGTTCGTCTGCTGGGTGCTAAGAAAATAGACACAACAGCCAAGATGCCTACAATCTGGACACCAAAAGCATCTGCACCATACGTTCTATCAAGCATCGGGAAGTCTGTGACAGGCCAGCCCGTTGTGGAGGGCATATCCCCTCTATGCGACATGCTAGGTGACACGATTGCATCAAGTGGCCTTACCATCGTGGATGATGGACAGAACCCGAAAGGTCTAGGGACTCATGCTGTCGATGGTGAGGGTCATCCGCAACAGAGGAATGTTATTGTTGATAAGGGCGTTCTGAAGTCTTTCCTCTTTGATTCATACTATGGCCGGGCTTTCAATGTAGAGTCAACCGGGAACTGTTCAAGAGGTGGAGGGCCATTCGGCGGTCCCACTCCCTATGAGTCTTCTCCCTCGGTTTCCACGAAATGGCTTGAGATTGAACAAGGCAAGAAGGGCATCGATGACCTAGTTGCTGAAGTGGATGGCAAAGGAGTCATGATTATGGATATGCCTTTGGGAATATTCCACACGAATGTGAGCACTGGTGAGTTCTCAGTAGTTGCCAACTCTGTTCTTCTGATTGAAAACGGTGAGATTAAGGGATCATTGGAACCGGTCTCGATTGCAGGGCAGTTCTATGAGGGATTCAAGAACCTCCTGCACATCGGCAGTGATGTCACATTGACCCCCTATGGAGCTCAGGCACCCAGCCTTCTATTCGATGATTTCTCCGTAACAGGGTAGCAAACAGCTGGTGCAAGGTTGGACATACTTGGGCAATTCTATTGTGGGCCTTATATGGACCAATGCGACATTGATCTCTGAGGAATATGACACACCTGTAAAGGTCCCTCACGGAGTAGTCCAGTGCCGTTTTCTGGACGTACTAGACTCCGGTGCTCAACTTAGTACAACTTACAATGAACAGTATAACGGTTTTAAACAGTTCATGTTTTACACCTGAATGATAGAGGTTTCGAAGACTCGTAAGAGTTATAGAATAAGTCTGTTCAACCTTTGAAGTCCCTAAACTGCGCGCAGTTTCTCTGTTACTTTCATTCAACCAAGAACTGTATTACCTGTTGCAATCTGGAAGATTTATGACCAGCTTGTGATAAATCGTTTACTCGTTTGAGATTGCTCTAGATGCGAGAGAATGTGTATTCTCATAAAACTTTCGACAATCATTTCATGAAAAAACTTCATCTTGTTCATAGTTCTATGCAGTACGTGTCCTCATTGTAGTTGTCTTGTCGTTAGCAGTGTAGTTGATGGTGAATTTGTGCTCCCAGGGGTCGGTTTCAGTTAGTTGCAGGCAATCACCTTCTCAGCAATCGCCTTGGCTAGCAACGGAGGTACAGCGTTTCCTATCTGCCTATACACAGAGGTTCTGCAGCCAGAGAATGTGTACGAATCCCGAAATGACTGCAGTCGCGCTGCTTCCCTCGGAGTAAAGCTACGATTTTGCACAGGATGAATGTAGTACAGACCATCCTTGGCAATATGTGCAGTAACTGTTGTCGATGGAGCAACCATAGGCTGTCTGCGATACTTGTCCTTGAATGAAGTCATGCTATATGGAATCAGCTCCTGTTGCTCCGCTGGCAGCTGGGCCGATGAAACACCCGGTTTCAACATCTTGAAAATGCCTAGGTCCCTTTCTGAATGATACCGGCTTATATGATGTCGGAGTGTGTCTTCCCCGTCCCGTGCCCACCTCGCATACTTGTGCAAGAAGCGCTTATCTCTCTCGAATTTCCGAATCACTTTTTCGTCGTATTCCATGGTGTGAGAACCGGAACCTGCCTTGAGCACAGGAAGGTCCATGATGGCATCTCCGACCGACCTGTATCTTGATTGGTCATCCCGATCAGGGAAGTGCGATTTCTCAGGAAGCTCGAAACACCCTGGATTTCTGGTGCCGACTATGAAGAGACGCCTTCTCGTTTGAGGAATCCCGAAATCAGCAGCGTTGAGTTTCAATACTGAAACCTCGAATCCCATTGAGCGCCCAAGCGACCTGGCCTTCTTCACATACAACCCATTGGTCTTCTTCAGAAGGGTTGGGACGTTCTCCATGACGAAAGCGGATGGCTTGAAGTGTCGTACAAAGTGGAAGAACCGTCTGTAGTACGAGTTCCGTCTATCATACCTGTTCTTACTTCCCGGCCCGAAGTTCGCCTTTGCTTCAGGGTTCATTGAGGCCTTCGAGAATCCCTGACACGGTGGACCACCAATCACTAGATCAATATCATCTCTCCCGATGCATTGCTGAAGTTTCTGAGGAGTGAACTGACCACGTTCAAGGCTACGTACCATTGCATGTTGAACATCAGGATGGTTTTGCCTGAATGTGAGAATACAGTCCTTATCACTGTCAACTGCAGCCACCACACTGAATCCGGCTTCTGAGAAGCCTGCCGACATGCCTCCAGCACCGCAGAACAGGTCAATCATGGTTCCGGGATCAGTCACCTACCATACTCCTCCTTCCGTATGCACAGTATCCTTTGATTACACATTGACTACATTGCGGATTCGCAGGCCTGCATATCAGTCTACCGTGAACGACCATGTTCACATGGAGAATTCTGCCTATCTCATCAGGCACCAGTTCAGCCAACACTCTTTGCGACTTCTTGTGACCCCACTGTGTGGGTATCCACCCCATGCTCTTGCAGATGCGGATAACATTGGCATCGGCAGGGAATGCATCCATGTTCAGAGAGTAGATCATCACACATAGAGCATTCTTCAGTCCAACGCCCGGAAGCTTCAGCAGGTATTCAAGCACAAAATCGCGTTTCTTTCCTTTCAGGTGGCTCAGGTCAATCCCCTGTGGCGTTTCAGCCAAGTAGGCCATCAGATCCCATATCTTGGCTGCTTTGATTTCCTCGAGGCCACCCCCTGATATCAGCTCCTCCAATTCCTTCGGCCCTGCATCAAGAACCATTCCCCAGTTGGGGAATCTAGCCTTGAGCTTTGTGTACCCATCTCGGTAGGCCTGCTCTCTTGTACGTCCTGCAAGAACAAGGTAGACGATCTCGTCCAGCGGGTCGTCTTTGTTACCCAAGTCAGGGGTCTTCCATTTCCTCGCAAGTGCTGCACATACTTCGCGAATGGACACCTCCCTGGGGAACACACTGGAAACACCAGAAGAACTATGCGAGCCATAATCTGTTCCCCGAATATGGTATGTCAATAGAACCTCCTCACAGTCTTAGTCAAGTTCAAATACGGAAGTGCACTGACAGTTTCTTTGGCCATATCCCAAGTATTGGCGCCTTGCTCTACGAAGTAACTGAACTCTGGTAGTCGGACGAAATCCAAGTTTCTTTCACCATGCTTCGCTATCTCTTCATGTAGTTTCGATGTCATTCGAAGGTAGTTTAGAAGAGACTCTTGGTTGGTGCAAACAGCATCAAGGTTCCGGCTGGATTCTAGACTACTGGCAAGCATTGGCGGAAGGCAATATGTCTGACCATTCTCCACTGCAAAAATGGGTCTTAGTGTACGGAGAGCATAGTCCTTGCGCTCTTCATCAGTCTTGATCCCGAATGATACTGTTCTTGGCAATCCCACGTATTGCCCGAAATAGCGGTCAATCTTATCTACCGTTGACCATATCTTTTCTGTGGCGCCAATATGCGTGGGCGACCGGCTGGAATAGAACTTCTGGCGAGCTACAATACCGAAAAGACTAGCCAGGAGTTCGGGCCAGGTATCAACGAACTCTGTCACTAGTGTCAATGTATAGAATGGCTTCACATTGGGTCGGATAAACTCTGTCACAGCACCGTTCATCACATAGTGTCTTTTCATTTTTTTCAGTTTCTCGAGTATGCCTGTTGTAGCAATGGCTGTGCACCTGCCAACTTGGTATGTGTTGCCCCGTACCATCAATCCAATGAGCTTGACTGCCGGGAAGACCAAATCTTGGCCCAGGGTGCGCAACGTCACTTCTGTCGCTCCTTCGAAGCCGAACAGAGTCTTTGTAACCTTGTATACTGCTCTTGTCAAATTAGAACCCGGCACCATGTGGGGTGAACCAGTATATCCCTTAGAAGGGAAAGACCAGAAGAAGTAGTTCAGATACTGCTTGAATAGCTCACTAACCTTCGCTCTTGCGTTTCCTATTTGAGCTGTCCCTCTCAGAATTGAGTTAATACTAGAGAATGTTGAGGCTCTTTTCCCGTTCTGTTTTATCTGCCAGACATCAGATGGTAACATGGCATTTCTGCGTGCCAATTTGCTCAATTCGCCATGGACCCTGAAGACAGTGAATAGGTCCATAGTCGGGCAGTATCCTGGAATATAGCCAACGGGGACATTCATCCTAAGCTTGCCAGCAGGGATTTTATCCGCGTGCCTGAAACGTGACACAGCATGCTCCAACGAGAGATGATACATCTTGGGCATGACCAACCTGAAAGCTATTACGTTTCCATGCTTGGTGTTTCTTATATCCTGCAATTGAAGTGCTCGTTTCTTTAATTTAAGTTCTGATGTCATTGCGCGAAAACTAGTGATGTAGCTCTCATAGAGGCCACGATGAGTCTTCCTCAGGTTGTTCAGTATATGGATTTCAGCTTCTTTCTTGACTCCCATTCTAAAGCCTTCTCGATCTTGAGTCTTGCATCAATTTGTCTATAGCCTTCGCCACCAAGCTCGCACCAGAACCCTGTATTCCAACTGAAATCTCATGACCAGCCACTAGACCTCGATGAGATAGATTCATGGAACCGACAACAGCCACCTCTCTGTCGAACACCATGGCTTTGGCATGCATGTCCCCTTCTCCCGCGCGTGGTCTGAAGTCCGATAGCCAGAGTTCCGGATGCGTACGTGCTAGTTTATTCAACCTGTTTCTGACTCTAGATTCCAGCTCTTCGAAACGGTTCACTACTATGTTAACCTTCACTCCTTCATCCATTTTCTCTTCAATCAGGTCCAGTATATCCTCTGCCCCGACTGTTATCGTGTAGGCGGCAATCTGAATCTCGCGCGAAGCCCCGGCAATCAGTTCTCTGACCACGGTATCCGCTGACCTGAATCCACCACCCACTAGAGCCATTCCCGTTGCCAATACTGAAACCTGTTCCTTTCGTTCTGTCAACTTAGAGTCTCCATCAGTAGATTTCTATCAAGGAAGAGATTTCTGTGTTCGCATGATGTTTCGGACACCAAGAGACAGCCATAGCAAGCTGCTCCTGTCTTTGCTCCGAGATGATGCACACGTCCCCGACATAGGGGGTCGTTAGAGCATGAGTCAATCTGGTGGAGTGCCCCTTTCAGGATCCTGTCAAACTTTCGTACCAGTGCGATTAGTCCTCCCAATGTTCCGTCCATTCCTCTTTGGGACACATAGAGCAGAATGCCACCAATCATGTGCTGCCTTTCTGGTGTGAAATAGACTCTCTCTCTTATCGAGGCGGATGAGTAGCCCGAGTCTATACCCAATGCTGTTATGACCCTGTGAGAGAGGGTATGCAACCATACAAATTCAGGATGATACTTGTATGCATCCTCTGGAGGGGCACTAGCATAGCTCATACGCCACGCACGAACTGTTTCGGAGTCAGGCATGACAAGTGGATTGTCCGGGGGCAGGTCTATGAAGATGCCCTCACCCATCATCTCCAGTGCCACATACCATTTTCCGTTGTTCACGTACGCCGTTTCAACATGCCGCGGGTCTATCTCATCCCTGGCCACTAGCCGACGATAGCCGATCTGAACAGAAATCGTCCTTAGTCGCTTCACAGGTGTGACTCTCAGACTAATCTCCTCGGATATAGGAAACGTTTCCGACGAGCCTTTCTCTATCTCCAGAGTCGGTCTACTCGCTGTCAGTGCTGGGGGCGCACCATCTTCCACTGCGATCCTAAGGGCGTCGAGTTCCTGCTTCTCGGACTCGATCAGTGTTTCTGGTCTGAAGCCTGTCTTGAGTACCTTGCGGGTCGCTTCGAGCAACGCTCTGTCAGAGGCTCTCAGTATCTCACGAAGGACACCTTCACGGATCATATGCTGCTCTCTGGCCAGAGAGATCAGTTCCTCTCTCATGATGTCAGTACTGAGCTTGTCTTGCCGATCCAGCATGTGAAGGGCTGCTCTCACAGCCGGCTCTGATAGGGCCAGATGGAGCTGTGTGCTGATGGGTGGTATTGTGAGGAAAGCCCTCACTTCCGGCACTCTCAGGTAGCTGGCTTGTCTTAGCACGACTCGCGCATCTCTGTCACAGTTCTCTTGCTCACCACTCTCCTGCATGATTCCTGGACACTGGAGAAAGGTCCGGTATATCGCACCAAGCTTTGTTTCGGCGTGACAGCTAGGTTCAGTACAGATCAATTGGATCTCATCCAAAGAGTGCCCCTCTTCATTCCACTCGTAGACTTCGTTCCCGCATGGTTTTCCTCCATGTATGACCCTGTTCCAATTAATGTCAGCTAGGTGGCCATCTGGACACGCAAGAACAAATCTGATGGCTGTCGGTCCTCCGTTTTCGCTGGGATCGCAGTCAGGACATCCGGTCTTCCCGTCACTTCTTATTCTCGCAAGTTTCCAGTGCTTCATGCAAAGGCCCCACCTTGGAAACGGCTTGGCACTGAAGAGCACGTAACTTGATGAGTATTTCAAGTCGGCATTTGTGGGCAATCTGAAGAAACGTGCGTCTCGGAGCACAGATTTTGCCCGCCAGTCATGTATCTCGAACTCTCTAAGAACATCAAGCGGATTAGGGGAATCGAAGAAGTTGCCCCATTGGTCGATGGATTTTATCACCCTCGGACCATCCGGGGCCTCGACTATTGCCCCTACACCGTATGAATAGAGATACTGAGATGGTCTTAGTTCCTGTCCCTTCATTGTTTCACCCAAACCTCGTCGTCGATTCAACGTCCCTCAATGATTGAGGAGCATTCTTGTACACAGTGGGCAGATCTGCTGCATCGTGTTCCGGATCGCCCAGAACTACCGAGTGTCGGAGCTCTCTCCAAGGAACATCATACTCGACATACAGGAGTCCATCTTGGTCATTTGCAGCATAGCTCCACCATTTCTCCACTTCTGATGCAACAAGACGCTCTACTTCAGGTTTCAACGGCTGGATCACCTCTGGTTGGTTCTGGCTGCGATCCAGTAGCACCATTTTGACCTGCTCAATCTCCGCATCGTTTCTGTGTCTGGCCATCCGCAGAGCACCCGCATAGCGCTGACCGTCTTCTGCCCAGTGTGGAGATACACCAGCTGGGCCTACTGACGCGGCGTTTCGAAGAATGCCCACCATCACAGGGCCGGCAGCCCTCTCCAGGGCCCTGGCGGAGTATGGATAAACTGTAATCGGCTCAACATACTTCAGCAACTGCTGATGGTAGCCCACAAAGAACTCATAATGGTCCAAGTCCCTAGGTCTCGTTGATCTCAGGAAAGTGACTACAAGCCCTCCTTGCCTCCGACCGACTCTCCCTGTTGCTTGGATGTAGCTGGCGGTCGTTTTGGGTTGACCGTGGACTATCATCAGACCCAGTCTTGAAACATCCACCCCTGTTCCAAACATCGACGTGGTCAAAACAGCATCGACACGGTTATCCGGGTATTTCTCAAGACGTGTCAGTTCTCTTGGAATCTGCGCAGACTCGACTCTACTGGACAGCTCTATCAGTCGAGTGGGAGGTATCTCCCTGGGCCCCCATGTCGTACCTCTGCTCAAGTTCTTAATCTGCGAAACTATGTCCTGTCTGTATAGACTACGAACGCCTGCGAGCTCCCTTATAGCGTTGAAGTAGCCAACAGCTGTCCAGAATTGATCCACTTCTTCGGGTCGTGCGAGTCCTTCGCTCTTCTCAATCCAAGCTCTTTGTAGAACGGCGGCCCATAGTCTGACAGCTGGTGTATGGCCACCTTTGCCTGGTGCACAGACCCCCATATAGATCCGTCCTGGCCTTGTGCTATGAACAGGGTGAGCTCTAATCTCTTGGGAGAAGAAGCTGTCGGAGATATTCATAGCTTGAGGTGGAAACAAGCTGACGGTGCGGTTGAACACGGCTTGCACCTGAGATTCCGAGTGCCTTACTGTTGCACTTGACGCGATATACTTGGGGATTATCGGACCTAGTTCTATGTACTTAGTAGTAAGAGCTCCCACAGCGGTTTCGTATAGCCCCACCATGGTGCCGAGAGGACCCTGAATGAGGTGTAATTCATCTTGTATTATGAGGTCGGGAGGGTCTACACCAGTCACATTGACAGTGGTCGAGATAGGACTGACACTCCGTTTGGGTGGAACCCCCTCTCTGAAAAAGCCCCATATCACATCGAAGCGATTAATATTGCCAAATATCGCTGCAGCTCTCGGCTCGTAGGGGAGTCTGGCAAACTTGTCAACCGTAGCAATAACTAGGCTAGGAAGTCGGTGATACACTTGGTCATCGCATGTATAGGCTGGAATGGGTATTCCCAACTGCAAACCCATCTCAGTGACTCCCTCAATCTCATAAGGCATCGCGGCATCTTCACTGACCCTGAAGGGTTCAAGGGGACGCTTGGGTTCCAATCCATAGTCACATGGCTCCAATTCGTACCAGTAAGTACTGTTGAGTTCACAATCAGCGTTGGGACAGTGAATTTCGAAGTCATATCCTTTCGGGGCCAGCGCATCCTGTCGTATGAAGTATCCAGGCCTTTTCGCAGAAACTGAACACAGCTCACAGTCGTTCAGAACATGTCGTGCGACTCCTTCCCACCATTCTACAAGATTCGCTGCTGGTACATTGGCCTTATCAGATGTGATATGCAGGCGGACAGAGTGTATGTCACCATGGAAGTGTTTGTGTACGCACTTCTTGACTTTGATGTTTCTTGCCGGAAACACGGGATTTTGAGGCAATCTTGATGGCGCACGCACCAAGAAATGGAGAGTAGTTCCGGCCTTATCGATCGTAGAATCAGTCATTGAAAGAATGGACCCACACGCGGGGCAAAACTGGATCTGTGCAGGTTCAGACCCCTTCTTCAAGCCTCTCAGTACCGTGATAGCGCTTGGTTCCACACTATCCTTCGCAATTCTATTAGGAGTCACTCCGCCTCCGACCCACAAACCTACGGAAAATCTGAACGTGCCCCACAGTGGCTTTCCGGGTGTTTCGGGTGCTTCTGATGGTTTCCAGTTCTTGACACGGAGAAGCTCTGCTGCAGTGATGACACTTGATGCACGTCTGAACTGTTGAACGGTCAGAAGTCGCAGAGTATAGCGTGATAGGACAGCCGTTCCCAACCCTGGCTGATTACCTTCACCACCTCTTCTTCTTCGATACGCCAAAGAGAAGAGTGCAAGGCCCAGGTATGCCTCAGTTTTGCCGCCACCGGTAGGAAACCACAAAACGTCGCAGAGCTTCCTGTCCGGGTGTAACCGATCCACTATGGTTGGTATGCACAAGAGTATGAATGCAAGCTGAAACGGGTACCATGTGAGTCCAGAGGACTCTTTTCCGGTGTGCTTCTGTTGATCCTTCCACCTGAATTGAATGTCAATGGCCTTGTTCATGAAGCAAAAGCTCAAACGCACGTCATCGTCAGATAGACAAGCAAGTCCCTCTCGCATTCTCGCGGCTGCACGTTTACATGAATCCACACCCGCCCTGGCGTGTGTCTGCAATTCGTCGGGGAGTAGGTCTACGGCAGCAACTTGTTGCTCAATCCACTGCTCATAATCATTCAAAAGGGGCTCGATCTTCTCGCAGACGGAGTTATAGCTCCATGTTTCGGCCAGGTTTCCCGCGCTCAGTCGATACTGGTCGGCGTCTTTAGGGTGCATTCTTACCTGCTCTATGAGGTAAATTGGAAGGTATTCTGTCCTGTAATCTGGTGCAGTGAATTGCATTCGTGTATCATCGTCCAAGACCTTCCCATCTATCCATGTGAAGGGGTCATCGACGCGATCCATCTGCCCTGCATCAAGCTCGGGGTCTTCCTCACGCCAGGTCGCACCGCACATATGCCCACGGGCATAAGCCAACTTTTCGTGAAAGAGAAGCTCGAACTGTGCTTCATCCTTGTCGAAGGCTCTTTTCCCTTGTACTGGAATCTTCTCTGTTCCTTCATTGAGAAGCACTCTGATCTGGGGCTGGAAGACCAAGTCCTCAACGTGCAGAGTGGCGATATGAGCCTCGATTGCCCTATTGTTGACCAAATACAGAGATACATGCTGTCCCTCCGTCCCCTTACGCGAGAAACAACTCAGGGTGGTCCACTCGTCATGATGCAGTTCCGAGTCCTTGTCAACCTTTATTCTTCTCAAGATAATGGAATGAGGCTTCCTGAGATAGAAGTTTCCCTCCCTGACATAGGTCCCATACGTGACACAGATGTCGATACTGGGATCTTCACCCCTGACAGTGAATGATATTCCAAGGCTTTTTGCGAATGCCCTTGGGTCCAAGGCTGAGCCGAGAGGGGCAGGGAAAAGCTGCTCCTCCTCAATCCCCTCATCTTCTTCTCCGAAATCTTCCTCTTCCACACCTAGCGGTTTCGTGTCAGGTGCTTCAAGTGTTTCCGGAGACGGATCACGGTCGTAGACTTGTGGTTCAAGTATTCCCGTCATATATTCGGATTTCGGGCTTTCTTGCGGCGCTCTCAATCTCTCGTGTGGTCCTCCACGTGGGCCCAGTAGCTCTTCTCTGAGTGCCTTGATCATCCTGTTGCGAACAGACAGAATCCCACTCTCCCGTCCCTGTAACTCATCACTGAAGCCAGAAAACCCTTTCGGAACTGTAATGGGGTTGCCGTGTATCGCGTTTCCCAGTTCATCCGGGGCGAATAGGAGCTGGCTGAAGAAATATGGTGATCTGCCCGAGAAGTCCAAAAGGTAGGCGAGAAACATGGTCAAGGACTGGATGAAAAAGAACTCCTTGTAACGGGCTTTGCTATTGACATAGCAAATTAGGTCCGCTGCTGGATCATGATATCAAAGCCTGAGCGGCGAAAGGGTCCCACTTGAACTGTCGGAGGCTGATGAAACATGACAGTCGTGACTGCCTATCTGGAAAATGCCATGTCTGAAACAGTATCCCTATTGCAGGAGCGGGTCGCTAGGTGTGGACCAAGTCTTCTCAATACTCATAACCTGCGGAGCGTCCTTGTTACACTGTCGTTCCGCTTTGTCTTTCTTCGACGCAACATTCCCTGTTCTCTCTGATATGGGTGAAACAGTGGTGGTGTATAATACTTTCTTGCACACGCGTTAACAGAAGAAACTGAGGGCATTCTGCCTTGACAAAAGATCTCCATATGAGAACAAAAGGCTGAATCACGACATCCCTTCGAGATGGAAGTCCATGCGGGAGTAGCGTTCATGAAGCGCGTTCCCATAACCCTTGGACTTTCATCGATGACCAGCACTCTCAGAAAAGGGGCAGCATATTCTTCCTGCATGCCCACCACCTAGGTGATATCACTGAAGACCAGAATCAACCCGTCGAAGAGAGGGAAATCCCTGCTACCAACCTTCCTTGAAGGCTTCTCCACCTACAGCGTAGTCATCCCCCTGTGGTACACCATGAAGCGATTTACACTCGACGACAGAAAGATTCTTCATGATTATGTCGCGGAGGTGCCAATGTACTTGCGAGCTAGCATGAATTTCCAATGCGAATTGGCAAGGAATGAGGAGATTGTATGAAAAAAGAGGTGAAGTGGCGAACAGTCAAGGTGTCAAAGCTCACGCTGAGCGAGAAGTCCCTTCACGCAGAAGCAAAGGGCGACGAGCAGCTCAAGCTGGCCTTTGAGTTACTAAGAAACTGGTTACACGACAAGGACTCTGGAATAAGTGTTCTACACACGAAAAAGGACAGGTTTCTTGTCCACGCAATAGAAAGATAGCTAATGGAATCGGTCCATAACAGTGATGGTAGACAATGCATCACCTACGGGAGGACCATCTGGTTCCCAGAGGACCACATCATGCATGATGTGCGAGGCTGCCCTACCAAACTGACAATCGAATGTCGGGCCTTCTGACCACCTATGAATCCGTGAACAAGACCAGGGATGCTCTACGAAAATACGATGTTCTCGACTTGTTGCGGTCAGGTTCAGTGGTACTAATAATACTGTTGTTAACGTGGACAATACGAGCAGGAGAATTTCACAACTGTTGGATGAGGCCAAGGGGATCCATAGACAAGATTGGAAAAAAGTCAACGACTGGAGGAGACCATGAACAGAGTTGGCGTGCCTTCAAGAGCAGGAATCAAGAGAAACTCATAATGCATATTATCAGCAGAGAAGTCGCAGATATGGGACTGAGGGTTATGAATGGCAATACGCTGGAACGAAACAAAGCGCTCTCAGGTATTCCTAGTCGTGTCAAGAGGAACTTGGCTACTAACTATGGAGTGTTCGGGCTACGTCTTCCCGATGTAGACTTAGTGATATACCCTCCTAAATCGGGGGATGTGATATCTGTAATCTCAAGCAAGGTCACCCTAGAGAGAGAATCGCTCAGACAGGCTACTAGAAACTCAAACTCACGGCTGACAAGAACACCGCGAGTATCAAGGTCTTCTTTGTCACACCTGATGAGGATGGAATTCTGACTACTAAAGATCCGCACTACGATTCAGCCAGAAACGGCTCACCCCCCGATGTCTTACTCTTAGGATGGCCCATTCTTCTCGTCCAGTTCCATGGATGATGGAGCCGATCGGCAAGAGGGGTTACTCAATCAGTTGTCGATAAGATTTGATGAAGGCAGTCCCGATGCTAGAAGAATGGGGGCATCTCTTCATGTATTCATATTTGTAACAAGTATGAAATACATAACAGATAGGAAATGATAGGCGACCATGACACTCCTCCCATGGGGCTTCCTGACGCTGATAAACCCCGACTGACCAAGACCGGTCTTAGGATGCCTCTGTAGTGTATTCCGTGTGTTTATAACACTGTTACGTGACGCCTGACGTAAGGAATTCACATGACCGAGTTAGAAGGACCCCCTGAAGTGCAGGTCATAGCCAAGTACGCACATGAGTTCGTCAAGACATACATGAGCAAGAAGAATATCCACGAACCGCCTGCGCTGTTTTTTGTTGCACAGGGAATCCTGATCCCAAAGACCGCGAGAATATGGTCAGGGTCACGAAACGGTTTCTTGAGATGGCGGGAAGACCCTATGCTCATTCTTTCATAGGACGTCTGCGAGATGAAGACGGGGGGATCGTACACGAGGATGCTTTGGTCACAATCGCTTCTGATGGTGGCGACCTCACTTATCACATTGCACTTCCCTTCATAATCGAGCGAAAGGAACACCAAGTCGTGGCAATCCTGTGGGATGGAGAATGGTGTGGTTGGCAATCTCGTTCTGCAAATAGAGTGCATGTGCAGACGCTCTCGCCGCAGCAGCAGAGAATGTTGGACTACATTTCTGCGGAAAGCGGCATGGAGTCGAAAAATGGTGATTGGCTTCGCCTTCTAGGAATGCGGATCATACCCTATCCGGTGGAGGACGCCTCCCAGGAATAGTGTATTCCTGCGACAGAGTGTATTCACTGACGTGCGGTGGTCTTGCATACCAAAAAAAACTAAGGAAAAGAACTTAGATGAGTGATATCAAATTCTTGCACGTTGCTTTCACTGAAAAGGAGATGAACTTGCTTCATCGTGTGAAAGGCAAGAGGTCCTGGCGTGACCTGATCTTGGCTTGGGCCAAGCAGGCAGAGTGAGTAGAATGAATAATGAAACCGATAACGAAAGATACTGGGTGTCAATAGGCAATTGGAATAAACCTCCAGAAGATCCTGATGGGGAAAACATCAGATTGTATTATGACACACAGAAAAAACTGAAACACCTGTTTGGTGCTCCCATCCCGGAGTCGTTTAAGACGGGTGATAGAGAAGAGGCAATCAGAATAGCCAGACAGGCCAACAAGATAATACGCGGTGCATTCGATGCCGATTTTGTGCGTATCACAATACAACCCTATTGTGTGGCCTGTGGTTATCTTGGCCGGTTCAGAGATGAGTATTGCCCAAGTTGCGGCACAGAGCTAGAGCCATCGAAAGACATTGGCTTCGAGAAGGCTGAGTCCAGTGAGTGACCGAAACGTAAAGAGGAAGATTCAAGATCACTTTGGCGCAGACGAGGTCCGCGAAGTCGCAGAGAAGGTGATTGTCGCGAGGGGGTTTGAACCACGACAGGACGAGCACTATCGCGACTTCCCCTTCTATAGGTATCTGTTTAGTTATACTGACGCGAATGGACATGATGTCGATGTGTACTTCGACTATAACGAGGACAACGTAGAGGAGTGCTGCTACATGACCAGAGAGGTTGGTTCTCTCAGCCAATGGGACCGCGAGATGCTCCTGGTATCTTTCTTTGGAGTTGATGAGAAGTGAGTAGAATGTCTGACATAATAGCCACCTGCAAGACAATCGAGCATCAGCTTCGCAAATATCGGCTTTGGGCAAACTTGGTCCCACGTTCCAGCTGGTTTGTTAGTCTGTATAGATTGCTCCCTCGGAGGGAGTGGGATATAATACGCAAAGCAGCATATGCCCATTACGGACATAAATGTGCCATTTGCGGGATGAGCGACACGACTCTGTCCGGACACGAAGACTGGGAATACGACTATGATCATTCAACACAACGTCTGGTGGGGGTGCTTGCCCTGTGTCATCTGTGCCATATGTGCAATCACCTAGGTTTAGCAAACATTCAGGCCGGTGAGGGCAAACTCGACTACTCAGAGCTAGTAGCGCATTGGTGTCAGGTGAATTCAGCTGATGAGGAGGAGTTCACCAGTCATAGTGACTATGCATTCAAGTTGTGGGAATTGAGAAACGAGTTTGAATGGCAGCTGGTAGGCCCTTCGAAAGAACCCATCAGTCAAGACACAACCGCCGACGATGTTCTTGGTGGGTTGTGGAAACAATAGAGTCTATGACGTCATGTTCCGCACATCATAGTCGAGACTGATCCTCGAAACCAGTCCTGACTGAGTGAGAATAACAAAGAAGGAGAGTGATTGAAACAATGAATACGAGAGAAGAATTGGCCAGCGCATTGAGAGAGCGACAGAGAAACCTTCCCAGAGAGGATCTCTTGATAGCACTAGGGTCTGAAGGACTCAAGGCGTGGGAAGTAGGACTGGACTCCAAGAGCGATGATGAGATAATAATGTCCTACTTCACCTGTGCGGACTGTGGCGAAACGAGCCTGTCGCTCACTGACATCGACACCATATTGGACAACGATCCTGACACAGTGGATGAGTTTCTAGACTTTGCAGAGGCGTTAGAAAGAGCGAAGCGAGTGGCGCATATGGCCAAATAGGCGCAGGCGATCGTGCCATCCTCTCTTTCTTTGTACCTACGACGCCCTGCAGCTATAGTGCAGCCGCGAGAACTTGCTATCTCTGTGACGGTTCCCAAGTCCACATCCTACTTAAGACCGGCCCCTATGGGTTTCCGGTATGAGCACTCCGTAATTCGTATTCGTCTCCCATGACTGCTTTCCAGATCCTTGAAAGCTCTCTTTCCAATGCCAGCTTGCTTGAGTTCATGTCTGCTTTTCAAAACCGAATACACGAGATTAGGTTGGCCAATTGTTAAGATACACGGAGCTAACTGCATCTGTCTAGGAGGCACTTAGTGGGTTCAGGTCAGTTCGTTCTCATCGTCCTTGCATGGCCTGGAAAAAAGGCAACAGGACGACGTCTAGATACAGTCTACGCTAGGCAGACGGTGATTGAAATTGAACTAGACTATAAATGGCGATTGTTGCAATACAATATCGACTACTATTGGTTTGCTGGAGAATTCCAAGCAATGAGGAAAAGAAGAATTAGATTCTATGTCGTGGTTCCGCTTCTTGTATTGATAACCCTGTCTATTGGCATCGCTCCTGCAGCAGCATGGTATGAAACTGAAGTGGACACAGTCTCTGCATGGGTGGGGAGCTACAATGTAGGTAAGCACGGCAGTATGTTGCAGTATGGCTACTCCCAAGGGGGATCACACTCTGACACTCACCCACAATTCTATGCCTCGATGGTGAGTGGTGCTGATTGGGGAGATGCCACCCCATATTACTTCATACCCAGAAATATGTGGATAAAGGTCTGGGGATATGACCCTCTCGGGAATAGATTAACTGGTGACAGGTTCACATCCCTAAGTGTCATGGTGAGTCCCGATGATAGCGGCACTGAGCTGCAGGTATTAGGCGTTATCTGGGCCATTATAGGAGATATTGCTCCAGAGGGAATGATGGCCATACCTCATCTCCTTGATGCCGCAGCCGACGTCTCGGGAGCGGCTACTGAATATCACACGTACGATGCTCGGGCGAGATACTATAATCCATTGGGGTCGCTTGATGAGTCGGACAGCCAACGAGGAATGCGTTTCGGATTTCAATTGGCAGTTGACCCAACCCTAGAGGGGACCTATGATATTTACCTTGAGTTCAAGACTTACTTCTGGCAATGCTTTAATCCGTATGTTCCTATATCTGCATACAAGACAACAACGGAACATGTGAGCTACACGTATGACGCCCCGGGTGGTGGCGGTGGTGGTTGCCCGATTCTTTCTGTCTATGACGGTGATCAATACGTCGACGGGGGCCTCTTGAATATCCATGCTAGTGATGATGTCACTGTTGGTGCTAGGCTGAATACGATTCCCGCAGTCTGCGAAAACATGTATCGCCTAATGCTAACTGAACACCCACTGACCATTTCCCACATTGACTGCGTTCAGTTGTTTGTCAGACTTGAGGGCGGGAAAATCGTTAGTCTACCACTTGTTAGCGCTAGGCACTCAGCCGATGGTAATGTCAAACGAGAACTGAAGGCCAGTGACGATATTAGGGTAGACACTCTGGGAGCCACCCACAATGGCGGCATCAGTGAATACATTGATCTACATTTCTTAGCCCCACATGGCTTTCAGGTCACCGAATTCATATTCGTAATCGAGGGCTACAACGTAATAACAAAATACTGATAGATTCTTCAATGACATGCAGTTGCATGGAGCTTCTGAGTCTGTGAAGGAGAGCATATGGAACCATCTGTCAGAGAATCCGTTGAAACCAAGATAAGCCTTGGTGCTCGCATTTGTCAAAAGGCCTGAATAGCCTAGACATCAGGAAAACTATGCTTTGGGGATGCACTTAAAGGAAATCTAGGAATCAGAATTAATTGAGAATCGACAGCCAGAACAAGAGCAAGGATGGTGGAAAGATGAAGGCAAGGATATTACGAGGGCTGTGTTTCCTAGGTGCACTCCTGATGATCTGGGGCGTCTTTGAGCCCTGGCTCGTGTTCTCAGGTGACGTCCATCACGTGAGTGTGGATACCTTCCGAGTCTCTGGAGTTGTTTATGGCTTTGGCTTTGGGACCCTCAACTCGACCGGTGCAAGCGTCACAGTATGGTCTGGCGAATACTGGGCTACAGCCTCAAGTGATTTCTGGTTTGGACTGCTCCCCCTTGCAGGGGGTCTTCTGAATCTTGTATTGGCATGGAGGATCAAGAAAATCACTAAGCATTGGATTGTTCCTTCCATTGCCGCTGCCAGCTGTATGCTTTGTGTTCTTGGTTGTGTTCTAGTCATTGCCTTCTACAGTCCTGCAGTGTTCACGATCCGAGGCCAGATTGATAGTCTTCCAATCGACATATGTATTCTCTACGCAACAGACGCTACAATTAGCATTGGTGTGGGCCCTGTAGTGTCTCTTGCTGGTGGACTGGTGTCATCAGCTAGTTGTGTGATGGCAAAACGGGCAGAGAACAAGAGAGATGAGGGACAAGCGAAGACCGCTGAGCGCAGTAGTACTATCGTCCGTGGACTAGAGGATGAGAACAACATGAACTCCAGATAGTCAGTAAGTATTAGATTGTTGGTAATTGAGAGATATTTTCTGAATTGAACAGCATCTCTAGTGTTGCTTTCGGTACTGATGATGGAGTCGAGATTCGTTCCAACTGGTTTTGTTTGCCGCTCTCGGTGTGTCCCAATTTCTCAGCAGCCAATCGAAAATTGTTGTTTAGAGTTCCTGCGTTCATATAGCCACCCACATCGACTGTACTGCCGTTGTATTCGTAGTCATAATCACGGTGCTTAATGAATATTGGTTCATTGTCTCCAGCATCCCGTCTGTGCCTCATGATGTACTCGCGGATCGAAGCAGTGGCCTCTTCGCTGAAGAAGGTCTTGAAAGGCTCTTTGCTCTCCTGAATATCAGTTTCGGGCCCTCAGAACATGTCGACCTCGATGAAGCCAACATAGTAAAAAACCTGAGATACCCATTTTCAATCTGTAGCTCGTTAAAGGTTAATTGTCCTCATTTGGAAGTGGTGGAAGAGGTGGCAGCTTGGGAAGGTGTAGGGTCAACTCATTACGCCTCCTCTCCCTCCACTTTATGTCCGCCTCTAGCTCCTTCAGCTTCATCTCGGTTTCCTTGAGCTCCTCCCGTCCTGAGCTTAGCTTTAGTACAATAGTCCTTAGATTTCTCTCGAACATCTCTCTCTCCCTTGTAGCTCTTCTCAGCTTCTCCTCTTCTTCATCTCTTCTCCCCTCGATCTCCTCTACCTTCTTCTGCATCTCCTGGATTTCAGTTTCTAATGCTTGCTTTGCCTCCTCTATCTGCTCAATATTCCTCTTCTTTCCCCCTATCTTGACTTCCAATTGTTTGTTTTCCTCTTTTAGCTCTTGGTTCCCCCTCTGAAGCTGGGAGTTTGTCTTCTCCAAACGGCGGACGGATCTAAGCAGGGCTGATTCATGCTCTTCCAGCTCTGGTGCCTCGGTTTGATACCAGTCCTTATACCATCGAAAGATGCTGACTAACTCGTCAACCTTACCTTTCAGCCCCTGCTCCCTCCCCTCTAGGCTGGAGACCCGTTGTTTCGTCAAGTTTGCCCCTCTCCTTTTTCAGCCGGGCTTTTGCCGCCCTCTCTTCCTCGGTCAGCCTTCTCAACTCAACCCTTAGGTCTGTGGTCTTCTTTACGGTCTGGAATCTTTCAATACGACGAGGCGTCACAAGATATTCAGGGTGGATACAGTCATGGCCACTGATTTCTAGGAATTTTGCACTCATCCTCTAGGATTTCTTTTTCTCGCTTAGGGGTCACGCCCTGCACAAAGAAACGAGCCCGCAGAGGACCTTGCCCTTTCCACTGCCGGTAGCCATAGTATTTGATCCACACACAGTTGGAACCTCGTGTCTTCTCCAAACCGCGCCGAAGGCTCGCAGGTAGTCTGGCGACGATACTCATGATCTTATTCTTTGGGAACGGGGAGTTCTCGACGAATTCCTTTTCTCTAATCAGAGCTTTGCCTTCAATGAAACCTGAGTCCTGTAGACCTAGCAATCTGTCGGGCCATAAAAAGAATGCAAACGGGGTGCGTAGTCTACGCCATTTCAGTTCCACTCGATTACGTGAGGCCATGTGACTCCACATCGTGCCATCTCTATTAAGCTCATAGCAATCTGGATCGTCTACTCGGCATGCAGGCAGGAAGGCAGGCGGGGCCGCCATGACTACTGCACTATGTTCTATACTACTACCACCACTAACGCCCCTAGAGGCCCCACTGTGGCACTCTTCTCCGACTATGCCCGCCCCCCCATCCAAATCCTCTTCTCACTGTCTGACTCTGTCGGACTGACGATCTCTGAACGCGCGCAACTTGTACGGGACGAGTGAAACGACCATAGTCACACTGTCGCATATCCTCATTTCATACACTAATGTTCTGATACTCTCTTCTCTCCCTTTTTCCTTAGAAGATCGCTAAATGGAGTATTCTGAACAAGATAGGGATTTTTATTCATTCTGTGGCTCGTCGCCATCAGATGGCTCCACAGGCGTTATGGAGGATATTATCGGGGCGCGATCATCCACAATCTTGTCCCTGCGGCCTGTAAATAGTTCTCGCAACGTCTTGGCAGGACGGGCCTTCTTCTCTGTGCCCGTCGTTGTCAGCAGTTGTGCTTTCCGTATATTAGTGCCTTCGATAGCCAGTTGCAGGCGCCTTCTCAGGGCAGGACTCTTGGATTTCTGTAACTCATTCTCAAGGCGTCCTATCAACTCATCTGCTTCTGTCACTGTCTGAATCCGTGCGATCACTGCGTCATATGATGCCGCTTCTGTTCCTGCCAGTTGTGTCGTTGCTCCCAGGTGGTGTTTCTTATCGCTCTTTCTTCTGCCGAACAGTCTTCGCCTGACCACAGTGCGCCTTCTCCCCAAAAAGGATCACCTGCCCATCTGGTACTCGATTATCCGGTCGCTGAACCACATGAAGGGCGCAGCCGCGACGCCTGCGACAATCCCGAGGAGGAAACGGTTCTCTTCGTAGACCTGCGGCGTGATGCCAAAGATGTCAGGCGCAATCCAATAGGGGAAAGCCCAGAAGAAGACGACACAGAGAATGACGATCTTAACTCCCGCTTTGATAAGGCTCAATTTAGCCTTTTTTCTGATGGACATTCCCGCGCTCATCCCAGAAACACGTCCGTATTCGCAGGTCACCATTCGCAGTCACAACCTTATGTCGACACTGATGTTGACGACTTAATTAGGATTTCCCGAGAATGGCCACCTGTATTCTACTGGTGAATGTAATTTGTAGGCCAACTCTTCAGGATTGGTGTTGATGGCGATGAAGGAGAATGATTATGAAACCTTAGTAACATTACTAAGGTCTACTTGTGGCGTTGCAGAAGATGAACCCAGATCCCAGAGATTGAAACAGGGCCTGACAGACGATCTCACCAAATTTGGTAAAGACATCATTTCTACGGGTTGTCCTACATCTCTGGGACAAATTGCACGTCGTTTGAAAACGTATGATCATGATTGCATGTTTTATCAGTGGCATGCAAATCGTCCCGAGTTGGCCTACATCTCAGGGCCAAATTGCATATCGGTTTCAACCATTGAGTCAGACTCAACGGGGTCGCAGGATCGTGCAAAACGGCCCTGGTTGGTTTCTTCCGGTTGTCCTACATTCTAACCACGGTGGTCAGACGTCAAAACCACTACCAAAGTGTATTTCCGACCATGCCACTAATAGGACTGAACGCGAGCTGGCCACACATGAAACTGCTCACGATAGGTCTTAGCGAGAGCCAGCTGGATCACCTTAGAACAATCAAAGCCACGCATGGCATCAGCATGAGTGCCTTCATCCGGACTCTCCTGAAGATCGATATGGAGCGGGCGTTAATTCCTGAATATGCAATCATCGAGGAACAGCAGAGAGAAATCACGACAGCGACCAGGCGCCGCGTGGTGATCCACAGGGGACCGGTCAGTCCTGAGCGGGCTGCGCTGATGGCTGAGTTGAATGCAATTCTTGCAAAGCGTAAAGAGAAGATGGAACAGGCAATAGTGGCATCGCCAGTGCGTGCCTAATTACCTGCCTTTCTTTCTCGCGCAAGTGCTTCGGCCACCATTTTATTCACGAGTGGCTGGAGTAATTTCTCGACAATCGCGCCATGTGTGGCTATGTATTCATCCATGAATGCCTCTGGCGGATTCTCGAGGATCTCCTGAATCTCCCTGGTCTTCTGCACCACACGTCGCCCCCTGTCAGTGATGACTAGTCTTCTGGAACGATGAAGATGGCCAATTGTCAAGGCAAAAGGATGTTTAGCAGAACGAGAAAGCCAAATATAATATGAGCGATATGTAGTATTGCTTGACTGTACCTTACCCGTCGATTACAGATCTTCTCTTTCTTCTCCGCAACATCCAGCCACAAGGACACAGAAACAACTAGATAACCACCCAAGAACCATATCATGACAAAGGGATATTTGTAGTCATATGCGCCTGAAAAAACAAAGAAAGCGAATACTACAGTGAGACAAGTCAATATTCCTGCAAACGCAGACTTCATCCTTACACTAACATATGGTTCTTCTTCGGTCATCGCAGCGACTTCCCCATCCCAGCATACTGAAGCTGGAAATATTCGCATCCATTTTCTTCATTTAGTGTATGAATGCGAACGCTTTAGTATATCGGCCTTGTCAGGTCGGTGAGTTTCTTGACACACTCTCGAAAGAGGGGTTTGACCATTTGCCGATGCCCGAGGTTTCGGCCCGAGAAAACCAAGCCAGCTTGATGCAAGAACTGAAAACAGTAATCGAGAAGCGAAAGCAGAAGATGGAAGCGGCAGTAGTGGTATCGCCAGTGCATGCAGTCTAGGCACTATGCCTTGGGCTGTTTCTTCCTTTCCTCTGCTAGCATTCTTTGCACGATAGGTTGTAAGAGGTCTGCAATGCGCTCGCCATGTTTTTCCATGTAGCCAGAGAACATGTCATCAAAGGCGCCGCCAAGCACGTCTGCAAATATAACATCAATTGCAGCCGTCTTCTGCTTCTCTAGTTTCTCAAGTGCTTTTACGATAGCGTCATTCGAGAGGGGCATACTGCAGTCTGAGCAGATCCTAGCAGTTTGGTCGTTATGCGTCTTACATCGCGGGCAGGTCATAGACTCTAGGAGTGGCCTGGGTTTTTCTCTTTTGGTTGCAATACCGAAGACCTTAGCGTGTAATTCGTTCTTGACATCCTCTGTTGACAAGTGAACGTAGACAGCCTCCATGTTGCTTCTCTTGGTCCATCCAACCAGCTTGCTCAATGCTTGGCCGCGTATTCCAAGCCTTACTAACTCCGTTATTCTTGTGTGCCGGAGATTGTGGACGATCCTCTTCACCTTTCTCGTTATACCTACTCTCTCAATAGCCATTTGCATGACCTCATAGAGTTGTCTCGTGCGTATGAGATGAAAAGGACGAATCAGTGATGTCCACACTGCGCCGTTGCCCGTGGGATGCACATGAAGCCATGCCTTCAGAGCTGGCACGGACTCATAGACATGTGAAATCCTAGACTAACAGATGCACAGGTATCAAAGACAAGTCTAGGCACATATCGCATAGATAAGGCTCTGTGGATACCCCTAGTGTATGAGTCCCTCTCAGAAAAGTGTCAGAACACCCCTAAAAGGAGTGTTCTCAACACCCCATGTGAAATTCTAGGTTTGAGTGGGTGTTGGCACTCAACTGTCTGGCATGAAAATCACGGGAGGTCGAAAGATAACATGGGAGCCAACACCCCTAGAGAAATGAAGGGTCTAGGAAAAGTAGGTATCCTGAGTATCCTGTTACTCACATGAAATGCCCTGTCTTGCTTTGTAGTGCCGGAGAAATGGGGGTGTTAGAGAAACCGAGTAACAGGAATATTCTGTTACTTGATGTGTGCAGAGAAGTAATGCACCCTTGTTTGAGGGCATGAGGATTTCACGATGACGGCAGTTAAGATGAGGGTGCATTACTTCTAAGGATACTTAAGACTAACAATACTAACAGAATTGACGTGCACAACTAACAATATTAACAACACTCACAGAGACTCACTCATGTTAGGCAATTCACTCATGTTAGGCGGTTCTGACTCCTCTTCTTCACAGAGAGGTCTAACAAGTTCACACGAGTTCACAGAAAAGGTTACAGTTACAGAAAGAGTTACAGAGGGAGAAATGAAAAAAAAGAAGGCGGCCAGTCTAACCGGCCTGACTAATACTCGTGTTTTTTTGCTTCCAGTCCGAACAATCCATCTACCGCCCACTTGCCTTCCTCTCTCTCGATGAACTTGGGAAGCCGCTCTATCAACTCACCTGCTGAGGCCCAGCCTTCGCTTGTCGTTGGTTGAGCTGACGGGTTCAAGATGAGCCATTCTTCCCTGATGAGAGACCCCTGAGTGTAGAACACCAAGATTAAAACAAGCTCAATTCCTCGCGAGAGAAACGGAGGTGCGTAACGCATCTTATGTTCGAGCCACCACTGGACACTGTGTTTTTCGTCGAAGTCGCGGCACTTGACCTCAACAATTCGAGGATATTGAAACACATCCTTTTTTCGTGTGTCCACGCCACATTCCAGAGCTAAGTCTGGCACTTCTCGTCCTGTGATTTTCCAGTAGCCATCATACTTGAGTTCGTCATAGAGAAGGTCTTCAGCCGCGAGGCCAATGATATTTTCTTTGAACCGCTTCAGATTTCTCAGCCAAGTTCTTCGACTGAGATTTAGGCTGAGCCTATCATTGCATACTTCCACTGCACCAGTTTGGTCCCGACTCTCGTTGTAATACGCCTCAAAAAATTTCATTCCGCGACGCTCGGGGGTCGAGTCGAGATGCTTCTCTGCGTGCATCAACAAAGCATCAAGGCCACCCTCGATAACTCGCTGACACATTCTGAAAGCCTTCAGATTCATACCACGAAACTGGAATATTTGCTTCCGCTCAAACTGCCGTGTGTAGGGCCAATCTGGGTCATGTTGCTTTTTGTAGTCATCCATGTTTACTATTTCACCTCCTCTATGTTTACAGCGTTGTCATAAAATGACTGTAAGAGTTTTACACCAGAAGAACCGATAGAGATGTAAAATTCATAAGGTATCCTAGAAGCCTTCGACAATGCCTCTAGTATTGTGCTACCCCTTAGACTAACATTGTTAGTTCTGTTGTCCTGAGAGCCTCCCAAACTCATAGGAAAAGGCCGTGCCCAATCGTCTAACCATTTTGTGTGTATGTGCATATGTGTGTGGGCGTGACAATGGGCGCTAGTTTGGGCAAATGTATGGGCATGACCCTTAAAGGGCATCATCATCGCGTGATAAAGGGTGTAAGAATGGTTAAGGGGCGTGGGTAAGTGCCATATTAGAATTGACTCTGCGCCCATCCTACTCGCCCTCCTCATTGAGTGTAGCCATGACCTGTAGCATTGTCCTCTCGCGATCATTTAGGGGTATCCCCATTGCTATCTTTCGTGCAACGGTTGACACTAACGTTTTCTTCTTGCTCAGTTTGGTATCTTGTCTTGTGTCTTTTAAGCCAACGTGTTTCTTTCTCTCTGGTGTCAAACTCATTTTGTTAACTCCTCCTTAGTTGGTATCTTAGTATATGATCCATAATGAAATATCATCAGCTCCATCACCACTTCGTATAACAGAGTGTCTGCTGGAGATAGTTCTCCTTTTGACTGCAACTTCTGTTGAAACTCAAACCACATTTTTATGAGTGCCCTGCGAAACCGCAGAACTTCATAGGTGAGACCCCACTCCCTGCGTTCTGCGCTTTGGAAGTGTAAGAGAAATGCATTTCTTGCACGTTTGTCTGCCGCTGTTAATCGCTTCCCCCTTGGCTCGATGTCTTCTTTCTTCGTCATGTGAATCACAGGATGCCGCGAAACAGGTTTCTTACCGAGTGGTTTCTTTGGAGTGGGGGTGTCGCCGCCAGATGGTGCTTCTGGTGTTTCTCCCTTCCCTCCATCGTGTCCTCTCTCTCTCAGAGTTTTCAGAAGTGAGACACCACTACTCGAAATCCCACCTGCGGTTTTCTGAGCCTTGGAAAGGGCTTGCGCAAGTTGACCCTCAAGGACTTTCTTCTTCAATTCTGCGGCTTGACATTTTCTCTTCTTCAGTCGAGCGGCGGCTGCACTGAAGACACCTCGAACTTTTTCGCTAGAGATTTTTCTAGGTCGTAAACTCATTTAGAACCCTCCATATCTTCTCTCTCTCTTTTTACTCATACTTTCACCCCCAGTCGCTTCAGGCACTTTCGACACGACACCTGTTCCTCAGTGATCACGTAGCCGTTCTTCTTCTGAACCCAGACGCCGCACGCCGTCAACCATATTCTATTGCTCTCAACCCAGAGCATAGATGCAAAGACCCTGTGCGTTTTTGATTTCTTTCTCGTTGACACTACATTTGGTCTATCTTCAAAAACCGATGGTGTGAATCTGTGCACGAACCACTCCGCTCTCAGCCTATCCCGCTCTTCAATCAGTGCTTTCATTTCAGTTTCCTCCTGCGGCGTTTCTCAAAGACGCGACTTAGCTCAGCGACTACTGCCGCCTGTCCTGCAGAACTCGGACCACCACGCACAGGTCTTCTATTATTCCGTGTATCCATTGGTCCCGACAATGACGAACCACCTGAATTGATTCCCAGCATTTCATTTCGGAGAAGCAGTCTCAGCTGACTGCCCATCGAAAGACCAAACTCCCGTTTGACAGAATGTAAGTAGGCATGACCTTTTTCCGTCAACTGCAAACAGAATGATATCACTTTGAACTCACTCCTTTTCGTTTTCGTGCTTCCAGAACTCGCAGGCAATGATAACACGTCACGGATCTGTCCGTCACGATAGGTGTCTTCCACGCATCACCGAGTTTCAGAAATCTCCCGCACGTAGTCTCAAAGGTGAAGTCACTCGCGAATATCCAATGTCGCACAACGCGATGCACAGTATCAAAGACTTTGTTCAGGAGGTTCATAGGTATCCCTTCGACGTGTGCCTCGACTGCGGCCTTGGCCTCTGCAATACGTCTGAGTTTCTTAGAGCAATTGCAACAAGTGACCTCTTTGTTCTCAACCACTGGATAGCACCAGCTTGGCAACCACTGGTTACACAGAGTCCGATACCATAGTCCTGTGTATCGTAACTGAGTTCCTGAGTTCACATATCCGTCAGGTGCACGCGAAACTCTTCTGTGGACAACGCAACCGTATGAGGTGCCTTGGACGTTGACCGGCATTAGGCGGCACCTCCTTTCTTCTTCAGTCTGAATCCATAGTACCCATCCTTATGTTTCACTCTAGGGTCACTTATCGCCTTTGCAAACGCCTCTTCCCAGCCTTCTAAGTCACTGCCACCCTCACGAAACCGCTCCTTGAGTTCCTTTTCAGTCCAACTTCGTCTCCCAAGCAATGCAAGAATTAGGTCAGGTATTATATCAGAGGTTTTAGTCTTTGGTTTCTTTTCCTCTCTCTTCTGTGAATCGGTCTTCTTCTTGGCCTCTGTTATCTCATTGAGTGCCTTTGGTTTCAACCACCACATACCAACCTGTTGATTCTCCCAACAATAACCTGCATCAAACCCCTTGGCTAACAGGTCTGCATTTTGCGCGGTGTGTTTGACACCCCTATCCAATCCTCCAGCTTCAAGGAAGAGGGTCTTCAGTTTTTTGAGAGTGAAGTCTATCTCTGGTTCAGGGTCATCTTCTGGTTCAGGGAGCGGTGGTGTATCTGGGTCGTGTAGCTTCTTCTTCTTAGCGGTGTCTTTTGCAGCAATTGCCTCCGCACCCTCTGACGCTGGCAGTGGTAGTTCTTTGTCCTGCGGCCATAACATCCATCGTCGTCTGTCCAATGTGTCGGGTATCTTCTGAGTCAGACCCACATCATACAGGAAGTCCAACATCTCATCTAGCCGCTTACCACCAAGGCGCTCCTTATACCGTTGGTAGTATTGCCGTGTTAGTTCTTCTTTACGGATTCCTTCATTCCTGTAAAAATACGGTTCAATAATCTCCGTATACACCTCATACATTATCGGGGGAAGACCCAACTCGTTAGAGACCGCTATCTTGTCATAGAGTTCTTGTCCTGCATCAATATCAGACTGATTGACCCAGATATCATCGCTGTTGCGCTTACGGTTAAACA
The DNA here is from genome assembly GCA_019057475.1 of Candidatus Thorarchaeota archaeon. GTDB lineage: Archaea > Asgardarchaeota > Thorarchaeia > Thorarchaeales > Thorarchaeaceae > WTCK01. Next base: position 4,504 of record DXJO01000018.1, on the reverse strand, counting down.
GGTTCAACAAAGCATTGGCCTTGATGATTGCAATAAGACGCGGGAAGTCACGCTGATGTCGTGGTGCAAGAACGGACTTCTCTCCGTCTCCATGCTTCGCCTTGAAAGTGTCTATAAGACTCGCCATCTGTTTTTCGTCAATGAGAATCTGTTTGATGTCTGCTTTCTTTATCGCCTCAATTCTCTTCTTGAGTTGTATACGGGCAGGGTCTTTCTCAATCTCTTGGTCAAACCTTCCTCGGTCACTGAGTCGCAAGCCCAACATATCAATACTTTTTACAAGCTTCGGTTGGGTAATCTCTGGACTCAATAACAACAATCGGGTTCTCTCCTGTTCGTCTGGTGAGAATCGCGTAGTGAGAAACCAGACTGAAGGATACCCAATTATAATGACGTTCTTAGTCCTGAGTTGCCCACCTGAACTCTTGTCAGTTATCTCGTAACGTAGTTGTTTCTTATCGTGACTGAGTAACGGACGCAACCGCTGCAACAGTGCATCATCAGGTTGGTCCAGGAAGATAATCATTTTCTGGTGCAGGTCAATACACCAGACCTTCGGGATTCTGTTCCACTCCGTTGTCAGAATTGAACGCTCCCTTGACCGTTCCGCCTTCCACGGGTTAATCCCCTTCTCAGGTTTGGGATTCAGTTTCTCCCATCTATCAATGGCCTTACGGACATACTCATTCAATGAAAGCAATGGAGTCGTCTTTCCATCATCTATGACCAACTGCCCCATAGCATGATAGAACGCCTTCGGACTTGCATAACTCAAATCATGCACATTCTCTTGTGGGAAGAGTTTAGCAATCTCCAGACAGATGTAGGTCTTTCCTGTTGAACTCCCTGAACTCAGACCTATATTCATCTGATCGTCTTCGGTGAAGTTCAGAATGCCTGCACAGAAGATAATCCGTTTGTTGACCTCATCTTCAACAATGGTCTTTTCCAGAATCGTAGAGACTTCATCCAGATTCATCTCGTCAAAATATATATCCCCTGTGGGTGGGGATACACCTTCGCCCCCTAAAACTATATACTGACCATCGTGCGCTGGACTAGCTGACCTATTTTTTGCCGTAGAGCTTATTTCTGGGATATTTTCTCGTATATTCTCAGGGGGGTGAGTCGTGTCCCTACCCGTGGGGGATATACTTTTTTCAAATCGCACTGGCGCATGTGGGCAGTCAGAGTCAACACATTCAAGGCCGTGTAGGTCGTTACAGTAGGTCTTGCACTGGTAACAGTTAGCAGGCAAGACGCCCTTTCGGATTCGTTTGACAGTGTATGCCCGCTGAAACTTTGTCACCGCGTAATCGTATCCGGCCATTCCTGAGAAGACACTGTATATCTCGTCTTCTGTGTAACCGCACACAATCAGCGCGTGAACTAAGTCCAGGTTGTTTTGGTGAGTTCCATCGTGGACACTCTTGCGGTGTATCAGGGTCTCGACACAGGCAGGAAGTGGGACTTTCGAGCTGGGTTGTATCCAATCCGGTTTCGCTGTGTGTTCTCGCTTCTCTCTTTCAATGTCTGCAACATTGAATGCCTTAAGCAACTCCGTGCCGATTCGTAGGGGTATCACATCGTCTAATGTCTGGTCAAATAATATCCGAGACCAGTTACCCTGTTGGTTCCCTTCTCTCACATAACAACCAAGGGGCAGTCGCACAGCGAACCCCGTCTCATCTGCGTCAATGGTGTTCTTCCGTGGAAGAATTTCGCCTAGTATCTTACCTTTGTTCTGACCCTTGGCATATACCCAATGGTATCCATCAATCCCAAAACCTGCCAATCGCAAGAGTGGGTAGATGAATACTTCCTTCAGTAGTCTGGGTGGCACTGGATTGTCCACGTAGAATGTCATATGATAGGTGTTGCCGGTGTAGATGAATCTGATGGCGTTTTTGAATGCATCAGACTTCTTTGCCGACTGCACAATGTCGTGTAGTCTGTCCAGAGCGGTTTCTGCACTTCTCTTGTTATGATTCACTCCGTCAATGTCAACCGTAATGAAACGGGTGAGTCCATCTTTTGTGAGTTCGGGCACTCCAATGGTGATATCACCACGTAGGTGTTCTTCGATAAGTTCCTCTGTGATAGGTCTGTCTTCCCATCTCCAACCACTTGCCGTCTCGACAAGGCATTTCTCCTTCCGGTTGACATAGAGTTCCATTATCTTCTTTGGATTCGTCTTACCTAACTCATCAGGTCGTGCGAACCTTGCCCATCCTTTAGCAAACATCTCCTTAGCTTGTCCGTCGCCAAGGTTGAGGATCTCTCCAATGGAAGCATCATCTTCCATATCTATAAGAATCCGCATCCGTTTCACTTTGCCTTTCCCTCCTTGTCTTTGTCGGAAGGAACCCTGCCGCAGTTCTGGCACGATATCTTCTGAGACCTATATCTAGTATTATCCCACAGAAATCGTTGACAGATGGGACACGTCAAAGGTCGGCGTCCTCCTCTTCGCGGTCTGTGTCACCGTCAATCAAAACATCAAGGTACACTCGGTATCCATTTTCAAACTCACCACGGTCACACGGATACGGCAATGATACCATTGCGCTCGGATAACACTTGGATACCAACAGCTCTATCTGCCTGTTGATAATGTCAAGACTGGTTGCAAAGAGAATAAGTCTAATTTTTCTCTTTCTCAAATCGCTTCTTCTGTTTTCCACTGTTCATCTAATTTCTCCTGATACCTAAAGTGCCCTCTACCACAACACTGACTTCGACCACTCAGGAGAGCGACCTACTAAAAACACAACAAGTTCAGAGAACTCAAAACAAAGGTCGAAGGTCTACTTCGATATGATGACACTGTGTCCCCCACCCTTATGAGAGTTTGCGCTGGTGTTTTTCTCTCTCCAATTCATATGCACGGGGGCCGGTGCATATGCAGGCAATAACTGAGGCAAATTGCCTGAGTTTTTCTTTGGATTGCGGCCATCCATCATTGGGCGATTTGCGCGATGAGCGGTGAACCTCGGTAACAATTACCAAGGTTAAATCGATTCGTTCTCCTGCTTCCAAAACTGTTCAAGATTTGAACGGTTTTTCAGGTCTTGTCTTGCGACACAACTCACTGAGGTCTAATGGATCTTACTGAATAAGAGTTGTGTCCATCATTGGCAAACTTTACCGAATTATCATTCGTGTATATGCAGATCATTTCTTCAATCGCTCAACTCTGTATATACGCTCTGATATTAACACGGTCTCATCCTCTATGCTGACATCGGCCAGTGCTTTCAGGGCAGCCTCGACCAATCTGTAGACGCTATTGCTGTCCTCTTCAAATACAATACTCTTGTTCTCCTTGAGAATCATCTTGCATGCTGTCTTGGTGAGTGTCTTGAGTGACACAGACGTGGGATAGTGCGAGCGTTTCTTAAGATTCCGCCTGACCATTCTGAGAACCATAAAAGATGCAATCTGAATGTGAGTCCGTTGCAGTGCATCTTCTATGAGGGTGAATAAATTGGAGAGTGCAACATTCAACCCCTTAATGTTGAGTTTCCTGATTTCTATGAGAGGTGCTCTCTTGGTCCATTCTAAACTCTCTTCAAGCTCAGTGCGCCTCTTCTCAATATCCTCTAAACTCTGTTCTGAAGCTTTCTTGATGGCATCCTTTTCCTCTTGGTCTGCTTTCTCTTCCTCAAGAATAGTCTTGACAAGACTCTTCCAAGCCTGAGCGTCTTGTCTCTCTCTTCTCTCTCTATCTATCGACTTGAGAATTTCACTACCTTTGAAATCAAACGCTTCGGGATTGTTCTCGACATATTCAGCGATTTTAAGTGCATAACCGACTGACCGCCGTGACACACCAAGTTCCGTTGCAGTCATGTCGTGCGACCAACCATCATTGGCAAAGTTTGTTGAGGATGAGCGATGTTTACCTCTTGGTTGTTGCCCATAACGTTTACACATCGTATCGTGGAACTGTTTGATAAAGGCGGCTCTCTCTGGGTGCAAAAGAGGTTTCTGCTTGAAGTTCTCATCTATCGTAACTCGGAGCGATAACACTTCATCCCCAGCAGGAAAGACCACGCACGGTGCCTCTTTCCATCCAAGCTCCACAAGTGCATGATATCGTCTCCGTCCTGCTAATAGTTTTCCATCATTATCTATTGCCAGTGGGCATATCAGACCCACCTTCGCAATGCTGTTCTTGAGTGCCGTCAAATCCCCCATATCTCGATTTGGTTCTGTGTCAGTCAAGTCAACAAGAGACCAGTTCTCAACTCTCGTCATCTACTTATCCTCCTTCTTCCTTCGCCTCTTCTTGCCTTTGGGTCTCAAGGCTTTCTCCTTCTCTTCAATCTGTTCTTCCAGTTCTCTCAGGACTCGCTCTTGTTCTTTCATCGGTGGTTCTTTGTAGACTTCAACCTTCAACCAGTCATCGACTGGCACCTTGCCGTTAGCCACGTCACGTATCAAATTCTCCAAGCTCGATATTCTTGCTTCCAAGTCGTCAGTTCTTTCTTCGGCAAGTCGC
>DXJO01000017.1 GCA_019057475.1 Candidatus Thorarchaeota archaeon | reverse complement strand
CAGATGTGTACAAGTCTTTCTGGGTCACGGGTTCTTTGTCATGCAGACTTGGCAGGTCGTCTTTCTTCAGTGTGTCCAAGTCGTGTTCAATCCCGTGAAACTCCAAGACCCTCTTGGCCAATCCGTAGCGCTTCCAGATTGTGAAAGCTGAGTACTTCTCTTCTCCCGAATCTTTTTTCTCTCTCATAAGAGACCGGAAATAAGCGGCATTCAGTTTTCCAATCGGCGGGAAGTTCTTCAGGATTATCTCTTGGTCCTTTTTTGTCGTTGGCCGAAGTTTTGTCTTCTTGTCCAGATATTCACGGTATTCCTTTCTCAACTCTTTCATTCTATGCTGCCTCCCGTATCACACGGTTCAAAGCACCCATAGTCAACAGTTCGGCTTTAGTGTGTTTGACCACTCCATGCACAGGACAAATCCAAATCACATTGTAAGCTGTTAATTCAGGCCGAACCCTAGTCGCCTTAATGACAAACTTTTTACCTCGCTTCCTTCCAAGCTTCCGGTCACATTTAGGACAAAGACTCAATTAGTGCACCTCCTCAAGCAGCTCTTTCAAGCACTCCTCACAGAGATAGTACCAAGATGTGAGCAAACCTTCTTCCAGTTGCTCCTTTCTCGCAATGACACTTAACACAACGTGCTCGTGCTGGTATTCTGTTGTTCGTGTTCTTCGTGTTCATTGGAAGTTCTCCTTTGTAAAAACCACGAATAATTTACATATAAACCTATGTAAACTGTATAAAACTGTTACTCGGTTTACAATGAACGGTTATGGACAAGATGATGTGGCAAAAGGTATCAATGTATGAAACCTAAGAGAAAAAGAAAGAGGAGAGGGGCCGGAGATGTACCGAACACCCTCATCTTGCGTGCTTTCAGCCCCACATCTTCTTACCAATGAGAAGACCGATAATGAGAACAATGGGTATTGAAGCAACCGCATAGATTAATGGAATTCCCATGAAAGGATCAATCGCAATTCCCGGACCAACACCAGAGGTACGGATAAATGACGTACCCACGGTGTAGATTTGCGTGGAGTTTTCGTTATGCAGATTCATTGCTTGTGAGAACACCCAGCTCAGCGCTATGCCATCAGAGTCATACGAAGCTGCGAATGTGTATGTGTATGTTCCATTGGCTTTTTGATAGTCGTCTCCCACCTCGATTGTGCCGTACACATTGACAATAATCGTGAAAGCAAACGCACCTTCATTAGCAGATTCCACGATTGAACTGACAGTTGAATCACTATTGACATCTGCCACTGCATCATTCCAGTCCGCATCATGTGTCACCCATACAGGATTCACCAACAGATGCCTGCCCGGATTGCGAGAGGACGTGGTAGGATAGATATCGATGTGTGTAGACTCGGCCAAACTTTCATTATCCAGATTCGACGTATATAGGTCGAAGTACACCTTGTTGTCTTGGAACGGAGTTGTGTAATTCTTGTTTGTTGGACTGAATCCAAAGGCAAAGCCTTGATAGTTGTATTCTATCAAGTCCCCGGCGGTCACATTCAATATCTCTATCTTGAACTGTCCACTCGATGTGGACGTGAAGACTGGACTGTCATCTGCCTGATAACTCGACTCAATCCATGTACCCGTGAAGTAGTATGTGTTGCCGATGATGGCAGCGTGCGTTACTCGTGGCGACATGGCCAGTAGGAGGATACCAATGGTCAACGCGAGTAATAACATCTTCTCTGATTTCATATGGTTCACCATATCGCTTGATCTAATACGCCATCGTCTCATCAGCATATAAACTGGTGCCGTGTAGTGGTCATTGTGAATACACCAACACCCTCCAAGGCCCCAAAGTCAGCGATGTAAAGAGTTAACTAGTGGTCGTTAACTATAGTTCATCCATGAAGTACGCAAAGCTTGGTCAAACGGGCCTAAAGGTTTCACGTCTGATTCTGGGGACAATGCAGATGGGGTGGCTGGTGGACGAAGAAACAAGTCACAAGCTGCTGGATATGGCCCTTGAGGCCGGGCTAAACACAATTGATACAGCTGATATCTACTCAAAATGGGCTGAGGAGTCGTATTCAGGGAAGTCCGAGGAAATCATAGGTCGGTGGCTCATCAATCAAGACCGCGATGAGATTGTGCTGGCTACAAAAGTAAGGGGTGAGATGAGCCCCGATCCCAATGATGTTGGGCTCTCTCGCAAGCACATACTGGAATCAATCACTAGAAGTCTTGGTCGGCTCAATACAGACTACGTTGATCTGTATCAGAGTCATTCATTCGACTCGGAAGTCCCGCAAGAGGAAACCCTCCGTGCATATACCAGCCTTGTTGATGCAGGTGTCGTTCACTATGTGGGAGCGTCGAACTTCACAGGAGCAGAATTGGTTGAATCACTCTGGACGAGTGATAAGCATGGACTTGTCAGATACGAGTCACTTCAGCCGCCTTATAGTCTAGCACGTAGAAGGGACTATGAGAAACATCTGCAGCCAGTAGTCGAGATGCACAACTTGGGCGTCATTAGCTACAGTCCTCTTGGCGGAGGTTTCCTGACAGGAAGATACTCAGAAGACACCGCACCTGATTCAAAGAGAACTGCGACCACCAAGACGAGATACTACAAAGAACGAAACTTCAGAATAGTCGAAACCTTGATAGAGATTGCGACAGATCAAGAAGCTACTGTTGCACAGGTTGCTCTAGCATGGGTCTTGACACGGGACACAATCACAGCGCCCATCATAGGCGTCAACTCAGTGGAACAACTCAAGGAGAATCTTGTATCCTTGGAGTTGAAACTGTCAGAAGATGCCATTAATCGCTTGAATGAATCGTCCGACTGGACCGAAGTTGACCAATTGGCGCGTTAGAGGCCACGCGGTCTACCTTGCCGGCGGTCGAAATATCGACGAACCTGTCAATTCTAGAAAACTTCATTAGTCGGCCTCAGGATGGCAATGCGAACTCACCATGCGGGCAGTTTTGAAGCTTGGAGGCTCACTCCTCTACGATGAAAACGGTCAGGTCATGATTGATAGGGTGAGAGAGTACGCAAAGGTAGTGCAAGCACTCCTTGGGAAGGGCCACGAGTTTGTCATTGTTGTTGGTGGAGGTAAGCCCGCGAGAGTATTCATTTCCGCAGCCCGGGAACTTGGGGCGAGCGAGGCTCAATGCGACTGGATTGGGATTAAAATGGCAAGGCACAACGCGGAGCTACTCTGTGCAGCCTTGGGCGGCGCAGCCTTTCCTAAGATAGTGGAAACGCTTGATGAACTAGAGGTGGCATTTCAGCATGGTAAGGTTGTCTTGATGGGCGGATTGACCCCAGGGCAATCCACCAACGCTGTTGCTGCTCTCGCCGCTGAATCTGTTAGTGCAGATATATTGCTAAATGCCACAAACGTGGACGGCGTGTACGACCAAGACCCGAAAGAACCTGGAGCTAAGATGCTCAAGAGGGTTGATATCAAGGAACTCAGGTCGATCCTCTTGAGCAGCGGAACGCGAGCTGGAGAATACAAACTGTTTGACCCTGTTGCCATCAAAGTGGTAGCGCGGTCCAAGATCAAGGCGGTAATCTTCAACGGCAACAACCCGGAAAATCTCCGTCGCCTCGTTGGCAAGGGTGAGAAAATTGGAAGCTTAGTGGTGCATGATTCTGATGAATGAAACTACTGGAGGGTCACAAGACGTGCAGAAATTGCTTGAGAAGATTTTCTCATCCCGAGCTCAGACAAGGGTAGTTCAGCATTTTCTGGACCGCCCAAAGGAGTTCTTCAACCTGAGTAGAATCGCCAAGGAAACAGGACTGGCTCACTCCACGATTCATCGAGTCATGCAGCCGCTCGTTGATCTGGGGCTTGTCAAGGAGATTAAAGTGGGCCAGCAGATACGTCTGTTTATCTTGGAAACTGAAGATCATAAGACCAAGATACTTGCGGACTTCTATAGTCAGATCAAGCCATTTCTTGAAATATAGTTAAGTTGCGTTGGTCACACAGATACCCCCTTATAAAGCGCCTCTTTATAAAGGGTTAAAAATAAGTTCGTCATCCGCGAGCAAACCAAAGGAGCTATGACATTGACCAGACCGAAACCCACAACCCAGATTCAGAATGTTGTTGCCTCTGTGGTGACCAACAGCACTCTTGATTTGGATGAGATAGCGGCTACCATGCCAAACGTTGAGTTTGACCCAGAACAATTTCCAGGACTGGTCTACCGACTCAAGAAGCCAAAGACTGCAACACTCATCTTCAACACGGGTAAAATGGTATGCACAGGAGCGAAGAGCGAGAAAGACGCCAAGAGAGCTGTACACAAGATTGTGAAGACCCTCCGGGAGTCTGGAATTAAAATTCCTGGCAGACCGGCCATTACAGTACAGAATATCGTTGCCAGCGCCAGTCTAGGAGCAGAGCTAAATCTTGAGCTCGCAGCCGTGACGCTTGAGAACAGCATGTACGAGCCGGAACAGTTCCCAGGTCTGATTTACCGAATGCGAGACCCCAAGGTAGTGATTCTTCTCTTTGGATCCGGCAAGATAGTCATTACCGGTGCAAAGTTCGAGCACCAAGTTCCTGAGGCAGCCGAGAAAGCCTTGAATCGCCTGTTGGAGCTTGATATCGTGCGAGTACCCGAAGGTGAAGATTGGTCAGAGGAAGAATAGCATCTCCTCGAGTATTCGTAATCGATCCATAAGTTGTACTTCACTGTAGGCGACAGCTGTAAGCATAGCTTGCAACTTGAGTCCAAATCTGACAAAGAGCACGGAAATGGCTATATATGGACCTAGCCCTCGGTCTTGTAAGGCGTGCCGAGGTAGCCAAGCGGTCAACGGCGGTGGGCTCAAGATCATTCAAGCCTAAGGCTTGACTCCCATGGGAAATCCACTCTCGTAGGAGTACAGGGGTTCGAAAGGCTCTGCTTGATGCGCAGCCCGAAAATCCCCTCCTCGGCACCAATCACTCATTCTTGTAGATAGAAGGAGTTGATCTACGTGAGTTTGGGAGAGAAGACAGAGGCTAAGGGCGCCAATCTGCATGATTGAAGAAAGAGAAAAAATGCTCACGTTGCTTCCAGCGCGAGCACTTCGGTAATGGAGAGATGATTGCTCCGTTTGGTATCCGCGGAGCAGGAGTCAGGAGCACTAGAGAGAGTTCCAACGGTCTTGCCGTTGTTTCCAGCCATCTAGGTCTATCTCCTGAAGTAGACAAGAGCGATTGCCTTGGTCGACACCAGAGTCTTCTGGGTGTTCTTCTGTAGTG
>DXJO01000016.1 GCA_019057475.1 Candidatus Thorarchaeota archaeon | reverse complement strand
TTGTTGAAATACCTCCTCCTCGTTCTGCATGCGAAATCTAATGATTCCAGAGTCAAATGGGTTGAATTCCGACGTGGAAGTGGTTTCATAAAGCGGCTCCAGTATGTGGTTCTGAAAGTTGTCCCTGACGATTGCTTCGAATGGTGGTAGCGGCAGACGCCAAGTCCCCTGATGGAGTAGAAAAACCTCAATAGAATTGTACTCCATCTGCACGATGAATGCTTCGGAAGACCGGATTTGGATATGGATTCATATAGAAATCTGTGTAGAGCTGTTTTTGAGTCAGAATGGTAGAAACTCGTCTGGAATTAGGTTGAAAATGCAAAGGAGTTGAATTGGGGCTGTGACAGAGAGATTCAGAATAGACATTGTAAGAAAGAATTCCATCTCCTTCAACCCACGACGTGTTCCAGATGACGATAAAGACAGATTCACCCCCAGAATCATCTGGCCTTTTGTTCATGATAATGTGCTAGTTGACAGAGAGATTGATGACCTGAGAGGAAATGGGTTTGAATTCCACTTTCCAAGAAGAATCAAGATAGTCCTTAGGGAGTCAGAGATTCCTGGGTTTGTGGTAAGGAGGGATTTTGACACAATGGGTGCAGATGCAGCACATGGTGGCTATCAGATTCCATCAGCGAAGATTACTACTAATATTAGAGCTAATAAAAGTAGTATTCAACCTCAAAAATGTGAACTGTATAAAATCGTGTGCAATTCATTGTAGGCTGGACTAATGATATGCTGCTTTACTACTTAGTTTATAACAGGGAACCCACAAGGTCCTCGAAGAGGGAGTGTTTGGCTCACCTCTGAAATCTTATGTTATCTGACAGGGCCTCAACTTGCAGAAAAGTTAAATCCTCAGAACATAGATGTGGATTATACTGAGTGGCGGCAGAGAACCCGTAGTCGAAGGCTGTCCAGATTTTGAACCGCCGAGAGGGGCTAGCAGAATGGGTGAGAGTGTTGTTTCTGTTCGAGGACTAACGAAGCACTTCGGAGATATCTGTGCCCTCGACAGTGTGAACCTCGAAGTCAAACCAGGTATCTTTGGTTTCATTGGACCTAATGGAGCAGGTAAGACAACTCTCCTACGAATCTTGCTCGGGCTCATCAGACCAAACAACGGCTCTGCTGAAGTTCTCGGATTTGACACAAGCAGTGACTCCTTGGCAATAAGAGAGAGGGTCGGAGTTCTTCACGAGAGGCCCGTGTTCCCTGGGCCTATAAGAGTCTTGGAGTACGTGCGAGACGTCGTGCGTTTCTATGGCGATAGCCAGTCTGCTGAACAGCTCCTCAAGACCGTCGGTATGCAAGACGCTGCCAATCGGCGCATGGATCAGCTCTCTGCAGGAATGTATCAAAGAATCGGAATAGCCCTTGCATTCGCTGGAAATCCGAGGCTGATCTTCTTGGATGAGCCAACATCTAATTTGGATATTGAGAGTAGAGATCGAATGCTTGACCTAATTGTTGAAGAAAACAAGGAGTCAGGAGTTTCTTTCTTCATCTCATCGCACATCCTCTCTGAGCTTGAGAGAGTATGTCATAACGTGGCATTCATTAATCAGGGTCGAATATTGGAAGATGGTCCCGTGCAAGAGCTCATTGGGAAGTATACTGCTGGACGATATCGGGTTAGGAGTTCAGACGCGAATCGCCTCCTAAACGGAATCAAGGGCATCAGTCATCTCGATGCAGCAGAGATTCGCGGTTCAACCAGTGTGATTATCAGTGCGAGAGAAGAACACCTTGAGGAGGTCATTGCGGATATTCGACGGGCCGCAAATTCCGCTTCTATCAAGGTCTACGGAGTTGAACCAGCCTGTACTCTAGAAGACACATTTCGGGAGGTCATGCGACTTGGTCCAGCAGAAGAGTAGAACTAGGGCATTCTTGAGTCTTGAGATTAAGAGTTTCTACAGGTTTCCTATTGTTGAGTGCTTTGTAGGTGTCTTTACACTGCTTGCTTTCCTGAATGTTCTTTCCGTTGGCTCCGTGACTGACTTCGATGTGGAATCACCAGAGAACTTGGCAGGATTTCTTCAGAGCGCGGCCTCAGCGCTGCTGTACCTTTCAGTGTTCCCTTTCATGTATCTGCTTGTGTTACTTGTGCCCGTACTTGTTTCTCTCGTCATCGCAAAGCCCTTCGAGGATGGTACAATCCGCACTATTCTGACGCACCCGATAAAGCGTTCGTTTCTGTTGCTCACCAAGATTCTCATCACTGTGGTTCTACCAGGTACTGCTGCGACAGTTGCGCTTCTGTTAGCAATCCAGTTTGGCTTTGGGATTCAGCCTTCAGTATCACAGGTTGCTCTCCTAGTTGGATCCATATGGGTCTTCATATTATCGGTTGCATCCGTGACGACACTGCTATCAGTGATATCTAAGAAGGCGGCAACATCTGCGACCGGGGGAGTGGTCCTGTGGTATTCCATGGTTCTTTTGGCAGATTTGTATGGCTTTCCTGAAACGGCGCGCCATGTGATCAACCCGCTCTCTGCGGCATTGGCCTACGTCTTAGGCGGAGATGGCGCTCCACTATTAGCGGATGTGTTGGTTGGACTCTTGGGGGCTTTGTCCATGGCATTCGTGTTCATCGTTGTGAGTATTGCCCTGTTCGAACGAAGTGAAATATAGGAGGTCTTGCGAGGATGAGAATAGCGAGAATCGTACTTGTCTACGGCTTAGTGTTTGTGATTCTCTCGTTTCTACCTGGAACAGTGGCTTATGGAGGTGGTGGGGCTTCTGAAGGGTCGTACGTTGGTACCACATTCCGAGCATTGAATGACATATGGGTCGAAGTAGATACTGACAACGAAACGTGTCACTTCTCTCTCTATCTGCTCGACTATGAAAATACAAACAAAGCGCTGCAGGATGGTAATCTAGGCGACACAGAGTTCTTGGTGGCACACACTGACATCGTGGCATTCTCAGGAGTTATCAGGATACCATACTCTGGTGTCTATTCACTTGTCTTGACGACACAAGCTGATTTCTTATGGGTCCACATCAGAGTCACTGCTGTAGTGCCTCGTATTCAGCTGCTAGTTGCTGGTGGCGGCTTAATCTTGGTGGTTGTCGTGGTGATGGGCCTCCGCATAGTCATCCTTCGGTCGAAGGCAAAAGCAACTCACCAGATTGGTCGCTAGATTCGTGGCGGCCATAGCCGTCCGTGACTACGCGTTTTACTCAACATGGTGCACCCTTCCACTGACCATCCATGATAGCGCGTTCTCTGCGCAAACCGGCTCGTACGTGGAAAGGAATGTTCTTCTGCATACCCGCATAATCACTCTGGGGACAGACTCTTGGCAAGACGGAACCGTGTCGCACTGTTGACTGCTGCCACGATTGCCACAATCATCCTGCTTGCCTTCTGCCTTCTCTCAATCTGGAATCCATCTGATCTGAGAGACGCATCCAGTCTGACCTGGGGTGTCAATGAGGGTGACGAACTTGTCTACTTGGTTGTTATACGCGGCTATAGGGAATCAATAGACCCCGAAAACAGCTCAAATATGATCTTGGGGCCACCCTTCTTTGCTCCGATGAACAACACCCGCGTAAGGTTCAACGTAACAAACCTCCCATCTCTACCATTAGTCATAGATGGTGATATCTTCGCAGAAGAAGTCCTCAATTATTCCAAGACTGAGTGCAGATTCGAGAACGAGTCGGAGATTCCCTCTATGTTCAGGGACTACATCAACAGATTGTTGTATCGATGCCTACTTCCCGTTGGTGACTGGCCACTTCTTGACTCGCTTCATCCAAACGAAACGGAAGATGCGTTCTATCCTGGAGTGTATCTCTCAAGGACCTATGCGGACTCCTTTTACATCGGATATCTGTTATGGCCAGGTGACGCCATTATTAGTTGGGGCGGAAATGTGTCTCTCACCACTGGCATTCCCATAGTAGCCGAGGACGTTTCTGAATATTACTCCGTGGGCGTCTATATCAATAACAGGCTAATACTCGTGACCTAGTATGAGCAAGATGAAACAGCTATTGACAAGCTCCGAATTCGGATATCGTGTTGTTCTCCGGGAGCCCACAAGGCCCTCGAAGAGGACATATCTGTTAGAGCACCCCCGTGGATCTCAGTCTTACACTGGCAATCTGTGATCACACGCTTTGCTCACTATGACGCACCCTTCCACTGACCATCCATGATAGCGCGTTCTGCTTCAACATGACTCGACCCTTCCACTGACCGTCCTGATAGGCTTACTGAAGCAAGATTCTTCCAGACCGAGGTTTAAATAGATAAAACCGGTAACATGATTTAGGTGATAACGTGCAGGTAAATTTTTGGAACCCCCTCACGTTTCTAGCAGTGTGTCTTGGCTTCTTTGTCTTCTTCATTACGTTCATGTATTCAAAGGGGCTGTTGTGGTTCCAGCATGCCGATGCGGCTGGAACTGATAATTGGCTCGCCACATTTTACGCAAAGGATTTAGCAACTGGAAGCTGGTGTCGTCGATTTGCTGTGCCGGTTTCTGCATTGTTCCTGCTACTCTCAATACTTAATTATGTTGTGATGAATTTACTTGAACTCTCGTCGTTCCAGCGTCTTATCTTTCTCATGTTCTATTTTCCATCCATTTCTGTTATTGGAATCTTCTTTTTCGTGATGCGGGCGAGGATTAATAGACATGTGCTGGAAACATGAACAACCCAGTCCGTGACAAGCAGGAACATCAAAAGAGAAAGGATAACTATTGCCGGTACGTTGTCAGTAGCCACTTTCTATTAGATTAGCAACTACCGGTAGCTACCGCTAAGATGAGCTAGACCCACTTGGGACCGACAGGAACCTTTTCATCGTACTGCTCTCCATCTTTGCAACCCTTCTCGAATATGTAGCCGATTTCAGGTGTCAGTTTGATGAACCGCTTCATCTCGGTGATTGCGATTCTAACTTCGTTTAGTGCGCCAACAATTGAATCTGGTTGTGTGTCTGTTAGAGCCCCCCTCAAGCATCACACCCTTCCACTGACCATCCATGATAGCGCGTTCCAATCCAACATGATCCAAGCCTTCCACTGACCGTCCTGATAGACCCACTGCAACAACAGCCTTAGAGCGAAGCGGATTAGTAGGCATCCACTCAATTGCTTTGGGAACCTCTGTACCTCAAACTGGGGAATATGGAGCGGAAGATGTAAGCAAGCCCCAACAGTAACCATAGCGCTGACCATAGCAGCCTTAATCCCACGTTCGGGACGAAGTAATCGTAAATTAAACGGTTTCCGATGCTAAGCGGAGGAGTAACATACATCATAGTGTAAGCTGTGAACGGAAACCACCTCATGTTAATTGGAATTGGAAAGAGGTAAAGACCTTGGCTTGGCCACAGGGCGTCATAGATGACAAGCTGAGCAAGAATATCCAGATGAATCTGGTACACGAAGAGGAGATAGATCACAAACAAAACTAGAACAAGGATACTCGTTCTCGGGGTGGTCTTGTGCTTGGCTATCAGTATGGCAAGTCGACCAGTTGATGAGTGCTCTCTTCCCGTTGACATTTGCAATCCTGCGATATCAAGGGGGGTTGTTGTACATAAAGAGCGGGTTCTCGAAGACCAAGCCTTGTTGGTCCTATGTTTGTTCTTCTGCACGATCCGCTGTGGTACAGATGATATCTTCCAACACAGCATCATTCAACGATTCTGAGTGTCGACCCGCATCTGGGGCACACCACTCGGTCGCCATCCTTGACACCATCATCCGGTGTTTTGAAGGGCAATCGACAGTTTGGACAGCCAATCTCACCGTGAAGCTTTGGCGAATACACCTTCCACTTGCGAGCAAGATAGACTCCAAGAATGGGCAAGAGCGGGAGCGGTACCATGTAGCCAGGACCAATGATTCCACGTCGCGCTATTAGCTCGGGCAACATCATCAAAACAATGAGAATCGATGGGACGAAGTTCAGAACTAGGAGGACTTTGATGGGTCTAATCCTGGCTCTTCCAGAGCGCAATTTCCACAGACCAATGACGAGCATCATGCTTAGTACCAGAAGCGTGGCAGTGATTGGCTCTATCCGTCCACTAAGCGCCCAGTAGGCAAACGAAGGCAGAAGTCCTACCGTGTACACCTCGGTACCACTGTACGGTGCGTAGGCAATCCAGAATAGAGAATAGACAAACGTCTGCCAAGGAGGGAGTCTCAAATTCACGACCAAGCTGGGCAGGAGTAGACCGACGAGTAGCACGGAGAGGTCCCATCCACTAGGCGGACTGTCCACAGACTGAACCTCTTCTTGGTCTACCGATGCTGTCGTCGGTTTCATCCGTTAGCCTCCAGCAAGTCTGCAGCGTTTGCCACGTTAGGTGAGTTTCTAGCGGGCTTCTCCAATAATGTAGGAACTAAACTAATGCCGCTGATAATTCCATCGCAAAGGGATACAAGTCGGAAAAGTTCGTTCAGGCGAACTCCCCACAATGTTATCATGAAAACCGATATCCACTGAGGATAATACGCACCAAGCTACAGTCCACCTTACTTCATGCCCAGCAGAGCAGTCGAGTCAGTTGCCAAGCGTTCAGGTCTGAGTTAGAGTGAGTACAATGTGGTAGGAGAACCACTCATTCCCGTAGTACTGGCATGCCCAGATTTCAGCAGTCAATGGAATGCCGGTTTCCAATGCAACTGTGCCAACCCAGCCATTACCCGCATCGATATTGTAGTATCTATGACCGACCAGAAACTCTCCCGCTTCGAACTTGGAAATGTAGGTATTGCAAGCGAATTCAAAGTCGGGCTCGTCTGGATAGAACGAGTCTATGTGGGACCATCCGCCTATGGGCAGCAGACAATGTGACACTAAGCTATTCAGGAGGTCATGTGGAGGGTCGATGACCTCAGTTCCATTCTCATAGATTACCGGAGAAACCAGAGTCGTCTTCGTGGTTTCTATCACAGACTCAGAGAATGAAGCTCCATCTAGTCCAGAGGGCACTTCCGGGAGCCATGTGACTTCTACTGTCATCTGTGAGTTGTTCAGGTCGCAGAATGGTGGTGGACCACGGCTTGTGATATTCAACGGGTCCCCCAGACTGGTAAAACCAGAAACCTGTATGAGATATGTTAGGGTGGTCCCCGGTTCCACATACCATTCGACTGTAAGGGCATTCGAGTATTGGAGTGCTGCGAGAGCCGCTGCTGATATGACAATTGCCACCACGATTCCCGAAACGAGCATCTTCCTACTCAGTTGGATCAATTCAGAACTCCCTTAGACATGTCCTATGAATGCTAGGAATGTAAATGCAGATATAGCTATTCCCTAGTATGGAAACGAGGACAAGAGAATACAGCTCTCGACCGGGGAACCGATAATCCCCCTGTGCAAAACAGCAATCTATGCACTTAGTCTGCGGAACTGACTGACCATATCTCTCACTGTGAGTATGAGTTGGAGGAAAAAGATAGCCATCACGGGGTTAAACCATCCAGCAATCTCCATGGGCGAAACAAGTGCAAGATAAAATAGAAGAAACACTGCAGGGGCCAACCATGAGATGAAAATCAGGAAACAAGTGACTAGTCGAAGACGTTGATGGTCATCACCAAGCTTAGCCCTAACTACATAGTATAGCAACCCACAGAGCAACGTCCATCCGAGTACGGTGATAGGAATTTGGAACAGGTCAATATCCGGCTGTGTTATCTGGATAATCAGCTCTCTCACCTCCACTGCCAAGTGCGTTGTGCACACTGTTTCCCTGTGTGTTCGGACACGAATTCCTGATGGCCAGTATCAAATCGGAGGCTATAAGGCAAGGTGTTTCTCAATCTTCTGCTTCTCGGCCTTTCCCTCAGCCCAAGGAGTGGATATATCAGGCGGAGGCCGAATGCGTAGTCAAACACTACCCAAGTTTGCCATTTCAACGTGCGATGTTCGAAACTAGGATTAATCCAAGAAACAAGCCCACCCCTCAGTTTTGCTCATTATTCCAGGACCACGAGGTTAAATGGAGAGTCACACATACTCTGGAATGGTGGATGTGATGGCAAGGATCTCCTTGTTGAGGATGACCGTTCTTACTTGGGTCATCCTGATGTGTGTTTCTCCTACGTGGACCAAAGAGCCACAATGCTCTCTCAGGTCCAGCTATGCACTGAGCAACGGTCAGGGACCCATATTCATAAGCTATGGCGATTCCTATGCAGATGGATATGATCCTGAAACCATTATCACCTTCACAGTCACAGTTGAAGATTCAGATGGAGTCGAAACCGTCATAGCCTCATACAGAAACCGGACTGAGAATCAATGGTCTAACATCACCATGCAGGACATGGATGAGAACTCAACGAGGTCTCGTTATGCGGCATACCTTCATGTCGAAGTCCCTAAACCCGGAGTCTATATCTGGGATATCCGGTACGTGGCCAACGACACACTCGGTTATAGTAGTGTTTCCGATGTCATTCAGCACTCCTACGCATGGAACTGGCCAGACCCTGACCCGACTCCCATAACCGTTCTGGCCATCATTGGAGTGGGAACATTGATGGTGGTAATTGGTGCTGTTATGAAACGAGGTGTATTGCGGCCCAAGAGTTGACAAAGACAAGAAAAGCTTCCTACAGGTCGAACATGCAACTGCCGCTTAAGGCAGGAAGCCATGAAGCTTAGTAGGGAGGGTATTACGGTGTATGGAATGGGCTTGGGGTATCCAAGGGTACGTTCTGATTATGGAGAAGATTAGAAAACTTGAGAAGCAATGCTAAGTATGTAAACACGGTCACACTCAATCATTCAATAGAAGTGTGATTGTGAGTGTCCATGAGAAGGACTCAACGGCGTTCCACGCCCACAGATTGGCTGAGTTTGGCAGTCCGGTTGTTAGAGATAGGTTCCCACTCCAACCACTTGCATAGTCTGGTCCATACGACGTATAACCAATCTCGAAGGAGCTAGTACGTTGCTTGGCGATATACCAGGTCTTCATGAATGGCGGCTCTGAATCCTCATCTTGGTATAACGAATCAATCAGTGACCAGTCACCGATGGGAAGCAAAGTCAAGGAAATCAGTGACACCAATGCTTCATCATACTGTTCAGATAGGCCTGTTCCATTCTCGAAACTGACTTCAGTCTTGGTCTGGATAATTACGTCGGTAGCGAATGAGTTAGCATCTGTGAGACCGGGAAGGTCTGTAAGACATGATACTGTCGTGATGATTCTTGTGTTGTTTAGGGGTGCGAATGATAGAGGACACTCAACGCTGTCATTACTGATGCCCGTCATGTTAAGACCACTGACGTTGACCACGTACACGTATTGGACGCCTTCGCTCACCCCCCATCGCAATCGAGACGAGTCTACCTTAGAGCCAAACTCGAGTATGTATACTGCAAATACCATTGTCATTACGAGTAAGCTAACCAGGAGTACTGCTAATCCACGTTTTCGTCCAGTCATGGTATTCATGTCCCTTGCTAGTTAGCTACCCGGAATCTGCAAAATCGTAGTAGAAGTAAAAATCAATCGCAATACTATTAATACTTCATTGATAATTGCCAGATTGATTCGCTTGTGGTATTGGGATTGTTCTATTGATGTCTTTCATCAACCGCTATTCGAGAACACTCAGAATGATATCTGTTATAGTTTTGATAGTGTTTTGTATGCCCCTGTCCAGCATTGCCGTTAATAACCAAGAAATACAGTCACCCTCACCTGTTGATGCAGCAAGATTCTGGATTGAGCCATACTCGTTCGCATCCTGGCAATATTGCTGCAGATGGGGTGATGTGTTATTCGGTGATGTTATGGTTGAATCTAATGATACCATTGACCTATACATCTGTGATTTGGAGAACTATGAATTATGGTCAAATAGTGAGGCCGCATCATTTGTGCTGTCTATTGAGAATATCAACAGTTACACCTGGTCAGTTGACGTACCAGTAAATTCGACATGGATTCTTCTTTATCGCAATGATGGACCTGAAGAAATTAGGGTATTCAGCTCTTTCAGGTGCACGACAAGAGTGAAACTTGTGATACTGCCCACTATCTACGTCAGTCAAGTATGTATTGGTTTAGTCATAATAGGAATTTTCCTGAATCGTGCTTTTCGGAAGAAGGCTGTAAAATCTACACTCGACTCAGGTCAACTCTCAATAGAGTCTAAATTCACTTTAGAAATTCTAGATAAAATAGGATCGGGCATTCTCCTTACTCAAGCTCTAATTATGGTAATTATGACCCTTTTAATGATACAACCTATCTATCCACCCGATAACGGTGTTGAAGCATTAGGCATTGTTGCGGTAATTCTAGTTTTCATCCCAATGGCAATAATTCCATATTTGTGTGCAGTTTCGATATCATCGAACAGAAACTTCCATTATCCATTGTTGATACTTTGGACACCTCTCGCTTTATTCTTTGGAAACATTTTCACGGGTACTTGGTTAACGGCTTCAAACAACGATAATCTAGTTTTCGGGCTCATCTTCTTGGTGCCTATATGGTTGACTCTCGCATATATTGTCATTCGATATGATAAGAGGAAAACCAGTTATTCCATTGAGAATCAGTAATGCCGGGCAGGATATGGTAGACTCATACCAACGCAATACATCCTGGCGAAAAACGCTAGATGTATGATGTCTTACCAGTTGGCAAGCGCCGAATTCGGATACAGTGTTGTTCTCCGGGAGCCCAGCAAGATTCTTACAGATCTTCCGTGATTACGTTCTTTACCCACCATGACGCACCCTTCCACTGACCATCCATGATAGCGCGTTCTGCTTCAACATGACGCGGCCTTCCACTGACCGTCCTGATAGACTCCCTGCAACAGCATCCTTTGACCGAGATGCAATGGTGGGCCATCCGATAGCACGCGGCCGTTATCCAGTCGGATTTCGGACAGCGGCCTTCCACTAGCCGACCAATGTGTCTGATACTCGGACGCCACACGATCTATTCATTATTCAGAGAATGTTCGCTTGTCTTTCGTCCACCATGATTCCTTTTCCTTTGATTCATTCCAGGTGGAGGTTTCTCGCTGTCGATTGGTAGACCGTACAAGCAAAATCCCCAGGATGAATTGTTGTGGCAGAGGACCGAAGTACTGCTGAGTACCATCGACCACAGCTGGCCAGGCAATCAGTAAGCACAGAATCGCGGGAAAGACTAGACTGGCAACTCCCAGGGCTACTGTTCCCTTTAATGATGCCGGACCTCGACAGTAGCGAGTAACTTGGACTGCAAACAGCAAGCTGAATATCAAGATCGCACCACTATGGAACAAGTGAAGCGGACCTGTAATGAATCCGTCCGGTTCCATTCCGTCCGGTGGATCGTAGGTCCAGAGCACAGCGAACGGAGCTGAGTCTGTACTTTTCGGTATGAGTACCAAGGGGGTGAGCAGGGTTACGGCCCAGAAGATGATGAGAGCTAGTGAGATGCGGTGCGAATACAGCGTGCCCATCTTATCGCTTCAATATATCTGACGGACTAATCCCATAAATGTTCTACGTCGTCACAACCAGATTACTTCGGAATCTCCTTGCTCCTGATGATTCCGACGTTCCCGAGATACTCGAAGAGCAGAAACAGGCTCGACAGTATCAG
>DXJO01000015.1 GCA_019057475.1 Candidatus Thorarchaeota archaeon | reverse complement strand
TGGATTACTGTCTTGAGCTGGGCAAGGAGCTTGATGCTGCTGGCATCAGGTACGAAATCGATGACAGGTCTCAGACAGTAGGGAAAAAGGTCAGATCCGCCGAGAAGATGTGGATACCCTACATATGTGTGATTGGTGAGAAAGAAAAGTCTAGCAGTATTCTGTCGGTCAGGCGTCGGGAACACAAGGATCAAGTGAAAATGACGGTTAGCGAACTTGTGGCTGAAATCTCGGAGAAGACTGCCTTTGCACCCAAGCAGCGTTTGATGTTCCCGAATCTAATATCTCGGCAGCCGATATTCTCTAGAGAAGTTTGAGGCTGTGATAATCTTCAGGAACTCTCTTTCACATCGTACTCTATCCTCAAATGAGTAAGTCTCTTAGGTCGATAGTGTTTTTACTTGCCATGTTCATCTCTTGCAGCGTCCATCTAAAGGAGCACTCGACTTGAAAGTACTAGTACTCGGTTCTGGACTCATGGGAAGAGGAGCAGCTTTTGACCTTGCTCGCAACGATGCCGTAAAGGAGGTCATAGTTGCAGATAGAGACGTAAAACGTGCGGAAGCGTTAGCCGAAGAGATGGGGCCAAAGGTCGTAGCTGAAACAATCGATGCAGCTGACCGCAAGCAGCTCAAGGTACTCTTCGCGATGGTTGACACAGTGGCCAGCGAAGTGAGCTATAAGCTCAACTTGCTCCACACTGAAGTTGCGATTGCAACTGGCACTCACCTATGTGATTTGGGTGGCAACTTGAAGATCGTTGAGAAACAGCTCAAGCTGCACGACAAGGCAAAGGACGCTGACGTTACTGTCATTCCTGACTGTGGCTTAGCTCCAGGATTGGCCAATGTCCTAGCGAGATCTGGGATTGACTACCTGACCCGCACTGACAGTGTGAAGATACGGGTGGGAGGTCTCCAACAGGAACCCCGACCTCCACTGAACTATTCCCTCATTTTTGCAGTCGAGGGTCTGATCAATGAATACATCGAGCCATGCATGGTTCTGCGTGATGGGAAGATTGCTTTTGAAGATCCGTTGATTGGTTTTGAGCAAGTTGAATTTCCGGAGCCATATGGCAAACTTGAGGCGTTCAACACGAGTGGGGGCTCTTCTACTATGCCACTGACATATGAGGGCAAGGTTGCTAATCTGGACTACAAGACCCTTCGCTATCCGGGCCATGGCCACAAGATGTGGTGTTTGATGAAGCTCGGTTTCATGGACAGTAAGAAACAGGACTTTGGCGGCGTGAAGGTGGCTCCGCGGACAGTACTGGAGAAGCTGCTTGAGCAGAACCTCCCGCCGACTGGCAAGGACGTCACGCTTCTCAGAGTCACAGTTGAAGGATGGAAAGGCACAGAGTCTCGCAAAATCGAGTACGAGCTTGTCGATCTCTTTGATGATAAGGCCGGTCTCACATCGATGATGAGGACGACATCCTTTACAGCATCTACAGCAGCGACGATGATGGCTGATGGCACTATTAGTGAGAGAGGAGTTTTGCCACCGGAGAAAGCCATACCTCCTGAGCCTTTCATCGAAGAGCTGAAGAAGCGGGGCATAGAGATTAAGCAACGCGTCTTCTAACATAGAATGTACCTGTGCGGTTTCAAATGAGTGTGGGCATCGACAGTGAGATTACTAAATTATCGGGATGCTGGAAATAGCAACCCATGCCCATAGGAATGCACTCAGAATCACTGCTGGCCATGGGTTCTCCATCTCTAGAAACGCCCATGAAATGAGCAGAGTTGTTAGCATTGACACTATCATGAATAGGAGCAAGAGGAGACCAAGCAGGACCATTGGCCCCGCAATCAGACCGAGAAGCGTTGTCACTGAAGTGGCGGCTATCGCTAGCACTCCCGCCACTGCAATGCGTGTTATGAAGGCCAAGCCTATGCTCTTCGTGAACTCACGTTCGCCCCCCCAATCCCTTTTTGATAGCATGATTCCTCGAATCCAAGCGGCCTCAACTGCAAAGTAGGGGATACCCAATAGGAACAGAATTAGCATGTTGAAAGCCCTGACTCCAACGGGTGTCTTCACCAGTGCAATTGCAATCCATGGAGTCATTGACTCTGGCAAACCCCCGACCATCATCCAACCGAGCAGCCATGCGATGCAGGCTCCCCCAATAAGAGATACCTTCAAGAATGCGGTGAGTTTCTCTTTCGGGCTGCTCCTCTCAATACCAACAGCGGCAAGAGCTAGCTTTGTGTTCTCTTTTCCAATAAGCAACATCATGGTCAAGGGGAGCACAAAAACGCCCAGACCTAGAAAGAGCATCTGCCCGGTGCCGAACATGGAGCTAATCCAAGCGGAATCAGCGCTTTCAAGATGGTAACTCGCGGCACAAGAAGCTGTGAACAACAATATCATTGCAGCTCCGACTACTGAGCCATAGATGACAGTTCTTTTGATCGGGAAGACCGTTGCATTGTTTGGTATCTTCCGAGGTTTCAAGGATTCCGGCAGAGCGTAGTAGATAGCAAACATCAGTGGTATTGTTGAAACAAGCAAGCCCAATGGAGCAGTTGCTGTTGCCATGACCTTGTACTGGTAGACTTGCTCGTACATGGGAAGAGTGTGATTGACCTGGCTCTCTCCCTGCAAAGCTTGAACTAACCATAGGACTGACTCGGCCACAATTGTTGCATCAAGCGCTTCGAACACATGCTCGGTGGGAGCGAGTGCAAGTTTGTAGGCCGTTTGATCTTCAAATGATCCGTAGGTTACACCCGCTACAGCGGAGTCATTTCCGGTGGCTCTTCTAAGTGCTTCAAGTGCATCTTCAGTAGAGATCATCTCATCAAACTCGCCCAGTGCAAGGAGAAAATTGCCTGGGAATACGACTGTATCACGAATGTCTATGTCCCCAAGGTAACCAACTGCAGCAAATGCATGAGGCTTGATGGTAAGCTCGTTGACTGCCAGTGCCACTTGGAGCCCAAGGGAGTGTGTCAACATTCCATAGAGCTCGTCGTCAACATAGGCGCGAGTTGTCTGTATATAGCGAAGCGCTGCGTAACAGTCATCTGCTAGGGTGGCGTAATCAGTCCAATCGAAGCTGAGCTCAGAGTCGCCATGGCCTGCAAGATCAACTGAAACTACAGTGAAATTGCGTCTAGCGAGTTCGATGTTGAAGGAGTACATCCCCTCTTTAGAGCCAGCTATGCCGTGAGTTGTTAGGATGATTGGCATTGGCTGCCAATACGTGTGAGCCCTTGGTGAGTAGACCAGGAAGTTCACTGGCCTTCCAGCATCACTCTCTATCTCTATTCTCTCCACGACGAGATCACCGAGGCCAGTGTCTGCTGACCATGATAGATAGAGTGAGGACGCTGTTATGATGGAGAGGATGAGCAATGACAGATGCAACGCACGTTTATTCAAGGACAATCCACCACATGGCTTACGCTTGACTAGTACTTAACACCGAGCTTCTTTGATAGCTTCTCAAGCATATCCTTCGTCATCGACGCAAGGTTGTATTCGGGCGCCCAACCCCATTCCTCACGCGCAACGCTGTCATCGATGGACCTTGGCCAGGTTTCAGCTATCTGTTGACGGAAGTCAGGCTTATAGTCTATCTCGAATTCAGGAATGTGCTTCTTGATTTCGTTAGCTATGTCCTCAGGTGTGAAGCTCATTGCCGTGATGTTGTAGCTGCGATGCGCAAGCTTGCTAGCGTCTGCTTCCATAAGGTCAACTGTGCACTTCAGGCAGTCAGGCATGTACATCATGGGCAGCATCGTATCCTTTGCAAGGAAGGATGTGTACTTCTTGTTCTTGAGAGCCTCGTAGAAGATCTCTACAGCGTAGTCGGTTGTGCCGCCCCCTGGAAGGGCTTCTGAGCTGATAACTCCAGGATATCGCAGAGACCTGAAGTCGAGGTCATATCGCTTGGCGTAGTACTCTCCAAGCAGTTCGACGAAGACTTTTGTCACGCCATACATCGTTGTGGGGCGCATTATCACATCGTTCGGTGTATTATCTTGAGGTGTGCTCGGACCAAAGGCTGCGATTGAGCTGGGTACGAGTGCTTGGTCGAGGTTCAGTATTCGGACAGCTTCCAAGATGTTGTAGCTGCCTTCCACATTGGTCCTGTAGGCCAACTGGGGATTCCGTTCCCCTGTTGCTGATAGGACTGAAGCATTGTGGATAATGATGTCGATGTCGTAATCAACAAGCATTGTGTGCAATTGATTCTCATCGAGGATGTCTAGTCTGCAGTATGGTCCATCCTTTGTGAGAATCTCTGGAGGCTTCTTTCTCCCGGTGGCAATGACATTCTCGCCGCCGTATTTCTTCCTTAGAACACCAATCAGTTCTGTCCCTATTTGGCCGTAGGCCCCTGTAACCAGTATCCGCTTCATCGTCAGACCTCGTCTGGATGGCGGAACGCCGAGATTGGCCAATAAAAGGTTAGCGTCGTGTAATTACTTTCCCAATGACATGCTTGTTAATGCCAAACACTGATAACTCTCCAAGGGTATTGTCGTACTCAGTGGAATAATTTCAGAATATCGTAAGTCCGAGGGGGAAACATCTTGAGAAAATGGCAGAAAGACGCGGCATTCCTCATCTTCGTGGGACCGCTTATTGCAGTAGGATTAATCGCGATTTGGTCCATCACGGGCACATGGAACACAAAATTGTACTCTGGGCTATTATTCATCGCTATTGTGTCGATTATCGCACTGGTACTATTCTATCCGGATCTGAGAAAACTCACAAGCAAAAGCTAACAGCTGTTCTAGCACAAAAAAGAGTAGAAGGCTCAAGCTCGCATCATAGGGAACCTGCGCCTTAACTCCAGTCTATTTCTTCTTGCTCTGCTTGATCGCGGCTTGAGCAGCTGCCAATCTGGCCAGAGGCAAACGATATGGGGAACATGATACATAATCTAGTCCAATCTCGTAGAAGAATTCCACTGACCGTGGGTCGCCTCCATGCTCACCGCAGATTCCAATCTTGATATCAGGGCGTTGAGCTCTGCCACGCTCGATTGCAATCTCTATGAGCTGCCCGATGCCTCTCTTGTCAATGCTCTGAAATGGGTCGTTCCTCAAGATGTGCATGTCAAGGTAGTACGGTAGAAATGTATCAATGTCGTCGCGGCTGAATCCGAAACCCATCTGCGTCAGATCATTTGTACCAAAGGAGAAAAATTCCGCGGTCTTTGCCATGTCGCCCGCACGCATGCATGCCCGTGGAATCTCAATCATTGTGCCATAGAGGAACGGGATGTCTATTCCCTGTTCTTCCTTAACAGCATCGTAGACTTTCTCCACAGTTATCTTCATCGCCCTGAGTTCAGCTGCTCCGGCGGTCACTGGAATCATAATTTCGAGGTTTACTTTCTTGCCTTCCTTGATGAGTTCAGCTCCTGCTTCCAGTATGGCTCGGACCTGCATCTCGTAGATTTCCGAGTACGTGATTCCTAGACGCACTCCGCGATGCCCCATCATCGGGTTGTTCTCGTGCAGTGCTTCTCCTCTCCTCCGAATTTCATCCACATCTACGCCCAGTGAATGTGCAAGCTTTTCTTGACCGAACCTGCTTTGTGGCACGAATTCGTGCAATGGAGGATCCAATAGTCGGATTGTGACTGGACGTCCGTCCATCACCTCAAGTGTTCCCTTGATGTCGTTCTTGATGTAGGGTTCAAGCTCCGCCAGTGCCTTTCTTCGCTCGGTTTCAGTGTCGCTTACAATCATCTTACGTAGTAGGAACAGAGGTTCGTCTGAACCCTCTCCGTAAAACATATGTTCGGTGCGCAACAAACCGATGCCCTCAGCGCCGAAATCCAATGCCACTCTAGCGTCCTCCGGAGTATCCGCATTGGCACGCACTCCCATCTTCCGGTACTTGTCAACCATCTTCATGAACGCCTGCAATCGCGGATTATGCGTGGAGTCAATCTTCGGGAGTTCGCCCTCGTACACCAAACCTTTGGTGCCGTTGAGTGTTAGGATATCACCCTCTTCGTAGGTTTTTCCTTCAGCAATCATTTTCTTATTCAAGGAATCTATCTTCAGCGTGGACGCACCAACTATGCAGCACTTGCCCCAGCCTCGAGTCACGAGTGCCGCGTGGCTGGTCATGCCCCCGCGACCAGTGAGGATGGCCTCTGCCGCGCGCATGCCTGCGATATCCTCGGGGCTTGTTTCCTCTCGTACCAGAATGACTTTCTTGCCCCTCTTCGCCCAAGCAATCGCCTCTTCTGAGGAGAAAACAATTTGACCAGAGGCTCCTCCAGGACCCGCCGGTAGTCCCTTTCCTAAAACCTTCGCTTCCTTCTCGGCATCAGGATCAAGAATCGGATAGAGCAACTGCCCAAGCTTTTCTGGATCCATTCGCATGACCGCGGTTGGCTCGTTGATTGCACCCGCGTTCAGAAAGTCTGTCGCAATGTTAAGTGCCGCTGTACCAGTTCTCTTGCCAACACGATGCTGCACGAGATATAGCTTGCCCGTTTGAATAGTGAATTCAATATCAAGCATATCTTTTGCGTCATTCTCAAGAACGTCACGGATATCACAGAGCTGCTTGTAGAGCTCCGGCATCCTCTCTTCGATCGTGGGTAGATTTTCATTCTGACTATTCTTGGACTCTTCATTCATCGGGTTAGGAGTCCTGATTCCAGCGACAACATCTTCGCCTTGAGCATTAAATAGGCACTCACCATAGAAGACATTCTCACCTGTAGCTGGGTTGCGTGTGAATGCGACACCCGTGGATGAATCTTCACCCATGTTTCCGAACACCATTGCTTGCACCGTGACTGCAGTTCCCCAGTGATCAGGAATGCCTTCGATTCTGCGATATGCAATAGCGCGATTGCCATTCCAACTCTTGAACACACCACTCACGCTTCCCCAGAGCTGTTCCCACGGATCGTCAGGGAACTCCTTTCCGAGTACTTCCTTTACTCTGTGCTTGAACAATGTACAGAGCTCCTTCAGGTCTTCGACCTTCAAGCAGGTATCAGTAGTGCAGCCGACATCCCTCTTCATCTCATCAAGGATGTACTCCAACTGATGCCTGATTCCATGCCCTTCTCCAGGCTCGATATCTTCAGCTTTCTCCATGACAACATCGCTGTACATCATAATCAGGCGCCGATAAGTGTCATAAACGAACCGTTCGTTCTGGGTTTTTTCAATGAGGCCAGGAATCGTTTTAGTTGTGAGGCCAATGTTTAGTACGGTCTCCATCATGCCCGGCATTGACTGCCTTGCACCGGAACGAGAGGAAACGAGGAGCGGATTCTTTGGGTCACCAAACTTCATGCCCATTGCGTCCTCAATCGTGCGAAGAGCTTTTGTTGCCTGCTTCTTGACTTCCTCTGGAATCTTTCCTTTCTCTAAGAATAGATTACAGACGTCGGTAGCAATCGTAAACCCTGGGGGCACTGGCAGTCCAAGGAGTGTAGCGGCGGCTAATGAAGCCCCCTTTCCACCCAGCTTGTTTTTCATATCTGCTCTGCCATCTGCCTTGCCTTTGGCGAATTTGAATACGGATTTCTCTTTGGTCATATGATCACAGCCTATCTTCCCGACCTCCTCAGCACATTGTAACCAAGTCGAGCGCAATCACACAAGTCGAGAGGTCTGAGCATCGAGTGGGACTATTGCTGACCTTCGCAGCTCTCTGTTTTTAATGTGACTGTTTGGCATTGCAGCTTTGTCCTTTCTTCCTCATTATATCGTACCTACGAAAGCCTTTTTCTTGGAATGCGCTGCTGATGGCACTGCATTTCCATTACGAGGCAACCCGCAATGATCGACTTAACAAAACATGAAGACCAGCTGAAGAGGACAGTTGAGCGATGTAGAGAGCGTGACATTGTGGTTCCAACTTTCGCTCAAATGAAGGACCCGACAACCGTTCCTCAGAAGATTAAGGATGAACTGAAAGACATCAAGCTCTGGGATGTGGTTTCAAGAAACCTGTTCCGGATTACATGGAAAAACGAACCCGTTGAAAGCGGTGGCCAGTACCGACCCATTGCTAACTACATGGAATTACCACCTGAGCTTACGGGCGTTGAAGCGCGCATCATTGCACTCGTAGGAAAGTGGTTCCCAACAGGCTCACACAAGGTAGGTGCGACATTCGGATGCCTCGTTCCACCTCTTGTAACCGGACAGTTTGATCCCACCAAGCATAAGGCTGTATGGCCAAGCACGGGCAACTACTGCAGAGGTGGCGCCTACGATGCTGCGTTACTGGCCTGTGAGAGCATTGCAATCCTTCCTGAGGAGATGTCCAAAGAGCGATTCGAATGGCTGAAGACCGTGGCTGGAGAGATCATCGCCACACCGGGAAGCGAGAGCAACGTTAAGGAGATCTATGACAAAGTCTGGGAGCTGCGACGGACCAGAGAGGATGTCTTTGTCTTCAACCAGTTCAGCGAGTTTGGAAACTATCTTTTCCATTACGATGTCACAGGTCACGCAATGAAGGAAGTGCTTGACAAGGAGCTTGGTAGTAGCAAGTACAGTGGAGTCTGCCTGACAACTGGTTCAGCCGGAACCATTGCATGCGGCGACTTCATGAAACAGCAATACCCAACTTCCAAGATTGTCGCGGGTGAGGCTCTTCAGTGTCCAACACTGCTACTCAATGGATATGGAGCACATCGTATCGAAGGGATTGGTGACAAGCATGTGCCTTGGATTCACAATGTTCGCAACACTGACATGGTGATTGCAATCGATGACAACGACAGCATGAATCTAATGCGTCTATTCAACGAGCCCGCCGGACGCAAGTATCTGGTGAATGATATCGGTGCTCCCGAAGAATTTGTATCTCAGCTGGACCTGTTAGGAATCTCAAGCATCGCCAATACTCTCATGGCAATCAAGTTCGCAAAGTACTACGAACTGACGAGCAAGGATGTTATCCTTACTATATTCACAGACTCGATGGAGATGTACGGCTCACGACTGAAAGAAGCCACAACTGCACACGGTCAGTACACTGAGAAAAACGCTGTTAGGGACTATCACAAGAACCTGATGGGGCAGAAGATGGATGCCATGCTTGAGCTTGGTCACTACGAGCGAAAGAGAATACATCACCTCAAGTATTTCACATGGATAGAACAACAGATGTTTGACCTGGACGAGCTGAACCGGCAGTGGTATGAGTACGATGAGTACTGGTCAGCAATCCAACAGACTACTCCAAAGGTTGACAAGCTCATAACCGAGTTCAATGAGAAAGTGGGCTTGGTCTGAGAATTCAGCGATGGAGGGGTTAGCTCCTATGGAGGGAACAAATCACATGCGCGTACTAGGAATCGTTGGCAGTCCGCGGCGCGGAGGAAACACCGAGATTCTAGTTGATGAGATACTTGCTGGTGCAGCAGAAGCTGGTGCAGATACAGAAAAGATAATTCTGAATGAGTTGAACATCTTGCCCTGTCAAGCCTGTGATGCTTGCAAGGATGGGGGCGAGTGCGTTCAGGAAGATGACATGTCGGAGCTCCTGAAACAAATGGAGAGTTGTCGAATATGGGTCCTAGGCACACCTGTATACTGGTGGGGTCCTTCCGCCCAGCTTAAAGCCTTCATTGATAGATGGTATGGTGCCAATCAGGCTATCTTCAAGGGGCGAACTATCATCCTAGCCATTTCACTGGGCAGCGGCAACAAGAAAACAGCTCAACACATTGTAGGGATGTTCAACGACATCGCTGACTACTTGGGCATGAATATTGTTGCAACTGTACTTGCTCTTGGTGCATACAAGCTTGGCGCAGTACGCAAACACGCGAGTGTATTGGCGAAAGCTAGACAAGCTGGTAAACAAGCAGTTGACGGAACCTCTTGAGTGCAGGAATGAACTCACAGCTCCAAAGGAAGATTGACCTCGAAAGTTGCGCCTTCTAGGCCGTCAATGTCTCTGAGTTGAATGGAGCCTCCGCATGCGCTGAGTATCTGCCTCGTGAGGTAAAGCCCCAGCCCTCCTCGTCCTTTGGAATCGCCACGATGGAAGAGCTTCGGCCTTATATCGTCTGGAATGCCGGGACCATTGTCAGAGATTAGTATCGACAAGCTTCCGTCGTGACGACTGATTCTCACATTGACGACTGGGTTGTGTCCCGCATGCATAGCCGCATTCCGGAAGATGTTCTCGAATGCCATTGGCAGAAGAGAGCTTCCAGTAGGCTTGAGGTTCTTTGTTCCTTTGTCTGCATTGATCTCAATCGAGAGTCCCCTGTTTGCCTTCTCGCAGTCTGATGCGATTCTCTCAAGGAAGGGACCAATCCCTTCGTCAGACGGCTGTGCTGTTGCACCAAGAGCCTTGAGGAGATTAGCCATTCTGACACTTGCAGCCTGCGCTGCTTCAAGCATATTCTTCGCTGAATCAGGCATGTCATGTGCTAGCATTCTTACTCCGTCAATGTATCCGAGAATAACTTGTAGGTCGTTGCCAAGATCATGCTGGAGTAACGACGCATAGAGTTCTTTCTCTCTCTCCTGCAGCGCCTTCTCCTCTTCGCTCTTAACGCGCTCAGTGATGTCCGTAATAACCGAGATAACGCCTTCCACATTGCCCTGCCCGTCCATCATTGGAACGGCTGAAACTCTGACTATCCTTCGTTCGCCGCTCTTGCTGAACATGCGAACCGAATAGACTGAAGGCATTCCTTGTTTTCTGGTTTCAGATTGCCCAAGGATTCGTTCTACCTCGGCTGGTTCCACGAAGTCGATGAATCTCTTCCCAATCACATCCCTTTCTTCAAGCCCAAGAATCTTGGCGAATTTTTCATTTGCAAAAGTGATTGTTTCATCAAGCGAACCTATGGCTACACCTTCCGGAAGTACGTCAAGCAGGTCCAGGTACTGCGAGCTCAAGGCTGTATACTTGCCTTCGCTTTCTGTCAAGGTCTTTGTTCGCTTGAAGATGGCGAGTGCCACAAATGCCAGGCCTACCCACATCATATCTTGCATTCGATAGCCCCAAAGCGCTGATCCAGATAGGAAGAGCTCTCTCAACAAGTCATCGACCGAAGCGAGGAATATAATCGAGAATCCAAAATGAGCCATCAAGTAGGAATCCCTGTCTTTAGCCAACCTGTGTGCAACAATGATAATCAGAAATGAAATGCCAACTTGAATGATGTCCTTGGATACAATCACGTAGTTGACCGAGTCAGAAGCTGGATAGGTCAATGCAACGATCAAAGCGATAATAGCAGCTGCGAGAAGATTGAGTGCTGGCACGATTATTCTCGCCTGCTTCTCCAATCTTTCTCTTTTCAACGACTGTCACCTTTCTACTTCCGAGCTGTTGGCTGGTCTTGAGTTGGTTCACTACTTTACTTAAATTCACGGTGGATAATTCGCCCGCACACTACTATTATAACATATTCATATATATTAGTATCCGTAATGGCCCTAAATGGAGTCAAAAAGCGCGCGTACACTCTAACTAATGCGAAAACAGAGAATGATGAAAAAAGAGAAAGAATGCTCACGTTGCTTCCAGCGCGAGCACTTCGGTAATGGAGAGATAATTGCTCCGTTTGGTATCAGCGGAGCAGGAATCAGGAGCACTAGAGAGAGTTCCAACGGTCTTGCCGTTGTTTCCAGCCATCTAGGTCTATCTCCTGAAGTAGACAAGAGCGATTGCCTTGGTCGACACCAGAGTCTTCTGGGTGTTCTTCTGTAGTG
>DXJO01000001.1 GCA_019057475.1 Candidatus Thorarchaeota archaeon | reverse complement strand
GGAGAGCGGGCACATGGCCCGCTTTCGTCATCTACATGCGCCGCTTTCTCTGGAACACCATGATCAGTATCACAATCATGGTCAGACCTTTGCCAACCAGCATCATATAGGTTGAAGACAGATTCTGTGGCCTTAACCAAACCCGCACTCCTCCTCTATCCACCGACCATCATTATAACAAGTGGAGTGACGAAGGATTCGATTAGCGCCGCAATTAGCAAGAAGAACACAATCAGAGCATAAGTTCTCCAGATACGTTCGTCTGAGAGGAGATTGCGAGTCTTTGACGGGATAGAATCCCAGTCCTCTGCCTCGAGGCTAGGCCACATATCTCGGGCAATCCGAAATGAAATGGCAGCTGCAAATAGGAATGCAGGAATCTCCACCACCGCGTGCGGTAGGATGTGTGCTAGGAAGAAAAGGACGTTGCCGCCATACACGAAGTTGATAATACTGAGGCCACCGAGGATCAATGCAGTTGAAAGGACTTCAGCAATGGCTAGAGACATCAGACTCATCTTGATATAAGTGACCAAAGGATCCTCTGCTTTAACTTGGGGTCTTTCTCTCAATGCTACCCTATACAACAGAGTTAGAATCAAAGGCAGAACAACCAGCGCGATTACCGTGAACTGATCATCGTACACGAAGTATTCCAGGCAGAATAGGGTGACAAAGAGCGGTAGCCACCAGATGCCCAAATCACGACCAGATACTTTGCGGATACCAATCACTGCGAGGTAGAGCACCAAGAAGATACCAAACACTAGCAGAGCTCGAAGCGCCATGTTGGCTGCCAGACCCCATGGCCAAGCATCGGGGTCAAAGTAACCACGTTCCATATCAAGAAGTGTCCAGAAACCAGTGCCCACAGCAGCTACCAGCAAGGTCATGCTACTGAACCATCCCATACGATTGTCACCGGAATCCTTGCGCTTGGCTGCAACAAGCCACAAAATCGACGCCCAGAATATCGGTCCAATGATGAGCATTAGAAGAGTCCTGATGAGATTGTGTTCGGCTATTATCAGGAATCTACTGTCAGTCTGCGTCAATACATAATGCTCCAAGACCGCTTCTAAGCCGTTTGGCGCTGCAATCTCCGAGAAGACAGAGTCAATAGTTAGGCCTACTAGAGCGGGATTGAAGAAAATAGTCAACAGCCAAACACCAACAACCGAACAGACAAGCCCAAGAGCAAACAACTTGACTGCATCAATAACGTCCTGTCGCTGAACGTTGAGCAATGGTCCTGAGACCTCACCAGTCTGTTCCTTCCATCTCCCTCTATACTCAAAGAAATACAGGATGAAGAGTGCTGTGCAGACGTAAATCGGCAGGTTCACGATGAATTGTGCCGCAAGACGCGCCAAATATTGCTCGTTGCCAGGAGCAATTATGATTGGACGTAATCTATAGAACACGCTTCCACCCAAGTTTGCTGGTGTCGCAGCTATGTTGATCATATAATCCATTCCGGGTAGCAAATACCAAGTCGCGACAGAAACTGTTAGTCCAGCGATAAGGGCGAAGAGCTCGTTACTGCCCCCGCGGCTTTTGGCAAAGTGACCCAATATTCCGATAAGCAGCATGGATGCGAATGGGATTGCTAACATCAGCAGTGTCCACAAGGTTGGGGTTATCATCAAGAAATTGTTTTCCGGATTATTCATGAGATTGTAGACATCGAAAGCAACATCCCCAGGATAGAGATAGAATTGAGACATTGCCCCATGAAAGAATCGATCAGCCGAGTAGCGCAATGTCACTGCCATAACACTCCCAACGAATGCACCTGTGACCAGAAAGCCGGTCACCAGCGCTGACACTGCAGTCCTTATTGTCCCACTGGACTTATCAGGGACAGGTGTGCTGCTTCTGCGGTAGATCAAATCGAACAGCTTCTTGTAGAGGATCACTGCGAAGTCTTCAGTAAGCGGAAGCAAGAGGATGGCGAAA
Source organism: Candidatus Thorarchaeota archaeon (assembly GCA_019057475.1). GTDB lineage: Archaea > Asgardarchaeota > Thorarchaeia > Thorarchaeales > Thorarchaeaceae > WTCK01. The sequence continues at coordinate 100,068 of DXJO01000001.1, read as the reverse complement.
AGAATCGGAGGGGCTGCAGAAACTAGCCCGACTGTGTAGTAGTCCATCATTAAATTCAATCCGCCAATACCAGCAAGGCTGATGACGTTCCAAACATCGAGTGCAATGGTTGCAACAGTCCACAGAATGTTTAATCTGAAAAACCAGCCGAGCACACCCCTCATCATCTCGCTGCCAATATCGCGGTCACCTAGCATAAGACCTGCCCCCTTGGCGATTCTATTTGAAGCAGGATAACCAAAACGATAGATCCAAGTCAGGAATATTAGTACGCCCAATACATAGGGGTCTGGAGCAACATATCCAGGGAGAGACAACCTAAGACGCAAATAATTCTCGAAAGAGCCTTGATATGCACTGATCGATGGCAGCAACGTAGCGAGACCGATAATCAGATAGTCCTTCCATCCCGCCCTCCAAGCTTTGGCCTGCACTTGTGGATCAAGAGGCTGTGGTTCAACACCCTCAAACCTGATATTATCCAGCCGGTCTCTTAGTCCCAAATAGCCGTCACTCTTCGGCTCGCTCCCAGTTATCCGACCAACTAGGTTCTTGAATCTCGTCTGTAAGGGTTCCTGTAGTGCTAGCTTGATGCCTAATACGAGCATCCCAAAGAGCGCTGCGATGAATGAAACCATCACCCAAGTCAGGTATTCCTGAAGTGTGTACGCAACATGGAAGAGAAGGTCGGTAAATGCTATCCAAGAGAGAAGTGCCATTGGAATGCCTGAGTCAAATCCAGGGATAGTTGAGGTAGAGATCAGTATGTTGTACAGAAAGAACGTGAATGTCTTAAGGTACATGAGGACTATGAAGGCCTCAATGAACTTGTTCTTCCGGTTTCCCAGAAACAGCAAATAAATGACCGTAACAATGAGGGGGGGCAATAATTCAAAAACAACTGTGAGAAGATTGAGCGCGACCATCTTTCAAGACTCCGTCAGCCGTTGGAATGCCTAGCTATCGCTTGCTCGTAAAAAAGGTTCGTTGGACAGACTGCTCATTCAGTTCCTAGAGAACGGCCCAGTGTCTACCATACCACACCGCTTATAAGAAAGATACTTCACTATAGTGAATTGTAGGTGGCTCTATCACGTACAATGTGGTGAATCATTATGGAGATTAGTAAGGAATTAACAGACGCGATAAATGAACAAATCAATTTCGAGATGTATAGTGGTTATGTCTATCTGTCGATGGCAACCTGGTTTGAGGAGCAGAATCTTGATGGCATGGCTCACTGGATGAAGATCCAAGCCAAGGAAGAGTACGAGCATGCGATGAGATTCTGGAAACATATCACAGACCGTGGCGGCAAAGTCACGCTCAAAGCAATCAAGGCACCAAAGACGGAATGGGAGTCAGCGCATGAGGCATGGAATGATGCCTACAACCATGAATTGACCGTTTCAAAGTTGATATTCAATATTGGCGAGATTGCTGACAAAGAGGGCGATAGAGCAGCAGGTTCAATGCTACAATGGTTTTATGATGAACAAATCGAGGAGGAAGAGCAGACCATGAAAGTCCGAGATCTGCTTAAGATTATTGGTGACTCCACCAATGCCCTATTCATGCTTGACGGCAGACTTCGGCGAAGAGGCACCTAATCGTTCCTCTCAACCGTCTATTTCGTGGCCTTGGTATGCACTATCCGGGCCGCGATTCTTATTCATTCAATACTGTGCTCGCACAGTTCTCTTGCATTCAACAAACAACAGAGTACTTATGTCACATACTCTGTAGCAGGGGCCGGTGCTGACCACATATGCTACCTGATGACCTCATTAAATCTGTCACTGATACGGTTTCCGGAATACGAGCCCGGGACTATGTCAATGCCCTCTCAGAGTTTCACCGGATACAGGCAAGTCCGGGAATACATGATGCCATTGTCTACCTCAAGCAGGAGATCAAGAAGGTTTCAAATGCAAAAGTAAAGATCTTCTCATATTCTGCAGATGGCGCATCCCCTATCGAAACATGGAACACCCCTTACGGATGGTTCCCGAAATCCGGAACCTTGGAACTTCTGGAGCCCGAGCAACGCACGCTCGCTGATTTCGATGCTGAGCCGATCTCGCTCGTTGCTCATTCACGCTCTACTAACATGGAAGCGGAAGTGGTCTTCGTCGGCAATGGTCTGAGTCCTGAGGATTATAAGGAAAAGGATGTTAAGGGCAAGATTGTCTTGACTGAAGGCTTAGCCCGCATGGTTCATCGTGTGGCGTGCATTGACCAGAAGGCGGCGGGTATTCTCACTTTTGTTGCACCATCCGGCATTGATGAGATAGCGTCCCTAAGAAGATACGATGCAATCTGGCCCAGTCCTGATGAGGGCGAGAAGGTGAAATTCGGATTCTCCTTAACCCAAGCAGACGGCGTACAGATCAAGAAATGGCTCGCAGAAGGCAAGAAAGTCAGGGTAAAGGCGAAGGTTCGTGCAGAGCTGAAAGATGGTACGCTAGAAGTTATCTCAGCACTCATTGAAGGAAAGGATACTTCCAGAGAATTCTGGCTTTTTGCACATGTGTGTCATCCTCATCCAGGAGCCAATGATAATGCGTCGGGAAGTGCAGCTCTCCTTGAGGCTTTGCGATCATTGACCTCGCTTATTCGCAAGGGCGTGATTGAAAAGCCAGACATCTCAATCCGTTTCCTGTGGGGACCTGAGTGGTCAGGTACCATCAAGTTCATCCACCACGAGAAGAATCTACTGAAGCGGTGTCAAGCCATGCTCAACATGGACATGGTTGGCGCAGATCCGAGCAAGTCGGGTTCAATTCTCCACATCTACAGGACTCCATTCTCGCTCCCGAGCACATTCAACAATGTAGTTCGACACTGGTTATGTGAAGAGAGCAGCAGGAAGAGAAGGAGAGCATCCGGGGGCACATTGACACCCCTGCCATGGAGCTATAGCAAATTCTCGGCAGGGAGTGACCATTACATGTTCGTAGATGCCACAGTTGGCATTCCATCGGTAATGCTGAACCAGAGCCCTGACAAGTTCTATCATACATCCACAGACACAGCTGACAAGATCGATTCAGCGCAGATGGCCTATGCAACACGGGTTGCAGTCCTCACAGCATTGACCTATCTGTATTCGGGGCATACGGTTGAAGAGGCAATCCTTGCTGAAGTTCGGAATGAAGCCATCGATATCATGCAAGCAGTTGGCACACAAGGTATTACGGAGCTAGCGACGTGCAAGGGAGATCCCGACAAGGTCTACCCGAGAGTTCTCAGGTGGCTGGGCATGGCGCTGGACTTAGGAAAGGCAACGCTAAACAAGGCGACCACTGAATGGGCCCTCATCTCAGAACAAGACAGATTGAGAGAAGCTTTGAAGACAAGCCTTGACATGGCATACACCTCAGAGATGATGGTCGCCAGGAAAGCATACGAAGGAGCTTGTGCTGAGGTTGGTCTTGAAGCAAAGGAAGAGCACGAGATTGACCTTGATACAGTGGGACTCGATGTTGAAGTCAAACGCAATTTCAAATATCCGTTGAGCCCATCCACGATGGCAGAAAAGCTGAAAGACAAGATGGACAAGTACATGAAACTGAAAGAGAAGGACCAGCATCTTTACGTGCGCATTGACGAGATGCTGAACCTCTCCACAGATTGGGCAAACCTTAACGAAATCTGGGATAAGCTCTGTTTCCAGTTCGGTCATTTCGATTCTCAGATTCTCGTCAGCCTCGTTGATGACTTGAAGGAGATGGGCGTGCTAGAAGTGAGGGATGTGTAGGACCTGAAGGAGAGTCCATGGTTATACAAGAAGGTCGTATTTGCCGGCACATTTGACCATCTACACGAAGGGCACAAGCACCTCTTAAGAACCGCCTTTAAAATAGGCGAGAAGGTTTCCATTGGGCTCACTAGTGATCACATGCTCACGCGGAAGAAGAGAGGGTCTTGGATACAATCATACGAGGAACGTCGACAATCTCTTGCGGAATTCATCATTCCCGAATGTGGCCTGCATAGGTGCACTATCTTCCCCATAGAAACAAAGGAAGGCGGCGCTGACAAGATGGAAGACCTGGAGGCACTGGTTGTTTCTGACGAAATTGGCGTTGTCCAGATGGCGTTCAATATCAATGCTATGCGTGCGGAGAACGGAATACCCAGGTTCCACATTGTCGTAGTGCCACGAGTGAGAACCAAGGACGGGCGACCACTTTCATCCTCAAGGATTAGGGACGGAGAATCGTTCACCGACAAAGAACTCGTCTACTGAGAACCGGGGAATAGCTGAGCCTTGGAGAATCGAAACTCAAACTCAGAGTTATCCATCAGATCAACATAGACTGTGTTCCTAGCAATGTCACTGGCAGCATCGCGCAATTCAGGATTCAATAGAATCATGTCAGCTCCAGAGCTAGCCCCGCCCAGAATCTGATCTACCCTTGCATTCTGGAACTGTGGGAAAAGTCCAATCTTGATTGCATCGCTTATGTTCAAATCAGAACCAAAGGCGCCCGTTAATAGGAAGCGCTCAACGGCGCTGGCAGATATGCTCGCGTTATCTACAAGAAGCTCGATGGCGGCAAAGATTGCACCTTTGGATTGCTGCATCATTCTGACGTCAATCTGGGAGATGAATATCGGACGTCCTGTGCCAGAATCCGTAGCCTGAACCAATATGTAATGAACCACGTCTCCGCGTCCAGACAGCCACGTGGACTCGATGTGTCGCGCGAGGGACCCCTCAGAATTAAGCAGACTCGAATCAAGAAGAGCGCTAAGAGCGGCTACAGCACCGGTTCCGCAGATTCCCATTGGTCTCCCGCGGCCAATGATATCCACTCTTGGCCTGTAGCTTGTAGTGTCTATCTGAACTGCACTTATCGCTCCTTCGTCTGCAGGCATGCCACAATCAAGAGACATGCCTTCGAATGCAGGGCCGGAGGCAGCAGATGTTATGAGGAGATTGCCCTTGTGACCAATCATTATCTCCGTATTTGTCCCGACATCCGCAACAACTGTTGTTTCGGTGGAGGACATCAACCCTGAAGCCAGCACCACAGCAATAGCATCACATCCTACAAAGGAGCCAATGAGTGGTGGGGAGTAGCACATTGCCCGGTCGCTTAGGGAAATGCCTAGATCCCCAGTATGCTTGTCCAGCGCATTCGCGGTCTTAATCTCATACGGAGGTTTGAGTAGGTCATCAACTGGCAAGTCATAGAACAGGTGATGCATTACAGTGTTCCCGACCACAACCATAGATTGGATGTCACCGAGGGCCACCCCCGCATCTTGCCCAGCGCTCTGAACCCCCCGGAGTACTCCACCACGCACAAGCTCTGAAAGATTACGTGCATTATTCTCTGAAGCGACTGCATGCTTCACTCTGGACACAACGTCGAGGCCGAACGGACTCTGAGGGTTGCGAAGCACACATTGAGCCAGCAAATTCTGGTTCTCTAGGTCCAATAAGTGGATGGTGAGTTGTGACGTGCCAACATCTGCAGTGACACCGAAATTCTTGGAGCGCGTCATCTTTGTATCACTCACTCCAGGTTACGTGCTGTGGGTGCGACAGTGCGAATAAGACCACATCACCTGACAATCATCACGGGACAGGAGGCATGGCTTGCCACCTTATCGCTGATAGAACCCACGAACATCCGCTTCCAGCCGCTCAATCCACGGGAACCAATTATAATTAGGTTTGCTCCACGTTCCTCTGCAATCGAAATAATCTGGCTGGCTGGATCCCCATGCGATATCAATTCGGTTACCTTGCAGTTCAGTGATGAAACAACATTGGTGGCTCTCGCGAGTATGTCTTCACCGACTTTCTGCAGAGCAAGGAATGGCTGGTCTGAAACAGTATCGTGATAGGGCGTAGCAGATACCAGCATTGGCACCACGTGAAGGAGCAGAATCTCTGCACCCATTGCGTTTCCAATAGCACACGCATAGCGAACGGCTTTGGTCGAATGTTCGGACCCATCCACAGCGATAAGAATTGTCTTGAGTTCTATTGCTTCGGATTCCTCGCGCATCAAGCACCCTCTCAATTCAGAGTAGCCTGCCGGCCTTATCTCTTTTTCCGAGTAGCACGTGTCGGTAGAAAACCCTGCCCCTCACTTGCTTAACGACTCGAAAGCAACTTTTCCATGCACCAAGTCTTCCAGTAGGTCCGCAAGAGCGTCCTGTTGAACCCGAACCTGTTCCATGGAATCGCGATCTCGCACAGTGACAGTCTTATCCTCAAGTGTTTGGTAATCAATGGTTATGCAGAACGGGGTGCCTATCTCGTCCTGTCGCCGATAACGCCGCCCAATGGAGCCGCCTTGGTCAAAGTAGGTTATGAGACCCGTGTCCATAATCTCCTCAAAGATTTGCCGAGCAGGTTTAAGGAGCTCGGGTTTGCCCATCAATGGAAACACTGCCACCTGGATGGGTGCAATCTCTGGCGGGAACTTCAGCCATGCACGTTCTTCATCCTCAACGTACGCATTATCTATTGCGCAAAACAGAGGTCGCTCCACTCCGAACGCGATTTCAAGAACATCGGGCACAACAGGTTTCTTGTCTACCTTCACGCTGAGTTTCTCCTTGGAGTGCTTCTGGTGTCTGCTGAGGTCGTAGTTGCCTCTGTCATGAATACCGCAGCACTCCACCCATCCGTGACTGTTTGTGAAAACCTCTATGTCCCAAGCATCGGCAGCATAGTGTGCGCGTTCATTTGGGAGATGCTGCCTGATTCTCATATAATCCTCAGAGAAACCCATGGTCCTGAAGATTGAGTACGCGAGATGTACACACCAAGCATACGCCTGTTTCTGGAAGTACCCTTTCTTGAGAGCGGCTGAAACCTTGGTGGACGTGACTTCATCGCTTCCAGATTCTTGGACCTGATGTGGAAGGAGAGGCAACTTATCATCGCGGATGTTCTCAAACCCAGGCCAATCGTGTTCATCTTTTTCAAGGATGAATATTTGACCTTCCACCTGGGTGAACTCTCTAAGACGCAGCATTCCCTGACGGGGTGATATCTCGTTGCGATAGGCCTTGCCAATCTGAAATACCGAAGCAGGAAGCTTGTCTCTAAAGAAGGTGAGGAACCGCCTGAAAAGCAAGTACGTTGATGTAGCGGTCTCAGGCCGCATGTATGCCTCTTGGTCCAGACCCAGCGTTGTTTTCAACATCAGATTATACTCTTTGACTGGACCGAGGACTCCTTTGCACGCAGCACAATGAACCTTGAGTTCCTCAATCTTTTTGGTGATATCATCCAAGGAAAGTCCTGCTAGTTTAGCATCGGGTGCTTGCTCCAGAATCAGATTATCAGCACGGTACAGCTGTCCGCATTTCGTGCACTGGGTAATCGGGTCGACAAAGCCCTCAAGGTGACCAGATGCTTTCCAAACAATTGCTGGCGAAACTGTCGGACATTCAACTTCCCAGAAGTTAGCTCTTACAAAAGATGAACGAATGTTGTCTTCGAGCCGATTCTTCAGAAGCTTTCCAAGAGGCCCAAAGTCGAAGAATCCAGAACTGCCACCGTATATCTCTGGGGATGGACCCCAGAAGAAGCCTCTTTTCTTGGCCAGTGCAACAATGGTTTCTCTGAAATCACTCGTCGGTTTCATTCGTCTGAGCCTCCGAGCACCCACAGATATGTCAAACTTAAAACTATGGTCTTTGCAAATCATCTGTGTCCTTGCACTACTGCGTCCATACGACAGTATTCTTATTAGGAATGCAACCGGGACGCTAGGGAGGATGAAGCATTGGTAAAGGATTCCCGCATCTCCGGATTCTACAAGCTCACCAGAGAAGAGCGAGTAAAGAAGCTAGCAGAGCTCACCGGCTTAGGTGAGGACGATCTAGGACCCCTTGTTGATCCTAGCAAAGTGGACCTCGAGGTTCTGGACCACATGATTGAGAACGTTGTGGGAACCATGCCACTTCCGCTTGGCATTGCCACGAACTTCTTGATAGATGGGAAGGACTACCTAGTACCGATGGCCATTGAGGAGCCGTCCGTGGTAGCGGCGGCGAGCAATGCCGCTAGGATGGCACGAACGCATGGTGGATTCACTGCCACTGATACAGGGCCACTCATGATTGCCCAGATTCAAGCCATCAATGTGCCAACACCATACTCCGCCAAAGTGGAAGTACTCAAAGCAAAGGAAGAGCTTCTTCAACTGGCTAACGATCAAGACCCGATTCTGATTCGCTTTGGAGGAGGAGCCCGAAACCTTAGAGTCAGAGTTATTGACACGAAAGCGGGACCAATGCTAATCACAGAACTCATAGTGGATACGCGTGATGCAATGGGTGCTAATGCAGTAAACACAATGGCAGAAGCTCTTGCTCCGGTCATTGAGAAAATCACTGGAGGCAAGGTGCTACTCAGGATACTGTCCAATCTGGCAGAGCTGCGTGTTGTGCTGTGCAAAGCGACCTTTGACAAGAAACTCCTTGGGGGCGAGGAGGTTGTGGATGCTATAATCGCCGCCTGGGCTTTCGCTGAAGCAGACCCATACAGATGCGCCACTCACAATAAGGGAATCATGAATGGTATCGACGCTGTTGTCATCGCTACCGGGAATGACTTCCGAGCCATTGAGGCAGGAGCACATAGTTATGCGGCTGTCGGAGGCTATCACTCTCTTACAAAGTACGAGAAGGATCCCAGTGGAAATCTCGTGGGCAGCATCGAGATTCCCATGGCTGTCGGGCTTGTTGGAGGAGCCACGAAAATCCACCCTGTAGCTAGAGCCTGTGTCAAGATTCTTGGAGTCGAGACCGCACTCGAGCTGGCCCATGTCATAGCAAGTGTGGGTCTGGCCCAGAATTTCGCAGCGCTTAGGGCACTCTCCTCAGAGGGAATACAGAAGGGGCATATGTCACTACATGCAAGAAACGTGGCGGCCACTGCTGGCGCCAAGGGGAAACTCGTAGATGTAGTTGCAGAGCGGCTCGTGAAAGAGAAGAACGTCAAGGTCGAACGTGCAAAAGAGATTCTTGAAGAGCTTAGAAAGAAGTAGTGAAACTGATCTCTCAGGTTTTCTGGAAAACAAGTACGTATCTGAATGCATGACCGAGTTCATGACTGTACTGAAAATCTGCTGCTGACGCCCACTTCTTGACTGTTCTTCGCAGCGGCCAATCGGGATCTATGACAAGCTCTGCATCCGCATAAAGTCCACCTCGCTTCAGAACTCGGTGTATCTCCTTTAGAGCCCCCACCCTATCTGGTATCTCGGGAAGAACAGTGACGCTGAAAGCAGCATCTGCAAATCCATCATCCAATGGTATTTGGCTCCCTGCGTCAGCTAGGATTGGCACGATGTTTTCTATGCCATTCCTTTGAATGTTTTTTCGAAGCTGCTCAAGCATTCCCTCCTGGATGTCAACAGCATATACGGTCCCCTTCGGAGCGATTGCCCTCGCTACATCAATCGTGAATGTTCCAGGCCCACAGCCAATCTCAACAACGCTCATTCCTGTTTCTAGCCTTAGGCCCTTCACAATCATGGAAGGCGGCTGGATTCGCTTCCGGTGAGTAGAGTTAAGGCCGCGCCCTATGAAGGCCGGAGCTGGGAACTGCCAGAATCTTCTCACTACCTTCATAATAACAAACACGTAAAGGAAGATGCACAGCAGAATAAGCACTGGGACCTCCAGCCAGAAGGGTATCCCTTCAAAAACAACCCAGGTTCCAACGATCTTATCGATGAGGCCGAAACTCAATATGAGCACCATTCCCTGAGTACATTGCAAGTTATCATTTTTCGAAGCCCTTACGTCAGGGCAACATATTTCTATGCTACACGGACACATAACGCTACCTCTTGGCATAGAACCGAGCAGGCATGAGTGTGTTTTCCATGGAAGACGAATGTAGTCAGTGGGAGCGGCTAGCTGGAGAGTTCATAGAAGCAGGACAGTTCTATCAGGCCGCGAACCAGTACAAACAGGCAGCAGATTGCTACCTCGAAAGGGTTCTTGACATGGCGAGAAAGTCTGCTGAGTATTACCATATGCATGCTGAGTCGAGCCTTGAGAAAGATAACCACCGGGCCGCTTCAACTTCATACTTTGAAGCCGCCACCCAGTACAGGCAGACAGGTGATCTTTCCACCGCACTAACTCTCTATGAGAATGCAGCTAGGGAAGCTCTCCTAGAGCAGATGACCGAAACGGCCGCGCAATCATACTTATGGGCGGCCTATGCCTGCCATAAGCTGGGTAACGCGGAATACTTCTTGACATGCGCGAAGAATGTGGGAGACCTTTACGAGCAGGCGGCCAAAAAGGCACTAGATGCGGGCAAGGCTGAACGAGCCGTGATTGATTTCTCTCTAGCGGCAATGGGGTTCGCTACAATTGATAGAATCAAGGACGCACAGGAACTCATCAAGACTGCGAAGAGGATTATTGACAAGACGAGATGGGATTGGCTTGGTACACTGCTATCATTCAGTGAAGCTCTCACCAACAACAAGCTGAATGAAGCAGGCGATCTATTGAGAAAGTTCAAGGAAGAAGACACCATCAAAGAGGTCATGAGTGCCTGCCTTGATATTTTGGAGGAGAAGCAGAAGAAGTAGGGATACTATCCTACGTTTATCTGCGATGTCGTGATGATTTCTTTTCCACTGCGCCCATCTGTGGCCTTGACAGTAACAAGCTCTTCTCCATAGGAAATCCCTCGCACATAGACTTGGAGTCGCATTTTCTCATTTGGACCCAAGAATTGGATTACCTTCTCGTCGCTTCCCAACGAGATCTCAATACCTTCAGATAGCACGATTTCAATGGCTATATTCTCAGCCGGGCCATCTCCTGTATTGCTGAGTGTGACATCAAGGAATGCATCCTCACCCAGCCCACAGGAAATACGCTGTGGCGTCATTTCTATCTCAAGGTTTGATGGCGGCTTCGTGATTAGGAAATCAATCGTGTTACTGACCTTGTGCACATGAACCTCATCACCTTCGAGCGTTAGTCTGAATGGCCCAACGATGCCACCTCCGCTAAGAACGGGCATCACCTCGAATAACCATGATTCCTCCATATTCATATCCGGGCCAATCTTTGGCTCCTTTGAGAAGACCAAGCTGTTTGATAGGGTGTACTTAAAATCACAAGCTTTGACAGGAACCGGGCACTTGTAGCGGAACTCAAACTCGATGGGAGTCTTAGCGTTCACCTCATCAAGCTCCTGTCCTGCCCACTCGACGCGAATCTCAGTCTGAATGGCCAGACGAATGGACCTGAATAGAAACTCAAAGAGATGCACCTCAGCAGGCTGTGGCTTAACCTTGCCAAGCGCTTTCTCAAGATCCTTACCACTGATAGAATGACCCTCAAACAGTATTCTTACAAACAAGCTCGCAAGATTGAGTTCAGCCATCCTCTTCAGCTCAGAGCTTGAGAATCGGTTCTCAGCTTTCCTTAGCACGTTCATGCTCGTATCGAATCGTCTAACAGATAGATGACAGAGAACGGCCAGCGCGATTGCTCGCCCAGATGCCCGGACTTTCTTAGTCCGGAAAAAGTGATCTGAAGCTTCCGAATATAGATCACCAGCCTCACCGAAAGTGCTCTCGATTAAGAGCGTTTCTGCAGCCTCGCTCTTCATCAACGCCGCCCTTGCATGGTCATTGTTCTCCAAAGCGCAGGAGGCGGCCTCACGGAAATACTTGACTGCGAAATCAGGGCCTTCGCCTTCCAAGAAGAGCTTGGCAGCTTTCTCAAACTCGATGCTGGCGTAGTCAGGATAACCATCCTCTAGCTCTCCCAAAGCCTTCTCGACGTGTTTCTTTGCCTTCTTGACTGGGTCTCTAGATAGGAACTTAAACATTAATGAGGTCCTCAGTACTTCCGTTAAACTAGAATAGAGCATTGTCTCTATCCTTTATTGATTTCGGCTGAGGTGAAAGACGATGACATCGCTCCCACCATATTGGGTAGACCCACTGAAAGACCAATTCACTGTAACAATAGTAGACAGCAGGCCCACAGAAGAGCACTTCGAAATCACCATAGAAGAAAATGTTGTGAAAGCAGCTGGAGGCGGCCAAGCCGGGGACCGCGGCATTCTAAGGATTGACCAAGAAGAAATCGTTGTGCGAGACACAATGCAGAGAAACAGCGTTGTTGTGATGCTGACAGAGAAAGGTTTCGCTAGAGGTGTGAAGGCCACGTTAATCATCGACATGGACTGGAGACTAACGATAATGCGGAATCACACGGCTGAACATCTCTTTGCAGCCGCGCTGAAAGAGAGATATCCAGCTCTCGAGCCAGGTGCGATGTGGATTGATGGCGACCACGGAACCGTAGAAATGGTGGGAGCTAGAGTCGGTCTTCAAGAATTATTCTATGCTGAGAAGTCCGTCCAGGACATCATACATCGTGATGTCCCTGTTTCAACTGAAATGGTGAAAGCCTCAGAGCTCGACAAGTCGATTCGTGCACGTGAGAGTGTCGAAGCAAAGCACGATATGGTGCGGGTAGTGCGAATCGGAGATTCTGATGCCGCAGCTTGCTCTGGCACCCACGTCCTTCGCACAGGCGATATTGGAATCTTCAAGATAGTCGACTACAAGAGAGAAGAAGAATCCGTGCACGTTGAGTTCCTGACAGGGAAACGCGCAGTGACCATTCTCTACGATCTGTTCAATGCTGCACTGGAGCGCAGACGCAGCCATCCATTTGAGCTAGACCAGCTTGGCGCGGTGCTTGATAGAGGAAAACAGGTATCATCTGAATACGCAAAGGTATTGGAGAAGATGGAGCACCTTCTTAACAGTGGTCCGACAATTGAGAACATCGGCGGAATTTCATTCAGGCACGAATTTCTTCCCGGCTTTGAAGTGAGCAGCCTCAAGCGTGTTCTCAAGAACATCACGCCGGATGGACCCTCCGCTATACTCTACTTCGCACCAGGTGAAAAATGCAATCTTGTATTCTGGGCAAATGATTTGCCACATGAGGCAAACATCTACATCAACGATGCAGTTACCAAGCTCGGCGGCAGAGGAGGAGGCAGTAAGCAGGTCTATACCGGAGGTTTCTCTGATGTGGATAACCCAGAAGGAGTCTACGACGACCTGGTTGAGTATCTTAGGGCGCAGCTGCTACACGGGTAGAACCATGAGAAAGCGCTTAGAGCAGGAAGGATACTTTCGATAACCTCTCTCCACGATGTGATAATTCCCTTCACAGAAGGTGAATCTGTGGTAATCGTCTTAGCATTCTGGTGTGCTAGATAACGTGGATCCATCCTCCACAGGGGGTATTACTACGCTATCCAGTCAAGCTCTGACTACGCAAATCCAGCTTGAGCAAGTATCAGGCCATAGACCGCTCACCGTCTTCAGTCCGCCTGGTATCTTCATGCAGACTAGCAAGTACCCCATTCTCTCTGGAGGTGTTCTGGCCTCAAAAGAGCCCTTGGAATGGCTCTCAATATACGACCACCCAGAAGCTTGGGAGGGGCTCAATAGAGAGGCTATTCTCTCCATGCGTCGGCACCTCTACCAATTCGCGATCAATATTGATGCACGTAACATGCAACCTAGAGAAACAGTCGAATCCCTGCAGACAATTGCGCTTTCCGTAACCCCGGTAGCGCTCGGTGTGGAGGTTACCTCCGTACCTCCACGCCACCTTCACAAGAGAGGAGGTCTTCTCCCTTGCAGTCCAACGGTGCAGGTGAAGTCAATAGAGGTCTTGTCCGACCCTGAGATAAGCAATGTCGCCAAAAGAATAACTGAGAAGGATGTGCCTGCTAGCGAATCAATCTGGAGTCTTCTTGACTACGACTACTCCCTGGACCGAGTAGTACGTTTGATGTCCGTTGGGCTTCTTGGCAGATTAGCCAACCGAAGACTCGTACCCATGAAGAGCGCATACAAAGCGGTCATAGATTCTTTCATCAGCAGAGCAGTGATGGAGCTCGTTGAGGAACCATTTGCTGATACTACCAAAATGCATCTGGCGAATTCATTCGGGGACACGTTTACGATTATCATGCAGCCTGGAGAGCCAAGAGTGGATTACATTAGAGTCGAGCAACTAGGGGGGAAGACATCTAGGGGTACAAGCTTCGAAGACCTCAGGTACCCAGACACAGACCCAAAGACATCAGTGTTTGCAGATCATGCAAGATTCTCAGTGTATTCCAACCTCGTCAGGAAGAAGACGAGCTATCATGTCACAGTCTTCCACTTACTTCAAGATCAACGCAACACCATCCTAGGGCCCTGGATTGCGAGGGCTGGTGTGAAGAAAGCTCTGGAGACCTCTCCAGTTTCTCTTGATGCTGAAATAAATGTTCGGGCGATTCTGGAGTCAGTTCTTCGTCCTGATCTTAACGTCTGGACACATAACACGCCGCTCCTGAAGAGGCTCGGACTGACTGGAGAAAGCCTGCCAAACGGGCCCCTCGCTGCCTTGACATAAGATGAGAACAGGTCTAGAAAGGGAGAGGCCCAAAAGGACTGGGCCTCATCTATCCTATTCCAAAGGCGGATTCCGTTCGACTAACTGGCTTTTCGTTTCCTCAGGAAGTAGACTATGGCGATGACAACAACAGCCGCACCCACGGCTGCTCCAATCATCATTAGCAACCCTATGTCATCACTTGGTGGTGGGGTCACTGGGGCCACTTGAATCACAGTTACTGTGACCTCATCTGAAGCGGAATTGCCTGCGCCATCGTATACTGTCAGAGTCATGACATGTGTGCCCGCAAGCAGATCATCAACGACAACTACTATTCTTGAACCGCCCCAATCATCCGACACGATCACGCTACCAATGTAATGAACCTCGTATCGATCGGGATACTTGTCCTCTGGAGTCCAAATGATGTTGTTTCCTGTTGAACCCTCAATCATCTCAAGATCAGCAGGACTGTCGATGCTTGGGTCTGTGGCATCATCAACCACTTCAACCCAGACACCTGCTCCAGCAGAGTTCATATCAAGGTCGTAGATCACCAGAACAACATGATGCAGTCCTAGCTCTAGGTCGTCAATACTGTACTCTACAGTTCCAGATGTCCAATTACCGCTCTCTGCTACTTCACCATCAATCTCAACGCCATATGTCCCAGGATTAAAGTCGTACGCCTCCCAAGTGAGGGTCTGTCCGGTAGCATCAAGGAAAGCTATTGTGTTCGCAGGAGCATCAATTACAGGATCAGTTCCGTCAACTACATGCACCAACACAGTATCTGAAACACTGTTTTGGTCAACATCATAGACTGTAACTAGAACTGTGTGAGTGCCATAGGCTAGTTCATCGATGTCAACAGTCACATCGTTGAAGTTCCAGGCTTCAGCTGCCCAGAAGACACCATCTATGTAAACCTCCCAATCACGAAGCGAATCGTCATAGGGTTGCCATGTGATCGTGTTCCCTGTTGAGATCTCTTCAATGGTGACATCTTGAGGCTGGTCTATGATTGGTAAGACCGGTAGATACTGCATCGGGTATCTATCCTCGCCATTTCCGAGTTTAGTGTAGGAACCAGGTGGGGAATAATCATCCCACCAGTTGCCCAATGAAACACCATCATCCCAATATGTTACCGTCGAGGAGTAGCCATTTGCAGTACCACTGAAAGCTATGACGTTATAGAAGACACCGTGAGGTGATGAACCGGCCATGTATACTCCATAACGAGTGTTCCATCGGATGGTGTTGTTGTAGATATAGACAAAATCACCGCCGTTAGTGTAGATACCATCTCGGCTGCTCTCTATTGTGTTCTGTGTGATATTCACATAATCAGCAGTAGAGCCACCGATGTAGAACCCTGTAATGTCACAATGTCTAACCAAATTACCTCTAATCATCCATTGTGAAGCTCTGTCACAATACAATGCGCGACTGACATTCAAGAAGACATTGTTCTCTATCAGATGGTACATGCTAGTACTACTCCATACTGAGATGCCCTCATAGTCTATGTCAATAAACTCGGAATCCACCACAGTAATGTTGAGCGTGCCAGTTGTGTAGATTCCTCGATAATTGCTGTCGAAATAACAATCATCCACAGTGACCACAATGGAGTCAATAACGCGAAGACCGTATCTGGTTGATCCTGAAAAACCACTGACTGAAGAATTGACCAGAGCAAACGCATCTGCCTTAGAAGCGTAGATTCCGTATGAATTCGTTCTGCCGCTGACATCCAACCCAGTGAGCGTTACATTGTCAGAATCAGTAATTACAAACCCATAGTAGTTGTTTCGAGAGATTATGTGGTGTGCATCTATCTCTTCGCAGTGGAACAATTCAAGGGCGCAAGTGACACTGTCAAAGGTCCCTCCGTCAACTTCGAAATCTGAACAGTTTGCAAGGATGACCTGACCATAGTTATCACCACTCACAAATCCAGACTCCTGATGAAGGCCATAGTAAATTGGCAGGTCATTAACAGTACTACCAGTCACATCGTGATTGTAGTAGCCAAGTGGCCATCCACCCTGGAAGTAGAATCCACAGTCAGTCATTGTGTTGTCTGTGAATGTTCCATTTTCCACCAACTGAACTGAGATTCCCCACAGGGTTCCGGATATTTGGTTGTACTGCACGATTGGTGTTATGCTACCATAGATACCGATACCTCCCAAGAAACCGTAACTGGAAACAGTGTTGTTTGCGATGGTGACGTTATCTCCGTTATTAATGGTGATTCCCTGCTCACAATCTGTGATAATGTTTCCCTCAACTACTGCACGATTGCCGTCTGTCACAATTGCAGTCGATTCGGCGTTTGTCACATTGTTGCGAGCAATCCATGAATCATGACCAGGGACAACGTAAATCCCTTCAGCTTCGGTATCGGATACCTCATTGTCGTAAACCTGGGCATTGGATCCAATAACGAAAATGCCGATATCAGCCGTTATTTGGACTGTGTTTTCTGCGATTGTCCAATTGTCACCGTCATTAATGTAACATCCAACATCACCAATATCATTGACTTGATTGTTGCTGAAAGTTCCATTGTGTGATGCTACAGCATAGAACCCATTAGCATTGGGGCTGTCTGCAATCACGGAATTCGAAATCTTAGCTCTATCTGAGTTCCAGACGTATACACCATGATCACCTGTATTCATCATTGTGAGGTTGTCAATATAGAGGTCGTCAGAAGTCTGGACAGAGAAACCATTTGCCAAAGCTGTGTCAACAACACAGTCAATGATATCACACGCATTACTCTGGATTATCTGGGCACCTATCGAACCTATGTCGAAGAAATCAAGACTCAACAACGTCGAACTCGGTGAATTGTCTATCACTGCACCGTGAGATGTCGTTTCTGAAATCGAAGAATCAGCGAAGAGAAATCCGGAACAGTAGGAAATATCCGCTCCAGTATCAGCGGGCCCGATGGTCAATCCTGTTAGTGTGATATCCGGACAAAAGCCTATGGCAATTCCAAAGGTTGCACTAGGCGCCCATATTTTCGTATCATTTATTGATGAGAAATAGTTTGAATTAAACGCGATTCCAGCTGCACCGCCATCTGAATTCATCTCACAATTATCAATCACCGTGTGGTTTGCATTTGAGAAATATGTGCAGCACCAACTTGGGTTGTAGTTATGGAATTCGCAATAGTCAGCGGCGAAATAATTAGCGTTTTCCACACGCAATGCTCTGAAGTTTGCACTATCAAAGAGGCTCCACTCAACTGCGCAATGATGAGAGTGTTGGACCCACATGCTATTGCCTGAACCACTATAGGCAGCGGTGTGAGAGACAAGCGTATTGTTGGCGTTGATTATGTGAATACCACTCTCCGTGCCATTGACCGTTATGTACTCCATAGAACCATGAGTTGTGTTGAGAAGCTGGACAGTCGCCATTGCTGAGCCCTGTTCAAGGTAGCAGTCGCGTATCACAAAGTGTGCAGCTGTGTTCATTATCGAGATACAAATTAAATCGAAATCTGCGACTATCTTTAAGGCTAAGATAACATACGGATCATTATCAGTGCCCGCACCCGGCCACCCTTGAGTTGTGAAGTCACTTGTTTGTTCGATTGCGAACGGAACGTGATTGGTGTATTCACTATCCTCTAGACGTGAACCTTGTGCAGGACTCATTACATTTGATGTACTGGTTGGTAACCAGAACGGGTTCACTGGTGTGGCGGCCAGGATTACGAAAGGCTGTAGTGCAAGTATTATCGCAACGATTACGACGATTAGTTTCTTCATCTCAGTGTTCCCTCCTTAACTCGCAGGTCTTCGTTTCCTTAGGTAAACGACTCCCGCAATAGCTACAACAGCTCCTACGACTACTGCTGGCACAATGAGCGATGTGAAGTCTGGTGGGGCTACTGGCTGCAATCCGCCCAACGGTATCACTGTCACATCGACAGCATCCGTTGCAGAGTTGCCACTTGTATCATAGATAGTGATTACAAAGGTGTAGTGTCCCACATTGAGGTCATCGATACCTAGGACTACACCCGTGCCACCCCAATCACCCTCGGCAAAGACAGTGTTGTTCTCTGTCACTACCCAGTGTGATGGGAATTGGTCGCTAGCAGTCCAGATAATGTAGTTGCCTGTTGTTCCCACAGTACAGTTCACATCATCGGGACTGTTGAGCTCTGGATCTGCAGTATCCATAATGACATGGACAATCACCGTGTCCGATGCCACATTGCCATCAACATCATAGATTATTAGAGTGAACTCATGTTCGCCTTCAGAGAGCCCATCCAAACTGACATTATACATACCAGAAGGCCAGTCTCCAGTCACGAATACCTCACCGTCGCGAAACAGCTCGTAAGTGTCTGGGTTTTGATCATCCACATACCAGACGATCTCATTGCCTGTAACACCGTAGAAGATTATGGCGTTAGGGGGAGAGGAGATTGTTGGATCGATGTTGTCAAAAACTGTAACGACAATAGTGTCTGTAACGTTGTTGTCACTCAGATCCCATACAATGATGTCAACAGTATGAGTTCCGTAAGCCAGACCGTCAATGTTCACAGCTACGTTGGCGAAATTCCAAGCATCACCTTGCCAGAACTGTGAGTCGATACGGACCTCCCAGTTTCGCAGGTTGTCATCGAATAGGTACCAGACCAGCTCGTTACCTTCTGAAAACTCAGCATATGAGATGTCCTCAGGCTCATTGATAATCGGTTCAGTAACTTCAAAGAGAAGTGGATACCGGTCAACTGAGCCAGCAGAGCCGGGAACGGGATGGGGTACAACACCAGTGAAGTAACTCCAATAGTTGCCTGTGTTCGTTCCGTTATCCCAGAAATTGCTGATGAAACCATCATCAATACCATTCTGGCCAATATTGTGTAGAGTATTCAAACTTACATCTGTTGGCGAACAATCGTCCATGTAAATGCCTGCAATGGAATTCCAGAGGATTGAATTCTCCACAATATTCCAAGCGTCTGTATCCTCTATGTAGACTCCATAATCATTGTCGTGTAGATTGTTGAGTGTAACATTGAAGTTATGGGACGCCGAGCCTGCATATATAGCAAAATGACTCCATTTGATGTTGTTATTGGTAATCACAGAGTCTTGTGTAGCTAACATCGAGATTCCTGTCGATGCGTCAACGATATCACAACCTTCAATCCACCCATAGAATGAAGCGGCAGCATAGATAGCTATTCCACCTATGTTGCTAAAGCTGCAATCTTGGACTGTGAAACCAAGAGTACTGCTAAGGAAAATGGCTGCTTGTCCAATCGTATCTCGCATAGTCACATTATCCAACATGAAGTCCCCGTTGTCTGCAACAGTCATTCCAAACTGGCCGGTATTATCGCTCAGAACGGAATCAAACAGAGTAACATTGTTACAATCATCAAACAGGAATGGGTACCAGTTGAACTGCGAAACAGTGTTTGAGATATCAATCTCGTCACAACGGAATAGCAATATCGATGAGGTTGAATTAATGAACTCTCCACCAGAGATGTTACTGTTCGTACAGTTCACCAGCATGATTTCTCCATACTCGTTCCCATCAAGGTTGAGTCCATCTGCATTAATTGCATAGTAGAACGGTTTGCCATTGACATGATTGCCAATGAAGGAGTGATTGTAATCAGAGAAGCCCAAATCCTTGTCGAAGTGAATGCCACAGTCTGTGAAGCTGTTATTCTCAAATATGGCATGCGCTAATCCTGAAACATATACTCCTCTCTCAGCACCATCGATGACGTTATCTCTGAAAACCGGGTCTGTGGCTCCAGTGAGGTAGAATGCGTGACTACCAGAGTTGAGGATGTGGTTACCAATGACCTGAAGATTCTCAGTGCCGGAGTTCGTATTGATTGCATAGTATCCCGAGTTCAAGATCTGATTGTCTTCGATTGTAATATTATCTGCAAAAGCATCGATTGAACGCTCGGCAGTATCTAGAGTATTGCCCTGAACCAATGTGCGATGTGCAGCACCATCAATAGCGAGCCCCCAATAACTTGAGTCACGAAGCGAATTGCTAACGATGTTCGTGTCAACACAATCTAGGAGTGCAAACCAGTACGAATCTACATCCACAACATCATTTCTATAAAGATCGATGTTCCTGCAACCCAAATTGGCAAATAGAGCACCCCATAGATCCTCGAAATGATTATCTGCAATTGTCCAATTCTCACCGGGTAGCATGGCAATTCCAACATTGCCTGAATTATTGCCTATATCGTTGAAAGTTATTTCACCATTGTGAGCGGACACAAGCCAGATTGGGTATTCACCAGGTGAGTCAATGCGGTTGGAGTGGATAATGATACCATCGCAAGTGATTAACCTAATACCATCGTCGCCTGTGTCAGCGATATAATTGCCTTCAATTATCAGAGAATCTGAAAATTCTGCCCAGATGCCCCTGAAATTAATGTCCGATATTTCGTTATCAACAATGCTCATCTCAAAGCAACTGTCGAGGTAGATCCCACAATCACCAGAGTCATACAATGCGTTGCCTGAAACCAAGGAGTTGTTTGCGTTCATCAAGAAGATGATATCGTCACCAGAACCTGTCATAGTCGAATCTATGATATTCACTCCAACGCAATCATTCACTGTCACAGCATTCGTGCTTGCCATAATTTCGGCATGCTTGAGAACTAGGCCATTACACATTGACATCGCAAATCCATTAGTGATCACTGGGGCCATAAGGCCCGAGAAAAACATGTCATTACAGTATGTCAGGTCTAGTCCAAGGCCAAATGGTCCGACTGTGTCGTTAATGCTCGTAGCTCCATTTGAATTCCAGATCCGAAGGCAAACCCGGCCAGATGCACCAGAGTATGTTGTGCCTCTAGAATCAAAGGAATGACTGTTGTTGACGTACATTCCAATATAGCCGAGATTTCGGACAAGAGATTCTGCTACTTCAACTGAGCCTGAATCATAGCAAGCCACGGCATGGAAACTACTATCGTACGCCTCAACCTCCACATGGTCAATGACCGTATTGGCTGCGTTTTCAAGGTAGATTCCATCGCCAACAGAATAAACATCGCAGTATTCGATAACACCATGAGTAATGTTGACGAATACTACAGCACCATCAGTTGAGTTCTGCATCAGAAGGCAGTCCCGTACAACAAAGTAGTCGTCCACGTTGATAATGTGTATCAAAGGTAAATCAACATCATAGTGAATGTTCAGACCTTCAAACACATACGGATTTGCTTCTGTACCGGAACCTGGCCATCCTTGACTACTGAAGTCAGACGACTCGTCAATCAAGATTGGAACATGGTTTGTGTATTCATCAGGTTCAAGCCTTGAGCCAGGTTCTTGTGCAACAAATGATGGACCTGTAGGTGCTCTATCTACTGCACTAGGGGACTTTGCGAGGTTTGACGCAAGTACTGTGGACTGTAGTACGAGAATTGCTAGTAGGATTGTGCATAACATCTTTCGCATCGTCTTTTCTCCTCCATTGGCGTGACTCAATGAATCAGTTATGCAGCACCTCTCTTCTTAACGAGGACAACAGCAACTATCACTACTGCGATTCCAACTCCACCAAATAGGATGAGAGGATCTATGGCGAGTGGTATGATACCGCCCGCCGAGGGCGATGCAACGTACACAGGCGCAGGTGGATACTCGTATTGATTTGTCAAGTAGGGTGATATCAAGACGTCAAGTGAACCTTCCAATCCTGTATCACGAGCAATTGAGAAGATGATATACAGACCATCTGAGATGCTACCAAACTGGAATTGGGCTCTGCTTGTGTCTCCAGCAAATGTGTTCACAAGACTATTGTCGAGGTCCAACATCTGGACACAGCCTTTGTGTCTTTGATAGATGAAAATCTGGTTCATGGAGGAAATATCCTGGGCCAAGTATGTAACATTGAACCATGTGCCAGCTTCGCAGGACATGTCAATCATATACCATTCAAAGGGATCTCCTGGTTCACCTAGAGTAAAGTTAGACCACTGAGGACTGCTAGTTACTGTAGCAGTATTTGTCCCATTCATAAAACCAGACAAGTAGTCTTCTACGGTGACTGAATAGTCTGCCGTGTAGGTGCCAAATTCGTTGGTAAGAGAAAAGCCTGTGTTATTCCGGACTTCGTATGGACTTATGGCGATGATTCCAAAGCCATCGCAGAACATATCATAAAAGGGCGGGAGCCCCATCACCACCGTACTACGGTTTGAACCGTATTCAACCCAGCCGGTTCCTGATTGAATATTGCCAAGTTGAGGTTGAGTTCCGCGAAGGATGATACCATATCGGTTCAGAATATCTACATCAGCTCTTACAGAAACGTTGTCATGAGTCTCGAGAGTAACATTCACCCTGTAGAAGGTCATTGCATCAGTTGGCACTCGAACACCAATGATTCCACCGTTGTCAACAGCCACTCCGCCTACACCATCCAACACTGGCCCAAGTGTAAATTGAGTGACGGCGTTGTAGTCCATTCCTCCTGCAGTTCCAACAACAAGGTAGCTGCCAGCTGGAAGATAAAGTGGTTTAGCAGTATGGAAGGATGATGCATCCGTAGGATACGCGACCCGATAGATATTGTCCCCGAAAGTTCTGTAGATCCTCCATGAGAAGCCTGAAGGGTTAGTAGTATTAATTTTGAGAAGTGAGTCAGTGGCGAGAGGAAGTCTATATGCAAACCTCTGTGCACCGATATTCCAGCTCTCAAGATAGAACGGTGTACTCAATGGGAGTAGTGGGACATCGGGTATCTCATTTAGAAGTGTGTACGTGGTTTCTTCCATTCCCATTATCGTGAAGTAATATGTTTCATTCTGGAAGGACTGATAATAGATAGTATCGCCATTAGGGTCAGGCATTGAAAGATACTTGGCATACCCACCAGTCATTGTATAGGTGGTATCGGTAGTGATCTGGAGCTCGGTCTCAAAGGGGTCATAAACATCGTCATCTAGCTCTGGAAAGTTCATGGAGTATCTTAGTTTTCCAGGATGGGTGTAGTTGGAACTGAATTTGAATGTGTGAGCTGATGGTGCTTTTTCTTGGTGCACTGTATCTCCAGCGCCGTTCTTTACAACAAGCTCACTTCCTGACAGTACCCCTTCAACAATCCCACCTAGTAGCAATTCATCAGGAGTAATCGCCTTCAGTAAGAGGTCTACAATCGGAAGACCTGCATTATCAGCGGTGGCGTAAATTCCGATAACATACATCCCCGGACCATCAGGAGCAAATGGAATTACATGGATGTTTCCATTCTGTAGGTAGTCATAGTTCATTAAGCGTCCCATTTGGTCTTGAATGATGATTATTATATCTGTCAAATCCTGGCGGGACGTGACAGTAAGGTGAAAGAACTCTTCCGTAGTGACATTGAACACTCCAAAATATGCTACCATAGGGTCAAGGATTACGGAAACCTCACCACCTACTGGAACACCAAAATAGACTTGCTTGTTATCGATGTCCAGATCATACGAATTCGTTGAGTTTGCAAAGTCATAGAACTTCGGCATTATCGATGCATCGAGAAGCCAATCCGCTATGGTAATTGCGCTGGCTTGAATGAAATCCTTCTTTTCACCTATTCCCGACATGGAATGAGGGGCTCTGACCCAATAGTCTTGGTAGTACAGATATTCAGCGTAATTCATATCTGAGTCATGAACCAACCCTGACGCGGAGTAAAACAAAGGATCATTCTCAGGGACATAGAGGTATGTATGACCGTTATCATCAGCCTGCAAGTCTTGCGAATATGTGACCTCGTATAATGTGGCATAGGCCGCATTAACAATCGGCATTGCTTGACCAGCAAGTAACACACTAGTGAATAAGATAGATAATACTACTCTCCCAACTTTCGGCATGCTAACACACCTAGCCGCTTACACACACAGTTAGCCATAAAACGTTTGTGAGCAACTTCACCTTTGAAATAGTACAAGAATTCAGAGGGAGATTGGCTATCCCACGCGTCGTCTAAGATGGCTTCCTTTCCAAGAGCGAATGATAACGCTCTTTGGAAAACTGCAATGTTCAGAGAGAGAAGGGAGTTGCCCCCCTCCTCGGATGCTTCTATTCTATAGCGTCTCTTTTGCTTCTTTGCGAGATATTCCCTTGTACAACAGAACAAGTCCAAGCAATGCGAAGATGCCGCCTGATATTATTCCGAACATTGGAAATATCGAGAAGCCCAGATAGCCAAAGCCCATTGCCAATAGGCCAGCGCCAACCAGCAGAGCGAGCAGACCGATTCCGATGCCCATTGCACGGAACGTCATGGATCGGGGATACTTGCTCTCGATGACGTAGCCTGTGGCGGCCGCGACAGAGGCCTTGTACTTCCCCTTTCCGTAGCGGTACTCGAGCTCCCAGACTGGCACATGAACGAGGTAGGTTTCACCGACGTCAAGGTTGTCAGTTCTATGTGTAACCTTGGTAACCTCATCCATTATGAGCGCAGTCTGCTTGTCGTGGGCAATCTTCTTGGCTTTCGTCCTGGCCTGTTCCTCATTCATCTGACTGTGAAGGACCTTGCTGTCAAACTCCTCCGCATGAGCATGACTGAAGAACTCTTTAGCCCTTGTGGGGATTGGGTGCGCTTGTACATCCTCGTCAATTCCGGAAGCACCAGGTATCTTGATCTCATGTCGCCTTGTGAATTGACCGGATTCAGGCTTTTCGATGAACCGGATTCGTTTGTAGGCGCCTCTGCGTTGTGGCCACTCGTTGTGGAACTCTGCATCACGGCCAATGCCGCTATACTCCGATTGAGCATCTACTCTGCTGATCCAGAACGGGTACCAAATCTGTTTGTACTGGAGGAACCTAGCTGCGGCCGCCAAATCTTGCGGTGCTCCAAGTTGTTTGGATACCCAGTCAAGCAATGTTGTCTGAGCCTCAGTCTGATCGAAGTGTACGCGAATCATATAGTGGTTTTTGAACTTGGTACCATCAGTTGTCTGAGCTGTCCCGCAGTACGGGCAGACCAGAAGAACGTCACCAGGTCCGGTCTCAAAGTCCGCATCACAAAATGCACATCTTGCCATGATTATCACCCCTTCTTCTCCCGCTGAGTCATCAGCAACGTTTTGAAGCCAAAGAGCGCCATCGCTATGCCGATGATAGCAGCGGCTATGCCGCCAAAGTGTAGCATCTCAAATGTTTCTGCTTCGAGGCCCCACGAGAATATCTCCGCGCCAATGCCTGCGAACAGAGTTCCAATAAGGCCCATCAAAGTGTACATAATGCGCTGACCGCGAGTTATTGGAATCTCACCAAAGACCACTTTCCCAGTATGGCCATCAATGGCACATTTGTACAGGTCACCTTGGAACTTGTAGCGAATCAATGCAAATGGAACTTGAAGGTAGGTTGTTCCTCTTACATTGGTCGTGGTCCTACAATCGAATAGTTCTGTGAGCCCGCCCTTTGCCTGCGCGCGATGTCTATCCGCAACACGACTGTGTACGGCCTTCTCGGATTCCTCCATGCCAATCTCTGCATTGAGCATGATAGGCTCCAAGTCCTTGATTTTCTCGAAATTGTAAGGCTCAGTGTTCTTAAGGCTAATTTTCTCGAGATACTCTTCAAGACCATAGAACTTGGCACCCTTCCTTGCTAGGAGCCGCTCGTCTGTGTCAGTATGGATTTCGTCCTGCACTGGCACATATCCCGTCTCATAGTCGGTGTAGGTTTCAGTTCGAGATTTGCCTTCTGAGTCTCTAACAGTTCTCGTCTTCTGAACTGGCACTTGGATGGTTTTATAGCCCTTGTACCAAGAGTCAGCTTTTACTTTTGATGTCCAGATCGGGACGTAGATCAACCTATTCTCGGCAATGTGAGATGCAGTCACTAGTGACTTGTTCATCCCCTTGTTCTTGTCGAGAAACTTGCGGAAGCCCTCTTCACGCTCTTCAGCGTCAACAGCATCTTCCATCAAATGGTCGCCTATCGCTTTGCCTTCGATTGTGGTAGTGCCACCGCAGTAGGTGCATGTGATAACCACATCGTCGGGTCCGGTCCGCACATTTCCATTGCAGACGGGGCACTTGAAAGTGGTTGCCGTCTGTGCTTCCGATCCCATTGTTAAACTCTCCATTAACTGGTTCTGAAACTGATTTTCTCCGCGAATTCTATTATTACTTGCGGTGATGTGGTAATGGTCTACAATAACTTGTAGTGATATTACAGGGACTAGCTCTGGAGCTCAGACCCCAGGTGTTTGGTTTGATTCAGGCGTCGAGCCTCCACAAAAAAGATCAGCAACGTCATGATCGATGTAAAAGCATAGACGGGGATATTGACCGAGGAATACATGAGATATGCCATCCCTGACTCGTAGGGCCATATCACCTCAAGCAGCAGAGATGCCAAGATGGAAACAATTGATGGACCTACAAGCCAACTCACGATTAGCACAATCGTGAGCGGAGGATGAACTGTGCTTTGATGAATAGTCCAAAGGACATAGCTATTTGCCAATGTAATAGCAAGAAACCACACAAAGCTTGCTACGCCGTAGTAAGGACTGCTGGCTATCAAAGGAGTGACATAGTACACCAATGCAGTCCTCACAAACCATGTAGCCAAAAAGACCCAACTCAAGGTACTGCCGTGTTTCCTCGCAAGACCAATAAATCCAACCGTAACCAAGACTGACCCTACGAAGGCCACTTGGTAAACGTGATACATCAAGGCTCCAAGCTCCGAGAGGTTAACCAACCCATCGAAAAGCATCATCATCGCTAAGGCACCAGCAACTTGCGTGGCGATTATGATGATAACACCTGGAATCCCAAGAATCAGCGCCAACCTTATGGTGCCGGCGGAGTTTTCAGTAGCCCTAACGTCGTCATGTTCCCCATTCCCCATCATTGCAGCTCTCCCACCACGGTTTGATTTTCGCTCCTGAACCCAATTATAGTTTTGGGCCTGCTCGGCGCTGCCAAAGCGATAAGGGTAACATTCTACCTTCGTACTTCGTCGCGGAGTCGCGCGGCAGAGAACTCCTCTACTCGGTCTTTCACATCCTCACGAGCCGCTTGGTGATTCTCAAGGAATTCCATCATCATCGGTGCTAGAATCTGCTTGCACTCGCCGCAGAGGATCTCACCGCCCCGACATTTCTGCTCTATGTCTTTGAGGTCCTTGTCGTCAGGCATGAAGATGTACTTGTAGTACTTGAAGACGCTACAGATATCGGGGTTCGCACCAAGTTCGCGTTGTTCCTTTACTGTTGCCCTTCCTCCGGTGAAAGCAGCCATGACTTTCTTCTTGGCCATTTTGGGACTGTCAGTTGTGAAAACGGTCGACATTGGATCTGAAGCAGACATCTTCCCGCCTTCCTTCAGCCCCGGTACGAACTTGTTTTGAATGCTGGCTGGCTTGTAGTAGCCAAGTCGTTCCGCCACATCACGAGTTACTCGCCAGAAGGGATCTTGATCAATCGCACACGGAATGATGCAAGGCGTTTTCTTGCCATATATCCACGAATGAAGGAATGCCGGCACAGCCTGAATCGCCGGGTGCCAATTAGAGCCAATATTCGTGCTACTGTTGAATCCGAAGACTGCCTTGACGGTCGAGAATGTGACCTTCCTTGCGACCTGAACAGCCAGTTCATAGAGGAGATCGATATGCTCGATATCATCTATGATGTATGTGTTTTCGGGTTCGAAACCAAGTGCAAGCAAATCTAGAGTGTTCTCATATGTGAATCGCCTGACATCATCGAGACTGAGATGCGTGTCAAAGAAGTACTTCTCGTCATTGGTCATCTGGAAATACAGACGTGTGTCAAACTTGTCCTGCATCCATTTGGTGAACATCCACGTTGGAAGATGACCAATGTGTGTGTGACCACTAGGGCCTCGACCAGTGTATAGAACGAATTTATTTTTCTTCTCATATTCATCGAGAATCCAATCAAGGTCTCGATGAGAGAAGAAGTAATCCCGCTCTAGCATGATGTGTCTGTCTTTTGTAATCTTGTTGATTCGTGCCTTCAAGTCGGGAGTTATTCTCTGCGTGCCGAACTGCTTGATGAGGCGGTCATAGTCAATCTTGCCTCGGACCTCCCACGGGGTGACTAGCATATCTTCGTCGTTATTGGCCATCATGAGACCTCAGTAGATTGCCCGTTCAATCAAGAGAATTCCAATTAAGGCTAATGGTTCTTGGTAGCATTGCTCCCATCAAAATGGCAATCCAATTCTTACTCGGACCGCGCCTTGATTAAGCCAGTTTCTGGAGCATCAAAAGCTTGACGTATGCTATTGCAACCACACGGAACAACACTTCAAATGAGAGCAAGGAGCCAAAGGACTAGGCTAAAAAGGAGATTAGCATCATTATGTCAGAATGGTGAGCCTAAAACAAGGGGCTGTTTCAATATGCAGATTGACGAATACGAGTTCGAAGAGGAGATGACTCTTTCCTCGCTCGCCGAGCTATTCTCCAAATTGTCGGAGGATGTCAAGGAGGGGCAAAGGCTGGAACTACGAATGCCCAGCCTAAAGACGGGTGTAATTGAGTTACCTCTTGGTGAGCCTGTGGAAACCGGCTTGGAAGTGAGCCTGAGAAAAAAATCGGTCCGTCTCAGTATCACATTATCATGGGCCTTAGTGGAGCCAAAGGAGGAGGAGTAGATGGCAGAGTCCGAAGAGATTGATAAAACTCAGATACTTGAGTATTTGAGCGTCATTATCGATAAGCAAGCGACAATCAGCGAGCTGATAAACAACAAGCTCTGTTGTCCAGACAGCACATCCTTCGAAGAATGGATAGAGCAGCGTCAAAAGATAACGCGTCAACTAAAAGGACTTGTGGACGCTTACAAATTTTCAGCCAGATTGCCGCGAAATGACCTTGGCATCACGGCCCAGGCTGCAATGTCCTACTTGTTAAGGATCCAGTGTACTTTTGCAAACGTTTCAGCGATGATGGACATGGTGCGGAACGATAGCTTCAATGAAATCTATATGGATTCCTTGACGAGCATTGCACAGAAAGTTAACGAACAATTTCTGGCCTTGAGCAACTTGATCAAGCTGTGCGAGGAAGACCCAGAATCAGCTGTATCTGCTCTCGAAACAGTGCGGCGTTTGGAACGCGAAGTTGACGAAGATAACATCGTTATCTGCCGCCAGATTTCCACGGCCACTGGAGGAAACTCTGACTTTCTTTGCTACGTAATGAGGAAGATCGTATCAGACTTGGAACATATCTCTGACTACATGAAGGAATGCGCGGTTATTGTCGCTGAAATCTGAGGTGCTATTGGTTGGCTCTGGAAACCCCCCTGCTTTTCCTAGCTGCTATCATTCTCATAGCGGGGGCTGCGCTGGCAAAAATCGCTGGCAACTATAAGTTTCCATACCCGATTCCGCTAATCCTTGCGGGACTATTGCTCGGTCAATGGATACCTACCGAGGGTCTTATTGACCTAATCGGACTGGATTTCATCGCTCAGCTTACTCTAGCCACAGTCCTTTTCTATGCAGGACTCACAATGAACATCAGGGAACTAGCGGCTTCAGCGAAATTAATCCTGCTTCTATCCACACTGGGAGTACTAGCAACCGCACTTGTTGCCGGTGTTACGATACTCGCCGTTTTTCCAGCAGTTGGTCTGTACGTGGCACTCTTGATAGGTTCGATTCTGACACCAACAGATCCCGCAGCTCTGTTTTCAGTTCTCGAATCAGGGGGAGTTCGAGTGAAAAAGAAGCTCTCATCCATACTTGAGGGAGAAGCTGTGTTCAATGACGCGACTGCAGTAATTTTGGTCCTAACTGTGTTTGTCGCTGGAGTAGTCCCAGAGCTTGAACAGACAGCGGGAGCCATGCTAACAGGGTTTGTCCTAAGCATAGGACTCGGAGTGATCGTGGGGCTTGGAGTGGCATTCGCAATTGGGAAAATTATTCTCATGACCAAAGACGACACCAACGTCACCATTATGACAGCCTTGACGCCCATCCTAGCTTATGGAATCGGAGAGGCGATAACCGGGTTTGGACAAGCAACAGTAGGGCTTGGAATTCATCCAGGAATACTGGCTGCGGTATTCGCGGGAATATTCATGGCCAACCCACGCAGGCTGGGTCTAGACCCCCTGCCCCGAGTTTCAATGCGAACAACGACGAAGAATGTTTCATTTGCATTTGAAATAGTTATTTTCCTCCTAATGGGGTTGACAGTCAATACCGAATTCATACTCACTACCCCTTACATTCTTCCTCTGGGAATCGGCATAGCAGCACTAGTCATCTTCGTGGCTAGGCCAGCAATTGTCTTCGCTATTACTATGCTAGACCGGAGCATTTCAATGAAAGAGCGACTTTTCCTAAGTTGGGCGGGTGTGAAAGGCGTCGCTAGTGCCGCCCTTGCAGCGATAGCGGTTGCTGTGATAACCAACCCAGCATACACAGTCCCGGACCAAGCAACTCTTGGTCAAACGATCAGTTCATTGGTGTTCATCGTGCTCATGGTCAGTCTCCTTCTTCAAGGGCTTACAACTCCATTCCTTGCCGAGAGGCTCAACCTGATCGAGGAGGAGGACATCTTTGAAGAGATATCGACTCAGCGAAATGCAACACGCCACGCTCTGCTGAGCCTTGTTGACGAATATACTGAGCGCAGAGTTGAAGCATCGTTGTATAAGCGGCTGAAGGCAGAGCTGGAAGAAGAGATATTCACGCTTGAAGATAATCTTCGAAAGATGGCGGCCGAGAAAAGAGCCCGACTGCTCGAAGTTACCGCTCGAGAACAGATTCTTCAACAGAAGCTTTCGTACTATGAGCAGGAGTACGAGAAAGGAAGGCTACGTGAGAGCGTCTACGCAGACCAAAAAGCAGCCTTGGAGGATGACCTCAACAGTCTCCACATGGTGAAAAGGCAGATTGAAGAAGGAAAGTGAATTCGCGATATCCACTTGACGCTAGTTCCATTCTGTGAATCAGTAGGGCATCTTCCTGTGAGTGTCGGGGATTCTGATATGCGTCTTGCCAGTAAAGACATCTCGTAGCAACTCGAAGTGTTCATCCAAATCCTTCAGAAGCTTCTCTAAGGCATGTGGTTCGATGTTCGGCTCAGCTATCCAGACTGTAAGGTAATTGCTAACAACCGCCAGGTCAACAGTTCCCTCCTCAAGGTCTCGGAAGATGGTCGTCTTGACCAGAAACTCTGCCTCGAACATCGTCAGTATGTCCTGAACACTGATGATGATTAGCTCTAGGAACCCTACGAAATCTTCCAAGTCTGAAGATTCATCAAGAATGCCTCTCAAGGACTCATTGAAAGTTTGGATATCCGAAACCTTCTTCCTTAGACTCTCAAACATCTTCATGAGCTTGCTGAATTCCTTGATAGAGCTTTCAAGAGAGGGCACGAGCTTGTCGAATAAATTGACCAATAGCTTGCCCCTCGTGTTCTCACGTATGTTCTTGAATCCTTGGAGTTTTCCCAAGGGACCATCAAGATGCTCAATCTGAACTAGCGTGTTGGTCACCGCTTGAATGGACTTCATTGAGTTGCGCTGAATCTTCGACCAGCGCTCCACGAAAGTGTCTATGCCCTCGCGGAGGTCCTCAAGGATTTCCAATTCACTTGCCACGATTTCTTCTACTCCAAGGTCCTCTCTTAGTTAGAACATATAATTCATTCTGCGGGGGCAGACAAGATGAATGCAACTCATTCCTGAGTACAGCACAACAGCTCACCCAATCACCTCTTAGCCCTCAGGAGATCCGATCGAGAGATTATGCCGGTGACTCGCCCCAGATTCTGGATAACAACCGCTTGGTAGGACTCCAATAGCGGTATGATTGCGTCAACGGGTGTGCTTTCATCAACTGTAGGCACACCACCTGAGCTTATGATCGCCTGAACGGACAGTGTATCCAAGTCATGTTGGAGGTTGCGCACGATATCGCGTTCTGTGACAATCCCCACGATTCGTTCCCCACGTACTACAGGCAGTTGTGAGAAATTTCGTTGGCGCATGGCTTGAACAGCCACTGAAACAGATTTGCGAGCGTCAATCGTGAGGGGATTTGCAGTCATGATATCTCCACACCGTTGAGGACTCCGGATGTTGAATACTTGGATAATTTTGTTAGCAATCGATAGTTTTGGGTCAAGGGTGCCATTCTCTATCCGCGCAATGTAGGACTGAGATACTCCCACTTCTATGGCAAGTTCAGATTGAGTTAGACCTGCCTCTCTTCTCATCCGATGGATGCTCTCCGATGTTATCAAACTGGAACCCCACCTTGTATTCCTAGGGGTAATTGATATTACTTGCAGTATTACCCATGAGAATCAGGTATGTATAGACTTAAGTAGTTTCACTTCAGGCCCGCTGGAAAGACGAGTTGATTGACAATGAATATTGAAGTCACGCGTGGAGGGAGCCTTCCAGTTCCTCAGCAGAGAGTTGAGGTCGTGGAGCGCAAAGGCAAGGGTCATCCAGATACACTCTGTGACAAAGCCGCAGAGGAACTGTCTGTAAGATTGAGCGAGTACTACTTGGAGGTATTCGGGAGAGTTCAACATCACAATGTCGACAAGGTGCTTCTTGTCGGCGGGCAGTCGAACGCACGTTTTGGTGGAGGCGACGTCATTGAGCCGATCTACATTCTAATGAGCGGTCGAGCTGTGGGTATCGTGGGGAAGGATTTCAAGAATCAAGTACCAGTGGGTAAGTTCGCAATAGAGCACACTCGTGAGTGGCTTAGTAAGGATCTGCCACACTTGGATGTGAATTCGGATGTTATCGTTGACTACAAGATAAGGGCGGGGAGCACGGACCTTGTTGGCAACTTCGACTATGAACTCGAGGTTCCCAGAGCAAATGACACAAGCTTCGGTGTCGGCTATGCGCCATTGTCTCCCACTGAAGAACTCACCCTCAAATCTGAGTATCTTCTCAACGATTCCAAGACCAAGAAAAAATGGCCTCAGATAGGTGAAGACATCAAGGTGATGGGAACCAGAGTTGGCGACAAGATTCACCTCCAGATTGCGTCTGCAATCATATCCTCGGAAACAAAAGACGCACACGAGTACGCCAATGTGATGCAGGGCACCAAGGACCTATTGCTGGACCTAGCATCCAAGATTACGGACTTAGAGGTAACTGTGGACGTCAACGGCGCTGACGCACCCGATGAAGGTCTATACTACTTGACGGTTACTGGAACGTCGGCGGAGCATGGTGACGATGGACAGGTGGGCCGAGGCAATAGAGCTAACGGTCTGATAACTCCCTACAGACCCATGACACTAGAGGCTGCCGCTGGCAAGAACCCGGTTTCTCATGTTGGAAAAACCTACAACGTAGCCGCGAGAGAGATTGTAGAGCGTGTCACAAAGGAACACCCCGATCTGGATCAAGTATACTGCTACTTGGTCAGCCAAATCGGCGCACCAATCACCGAACCGAGGGCTGTAAACATCGAGTGCTATGGAGACTATGATCTAGAAGCAATTCAGAGTTCCATCTCCAGCATCGCGGAGGAAGTAATCATGAAGCTCCCAATCGTATGGAAGGGCTTTGTAAAGAGAGAGTATCAGTTGTGGTAAACCGTACTATCTTAGTTTAAAGAGGATAATGGGGGACATGGAATAGTCCCCTGTTTCTTTCATCCGGCGTAGAGTTTCAAAAGGCAAAGCGTATTGTGTCTTGGACCCCACATTAATCGTTGGCGATTCAGGTGATCAGAATAACGAGAACAGCCCGGTACAGGAGGCTTGCAATAATCATCCTAATTATCGTGCTAATTATTGCGATGCTTCTCGGAGGGCCAATCTTCTTCACATCTCCTTGAAAGTTTCCATACAACTGAGAATGCAATCCTGCACGAAATGAAGAGATTGTTTTTAAGCAAAAGCTGAGAGGCCAAGGTAAGACACCTGTGTACTTGACTACAGGGACAGTACAAACTACAGGAGAATCAACGAAATGGGTAAGGTAACAGACCCGATAGCCAAACGAATCAGGAAGAAATCAGCCAAGGACATCAAAGGTGGTCTCTTTGGTAGAATCACGCACTACATTCCTGGATGGCACGGCTATCAGGAAAAGGAGGAACGCCGCGCAGCAGACAAAGTTCTCCGAGAGTTCATTGCAGACCAGCTCAGACTTGTCAAGCAGGACCTTGAGAAACTTCAGATGATGGTCGTCGACTATGATCTCAAAAAGACATGGGAAACCTTCGACCGCATGCTGGCTCTAGCCGATAAAATAGAGTCCGCTATCAGGTACGCCGATTACGGATATGCTGCTTGGGGTTCCAAGGAGAAGATTAACGAGAAAGAGCTCGACAACATGTACGAGTTCGATGCTACTATCATCGATGACATAGGAAACGTCAACGATGTCGCTGAGGAGTTCCTCGAACAGATGAACCAAGGCAAGTTCGACGAGGCGTGGAACTTCACATATCGAATGTGGCAAATCATGCAGCGCCTTGAAGACAAGTGGAACCAGCGCGAGGGCTACATGAAAGGCTACCAGGATTAATTCAACCATTTCCGTAATGTGTAGAATGGGGACCTTCCCCATTCTTCCTTGCTTTTTGACTGCCTTTTTTTCGGTTCACGTTTAGTCCAAAGCGATTTCTACAGTTTCAAGCAAAACGGGATTACCGCAGTAGGGACACTCCGCAGTGCGTGGTCCAACCCATCGCACTGTCCCATAGGTCAGCCCTCCATCGCAGTTGGGACAATTGGTTGGCAGCTGCTCGCGAAGCAGCTTCCTGGTCTTGCGGGGCAGTGCTGTAATGTCATAGGCGCTATCTGTGGAGATAGTTCCAAGGGCCTTGGCGCTTCTTCGGGCGAACACCAAGCACACAATGATAATCAGCAATGGGATGCCGAAGGTCAGGATTATCATGAAAGAGAAGAAATCGAGCCCCAACAAGGGCAAAATTGGAACGTTGCTATCATCGTACACACCAATGTCGTAGAAGCCCATTGTGTCACCATAGATTGAGTTCTCAGCAACGCGGATGTAGACTGTAGCACTTTCATTTAATGTGAAGCCAACGGTTGGGAAATCTCCTGAGCCCTCGCCACTCACTGCAATCACGTCAGTATAGGTATTATCAAGGGCCACAGTTATTTTGACTTCGAGACTAAAGCTTGTTTCAACTGCAACTGTCCAGTGGCCGATCTCCAGAGCAGCTATATAGGAATTAGAGTCACCACCCCACAGTTGATCATTGCTTTTCTGTTCATTGGGAACCAGGTTCGTTTGGGCAAGGGCAGGCCCTGCTGCAATCAATATGACAACTAGCGCCACCAACGCAGGAATAACGACATCTCTTCCTCGCATTTGAGCTCGTCACACTCCTCAGAGAGGGAGGATGCAAGAAGCGATATATCTCTTCCCGTTCAATTACACGGTCCTCTTGAAAGCTACAATAGAATTGTTCTCATTTGTGTCTTCAAGTCTGTGATACTCGATGTTACCGTCGCATTGTTCATTGCGTGATTTCACGGTGAAGAGCGAAAAACCTGACAAGGAAAAAAGAGTTTGTGAGGGCCCGGAGGCCCTCAAGATACACTATGGTGAGTAGAGGCTTTTGCCCTTCTTCTTGGCGATTAGAAGACGTCCAACAATGACCACAGCGACAACGCCGATGCCGCCACCTAGTAGAACCCAATCGATTGTCACAGGTGGAACTCCTTGGTATTCGAGGATGAACTCTTCAAGCTGATTGCTTACAAGTGGGGTGATCTCCACGTAGAAACTCCCCTCACCAGCAAGTACCCTTGTCGCGGTGAACGATAGGAAAATCTCATTGCTGATTGCCCCCATTTGGAAGGCTGCCTCGCTTCCTGTTGAGCCAACGAGTCGATCGCTTAGACTTGGCCAGTCCAAATACTGTGTCCAACCCTCATAGTTCTGGTATGCAAGAGCATACCAAGAACTGACATCACTGACTATTACCGAAACATTGTACCAGACGCCCTCTTCACAAGCTATGGAGAGTCCATAGACTTCGGACGCATCACCAGGGTCACCAAGGGTGAAGTTATAGGATGCTGATGTCGCATCTACTGCGATTGAAGAAGTTACGTTGAAGATATCTGACGAGTAGTCCTCGAACTCTATTCCGTACTCAACAGTGTAGTCATGGTACAGATTTCCGGGACCTGGAGTGTTGTTCTTAACTTCGTAGGGGCTGATTACAACCACTAGGAAACCATCTGCAAGACTGGAGAAAGTCCTCGTTGTGTGGTTGGCACCAAACGCCATCTAATGTCCTCCAACCTCTCTGTTGCCAAGAAGCAGGCTATAGCCGGATACAAGCAGACCATAGGTGTTGTAGAAGTCATAGTCAGCTGACACAGTGATATTGTCCTGAGTCAGCAGCGATATGTTGGTGCGGTACCAGTCAATGGCACTTACATCGAACCGAACGCCCACAGCACGGCCAACAGAAACCTCCAATGTACTGAGGTCGTCAAAAACCGGGCCCAGAGTGAATTGGTAGTAGCCGTTTGATGGCAAGTTCCCAGTGCCAACGACCACGTACTCACCGGCCGGAAGGCAGTAACTGGGAGCATTATGAAACGAATGACCATCAGTCACTTGGAGTGACCGGTACATCATATCATCGAGCACAGTGAAGAGGTTCCAGCCATAGTTGCCTACGTTCTCTGTCGAGTTGACTTTCAAAATGGCATCTTCGTCAAGCGATAGCTGATACGCCACTGTCTGGGGGTTGAGACGGTTGTTCTCAAGGTAGAAGGCTTCGTTCAGCGGCAGTTGGCCTAAGCTCATCTCCTCATTGTATATCAAATAGACAACCTCGTCCATCCCGATGACTGTTAGATAGTAAGACTCGCCTTGGAACGACTGGTAGTAATACTGTCCAATATTGCCCCCCAGCATGGTTTGATATCTCGCAACGGCGTAGTCCCCTACAAAAGCATCGCTAGTGACCCTCAGTTCTGGATTGAAGGGCGTATGCACCGGCCAGAAGAACTCCGGATAGTTTAGTGAATACTGTATCTTGCCAGCATGGGTTGAGTTGGAACTGAACTTGTATGTACGAGTGGTGGGAGCCTTCTCTGTAATTACTATGGATCCAGAACCGCCTTCCACAATGAACTCACTTCCAGAGAGTACACCTCCACGACTTCGCCATACTAAATCGTCTGTGGAGTAACAGCCACGGGCAGGATTTCAGCCGCTAGGAGTCCTTCTACACTAGTAGTGGGGTATAGCCTGATTGTATACATTCCCGGACCAGATGGTCGGAATGGGAGAACTCCCACGTTCCCTCCATTGAGGGCCAATGATCCCAAATTGTGTCCCTCTGGATCGTACACTATCACATTCATTGAAACGGAATCCGTTCTAGAGGCTATGGTGATGTGAATGAACTCCTCGGTTGACAGCATGAGTGTGCCGCTGTGATATAGGTACGGCTCCAAGATGATTGAACTCTGCTGACCAAGCCCTAGCGGAAACACAACACGCTTCTGGTCCACTGTTAATTCTAGGTCGTCATTCGTTGTATTAACAGACTCTGTGAAGACTGGAAGATATGACCTATTGGCCAACCAACCAGGTTTGCGGCTATTCTGACCATAAAAGGAAAACTCTGTTTCAGCAGGACCATTCACAAATCCAACGGAGTCAGTCCAACCAATACTATGGTATTGGTACACATTCAGGCCAACATCTTGGTTGATATCTAGCCAGAGTGCGTCACGCGTTCCAAATGGTGGATAACTGCTGTAAACGTATCCTTTGTTCTCATCAGTTATGTCAAGACTTTGTGAGTGGATTTCCTGCGTCGCTGAAACATAAATCGCTGAAGCAGGAGTCACTACGAACACAAGTAGTAACATGCTAAGTGTAAATGTAATTAGAATTGCTTTCCTCCCAATGCGCAGCATATGGGTGCACTTCGAAGCCACCTCGATATATTTCGTTAAAACGCTTGCTAGGGTATACTAAGATGAAATCATGACCACGTGAATAAGAAAATGCGCATTGGTACACTGTGGGACGGGAGTAGTTCGTCAAACTCTGTTCAAATCCGTCGATAATCCCCCAACGTATTGTTGGGAGTTAAATAGCTCTCTGAGAAGCGATTCGTTGGTGTAACAGAGTGTTACGAAGATCCGGCCTAGATGATACAAAAGACCACCATCAGGAAGCTGCGTTGAACTCTCTGAAGAGTAAGGCATCAAGAATAATCGAAGATGTGAGAATTAACGAAGCACGTCCTGTGATGCTCAAGCATCAGGCCGAACTTAGCAGCGAGATAGACAGGCTTTGGCAGGCAGTACAGAGTGGATCAATGAACGTCGATTCCGTTCCCATGCTTCGTTTCATGAAGGATGTAGGATGCCGTGAGCTGAAGAACAAGTTAAGCGCACAGCGACTCGACGGCGTTAGAATAATTCGGGAATTGAACCTTCTCGTCAACACAATGCAGTATGTCTTGAAACCCAAGGAGTCCAAGCCACGCGCAATGTAGAATGCGAAACAGAGGTATGCAACAGCTGCCAAGAGCTTGTACAATCCCAGATATTTCGTAGGTGTTTGTAACATGCTGCTCAGGATTGAGTGGTGTGGATGTTCCATGCTGATGGCTAGAGCGTGCATGCAATTTGGTCGCCGCCAGTTGGACGGAAACAGAAAACGCCTGTGGAGAGGACGTGAAACTTGTCGCAGATTCAGTAGGATCTGCAGAGCAGACCTCAATGAATCAGGAACCGAGCATCAGTCAAGGACCTTGATGTCCCCGATTGTACAAGTTTCGGGCAACGGCAACCAATGGGAAGACTGATAGGCTTGATGCAAGTTGCACCATTCTGATTTGCATGAGAGTCACGCTCTTAGGATCGGGTACTTCGCTTCCGGACCCGGATAGAGTGCAATCAGGAATTCTTGTGGAAGTG
Organism: Candidatus Thorarchaeota archaeon; assembly: GCA_019057475.1. Classification (GTDB taxonomy): domain Archaea; phylum Asgardarchaeota; class Thorarchaeia; order Thorarchaeales; family Thorarchaeaceae; genus WTCK01. Next base: position 60,646 of record DXJO01000001.1, on the reverse strand, counting down.
GGGAATCAGACGATTCTCTTCGATGTCGGATCTGGCACGCTACATCGACTGACGCAAACTCAGGTTGATGTCAACAGCATCGATGCGGTGTTTATCACGCACTTCCACATTGACCACTGCTCTGACTTCATCCCCCTCTGTCAAACTCTATGGTTGTCTGGTTATCAAAAGACATTGAGGTTGTTTGGTCCGCCTGCAATGAGAGAATGGGCTTGTGGAGTTTTCGAAGTTGCATTCCCCTATCTCAGAGATAAGATACGAATCGAGTTGATAGAACTGGAAGAGAGAGAAACTGTTTACCTCGGGCCTGTTGCGATATCCACGAGCATCACGACTCATGGTTCAATGGACACCAGAGCCTACAGGATTGAACACGAGGGGAAATCCGTTGTCTACACCGGCGACACAGGTCCCTGCAGAGATGTAATTGAGTTGGCGAAGGGAACGGACTTGCTCATTCATGAACTGAACTGGTTAGATGGAAAACATCCCGAAGGAGTTCATACAAGTCCATCCGAATTGATGGCCATCGTCGAGGAAGCTGATCCTCACAAGGTTATACTCACACATCTCACACCGGAAGTTGTCGCGAACAAAAAGAGCGTGTTGGCAACTGTTGGTCGACGCTCCAACGCAGAAGTAATTATCGGCGAAGACCTCATGATTCTAGATGTTTGATGTTACTCACTTCAAGTCAGGGACATACATTTGCAGGATATTTGTAGTACCAAATAGAGCTGCCATAATCAACAGAGGGCAAATGAGTGTCAGTCCCTCGATTTCGGGCAAGATGAAAGGCACACCGCTCTGGGTTATTGTAAAGCCATTGATTGCCAAGATAATGAGGTAGACTATGGACTGGCCTGCATTGAAGTATGCTGCTTTCCTTACGAATCCATAGCTGTAGCTCGAGAGAATCTCCCAAGTTCTTCGCAGAAGATTGACCTCTATGAGCAGCATGAACATAATCAGCAACGAGTATCCAAAAGCGTAGAATACGAAATAACTGATGAGAATCATTATTGCAGTCCTAAAGTAAAATGGCATCGGATTGAAGTTTCTCCGCATGGGCTTCTGACTCTTCTCAGAATCCGCAGTTGGTTCCGCTTCATCACTTGTCAACTCATCATCAGACAACATTGACTCACTTGGCAATCCTATTCATGTATCGTTAAGAACTAAGCTCACTAGGCAAAAAGAAATGCAGGGTGGTTGAAGATACCCTTTCCAAGATGAGTCGCGAGAGAGACCATGTCAATGTTTAAAACATATTAGAAACGCTATTCAGCTAGAACTCGATTTAGTTACGGGTGTATTTAGCATGGCAGATGCGATAGAGTGGACTAACGCAGGACCAGATCAACTAGTTTGGCGTTATCCTGACAACAGAATAAGATGGGGCTCCCAGCTAATCGTCCAGGAGAACCAAGCCGCGATTTTCTATAGAGATGGAAAGGCATTAGACACTTTCCTTGCAGGCCGCCACAAGCTTACGACAAGTAGCATGCCAAGTCTTGTGGGATGGCTTCAGAAGAAGATAAAGGGTGATGTTTTTCAAGCAACCTGCATCTTCATCTCACGATCACAGTTCCAAGGAAAATACGGAGGGAGAGGGCAGACATCTGACCTTGCACCTCTTATGTTCCACGGGAACTTCTGGTTCCGTGTAAAGGAACACAAGATCTTTACCAACGAAGTCGTGGGTAATCAGAACGCTTACAGCACGAAGAAGATCAATGACTATCTCCGCTCATTTATGAACGAGAGAATTATTGATGAATTCGCACACTTCGATCTGCAGACGGTGTTCACACAGCTTGATGAGACCTCGCTAAAGGTCAAGACAAAGGTGAGGATGGCCTTCGAGAGGCTAGGCCTTGAACTTGTTGACCTGAAGTTTGAAGGTCTTGATACAACTGAGAAGTACCGCGAGAGACTCTTCTGGTTGAAGACCGGTGGTGTTGGTGGAGCGCAGGTCATGGGCTCAGAAACCATGAAAAGCGCAGCCGAATCACTAGGAAAGAGTCCTGGTGCTGGATTTGGAGCCGGCATGGGCTTCATGGGAGCGATGGGCGCTCAAGGCGGCCAGGGCGGCGGTGGCAGTGCATCCACACCTGCAGGAGCTAAGTTCTGCTCGGGCTGCGGGACTAAGTTGGAAGGCGCCAAGTTCTGCTCCAACTGCGGTCAGAAGGTTGGATAGATCTATCAAGATAGGGTGGACCTCTAAGTCCCCCTACTGATTCTTTTTTCTATAGATTCAAATGCCCTACTTGCAGTTCCATTTGACGGGAGCTGACAGATAGAGTGCAGTCCGGACAACAGAGAGAATCGAACAAGCGAACCGGTTCTTTCTATACTCCGCACCGTGTGGCAGAGTACATAGCGAGCAATTCATTGATTCGCTGGCTCAGCGAAAGAACAGGATTCGATGCAAGCCAATCCAGCAATGCTGCAGAACTCAACCGCATAGAAAAGAAGCACATCCTCGGGACCCTAGGCCGGATTCAGGTATTAGATCCAGCTGTGGGCGAAGGAGTATTCCTACTTGCAGCCGCAAACTGGTTGGAGAACACTCGACAAATGCTAAACGACGTCGCCTCGCCAGTCAAACTCCGTGAAGAGATTGTGATGAACAATCTCTTTGGCGTCGATCTCCTCAAGGACCCGGTTACACACTGCCAACGCTCTCTTTCCAAATGGGCAAACGATGCCAAGGATGACTCTCGAAAACAAGCAGTGATTGACCTTACTGGGCAGGTCAAGAGAGGGAACAGTCTTGTTGGCTGTATTCGAGAAGTGACACTTCATCAAGAATACGACCCCGTCGCTCATCTTCGACCGTTCCATTGGCCCAAGGAGTTCCCTGAGACCTTCCAAGACAAAAACGCTGGATTCGACCTCATTATTGGCAATCCGCCTTACGGAAATATCCTCTCAGATGAGGAGAGGAGAATCATTCAATCAAGCTACGACACAGATGTGAACAGGGGACGGTCTGGCAGTTGGAATGTTGCAGCCCTCTTCGTAGTCAGATCAAGGATGTTAATGAAGAAAGGGGGACAGCTTGGTTTCCTTTTGCCAAACAGCATCCTTAGAGTGGGACAGTTCTCAAAGATCCGCGACTTCATACTGAAAGATATGCAGCTGTGGGAGATTGTCGACGAGGGCAATCCGTTCGCTGACGTTACGTTGGAAATGGTGAGCATCTTCTGCAAGGCTGGTCGAGATAAAGGCAAACATGACGTAAAGGTTGTATCCAAGAGGAAAGGAGTGGAGGGAATTTATGATGTGCCTTGGGAGATACTGGCATCCTGCAGAATTTTCCCACTCTATTTCGACGACATCTACCTGAAAATTTTCGATGGAGCCAAACGAAGTATCTTGACTGCCTCAAGAGGGCGTGATATTCCATCACAACACGTGAGCGCGAAGAAGGGTCAGAGATTCCGAGTGCCATATGCAACAAAAGGGCGTAGCGTCAAACGCTATCGTCTGGACTTCGACCATATCATCTACGCTGATGACTGGTTCGATGATAACCCTGCATTAATGGACTCCTTCGAAAACGAGTTCCTCATTGCGACCAAGAACTATCCTTACCCAAGGTGTGTCATGAAACCGGAAGGGGTCTTGCACGGAGGAGGGGCAGTAAGAATAGGACTCGTTGATGTGGGTCTTAACGCCAGAGCCATCGGGATGATCTTGAACTCAAGACTTGCTAGGTATGTTTGCACACGCTACCTGACAAATTACTCACAACTCACTACATGTCTCAACACCGGGATCATCGATGACATGCCAATGAAGTTCCCAGACGATCTAGGACCTTATGCACTAATCTTCGACACCCTTCAAAATCTACACACTGGCAGGATACCAGACCATCAAGTGAGAAGCGTGACCTGCTTGGAGTCGATTGCTGACGCGCTGGTTTACGAATTGTACCTTAGGAAACCTAAGACCTTGTTTCTTGCAGTCAGGGATGCTCTACAAGGGTATGAAACCAGTACCAAACCAGAGGACCTATGTCAAGCCCTTGGAAGCTTGAAATTGGGAGAGAAAGCGAATGATATTATGAATGATCCTCTGGTCAAACGTATTGAATCTTCTCCACGAATGGAATGATAATGCAAGAGTTCGTAGATGCTGATGCTTAAATAAGGCTCAGAAACAGGTTGATAAGAAGCGCTATGACTGAAAGCAACCATCCAGGTCAAAACTCGAATGACCCCGAAGACATGGCCGAAGAGATTGTAGATGCGGTCTTCGAAGAGTCAGAAGAGGATGTAGAGGATGGACTAACCCGAAAAGAAAAAGAGGTTGAGAAGAAGAAAGAGGAAGAGAGGATTAAGAAAGCCCGAAAGCTGAAAAAGCAGCTTCGGAAAAGGGAGCTAGGTGTGCTGCACTACAAGTGGCCCACGACAATCCTCGTAATCTCTGGGTTGCTCGCGATATGGACTGAGTTTGTGCCCGTCATGGTGCATCCTCCTGAAGTAGGCTTTGACACTTACCTTGAAGTCGTTGTGCTTACGGGAAATCTGTTCTTTCTGTTCCCAGTCCTGGCAGGCATCTTGCTGATCATATCAGGAGTTATAGCTTACAATGATCCACGGGCACCCTACATATCGATTATCCCAGCAATGATGATGGTAATGTCTGGAGCAATGGTGTACTTCTTGGTGAGCTTCGCAGTAACAGTTGACCCGAATTTGGAAGGTCAGGTTTTGGCAACAGGCGTACCTGTCACCATGTTCATAATCGCCATTGTTGCTTTGTTCTCCATCGCCATGCGTGAGAAGGAGTAACTCATGGCGTTTAGTCTCTTAGGAAATCATCTAGCCGCCCTTCTTGCTCCAACTGCTGCATCCAGTCTATTCGGTTCCCTCGAGTAGGATTCTTCATCAGTTCGAGTATTGTATCAACGGAATCTGAGGGGTGTTTATGACTAGTATCAATCTCGATAACCTTCTCTTCACCAAATGAATCCAGAGCATCCAGTTGGCAAACACCGATTACCTCGGCTTCGACATTCTCATTGACCTTCGATTCGGTGTACCCACGTTTTGTTAGGCGTTCGCGAAGAACAGCAGGATGTGCGCGAAGGATGAAGATAATCTCAACGGAGCCGCTGGGAACGAGGTCGATGTAGTGGCCCTCGAGGACCACCCTCCTCCGCTTCTCTTCCACTTCCTTGATTATCGCATCAACAAGGCAATCCTCGTTAATGATGCCAGTGTCTCGGACCATATCTTTCATTGACACACATCCTGCCTTATCCGCTAGGGTGGTCAGTGAGATGACCTCAACGTTAAGCTTTGCTCCGAGAATGGAGGCAACCTTTGTCTTCCCTGTACCAGGCGAGCCTCCAATGAGAATGACACTCATTATATCAAACTGTATGCTGATGCCAAATAAGGCATTTGTATCTCGTGTCAGAAATCGTCTGCTGCATAAGTGATAAAAGAAGACTGAATGTCTGTGACCAATAATATAACTGGCAAACGTGATTGTAATCATGACCGAGGGAGGATTTCAACCGCAGTACATTCGGCAGTTTGAGCCCTCAGATATGAAGGCAGTTATTGCCATCAATCGCGCGAGTCTTCCTGAAAATTACCCTGACCAATTCTTTCTAGGCCTTCATTACCACGCACCAAAGGGATTCCTCGTTGCTATCGAGGAGGGTCGTATTGTCGGATACATCATATGCAGAATTGAGAGAGGCATCTCAAGCTTCGGACGATTTCCAGTCAAGAAAGGACATATTGTTTCAATAGCTGTTGCAGACGAATGTAGACACCATGGTGTGGGAACCAAGCTGATTGAGGCCGGCATGGAAGGCATGGCATCATATGGTGCCACTGAGTTCTTCCTTGAAGTTAGAAAGGCCAATGAGGCAGCCACCAAAATCTACGAGAAGCTTGGATATGATATAAAGCGGGTCTTGAAAGGATATTACAGAGATGGAGAAGATGCCTATCTCATGATTAAGAAGCATGTCAGTAATACAGAGGAAGTAGCGGTTCATGACACACAGGATTGAGGTTCCGCTAGTTCCAGAGTGTTCGGCCTGCATAATACACAGCCTGAGTACCCTGATTCCACTACTGACAGACAATGAAAATGATCGTTTCAAGCTATTCGCATTGGCGTATTCCCGGCTGGCAACTGGCTTCAAGAAGAAGACAGATCCTGCAACTCTATCTATCGAGCTCTATCGAGAGATCTACGAAATCAGTGGTGTGAAAGATCCTTACCGCGAGTTGAAAGCTCAGAGCATTGAAGCAGCCAAGAAGGCGCTACCTGCAGTAGAGGGAATTGTGCTTGGATTCTCTGGCTACGAAAGACTGAGAGCAGCACTTGCTGCATCCATCGCAGGAAACGTGATTGACTTCAATACTGCGGGTCATGAAGCAAATCTCTCCGAGCTAGAGGAAACGTTCACTCAAGTAATGGATGAGGGTTTCGATTTGGATGACTCTCGTCATCTGTGGCAGACTCTTGTCACCAGAAAGGGAAACCTTCTTTTTATTGCTGATAACGCTGGCGAGAACCTGTTTGACATTCCATTGCTACGTCTTCTTGTGAAGCTCGAGTGGAGAGTGACTTACGTGGTGAAAGGCGGACCGATGATCAACGACGCAACAGAGGAGGATGTTAGAGGAACTGAAATTGAGAAATTGGCTGACATCACGAATACCGGAGCGTGGGCACACGGAGTGCCAAGGCGGTGGGTCAGCAAGGAGTTTCTCAAGATGGTTGATTCAAGCGATTTGGTGTTCTCCAAGGGACAAGCCAACATTGAAACATTTCCGGAGATTCAGCGAGAAACCAATGTGGAAACCTACTACATTCTCAAAGGCAAGTGCCCGCATATTTCTCAAGCAATAGGAGCCAAGAAGGGAGATAACATCGTGCTTCGAAGACCCATCCTTGATGAGTGAAAGAATGCTCTACACCTGTGTTTCTGACAACCTTTTTATCCCTCCATAGTTGCGGCACGGCGTATCGCCTGATGGACGGAAGACAACGCTTAAATGCAATTCAGAAGACGAAGTGCATGTACAGTTTTATCTGGCTAGTCCAATTAGGATGCGGACTAGGTGGAGGATGTAGATAATGAGTCAGCAACCGATAATTGTCCTCAGAGAAGATACTGAGAGAACACGTGGGCGTGATGCTCAGAGAAACAACATCATGGCTGCAATTGTGATTGGTGAGGCAGTCAAATCAGCGCTAGGGCCCAAGGGCATGGATAAGATGCTAGTTGATTCCTTCGGGGACATCACCGTGACCAATGACGGAGCGACCATTCTGAAGGAGATGGACGTGGCACACCCGGCCGCCAAGATGGTTATCGAAGTCAGCAAGACCGTAGACCAGGAGGTTGGCGACGGCACAACCACAGCCGCCGTTTTAACTGGTGAATTGCTCAAGAAAGCTGAGGGACTCTTGGACCAAAACATCCATCCGACAACCATAATCAGTGGTTATAGGAAAGCCGCTAAGATGGCAATCGATGTCATTGAAGAAGAATCTGTAACAGTAGATCCATCCAGCTCAGATTATAGGAAAACGCTCATTGATGCGGCGAAGGTTGCCATGTCAAGCAAGTTTGTATCCGCTTCACGCGACTGGCTCGCCAAGATTGTGGTCGATGCGATTCTCCTTGTAAGCAAGGATCTAGCTGAGGGTGAAGATATCGACATGGATAACTTGCCCCGTCAGAAGCAACAGGGAATGCCAGCTGATGAAACGGAACTGGTCAAGGGTCTAGTCCTGGACAAGGAAATAGTTCATCCGGGTATGCCGAAGAAGATTGAGCAAGCCAAGATAGCGCTCATAGAATCAGCACTCGAAGTCACCAAAACAGAATTCGATGCAAAGATTCAGATAACTGATCCCACTGCAATGCAGAACTTCCTCGACGAAGAGCAACGCATGCTTAAGAGCATGGTCGATAAGATAGTGGAATCAGGAGCGAACGTTGTAATTGCCCAGAAGGGCATTGATGATGTGGCACAGCATTATCTTGCAAAGAATGGCATTCTTGCGGTGCGCAGAATCAAGAAGTCGGATGTCGAGCGCCTTCACAAGGCTACTGGAGCAGTAATCGTATCCAAAGTCCAGAACCTCACAAAGGCCGATCTTGGCAAAGCAAAGGTTGTGGAACAGAGGTTTGTAGGCGAAGATAAGATGCTCTTTATTGAGGGAACCGCTAAGAGCTCTGTCGCCACACTGATGGTACGCGGAGGAACCAGTCACGTAGTTGATGAAGTTGATCGTGCGCTAAACGATGCATTGTACGTCGTGCGCGATATAGTCATCCATCCCAAGATTACATATGGTGGTGGTGCGCTTGCGAGTGCAATAGCAACGCGATTGCGCAAATACGCGTCGTCACTTGAAGGACGAGAGCAGTATGCGGTCAACGCATTCGCTGATGCTGCAGAGGTGATTCCAGTTACCCTTGCAGAGAACGCAGGACTTGATCCAATCGACATTCTCGTCAGCCTCAGGTCTGCTCATACCGAAGGCAAGTCAACCTATGGTGTGGATATCACCAAAGGAAAGGTGCGGGACATGAAACAAACTCGCATTATCGAACCAGCGCTTGTCAGCAAACAGATCGTCATGTCAGCCTCCGAGGCGGCACAGATGATTTTGAAAATCGACGATGTCATAGCCAGCAAGGGAATGGGCGGCATGGGCGGCCCAGGAGGACCTGGCGGCGAGGACTTCGACGACGAATAGAAGCAGTTAAGCGAGATACTCTAACCGGTGTTGAACATGTCAAAAGGCCCCGAACCCGAAAAGACAGATGAAACAGAGACACAAGAGCCGATTAATCCAGCTGTAATTTTGGTCAACATACCTGGTATAGGACCCAAGACTGCAGAAAAGATGGTGGCGGCGGGTTTCGATTCATTGGAGAAGCTATCTAAATCGAAGGCTGAAGATCTTGCCTCAGCTGTACCAGGCATTAGTGTTAAGAAAGCTGAAACATACATAACCGGGTCGAAGACTTTGGCAGAAGCCATCGCGTCAGGAGCCGTAGATATAACAGGAAAGGCGAAAAAGGCCAAGAGAAAGAAGGCAGCGGAACCAGATCCAGATAAACACGAACTTCCGCCTGCTGAGCAAATCGTTCGTGTCGAAAAGAGAATGTCATTGGAAACGGGGCTGGACCGAGAGAGGGTGAAGATGGGAATTCCATTCGGACCCAAGTGGCTCACGAGATTTGAGAAGGCCAGAATCATTGGTGCACGTGCTCTGCAGATCTCAATGGGTGCACCGATTCTTGTCAACATAAAGACTGCGCCAAGCGGCCTATTCGCTCTTGCCGAACATGAGCTCAAAGCAGGAAACCTCCCGATGACTGTCAGGAGATCCCTTCCAACTGGTGAGCATGCAGATATTCCACTTCGCACACTGTTGAAGAGCACGAGGCTGGATTGAATCCTGCCTCAACCGCCCTTTTTCTTTGCACTTCCGTGTACCTACTGCTGTTGTGGTCGGGCATTATCCCTATTGCCTAGCGCAAGATTTAAACCGCATTAGCTCAATGCCCGTGTTGGTGACAATGATGAATGCTGGTGGCCAAGTTCATCTATTTCTTTAGGGACGCCGTAGTCCTTCCGGCCATCTCGTCACGTTGCCGTTCGAATATCCGGGAGGTTTCAGAGTGAGTGAGTTAAGAACAGTTCGAGGCATGCGAGATATTATGGGGCCCAACATGAGGGTCCGAGACTTTCTTATCAGAACAGCAGTTGATGTCTTCCGTCTGTACGGCTACGAACCCCTTGATTCTCCAGTGATGGAGCTATGGGAAACGCTTTCCGCCAAGGGAGGCGAAGAGATTGAGGCTGAAACATTCAAGTTTCTGGATAAGGGAAAGCGGGAGGTAGGCCTCAGATTTGACCTCACTGTTCCTCTCGCGCGCATCGTCGCATCAAACCCCCATTTGCCCAAGCCATTCAAGCGATATGCTGTGGGCAAGGCTTGGAGGTATGACAGACCGCAAGCGAGTCGATACAGAGAGTTCATGCAAGCCGATGTGGACGTAATTGGCTCAGCTAGTCCAGCTGCTGATGCGGAAGTAGTTCTTGTTGCTCTTGAGTTCGCGAGGCGAACCATTGAGGACAACTACGTGATGAAAATTAACAACAGGAAAGTCCTCAAGGGACTCACAGAGAGAGCAGGTGTTAAAGACAGTCTGGCTCATGAATGCTTCCGAGCCATTGACAAACTCGACAAGATTGGAAGAAATGGCGTGGTCGACGAGTTGAAGGCAAGAGGGATTGGCGAGGAAGAAAGTGAATTCCTGTTAGACGCAATCAAACTCAGAGGCATCGGACTCAACACGCTTGATGAATTCCGAGAATTGCTAGAGGGTTCTGAAATTGGAATTGAAGGTGTTGATGAACTCATACAAATGGCGGAAATCTTTGATGAGAGTGGCGTTGGCAAGCTCACCGAATTCGATATGTCCCTAGCAAGAGGCCTTGATTATTACACCGGGGCGGTCTTTGAAGCCAGGTATCTTGGCAAACCCAGCATAGGCTCGATTGCAGGAGGCGGTCGATATGACGCGCTCATCGAACGATTCGGAGGTCAATCCACTGCTGCGACTGGGATTTCCTTAGGCATCGACAGGATAGTGGATGTACTACTATTCAGAGGATTGGGCAAGATACTCGCGTTTCAGCTTGATGTTTTCATTGCTCCAATCAAGCAGCCAATGGTCAAATACGCAATGAAACTCCGAAATGAATTAGTTAGGGTAGGCATATCGTGTGAGGTGGATCTTATGGAGAGGCCTCTCAAGAAACTGCTGGAGCAAGCAGACGCCAAGAATGCACGTTTCGTTGTGATTGTCGGAGCTCGAGACCAAGAAAAAGGAGAAGTAAGCTTGAGAAACATGCGTACTAAGGAAACTCAGCAAGTGAGTCCTGACAATCTAGTGAACATCATTCGAGAAAAATAGAATGCCCATTGAGGCGAAGGCATATTTCATAATTTGCAGGAATACCAAAAGCTTTTCTCAAGCCAAGCTAGAAGGGGTTGATGGGATAGCCAATGGTTCGACTGCCGGTTGTTGCTGGATCATTCTATGAAGGACATGAAGCCGTTCTGGTTCAGAGGCTCAAGAACTGCTTTCTAGGAGAACTTGGCCCAGGCAGAGCGCCTGAGGGCGAGCCTGGCACATCAAGGAGCATAAAGGCGCTGATTGCACCGCACGCAGGGTACATGTACTCTGGGATGCCTGCAGCTCATTCATACCTTAGGCTCTTCGATGATGGAAGACCAGACCACATTGTGATCTTTGGTCCAAATCATACTGGCATTGGAGATAGGCTTGCTGTTTGCGCAGAGGATTGGCAGACGCCGCTGGGTGTGGTCAAATATGATACCGAACTTGGCCCAGCGATTGTGGACGAGAACCCCATAGCTTCAGTGGACTGCATTGCGCATAACAGAGAACATTCAATCGAGGTTCAGCTACCATTTCTGCAGTACACGCTTGGGGAGGGATTGAGCTTCGTACCGATATGCATCAGCGACCAGTCATATCAAGTCTGTGAGTCCATTGGTAAGACAGTAGCAAAGCTTGCTGATGAGATGGACATCCTTGTGATTGCTAGTACGGACTTCACTCACTTTGAATCAGCGGACACCGCGCGGAAGAAGGACAACCAAGCCATGGAATACTTGGAATATATGGACCCCGAAGGCTTCTTCGGGTTTGTCAAGAAACACAGATTGAGCATTTGTGGCGCGGGGCCGGTGGCTGCCGCCATGGTGTTCGCAAAAGAGATTGGTGCAACATCGTTCAGACTCATCAAGTACACAAACTCGGGGGACGTCACTGGTGACAAGAGCAGCGTAGTAGCCTATGTTGCCGCCGAGATTGTGTAGACGTCATCAGTCAGAAATCTGTGAACCCTTCTCTGTGGAGGATTCTGTTTGAACTGCCTCACAAACAGGCTTTGTGCTCATAGGAAGCCCTACCCACGCAGCGACTCCACCAGCAGTCGCTACCCATGCGCCAATAATTAGACTCACTACTGAAGTACCTAGCTGGTCGTAGAGATAACCTCCAAGCAAGGGGCCAACAACATAGGCGCTGTTGCTTACCGCGCCATATGCACCCATGACAGCCCCGTAGGAACGAGGATGTGTGAGGTCGGCAATAAGAGCTTGAATGGAAGGACCTCTCATTGAAAAGCCGATTCCCAGGACCAAGCCAGCGATGGCGAGATCGAAGAACGAAGAAGCAAGTGCAAATATGAACATCGCAATTGTGCCAATAAACGAGCCGACCACGATCAGGGGTGTTCTTCCAACGCTGTCTGATATCGAACCAAAGACTGCGCTTCCAATAATCATGACCATACCCATGATCCCAAAGAATGCGCCTATCTCGATGGGTGTGATTCCGAGCCTTACAACCGCGTCTATCATGAATGCGACCTCGAGGATACCAATCGAAAACATGGTTGCAAACATGGCAAATCCAAGAACACTGTATGCCTTTCGATTGAAGCTAAATACTTCGCGAAGTGATGGCGCCTTTCTCGTATCCAGTTCACGTGTCGCAACCTGACGATCCGGCTCATGTATTAGCACTAGGATAAGGAGCAAAGTGAAAAGCGTAGCACCAGCAGCTACTATGAAAGGAAGCCTGAAGCCCAAGAATTGAGCCATGATACCTCCAACAGTCGGGCCCACGACAAAACCAACATTGCTACCCATACTGAGATAGCCCATTGCCTTTCCTCTGTTCTCAACCGTCGTGACGTCTGAAACGTAGGCATTGGCCGCCGGAAAGAAGCCTGCGGAAACTGCACCCTCAAGCACTCGTGCTGCAATCATCACAAGAATTGTATCAGCAAATGCATAGATGACATTAGCTGCAGCAAAACCCACGAGCGCAAATGTCAAAACCGGTTTCCTGCCAACCTTATCCGATAGCCGTCCTAACGGGCCAGCCAGCACAATCCTTGCTATTGCAAAGGAGGCCGCAAGTATTCCCAACTCGGTTGCGCCCACTCCTAGCTCGATGATGTAGAATGGGAAGATGGGCATGATGATGCCAAAACCAATCTGTAGAATGCTCAAGGACAGCGCGAGCGCTAAAACCTGCCTCATGCTGCTGGAGGAAACCGTTTTCTCCTGCTGTGCATCGGTTTCAGATCTAACAGATTCCATGGGACTAGACGCTCTCCGTGGAGCGCGTCATATGCCTTTTCATCTTTCCCAAATCGGATGTTGAGTGACCGACTATCTTTCGATAATCACGCGGTTGACTCCTGGTATGGAAGCCAGCGCCTCTATCGCGGCCCCTTTCATTGGCTCTTCAGTCACGACCTTCAAACAGGCTTCTTCGCAAATGGCAGCATCCTCAGCTAGCACTTGGCGTATCGAAACACCATGACCCGATATGGTTGAGGTAACCTGTGATAGAATACCGGGGTCCTCAGGACTCTCTACGTAGATTGTCACGACCCCGTATCCCAGAAGCTTCGCCACCTTCTCAAGCGATGCTCCTGCTGGACGAATTAGGGAGAAGAACTTGAAGATGGCCTCGTCATTGCAGACATCCTCAGTTGTTGCGCGAACGGTTCGCCGGTCCACATCTAGCGCGTCACCTATCGCCTTGAGAGGTATTCGCACGTCCATGCATTTGATAACTCCCGGGGCTTCGATGTGGAAACCGTGACAAATCAACGCTCTTGCAACTTTCAGCCTGAGAGGCATATCATTGAAACGCTCGACAATCTGCTGCCACATAGGTACGGCATCCTCAAAACGTCAAATTAGACGTCTAACGCCTTTTCCATAAGCACTTCATCGATAAAGCCTTTCGGCATCCTGAAATGACGCGCTCTTCGCCCCACAATTCGATAACCGAGTGACTCGTAGAGTGACAAAGCCATCGAATTACTCTCGAAGGTGCTTAGAACAATTTTCTCAAAGGCCCTTTTGACAGCGGCAGTTTCCGCTTCGAGCATTAGCGCCCGACCCACACCTATACTCCGGAAATCGCTGAGAACTATGATTCCCAACTTAGCAACGTGCTGCGATGCGGTCCACTCTTCTGGCTGAAGCGTCAGGTGCCCGGCATACAAACCATCCACATGCGCAACTAGCAGAACCTCTCTGCAATGATGAGTGCGCTGAATCCAGGTCACCCAATCATCAACAGACGCGTTGGGTGCAAGGGTAGGTAGCCACAACCCCTCCTCGACTACCTGCCGAAAGCCACTATGAAGGTCTCTTGCGTCTTTTGGATTGGCATGGCGTGTGGTTATTATTCTGCCATCCTTGGACTCCAACTGAGTTGGCTTCATGAGAGAACCTCCGCTCGCGTGCCATTTGGCCAGACAAAAAAGGATTGCTGTGTGACGAAGCTCTCATGTCAAGTAGCTAAACCCGCTCTAACATTGGAAGATCCACCCTCACGCCCGGTCGAGGAAGTGAACAGGCATAAACTCGGTCTAGATCAATAACGCCAACGCTATCACTAATCACTCTAAACGTACCCTTCACTTGAAATGCTGCCGGTTCAAGTGTAGCGAGTGATACTGCTACTCGTTGATCATCCTTGAGTTCAAATCCCCTTCGTTTCTCCTCGCTTCTATGCACAACAAGTCGATTCGAAGATACCGGGACAATGCCAAATGAAGGGAACAACGAGAGATAGCCATCATCCTCCACAAATGCAATCGCCTTTACTGCTACCATCCGGCTGAAACGCTCCATGACATTCCTAGGCATGTTGCCTTCATCGGTCTTAGCTGTCGGAATCTTTCTAGCGGCTAGCTTCGCCTTGACGTATGACGACAAGACTGACGGCTTTGAGAATCTATAGTTGGGACTGGACCATAGAGGGTGTGCCACGCCAACCGAACGTGCACTTGTATACTGATTGTATTTGAAGAGCGGCGTCATTACCATGAACTCGTAGATTTCGTCATTCCTGTGATACGACTCGAAATCAGCCCGAATCATCCAATTATCAAGGTCAGTATTCATCACTAGAAGTCCAATCTCATTATTGCCGGCCTCAAGATTTTTTCTAGTCTTATTATTCATGAACTCGCCGTAAACGAGCCTCTTACCGTCGGAGTATATAGTCCACGACAGGACTAGAGCAATATTGGGCTCGCCAGTGTTATCTTTGGTCGCCATAAACTTGGGGTTCAAAAGAGGTTTCAATGTTTCAACTAGCTCTTCGGACAGTATTTCAACCACAGCGATTGACCTCCTTGTTTGGAATAGTCATCGATTTCTTACCGGACTCATGCTTTGTCATTCCGGACCAGTGTACGTTCGACACACCCCGATCTGTAGCGATTGAACAGAGCTTGCTCATTGCGTCCTCGCTCATTAGGTCATAATCCTTCAAGGGGTACTCAAGGCCAAACAGTGCGTACTTGTCAAGGCACATCTTGTTGAACGCGAGAAGATCGTATCGTTCTGCATTGGGCAACTCCTTGACAATGAAATCTGCGATGGCACGGATATTATCTGTGCTTTCAGTGTGACCAGGAATGACGGGAGTTCGAACCCACATGGTTTTTCCGCTTGATGCTACTTGGCGAGCGTTTTGCAGTACTTTTTCCAATGGTACACCGGTGTACTCCTCATGCTTCGCTGGATCCATTTGCTTCAGATCGTACAGCACCATGTCAACATGTTCAAGCATTTTCTCCATCACATTCTCGCTGCAGTATCCGCAGGTATCCAAGGCAACATGGATGCCTTTCTCTCTTAGACCTGAAGCTATTTCTGTGACGAAGTCAGCCTGGTAAGCGGGTTCCCCTCCGGATATCGTTACACCGCCGCCAGAGGTTTCAAAGAACGTTTTGTCACGGATGAGCTCCTCAACTAATGCAGTGGCATCCCAAGTTTCGCCCATTAGTTTAATCGCGCCCGTGGGGCAAGCACTCACACAACTTCCACACGCAATGCAATTCGCGCGGCTAATCTGCATACCTTCAGGTGTGAGCTGTAGAACCTCCTGCAAGCAAGCTTCGATACACGCTTCATCCCCGATGCACTTCGAAGCATACCAGACAATCTGCGGTTCAGCATTGATTGTTTCGATATTGTGACACCAGCTACAGCGAAGGGGACAGCCCTTCATGAAGACAGTTGTCCTAATACCTGGACCGTCCTCCGTGGAGCATCTTTGGATATTGGTAATGATACCACTTGTTGTAGTCATTGCACAGTATGCTCCGTTCTCGCAATGATTTCCGCTTGAAGCTCTCGTCCTATTTGAGTGAAGAAAGCATTGTATCCAGTCACGCGGATTAGCAGATTTGAATACTGGTCAGGGTTCTTCTGTGCATCCCTAAGAGTTTCTGCATCGATAACGTTGATTTGCAGCGCTGTGCCACCTACTTCGTTGTACGCTCTTAGGAGCGCAGCCAGCTTTTCAATATGCTCGCGGGTTTGGACCATGGAGGGACTGATTGTAATTGTATGAGATGCACCATTCGGAACCACTTCGAGACCTAGCTTGCCCACAGATTGTATTGATGCGGTGGGACCCCTCGTGTCCATCCCCTGAACGGCGCCAACGCCACCAGAGAGAAATTCGCCTCGGCGACGCCCATCCGGAGTAGCGGCAGTCAAAGGAGCAAGAGGGATGTAGTAGTTCCAGCTAAGATAGCCAGCACGGTATCTCCGACCAGTATAGGGATTACTGCGCTTGAAGGTTTCTTCAGCCCAAAACGTTGTAAGCTCTTGTGCAATCGAGTCTGCGTAGTCATCATCATTGCCGAATCTAGGAGCCTTCGACTTCAAGAGTTGCCGTGTTTCCTCAAAGCCTTCAAAATTAGCCTCAAGTGCCTTGAGTAGATGCTCCATCGTTAGACGTTTATCTTCATAGACCATCTTCTTGACTGCAGCGACTGAGTCTGTCAAAGTAGCGATGCCCATTCCTTCCAATGTTATGAAGTTCCAGTCCGTTCCACCTTGGTTTACATCCCTCCCGCGCGCGGCACAGCCATCCATGAGAGCACTCAGATATGGAACTGGCTGATACTTCGCCCGAAGCGTATCAGCCATGTTGCCGCAGTCAATCAGAAGTTTGACTGTGTGGGCCAGCTGTTTCTTCACTGCTGCCATGAAGTCTTCAAAAGATGTAAACTTCAATGGATCACCAGTCTTGGGACCCACCTGCTTTCCCGTAGCAACATCCTTGCCATTATTCAGCGCAAGCTCAACAGCCTTGGCAAGGTTGATGTTTACGTCCACAGTTCCAGATCGATCGTTCCCTTGCATTGTGTTCTCAAGACAGCCAACAATACCGTAATCCCAAGCCTCTTCTCGTGGTACCCCTTGCCAGACCATTCCTTCAATGCTGTGTTCATCGAAGTTCATGAGGAACGGTGAACCCTGAGCCTTTGCGACCATCTCAGCGACGCGCAGAAGGAACTCCTGTGGAGTATTCTTGTGCAAGCGGATGTTAGGTTTGGGCTCGAGAAGATTCATCTCATCGATTACCTCAAGAGCAAGCCAGGTCAAGTCATTTGTCATATCTTCGCCATTCGGTCCACAACCACTCAGAGTTATTAGCTGTCCGAAACCAGAGTTGATTCCTTGGTTAATTCCGAGGCTTCCTTGGAAGTCATACACATAGTTGTGCTTTATCCAGTAGCACTCCATTAGCTCCTTGGCCTCTTCGCGAGTCATCTCTCCGGATTCGATGGTTGCACGGTAGTAGGGATACATGTACTGGTCCCATCTGCCATGTGAGAGTCCTGCACCAGGATAAGATTCCGCGGCCATCACGAGCATGTGGGTTGTCCATAGTGACTGCAAAGCTTCCCAGAAGGTCTCCGCAGGCTCCCAAGGTACTTTGTTGCAGATGCGTGCGATCTCCTCAAGCTCCTCCTTGCGCAGCGAATCGGACTCGACCCCAGCTAATTTTTGAGATTCCTTGGCATATCTCCGGTTGACAGCACGTGCCGTTTTGCATGTTAGAATAAGTGCCTTAACGAACTCCCTGTGTTCAGAGGAGATTGGCTGTTTCAGTATATTCTCGTACTCATCCACCAAACCACGGAAACCCACTCGAAGGACCTTCGCGTAGTTGGGAATGATGTGTCCAGGAGTGGCACTTGCAGTCCCCACGCCGAACTCGTTGAGACGGCTGGCCTTCTTGAACCACTTATTCATCTCCTTATTCCGTTTTTTCGCCTCTCTCTTATTCAATGCCCTTGAGAGAGCCGTATTGAAATGAAAGCCTACTATCATCTCACCATCGAGGATGAGAGTGGGCATGTAGTGCGTCATTGCTTCATGGAACACAATAGCTCTGCGCATTGGCAGTGTGTGATCCCAGAAATCATCGGGTAGTTCGAGGTCAACTGCCATAGCGCTGAGGGATTCCCTAATAGATGCCCGAAATATGTAGAAGGCTGGCTCGTTTGCCCAATCATGGAATGAGTACACGTGGTCCCAGGGAGTCCCTGTTGAGAACGCGTAAGGCTCGTTCGTTTCAGTTCGTTCATCAAAGGAGTAGAATTGTCCCCGCAGCTTCTTCACTCTTGAAGAGAGCTTCTTGGAATGCGACCATACATCTATGGAAGCTGCTTCATCGTTGCCAACAGTCATCTGCTACACCACGGTTGAGTTCGATAAATTCCGTGACTAGTGCCCTATAACAATATAGTTGTACGACTATGAAACTGGCGCTATCTTTAAAAACGGACTCAGAACTCTGGCCCAACGGCCCGACTTCAGGTCACTGTTTGTCAGGAAGGCTCTACGATGAGAAAGACAAGTACACTACTAGCGCTCATAATTATATCAGCATTGATCGTTGGATCAATCCGAATGCAGCCTTTGGCAGAGTCGGACACTGAAGGTCTAACTGGAATTGGATTCTCATCACAGTCAATGATTAGGGCGGGCTTTGAATCAAAGAATATCTCCATTACTCTCTCAAACATAGCAAACCAAAGCACCGTGTCTGGTACGTTCAATATGACAGTCAATATCACCTCTGTCAATGGTCCATTAAATCTCACCCTATTCATAGAGGGAGAGATCCATGCTGACTACAATCAGACCCTCATAGGCACCGGATTAAACAACATCACGGTAAACACGACAATCTTGTCTGAGGGGAAACTAAACTTCACCATGCTGTTTGAGAATGAAACCTTTACGCCACCAGATAGAGAGAGCTACACATTGGTGTTCACCGTCGATAACCATGGCCCACCGACTCTTGAATTGATAGGGCCGGAAGCGGATTCTACGCTTACGGGCCTTTCAGACCTGTTAGTCAACGTCTCGTCAGACTATTCTCAAGTCTTTGTTAACGTCACTGTCAATGATGAGATAACACAGGAATACAATCAAACCCTGGTTTCCGTGGGACTGAGGAACCTGACTATCAATTGTAGTCGCTACGAAAACGGCATCTTCGATATTGGGATTGCGATATACACCGAAGAAGGGCTTGAGGTTTCGATAACAAGAAGCTATTACTTCCTCGACTATGTATTCTTCTTTGTGAGAGGTCTTGCACACTATGACGCGATTTCAGGAAATGCTGAGGTCGAGGTTGTTGTGGAAACTCCTTTCGAAAATGTAACATTTTCAGTACTTGTTGATGACATAATAGCCCCCGATGTAGCAAATATCACGGTTCCCGCGGGAAGGTCAGCCTTCTACCTCAATACAACTGGTTACTCAGAGGGAGAGCACAACTTCACGTTCAAGGCCTATGATCAGTTGGGACACAAATACGAAACCTTGTTGGCTCTTGTTGTAGACAATCACGGTGTGCCTATTGTAGAATTCATTGGCTCAGAGCAGATGGTTGTGGGTCTTACTGAGTTCACGGTGAACATCACCACGACTTGGGACACAGTCAATATGACTGTTTATGTTGATGGAGATGAAGTTGCTGGTCTCGTGAGCATCACAGTAACAGCCGGCCAGAACACTTTCCTCATTGATGTGGGCAATTACACAAAGTTCGAGCACGATGTTAAGGTTGTCATCACCACCGATGAAGGAGAGAAAGGAGAGGTCGAGAAGAAATTCGGTTTTGCTTCAATCCGGATTGAGGAGATTGGTAGTTTGCTTCTTCTCCTTGGAATTGCTGCTTTCATACCTATACTGCGTAAGAAGAATGGTCAACCAATCAAGCCAGTCCTAATCGTGGACTTGATCTTCATTATCGTGATTGCAGTGGTATTTCTCGCTCTTGGTGTGACAACATATCCATTGATGGTGTGGCATTTCAATCTGAGCAGTATCTGGGCAATTGGTATTGCGCTTATCTTTGCAAACTGGACAATTCCATTTGTGATAGACGAATCAGATTAGTTTCGTGATTGGGATGTTTCTAGCAAGGCGAGAAGACCAATGAGTGCGGCCCCCATAGGATTGGACCTTGTCGCTTGGGATTGTCGATGTAACAGTTCGCGCCTTCAACTGAAGGGCTACTCTAGCAATTCGAGATATGATAACATCAAAGTACTGCGCCCCACTCACAGTGATGTCTGCCACAAACATGGCTGTCCTGTCCCCGTAGTCTGCGCAGACGCCCACGCCGACGAGAGCGTCCTCAGAATAGAACTCGAAAAGCTCACCCCGTCGTCCACCATCAACGACTGCGCTTGCGGTTTCTGCAAGCAAACCGGGATATGCTACATTGGAAAACAGCATTGACTTCGGGAGCTTCGTGACATTCTCAAGACACATCGTGCGAACTTTTGTTGTATTCTTGATAGGTATCTTCGAGGGCGAAGCCTCAATATCCATCAAAGAACCCCTTGCGAACCATTTCATCTTCATCCAGAAGTTGTAAACATCTGGAGGCGAAGTAGCAACCAAACGACTAGCCTTCTTGTCTTTGAGTGCGCTCTCGGCAGCTGCCACCAGCTTCGTACCAATCCCTTTCTTCTGATACCGTACATCGACTCCTATGTCAGTTATGATGCCAATCCGTCCAACCACGGGATTCTTCTCAACACGGAATAGAACTTCACCAACAACACGGTCTTTCACTTCAGCTACTAGCCAGCCCCATTTTTGGAAGGCAATCCCTCGATGGGCTGACTTCACTTGCTCAACAGTGGTGTATTTCTTAGTCCAATGTGTGCTCATGAATACGTCTAGGAGATCTTTGCAATCGCGCATGCCGCCCTGTCGGATAGTTAGCATTGATGAACTCCCTTGGAAGTGTACAAGGCTCCAGTGCTGGAGTCGCAAAATAAGGCTGTGTAACACAGGTTTGAATGTGAATCATCAATCTACCCTAGAGAGCCTCAATAAGATCAACGCAATGATTAGCAAGAGAAATCGCATCCTTTCCGAATAGATAGAGGATAGGCTCAACACCAACGCCGCCGGGAACATGGAGCGCTGGCAATCGCGGAACTCGCTTCTGTGCCTTGACAAGACGAGTGGCTGCGCTTGAGATACGCTTTGGATCAACTGCAGGACTCTTGAGTCTGAGAACCTTGAACCCGTTAGACTCGGCAGCCTGAACTACGTTTTCATTTCCACTCACACACAGGCAAGCCCGCACCCTTGCCCAAGAACTCTTCGCCCACAGAAGCAGCTCTGCGGTGTGAGCAGATGTTCCAAATCGAG
Organism: Candidatus Thorarchaeota archaeon; assembly: GCA_019057475.1. Classification (GTDB taxonomy): domain Archaea; phylum Asgardarchaeota; class Thorarchaeia; order Thorarchaeales; family Thorarchaeaceae; genus WTCK01. The sequence continues at coordinate 39,013 of DXJO01000001.1, read as the reverse complement.
GTCCAGAAAGAACGCGCGCCCGTCCTCCCACCATCGTTATCCTTCCTGGCACGCCTGCAACATCATCAATCGATTTTGCGGTTTCATCACACGCAACTATGTTCGCTCGCACTTGAGGCATGATTCGATCAAACCCGGTCACTTGTTCTATCACAAGAACTGCAGCTGCCATGTCGCCAATAACACGCGCTCGTCCTGAGAACCTAGGTTCAGTCCCTCCCAGCAGCTCAGCACAAATCTGACAATCGATCTCTTTCAGCTCATTGAATCGCTTTTTGTGACTTTCACAAATATGAGAACCAATTCGTAGCAACATACACGTGGAACAAATCGCCTTAATCTTATCAGCGGCTGAGAATTCGTCTGACAGTGCCATCTCAGCCAACTTGCAGGCCAATGATGAAACCTCATCAATGGGTGCACTCTTCGCCTTAGGTTGGCTCAGGTATTTGCTCACAGCCGCTTGTGTGATGCTCATTCTCCGTGCAATCTCACTTTGAGAGAGGCCTCTCTGGCTAAGCTCTCTTGCTAACTGTGTCCTCACAGACGGAAGGAACTCTCTCTGCACCATCTCACAGGGGGGTCTCACGGTTTCAACCTCAAGAGAAACTATTTATCTGGGTAGCGTTCTATAACGCAGTTGTATAACAGCAATATAAAGGCGATGGAAATGACTGAGTACCCCTCCAGACGCGACCCGAAAAAAGTAATCACAGCCGCTGCGGTCGTTGTGGTCATCATCATAGCAGCTGCCGCCGCAATCATGTTCAACCCGTTTCAACAGAGGACCCTGACTGTCTACACATACGGGAGTTTCATGGATTGGGGGGACAATAATGACACGGATTTCTTTGGCCCGTTCGAGGAAAAGTACGGCGTTGATGTTGTTATAGATAGACGTGCGGATGACGCCAACACACTAGTTGCCATTCTGGAGGCGGAATCAGCGAACCCAATCGCTGATGTGGTCATAGGTATCGACAACATACTGATTCTAGAAGAGGCGGCGAAGAGCGTCTTGGCGCCTTACACGCCCATCAACTTATCATTGATTGATGACTCCATAGTTTCAGCACTTGATCCTGAGCACTATGTCGTACCTTTCGATTTCGGACTTGTGACAATCATCTACTCCATGGCAGATATGAATACAACAACACACCCGGAATTGGCGAATCTCACCTTCGCGGATCTGGCCCGCCCTGCAATGGCTCGCGCATTGGTTACAGAAGACCCGTACCTAAGCAGCCCCGGACTTGCCTTCCTCTTAACGGAGATAGCAGTCCATGAGAAGCTGCTTGGCACAGATTGGACAGATTGGTGGTCAGACGTCAAGAATGACATCGATATACAACCGGGCTGGTCAGAGGCGTGGGCACGCTGGTACACTGACCCGACAAAACACATGATGGTCAGCTACGGAACGGATCCTGCGTATTCAGCCTACTACACCCAAACGGAGCCGGATGTTGGCACTGCGCCCATCTACTACAACGGAGAGCACTACGCGTGGATGCAAGTTGAGGGCATGGGACTTGTGAAGAATGGGCCTAACCCTGAACTCGCGAAGCTCTTCATCGAATACTGCCTGTCGCCAGCCGTGCAGATGTACGTCGCTCTCAACCAATGGATGTTTCCAGCCAATATGAACGTCGAGCTGGATTCCGCGTTTGATTACGCTCTGAAACCAGATGAGGTCATCCTCCTAAACGAACTGCTTAACCAAACTGAAATAGCGGAAAATCTTGCATCTTGGAAATCAGAGTGGAACGATATCATAAGAGGATAGGCGGAAACTCGCACATGAGAAACGGCTCAACGGCAACATATGTGATAATGGCGCTCCCGCTTCTGTTGCTAATGGGTTTCTTGGTTTACCCCGTACTCGGCGTACTGATTCTGGGGCTAGTGGTCGGCCCTGGGTCTTCATTTCAAGAGGTTATGAGTTCACAAGTCACACACGCAACGCTGTGGTTCACATTTCTCCAAGCGGCTGCGAGCACAATTCTCGCAGTCGTTCTGGGTCTTCCGGGAGCTTTCTTACTCGCACGTCTTGAGTTCAAAGGAAAACAAGCTGTGCGGGCGGCAGTAATCCTACCATTCATACTCCCCCCGATTGTCGTGGTTGTAGGTTTCCTCAGAATGTTCGGCTCGTATGGATTTGTGGATTCAGTCGCCATGGCGTTGACAGGCTCAACTGAGTCGGTCGTGAACTTCGCAGCAGGTGTGCCCGGAATCGTCTTGGCGCATGCATTCTACAACATACCTCTTGTGATTCTCTTGGTTTCTGCAGCTCTTGAGAGATTGGACCCCGATATTGAGGATACAGCTGAGTTGCTGGGAGCCTCAAGCATTCAGAGTCTTCGTAGAATCGTTCTTCCGCACATAATGCCCTCACTCCTAAGCGCTGCAATCCTCACGTTCCTCTTCTGTTTCATGTCGTTTCCGATAGTACTTGCTCTTGGACAAGGACGCTACATGACCTTGGAGGTTCTAATCTACTATGCTTTCAGTTCATTTGATTTTGGCATGACAAGCTCGATTGCAGTGATTCAAATCCTAATTTTAATGGCGCTAGCCATAGCATACACCGCAGCCATTCGATCAGACAAGAGAGATGCTGGACAGACCTCATTCATCAAAACAATCCCCATTACAGAACTGTCAGCGCCCGGTTTATTGACCGGAATCCTGTACGCTCTTCTGATTGGTGTGATTGTGGTAGGTCCTATGATTGCGGTTATAGATTCCGCAGTATTCGACCCAGTGACTGGGCAGTACACTCTCAAAGGCTTCTTGCACCTACTGGAGGTTGAGGGAGGACTTCTGCCTCTAACCAACTCTCTCTTCTATGCAACCTTGGCAACTCTCTTCTCGGTGGTCATGGGCATTCCATTAGCATACTCTCTTAGGTCAAGGAGTGGTCTGCTATCAAATTCGACGTCAGTAATGATACTGTTGCCTTTGGGAGTTTCATCAATTACAATAGCATATGGATTGTTACGTCTCATAGCAGTTCCAACTGGCTGGGCCGCAAATCCGTGGCCTTTGATTATCATAGCACAGACACTCATCGGAGTGCCATTCACGGCTCGAGCGATAGAGAACTCTCTGAGAGGTATTGACCCATCTCTTCTAGAGCAAGCAGACTCCTTGGGGGCGAACAGATTGCAGAAGCTCTTCTTTGTTGAATTACCACTACTGGCGCCGGGGATACTTGTGGGTGCCGCCTTTGCGTTTGCTATGGCAATCGGCGAGATGTCAGCGACTCTATTCCTAAAGAGAGAACAGAACGTAACATTGGCGGTGGCAATCTACGAGAACCTTGGAGTTAGGAAGTTCGTGGAGGCCGGTGCAGCATCACTCCTGCTGTTGGTTGTGTGCTTCATTGCCTTTCTTGTGATACAGAGAGCATCTGAGAGTGCGTTTAAGGGGGCAATCTGATGGTTCGTGTTGTACTAAGTGGATTGGCAAGGGAGTTTGCAGATGGTACGCACATTGGACCCATTGATTTGACGCTTGAAGATGGCGAGCTACTGGCTCTTTTGGGCCCGAGCGGCTCCGGAAAGACTACCACACTCAGGATGGTTGCGGGGTTCATAACCCCGAATCATGGAACGCTCACATTTGATGGCGCGAACATACTAGATGTCCCGCCGCGTGATAGAGGAATTGGGATGGTGCTCCAATCAGTTGCGCTTTTCCCCCACATGTCAGTATACCAGAACATAGCTTTTGGATTGGAGGTTTCTGGGTGGAGTAGGGAGAAGACAATCAATCGCGTTGAAGCGTTGTCAGACCTACTTGGCATCCGTAATCTCCTCTTCCGAAGAACCCGTGAAATAAGCGGTGGAGAGGCACAGCGCGTTGCACTTGCTCGAGCGCTGGCCAAGGAGCCACAACTGCTTCTCCTAGACGAGCCGCTCTCTTCTCTAGATCCCCAATTGCGAGAAACCCTGCAGTTCGAGATTAGAAAAATACAGAAAGAACTTGGCGTTACCACCCTCTATGTGACACACAGTCAATCCGAAGCCTTTGCTATCTCGGATAGGGTAGCTGTACTTGACAATGGAGTTGTTAGCCAGGTCGGGGCTCCAGAGGAGCTGTACAATCGCCCGAAGAATGAGTTTGTTGCACGCTTTGTCGGAGGAGGAAACATTTTCGCAGGAGAAGTTGTGAAGAGCACGGAAGGCGAGATTCTAATCCACGCCAATGGTTGGAGATTCCAGGTGAGCGGAACTAGCCAGAGTGGTTCGGATGTTGTCTTCTCTGTTAAGCCGGAGGATATCAGAATTGGCCTTGGAGAGCGACCAAATGCGCTCGCTGTCGAAGTGGTTTCAATCATCCCATTAGGAGGGATGCATAAAATCATTCTGCAATTTGGAGACCGCAAAGTCACCTCGATAACACAAGACGAGGACCTGGTACGGATGCTGAAAGAGAACGAGAGTTCGGGAGTCTGGTTTACTTTCGAACCAAGCTCGGCATCACTTCTCAAGACTGACTAGCGATTTCGTTGATGTGATTCATAAGGCTTCATTCGCTGCATAGAAGGTATCTTGGGAAATCAGCTGTGCTATTGAATCAACCCCGGGCACCGGAATTTACTGCACACAAACACACAACAGTATTATACCACAAACTGTGATATGCAAAATGCTGAGACTCCTGACTCACTCCGCTACAAGTCTTCACCCTCGCGAGAGAAGATGCATCCTGGCGGTCAGGGGAAAAATAGCAGCGTCGTGATCCATCATGGTTACAGGCTACGAAGTCTTCGAGGATGGCACTCTACAAGAACTTGAGCTCACAAAAGAGACCTTAGATTCTACAAAAGTGTTATGCGTCGTGGATGATTCGTCGAAGAGCATTTACCTGTGGAAAGGAAGTCAGGCGAATATCAGGAGGAAGTTCATCGGCGCGAGAGTTGCCACAAACCTCAGGTCTGAGTATGGTTTCAACTTCAAGGTGCGCCCAGTGGATGAAGGCGAAGAACCCCCTACATTCTTTACTGCCCTTGACGGCACAACTGCTGCAATAAAGGTGCTAAAGCCAGGAGACAAGGCACCTCCACCTAGACCTCCTACGCCAAAGGTGGAAAGGACTCAACCCTCAGCAGGAGAAACCACAACGACTCCAACTGCACCACCCCCCAAACCACCTGCGCTAAAACCAACAAGACCCCCTCCGGTCCCAGCCGCAGCGGCTAGATCACAGCCAACAAGTGCTGCCGCATCATCAATCAATCAAGCTCAGATTAATGAGATGATAAAGGAGCTTGAAACTGTTGCACCTCCGGAAGGTTATCAGAGAGAGCTACTAATCGTGTACAACACATTGTTCACGGTAGCGGAACACAAAATCTCAGTTTTCGGACAGGAGAAGGTAGAGAGACGTTTTGAGAAAGTGGCGGACCCGCCTGAAGGCACATTTATGGCAGAGGGTTTCATTCCACGTGTGATTGTGAAGAACGGAAAGGTGTTGGGCATTGAGCTTTTGAAAGGCACACCTGACGCTATCCTAAGTCCAATCAAGGCAGAGATGAAGGAAAGGCTTAGTGACCTCATCACATTCTTCCGTACTGAGGTCGAAGATAAGAAGCCAGAGGCCGCGAAGACCAAGTCGAAAGCGGGCAAGAAGAAGAGCAAGCTCGTTGCAAAATGAGCATCGACCCGTAAACACAAGGAGTATTGAGAATGTCATCACAGATCGACCCCCAGAAGGAAAGGGAGCTTGTAGAGCTTCTAATGGGCCTGACTAATTACGCCGACCTCGATGCCATTGCCGTAGTGAGCAAACAGGGAGTCAAGTTAGCCTATTTTGCAACAGAAGAATCAGACGCAGATCCGGACTTGATGGCAGCCGTAAGTGCTGCTTTGCTCATGACAGGAGAGATGGCTGCCGACAAGCTGGGCCTTGACGAGCTTTACGAGGTCGTGATCCGTGGAAAGGGAGGGTTTGTTGTTCTCTCTCATGCAGGTAACTTTCTCCTCATGGGCGCTGCAAAGGACCTCACCTCAATGGGGTTAGCAGTAACCCAGATGAGGAAATACGCTCGCGAAGTTGGTACACTGCTGAGCAATTAGTGGTTCCATAAACAATAATACGCACCTCAATTTGTGGCCCACACAGGGCTCACTCATGAATCTTGCAATTACAGACCGAGCAGCAAATCTCAGGTATGCCATTCGCGACATCGTTGTGGCTGCGAGGAGATATGAGAAAGCAAAGCGTCAAACTGCGCTCTACTTGAATATTGGAGACCCAATCAAGTACGACTGGAAGACTCCCGAGTTCATGATTGACGCGTTCTACAAGGCTCTTCGAGATGGAACTAATGGCTATGCCCCTTCAGAGGGGCTCGATGAACTCAAACAAGCAGCCGCTGAAAAAGAGAAGAGAGTGAATGGCATTGACATCGACCCGTCAAGGGTGCTCGTTACAAACGGAGTTTCCGAGGCAATTCAGTTCCTTGCCGGAGCCTTGGTGAGCAATGGCTCAGAGTTCTTAATCCCCGGCCCTGCATATCCCCCATACATAGCATACATGGGCTACTTCGGAGGTGTTCCCATCACTTATCGGACGGTTGAGGAGGAGGGCTGGAACCCTGACGTGGATGACCTGAGGAGCAAGATCAATGAGAAGACAGTTGGGATACTTGTCATAAACCCCAACAACCCGGCCGGTGCCGTCTATGACCACAAGGTGCTGAAAGAGATAGCTAGCATTGCAGGAGAGCACAATCTTCCTCTCATCTCGGATGAAATCTATGATCAGCTTACTTTCGACAAGGATCAGACCCCAATGGTCAAAGCCGCTGGTGATGTCCCAGTTGTTGGATTCAATGGTGTGAGCAAGGTGTATCTTGCACCTGGCTGGAGAGTTGGATACGTGTATTTCCACGATAATGACGGAGAGTTGGAGCCTTTGAGAGATGCAATGGTCCGGCAAGCCAGAATCAGAATCTGTGCAAATGCTCCTGCTCAGATGGCTACTGCTGCGGCTCTCAGAAGCGACGGAAGTCATCTTAAGGGATTAATGCGAAAATTGAGAGGCCGTCGAGACCTCATTGCCGCTCGGCTCAACTCCATTGATTCAATCTCTACAACAATACCTGATGCTGCTTTCTATATCATGCCTAAAATCGATCTCAGGAACAGATGGAAGAACGACATGGAATTCGTCCTTGATATCCTAAACGAAACAGGGGTGGTTTTTGTGCCAGGTTCAGGTTTCTGCCCAATATACGGAGCTAGTCATTTCAGGAGTGTTTACCTTCCGCCTCCCGAGATTATTACAGAGGCAATGGACAGGCTGGAAGCATTCATGGAAAAAAGGTAGAGCGTGAACTACTCTAGCCCGGCTTTCTTCTCATCCATCATCTGAGTTATGCTGTTCCTGAGAGACCTCAGAACAACCAACGTGAGCTCGGCCTTGGTTGGGACATCTGAGGTCGGTCCCACTGCAAAGGCTTCATCTTTCACAACATTGCCAAGATTTGATTCCACACCGACTGTCTTGGTCCTCGCTGATTCCAGCGCGCTCCTGAGTCTGGTTCTTCTTGCAGCTTCATCAGGCATATCTGTGGTCGCTTCACTTGGCATCTGAGAGTAAATCGTATCGAGGTCTCTGATAATTTCAGAAGTCTTCACCTTGAGTTCTGTGAGTGTGTTCACGATATGCTTCTTCTTCTCGTCTTCAATGGTCGATTCGGCCTTTATCGAAGAAGCCTCAGATTCCATCTTACGCTCCTGTTCAGCGATTGCTGAAATTACACTATCGCAAATGGGTCCTAGAACGGACTTCGTATAGACCTTCTTCTCGTAGTTCCGAGTCTTAGCCAGCGCCTCCATCATGACTTCATCTCCGAGGATTGCGTCCATCGCATCTACCATCTGATTAACGACTCCGAGTCGCGCCTTCGCTGTATCAAGATCCTTCTCATCAACGTCCGCCCGAACTTGTTTCAGAGAGTTTGCGAGGCTTCCGACGATTCTATGCATCGGAGCCTTGTCGAGAGGAGACTCATCGATAGTCGAACCCAGAATGTCCACCCTGGCTTCGGTCACATCCAAATCGCGTACAATCTTCTCACTCATTTTAAAATCTTTCAGAACTAGAGTTCCAGGACCGGCTTGAAGCGTGTACTCCGTATTGAGCTCGTCCATGTATGAGCCACGAACCAGAATCGAGTACTCTTTGACGCCCATGAGTTCTTGAGAGGATTTCGCATTGATTTCAAATGTGGCTGATTCGCCAGGTGGCAGTGAAGATATGGTCGTGGCTTTATCACCTGATATGTGGTCGAGGCCTTCATCAATGTGCCACTCTGCTCTCAGTTTTGTGGCAGCTCCGTCACCAACATTCTGGATGATGACGCGAAGTGGAAACTGTTCAACAAATGTCATGTCAACTGGAAGGTCCAGTTGCGTGATGATCTTTGGAACCTTGAGATTCCCACGGAGTATCTCCCTAACCATGTCGAGACCCTTGTCGACGTACTTCGAGAATTCCTGAGCACCAGAACTGGCCAGCGCAGTTTTCAGCTCTGTAACAACTGCATTTTCTGCATCTGCAAACGCATTAACATCCACGGACTGGATTGCACTCTCCAGCATCTGAGGAATCTGGCTAAGGCGAACGACAGCCGGGAACATCATCTTGGAGGCATTCTCAGCCAAAAATGTCCTAGCCCGATGGAAACCATCGGCTTCTTTGCCTATCATGATATAGATCATGGAGCCCGCCATCGCCAAGGTGGCGCCCTTCTTGGTTTCGGTATCTTCGCCCCACATCAGATGCTCGCTCGCAGCAGCATAGAGATCATCTGCTGCCTGCGAATATGCAGCTATGGCCTGGATTGATTGACCAATATCCGACAACATGTCTCCAGCGGAAGTCATGTTCAGTGCAGCATTCTTGAAGCTCTTTGATGCCCTGTATTTTTCTGCTGCCTTGGAGAATGTAGCAGCCGCCTGTTGATAGAGCTTTTCCGCTCCTGAAAAATCGCCTCTCTGTTCCAAGGCTCCAGCAGCTTTGATGTATTTTTGGCCTGCTTCGGTAAAGGACTCCCTTAGGGTTTCCTTGGTAGCTTCTTCAATTATGCGCTTGATATCATCATTCGACATGGGTGTTCACACTCCTCCTATGTACCTATGACTACTGACTCTTTCTTCTCGCTGCGTCAGACAGATGTCTATCGGCCGCTGAGTATGGTAGAGTTAGTAAACCTCTCTGGGAGAATGCTTAAGCCGATCTGGTAATCCTCCGCCATGGCCTTCGAACATCATCTCAAACCCGCGACCAACACCACCCTTGGTCTTGGTTTGGAATCCAATCTTCGAAATGCCACGAGCGTTTCGCTCAGCTGCCCTGCGTTGAATCATACTGACCCCAGCTGGGACAATCAGTATGAGTTTCTTCTGGGCTTCATCAACCTTCAAGGAAATACCTGACACTGATGGTCCAGATGCTTCGTGGAATTTACTATCACGATATTCAAGGATTATCATAGAACTGGTACCGTCCTTTGGTCCTCTCTATCTTGACCTGACTTTGTTACGTATAAGCGTTTGCGGGGTCAACCACCACTGATTGAAGCTGGCGATTTGCACGCTGAACTCACCTCGGGAGGACTGTACATCAGGGCTACTAGTCAAGAAGAAGAATGTCAGGAGCCCATGGAACATGCTTTCTGATGTTCCGGGGGGCCCCCGGCTGAACAATTCAGGTTTCAGGAGTCGTTTAGTCTGGCGGTGGAGGTGGGGGGGGTGTATCATCTACACGCGTGTCTACTGGTGTGAGCACTGAGTCGCGCTTCTTCTTGGTGAAGAAGAAACCGCACACTATGCAGACAAGTCCAAGAACGGCGATTAACCCGCCTGCAAGGACAGTATTAGGTGCTAGGAAATCATATGCTTCATTGATGGAGGGTAGCAAAGCAATAACTGCACCCACAATCACGACAATTACTCCAAGACACACCGGTCCTGAGCGTATGTGTTCACGCCACGTAAGATATGACATGTTGTTTATTCTCCCAAATCGAGACAACAGCCGCGCGGTCTCGTCTATGATAATTGATTCAGTCGGATTGTTTTAAGATTATTGGGTTAGAACCAACTCTGATTCAAGAGGGGGCGATTGTGACCGTGCATCCGCTAGAAGTTGTGTTAATGGATATCCTAGTCTTGGTCCTTGCAGAAACCTGCTTTGCGACTTCCTCGTGAAACTTGCAGGGGAATCCTGACGGAAAAGTGATCCCAACTTTATTGAGGTTTCCAGCACTCTCCAACAGTGCGCAGTTCCCAGTTTCCATGATGATCTTGCTTTTTGTTGACTCGGACATAGTGCTCTCTCTAGAGCAGCTTTGTATCATTGCAGCGAATCGGGAAATCAGTCCAGAGGCTTCACCCTGAGCAAACCAAAAATTAACCAAGTCACTTGCGGCTTGCTCGAACATCAATTCAAGATGCCCCTCAGGCAAGGATGCCCCATACGCTGCCATTCGCGTAATCATGACGGAGTGCGCCTCGATAGTAGCAGTCCAGGCCTTGCCTATCTTAAAGGCCGGTATTTTCGGCAGCTCCTCCACAGGCGTGACCTCTATCTTGGGTTCTGCTGCAGTTGTTTCAGGCTCTGCATATGCTGTGGGGGATGTTTCCACTTGATCGCCATAGACCAGCTTAGGGTCCGCATAATTCGGACATACGCCGGACTGCTGATATCTGCGAGAGAACTGCATAAGACGCCCTGCGGTTTGCGCCACAGCGTGCCTACCAAGACCTTCTATTCTAATGTGGCCGTATATCATGCCAACTATGCTGTCCAGTACGAGTTCGTTAATTGGCTTCTCAGCGATAATCTTATGGCCCCTGATGACTCGAACAGCCCACTTCTCGCCTAGAACACCAGCTTGAGCAGCGTAGCTAGTGTTAGTTATGACCACAATCGGAGTAACCGGATAGAAATCGCTCATGCGCTTAGTTCACCTGTGTTCTTGGGATTCTAGGAGAGCTCCTCTCTGCGGCTCAAAAGGCTATCGTGACTGTATTTCACGGGCGGCTTGACGGACCCTACGCGCTGATCTGACAATCGAACATCAAGCGTGAATACTCACTTTGATGTTCAAGCTTCACGGTGTTGCCTGATTGAAAAGAAAGTGACTAAGGGTGCAAGACAAATCGCTCACACCTAAGTCGGTACTCTAAATGTATGCAGCAGCAGTTTCATCCCTGTGAGGTTGCCTTCGGAACACCTGTTCAGCAATCGAGTGGTATCGTTTGATATCACCAGAAGAGATGCTTGGTCGAACCTCTTGCATTGCCGCTTCAAAGTGTTTCATCGCAACCGGCTTTGCCTTCCAATCGTCTCTGACTGCAGCCATGGCGGCTTCTCGAGTCAATCCCTCGATGTCTGCACCCGAGAACCCCTCGGCCATGCTAGCTATCTTCTCCAAGTCCACATCATCAGCAAGAGGCATACTCTTTGTATGGACCTTCAGAATCTCGATGAGTGCTGCCTTATCGGGTGGGGGAACGAACACAATCGCATCGAATCTACCTGGACGCAGAACCGCGGGGTCCAAGATATCCGCACGATTCGTTGCGCCGATGACTAGAACGTTTCGCAGGGTGTGCATACCGTCAAGTTCCGCGAGGAACTGGTTCACGATTCTCTGGCTAACTCCGGTATCATCTCGCATTCCTCTGGCACTCATGATTGCATCTATTTCATCAAAGAACAGAATACACGGCGCCGTTTGACGAGCTTTCTTGAAGATGTCACGAATGGCTTTTTCGGACTCGCCAACGTACTTGTTGAAGATCTCAGGGCCGCGGACTGAGATAAAGTTGGCTTCACTCTCAGTAGCTACTGCCTTTGCCAGGAGTGTCTTGCCGGTTCCCGGTGGGCCAAACAATAGCACTCCCTTTGGTGATCGAATGCCCATCTCCTCAAAGACCTCTGGATGCTTGAGTGGAGCCTCAATAGCCTCTCTGAGTTGTCCTTTGACCTTCTCAAGGCCGCCCACATCCGTCCAAAGTACATTTGGCCGCTCTACAAGCAATTCTCTCAATGCAGAGGGCGAAACATCAGCAACTGCTGTGTCAAAGTCAATCTGGGTGACGAAGAGGTCGTTGAGAATATCCGGGGGGATGTCACCTGTTTCCGGGTCCACATGAGGTAACGCTCGTTTCAAAGCCTGCATCGCCGCTTCACGCGCCAACGCTGAGAGGTCAGCGCCAACAAACCCATGTGTAATTGCGGCCAGCTTCTCCAAGTCAAGACCCTCTTCCAAAGGCATAGACCTCGTATGTATTTGGAGAATCTCAAGTCTACCCTTCTTGTCAGGGACCCCAATCTCAATTTCCCTATCGAATCGTCCAGGTCTCCTGAGCGCCTCGTCGATATCATCAACTCTATTCGTGGCGCCTATGACAATAACTTGGCCCCGACCTGCAAGACCATCCATCAGAGCGAGAAGCTGAGCAACTACTCTGCGCTCAACCTCACCAGTCACCTCTGCGCGCTTGGGGGCAATGCTATCCAGTTCATCGATGAAGATTATGCTTGGCGCATTCTTTTCAGCTTCCTCAAAGAGGTCGCGCATCTTCTGTTCCGATTCACCATAGAACTTGGACATAATCTCGGGGCCGTTGATGACCTTAAAGTTCGCACCCGATTCATTCGCGACAGCTTGGGCTATCAACGTCTTGCCAGTCCCTGGAGGACCATGGAGAAGCACTCCCTTCGGTGGCGAGATTCCGAGACGCTTGAAGAGCTCCGGTGACTTCATTGGGAGCTCAATCATCTCTCGAATTTTCTGAAGCTCCTTGCCCAGACCTCCAATGTCCTCGTAATTCACGGCAGGCACATTGACATCCTCCGGCTTGGCTGGCTTCGTGAGAACCTCCACAGTAGTTGTGGAAGTAACTCGCACATGCTTGCTTGGAGAAACAGCAGTTGCCACAAATTGTAGCCCTTGTCCGATTGACGCAACCACCAGTATATCGCCTCTTGTGATTGGCTTGTTTGTGATTTGCTGTTTCACGTATTGCTCGAAGCCTTTCTGAAATCGTACCGGCTGGCTTGGGGCTAGTACAACGCGAGTAGCCTCCGGTACATTGAAGGGGCTAACTTCGATAGCTTCACCCAGCTTAACACCAGCGTTGCTTCTGATCAGTCCGTCCATTCTGACCATGTTAAGCACTTCGTCTTCCTGTAATCCAGGCCAACACACAGCGACAGTTTCCTTCTCGCCCTTCAGCAAAACAAAGTCGCCTGACCTGACGCCCAACCGATTCCGTACATCTGAATTTAGCCGGACTATGCTGCGGCCTTGATCTTTCGGCATTGCAGCGGCCACTTTGAGTTTAATTATTTCTTTTGTCAACTTAGCTACACTCCATTCCTACAAACTTCTCAGGTATCGTTCATTTGTATCAGAACTACTACTCTCATCTACCGCACGGACAATGCTAATCTCAGTGATTCCGTTGCGGTGAGAGAAGCTCGACTTCTCAACATCGACAGCATAAGGAAGCTCAATCTTCATCTGTTTCCCTTGTTCGGTTCCGAACTCCACTAACAACTCTCTACCTTCAACTCGTACCAGTGGGGCTTGGCTCGCGGATGCGTTTTCAACAACGAATATGCAGGTGTCACCGAGATCGACCGTTTCAACCTTGGGCTCCGTTTCGGCAGTTCCCGAGTTGGTGCCAAGGCTGGGTACACCTATTGATTCGAATTGAAACCTCGTGGTTGTGCTTCCCTCTTCGCTCAAACCCCTTGAGCGGGAGAAAAAGCTCTCGAACATATGGCGTACTATCTTATCGAAATCATCTTCAATCATGGTTACAAGCCTCTTTTTTTGAAGCCCCGGGCGGTGCTTTGCCGCCCTAAGAGTCACCTTTGGGGCTCCATTCTGTGCATGTATGCCAGCAGGTCCGCTAGGGACCAACTAGTACTGTAGTTACTAGGGACCATTTGGTATATAAGCGTTACGAAGCATAGAATGTTTTCCAGCTGTGACAGGTAATCAAGCGGACGGCTTCCAATGTCCACTAGGAATACGAATATTAACACAAAGAACTTGCCTTACCGCGAGTACAACGAAACTCGACAGCTTCATGGTGTATCTAGAATGGTGAACTGCTCACTCTGCGGGAAGGACGACCTCGCTTTCACATGTCCGTATTGCAATTGCGTCTTTTGTGCAGACCACAGATTACCGGAGAGCCACGGTTGTCCAGCTATGGAAAAGGCCCGCGACCACGCGAGGCGGAAGGTTGCTGATTCGTTCAGTGAACAGTACACTGAGGAGGAAGTGCTGCGGCCTGTGCATGAACGTTCCAGTCAAAGACGCACAATAAGGCGACCAACCGGCCGTGCGAGGTTCTCCTCCACTGAGAAGAGGGACTTGGCGATTGCTTCCATCCTAGTTGTGCTAGTTGGCATTTCAATGATGGGATATCCAAGCGGCATATTCAATGCTATTCCGCGATTGATCTACTTCGTCAGCGTTGGTTTCTGGTGGTACCCTACAATCACGATTTGCATCTTCTTGGTGTCCTTCATGGCACACGAGATGGCCCACAAATTTGTCGCTCAGCACTATGGACAATGGAGTGAATTCCGCATGACTCAGCAGGGTTACCTCCTATCAGCGTTGGCAATCCTCTGGTCATTCCCAATCTTTGGAACAGGAGTTGTAGCAACTAGTAGGGCCAAGAGCTTGGAGGAAGATGGAAAGGTAAACCTGGCGGGTCCACTAACGAATTTCATCATCGCCGCAGGAATTGCAATCGGAATGCTGCTGCTAGTGGCAGCAGTTGGGGTTCCAGTAATAGACCCTGTGACTAATCTCATGCTATCCGTGCTTCGCTACGGACTCATCCTCAACGCGATGCTTGGTGCCTTCAATATGATCCCCATACAACCATTCGATGGGGCCACAGTCAAGATGTGGAATACAGCGGTGTGGGCCGCACTAACAGTAGCGCTTGCAGCACTTCTACTGTTTGGCTTCTTCATTGTCCCACAATTCTAATTGAATGTCGTATGGATAATACCACGCTTCATAGCCCGATTTCACCGAAGACGTCCTGTAGAAAATACAGGAGCCTCCATATTGCAGTCATTGCGCCACTCAGACTCGGACGTCGTAGAATTATCAGTATCAGCATGGTTCTACAGGAATCGAACGATAGCTGGTTTCGACAACCCCGCAAGATCGCTCTATGTTTCTGTTAGAGAGCTCGTTGAAAATAGTCTAGATGCCTGCGAAGGCACGGAAGTGCTACCCGAAGTGCACGTGTCATTGCAGCATTTGAAAACGGATTCCTCAGAAGCAGAGGATATTCTAAGAGGCCCGCAGGTTTTTGGACTCCGCATCCAAGATAACGGATCAGGAATCAGGAGAGAAGACGCCCCTCGACTCCTGGGCAGGATGCTCACTTCAACTAGGTTCACTCTAAAGCAGAGTCGAGGCACCTTCGGTCTCGGTGGCAGCCTTGCTCTTCTCTATGGTCAAATTACAACTCAAAGACCAATCAAGATAACAACCGGACGCATCGGAGAAGAAAGCAAGCACAAAATCGTGATGAGGCTGGACATTGAGAATAACGAACCAATATTGGTTCATGAAGAGCAACAGCCAAAGGATCCAAGAGAACATGGTACTACCATCGAATTTTATCTGCAAGGGGATTGGTTCCGTAGCAAACGGCGCATTACGGAGTACTTCTTGCAGACAAGCATGATCGTTCCATACGCATCTATGCGCTTCGATAACCCCGACGGAGAGTCACTTCAACTGACTCGAATCATAGAAACGCTGCCACAACAGCCAAAGGAGGCGAAGCCGCATCCAAGAGGGATAGACGTTGAGATGCTCAAGAGAATGATAAAGGAGTCGCGCAGGAGCACGCTCAAGTCATTCCTAAGGGGCTCTTTCCAGAGAATGGGCGAATCAACAGCTGAGAAATTCCTAGCTTCAGCTGGTTTGGACCCAGCAGCCGCGCCCAAGGCATTAAGCAATGAGAATCTTGTTCACATGATGAAAAAACTCGAGGCATACGGCGGTTTTCTAGCTCCCTCCAGCAAGTCGCTTTCACCTGCAGGCCTCGATGTGCTGGAGGCGGGGATTAGAAGGCTCAAGCCGGAGTTCGTTGTAGTACGACAGAGACCGCCCAGTGTCTATGAAGGACATCCATTCATTGTGGAAATCGGCGCTGCCTACGGTGGTGAACTAACACCAGCCATAAGACTGTACAGATTTGCAAACCGCATTCCGTTGTTGTACGACGAACGCACCGATGTATCTAGCCAAGTCATTAGGGAGCTTAATCTCAAGAATTATGGTCTTCGTCAGGATGACCCTCTCGCCTTCTTTGTACACATTTGCTCCACCAAGATCCCTTACAAGACGGTGGGTAAGGAGTTCATCGGAGATATCGACGTGGTTCGTCGGGAGATTGACCTCGGACTCAAGGATTGTTTGAGAAAACTTGGCGAAGGCGTTAGGCGGAAACGAAGGGTGCATCAGCAAGAAAGGCGAGAGAGCAGATTAGTTGGCTACTATGAATTCATAGCAGAAACGCTGGGCATGGCGACAGATCAAGAGGTTTCTCTGGTCAATCTTCTTGGAAACTAGGAGGGTCTTCAAGTGATGAAAAAAGGAAGCAATTCAGCAACCACACCAGAAGTAATGTCACTCATTGATGATGTGCTTGGCACACTCGCTGACACGATAAATAACGGCGAATTTCCAGAGATAGGTTACTACGGGTCTTCGAAGAAGAACGTCGAATGGTCGGAGAACGGCTACGAGCCGGTGAATGCGGTTCCATCGTTCGTCGATGGCCGCAAGGTTGAGAGTGCTAAGACGATTGCAGGGCTTGTCTATGGTCTAGCTTGTTTCAAAGAACATCTTGAGCAAAAGATGTCGATGAGTCTTCGAGACTCATTAGGATAGCAACATAAGTCTTATCTGCGATTTCTGTGTGGTAATTGCAGGTGAAACTATGGTTCTACATAAGGATTACAAACGTTTCTTGGTCACAATGTCCCACGTCAAACCGAGTACTCTTAGGAATCTACGCGCTATGCTATCACGACTTCCGCCACCAATGGGTCTCACACCGAAATGGCTACGGGACCGGATGCAGGAGGTCAGCCCGCAGACGGTTCGCAATGAAAAGAAGGCCGCCAGACGAGTGCTAAAATGGTTGAGTCTTCCGACTGATGAACTCGATAAGGTTGCCCTGCCCAAGGTCGAGGGTGTTACTGTCAAAGACCTGTTCACGGCAAAGGAATTAGAATTGATATTCGCATCGGCATATGAGACGAGAGACAGAGCCGTTGTTCGCGTTTTATACGAGTCGGCGGCGCGGGCATCGGAACTGTTATCCATGAAAATCGAAGATGTGCGATTCAACGAAGATAAGACAGCACACATCACAGTGACAGGCAAGACTGGCGTTCGCGAACTCTTGTTGTATCGTTCTGTTCCTTCACTTAAGGCGTGGATTGAGGCACATCCCACAGGAGAAGGATCGACCTGGGTCACTCTGAAGGGTGAACTATCAACACTGTCTTACACGGGTCTCTTCCAAGTCGTGAAGAAGATTGTATCACGGGCCGGTCTCAAAAAACGAAAGACTTGCCATATGTTCAGGCACTCCAGATTGACCGAGTTGGTGAAACTGGGAATCAGAGGAGAACATCTGCGTAAGTTCGCTGGTTGGAGACCGGGGAGTATGATGGAATCCGTCTACATCCATCTAAGTCAGGTCGATGTTGAGAGAGAACTACGGTCCAAAGCATATGGTTTGGAAGATAACGGCACGTTTGAACCTATGATGACTCTTCGTGAGTGCCCCCACTGCAAGGAGAATAATGACGCATTGGCAAGGGTCTGCATGAGTTGTGGGCGGCGAATGAATGAGAGCACATCAGAGTTGGGGACCTTGAAGGACCGTCTAGCGAATCTTGAGGATTTGATTCACATGGTTGTGACTGACAAAATCCCGCCAGAATGGTTGAGCCTTATGTCCAGTGATGACGAATCCCTGAGACACAAACTGGGTGAGTTCGCGCGGAAGGCTCAGGAAATCGAGTTCATACGAAGCAATGAACATGGGGCAATCGAGAAGGTAATTATGAATGCTATGGATAACAACATTCCTGATGGGTTGAGAGAGAGTATCGCGCATGAGTGGATGTTAAGAGTCGTGTTCTATAGGAAGAGATAGAGAGGCCCTCCAAGGAAGCCGAGAGATGTGTTCTCGCGAGAGCACTCTAGGTACTGGCGAGCCATGGGGAACGCTGCTTGAAGTTGGCGGCAAACATCAAAGTGGCGTGCGAGCTCATTCCCGGTCAATTTGCCTCTTCCCAAGGTCGTTCCACCTCTTGCATGAGTCTGTCGAAGAATTCAATATTCTCTGCAATCGTTTCACGAATTGGCAGATGATAGGGACATTTCTCCTCGCATTCACCGCATTCGACACAGTTTCTACCAGCTTCCACTGCACGCGCAACGCGTTTGAAGAAGCCTTCTCCATAGCTTCGAATGTTCCGGGTGTTCATCAAGTGCGGGATGTCAATATCCTGAGGGCAAGGTTGACAGTAACCACACCACTGGCAGAACCGTCTACCCAGCTTGAAACGAATTTCCTCTATCTTCCCATTTTCCCGCGGCGTAAGCTTCCATGACCCGTTGACTATGTCCACGATCTCTTCAATCTCTCTGCACTCCTTGACCCCCGGATCTGGCACAACACCATCGAACTGCAGCAGATATTTGATGACTAAGTCGGCATCGCTCAATTGGCCACCCGCGAAAGGTTTCATGGCTATAAAGCCGATATCATGTTCTTGGCATAAAGGAATCAGCTCGTCTGCTGCTTCGGTATTTACGAAGTTGAACGGGAATTGGATTGTTTCGAAATTGCCTGAAGGAACTGCATGCAGCGCCACATCCAATGAATGGCTGCTCATGCCAATGTGCCGAATCTTCCCTGTCTTCAAGGCTTCCTGAGCCGCTTCCATTGCCCCACCTGATCGCAGAACCCGTTTGTACACCTTGAAGGTGCTAAGGTTGTGAAGCTGCCACAGGTCAATGTAATCCGTCTGCAGACGTTGAAGGCTCAACTCCAGATGTTCCAAGGCCGTGGTTTTGCTCCGGCCCCCGGTCTTTGTGGCGATGACCACTTTGTTTCGATATCCAGTAATCGCCTTCCCAATGCGCTCTTCGCTGGATCCGTAAGCGTTGGCCGTATCGACAAATGTAACGCCAAGATCGAAACAGCGCCGCAATACTTCTACGGCTTTGCTTTCGGAGAGGCGAGTAATTGGAATGCCTCCCACTCCTATCCTGGAAATCACCAGGTTTGTCCTGCCAAGCTTCATGGTCTTCATCATTAATGACGCCTCTCAACTCGCATGCGAGGGCCAAGTCCTGCGGCAGCTTCCTGACCTGCTCGACGAGCGGCAGCCAGTTTTTTAGGATGCTGGCGTACTGCTCCGCTTTTATGTACACCCGGCGCAAGCACAGTCGCAATATGCTTCAGTCCCAGATAGCCAATGACATCATTGAGCATCCCCAAGACATGACTTGCATATCCCTCATTCCCACCCCCAAATGGTATGATCAAGATGACTGAACGCCCTTGAAATCTTGCGTGATTAGCTCCATACCACCTATCAAGGAACGCCTTGAACTGCGCTGTTGGGCCCCACCAGTAGATAGGTGTGCCCAAGACCCATACTTGACTCTGGTCCATCTTCACCAAGAGCTCCGCCATATCGTCTTGCTGTACACAATCCTTCCCACCCTTGCACGCATCGAAGGCTTTGCAAGGCAGAATATCTAGCTCGCTCAGGATGACCTTCTCCGTGACTGCGCCTGCTCTTGCAGCACCAGCAAGTACTTCATCAACTAGAATTTCCGTATGTCCTCCACGCCGCGGGCTTCCGACGATTCCTAGCACCCGTTTGTGATTGCTTTCATTCATGAAATCCAACACTTCCAAACTAATCCGCCGTTCTTGCTATCTCTGCCAGTTTCTCACCAAGGTTGTCTGTGTTTGGCCAATCGGATTCCGTTATCTGTAATTCAATAGGCATAGTAGCACCTGTCATACCTTATAGATTACTCACACGTGGGATGATCTCCTTCCCGATGGTCTCGATGGGCTTGATCTCATGGCCGTTAGGCATGTTCAGTATCACCTGCTCGATGCCGAGCTCACCTAGCTCCACACAGATGTCCAACACATCCTCCGCCGTCATGGCATCGGGCGCTATCCTCACTGTCCCGAGGATGGTCTTCTCTATGCTGTCGTAGTCCCTCCCGTGCTCCTCGCATAGGCGCCTAAGCTTTCCCAGCGTGTCAGGGATGAATGTCCTTCGTTCCTCGTACTTCTCATGCATCCAGTCTTGGAACTCTGGTAGGGGCGACCCGAACTGTAGGTTCACCGCGTCCGCGTACTTGGCTGATATCCTGAGCATCCTAGATCCTCCCTTCCACATGCCTATGAGTATCGGAGGGTGTGGCATGCTGATTGGCTGGGGGCTGCAGATGGGCTCCTCTAGCTGGTAGTACCTGCCCCTGAACGGGCTCCTGTCATCGCTCCACATGTGCTTGAATATCCGGAGGGTCTCCTCGAGCCTTGAGATCCGCTCCTTAAGCGGTGGGCGGGGGATGCCGTATCCCACGATCTCGCGCTCCACCATTCCGCCCGGTCCGATGCCGAGGTACATCCTGCCCCCTGACAGCACGTCCAGCGTAGTTACCATCTTCACGAGCATACTGGGATACCGGAGAATGTTGTTGGTGACTAGAACGCCGAGTTTGATCCTCTTCGTGAGTCCTGCCACGTAGCTCAGAGTGCTGTAGGCTTCAGGTAGTGGCGCGGTCTTCTCCCCAAAAGCTCCTCCGAGCTGGAAGAGGTGGTCCATCACCCAGAAGCTACTGAACCCCGCGGTTTCCACGGCCTTTGCTATCTCCCTCAGCTTCGGTGCGGTGGTTTCCGGTGCCCCGGGCCAGTCGAAGTATGGTAGTTGGAACCCCACTTTCACTCTTTACACGTCCTGCCCGATTTCCCCCTTGAAGAAGTCGTAGTTCTCCTTGATGAGCTCCCATATAAGCAGCCGGTAGGGGCCCAATTTCGGGCCCGCATTCCGTGGACTACCGGGCCAATCAAAGCGTGCCAGAGAGAACGACCGACCCTGTATCCGGGCCTGCTCCTTCGTAGGCATACCAAATCCTGAGTGCTGCCCATTCCTATCCTAGAAACCTTTAGGCCGGTTTTGCCAAGTTCCACAGTTTTCATTTTTCTTCACTCATTTGAAATTGATATCAACCTTCTAATCCGGTAGGACTAAATCATAAGAATAATTTTCCAGAATCTGATCAATTTCATGCATTTGCTCCTTTGTCAAGGGACCAAACTGGAGCGTTTCTATATTCTCTTCTACCTGCTTCATAGTTTTAAAACCTGGAATGGGGATAACATGATGACTAAGTGCTAAGAGCCAACCTAGGGCAGCTTGAACCATTGTACGACCATTGTAAGTGATTATTTCGCGGATTGCTTCTAACATTTCTAGCTGTTTTGCTTGGCGTCCATCCTGCAAGTTCCACCAGCTATGACGCAAATCGTCTTTAGCTATCTTCGATTCCTTACTGTACTTCCCAGTAAGAAGTCCCATAGCGAATGGTCCCCGTGCAATACTGGCTTGGTTGAGCTTTTCACAAAGAGCCAGCATGTTTGGATTTCGTTCGAGTATGTTATAGTTATACTGAATTGCTGTACAATGGGAACCCTCAACAAATCCCTGTAATCGTTTTGAATCGGGTGTACTCCATCCGTAATAACGAATTTTCCCTTCACTAACTAAATCTTCTAAAACGGGTAACAAACCAGTCGCTAGGTCAGCATCATAATCTTTCCAATGGAGCTGATACAAATCAATATAGTCTGTATTGAGGCGTTTCAGACTGGCTTCACAGGCTTTTCGGAGGAATTCTTGTGTAATAATCCCATTAGGATGAGAGTGACCAAGCCAAGTCTTAGTTGTTTCATCAAATATCGAACCGAATTTAGTAGCAATGATTACATCCTCTCGTCTACCTTCCAGAGCTTGACCCAGAATTCGCTCACTGTGACCACAACCATATGCATCAGCTGTATCAAAAAGGGTTATTCCCAGATCAAGTGCTCGATGGATGGTTCGGATAGATTCTTTATCATCAACCTTACCCCAGCTCAAGGGAAGACGCTCACCGTCTCTTAGGTACCAAAGAGGCCCACCTATAGCCCAGCAACCTAATCCAATTGCACTAACTTCTATACCACTTTTTCCAAGTTTACGAGTTCGAATTGTCATACTTCTTTCATCAACATTTTTCATATCCATCATCTCTCTAGCCAAGTTTCTCAATCGCCTCCCTTCCTGCACGACGACCTTTTGCCAGTATGTTGACGTGTTTCCGTACCGCACCCGAATCCCAAACACCGGGCACAATTAACGTTTCAAAAAGCTTCAATTTCGATCCGTTTACAGCGGAGTTGAGGATTCCCACAGTATGAGATGCAACACTTGCGTTTGCTGCTGCGAATGGCACAACAAGAATCACGCTCTGCCCAGCGAAAGTGCCCTTCTTCGCACCGTACCATCTGTCAATGAACACCTTGGACTGACCAGTAGGTCCATTGTAATAAACTGGTGAACCAATTACCAAAACATGACTCTGTGACATTTTATGGAATATCATTTGCATGTCATCCTGTTGAACGCACTCTCCTGTTTGTTGACAGGTTTCGCAGCCCTGGCAAAAAGCCATATTCACCTCATTCAGAAACACTTTCTCGACAAGAGCACCAACCTCCTCCGCGCCTGCGAGAACTTCATCAATTAGAATGTCGGTGTTGCCGCCACGCCGAGGACTTCCAACGATTCCTAGCACTCGCATTCCATTGCTATCATTCATGGTATCCAACCTTTCCGATGTCATCTCAAGCCAAATCCTTGACTGGTTACTTCTAGTGCATTAGTTGACTTCCTTACTCGCAAGTTCAATCCCCTAATCTCCTTTCCCAAGAGTCATAATTACCTCGATTATCTCAAGACCTGGTGTAACTTGTGCTAGATTCGCTGCAGTTCCATTTCCTGAAAAGAGAAAAGATGTAACTCTCAATGGTATGTCAGCCCATCCAGCAGCTAGGCATTCCTTTGCTAGTCCAATTAGCAGCCTCCTCCACGCTTGAGGATATCCCGGCCGTGTCACTGAGAATCTCATCATGATTCGCTCTTCATCCCCATCGAGATAGAATCCATCTGGTTGAGCCTTGGCAAGCGCTCCTGCAGCAACAACCTGACCTTCATTGAGAACCAACATGGCATGTCCATCTTTGAGAGCTCTTTGCTCGATATACGCCCTCACCGCTTCCTCGGAAGACAAGAAACCTCCTAGGAAAGGGTCAGCCAAACATAATTCAATCAGCTGGTTGACATCCTCATTAGTGACCAAGCGGCTGGTAAAAGACCTGACTTCATCCGTCATCTCCCACTTGCTGGTTTCCGTTGCGTCGAAGTCCTTGGAGTATCGGAAGAAATTCTCCTTCACTGCGAAGCCTTTCCTCCGGAAGTAGTCGAAATGATTCTGCGCATTTTTAGAGGCCAAGACAACAGTTGTAGCGATTTCCTGAGTTTCTTTCCGCTTCATCAAGTAATCCAAAAGGTCATTGAATATTCTCTCCTGCGCTTCAATTGGGCAACTAGGCAGAGCCCACGGATAACCCATGTAGGTCCTGCCCACATGGCTACCGGCATCCCTTGCTGTGATGTATGCCAATGGTTCGCCTTTTTCCGTCAGGACATAACGTGTTGTTCTTGGATCTCTTCTGATATTTCGCTCTCTGATCTGTTCTGCTGTCGCGGGAAGCCCGGAGAGCTCAGTATAGATCTTGGCCTGCATTTCTTCCAATCCCTGATTAGGTTCGTAATGTCTATAGACAACTTTCATGATTGTTCTACCGCCCGTGCTATGTCTGAGCTGAATTCAGAACTTGGATACAACCGGTATGATTTCATCCCCAAAGACCTCCATCTCAGCTACCGTTTCACCAATATTGATAGGACTTCCCAGCCAGTCAAACGTTCCTATGTGTAATCCTACACGCATAGCTACGGCTCACCTTTAGCCTCTTGAGAATCAATTTTCTCAGTTATTGAGAACGTAATCTCATGCCCTAATATAAGGCTATCGGACTAAGAGAACTACCAAGCCATCCTAGTAGAGTGTTATCATTCGAAGCACTTTCGAAGATCCTCAACAAGGTCTGGTCGGCTCAAGAGTATGCTGATGATCTTCAAACTATCTATAGCTTTCACTGCATCCTTCCACTCGCCTGACGTAAGATGTTCCAGTGATTCCTCATCACCCTCTGCCACAAGTCTGGCAATCTCGGCTTCCTTTGCCTTTTCAAATTGAATGAAGAAGTTAGTCAGGCACTTGATGGAAGGCTCCTTATTGCCATGAAGCGGTTTTAGAACTCTTGCCATCTGCTGTGCAAACTGCCGCCCCTTGTCCGATTTCCACCACGATGAAGGTTCGTCCTGCGTGAGGAAGATGCGCGCGGTACGTGAGAAGAGCGTTTCAGTGGCGGTCTTGTCAAATACGACTCTCTTGCCAGCAGGGACTACGAGACCTCCAATCTCCAGGTTCTTCAAGTACCGATAGATTGTCTTGTCAGACTTAGGCTCGTAGTTATCGCTCTTCGCCGCCGCCTTGTTATACGCCTTTTCAATCTCTCGAACGGTCATCGGACCCTCGCGAAGAACCTTAACAACAAGGTAGTAATTGGGGTCTCCGAGCAACTCAATTCCACAGCTGTTCTGAACTATCTTGACAGGTGCGGGCTTGAAGGTCAGAACATCCTGACTCTCGCATTGCTTCTGGGGTTCATCGCGTCGCATGGCCAGCACTACCTAGAGTAGAATCTCACAGTGGAGTATAACAGTTCCGCTTGGTATCTTTCTTATCTCATCATGTGAGAAGAGCCCCTTGAGCAACACTCACCAGATGTTCTTGGTCTAGACTAGGCCCACCTTTTCATTGAACTCAGCTATCAGCTTGTCAACCTTTGGAGTCGTTTGTTGGACTTCTGACCAGTATTCATCATACTCGTACCACTGCTGGTTCAGCTCGTCCAGGTCAAACATCTGTTGGTCTGTCAGCATTGACAAAAGAAAGGGAATCACTGGACTATACAGGCATTGTTGCTACTTTATTAAACGCTCAATCCTTCTCAGCAGTTCTTCTTGTCGCACTTTCCGTGTGTCCATGGGCTCTGTAATCTGAATGAGTACATCGACGGGCCCCTCCTAGACACTGGTCTTGGTGGCAAGGTCCATCTTAAAGAAGAGAGGGCCGTAGAGCGTGCGTCCCTTCTCCTTAATGTACTTCGTATGGTACTCAACGCTGACCTGTTTCTTCAGGAGGCCATAGTCTGAACGAATACCCCGAATCTTGTCTAGGTAGATGTAGTCCAGTGATCCCAAGTAGGGCTGGGACTTTCGGTCATCGTAGAGGATTCTGTACGCTGTGGAGTCGTGGGTTAATGGACCCTGCAGTCCTCCCACACATATCAGACGCCTATCCGTGAGATACAAGTATCCCATGCTGATGACTTCTTTGTTCCTCAGACACATGTGTGCGACATCGTAGTAATGCGGCACTTCCCCCTCCACGAAGACACCTGCCTGTGAAAGAGCCTCGGCCATTGTTTCCGAAACCTTGAAGATGACGCTGAGAGCGCTCTTATCAACCCCAACCGTGTCCAAATGAAAGGCTGGGGGTTTCTCACGGCAAACCGCAGCTGCCATCACCAAGTAAATGAATGCATTACCGTCGCCTTGAACCAGTTTTTCCAGTGCCCACAGCACGAACTTCAGGTCCCCAGGCGGAACCACAAAGGCCGCAGTATCATCTCTGAATCCCTCCTGTGCGGCTCCAAAGAAGTCGCGGTAGATATCACAGGCGGACGAAAAGCACTTGTGGTCGGCAGTCTACTCGCTCTGAAAGACCAAGGTCTTGACCACGTCTACTACCATGCAATCGAAACAGTTGAGGGAGTAGCTAAGCCCTATCTGATGATTCCAGAAAGGATCCAGAAACTCATTGACCTAGTCACAAATGAAGTCCAGAGCGCTACTGTTGAATTTGAGTCCGAAAGCAAGCTCACCGATATGCTCTTGTCAAGGGACTGTGTGATGATTGTTCTCAATCAGGCCTATAGGCGCGGCGAGCGGATCAGAGTGAAGGCACCGTTATTTGGTGTTGACCTTCTCGAACTGAGCATTCGGGATGGGAAAGTCACGATGCTAACAGACTCGATGGACTACGGAGAGAAGCGCGATGCTAATGGTTACCGCGGATGGGATCATCCGACTTACTCGGACCTCCGAAGATGTCTGTGCTTCTGTGGTTTCATAGACTATCAGAACAGAGATAGATTCCACAATCTGTTGACAAAGAAACTCTGCAAGTCCCCCGACTTCACTAGTGGAGTACGAAAAGCCGTTCTCTCGCTTGATTCAAATATGCACT
The DNA here is from genome assembly GCA_019057475.1 of Candidatus Thorarchaeota archaeon. Classification (GTDB taxonomy): domain Archaea; phylum Asgardarchaeota; class Thorarchaeia; order Thorarchaeales; family Thorarchaeaceae; genus WTCK01. The sequence goes on along the minus strand of DXJO01000001.1, from coordinate 12,396 downwards.
ACAATGGTTTTCCCTCTTACCTTGCGAAACTGGAAACACAGCTTAGTATACCACCGAAAGATGTAGTCTGTGTTACTGCCTTCCCAGTTGTGAAGGAGATTCAGGATAAGATCAAACGGAAGTACAAATCACGAGAAATCCATGATGCGCGGGATTACTACAATTCCCGCAATTTGGGCTCCTTGATTAATGAGTTCGTTGGTCAGAACACTCTCGAAACAAGGGTTGCCAAGATGGCCAAGTCCGAACTGACCAAATTCATGAAGCGGCCAACACACGAGGAAACGCGCCGAGTAGATCTCCCCAAGGACAAGGAAGATGTTGACCATCTGATCGTCGATGAACTGGAGAAATTCGCTCACGAACGGGGTGTGAGCGTGAATCTTGTGTCCGCGGATAAGAACATGTACGATTTCTGTGAGCTAGCCCAAGATGTAGGCGGGACGATTCTTGTGCTTCCTAGTAAGATAACCCGGACCATGGACGCTACCGACAGGAGCTTCGTTGTTCTCCTAGTTGGCCTGTCATTGCTATACGGCGTTGTGGAGCTAGAGAAGATTGGATACGTGTTCGGTGAGTATAGAGGAAAGAGGTCCGAGCTGTATACAGATGAGGTTAAGCTCCGTTTCAGAAATTCGCATCGTGCGAGGATAGTTGAGGAACGGACTGAAACATGCATGAAACTTATGCAGCTTGACATAACCAGGTAGAGCCTAATGACCCACTCCGGACCAATGAATGCAGAATGCCAGTAAGGGGCTCAAGTTGATTCAACGGACGAGAAGTCGGTCGGTGTGATATCCGAACGCGATGTCCTCAGGAGGGTAGTTGAGCCTTGTCTATCCCCGGAAACCATTGCAGCAAGGCAAATCATGACTAGCCCGGTGATGACGATATGCGAGTCCGCGAGCTTGGCTGAGGTGGTTAAAATCATGGCGGAGAAGCGGGTCAGGAAGATACCAGTCATGAAGAAGGAGAAACTCGTAGGCATAATAACCTATACGGACATCCTATCTAAAGTATTGAGCATGATATCTATACTTGGAGAACTAATATAACATCGAATGCGCTCCATCCTACTGTGTAGTAAGATAAGCTATTTTATTTCTTCATCCTCGAAGGAGAAGACCTCCTCGATGGGCGTGCGCGCAACTCTAGCGATAAAATCTTCCCTTACCGGGTAGAAGATATCTAGCATCACGAAAGATTCGTCACCGATTACAGTATCGCCATGAGGCACATCTGCTGGTATGCAGTAAAGGTCTCCCTTTTTCACGTGTCTCTCCTCTTCGCCAATCCTTAGGATGGCTTCCCCGTTATATACTACGCCGACCTGCTCGTTGGGGTGGCTGTGGATCGGAACCTCATGACCTGGTAGGGTTGCATTGAAGACCATCATCATACTCTCCCCATATAGCCCGGTGAGGATTGTGGTCTCCAATCCTTCTATCTGAGTAAACTTTGGTGCCTTATCGGGATCGATGAAATACTCAGTTTTTACCATTTTAATCTTATTAATGTATGATTATCTTTTATTAGACTTGCGCGCGCGTCATATTGGAGGAACTAATATGACCTCGCACGAGGGAGAACGATATTGAAAGTTGAAGAAAACAAGCTTGCCGCGCCCTGCGGTCTGTATTGTGGGGCTTGCATAGATTATCTAATTTACAAGAGCTGTCATGGCTGCGGATGTGACTGTGGAGGATGTGACTCTTCAGGGCATCATGAAAGGTGTAATGTTTACAAATGTTGCGTTGAACAGAGAAACAACAAAGCCTGTTCCGAATGTGAAGAATTTCCCTGTTCAGCTCTTATAATGTTCTGCCATAGCCCTGTTTGGCTGCACCATTTGCCAGTTATAGAAAATTTGAGAAGACGTAAGGCTGTCGGACCAGTGAAATGGGTTGAAGAACAAATGGATACTTGGAGTAGTGAATGGTACCTTCGCAGTTGGCTTTGGCTCCAAAAAGAATGCGAGAAAAGATTGAAAAAATCTCTAGAGGAATCAAAGGATATCCTATCAGAGAAAGGTAAATTGACCCTAACCGCCGAAGGCCTTTCCAGTTACTACATTCAGAAGTACCCTGAAAAAATTAATCTAACCATCTCTGAGGTCGAGGACATAACCTCTGGGTGGGAGACCGAGCTCCACACCTTCATCATCGAGTTCGAGGAAGACGGGCGACAAGTCAGAGAAGAGCGTGTGATTAGGCTCTATCCCGGGTTCAACTCCGCAGAAAAGGCCGCCCATGAGTTCAGGGTGATTAGCAGACTGCTTGAAGCCGGCTATCCGGTTCCGGAGGTTTACCAACTTGATACAGATGGGATCGACTTGGGGAAGCCCTTCATCATCATGGAGCGGGTCAAAGGGCGGAACATGGTGGATGAGCTCCGAGTGGGCTCAGAGGAGAGGCTTGAGCAGCTCATGGGCATGTTCATGAAGCTGTTCGTCGACCTCCACAGCCTGGACGTGTCGCTGGTGTTCCCCGGCAGAGAGGGTACGACCACGATAGGCTACATAGACGAGGTTCTCAAATGGTATGAAGATAGGACGGCGCAGAGCAGAATCGGTTGGCTAGATCCCTTAATCAGATGGCTGGATGAGCGTAAGTCGAGTGTTTCCCCGGAGAAGCCCTCGGTCATCCACAAGGACTTTGGACCGATGAACATCATGCTCAGGGTGGACGGCTCCCCCGTCGTCATCGACTGGGGGACGGCCACTGTCGGGGACCTCAGGGACGACCTCGCCTGGAGCATACTCCTCGCCAGCACCTTCTGGGACCCATCCCTGAGAGAAACTATCCTAAGAGCGTATGAGAGGATCTCGGGGAGTGAGGTCCGAAACTACGAGTACTTCGAGGTGTTGTCCGTCCTCAGGAGGATCACCGATTTCGCCGTATCTCTCACATGCGGGGCGGAGGAGATGGGTATGCGACCTGAGACGGTAGAGTTGATGAGAGAGGCTGAGGGACATATCCAGAGGGTTTACGATATCCTGATCGCGAGGACGGGGCTGAGGATCCCAGAGTTCGAGAAGATACTCGACTCGCTGCGTGTGCGCGCGAGGCCATGAAGATGGCAAAAACATTTACTTAAGAAAATGTATTCAACCACTGAATCCTCTGGCTGCCCAGGAATGGATGCGTTATAGCTGTCGTCTACTATTAAACTCATCTCCAGATTGGTCCAAGACCCTTCATCAACCCTGTAGTAAAGCCTAACGGTGTCCAGGCTTGGATCGATGGCGATAGCCGTAACCTCAACAGCATCATCAGCTTCGGGACTGCTGGGAGAATGCACCACGCTGTGCACGTCAGGTGTCGGGTCTCCGTAGAGATAAAAGTCATCAAACAGTATCTCTATTCGTCCACCGGTTTCTGATTCTGCTACAAGGTATATCTCAATGATGCTAGTGTTAGGGGCCGACCCAAAGAGAGTTTCGTAGTCATTGGAGAAACATCTTTGCATGTTGAACCATGATCATTGTGGGTGCATTGTCGCTTGTACCCGAGACAGCTAATATGAGTATTCCTTGGACCAAGATATGGTGGATGCTGTGACCGCTTTGTTGATTAATATCATTATGAATCATCAACCACAAAAGCAACCTCAGCTATGTTAGGATGATTCATTATGCCTGGATATAGTCATGACCACTTAACAGGAGAGATGTCAGGGAGTCACAGATATCAGATGATTCTGATGATTGTATTTTTGGTGGTGTGGATTCTAGACTCATTTCTTCTGCGAGTCACGACATTTCTCTGGAACTTGACCTTTTTCTGGATATTTATTGGATTGGGAGCTGTAGTCATTGTAGTGGCTGCGTATTTCATGAACGCATCTCATAAGGATCTCCTTGATGCCCATAGGGAAGGTCTAGCGACAACAGGAATCTTTGGGCGAGTCCGGCACCCAATGTACCTTGGAACCCATCTCTTCTATCTTGGCCTTGCCATAGCAACTTTCTCTCTTGCGTCAATTGGTGTTTGGTTAATCATCTTCGCCTTCTATAATACACTAGCAAACTATGAGGAGAAGAAACTAGAGGAGAGATTCGGTGACGAGTTCCTTAAGTACAAGAAGAATGTGAGGAAGTGGATTCCTACCTAGCCAGACCTACAGTCTGTGTTCTCTGGCTAACTCTAATAAGCGCTCATTCCATAATTACATTTTACTCTACAATAGTCATCCAATGGTGTAGGAATATTATGACTGGCAAACCAAGAGAGAGGTGCCCAACGAAAGAAGAACCTTGACAATGGTAAGTCGACTGGCAAAGGTACGATTCATGAAACATTATACGAGGAAATCTTCACGTGCTCAAACGACACGATTGCTATTCTGAACTCGGAAGGCGTGTACATCAAGCAGAATGCCGCTCATAAGACCCTTCTCGGTTTTCCCGATGAGTTCCTCAATGGGAAAACTCCAGCTATTCATCTTGGAGAAGACATATTCTCCTCAGTGTTTGACATACTTCGCTCAGAAGGGAGTTTCTTCGGGAATATTCTCCAGTGCATCCTCCTCCGAAGCAAGGCCCAGCAGAAACCCAAGGATCCTTCCCACAGACCTGGCTTCTTTCTCCTGTCTTACTGCTGACGTATCACTTCCAGCGACAGAGAGTGCTAGGAATATCACGATTCCAATCTCTCGTTCTGAAGAATCCAATCCGGCTGGATATGTCACCTAAATAATCCCTCCATTTTCTTGTGACCGTTCTCCCAATACCGTGGATAAACTCAATGTAAAGAGAACGCTTTTCAGTACACATGGTATCCTCAGGACAATCTTGCCCGCTCCTGAAGGTTGCGTTTCCTTAGTATCAGCTATCAAAGAGCCCCGCGCATCCCTCTATTTCGTCCACCATCTTCAAGATGACGCAACCGACATTGTTTTGCACTCTACCCGCGTAGCTTTCGAAGAAACTCATTCATTTCCCTAGCCAGCATTGTGGTCCGTTCATCCAGAAACCCTTTGTACTTCCTCGGGCTCAGGAATGATTCGTCACCTGAAATGAACTGCTGCTTCAGATAGCGCTTCGGAAGCCCCTATTCTGCCTCATATTCCTTGGGATTTGTTCTAAAGGCGCGCTGCTTTTCAGTGAGCATTGTGATATTGGAGAAGGCATTCATTAGGTCCTCATCATAGCCATGTCTTCTGAGAACGTTCTTCGGGAAGAAGTGATGCCATTCGGGAGAGAAGCCCTCATCTGCCATGTTCTTCGATTTGTCCCATCCAGTACGTGTTCTGTGGACCCAGTCCTTCGCACCATTATTGAATATCAGCATGAAGTACAAAATCATCAAATCCGACTGGCGGTAACGGTCCTTTAGTTCCTCCTTCAAGCAAGACCGCGACATCGGCAAAGAACCCCTCGTTCATCCATGGAGTCATCAACGTTTGGAGTCTTGGCTGGAGAGTAGCACCACTGTATTCTCCCTCAATCTGTCCATCCGCCTTCCCGATTGTTGCAGCCACTTCATCAAGTGTGGTCGAAACCACAGTCGTCTTCTTTGGCTCCCCTGGTATGGATGGAACTTTGCACAGTCTTCTGACATTGTTGAATCGTCTGATGTCGACGAAGAGGGGCGAGTGGGTACTATATGGGACCTGCGTGCTTTGAGCAACCCCCTCTAAGCCTCCCGAGGCCAGTTTGAGAAAGACCTTCGCCATGTGCCATTGTCTGTTAGGCTGTTGATATAGCTCGGGCTTCTCAATAGCAATCAAAAAACTCGGACTCTCGTCTGATGATTCTAGTGCCTGTTGCCAGGGTCCCTCGAGTCTACGCAGACCCTTTCTGGCACCGCTACGTATGGTTGTGTTGGGTCACTGCCCTTCTGACTGGCCCTCTCTCCCTCCTCCAAGTGTTCCTCATCCTCGAAACTTGGACTGGTACTCTCCAACACATGTCCATGGCTGTTCCCTTCCTCTGGGTAGAAATCACAGCATTGAGAATGCCCAGGACTCCGACTCAATTCGCATGTCAAGGAGTCTGTTGACTAGAGCTTTTCAAGATTTCTTTGCCTGATATCGACCATACTTCAACGATGGCCTCGGTCAGTTGGACTAATGATACTGTACAGAGGTCAGGACGGGTTTTGGCTGGATCAACAAGTAGCACCGATTCCCCGTCCAAGCCTTGCACTAGAACAACATGCTCCTCATCACCTTGTTCCACAAGCTTGCGTTGATCAACGACCAAGACTACATCATTATTCTGTTCTAGGTGACTAACCAAGGCTTCTTGCAGATTCGAGATCTCGCCTGGAAGATAACGAACGATCTGAAGTGGTAGATGGTGCCGATTGAAATAGCGCTGAATCGAAAATTCTTCCAGCCTTGTCTGTGTTCCCCATCCCGATTGTGGCTTTTGACCTGTCCGAACCCAACCGAAATGGCGGGCTGCGTCCTCAGGGACTATCAACCCCAGCTCATTTCCAATCGACTCCTGTTCTGGAACTGGCAACCGGCGTCGTTCGAGCACCATTTGGAGAACCGCAGGAACACAACAATAAGGCAGCTCAATCCTGCGCTCATATGGAGTAGCCCTCACGAAACTCTCCTTGATGTCTGGCATGGTCACCACTCGAAACACGTAATGACTGCTTTAATACTGTCGGTGCCTAGAATGGTAGGGTTCACCAGGTACCTAGAGCCGGTCAGGGTTCAAGAGTTATGAACCTCCATCCTCGTTCAGGTTGGCTGGGGATACGCAACAACCTGCGTTATGGCATCGGAGAGGTCCCTGATTGGAGTTTGCAAATGCCCGCTCTCCTGAGGCCAGACACCTTGAGCGTTCCATTTTCATATTCTGGGAGCCCCACCAGGCCAGTAATGCCCAGTCCAAATTCCATTCGTGATACAGACTAAGCTTTTCGAAGGTCACTATTTCTTCCATGACCCTGAATGAAATGCAATAGCGGCTTGAAATTCCTCCGTGACGGCATGGTTAGATTTGGTAGACCTCCATCGAAAAGACTTCGATGCCTCTCTTGTATCCGTAGGAAAAGCACGCAATCGCGATAATGACTGCATAGACGAGGAAGCAGAGACAGTCGAACGGGTCAAGCACTTGCTGTCGCCTTCCTCGCTGTCTTCTTCATCAGTTGCATGAATTCATCGAGATGTTTCGAGCATGACCAGATGTCGCCACATGTTCCCAATGAAACAGGAAGCCTATTCACTCTGGCGAGACCAGACTGTGCACTTCTTTTTCTGACTCCTTCTCTCATTCCCATTTCCCCGGCAATTGCTCATTCCTGATTCAACTCCTTGAACCAATTCTAGGTATTGTGCGAAGAAGATGTTTTCCAGCAATTTTGCACACCGTCAAGTTAATCTTCATATTTGGTTTTCGTCATTGTTTCAAGCAGTCCCAGACTTGGTATCGGGCGTGTTCACTATTGAGAAGACTCTTGAGTTTAGAAGACTCCTAAAAGGATGACAGGGCATTGGCTATAGCTAGTCACCAGTTTGAAAACACTTTTTTTATTGTGTATGGTAAACTTGTCAATATGAGTGATAGTTCCACAGTTTCGGTTGGCCAGCACTTCCTTGATTATGTCATGAAACGCTTTCGATATCTGAAGCTGAAGGCAGAGAGGGCTTTCAACCAAGTGAAAAATGAGGAGGATTTGTTTCTTCTTCTGGATGAGGAATCTAATAGCATCGCGATATTGATTCGGCATCTTGCGGGAAATATGAAATCTAGATGGACAGATTTTCTGACAACTGATGGGGAGAAACCTTCCCGGGACAGACCCGGTGAATTTGACCAAACTTTCAGAGCATCCAAAGACGAACTGTTGAAGACTTGGGAGGATGGCTGGGCATGTGTTTTTGATGCACTTTCCGGACTGACACCTAATGACCTAATGAAAAGCGTGTTCATCAGGAAGAAACGCTATTCTGTCCTAGAAGCAATAGGGTGGCAGCTAACACACTACTCGTTTCATATAGGTCAAATAGTCTTCCTTACAAGGCATATTGTGTCTGATTCTTGGGAGTATCTAACTATGCCCCGAGATGAACGATTCTATGCTGACACAGAATAGTATGAATTTGTAAGTATAACTTCTCGAGAAGCAAAGACAGGTTAAAAAAAAGGATTTGCCCTTGATTTAGGGCGGGAGTGAAAAGGTTTGGATAGAATCATCCTGAAATGTACCGATGAATTTGGCGCACCGAAGTTCTTTGAATTCGACAGACTGTCTACTAGCATTTCACTTATGCACGAGGATCTGCATACATCGCCTTTGCTTGAGTTCTTCGCGAGTACCCTTCAATGCCTGATTTTCTCGAAAAGCTCAATCGGCCGTTTCGTCTTTTTGCTCTTAATCCCGAGATGAGGAAACTAGGACTCCGCTTTGCTGCTTGGCACCATGAACTACATAATAGCTGCCGCTGTAGTGATGAGGTCTATTCTGAGCTGAGGCTGCCTCTGTGGGATGGCAGCTCCAGATGACCTCTCAGACATCACTGGGACCCTATCTGTGGGCCTTGTTCTCTTCCTTGCCCTCTTCTTCCCGAGTCTGCTCATGGGTCGTGTTCTCCCTGATTGGAGTCAGCCAGTTGACATCGTGCCTCAATCACATCTGGTGGTGGCTCGTTGAAATAGAACACATCGCCAGCAGCCACTCTTGGATGTTCTAGGTAAAGCATCTCGTCAGCATGATGTCTGGCGCTGTCCAGTCCCTTGATAGCCGCTTGGCGGTGTCTGGTAAGAGGCTTTGCCTTTGGAGGGATCTTATGACTGAACAGGATTGCCCTAGCCTCCTTCAACAACTCGCCCAGTTTCGTGTAGTCCTCAAACTTCATCTGTTCTCACCTTCATCCAGATGCATAAGCAAGGGAAATCATGACTGCCACAGTGGCATCCTTGACTTTCATATCATCATTCATGATACATCGGCGTGAATGCGAAGCAATATAAGTCAGTAGATAATGGACGATTTAAACGTTCAATTTTTTTGGTAAGTATTTTTATAATCTTTCTGCCGATTACCTAATGTGGTTGCAGATCCGTATTGGACGAAATTCACTGATATGGCGGACGTAGAAGTCGCTACAGTTCCATTCGGTGATGTGATGCAGAATTCATACACGGATACTGATCACTATAAGATAACTATGGCTGAATGATAGTGTTACTATCAGGATAACTCGCTTCAGACAGGCTTTGAATCTGTTTTGCGGGTTGGGTGTGGCTACAGTACCTTCTTTCAAATCCCAGCGAGTTGTTCTAAGGTAGTCCCGTAACGGGGTATTATATGACTGCGTGCATGTTTTGACAGTAGGCAGGTAATCATGACATCTTCGCATGCTGACAACGGGAACGCTAATGATGGTATGTCTGAAGCTTCTCTCTTTGAAACTATCTCTCATAATACAAGGATCAGAATTCTATTCTTCCTGCGAGAACGAGCACATGGTTTCGCTGAGTTGAAACGCAAATTGAGCATATCTAGCAGCGAGAATCTTCAGCATCATATCAGCAAACTCTTGACATTGATCCATCTGAACAACGATGGGATGTATGCACTCACAGATAATGGACGAGAAGCAATCCTGTTCTGGACCATTGCGTTGACACTGATCCTCTCTGGAACAAGGAACTCCTGAAGGGCCTCACGTCCAGTTGCTATGTCGCTCGGTTCAAAATGCATCTAGCTTCCTCCGAGAAGTCCACGCTTTCGCAGGTCGTTCCGTATTGCCTCCTTCACGTACTCGGCACGTGAGGAGTATTCTCCACCCTGGATTAGACCATCAATGATATCGGCGAGCGGGACTGGTATCTTGATGTTTCTGTACTCGGTCATGGTACATATATTATCCACCAATAGCTAATAAATGTTTATCCACTCATGGATAAGCCAAGCTCTATAAGACATAATCCATAGATACGCCACTCGTAGACCATGCCCGAATATGACAATCTGAAGATCCCCTTGGGGTTCCGCAGGAGATTTGAAGAGATTAACAAGAAGCATAACCTCGGATACACTACATATCCAGAGTTCGTCAAGGACGCAATGCGACGCCGCTTTGAGGAGATCGAGGCGTCCTATCGAGAGAAGGGCTAAGTTCCAAGGAACTAGGGTATTCTAATTGATGCCGAGCTTTCCAAGTGGAGAGTTGGCGCGCGCCAACTCTGAGGTGCTATGTGCCATATAACACAGAAACGCCTGTTCAATTAATCTGTTGCCTTGCAAGCATCGAGCACTGGTCCCGACTGAACTGGGTATTCAATTCCTGTTCTACTTCCTGTACAGCCTGTTCTAATTCGTGGTATTAAGTACAAATGATTCCTTGAAGAGAACATGAATCCTGCCTTTCTTATCCGTGCTATTGATGGTCAGACAAAGCGCAAGATGTTTGCAGGTGGTCTGGGTGCCACTCTACTTGCAGCTAGTCTTGTGTTGACCCTGAGCTTTTTGGGTGGTGTCTGGAATCCTGCGAGTCCCGTCGGGCACCCGAATGCTCTAGTCTTCACAATCACTGAAACTGTGGAGAATGACTTCGCAGACTTCATTCCGTACAATGAGGAATTCACCCCCAACGCTCCGCAGTACTCGATTTCTCCCGGTCTCACTAACATCGCAAACCTGGGTCTCTTTCCGACGTTGACTGCGGACGACCGTCAGTTCATCGAGACCAACGGGTTTGTGGCTGTGCCCCAATCGGAATTCAAGCAGATACATGAGATTCTCTCGGACAATGACGACAACGATCTGCCAAGCTTTGTTTCATCAGACGCCGTTCTGCACGCATTTCACGTTCTGTACGACCTTGCACTTCGTGAAGCCGAAACGTACTCATTTTGGAGCCTGCTAGGCAATCTGACGGAATCACTTGCGGACTCGTCATATGTTCAATACGTCCAAGCACCTGAAGGAAGATGGCAGGATGCGGCTCTGAGAAACGTGATGTTCTTCTCTGTGGCGCTTAGCCTTCTGGACAACCAGACGACCGTCCACGGAGAGGTGCAGGATGCCGTTGATCAGGTGTTGGCTTTGATAGAAGCGCACGAAGGGTTCTCAGACCAATGGTTCATGGGGTATCGTGAAGATTTCAGCCAGTATGTTCCACGTGGGCACTACACTCGTACCGACCTCCTGGGACGCTACTTCAAGGCCATGATGTGGTTCGGAAGAGTTTCATTCCACCTGATTCCCGATGGTGATACAATGCCAAACGACCGTGGATTGAACGAAACCACCCAGGCTATCTTGCTGTCCCTTGCCCTCGAAGATGAAGTATCGGGTCTTCCTGGAGGGGCCGTCGGATATGAGATTTGGGATGCAATCTACCAGCCTACCGTGTTCTTCGTGGGATCAGCTGATGATCTCTTGCCATCAGAGTACCTGTCATTGGTTCATGAAATCTACGGCGAAGAGGTCGAGTTGCAGGAACTCGATAATGATGTGCTTCTTCATGAATTCATTCAAGAAGCCCTTACGTTCAGAGACCCGTTGATACTCTCATCGCTCCTAAACGACACGGAAGACTTCAACCAGACCAAGGGCCTCAGGTTCATGGGTCAAAGGTTCATCCCAGACAGCTATATCCTAGGTCAACTCGTATACATATACGTTGGAACGCAGTTCCAGCCTCGTCTAATGCCCAAGGGGCTTGATGTGATGGCAGCCCTTGGTTCAGAAAGAGCGTGGGATCTTCTTGATGATCAGAAGCACTATGTCAACTACGTTGAGCAGATGGAGCTGCTCTGGAATGTCACCGACGAGATATCAGCGCAGGAGTGGACGAAGAACCTGTACTACCTCTGGCTGTATTCTCTGCTTCCTCTCTTGACCGATCCTGGAGAGGCGTATCCAGCTTTCATGCAGAGTGAGGCTTGGGTCGATAAGCAGCTTATGACCGCACTTGGCTCATGGACTGAATTGCGTCATGACACAATACTCTACGCGAAGCAGTCCTACACTGTGGAAACAACAGGTATCCCGCCACCACCCCCCATAGGCTATGTGGAACCTGTGCCTAGACTCTATGCTCGCCTTGCCTCACTCTGCGCCATGATGAAGTCAGGGCTGGACCAACGTTCTCTCTTAACCGGGACAACGAGTTCCAGACTTGATACGCTTCATGATTTTCTCAGATCTATGCAGGAGATCTCGATTAAGGAGCTGAGTGGACAGTCATTGAATGAAACCGAGATTCACATCATAAAGAATAGCGGTGATACGCTGGATTACATAGCGTCACGACCAGCAGATGACCCGCTAATGTCCGATGCTGACGAAAAAATGGCGGTCATCGCAGATGTGCATACTGACGTCAACACAAAAACAGTACTTGAGGAAGCTGTTGGCAACCCAATGATCATCTATGTGGCTGTGTACATTGAAGGGCAAGTGGTTATCACTCGTGGAG
>DXJO01000014.1 GCA_019057475.1 Candidatus Thorarchaeota archaeon | reverse complement strand
GATTCAGTAGGATCTGCGGAGCAGACCTCAATGAATCAGGAACCGAACATCAGTCAAGGACATTGATGTCCAGGATTGTACAAGTTTCGGGCAACGGTGTTTCTGTGAATAGTCACTACATCACCATAATAGGCCCCTCATTGAGTATATATATCGACTATTAAGAAAGAACTCCCGTTTCTTGGAAACGGGGGCCTATGAGCCGGCAAAATCGCGCAAAAGGGTTTATGAAACCTTTCAATCCTTCTTATAGTCTGACGAGCTCGACTGCGAGCGGCACATGCTCGTTGTGCTCTTCCGGGCACTATCCTTTTGCAATTGGAGTCCCTGGAGGATACTTCTCAAAGAACTCATCTCTCAGGATGTCCATGATGATCATATCGTGGAAATCTCCTTCCGCGAACATGGACTTTCTGAAGATTCCGCCCCTCTTGAAGCCAGCTTTCTCATAGGCACGTTGAGCTCGTTCATTGAATGAGAGTGTATACAGGTAGATACTGTTCAGACCTAGTTGGTGAAAGCCTATCCACAGCGTGAGTCGCGTTGCATCAGTGCCATATCCCTTGCTCATCTTCTCAGGATCGTGGATTGCAATGCCAAACTCAGCACGCCTACTGTGGCTTGAGATGTCGAATAGGCTTGCCGTACCCAAGAACTCCTGTGTTTTCTTGTCCTCTATTGCAAGTACAATACTTCCATCCTTACGTGCATCTTGAGTTGTAGCCTTCTCTAGCCACTCCTTCTCAGCACGCTCAGACATCGGGAGCGTTGAACCAAGGAATCTTCGCATCTCATATGTGTTCCAGTGCTTCATGATATTGTCTAGGTCACTCATCTCTAATGCTCGAAGGCGAACATGCTCTCCACAGTACATATTCTGTCCACCCAGTCGACCGCAAATAAACCTGTGCCACAATCCTGTTACCCGAAGCGTACGCTCAGTGGATTCAGCGCCAAATAGCCTGTACTCCCTTGACCGCTGCACACAAGGCATTGATGCCAGCGGGACTCCAATCCTTGTACATTATTCTCTTTGGGGAAATGTCGTATTTTGCTACGCTGTTTGTCGTTAGGCTTTTATAGTAGCCCTCCAGAGCTAAGTTTGCTCTCATAGAGAGAGGAGTTAAAAAATATGCAACTCGAGTTTATTATGGCTCTCCTAACAATACTGGGTGTACTCGTTATCATAAGTATAATAGTTAGTGCCCTCTTGCTGGGAGTTGTGCTTGGTTGGACAAAGGGTGAGAACCGGGAGTTAGGGACTACATTTGTCACTGCTGTCTTCCTAGGACTATCTATACTCCTTTATATCATCCCTCCCCTTGGCTGCCTTGTGCAGTGGTATATACTCAAATCGCGTCACGAGCTTGAGTGGGGCGGAGCGATTGCCACATGGATACTGTTGATTATTGTCATCGCCATCGTTGGCTCTCTACTCAGCTTCGTATTCCCATTCCTATTCATCATACCAACGATTCCATTTCTATAATCTACTACAAGTTGACACGAGTGGTAACTAACGAGAAACGTGTGGGCTGTGAAGGAGAACGTTCAGGGAGTGTCGGACAAGATACCCTGCCGGGAAGTCCTGTATGACCCGACAAGAGGAAAGCTCGCGTTTGACACACGAGAGATAGTCCGACATCCCTTGCGTTTTCTGCGGGCCGCGAGCCCGTTTCTCTCTGCCCATCACCCCTTTTGTACAGAGTACGAAGACCACGTATTTCATTGGCGAGGCCGTAGCTGGTGTATTGGATGCCTTTTCAGCTCTATCTCATTTGCTGTTACCATGTTCGCTGTGCTATTGGTCTGGTTCTTCGATCCGGCTCTTCTGAGTAGATATTGGCTTTTTTACGGAGGAGTGGGAGTGGTCGTTCTGTCTCTGCTGTGCAGTATCCTCCATCTCACCAGGACCAAGAAAGTGAAAGCAGTTGCCAAAATCCTACTAGGTGGTGCTTTTGCCACCATAGTGTGGTCCATCTTGCTCTATGAAGGATCTCTCTCCTCGGAACTGGGCGCTAAAATCGGCCTGATCCTGTTTCTGTATCTTCCAATCATCACGTTGATGAATGCGCGGAGAATGGTGGAAATCGGAAAGACATGCAAGGGGTGCGACTACAGGGGACGATGGAGTCGCTGCCCGGGTTTCGAAGATTTCCTGTGTAATTTGGTCGATGAGGGGTTTCTTCGGCCCGCACCGAGGAAGGAACGCCCTCCAGGTTCACCTCAGGCGTAATGAGTGGGCTCGGCGCCCTTATGCGAAGTCACTGATACCTACTACTTCCTGAAGTAGACCTCAGCAATTGCCTCCGTGGAAATTCGTCGCTCTGGTGCCTTAGTCCTCAGAATTCGGGGTCCTTTAGTAAGAGCCATCTTAGATTCACCTCACACTAGTCAAAAAAGCACAGCCAATCGCTGCAGTGGACTGTGCTTTCACCATTCTTTTCTTTTTCATCGCGTTGTTCCGGGAGTTAGTTGCTAGAGCCATTGCATTTCACAGGTACGTATGGTGTGGTCACCTGTAATGGTGATTCTGAAACTAACTGACCATTTCTCTGGTCACTTGGTGGCCATGAATAGTAACCGCCCATCTGCGTGTTCAATAAGCTATTTTACCTGATTCTGCTGAAATCGGATTAGCATGGAACGGAGATACTCGATGGTGATCTCGCGCAAGGAATTCTTCAAAGAGCCTATCGTCCGAGTGAATACAAAGCGCATAAGATTCCCTAGGATGTGTCCTGTCTGTGGTTCCACTGTGACCAAGACAGTTCGAGTTTCCACGATCCCAGGTAAGACGCGATGGCTTCGTCCATATTGGGATCCAATGTACGGCCCTCGTGCACGAAGAAGGCTTGGTATTTCTCTTCCACAGGCCCAGACATTCATAGTCCCCGTTTGTGAAAAGCACCACTACGGAGATGAGAGTGAATGGCGATACCGCGTGGTGTGTCTTATTGTCAACGGGATTATCATCTCAGCGCTCTTTATGGCGCTCGTGACTATGGGCAGCAACTTCTGGCTAGGTCGAGCCAATCCTTTCTGGGTCTACCCTGTCCTTACAGTCTTTGTTGTCGCGATGGTTTTGTCATACTTGACATTCAGGTCGAATCCATTCGAGTCCGCCTTCCGTATCGTTGGGTTCGATGCTGCCCTGCAACACATCTGGCTGCAACTCAAGAATCACGAATACCGCGACGCGTTCCTGAATGAGAATCCCATGAGTTCCGAGCTCGTCAGCTGGATTATCAGGCATTAAGTAGGTGTTTCACAGCTTTAGCTCTTTCTCGCTCTTCCAGAGGCCGTGTATATTGCAGTAGGCAGTCGCCATCAGCAAGCCTGACTTCTCTGTTTTGAAGACAAAGAGTGCGTGTGGTTCAGCGTACATCTTGCTAGTGTCAGCGCCCTGTGCTGATTCGCCGTGATGGTCGAAGGTACAGTATCCAATCTCCACTGGGAACTTCTCACCCTCAGGCAAGATGAATAGGTCGCACCATTTTATGTGATGCGCAGTTGTGTTGGGGTGTGCAATCTCCTTCCCCACTGAAACATGAATATGGAACAGATTGTCACCTTTCTTCTCAATTTCGATTGCCGGAACGTGCTTCTCGCTCTTCCAGTCTGCGGTCTGAATCCAAGTTGGCATTTTAATTCCCTACCTCTTCAGCGTAGTTGTGGGTGCAGACTAACTCGTCCGCATACTTTGACCAGTCAGTATCAATCGTTAAAACACTTCGCCTATGTAGGCTCAAGATTATATGCTCATCCTTCGCATCCCGAATTGCCGAGTTCTTGGGTCTGACTCCCATGGGCGAGTACCCATCTTCGGCATAGCGCGATATCAGTCGGTGAGTGAAAATGGATTACTTCACGACTAAGAGGAACTCAACGATTTTCGTATCCTTACTTGCAGTGTTAACGGCCTTGACCACAGTCACTACCATTATGTTCACGGTTCCGTTTCCCTCAACTCAGGGCTACTTCAACCTAGGAGATGCTTTTGTGATGCTCAGCGGTTTTCTGCTCGGGCCGGTAGGTGGGTTTATTGCTGGGGGAGTCGGGTCTGCCACTGCCGATCTCATGGTCGCCCCTGTATATGCCCCCCTTACTTTCTTGACCAAGGGCTGCGAGGGAATGGTTGTGGGGTGGTTTAGTTCTCGTACAAGGAAGAAGTCTCGAATCAGTGCCTGGGATATTTCGGGAGTGATACTGGCATCTGTCGTAATGCTCCTTGGTTATCTCCTAGGTGAGGTACTGTTCTTAGGTTACGTCTGGGAAGCAGCGATGCTCGAACTAATCACAATAAACTCAATCCAGGTTATCGTAGGCTCGATTGTGACCATCACAGTCGGACCTGCAGCAAGAGCATTTCTGCGAACGGTTGTGTCCGAAGGACCAGCCAATGGTACCGACGAGATGGATGAGCTGGAAGTCCACTCCTCGGATGGGAACACCAATGACTGACGATCGTTCTTGACACGAGAATTGTGCAGCCGATAGCGTTTTTTACTACACGATTGTCCAAATCCATATCCCCACAATCACGTAGTTTGAATCAAAGTGGAAGTTTGGAGCATGATAGACAAGCAGAAACTCAGAATCGACGCCGCAAGGCTCGATACGATTAACGAATTCCTGATGAAGGACGACAATCCGTTGGTCAATGACTTGATTGAGGTCATTGAGAGGCATGGTGGTGTTGATGAAGTTAATAGGAAGGCTGAGGAGGCTCGGAAGCTCGAGAACCTAATGGCCAAGCTAGAGGCCAAAAAGTCGCCCTACATTGAGGATTTGGAATGGCTTCAGAAACAGCGCGAAAATAATGCATTCATCTCCATTCCTGACTATCGCAGGAAGTTGCTCGGTGATAAGGCAGACTCCATGTCCTTCGACGAGTCATTTGCCATCACGCTTGAAATTAGCGCGTGTCAGTTCTTCCCGTGGATTATCGAGGAAGCTAAACGGGCCATTGAGAAGCAGGAGCTTATGCCCGGCCGCTTCATTCGTGTACGGAACATGACGGAACAAACCGCCGATGATCACGTGATTGCCTTTGCAGCCGCGATGCAAATTGTAGGGGCTTCATACGTGGAAACTCTCGACACAAAGGGAACTCTGCCCGGACCTGATGGACTTCCTCTGAATGTACACCTTGGCTGTCCCAGCGGCCTTGGCTGTGTTACTGGTGCCTTTGGCGGTATAGGAATGCCAAACAATCTCCCATTGAAATGGGTCGACGAGTTCCTGCATTACTACACTGAATATGGCATCAGACAGGTCTTGAATGTCAACTCCGGAAGTGTGATGTTAGGTTACATGATGCATAAGCTTGGCATCGACATGGAGTTCAAGATCAGTGTCTACATGGGCAATGACAATCCCTATGCAGTACTATGGACATTGATGACTGCCTATCTATTCCGCAGACCTGACGGGACGAGCCCGCTAATTGGCTTCAACCTGAGCAATAGCGTTGACAACGAAACAATCGAGATGTCAGCCTACATTCGGGAGGCCTTCGGTTTTGAGGATGTTGTCCGCATTGAACATCACATCATAGAAACCTACAAGAGTATTGTTCGGCAGCCCTACGATCGACTTGACGAGCTGCTAGATATCGCAGACCACGTGAAGAACATTAGTGCCAAGCATGAAGGCGGAGTGCCAGAGATAGATGCCGCACGGGATCACCCAAGTGACATCTCCGAGTACTTCCTTCCGAAGTCTAAGATAGATGAAGCTGGATTGATGCCCAAGCTCTTGATTAACTACTTGGACAAGCATCATTCACTCAATAGGACTGCAGAGGAACTGACGAAACGAGGCCTAACATTCATTGCAGCACAGAAGCTGCATAGAATATAGTGTCCGAGTCAATACTGTTGAACTTGAAAGTAACAGCGCGAAGGCCGTTTGTACGGCCTTCTTCACATATCTTGCTGGAAGTGATCATCATACATGTTCTGCAGTCGTGCCTTATGACCCTTCTCTTCTTCGGCGAGTGATTCGAAAACAGTTCTATGAGAACCACTACCTGTGAGCTCAGAGAGCGCCTTGTAGAAGTTGTACGCAGCCTCTTCACGCTTTATTGCTACAATCACGACATCCTGTGGTCCTGATGAGGGGTCGAGTGGTATGTCGAGCAGATATTTGCTGAGATCCATCTCTTCAACCTCTGCGCCAGTTTCACAGGTGAAGGTGTCACAAACCCCCTCCTTGAGAGCCGCTTGTAACTTGTGTTTGTGCCCCACTTCCTGCTTCGCAAGATCGTGAAGCAGTTTGGCTGAGGACTTGAAGTCTGATTTCTCTGAAGCCTTAGTGTAGAACTCGTAGGCTTCTTCCTCCCTCTTAATCGCAAGGGAGATTAATCGTTCGAATGCTTGGTTGACACCAGTCATCGTCTTTCCCGATGAGTTGGCAAATCATGTAGTTTTAAGCATGATGATTTGCCCATAGCTTTGGGCTCCCTGAACAGTGACTGGGAGTTCATTTCGCTTTTCTTGGAGAAATCGTCCTTACCTCTGAGGGTAGGTATTTGTGTAGTGCCTTGGGAATCTCGATGCTTCCGTCTTCCCTCTGGCAGTTTTCGAGAATCGCTACCATAGTTCTGGGGTTAGCCATCATTGTACTGTTTAGCGTATGGGGGTATGATTTCTCAGTGCCACCTTTTTTCAGCCTGTACTTAATGTTGAGTCGAGTCGCTTGATATGCAGTGCAATTGCTGCATGAACCCCCTTCTCGATATTTCTCTTGACCGGGCATCCAGAACTCGAGGTCATACTTCTTGGCTGCAACGATTCCGATGTCTCCTGTGCAGACGTTCACAATACGATAAGGCAGCTTCAATGCCTGAGCCATTTCCTCCTCATTCCTTATGAGCTCCTCATGAATACGCCAAGACTCATCAGGATGACTGAGCACAAACTGCTCGACCTTGGTGAATTGATGCACTCTAAAGATACCCTTTGTGTCCTTCCCGTGGGATCCCGCCTCTTTCCTGAATTGGGTAGCAACTCCCGCCAATTTTATGGGCAAATCCGTGGGTTCGAATATCTCTCCCATATGCATTGCCGCCATTGGATGCTCTGAGGTGGCAATGAGATACAGGTTTTCTCCCTCAATTTTGTACATGACCTCCTCAAAGTCTGCAAGGTCCGTGACGCCTTCATACGGCTCCCGTCGCATCATAAAGGGCGGATATATCGGTGTGTAACCCTTTTTGAGAAGTATCTCTAATGCCATCTGCTGCATTGCCAAATCTAGCAGTACAAGTTCATTCTTCAGGAAGTAGAACCTAGATCCCGCTATCTTGGCTGCTCTCGCGATATCTCCAACATCAAGTGTCTTCAAGAGGTCCACATGGCTCCGGATTTCAAAGCCAAATTGAGGACGACCACCCCACTCCCTCACTACTACGTTGTCTTCCTCATCCTTGCCATAGGGGACGGATTCGTGAAGGATGTTGGGGATGCTCATCTGAATTTTCCTCAGCTCAAGTTCGAGCTTAGCGGTCTTCGTTTCGACCTTTTGAATCTCTGAATTCACTCCGTTAACTTTCTTGACAAGGTCAGAGTCTTCCTCACCTGACTTCTTCAGCTTCCCAATCTCCTTGGACAGGCGATTCCGATCAGTTCTAAGTTCCTGGATTCTTTTCCTTAGCGATCTAATTTCAGAATCAAGGGCGAGTAATCGCTCAAACATCTCCAACTTCGCATCGTTTCGGCGCTTGCGGAGGTCTTCTCGAATGAGTTCCACATTTTCGCGGATGAATCGGATGTCATGCATTAGTTATCACTCCCTAGGAGGTTGCTCGTTCATAGACTTTCTCAAGTTGTTCCAGCTGTGTAGTCCAAGAGTATTCTTTCTCCACCTTCTCTCGACACCGCTTTCCCATTGAACGCCTGAGCTCACGGTCCTCAGCAAGGCGACGCATAGCTTCAACGACAGCGGCTGTGCTATTGGGTTTCACAAGTATACCCTCTTTCTCACTTAGGAGCTTGGTGGTTTCACCAATGGCGGTGGTGATGACCGGAAGTCCACAGCTCATTGCTTCCATAACACTAAGACTTAGTCCGCCTATGTTCTGGGGAATCACAAAGACGTCTCCCCGTCTGAAAACTGTTGGAATCTGCGAGTGGTCAATTGTTCCCGGCCATCTTACAGAGCCATCCTTGACACAGTTTACTAGTTGCGACTTCAACATACCATCGCCGAGAAGGGTCAATCTCGTATCTGGATTTTCCCTGTGATACTCCTTGAAGGCATCGAGGAGAATGTCTACACCCTTGTCAAAGCTTAGTCGCCCAACGTATACGAAGTCTACAATGCCATCCTTGTCGTTCTCGTTCATTCTAGGACTGAATAGTTTCGTGTCGACACCATTTCTAATCACGTTGAGTTTATCCTCTGGAATCCCGTAATCGATGAAGTATGGTTTCTGCGATGGGTCAACGAGTACAATCTGGTTATATCTCTTGCTTGCGAAGAGGGACGCCTTCCATGCTATACTGAATAGCGTGGTGTAAAATGAAGCCTCGCTGGCATATGCCAGATGAAAGGTCACCACGAGTGGTGGCAACGCCTTCTTGAAAGATGGAAGCAGAAACTCAGTACTCCCGGAGTTCATCTGAACGTGCAAGACTTCAATGCCATGTCGTTGGCTCTCCTTGGCAATCATTTTCCCAGCTGCAGGCGAGTCGAGCGAGTAATGAGGATTCAGATGTACCGCAGGAATCCTATGCACATGGTCTTCAGGAAGATTACTTCCCGTATAGGATTGTGCGAAGATATGCACATCATGCCCTCGATCCAAAAGGCCCTCTAGCACCTGATTGGCACGTACACATAGTCCGTCTGCGGCGCCGAACTTGCTTACCATGCCAATCCTCATCGTAGCTGACCTCGATTCGTGTGTACGTAGTGCTCGGCTTCTCACTTCTCTTTAGGCTTTTTCGATAGCTTGTGACTCAAGTGAACCCGCCAGCAGAAGGACCCGGTGAATTCAGTGCTGAAATCTTTTTTAGGTTGATTGTTTCTTCTATTGTTCTCGAGTCCATTGGGGGTTTGATGATTGATCTATCGCACCAAATGTGTGAGATTATCCATTGTTGCAGTTATGTTGGTAGGTTTCTTTGTAAGCATGACAAGTAATCCAGTTGATCTTGTCTATCGAATAAATCAACGTCAATTTGGGCAATCAGATCTTTCTTGGAAGGTTGCAGTTGTATTTTCAGCTTCAGGTGTAGGCTTTGACAGCTACAACGATCAAATGTATCAAGCCCTCCTGGGAATTAAGAATAGGTGGTGTGTCGATTTTGAATATTCAGAACCAACTTCGAACTCTGAGTATGAGAGTCATCTTAGGAATTATCTAGAAAACCCAAGTTACTCTGAACCTTATGATCTCATCATATCTATAGGGTTCTATCAATCTAGCGCTTTAGAAGAAGTTGCTGGAGATTATCCTGACCAAAACTTTGCTATTGTTGATTCCTACACAGATAACGCAACCTATCCTAATGTTGCATCCTTGCTCTTCGATACCGCTGAAGGATCTGCTTTGGTTGGAGCTATTGCTGGCCTAACCACAATCTCTGATAAAATAGGGTTCATTGGCGGAATGGATATTCCAATTATCAATGATTACGAGGATGGATTTCATTTTGGTGCAAATTACACGAATCCAATGGTTGACGGAAGTAATTTCACTGTTGCTTACACCGGTGATTGGACTGATACTACTATAGGTCAGATGTTGGCTGATGGGATGTATTTCACTGGAACAGACATAATCTACACATCAGCAGCAATAGCAGGTCTTGGAGCATACACAAGTGCAAAGAACCACAATAATACCGTTGGTTATGATAATCCATTGTGGGTAATTGGCGGAGACTATCCTCGAATGAAGGATGGCTGTGCAGACCCGGATAATCCAGCTCCCCCAACAGTCGGACTGACATCTATGATTAGGAATTCCACACCAGGGATCATGAGCATTGTGAGTCATGTACTCAATGGGACATTCTCGGGGGGAAACAAATCTCTGAATGTTGAAAACGGAGGAGTTCACATAGAACTTCAACCAGACCTGTTAGAACTACCCCAAAGCGTTCTCGACGAAGTAGAAGATATGCGAAAAGGAATCGCTAATGGAAGCATTATTGTCCCAAGTAGTGTGGGAGGCGTAACACTAACTGAACGTGATGTCCCAAACTCCAAGCCAATCAAATTTCGAACGTTTACTGGAAACATGAATATAACAACCTTTGTATCTCCTGATGGGAGTAGAGACGAACTATGGAGTTTCTTGCTGAGTGCGAATGAGTCAATCTATTTGGAAATCTACGGAATCAACAACCCGTACATACTAGACCTGATTCATAGCATTAATGATACAAATCCGGAAATCGACATGAAATTCCTACTCGGATGGAATAGTCTTGGATATTATAGCCAGAACGACTACGTAGCAAACAATCTTACTCTCTTAGGATTTCCCGTGAAGTGGACTAATTCATCAGATTTTACATTTGCACATCAAAAATTCTTCATTATTGATAACAAGACAACAGTTGTTCATTCTGGAAATTGGGCAAAGACAAGTTTCCCTGAGGCTGGAAATAAAGCGAATCGTGAATGGTCCATAGCAATTGAGGATGATGATGTTACAGACTTCTACCTATCTGTGTTTCAGAATGATTGGTATAGAGGAACTGACTACAACGCAACCGTCCATGGGACCGGAACTGCACTCACCTATTCACAATCTTCAAGCACTTACAAGCGACCTTTTGCGACACAAGGTGAGTTTAGTGGTACAATGTCTGTCACACCAATCTTCGGTCCAGAAACAAGTCTTGATGGTGTTCTCTGGTGTATCAACCAATCACGGTTTACTCTGGACATTCAGATACCATACTTCACTAATGTAGGCGATGCAGGAGCTGTCGATGAAATAATCGATGCAATTCTCGCAGCCAATGACCGTGGAGTAACTGTACGTGTTATCTCGGAGGAAGAAAAGGACTGGGTCGAGATTGAACAGATTCTAATTGGCCATGGTATCCCGATTGTTTGGCATGACACACGATGGTTCACAGCTAATCATAACAAAGGTATCATTGTTGATGGAATAATTGTTCTTGTAAGCAGCATAAACTACAGTGACAATAGTATCACATCGAATCGAGAGGCAGGAGTCATTGTTCAACATCAAGGAATCGCACAGTGGTATCAAGATATCTATGATTTTGACTGGGAGATTGCTGACGCAGATGCAATGGAAGAAGTTAATCTATATTGGTCTCCAAATATACCAACTAGCAGTGATACAGCCAATATTACAGTGTATGCTCACGGACTCTATCCAAACGTTGAGGAAGTTATTCTAAGCGTAAAGATTGGCCACGGAGCATGGACTAACCATACCATCACAGCCAATGTCTTTGTTTCTGCAGAAGAAGATATGGAGAATTATTTCTACGAGCTCTCACCTCAAACGCATGGGACCTACGTAACAGTTCAAGCATACATCCGGGCCAGTGGTGTATGGCATACCGGTCTGAATATGACAATTCATGTTCTAGATTCAGTATATGACTATTGCAGTATTGATTCACCTTCCGATGTGAAATATGAGGTAGGAACAACAGGTCATCTTGTTAGATGGGAACCCGAAGCTTTGCGTCCCCATAAGTACGTGTTATACGAAAACGAAAGTGAAGTTGCATCTGGGGGTTGGAATGGCTCTGCATTAGAACGATCAGTGGATGGTCCAACTTCCGCTCTTTACAACTACACGTTGTTTGTTAATGATACTGTTGGAAACTCAGCAATCGATAGTGTATGGGTAAATGTGACACCTAGTGAAGCACCAGTCTTTGAGGAGTCTGATGCTGTAGAAATAGAGGTAGGAACACAGGGAACTAATGTGACCTGGACAGTGGAGGATCTCAATCCCAGCAGATATGAAATCTACAGAAACAATTCATTGATCCGGGAAGGGTTGTGGGATTCCTCTCCAGCTAGCATTACGATTTCATTGGATGGATTGGGATTCGGCATTTGGAACTATACCGTATTTGTCAATGACACACTTGGAAATAGTGAAACCGACATAGTTTGGGTCACAGTCGTGGACACAGTACTGCCAGTAATTCAAGACCCACCTCCTGATTCGAGCTTCGAATACGGTTCAAGTGATAACGAGATGGTGTGGGTTGTATCCGATGAAGCTCCAGAACGATATGAGATACTCCACAATGGAACAATAGAAACGGCAGGTTTACTGAATGACACTTCGGAAATCATCCACTTTGATATGGACTACTTCTCATTTGGAGTGCATAATCTTACCATCATAATCTATGACCTCGGAGGACATGAAACCACTGACACGGTGATTGTTACAGTTCTTGATACAACAGGACCAACTGTGAGTCATCCAAGTGATATGCTCTTCGAGGAGGGAGCCAGTGGGCAATCAATCACTTGGACGGGCAGTGATCTTCTCCCAGCTGAGTATGTCATCTATGAGAATGGGTCGATTACCTGCTCGGGGTTGTGGAATTCGTCTAGTGAATCAATTACTTACAATTTGATTGGGCTTACAGAAGGCACGTACAACTTCACAATAGTTCTTACTGACTTAGGTGGGAATATGGTATTAGATACAGTATTAGTGACTGTGACACCCCAAAGCGTTGTCACCACAACAAGTACTGCGGAAGAGCCTACATTATCCGACCTAATAATATTCATAGCTGTAGGTGCGGTTATCCTTGTTGTCGCTTGTATTGGAGGACTCAAGAAACGACGGTAATCAAATGTAGCTATTGAATTCACTAGATTGAATCCTGACCTTCCTAGTGGAATTCCGCCCCCTTACTCTTTTGAGATTGGTTGTGCTAATTCCTTTAATTATGGTGGTTGAATAATCGTAGGAATAGAGATACTGATTTCTGCAGTAGTTGGTACAACTATTGTTGGCATGTTGATTTGCAGCTTAAGTGAACCGGCCAGCAGAAGGACAAAGGTCATTGACCGCGCAAGCGTCACATTCCGGCTTCCGAGAGTTACATGTTCTCCTTCCATGTGCTCCAATTAGCTTGGCGTATTCATACCACTGTTCTCTCGGAAGCAAAGCCATCAAATCGCGCTCTGCTTTCTCACGATTCTTCTGCTGTTGGGTTAGGTCTAAGCGTTGTGTCACGCGCATCACATGTGTATCAACGACAACACCATCGTTGATCTTGAAAACAACAGACAGGACCACATTGGCAGTCTTTCTTGAAACCCCTGGCAGGGTGACAAGGTCCTCCATGGACTTGGGAACCTTTCCTCCGAAGCTTTCTGCAATGAGTCGTGCTGATTTACGTATATAGGCGGATTTTCTGTTGTATGTTCCACAGGGCCGGATTATCGCAATGATATCTTCCAATGATGCTCTCATCAGATGTTCTGCATCAGGATATCGACGGAATAGCTCAGGAGTGATGGTGTTCACGCAAGCATCGGCTGTGTGAGCCGAGAGTATTGTAGCAATCAGCATCTCGAAAGCGTTACTATAATCCAGATAGGTCTCCGGTGCATCGGGATAGGCTCTGCTCAGTTGCTTCAATACTTCTTGCACTCTTTGCTTGTCGTTGTCCATCCGACCACACTCATAGACACTGACGATGCATTCCGGCGGACGGAGAATGGTTCCGCACTTCAAGCCTAGTATGACAGAAATACAGTCTTGTCATTGAACCTACTCTGCGGGGCTCTGCGATTCCAAGACATCTGCTTCATCACTCACCAGTCCGTTCTTTGCTATCGCTCCCAGTATTAGGAGATTAAGTCCCAATACAACCACAAAGAGATAGGACTGTTCGAAGTACGTGAAAATGATGCCTCCAATCAGGGGGCCAATGGATTGACAGAGATACACTACTGCCCAGAACATCGCAAGAATCTTGGCAGTGTCCTTTCGCGGGATCCTCTTTCGAATCAAAGCGAGGAGAATAGTGTACCACAGTACATCGTTCACCATTTTTATCACGATAGCCAAGAAGGGCGTCGTGAATATGACTCCAAGCCCCACCATGCTTGCTTCCGCTTCACCAACCATCCAATCTGGCGCCCATTGGGGGAATATGGGTGCAACGAGAAGAAGGCCCGCACAGATTGGCATGAAGATGTACGCTATCAGCGCAGCCCTTCTTGCCCCTTTCATGTCGGACATTCTCCCAGTCTTGAGAAGGAGAGGGGTCAAGATGGCAAGGTACACAAACATCATTATCGCGATGCCCCTGTATGATACGCCCAGTATCTCGTTCGTGTAGATTAATGCACCAAAGTGGAATAATGAATCGCTAAGGGCGTCAATGATGACGATGACGAGCACTCCCGGCATCATCCGAACGAGTATCCCAATCGCCTGACGGTTCTCAGTCACGAAATCTTTCCATAGAGGAGTTCCTTCTACTCTACCTTTCTGCGGACTGGGATCCAGATAGTATGCTCTTGCTGCAGCGCATATGAGCAAGAAGATTCCTGTCAACAGATACAGGCGCCTGAAGGTTTCCGCAAAGCCAAGAATAGGTTCAATGATGAGGAAGACGAGTATGGTGACTGTTCCCAGCGATCTACCTACCATGAATAATGACAGTGACAGACCACTGTGTTTGCTCGGTATGTTGTCCATGATGTAAGCTGATGCTCCGCCCTTTACAACATCATTCATCCCCAAAATAATCAGGCCAATGAACATGAAACTGAAATCCGTGAAAAGGCCTATGATGAGAAAATAGACAGCAGTCATCAGCATTGCAGCTACTGCCAGCTTCTTCCTGTCAACGACATCACCCACATACCCCCCAATCAGACGGGCGAACACGCTCACCATTGCTACTACACTGAGCGTCGTGCCTATAGCTATGAAATCCCATTGTAGAGTGCGAAGGTATAGATTGAAAAATGACCAGAGGGCCGCCATTGCATTAAACACCCATGCAGTCAGAAGGTAGACAGTGTAGTTACGCCAAGAGAGGATATCCCTGAGCGACTGAAGCCACCCCGGCCTTTCCTTCTCAGGAGCCGGATAATTGCGCTCGAGGGACTTTCCATCCAATTCCGTATTTCTCCTAGCCTTTTGTTTATTTGGCGATTCGTATGTAGATTGTTGGCTACCTAGCTAGATTTAGATTCTTGCTATCGCCATGGCCTTAGTGGAACAGTGTTCTATCAGAAGCTGAGCGCTTTCCCATTTTTCACGGCGCTCCGAAGAGCATCAACTTCTATTGTGCGAATAAAGCGATTATACATTATATTGGCCTACTAAAAAACAGTCTCGGAGCAGTATATAATCTCAGATATAATAACGGTCTTTTTTATTGCTGACCTTCCAAGTCAGATTCCTTCTCGACTTTCATCTTGCTCTCCAAACCAGGAACTTCCGGGGTGTACACCCCTGAAGATCTCTGCTAGCGTGGTTGAATATCCATCACAATTCGAATACCAGCACCTTGACGTCGCCATCTGCTGTTGGCATGGCCATCAATCTGTGGGTGCATATATCCGCTGTGAGGACAAGGCATTCTGGCGCAGCTTTTGAGCCTACCAGGTTCTTTATCGCTAGTTCAAGGTTCAGCGCAAGCAGTCTGACAACTTCGGGATCAGTAAAGGGATCAACCTCTCGTCCCTGGTCAGACATGTCGCCTCCGTAGACCGGTTCGATGCTTTGTGTCCTTATCATTTGTTTTCCTCCGTTTCTTGTATGCAGACGTTCTGCATTTTCACGTTTTACCATGGCTCAGGACAGGGGTTTCCTTGTTGGGGTGTCATTTTTTTCTCTCCTCCGTTGATAACTCGAAATATCGAGTCCCCATGCGACAACCAGCAAGCTAGCATATCGACTGTCTGTTCAAACCGCCTTGAAGATGTAGGTTCTAGTTAACTGCAGCAAGCAGTCTAGAACGGGCTAGGATCTTCACACGGCGGCTGGACTACGGTCGAAATGCCTTGCACGATGCCAATCGACAACAACTTCAGAGTTGCACGGTTCTCAGTCATGCTCTCATAGATTGTTCTCATACGGTTCGCGCTGATCGTTTTCACCTCCGTTTGCTGGTTGCAAGTATGGTCACATTGTAGTGTGACATACCTATCTCTAGGTGAAAGAATAGGAGCGGAACTTCCTGATAAATCCATTCGCCTATTTTTTCTTCCATTAGGACGCCTTCTACAACGTGATTTCAGCATGTGGCACTACCAATCTGCACATAATATACATCCTTAATCACACAGTCATGAAAAAATGCATAGCAGAGGGCCTAGAAGCGGGAACTACGTGCCAGTAGAAATCGCAGGTACTAATGCTTAAGTACTTCCTCGAAAACAAGACTCTTGAGAATCATTTTACTTAACATCTGGCCAAGGGTACAAAACTCCAACGGAGGTGAATTGTATGCAGCCATTGAAACTCGCAGAGCTAAGAGTGCTGAGTCGATTAGCCCTGAATCCATCGCTACGACAGGCCGCACTCGCAGAGGAGCTCGGCGTTACGAGGTCAGCTATCAATCAACTCTGGCGCAGGCTTGAATCTGAGCGTGGCTTCAAGATCAGAGGAACGCTTGATTACGGCCGAATAGGCATGCATCTTGTATTTGGCTGGGCCCGAGCATCCGAAGCGTCGGATCTGGTTGATGGATTCATTCGTTGGCTCTCCACAAACCCTCATGTTTCCATAGTCCTAGAATCAACGATGTCTTCAACACTAGATACTAGAATCTACTTCGAGGCACTACTCCCCTCAGAAAAACAATACTCGTGGTTCTGTAGTCAACTCGATCGCTTCAGGAAGCGGCCGTACAGTTTGCCAGTCGTCCATGAGAAAGCGACACATATTGCCAATCACATGAACTTGGGTCTCTTCGATGGTCAAACTTGGCATTTCGATGTGGGCTTTCAGTTTGAAACATCTCTTGGTGCAGCTAAGGGGTATGCAGATGTTCTGCCTGCTACTGTGGGCAAGGCGCAAACACAGGATGGCTATGGCACACTCGAGGAAATCATAATCGCATGGTCACTCGAGCAAAATTACTATGCGACCTCCGTTCTATTGGCTCAGAGAATGAAACGTATTGGAGCTGCTAAGATATCATCTGGCCGCACACTTCGCCGGAAGCTTTTGCAGCTCCGCGCAGAGATTGCTCTCCCCTATCTAAGTTTGGAGGATGTAGGTTTGACGCAGAGAGTTGTCATCTGTCTGCATGAACCCTCTTCTGACTCAACCATGTCGCGACTTCTGCTTGCCCAGGCCAGCACTCTCCCGAAGGTGCACGTCGTGTCAGGTTCCAACGTCACGGTCTTAGATATGATGCTTCCCCAGTCAGCAGACTGGTTCTCCTTGTCAACTTCTCTCTCTAATCTTGCGAGTAGAACGGCTGACATATGCACCTTCATAACAGAACCCTCAAAGAGTAGAAAGGACTTGGAGAGCATGTTATCAAGTTTCAAATAGCTACACATTTCACCTGCAAACAAATCGTCATGGCGTTGAAGAGATTGAAGGAATTTCGTTCCAGAGCAGAGAAGACATCCAGAGATGTGGATTCAAGGCAGAACATCCGCCGTATCACCACGCCTTATGACGATGTAATTCCGTTAACTGACGAGTCTGCAACCACGTTCTATTTGGACGTAATCAGGGTATACTTTGGACTTTGTTCAGGCACTACGTCCTTGGACGATGTTTCGCTTGCCGCAAGAGAACTGAGGGCGCATCCCGAGTACACAAAGAACCCAATCGATCCCACACTTCTACCAATCAATGAGGAATACAAACAGCGACTGCTAGAGAACATCAAGACTCTTGGTAAGTACAACTTGGTCACGACTGATGCAGTAAAGTCAGCCCTCAGCTTCGCTTTCCTTATTCAAGATGTTCCAATCAACCCCACTGATCTCAGTGTTCTTCGATACTTCTCAAAGCATCCGCTCGAAACTCTTGTGACAAGTGGTGAGAATCTGGGCCTATCCTCCAGAACAGTCGCTCGATCCCTGAAGCGCCTAGGTGAGAAGTTTGCTGTGAGATTTAGCTGCCATCTGGATACAAGTGCTTTCGATGTACAATCTGCCATTCTCTTCTTCAGTGTTGTCCAAGATGCTGATTGGCTTCAGTTTGAGAATGCCCTAGCCACCTTTCCATTCACAAATGGTCTAGTGAAGACAACAATGACCGATATGGGGTATGCCACCTTCTTGATACCTGGAGGCAATCGCAACATAGCCGCGTTTCGTGCTAGTGTGGCGACTCTGAGGGATACTGTCTTCGACCATATGCAACTACACATCCAAGAGGGAATGGGTTCTCACTTCAACCTCTCTCTATATGAGAACGGAGTATGGGGGTTCCCAAGTGACGTAAAAGCTGCGTTCGAAGACGGTCGTTTTCCGCAGGATGAGAGTTCCATACGACACCTAGAGTGCGGTGGTCCTCGCAAGGGTTTCACATATGAGGATTTTCTGGTGGCATACGAATACAGGAAGGGCGCACGTGTACCTCCAAGCAGCATGGCCCAAGGACTGAGGATGAGAGGTTGGGACATTGATACAAGACGCGTTTCTCAATTTATTCATAAATTCTATGCGAAAGACGTGGCGCTGCCTTTCATGACCTTTGGTGGTCTGGGCTTGTCTGCGAACTTCTGTTTTGAAATCTTGTGCAATGACGAGTGGAAGAAACGCATTCTATCCGTTCTCCCGGCACTCCCTAATGTCATGCACTACACTTCGAACAAGGGAATACTTGTTTGGATTCAAGTTCCCAGTCAGCAGCAAGTTGACTACTACCAGGCATTTCGATCGTTGGAGAAAGAACCCGGTGTGAATTCAGTACAATCCATCATGACGATCGTTCAGAAGGGCACAAGAGCCATGCATGAACTGGTAAACTATTGGGACCACAGGAGGAATCAGTGGTCTGTTCCTCCAAGAGAACTTGACCTTGGCGCCTATCTGCTTGATGACAATACGGAGCCTCTCTACTGACCACTTGGCTAGCAGTTTGGCTGATGATCTAAGCAGTATTGTTCCAGTGCTCTCTGGTCTTAACCAAGTTCTTGACTAGCTTGCGGCTAGTTCCTTGTGGCGGTCCGAAGGTGACCATGTCCAACCCCATTCTCTCAAGGGTTTTGACATAGTCACAAGCCCCCTCTGGGGTCGTGCAGAGAGCAAATCGTTTCAATGTTGCCTCATCAATGGCATCAACTACATCCCGATCTACGCTTTTTTTCTGTCGCAGAGAGCTTCTAGCCGCAGAGAGTGTGTCCATCAGTCCGAACTCCAACGAAACTGATCGACCCAATCCCATTGCAACAGTGGCCGCGGATTTGCGCAGTCCAGACTCTTTACCGCAGTCCGGGTTCACTGCGATAAACGCAGGCGGAAAGGCTCCGATCTGAAACCCTTTTGGAATGTCGCCAAGAACGGTTAATGCCCATCTCAGCATCTCTGGATCCGTATAGTTGAGTAACACGCCATCCGCTTTGATGGAGGCTGCTATCATCTTCGGCCCCTGTGCTCCAAGCCAAACACGCACGCCATCATACCCCCTCTCATCAAGTTCATCTCTTATCTTGGTCACATCGCTGACAAGCCTCGTCACTAGCGTGGATATATTCCCATATTTGACCCCTATTCTGCTGAGTTGAGTTCTATCACCTGGCCCAATCAGCAAGTCAAACCGTTCTCCGTAGTTGTCAATGAGCGTTGACATGAACTGTACAATTTGCTCTGGCCCGTACAACAGAGGACTAACAAGTCCCACACCAATGCGGCTTCTCTTCACATTCTCTGCGACTACTGCTGCGAGAGAGGGTGCATGCCTGACTGCAGGAAAGTCAGTGACCCAGAGCCAGTCGATGCCTCCTTGGTCTGCGATGACACATTTCTCTACTATTCTCTGAACAGTATCGTAGACATTGACCGCGAGACCCCAGTGCATCACGCACCCCTCCTCAACGCTATCTCCTCAAAGATCTCTGACATGGCTTCTCTCCATTCACCAGAGAAGGGCGGTCCTAGTACAACCTCGGTGGCTCCCATTCCACCTAGTTGATCAAAGAGGTCCACCATGTGTTCCTTGTTTCCGCTGATGGCAAACATGTCTATTATCTCTTGGTCGATTAGGGGTATGGCTGCCTTAGGGCCGTTTGCCGCAACTTCTGCTTGGATTCTCTCCAGTTTCTCTCTATTCAGTTGCAGCATATCAAGGATAGGCGGTGGCATATCCGCAACTACTATGGCCACCACTTTCTTTGCGAGTTTCTCTTTCATACCCTTGAACGTCGGAATTGTGGGGAGCCAGACAACCTTCTCAACGTCATCTCGTTTCCTGCCCGCTCCAGATGATGCATTGTCTATGACCTCGATAGCATACCTGAGATAATCAAAGGGTCCAGACAGTATCACTCCATTAGCAATCCTGCCAGCCAGCTTGAGCATCTGTGGTCCGCGCACTCCCAAGAAAACAGGTATCTCAATTGGCTTCTTCAGACGAAGGCTGTAGTCCTGAAGCTGGAGAACCTCTGTGTTCCGGGTAACGCTTTCGGCTTGCCATAATCTCCTCAGTACGTCAACCCCTTCCCTGAGTGCCGTTACAGGTCTTCTAATCTTGACATTCATTCGCTGAAGGTCTTGTATCCCTCCTATGCCCGCACCAAAAATGAATCTCCCCTCTCCAATCTCCTGTAAGGTGACTGCAGCTCTGGCAAGCGTTGCGATGTTATGAACAGCAATGGGGATAATTCCCGTGCCCACTCTAATTCCCTTTGACTGAAGCAGAGTGGCAGCTGCAAGAACGAAGGGCTCCTGGCCAAGGCCTATATCCTCTCCAATCCATATACCATCGACTCCCAGTTCCCCGGCATTTCTCGCAACCCAACCAGTGGCAGACGCCTTCATGTTGGTCGTCAGGCCTACACTCGCCCTGTACATAGATATCTCACCAAAGCAGATGCATCCGACCGAATGATTCTGCAGGAAATCAATCCTTCCCTCTGGTGTCCTAGCCGTAGAGCTACATATTTGTGCCATTGACTGTAGATTCAGTTGATTGACTTGGCGAAGATTGTCTGGGGAATCACCGGTTCTGGTGACAAGATTGACGAAGTGTATGATGCGATGCTTAATCTTCACCAGAAGACAGACATTCGAATCAAGGTCATCGTATCGAAAGCAGGAGAGCAAGTACTACGCCTGTACAAGCTCTGGGACAGGCTAAACGAATCTTTCGATAATGTTCTCGTGGAAACAAACGCAAACGTGCCATTCATAGTTGGACCGCTTCAGATTGGCAAGTATGATCTTCTGGTTGTCGCACCGCTCACTGCTAACTCCACAGCCAAGATTGCCCATGGAATTGCTGACACACTCATTACCAATGCAGTAGCTCAGACCCTCAAGGGAACTACACCTGTGCTATTGATGCCTGTGGACCAGCACCAAGGCGAGGTGAAGACAATGGGACCCAATAATGAGGTGTTCGTCATAACGACCAGAAGAATCGATCTTGAGAATGTTGCGCGGCTCCGAGAGATGAAGGGAGTAACACTGTTGGGCTCACCCACAGACATCGCAGCAGGAGTTTCGGAGCTGGTCAAATTAGAATGAGGATGTGTCATGAAACACAGCTTCCTGTCTGACGCAGGGAATATCACATTGGTTCGGAACGCGCTGATAGAGTGGTTTGACAAGGAGGGTCGGAGCTTTCCTTGGCGTGAAACCACGGACCCTTATCGTGTTCTCATTGCAGAAATGTTGCTGAGGCGAACAACTGCCTCTGCAGTCTTGCGAGTTTATCCCAAGTTCATAAAGCAATTCGATAATCCTACGAAGCTGAGCAAGGCTCGAGAGAGCACGATTAGGCGTCATTTGAACACACTCGGTCTGCAGTCGATTCGAGCAAAGCATATCCATGAAACAGCTAAGTATCTGGCAAAGAAGAGCGCTGGTTCTGTTCCCGATTCCATGCCTGAACTCGAATCATTGCCTGGGGTTGGGCGATATGTTGGTGCTGCAGTACTCAGCTTTGCGTTTGGACAACCAGAGCCAATGGTGGACGGGAATGTGGTTCATCTGATCAACAGAGTCTTCGGAAGCAACTTCAAAGGAGCTACAGACTCCCGGGCTTGGGAGTTCATGGAACGCTTCGGGGGCAAGAAACAAGATAAGAGGCTTTACTGGGGGATAATCGATCTCGTGGCAACGACATGTCTAAGAAGGTCTCCTAGATGTGGTCAATGCCCACTGAGCAATCTCTGTGAATATTACGGGAGGAATGTGAAAGAAGATGGAACTACCTGATGGATTTGAGCTTGGTGTTATCAAGAGCGATGCTGATCTAGAGGAGCTAATCAAGTTCAATGCGGTTGTACATGGGGATGATGATCCCGAGGAGATTAGACGTCAGATTGACAATCTGCCGGAGCTTGATAGAGAGTCGAACTTCTACATCCGTGATCTCGGCAATGACATAATTGTTTCAGCAGCGAGTGCCATTCCATGTGTATGGATGTATGAGAATATTCCACTCACCAACCTTGAGCTTGGCTGGGTTGGTACATTGAAGGAATATCGACACAAGGGCCTTGCGAGTGCTCTCTACACACATTTCGAAGAGATACTACAGCGTGGCGAGTATCACATATCCACCATAATCGGAATCCCCCATTATTACAGGCAGTTCGGATACGACTTCATACTTCCGATGGGTCGAAAGGTGCAGTTGAGGAGTGACCAAATTTCCGCTCCCAAGGACGAAGCAGACAAATCGATAGTCTTCCGAGAAGCGCACCACGACGATATTCCCAGCCTAATACGTCTGTACGCTGAGCACAGCAAGAAGATGCTGGTACACGCAGCACGCACTAAGAACCTCTGGGAGCTTCAAGAGCGGTTTCACAGGGAGTTTGAGCAAGAATTCAAGACTATAGTCCTTGAGCGTGAGGGCAGAATCGTAGGCTACTTCCGGCTCTGTGTCAGCGGAGCGAAGAAGCAAGATCCCCAAGGTCTATGGCTTTCAGTTATGGAAAACAGCATCACCACATTCGACGATGTGTTACGGACGCTTCAATACCTTAGGGGACGTGCAGCTGAGGAGAATATATGTAGGATCGATTTTGTGGGTCCCGCAATTAACAACCTGTGTCGCGTGGCTCAAGACCTTGGAGGCCATGTTGACATTGGATGGAAATACCAAATCCGCATTCCCAATATGGCTCGATTCCTTAGCCAGATTCGTCCTGCTCTTGAGAGTCGCCTTAACGGAACAATGTTTGAGGGTATGACACGCGAGCTAGCGATTAACACGTACGAACACTGTTACCTATTGTCCTTTGTCAATGGCAAGCTTGCTACTGTCAACGACATTGGGATGCAGGAAGTGGGTGAGTACCACACCTTCAGGGCGCCGCCTAACGATCTCGTCAGGTTGGTTCTTGGCGACTATGACGCTGAAGAACTTAGAACTCAGAATATCGACTTCATTGTGAGTAGAGAAATAAAATCGCTTGTCGAAACGCTATTCCCAAAGAGAGACAGTTTCATTGCATACTACTATTGCTAAGTTAGTCCAAATCCGGTATTACCAGTTCAACCGCAAATCTAGCTCCACACAGGCATGTAGCATTGACTGGATACTTCTCTGGCGTATCAATAGAGATTCTAGCTCCCTGTTGGGCCGCTCTATCAATCATGGCTTGCATGTTATGAACCATATACTTTGCAAAGCCGTTGACAAGGCCGAGGATGTTCAGGTCATTGATCCAGTATACATATTTCTCGCAATCCGGGCAACCAGCCAGGAGAACACGGGTGCTATCACCGCAGGAACTGCACGTAATCTCTTGATGGTGGTAATCGGGAGCTTTCGGGATCTCAACATCGAGCGAGTTCTTCCCGCCGCATCGATAGCAGTAGTATGTGAAGTCAGTAATCGCAATCGCATCCTTGACTGTAGTTTTGCCGCGCATAGACTGCGTGACGCTCTTCGCATTGACGAACTAGGTTCAATAAAATGTCGATTGGGCTGCTGACCTCTGTATTCACAAAGCCCAAGAGTGAAAAGCAGGTTTTACAGTGAGTGCAGATAGGTGAGCATCTTGAAGAAGAGAATTCAGCCACACTTGAGAGTAGGCGAAGGCGATGTTGAGAAGGTAGCAATAATCACTGGAAATCCAGACCGAGTTCCATTAATTGCATCAAAGATGAAGGACGGCGAAGAAGTCGCGCGATATCGGGGGCTCGTGACCTACCGCGCTTACACACCCGGCGGCGTACCAGTGACGATTGCTGGTACTGGGATGGGGACACCGACTACTGCCATCTGCATCGAAGAGCTTGCAAATCTGGGGGTTGAGTCGTTCATCAGAATTGGCTCATGTGGCGGTATTGACTACCCGGTCACGATTGGGGATGTGGTTGTTCCGACGGGTTGCATACGTGATGAGCGCACAAGCCTCAACTATGCGCCAGTGGAATACCCTGCAGTCGCCACTCCTGTCTGGCAGAATGCTCTGTTCGACGAGATATCACTTCTCTTACCTCCCGATAGAGTACATCGTGGAGTCTGTTGGACGACTGATGTCTACTATGCCGATGAGGGAAGCAACAAACTGGACATTTGGACGAGGGCTAAGGTGAAATGCGTTGAGATGGAGAGTTCCCTGCTCTTCGTCTTTGCCCAGACTCGAGGGCTCAACGCAGCATCAATACTGGCAGTCGACGGCAACTTACATGGAGGCCAGAAGGCTGAGCAGAAGGACTCGTCAGAGAAGAGCGGAGAACAATCACCACTGATGATAGAAGCCATTGAGAAAGAAACCTTGGCAACAGTCAAGGCAATAGATAGGATTACTGGAGCCTGAGCACACTGGTACGGTTGTGAACCAAGTGCGAGTGATCTTAGTCCTTCTGTTGCTAATGGCAGCCATCATAGCGACACCCCAGACGACACAATCAAACCACATGCTAGCGTTTGATGGCGAGAACGCTATGGATTACTTAGTCCAGCAATGTGACTTTGGACCAAGACCCCCTGGTTCCGACAATCTCACTCAGTGTAAGACTTACATCGCTTCCACCCTGGAATCTTTCGGTTGGAATGTAACATTTCAAGAATTCACCTATCTCGAAGTGGAGTGCTCCAACATCATTGCAACTTGGCCAGACGCGGAACAACCATCGTACATTCTCGGTGCTCATTATGACACAAGGCCCAGAGCTGATCAAGACCCTGAACCAGCCAACACAATGACTCCAATCATAGGAGCGAATGATGGCGCAAGCGGCGTTGCAGTATTGCTTGAGCTGGCGAGTGGCTTGCCTGTGGACGTCCGAGAATCGGTGGAGATTGTGCTGTTCGACGCTGAGGACTCAGGATTGATCAATGGCTGGAACTGGATTGTGGGGTCTACTCACTACGTCAACCAGCTCAGTCCAACTAGGGTGTCCGAGATTGATGCCATGATTCTCGTCGATATGGTCGGGGATTCAGAACTGCGCCTAGAACGGGAAACCAGCTCAACTAGGTCTCTACAGGATTTGATATGGTCAATAGCTGATGAGATGGGTCACAATGACACATTTCTCGATGTATCGGGCCGGTCAATTCTGGATGATCATCGTCCATTTCTCGATGCCGGAATACCGTCTGTCGACATAATTCAACACAACGGATTTCCTTGGTACTGGCATACCCTCGAAGATACACCTGACAAGTGCAGCGCAGAGAGCCTTCAGACTGTTGGAGAAGTGGTTGAAACGTTCCTGATCGACTACGCCAATGACAATCTCACCCTCCCGCCAAACGATGATTCTTTATTCTATCTCAGCCTGCTCGTCGTCCCAGTTGTTGTCATAGGGCTGGTCTACCTGTACCTTAAACGCAGGTGACTCGGAACCACAATATTGCATAATTTGTGGTACACACTTTTAAACCGCAAATGAGTGATTAATCTTTGAGAGAGCTTTCCGGTGAAGTGATTTGGAGAAGAAAATACTCTACAAACCGTCTTGTTCACAACCTTCTCCACTGACCTGTCTCTCTGTGGACCCGCAAGTCAAGCGTGTTGCATGTGGCACGAAAGATGCACAAGTCATTCTCGTGAATGCAAAAACCGGCAAGCCGCTTCGAGCTATCAAGGGTCATGAATACATGGTTTCAGCTGCTGCTTTCGTGGAGAACGGCAAGCGATTAGTCTCTTCAAGCTGGGATTGCACGACCCGGATTTGGAACGGGGCAAATGGGGACCAGAAGAATCGAATTCTCAGACACGAATCAGAGGTCAAAGCGCTTGCTGTTGATTCCGAGTCATCAAAGGGAGCTGCCGGTGCGCGTGACGGCGAGGTGAAGGTCTTCTCGATAGGCTCTCTGAAGTGCATTCGCAACCTTCAAGCGCATAGGCTTGATATTTCTGGACTGGCATTCACAAGCGACGGCTCCAAACTGGTAACCGCGTCATGGGATGGGAGCGCTCGGTTGTGGGATCTTGGCAGCTATAACCCCATTAGAACGCTTGCCCGGCAGAAGGAGCGCATCAGATCAATGACGCTGGCGCCAGATGACTCGCGTGTATTCCTTGGGCTCCATGGTGGCAAAATCCTCTCTGTGAATCTTGATGACCCGCGCGATACTACAGAGATAATGGGCCACACTGACATTGTGACCTCCTTGTCAGTAGATGCAACGGGGACGCGTCTCTTGTCTGGCAGTTGGGATCGCACAATCAGAGTATTCTCTCTAGAGCACGGAACTCAAGAGCTCATGGAGAAGTCTTGGACAGGGGTATCCTCAGTCGGCTGGGGCAAAAAGGACACGGTATACTCCACACATATCTCCGGGTCCCTAGTCGCCTGGACTCCGTAGTAACAATCTCATTGCTCGACGCGAATGTCAATTTCCACATAACCCTCTTTCAAGTATATTATGCGGACTCTTCCATATTGACGGTTGCCTTTGGCTATCCTCAGCAGGGTTAACGCAACACGATTCCTGCTATGCTTATCGTATGGCATTGGAATATCCTCGTTCTCAGAGGATTGCAGTATCAATGCCTTCTCCCCAACATCAACTATTGGCTTTGATAAGATAATCCGACCTAGCTTGAAGAATGGCGTCTTGCCTCTCATGCTCCTAATAGTCTTCTCCATGCGAAAGTGTTGCCCAATCACAACTCTTGCTGTCTTAACTACGTCCTCAAGGTACTGTGGACGTGAGTCGTATCTCTCCTTAAACTCTTCACGTAGCGCTTCGACACCCTTTGGGGCTGATGATATCTGTCTACTTAGAATCTCCTTTATCACGTAATTCACTGCAGAAGAGTAGGCTCGTACTTCTTCTTCGAGCTTCTTCTGCTTCTCTCTTGTTAGTGGTACACTTGACAGTCTAATAATATCAGCATCAACCTTAGACATAGAGTTCACTGTCGCTCGATTTAGCATACACATGCCTAATCAATCATTCCGCAGTTCAAAGTCTTCGAGCGATGAATAGCGCTTCACCTATGCCTCGCCTTATCGGTGCCGGCTGGAAATCAAGCTCACCATACTCGACCAGAATTTGATTGAAGTAGACACTCTCATTATCCCTGAGTTGGGTCACAAGAGCACAGCCACGTGACATGCTTGGCATACCTCCTGTGGCAAGAAGCGCTCTTCCAAGCATGTAAGTCGCCCCCTGCATCTCAAGGACTGCCAACTCATGGTCCCCGCCGATTGTCAAGTTGAGAGCACCATGATACTCTCTCTGCGCTTGAGTGAGAAATTCCGTTGTCAGCTCATCAACAGTGGTCTGCTCGAAGCGTGCCTCAGCCACCTCTAGCCAGTGCTTTATTTCGTCCAAAATGCTTAGCAGCTGTTTCTCATTATATCCTCTTAGCTTGAACATCCGCAGGAATAGCTTGTAGATCATTGGGTCTATCATTCGCACTTCTGTTAGAACCTCAGATGCTCTGGTGATGCAGAACATGTTATTCTTCATCAAAATCGTCCTTCCGAGGTCAAAGAGGGCGGATCTCAGTTCATGTACTGCACAGACACTATTGCCTTCTGCATCGTATCGCTTGGCATCCTCAAGACCGTCAATGGCACGAGCTAGGAGTCCATCTACAACATCGGCAGGCCAACTGTACTCAGCGAAGTTCTTCTGCCAAGCCTTGAGAGCGCCACGCTTATCGTGTAGGACTTTGGCAGCTCTTAGGCGTCCAACAATCTCAGCTATTCTGTAAGCATCCTTAGCCCTGCCTTTTACTACATCCTCGATCTCCTTAACGGTCATGAAGATCAGATCAATAAGGACTTCCTTGTGCTTGGTTAGCAGCTGCACCGGTGCCTCATCGCCATCCCATATCACACCGATATCTAAGTCTGAGTTGGCGGTATGTGTGCCTCTCGCGTAGGATCCATACACAAAGATACCTCTCACATTCTTTTGCTTCTTCCACTCCTTCACAGTGTCATGGAGTGCAGAATCAAACCTACGGCGAAGATTCATCATTGTGTGGCACCTCTTAGGCGGCTGCGTGCGACTACGCCCAGATTGGCTATTATGCGGCAATCTGGATAAATCTATGCACGACCGCTTCACGACAGAGATTAATAGCCGGGCTGGCGCCTTGGAAACTGGAGCTGACTGAATGCCGCGTTCCGATGGTAGAGCGAATAGCGAGTTGCGGCCGGTTGAGATTATGCGCAACTTCCTGAAACATCCTGAAGGATCTGTTCTCATCTCAACAGGGGACACTCGCGTAATCTGCACTGCAACCGTTGAGGAAGGCACACCTGGTTGGCTCAACAATCAGGGGAAAGGCTGGGTTACAGCTGAATATGGGATGCTCCCTAGGGCAACTGATACCCGCACAAACCGTCACAGAGTAAGCGGTCGCAATCAGGAGATTCAACGATTAATCGGTCGGTCATTGCGCGCCGCTGTGGACCTCACTCGTCTGGGTGAGCACACAATCAAGATAGACTGTGACGTAATCCAGGCAGACGGCGGGACTAGAACCGCATCAATAACCGGCGCCTTCGTAGCGCTAATGGACGCTCTTCAATTCATGGTAGATATGAATATGATATCTAAGATTCCTCTGAATGGATACGTTGCCGCAGTGAGCGTGGGCATGGTTCAAGGAGAATGCCTACTTGACCTCTGCTACACTGAAGACTCGAGTGCGGATGTGGACATGAACATAGTCATGCTCGATGATCAGTTCGTTGAGGTGCAGGGCACAGCTGAAGGCGCAACATTTGACCGTGGGAGCCTTGACGCGATGACAGATATCGCAGTGAAGGGTATCAGAAATTTAATCGAGAAGCAAAAAGAAGCGCTTGGTAGCTCCTAGTCAGGTTTCGACCTGACTCCACAGATGCAGAGCACCTGCTTGTGATGACCTCTAACTGAGTCAAGACGTAACGTTTATTACCAATGCAACTGAATTATCGTGCTGTCGTCGAGTAGAGACGGTCTTATGCAACGTGAACGTTGTAGGGCTGTTCTGGCAACTGCGAGTGCATATTTGCATCTCGATGCACAGCAAGCTTTAAATCACGAGTCAAGGTGGCTCGTCGAGCGCACACACGACATAGTAGTGCGCATGAAGCAGGTCCAGAATCCGGGGTCGTGCTCGGATGAAAGTTCATCGGGACCAGGCGATGAGATTGGTGCCATTTCCGATGGAGGACCGTCGATGCATGTGCTTTGGAGTCGTACTCCACCATCGTTTATGGAAGAAGCAGTGTGCAAGGATTGCAGAGGATGGAGGTATAGGTTCATCGATCATATCAATATGTGGTTGACGAAAATTAATATCGTACATGAAATGACTAGAAATTTACTTACCTTGGCAACGGGTAATACTGTTGCCGAAATCGTAAGTAGGTCCGCGATTCGCTAAACGGTTGCTGGTGGATGACTTGGTTGGCTAGCCGATGAAGGACGTGGCAAGCAGCGATATGCTGCGGGTAGGCGCACGAAGCCTTTGATCCGCAGATTTCCTAATGGGACTTCCTCATGTGGGCTAATAATCCGCATGGATCCGGGGTCATTCCCGGATTGGGAACGCTCGGAACTGAAGCATCTTAGTACGGGCAGGAAAAGAAAACAACAGTGATTCCCTGAGTAACAGCGAGCGAAAGGGGAAAAGGCCAAACCGAATCTCAGTGCGAAGAGTACTGGGGGATGTGGTGTACGGGCCAAGAACTTATTGCCTATGCGTGAAAGCCGAAGTCGTCTGGAACGATGCGGCGTAGAGGGTGACACCCCCGTAGGCGTAACACGCAGGCAAGTTCATGGTTCCAGAGTAGCGCGGGTTGGAACTCTCGCGTGAACGTCGCAAGCACAATTTGCGAAGCCTAAATACTCAGCCAAACCGATAGTAAACTATGTAGCGCGAGCGAAAGTTGAAAAGTGCCGCGGGAGCGGGGTGAAAAGCACCTGAAACCAGCAATCTACACAAAGGATGCTGAGTAAAAGAGTAGATACTCGGGGAACGAACCAGAAGTGATTCTGTAGTAGGACTCGAGTGGATCGACTCAGCATCATCCGTCTAGAAACACGGACCAGGGAGTTCATGGGCGTGGCGAGGATAAGGCATTAAGCCGTAAACGAAGGGAAACCAATAAGCCCGCAACCCGCAAGGGTGAGGGGCGGCGTGTGAAAGCGCGCGAAGTCACTCCCGTGACACGAGAAACCAGTCGATCTTGGCGTGGACAGGGTGAAGCCGGGCGAAAGCTCGGTGGAGGCCCGATAGGGTTCTGACGTGCAACTCGTTCCGTTGATCTGCGCGAAGGGGTAAAAGGCTTATCTAGACTGGTGATTGCTCGTTCTCCGCGAAGTTGGTCGTAGCCAAGCCCTGCTTGAGGTATCATGTGGTGTAGAGCACTTTCGGATGCGCCCGGGGGACGTCAAGTCCTTCACCATCCTGAAAACTCCGAAGCTGCATGAACTGTAGACGGCGGGAGACGGGTGCCCGGGGTAAGCCCGGCAGGCCGAGATGGGGAGAACCGAGAGTGTGGTTAAGGTCCCTAAGTGCCAGATAAGTGCGGTGAAGAAGGGAGTCGAGAGCCCAAGACAGTCTGGGGGTGAGCTTAGAGGCAGCTATCCCCGAACGAAAGCGTAACAGCTCACAGACCGAGGCTCTCGGCCTTGAAAATGGACGGGGCTAAATCTGGCCACCGAGACCATACGGCACACGGGTAATTCTGTGTGATCCGGTAGCGGAGCGACCCGATTGGGTAGAAGTGGGGCTGTGAGGTCCCGTGGACCGGTCGGGTTTGATGATCCTGGTAGTAGTAACAGCGAAGCATGGTGAGAATCCATGTCACCGAAAGGGAAAGGGTTCTTCGGCGATGCGTCATCAGCCGAAGCTTAGTCGATCCTAAGTGGCGTCGTAATTCGAGCGTCACGAAA
Organism: Candidatus Thorarchaeota archaeon; assembly: GCA_019057475.1. Taxonomy (GTDB): domain Archaea; phylum Asgardarchaeota; class Thorarchaeia; order Thorarchaeales; family Thorarchaeaceae; genus WTCK01. Next base: position 49,557 of record DXJO01000014.1, on the reverse strand, counting down.
GGGAATCAGGTTAATATTCCTGAACCACGGAAGTACGATTCGCGGCAACGCAAAGCCAAATTTGTAACTCATTCGGACAAGCCAAGTACAGCTGTCGCTGTATTTAACACTATAAGCCTGCCGAGTACCGTAATTGTGAGAAGCAGGCGAAGGGTGGAATAGCGGGTGGTCGGACATCCGTTTGGCCTATTCCTGGTGACCTTGAAAAACGAATTTGGAAGGATCTTCCGTGTCCGTACCCAGATCTGACACAGGTTCCCTGGCTGAGAAGGCCAAGGTGTATCGGAGTCAACCCTGCCTGAGGGAAATCGGCCAATTAGCGGCGTAACTTCGGGATATGCCGTGCCTGGGTTAGTGCAAGCTTTCCTAGGTCTTAGCAACTAGGGGGTCCCAACTGTTTAATACAAACATAGCTGACTGCGAGCGCGTAAGCGTTAGTACAGTCAGTGAATCCTGGTCTGTGCCTGTATGTTAAAGCTCGGGAACGGGTCGAAGCACAGGTTAACGCCGGGACTAACTATGAGTCTCTTAAGGTAGCCAAATGCCTTGTCGGTTAAATGCCGACGTGCATGAAGGGAGCAATGAGGTCCCCACTGTCCCCAGGAGGGCTCCGGTGAACCTACACCGTACCGAACAGTGTACGTAGCGCCAATGGGAAGAGAAGTCCCTGCGGAGGTTTACTACGCAGTCTGTCATTGCCATTTCTGGCATCATACAGAGTATAGTCAGGAGCGTTGAACCACACTCTCCGGGGTGTGGGAATGCGACCGTGTAATACTGACTATGTTGTTGGGGATGGCTAACCTAGACCAAGCGAGTCTAGGGACACTGGCAGATAGGCAGTTGGGCTGGGGCGGCACAGGGCTGACAAGAGATCAGCCCTGACCAATGCTGAACTCAGAGGCGATGGAAACGTCTCGTTGAGATCAAGGGCATAAGTTCGGCTGACAGGACCCCGAAAAGCAACGGGTCCTGGGTGGAAACACTGGCCTAGCGAACCTTCACTGGCCAATTGTGAGTGGTGGAGATGACAAAAAACTTACCCCAGGGGTAACAGAGTTGTCGCGTGCAAGAGTTCATATCGACCACGCGGCTTGCTTCCTCGATGTCGGCTCTTGGTATCCTCGGGTTGCATAAGGCCCGAAGGGTGCGGGTGCTCACCGATTAAAACCGAACGTGAGCTTGACCGGTCGCGCATAAGCGGTTGCGCGGCTATAGGCTCAGTCGGACCGAAAGGTTCGGCTAGTCAGAGTGGTTGCTGGCGATGCTGTCAAATTGCGGGAAACTCCTAAAGCCTCCCCTACCAAGGCACGATGGAAACATCATGTCGGCCAGGTTAGTGGCCTCGGGTATGGTAACAATGGGGAGGATGTAACAATGGACAACCTGCAGCCAAGTCCTAAGTTCCTTCTTGGAATAAGGGTGCAGTTCAACGACTAAATGGCAGCAGGCGTTGCAGAAATGCAGCGCTCAAGACATAGTCTATTCCCATCTGAAAGGATGTTCTTGAATGGAAAACTGGCTTCCTAACCATGATCCGGAAGCCGGGTGAAGTCCAAGAGGACCGTTAAAGTTTCGGCAGGAAATGACCGAAACGAGGTCGGTAGCAAAGGGGTTTAGACCGTTGCGAGACAGGTTGGTTTCTATCTATTGGCGCTGTTGGGTGACTGCCGGCAACATGAGGTGCTAGAGATCTCCTCTAGCGCGTGGAAAGCCGGTACGAGAGGAACGCTTCGTGGCGGCCTATGGTGTATCGATTGTCTGACAAGGCAATGTCGAGTAGCTAAGCCGTAATGGATAAACGCTGAATGCATCTAAGCGTGAAGCCAGACCGAAAAATAGTCACCCATTTACTAAACGACCCCTCCGAGGGGCAGCGGGACTGGTGACAGTAACGTTGAGTTTAGGAACGAGGACTCTTGTAGAAGACAAGGTAAATAGGGCGGGGGTGTAAGCACCAAGCTTCGGCGAGGTGTTCAGCTCACCGCTACTAATGTCCGAGGCGTGCAGACTAAAAGCGGTTTTCGCACAGTACCTAGAGTTGTCAAGGTAAGAATGTACAAACTATGCCTCCATCCTCTGCAAGCGATCTTTTTTATATTCGCTAGAAAAGGCATGGCCTAGGCGTACGTTAACTTGCCAAGAAGATGATCCGCAGCTATTACGATATCGAAATCAGCTACAAATTGATTTAGAGATGACCACTTCTCTTCAACACATATACAACCCAAGGTGGAATCTCAGTTTCATTGACCCATTCGTATGGCTCATCGTCCTTTGCCAGCGGATGATAGGCACTAACAATCTCCAGTTGAGCCCTATCGTAGGTTTCCAGATATGACTCATGAGTCCAGAGGATGTCCTCTACAGGTTCCTTGTTTTCGGTGTCCATCTGGATTATTAGAACGGTGTCACCGCTTCTTGCGTCTTTGTTCTCCGGGAAGTCCTTTGTGGAAAATGATGTCCATTCGTGTGTGTAAATCTCAGGTGTCGACACCAGATTGACCAGTCGCCCCTCGTTACTAAGCAAATTTCTCAGACCTCTGAGATTCATGACCTTCTTCTCCATGGTAGGGATGTTGTCGAAGGGGAATGCGGACAGGATGAGATCGAATGAACCTTCCTTGAACTGACTGAAGTCGCCCTCCTCTATGACGTAGTAGTTGCCTTTAGGATCGATATCTCTGGCTTTCCTTGTCATCGCCTCCGATATGTCAACGCCACTCACACGAAAGCCAAGTTTCTGCAGGAATCTAGTAGAACGCCCTGAACCACACCCAAAGTCCAATGCTTCCTTACCGGTAACATGTTCAGATATGATTGCAGGGAGGTCTCTGAATGCCAGATAGTAGGTTCCAGGGAATTGGAGTTTTGAATATGCATCCGCACGCTTATCGTCCTTGTAAACGTTGGAGAAGTCCATTATCCATTCCTCGTTCTACTGCGAAAACCATCTGGATTTATCGATTGTGATTCATCGATATCACTATGGTCGTCCTCATCCTGATGATGTGCAGATTTCGGATGCGGTGAGTCAAATCTTCGGGAAGAATCGACCTGTCCTTGTCATGTACTCCCGATACTCATCACCGAATGTTTCAATCATCATCTGTTCCTCTTTCTTAGCCACCCATGGGAACGAGAACATCAGCATCAGTGAGAAAGTAACAACTAGCAGATTCCCAGTCAGAAGAGCAAGCCCCACCGAGAAGAAATTGAGTACTGTGTACATCGGATGACGTATCCTTGCATAAGGACCTGTCCTTATCAACTGATGACCACTCTTAATCTGCAGACAGGGCGAGTATTGCCTGTCTAGTGTTCGGTGAATCCAGGCAAGAAGAGGAATCATGGTCAGGGCTAGAAGGATTCCAAGCAAGCGTAACCAGATAGGATAGCTGGGAATCTGGGACCAATCAATCCAAGGGCTGCCTATGAGATACAGAATGGTGGAAACAAGGTAACCAAGAATGAAGATGACAATGGCTGACTCTGCTCTTCCAAAACTCTTTCGTTCTGCTTCAGGCTCTTCCTGGTTTCTCTGGTCTTTTCTTAGTTTCACAAACCTATAGTATCCGCGTACTCCAAGGAATAGCGCATATGTCCCAACAAAGAGCGCCCTGTAGACTAAGTCATCAGCCATTTCTCTCACTACTGGATAGGTCAATAATAGGTACTTATTGCATATTAACAAATCCAGTTCTAGAGCTAGATTCAAGTCTATTTGCGTGCAGTAGTGTACGACAATGTGAGGGATTCAGCATGCGCAAGAAGCATCTCGTCGTTGGGCTTATTCTCATGCTGACTGGATACATTCTCAACTCAATCACCATTTGGATTGTGACACATCCCCAGCCCCCGCTTGATCCACAGGGATATCCCTATCACATACCACCCATTGCTGGAACTATATGGTTACTGCTCATCCCTCTTGGTGCTGCGCTTACCATCTACTCGCTGTGGACTTGGTGGCAAATACAGTCGAGCGAATCTGCTGGTCCATGAGGATATGGTTGGTTTCGCGCAGTACCCAGAGTTGCCAAGGGCAAAGAGTTACGAACCTCTATCCTTTGTGGGTCAACTTTAGCTTTTCTTGGTGAATCTCAACCTACCGAGTGTCGCGATTGGAATCTTCCGTGATGAATCAATGTACTTGTTGGACTACTCTGATGTTTCTCAACTGGAGATCTTCGTACCCATTCTCCAGACCATAATCAACCGGATCGCATAGATTACAGCCGCCCCCAAGAAGCACCAAGTGCATAGACCGTAGACTGCTGCTCCAAACGACGCACTACCAACATAGAATGGATTGGTGTCTAACGGATAGAACGGCTGAATGTCAATATAGAGAGGTGCATCCAACAGGATGTGAAGGTAGACACCGAAGACAGAGGCAAGCAACACACCCTTGAACGAGGTTTCCTGTTCAAGTCTGAATGATGACAACAGTGGAGAGAGCGGTTCTCTTACCTCGTTCATCACCATTGCTAGGAGAAGAGCAATGATGGACCCTCCCAGGAACGTATGAAGGAAACCGTGGAGCGGATAGTTCAGGCCAAGCGCCAGAACCAAGAATGACTCAATGTCGACGATAACGTTTGCCACTACAAATGTGGGAAAATCGATGTAGCGGAGGAGTAGCAGCCCGAGAAGCAATGCAGGTCCCAAGTGAAATGGCGTAAACGGCAAGAGTATGCGCTCCATCTAGCGGGATGATTCTTTAGGAGTCCTACTATTCTGACTCACGGACATGATGCCGCATCCCTATAAACGGTTTCCCCCGAGGGGAAATCTGTTTCTTCTTTTATTACGATTCTCTTGTCAGCAGCTATCCAGAACTGACGGACTCGGTTGACTCGACCATGCAGTATCTCCTTCACTCTAACTTTGAAGCACTGCACTTCATCTACCTCATCCATTCCAAGCACATCAATCCTGTGGACTTTCGAAGAAGCCTCATCGATCATTTGCCATCTGAGTCCCTCTTCGAGTCCCAACATCCAATATGCGAAGAAGCCTATGTCTGTTGCAAGGCCATCCTCATTTGAGTATCTCGATGGGTCCACGGTCTTTCCAACACATGTCCCATTCTCTACGTCAATGTACAGAAGGTGCGTGATATTGATCACCGTTTCGGGTATGGCGTCAGACTCCCATACATGAATTATCAAATCATACACAATCTCATAGTATTCCCTTTCGTCAATCTGCATCGTTCTGTTGACTGTGAAGACTTCTTCGCGCCATTCATAGATAGCCTCTACGTTGCTGAGCAAGTAGCTATCTGTCTTATAACAGAACTCTTCTCCTACATCAAACTGAGGCGTAGCGTTTAGTGGCAGAGTTCCCGAAGGGTAGTCCTCGTCCCTCAATGAGTAGCTTGCAAGACCGATGATCAGGAGCAAGACTAGGGCAAGGATTGCACCCGCACGAGTTCTCTTCGTGATTCTCAAAGGCATCCTTGGTTTAGGAATAACAATTGACGCTATAAGTAATGAGGGGCTACTTTCGCGAAAGACGAAGCATAACCCTCTGAAAGCAGTCCCCACTAATTGTATTCGCATATGCAATCAATGCACTTCCAATTGTAACGATATGTGGGCACCGAGTCTTGGCGAGGTGTTCAGTTCCCCACTACTAGTGCCCGAGTTTCAAATGACCAGTGTGTGTGCAGCTTCTGAACACGTCCCAACAATGCACAACCTTGTGTCATGGATCACAGACACCTGAAACTGCCAGCCTTGTTTAGAGTGCGCTACTATTTATTAGCGCACTTCGACTTACTTGGCATCGGTTGCTTATGTCCAGAGCGTTCCCCGGTTGTACAGTAGTATGAGTAAGAGGCCGAAGATTTCACAGCGGCTATCATTGTTGCTATTGCTAGTACTCGCTGGTTCTCTCGTTTCTCTGCTCTTCGAGATGGTCCACGCTGAAACAGACAACATCCCCTTACCATCGCCCGACCTTGAGGGTCACTTGCCATTGAGTTCTGCCATTCTGCGTACAAAACCTGCAGATGACTTGAGGCACTACCAGATTGAAATATCGGAGGTATCCCAGTTGCTCTGGGCGCTCCAAGGCATCACGCATGGTCCAGGTTTTCGGACTGTACCATCAGCCGGTGGAACATATCCACTGGAGATTTTCGTTGTACATGAGGGGACACCCACACTGAGTGGGGGCTGTTATCACTACATCCCTCAAGGGCATCAGCTTGAATTCACTTCTCCGACCTGCAATCTGACAGACCTCTTGTCAACATTCGAGGATGAAGACAGAGAAGCATTGACGAATGCTAGTACTGCCTTTCTCATTCTGGTTGACTATGCTCGAACCACGATGCGTTACGGTGACAGGGGAGTTCAGTACGTACATCTTGAGGTTGGACACGCCATTCAGAACTTCCTGTTGCAGGCAACTTCTCTCGACTTGTGTACACGAGTGATAACCAACTTCACACCCGACGGTGTTCAGAGCTTCCTAGATACGGATCTAGACCCCTTGGCAATCCTACCTCTTGGAATCGGTGTACAGTCTCCCGTTTCAACAAGAAGTGGGCAATTTGCTTTGGCTGACGCAGACGAGATTACTGTTGAACAAGCTATTGCGAAACGGAAATCCATAAGGGACTATCAAAGCGGGTCTATTCCTCTCTCCATTCTCTTAGATGTACTGGATGACAGTACAGCAATAACTCATCTAGTTGGAAACGAGTCGCAGCTTGACATTCGTCTAGTGGCTGGTGAAGTAGAGGGTCTAGCAACTGGGTCGTACTTGTATGCTCAGGAGAACGGTTCACTAGAGCAGATATCACTAGGAGATTTGCGACCCTCTTTGAGGATTGCTGGTCTGGATCAGCATTGGATTGAGAACGCTCAACTGGATGTTGTTATGTCAGTGAACATCACTTGGGTAGATCAACAACCGAATCCTAGCTTTCATCATCGAGTTATGATGTTCAATGTAGGCATGATTGCTCAGAATGTCTATCTGAAATGCGCTGGTCAAGGCCTAGGAACAGTAGTGATAGGTGCTTTCTACGAGGATGCGGTATCTCAGGTAGTAGAGATTCCTGGTACTCTCAAGCCCATCTATATCATGCCCATAGGTCTGACATCTGGGTTCCTAGACGAAACGGATGCTTATCAGCTTCATATGACTGATATAGCCCGCGCCAGCGGCGTTCTGGCTCTCGTAGCATTCTATTGCAGTCTGTATCTTTCAGTTCCCACGATTAGGCAACGAATTCAAAAAAGAGCTCGTTGGTTACATTGCTTTCTTGGGGTCATACCTCTGGTGGGACTGGTTATCCACAGTATGATTATTCATGGTCACGTTCGTGATCTTTGGGGCTTTTTCAACATCAGTTCCTATTGCAGTGCCCTATCTCACTTCATCTCAGGGATTCTCTCTGCCCCGATGACATCCTATGACCTTGGCAAATTTTTGGCATATCTGAGCATACCACTCGTTTTCATTACCTCTCTCTCAGGTTTCGGACTTGCATCCAAGCGAGTCAAACGGAAGAAGATTCTTCGCAAGATACACAAACATGTTGTCTTTCCTACATTGATATTACTAGTCATGCATGCCTTGATGAATGGCGTTCATTTCGCTAGGGATCCCGTTGCGTTCATTCTAGTCAATGTTCTAGCTGCTAGCCTATACTGCATCCTGTATTTCTACCGTTCATCGCAGCTTGGTCAGAGCCAGACATGAATCCTTTGTCACTCCAGAAACGACACTGGAGGAATCCTATGATCTCTGTTTCTAGCTGTTTTTCCAGGATTGAATTCTCGAGAAACCTCATATCTTCGGGTTTCAAGCCGTGTCATTCCAACAATATTGATCTCGTTAGTTGTACTTGAAGTGATGGATGTAACCTCCAAAGTGACAAGTACGGACTGTGACAAGATGAGTCACCTTTCCGGGTCCTTGCAGTCGAAGTATTCATCTTATCGTGAGGGATTGGTTGCTACTATCAGGAAGATTGAAACTTCAGCTTCCTCTCGGTGGGAGTCTATAGAAACTGCATCATGAGGTTTATTGCTGCGGATTGGACCGAAACAACAGGAAAATGAGCGCCAAGATTCGGCGAGGTGTTCAGCTCACCGCTACCAATGTCCGAGGCGTGCAGATTAAAAGCGGTTTTCGCACAGTACCTAGAGTTGTCAAGGTCCCGGAGTTGCGAAACCTTCACAATCACATCGCTTCTGATTCTTTGCCGGCTTTGGCAGCTAGGGCATCGTCTAGTGCGCGATATTTCTTCTTAAGGTCGCGAATCGAATAAGGAATCGCAGCAATAGCTGCTCCCCAACAGAGTGCTCCCATAACAACCATGACAATGGCGAGGATTAGATCCTCTGCTTGCTGAGTCAACACAATTGGAAGCGTGATGCCTAACGCTCCTAGAATCAGGACAATGGTGCAGACGATACAATACCCACAACCCTCAATGCCTTGGGCAGTAATTCTTGTGCTGTCCGAGCTCAAATCCACTTGTACGCCCGCTTGTTCAGCTTTTTTGCGGATTGCCCTATACTTCAAGCTGACAACAATGCCTACTGCAAGGGCTATTATAATCATCGCCGCCAGACCAGTGACAAAGAAGACGGCCAGCCAGAACATGGGGTTTGAAGTATCTGCTTGTGAAACAGTATACAAGTGTCCTGTTATGAACTCCATTTGGCAAAAACCTCCAACTCACGGCTATTGTCCCGTGTGCTATTAACCCCTCGCATCGGAATCCTGTCAGGGCATGCAACTGGGTGTCTTGTCACCATTGTTGTGTTGTTAAATTAATCTGAAACCCAATCCTTTCAACCATCGCTTGTTGACTGTTTGATGTGCCCTGCTTTGCGTATCTGGGAAAGGCCTTATGTGAGGTGTTGATTTGCAATCGCTAGCGAACCCCCATAGACGAAGGTGAGTGATGGGAATGCTTGAGTTCGAGGAAGCGCGAGTTTATGAAAACATGAAACGGCTGTGTGACCTAGGTCCAAGGGTTTCCGGTTCCAAGTCTGAAGAAGCTGCAGTCAAACTAATCGAGCGTCAATTCAAAGAATATGGACTGACCGACGTGATCTGTTATGAGTTTCCACACAAGTACTACGATGCAAAGCTAGCCATGATACAAGACCCCACAACAGGGATTTCACTCAATGGTGTACCATGTTGGATGAGTGCAGAAACTCCAGCGCAAGGTCTCACTGCAGAAACTATCTATATTGGCTCACACGAACTGATAGATGATGTTCCTGCAGCCCGCGTTAAGGGACGTATTGCATGTGTTCTGATGATTGACCAGCACAGTGATGACATCTATGAAGCATGGGCGTCCTTGTATTCGAAGCATCCCGCGGCAGTCGTGTTCATGGACCTAAATAGGAATCTGGCACCCAGGTCATACGATTACACCGGTCTCGGAGAACTATTCTCTACAGCTCCGTCAATGGTTGTTTCTGCAGCTGATATGGCCAAGATACATGACCGGATATTTGGGTCTAAGTTGCGACTGATAGTGCACGGCAAATCTAAGGCGGGTCTACTTCGGAATGTTTCCGCAAGTGTGTCCGGACAACGAGAAGAAACGGTTCTGATTTGTGCGCACCATGACACCTGCACTTTTGCCCCTGGTGCTACCGACAACGCAGCAGGTGTGGCAATAATGCTTGAGATAGCTCGGGCAATCTCAAAGACTCAGCCTAAGTTCACATATCACTTCGTATCATTCGGTGGGGAGGAACTGGGCATGCTGGGATCAAAGGAGTTTGTAGCATCTCACAGTCTAGACTTAATCTCTCTCTGCATTAATATTGACAGCATCGGCGCACTCCCTGGTGTTTTACTCCTGCTCGCTGCAGGCACTGATAAGATGATTAGCTGGCTGGACTCCACTGCCAAGACTGGCGCATATCCCGCTAGGTGTAGACGTGTCGCAACGTCGGGTGGGGACAACAAGGTTTTCGCCGCAAATGGCATCCCAACCATCCATATGGCAAGCCATGGCACCACCAGTGGAAATGTCAGTCACAGCACCATAGATATTCCCTCTCTTCTTCGACCCAGGGACTTGGGTGAAGTTGGCAGACTTTCGTGCCTCGTCATAGATTCTTTGGAGGCGTTTCCGGATTTGCCATTCAAGTTTGAGATTCCTGACGATCTGCGTGAGATGGCCATGAAGAGGATAGCTGATTAACGGCTCTCCCGCATGCTTGATACAGGTCAGGCGGGAGTAATCTAATGGAATCAAGGATACTCCATATCTACAGCTCCCAAGCGATATTCACACAACACCCAAAGTTGTCAAGAGAAAGAAGTTACGAACCTACGAAATACTGCTAAAAGCCGGTGCGATAATGACCACTATCTCAGAAAGTCAGTTGTCTATCTGAAGAGGTTGAGTCAATGTCAGAGCACGATACGGACGTACTACACTCTGGTTTGAAGGATAATGACGCGCTGGCCCCATCAATCCCCTGGAGATTCGTGGTGCCTTTGCACATCGTCGCCATTGTTAGTATGGCCCTCACGGTAGTGTTCAGTTATGCTGAAATTTTTCCGTTCACTAGTCCTCTTGGGCTCTATCGACTCCTGCCGGGAGACATACTAATCGACTTCGTATGGCTCTACGTCATCTCAGTGGCCATAGGCATAGTTGTATACCTGACCTCGCGACATCTGTCGCTTCTCCAATGGAAAATGCACCGTCTTATCACAGGCAGAAACTGCAACTATCACATACAGGCGTTGGATCCAAGGGCTGGCCACGCGAGTTACATCAGGAGGCTTATCATCCCTGCTTTCGTTTCATTGGGACTTGCATCAACACTCGCTAGCAATTCGAGCATTGCTGACCTCCTATTCGTGACGGAGAGTTTTGACACCCTTGCACCATCGGCTCGCGGCATTGCAGAAACTATGCCCCTCTTCTTCCTTCTACTTCTGATTTCTAGCTTCATTGTCATCTTCTTTGCTCCAGCCTGGCTTCTCGAAGACACTGGGATTATCTATGAACGGAAAATAGAGGGCACACGATCCACGGCGGACATAGAGGGAGTCGGAAACTACTACCTTGCGCTGCTCAAGGGGTTTGCAGGGATTTCGACTATCGCAACCTACTTCCTCATTGCCCTTCAGACTTATGAATGGTTCACGTCATTGCCTGGTACCATTGAAGTTCCTCTTTGGTTCTTTCTTCTCCCAGTTGTAGTCATCTTTATCGCACCACTCTTGGCAATGGGTCCCATTTCGGTTGTATACTCCTTCTATGAACTAGCTATGAGACGGAACGTCAGGGATTTAGAGAGAAGAATGAAGAGTGAGGGTCTCGAGCGAGTTGTGGTCGAACTGCCAACATCTGTTGCGTAGGATTCAACAGGCTAGGCTCTCTGCTCCTATTAATAGTCAAGAGCCCTGCTCTCCACTACTAATGCATGATGTGTGTAGACTAAAAGCAGTACTTGCGCAGCACCTATGTAGTAAAACAAACAACGGAGCGGGCAGGATCTGGAGCAGTCGCAGCGCATTTGCTGCTGGTAATTGCGACTTGGTTTCCAAAGTACCCGCTCACGTTTTCGCTAATGCCAAATTCTCAGCAACTAAGCTGAGCAAGATGACCCGGTTCACGGAGCAAGACCCAGCAAGCTCGCAAGCATCATCAACCCGAAGAGTGCCCCCAAGAGTATCACGACGGGTAGCAGACAGCAGATTAGGGTCGCACCACAGCCTTTAGTCTTGAAGAAGATTTGGTCCACAACAACTGCGGATGAAACGGCGTGAAGCCAGGGCATGTAGTCTCCAACAGAAACCCTAGACTGGTCCCTTATCGCGATGATCTTCTTGTCTAGTCTGAATGCAAACGTTCCGTCGCTTCTCAGAGCTTCGAATCCCCATGGCAGGAATCCTGCTTGCGCCTTGATGAAGTCGTCACGGTAGTATATTGTGAAGTTCTTGCGGAGTGCAATCCACGGCCGCGTGAGCTTCGCGATCTTCCCTCCGCTTTCATCGTACAACCAGAAAGTCTTGTCAAAGAAGCCTCCCTTGGCTGTGAGTATCCTATTTCCCTGTTCATCTTCGAAATGAATGGTAGATCTAAGGAAACTCATCCACGTCCGTCGTCCGGTGGCAATCCTTTCGCCAGTTTGTTCGTCATAGATTTCGTAGACTGGTCGCAATGCAGCCAGTTTTTGCACAACTTTGAAGTTTCGGCGTCCTCCACCGATTCCATCGTCTATCGTCACAGCATATAGCCTCAGCCACTGCCCGATTTTCTATGCTAATAAATGATTGGAGCCGAGGGATCCTGTGGAATAATTCTACCTTGATGCACGAAACCAGTTGATTCTGTCATGTCTTTGCAGCATTTTGGGGACATAAAACACCAATGAATGTGGGTATTCATTCATCGACTTGGTCCATATACAGGCTTTTTCCACGAGGCCGAGCTGAGGATTGTATTCTTAGGCACACGGGCATGCTCACCATTCGCTACGCTCAGGTTTCCGTTCCCAACCCGAATACTCTGGCCGAGGGCCTTCGATTGGCACAATCACTGCTTCTCGACAATGTGGACAGATCGCCTCTCCATTAGGACCAATCATAGAGCTTTTGCACATGAAGAGAGAACCACAGTGAGGACACGGTATGTGGCGATCCGCAACTGATGCTAGTTCCTCCACTCCCTCTCGTTGTTCCTCAAACTCTGCAGCAACATGCCTGCCAATGTAGCCACTTGCGATTGCATCCAGAAAGAAGAGAACGACCGCTGACAGTATTGCTGGAGGTGATGCAAATCCCCACAGAAGCATGATTATCATGTAGTAGATGAAACCGAATAGTGGTAGCATTAAGAGGACCAAGATGCCCTGCCCCAACCAGCTTGCTAGAGTCCTTTTGGGGTTGAGGTCCCATAGGTAGCGTGCAAGGTAGCTATTGAAGAAGCCAACACCAAACAGTAGCATGATAAAGACAAGAACCAGCCCTCCGAGTGCAGCACTCAATGAGCCCCCATAAATTGCCTCCAGTAAGACCACATCCATGAAGAACGGGAATCCCAACATAATTAGTGCGAATACAAGCCCGTGTACGAAATACTTCCACAGATTCGCAAGTGTCCCATCCTCCGATTTGTCTTGCCCAACTCCAAATTCCAGCCTTTCTGCATCCATGAAACCAACACTCCTTCTTATTCAGGTCCTAGAGCTTCCCAAAGGGTCTTCGTTGTAAGAACTTGCCGTGGCCCACCTCTCCAACGAACTTGCCTTCTTGTGCAACCACTGCACCCCTAGATATGGTTATCGAAGGGTACCCAACGAGCTTCCACCCTTCGAATGGGCTCCAATCACAGTTAGTCTGCAGGTCAGCGGCTCGAAGTGTCACCTTCTTCTCAGGATCGAAGACGACCAAATCTGCGTCACTGCCAACAGCAATGGTCCCCTTGTCAGGGTGCATGCCGAATAGCTTCGCAGGATTCGTGCTGATGAGGGCCACCAGCTGGTTCACCGTAAATCCTCGTTTGCGGACTCCCTCTGTGTACATCAGGGGCACCATGGTTTCAACGCCAGGCATTCCGAATGGAATCTTTCTAAAATCGCCATTCCATGCGGCCTTCTGCTCAGATGTGAAGGTGCACGTATCTGTCGCCACTACCTGCACATCGCCATTCAGCAATCCTTTCCACAGACGCTCATTATCGTGAGGCTTCTTGACCTGTGGACAGGTGGCATACAGATGCCCATTCTTACCCTTGAAGACCTCGTCATCAAGCAGAAGATACTGAGGGCAAGTTTCTGCGTATACTCTCACACCGCGCTCCTTCGCAGCATGAACCGCGTCAGCGCCACCGCCGGTGGACATATGAACTATGTATAACTGTCCGCCTGTGACCTCAGCCCATTTGATTGCACGAATGATTGCTTCTTCCTCAGTGAAAGCGGGGCGAGACAGTGTATGTCCATATGCACCCCATTTCTCTTTCTCCTTTGCGTACCTGTCAATCAACATCTCCAAGACGAACGCACTCTCTGCGTGGACTCCGATATGTCCGCCGAGCTTTGCAGTTTCCTCCAGAGCGCGGAACAACATGCCATCATCAGCCATCCAGCCCTCATTCTTGTAGATCATGAACATCTTGAATGTGGGGATACCATAGTCAATGACTTGCTTGATCTCAGCCTGAGTCTTGTCGTTCCAGTCCGTAATGGCGGCATGCAGACCATAGTCGATACATACTTTCGGGTCCGCCTCGGCCCGTCGAGCCTCAACTGCCTCCATGATTGAGTGGCCTTTACTCTGAATTGCGAAATCGATTACAGTAGTCACACCACCGCATGCGGCAGCCTTGGTGCCGTTCTCGAAATCGTCAGCAGAAATGGTTCCAGAGAACGGAAGCTGGAGATGGACATGAACATCAATTCCTCCTGGAAAGACGTATTTCCCCTTTGCTTCAATAATCTGTGTTTCAGGGCCTGCGGTCAAATCCTCCGCCACAGATACTATCTTCCCCTTTTGCACTCCGACATCTGCTGTGTATGTATCGGAAGCAGTCACGATTATTCCATTCTTGATAACGAGATCCAGCTCAACCATGGAAAAGCCTCCTTAATCCATTGGGGGGCTCGCCATAAATCGTTTGGGAAATCCCTATTAGACGAGGGAACTACTCCTCAATTCCCAAAATCATAGGAGTGAATGACAGTGAGAAATCTGCGTGTGGGTCTTGTTCAAGCCAAATGGGACGGTGATGTCACCGATGAAGAGGCCATTGAAGAAAGCATCGAAAAGATGATTCGGAAGCATGAGAACTTTGCCGCTGCTGCAAAGAAGAAAGAAGTTCAGATTTTATGCTTTCAAGAGCTATTCTATGGGCCCTACTTTTGTGCGGAGCAAAATCGGCGATGGTACAAGTACGCGCAGCCTATTCCTGGCCCTCTAACAGAACGCATGTGCAATTTGGCAAGGAAAAACAATCTTGTTCTGATTGTTCCAATGTACGAGGAGGAAATGGCTGGCATTTACTATAACACTGCCATTATCATTGACTCTGATGGAAGTCTTCTAGGCAAGATGAGAAAGATGCACATTCCGCATCTCGACCCGGGCTTCTGGGAGAAGTTCTACTTCCGTCCGGGCAATCTTGGATATCCTGTCTTCGAGACCTCAGTAGGCAAGGTTGGCATCTACATATGCTATGATCGTCATTTTCCAGAAGGAGCGCGAGCCCTTGGTTTGAATGGTGCCGAGATAGTTTTCAATCCATCCGCCACTGTTGCAGGTCTCTCTGAGCACCTATGGATTCTGGAACAACCCGCACATGCTGTGGCAAACGGATACTTCATAGCGGCCATCAATCGAGTGGGTGAAGAACCTTGGAAGACTGGCACATTTTACGGTAGCTCTTACGTGGCTGACCCACGAGGAAATCTCGTTGCCCAAGGCTCTCGAGACAAGGAAGAGCTAATCGTGGCCGATATCGATTTGGATCTTATCCGCGAGGTCCGGAACACTTGGCAGTTCTACAGGGACCGCCGACCAGACAGCTACGGAGACCTAACCAAGCTCTAAATGGGCACATCACAGGCCTTTTTCGACCTCTGTGAAGGCTTCATCAAGGATGGCGCACGCCTCATCGATCTGCGCAGCTGTGAGTTCGAGTGGTGGCTGAAACCTGATCACATTGCCGTCAAGTCCGCCCTTCCCGATCAGCAGCCCTCGGGTCTTGCATAGTTCCATCACTTGGAGCATCTCTTGGACAGCAGGCTCTTTGGTAGTTCTATCACGAACTAGTTCTACACCCAGCATCAATCCTTGGCCTCGAACCTCACCCACCAATTTGTGGTCCTCTTGGAGTGACTCCAGTTTCTTTTTCAAGAGAGCGCCAAGTTTCGCAGCTCTCTCTAGGTATTTGCTTTCTTGGATTATATCTATGACAGCCACAGCGGCTGCGCACGACAAAGGATTACCTCCGAAAGTTGCAAAGGCATCAGTCACAGCGTAATTTGCGGCAATCTCTGGGCGTGTGATGAATCCCCCAATTGGAATCCCACTGCCGAAACCCTTTGCAAGCGTGATGATGTCAGGGTCCACACCCGCATGTTGAATCCCCCACCATTTGGATCCAGTTCTACCAAACCCTGTCTGCACCTCGTCAGAGATGTAAAGCCCCCCGTACTCCTTCACAATCTCATATACAATCCTGAAGTACTCAGAAGGCGGCTGAATGATACCTGCAACCCCCTGAATCGGCTCAGCAATGAATGCAGCAATGGCATTGTTGGTCTGAGTACGTATCACTTCCCGAAGATAACGTGCACACTCAAAGTCGCAGTCCGGGAACTCCTTGCCAAAGTGGCACCTGTAGCAGTATCCATATGGAGTGAAGCGAACACCAGATGGGTGCCCCTCTGGGACAGTACGCCACCCCGCGCTTGAGAGTTCCCTGGCCAAGGTGGTACGTCCATGATAGGCCCGCTGGCATGCAACGACGTAAGGATTGCTCTTGTATTTTCGAGCCATGAAGATAGCCGCTTCAATGGCTTCTGAGCCACTGTTGACAATAAATGACCTAGATAGGCCTGATGGGGCTATCTCAGCAAGCCGTTTTACGAGCACTGCATACGGAATGGTGGCGTAAAGGGAACTCGTGTACACCAATCGTTCGGCCTGCCATTGGATTGTGGATACATACTTCGGGTGATTATATCCTGTGATTGTTGTGCAGATGCCAGCAAACAGGTCTATGTAGTGCTTTCCTGAAGCGTCTTCCAGAGTGGCTCCTTCGCCTCGAACGAAGAGAACGGGGTCTTTGTAGTAATGACCCACCGCTGGAGCGAGGTACTTCTTCTCAATCTCTATAATCTCATCCTTAGTGTATTCCTTACGAAGATCTTCCGGAACCAAGTCATTATCCATCTTATTCACCAATTCCGCGTCGGTGGCGAATTGCATGTTACATTCGCCCTAAAGACTTTAGGGGAGGGGTTTCCAAGACATCAGAGCTGGAGAAGTGATGAAATCGTGTCGTCTAACCGCTTGGCAATAGAGTTTGCAGGGCTTCAATTCAAGAATCCCTTTCTGCTATCATCTGCGCCTCCCGCAATGGATGCGCGCCACATCCTCCGAGCCGCCCGAGTTGGCTGGGGCGGTGCTGTCATCAAGACTGTCACAGAGGAACCCACTGTTGATCCACGAACGCGATTGGGCGCTCTGCGAACGGGTAGCAAACTAATAGGCATGAACAACATAGAGCTTCTCTCTCGTGAGCCCCTGTCGACGTGGACTGAGGACTGGATTCCAAAGATCAAGGCAGAAGCACCCGATGACTTTGTGCTGGTTGCCAGTATCATGAGTAGCCCTGAACCCGAGGGGTGGACATCATTGGCGGAAACCATCTCCCAGACCGGTGTCGACGCAATCGAGATCAATGTTTCTTGTCCTCACGGCTCACCTGAGAAACACATGGGCGCCTTCATCGGTCAGGACCCAACTCTTGTTGAGCAAGTCACTCAAGCAGCGAAGAAGGGAACAGACTTACCATTATTTGTGAAACTGACACCTAATGTCACAGATATCGTACCGATTGCTCAAGCCGCGGTGAAGGGGGGCGCTGATGCGCTGTCGGCAATCAATACGATTGAGTCACTCATTGGTGTCGATGTTGAAACAGTAACTCCGCTTCCTATTGCTTACGGCTTGGATCGAAAGGAACAGCTCAGCACCTATGGTGGCTTCTGCGGCCCAGCAGTCCGACCAGTGGGACTTCGAGTCGTTTCACAGATTGCCAAGGCGTTTCCAGACACCCCGATATCTGGCATTGGTGGCATCGATAGCTGGACCAGCGCCGTAGAGTACCTCATGGTCGGCGCCAGATCGCTACAAATCTGCACTGCAGTCATGTGGCATGGCTTCTCCATAATTAGAACAATTACCGATGGAATGACTAAATTCATGGAGCGCAAGGGTTACGAAACCCTTGAGGAACTGGTCGGCCTGGCTCTGCCCAAAATCACAACTTGGACCGCTCTTAGCAAGCTTCCTCCCGTCGTTGCCAGAGTAATCAATGAGAAGTGCACGGGATGCAAGAACTGTGTTATTGCGTGCGCTGATGGTGGCTACGTGGCAATTCAAATGCGAGATGGCGTCGCAGTCATCAACCCAGAGAAGTGCGATGGGTGTGGCTTGTGTGCAGTTGTGTGTGATTCCGAAGCAATAGAGTTCATTCACACCAGATAAGCCCTAGTTCGAGTGTGCAACAGAAGAGTCAAATAGTAATCAAACGCGCTATTCAGTTCCGACCTGGACGTGAACATTTTGGGCGTAGAAGTCGTCAAGAACTACATCAATGGACGTTGGGTAGAGTCCAAAGCCAAGGACACACAGGATGTTATCAATCCCGCCACAGGTGAACTCCTGGCAAAGACTCCCATGAGCACTAGGGAAGAAACACTGCAAGCAATTGAGGCGGGAAAGGCTGCCTTCAATCGATGGCGAGCAACGCCTGCACTCACCCGTGTCCGACATCTTAATCGAATCAGGGATGCCTTCGAGGAGAATTTCGAAGAGTTATCAAAGATACTAACCATGGAGCAGGGCAAAGCCCTTGACGAATCACGTGGCGAGTACCGTCGTACGATTGAGAACCTAGAGTGCGCCACAAGCGTTCCATCTCTTCAGATGGGCTACAATACCGAAGACATTGCTTCCGGTATTGATGAGATGGTCATCAAACAACCTCTTGGTGTCTTCTTCTGCGTTGCTCCGTTCAACTTTCCGGCTATGGTGCCTACTTGGTTTTGGCCATTTGCAATCGGGTGTGGAAACACATACATCGTGAAACCCTCGCCACAAGTTCCGTTGAGCCAGGTCAAACAGTTTGAGATTATTCATAAACTAGGACTTCCAAGAGGCGTCATGAACATGGTCCATGGCGGCCTTGAAGCAGTAAACGCCCTTCTTGAGAGTCCCGATACAGTAGGCATGTCATTTGTAGGTTCAACTCGTGTTGGCAAGCTCTTGTATAAGAAGGCTGGAGAGCAGGGGAAGCGGGCTCAGGTTCAAGGAGGTGCAAAGAACTTCCTTACTGTAATGCCGGATGCCAATTTGGAGCGCACCGTGCCCGCAATCATGACTTCGTTCTTCGGTTGTGCTGGCCAGCGCTGTCTTAGTGGTGCAGTCCTATTAGCAGTTGGTGAAATTTACGAGCCTTTGAAGAAAGCGGTTGTTGAAGGAGCCAAGAACATAATCGTAGGCAATGGGCTGGAAGAGGGGGTTCAGATGGGCCCGATGGCTTCAAAGAGTGGAATGGACCGAGTTCTAGGTTTCATTGACAAAGGAGTTAAAGAAGGTGCAGAGCTTCTGATGGATGGTCGGGGTATTCAAATTCCTGGATACGAGAAAGGGTTCTTCATTGGTCCAACCATCTTTAGCGATGTGAAACCCAAGATGACCATCGCACGAGAGGAGATCTTTGGACCGGTCATGTCAATTGTTCATGTGAAAGACCTCGATGAGGCCATAGACGTTATTCATGCCAATCGATATGGAAACGCATCGTCTGTGTTTACGACCAGCGGGAAAACTGCCAGAAACTACCAGTATCGCGTTAAGGCTGGAAACATTGGTATTAACATCGGAGTTGCTGCGCCAATTGCTACATTTCCCTTCTCTGGGATGAAGGATTCGTTCTTGGGTGACCTACACGGACAAGGCCAAGATGCGGTGAGCTTCTTTACAGAGAATAAGGTAGTCATTACTCGATGGTTTTAGTGCATGACTCTGGGTGATACATGTGGAACTTACAACCTTTGGGGCAGTAGTGAAGTTTGCATTGGACATTGAGGCTGAAGTTAGCAGCTTCTATGAATCAGCCATTGGTGCAGTAACGGACCCAGGTCTTGGGAAACTGCTTGAAAACCTGTTTCATCGAGGCCAAAAGCGAATCAAGACACTGTTACGCGTACGCAGAGAGAACGTCACAGAGATGATTCTTGAGCCAATCGCTGGGTTGGACTCTGAAGTCCACAAGCCAGTGATTGTTTTTCCCGAGGGCGCTGATGATGGGGTTGTTCGCGAAACTGCAGCTGCGATAGAAACAAAGCTTCACGAGTTCTACATGCATGCTGCGGCCAAGATTGACTTCTTGAGCGAGGCTGCTTACGCCCTCGAACTACTGGCGGACGCGAATAGGGAAGCCGCTCAGGATTTGCATTCTGCAATCTGAGATGGATCGGAATCCAACGTGCAGGGAAGCAATCTGCCCCTTGGGCTTGCTATTCCACAGCCCCTCCCGTATCAGGCGTTTTCTCGCGAACTAATCGCTTGTAGCCCCAGAAGAGGACCACAACCACCACCGCCACGAATTGCAGCACTAGGAATGCGGTTGCACCCAAATCGGTTTGGAGCACTGGGAATACATAATGTGACCAGTTGAATACGGTGTGGAAGAGTAGAGCGGCCAGGATGCTACCATTCGTATTGTTGTAGACCCATGTAAATAGTACGGCCAAGAAGATTGTAGAAATCACAAGTCCCCAGATTGGTCTGTTGTAGTACACCGTGTGCGTAGGCATGAAGAAGAGTGGCAGGTGCCATAGACCCCACATCAGCCCCACTATTAGGCTCGAAGTCAGTGCGTCGAAGCGTGCCTGGAAGCGATCAAGAGCATACCCTCTCCACCCAAACTCTTCCTGTAGTGGGCCTCCAAGGAGGAGGATATAGATGAAAGCGATAATCAATGCGATAGGGAACTCTATCCATTCAAACACTGGGACATAACCCTCAAGGCCCATTGCCGCAAGGAGGGAGATGAAGGTGATTAGTGGCATCACCAAGAAAATTACTGCGTACCAAATTGGCTTGAATCTCCGATCCACGCCCCTTGCGAGAAGATTGCGGACTCCACTCAAGCCTCCCTTCTTGTAGGTCAGAAGTAAAGCTGCCACCATGGGGCCCCAAGCGGCTGGATTATCAGGGCTTGTCAGGAAGTCTGTGAAAGACGAAGCCGGTAAAATGCCCGCAAAGAATAGAGCCTCCGGTATCCAGAATGCCCATGAAAAACCAAACGCTACTGCATAAAACAGAATCAAGTTGCGAATTTCAAACGTATCAGTTGTTGTCATTCTTACCAACCCCAATCACGATTGTTGGGATTGTGATGACTCTTGTGGCTCTCCTTGCACCAATTGCCTTTTTTCTCTCCAGCTACGATGGACTGTATCTTTCTTTGATTGCAATTCTCTGGAGCTTCACGTCATCATCCTACTACACACAACTGGTACTAGTGGATATCTTCACCCTCGGTATGTCGATGCCTTTTGGTTTCATCCGATTAGCCTACGCCTATCAGATGGTCCGACTCTACAAGGGGCGGACAACCAAGAAGCGCACATTGACACTTGGCATCGTGAGTGAGCTTCCCTTCGCGTTTCTCTTCATACCATACATCATCATATGGCTTCTGAATCCATATGGTCCAGTATCATTGGGGGCCCCCTCACTCATCCTCCTGATAGTCAGCATCCTCATTGTCAGATTGAGACCCCCTCCTGAATCTCCTGAAATATGGGAGGAGATGTCCGAGGAAAAGTCATGGTGGACGGAGGAGTCAACGAATGCATGATTTCACATTGCTTGGAGCAAAGGAACTTAAGGTGACGACCCCTCTGAACAGATGAGCGCGTGAAATCATCGGGGAGATTTCAGCATGTCTAAGGAACCAGAAACTCCTGCTATCAATGATAAACCGGTCAATCCCATAGTCGTTGGGATCGTGATGGCTCTTGTAGCTCTCCTTGCACCACTTGCATTTAGTATCGCCGTCTACGATGGGCTGCATCTTTCTGTGACTGCAGTCCTCTGGGGCTTCATTTCATCACCTTACCAAACATATCTGGAAATATTAAATATCTTCACCCTCGCTATAATGATGCCCTTTGGTGCACTCCGATTAGCCTACGCTTATCAGATGTTCCGACTCTACAGTGGACGAACAACCAAGAAGCGCACATTGACACTTGGCATCGTGAGTGAGCTTCCCTTCGTAATGCTCTTCATACTATACCAAATTATGTGGTTCTTGAATCCGTATAGTCCAATGGGGTTGGCGGGACCCACACTCATTCTCCTGATAGTTGGTATCTTCATTATCAGGCTAAAACCCCCTCCTGAACCTCCTGAAATATGGGCAGAGATGCCCGAGGAAAAGCCATGGTGGGTAGAGGAGCCAACGAATGCGTGAGGTCAAGCTCATAAGTTTGAGTTGTGCTAGTGAAAGATATGCATCTCCCTGCTCGTCGAGCCTATCATGTCATATATGACACATCACTGATAGACGCTCTTCAATATGCTTCAAGCAACAGTTGGACCGGAATCGCGCCCGATCTCGGAGTACCACGATTCTCCCCTGAGAGGTTTCTACCGAAGATGCGGGCGGAGCTTATGGAGATGTCCAGTACTCTCTCCTTAGAGTGGGGTTTCCACGCTCCAGGCGATGATCTCAGTCTAACCACAACTTACCCTCCTGTGCGATTAGCAATCATTGAGTACATGAAACAGATAATTGATTTCGCTCGCGACGTTAGCGACTCTGTGACGAATCTGGTTGTGCATGCAGGATTGCCTCCTAGCTTTGGGACAGCAGGCGGGGAGAAAGATGCTTTCCTGAAGAGCAATCATGAACTATACCTTCAAACACTATGTGAGAATCTCTCAGAGTTGATTGAATATGGGCGGCCAGACGTTCACATAGCTCTTGAGAACCATGCCTGGAATCATATGGTTCGTGAGGCGATTAGGACTCTGCTTTCGGCAGGTCTCAGACTCTGTCTTGATATTCCAAAGCTCTATGGACCCGACCTTGGGATCAAGTCTGAGGACTGGGCTATCTTTCAAGAACATAAGAATGTCATTGAAGTTGTTCATGTCCACGATTGGTCCAAGAAGCACGGATCCCATCAAGTCGTCGGAACTGGTTCAATAGACTTCGAGCCAAGCCTGCGACTGCTGGCCGGATTACATAGTCCGGCTCAATATGTGTTCGAAGTTCGACCCAGAGAATCCGCTCAGAATAGTCTTAGCAATTTCAGTAGAATCTTGAAGGGAACAGGCTTCTCCCTCTGACTTAGGACAACCTTCAACCTAACAGGTCCTCAATCTTCATCCACATCATGACCTCGTCCGCATACCGATTTCCGTGTTTTAAGCCACGTTTCAAGACTCCGAACTCCATGAAACCTATTCTCTCATACGATGCAATGGCTTTCTCGTTGCTTCCTTCTGTACTGACTTGGACCATCTCAACGCCCCTCTCAACAAAATGCATTGCAATCGCTTTCAGCATGAATCGTGCAATGCCAATGCGTTGGAAATCCTCTGCCACCACCACTTGCACCATCTCTATCCTATGCCTCTCACCCATCCATCTCTTTCTGACTCCCGTACACACTCCAACAACCTTGGATTCACTAAGCGCGCAGACACTGAGAACTTCGTCCGGGCCCGGAGCGATAAGACCATCTCTTCCTTGCCTTACTTCCTCTGCCGACATCCCACCGAAGAGATCATTGGCAATCGACTCCGCATGACGATTTTCGTATGGTTCAATGCGGGTTCTGCTGCCGTCCTTCAATTCGTAATCCGCCACTGTCTGTTGTTCTCCTGACATTGCATAAGTGGCAAATCTATCTCATGTGGTGCGAATATGCATCCAGTTTCAGGTCTTATTGTTCTTGGGTCCTCTTTGCCACCAATACGTCCCTTATCTCCCGAACAGCCACCAGAGTGCTCTCTCGGAAGAACGTACTCTTCTTTCGGAGCCGCCTTTCAGGCGATACAGCTAAGGGTGAACCCTTGAACCTGCGTAACTCCTTGAGAATGAAGTCCCTTGCCTCCTCGTAGAACGTAATTCCCTCAATACGTTGATCTCCCGAGCCCTTGGTTAGCTTATGGATGAGCCCCGCGGCTAAACCCGGATGCTGCGCTCCGTCTGACTGTCCCGCTGTTTCAATACGTACAACGCCTATGCCAAATAGTCTGTCCAAGGGTCCAACTCGAGTCGAGATATTCGTAATTGAACGGAATGGAATGTGTTTGCGAACGATTGTGATGATGCCTTTCTTCTCGAATATTTCAGGCATAGTTTCTCCCGAGTATGCAACTAGCGAGTACTCAATGCTTCTGACGTAGAGATGGGTCCATATGAGTGCAGGAATCAACCAGATCATGGTGAGTATCCAATACCATTGGCTACCCGTCACCCAGGTATCCTCTAGGAACCATATTTCAAGGCCGTACTCCATGCGTAGTCCCTCACGCAGGAACCATGAAATCCAAGGATTAGCAAAGAACATCAGATGGAATACAACCCATAGTGTGAGGGCAAGGAGAACGAATTTGAGCCCCTTCTTGTAGCGAAAGGCGGGAGCGGGTTTGAAAACTCTACCACTCACCACGCTCTCGACAGGAGGTTTGATAACTCTTCCATCAGACGAGCCCATCTTCAATTCTCCTTGACGCTCAATTTCTCTGGTTCCTGAGGAGATCGCGTATCTCCCTTAGGACCAACAGTATCTCATCCTCAAGAGTGCCTTCCCCCCTCGGAGCTGTTTCATCCACTGGGAAAACAACCTCTGTACCAGTTACATAGGGGGTTGTGAACTTACGCAGCTCCATCAAGACGAAATCCCTGAGTTCCTCGTAGAACGTGATTCCTTCGAGCTTCTCTTCTGGCCCTGTAAACGTCTGCCCAGAGTGTCCTGCAGTTTCTATCTCAACACTCCCGATTCCAAACCACCTGTCGAACAGCCCAGCCCTGCTGGAGATATTGGTGATAGTTCTGAAAGGGACGTGTTTCCTTGTTATGTTCAGGATTCCTTTCTTGACATATATCTCAGGGCTTGCCTCTCCTGTTTCACCTAGCACTGAGTATTCGATCGAGTTGATGTAGATATGATAATAGATCATTCCTGGGATGAGGATTGCCAACGCTATTCCCCAGTACCACAGATTGAGCGGAATCCACCATAGGTCCATAAATGCCTGCTGCCCGGAAGGACCAACAACCATGCCGGCAAGTCCTATTGTCCCCACAATCAACGTGAGCCAAATTACTACAACTATGATTATTCCTTGCAACCACATCTTGTTACGGAATCGTATACTTGGGCGAAACTTACGTCCGCTCATCATCGACTCAATTGGTGGTTTGATTACCTTACTTTCTGTTCCCATTTTACTGATCCCCCTCGCCTAGCTTGCTCTCAAGTTTCTTCATTACATCTCTTATTTCCCGGAGAGTTATCAACATCTCATCATCAAGACTGTTATCCATCCTTGGTACAGGCTCCTCTCGCGGGAGTACTACCTCGGTGCCAGTGACGTAGGGGTCTCTGAACTTGCGTAGCTCGTTGAGGATGAAGTCCCTTACTTCCTCGTAGAATCTGACACCTTCAATCTTCTCTTCAGGCCCCATCATGCCGCCTGAAAATCCTGCAGTTTCGATTAGCACGTTGCCTATCCCAAAAAGGCGGTCGAAGGGCCCTGATGTACTGGAGATGTTAGTGATGGTCCTGAAGGGGACGTGCTTCCTGGTTATTTTGATAATGCCTTTCTTCACATAGATTTCTGGCATGGTCTTTCCTGACTCAGCAATCACAGAGTACTCAATGCGATTGATGTACATCGGCACCACAATCAGGGTAAACACAACCCAGAAGGTGTAGATGACTCCAACCCGGGAGTTCACGGGCATCCACCATATCTCAACGTAGGTCCAGAATGACCAACTTTCATCAAGCGACATAAGGTATGCAATGCCCAACCAGATCCCAACAGCTATTGCCCATATCATTGTGGCAGTCAAAACCCCCTCGACCCACAGCTTATTTCTAAATGCGGTTGACGGTCTAAATATCTTCCCGCTAACTACGCTCTCAATTGGTGGCTTGATCACTTTTCCTTTATTTTCCATTCTCATCACTTTTCCTTTCTCTTATAACGAGGAACTTCTTTGGCCGCGAGCTTGTTGAAGATTGCAATGGACTGCCTAGTCATGTGCAGTTGCACTTCGTCCGGTCTCAGCTTGATGTCATACTCTTCCATGATTGTATCCAAAGTATCTCTACATTCTTCTACCTTGGGACACTCTGGACAAAGCTTACCTGCGTAAGAGTCGTGAGCATACCAGACTATGACTCCGAGATCCATGGTGAAGACAATGTACACTTGAGCATTGGCTTGATAGTCAAAACCGATGAGCAATCCTTTGTAGTCCAAGAGGGTCTCAATGTCCAAGCGATGACTCGTGGCATGTTCTGTCAATGCCTTCGCAATCTTCTTTCTTGCACGGTTGAGAACTCTTGATACATATCCCGCATCCTTGAACACAACCTGTGGATCGGTTTCTCCTAGAAGATTCAATACGTACTGCGGGACACTGCTGCTTCTCTCATACTCGCTCGCAACGTCACTTGTAGACTTTGCGTGCTGAAATTCCCACCAGACAATCGCTTCATGGGGTGACAGTAGTTCCATTTTCGGTCCTCGTTTTCTTTACCAGTCCGCCTTAAATAGGCTTCTTGGTATTTCTTTCATGCTTAGTAGGTAAAGTATATATATAAGTGTGTTGAACAATGTATAAGAATCTGGTAAAGATTTAACTAGGTGACTGCGATGGCACGAAACGGAATTAGCATCAAAACAGAAGCGCTGTGCAAGAACTTCGACACAGTGCAAGCTGTTAGGAATCTGGATTTAGAGATCGCTACAGGCGGCAGATTCGGCTTTCTCGGTCCCAACGGGGCAGGGAAGACGACCACTGTCCGCATACTCTCGGGTCTTCTGAAACAAACGAGCGGAACGGCTGAGGTCTGCGGCTATAGTATTGACACTCAGCGTGAGGAGATCAAGGCAATCACAGGTCTACTTCCTGAGTCGCCAGGACTCTATTCCAAGCTCTCAGCTGTGGAGTTTCTCGAGTTCGTTGGCGCACTCAATGGACGCAATGGCGAATTGTTGAATCGCTGCATTGACAGTCTGCTGTCTATGCTCGGACTTGAGGGTCGCCAAGACGATCTCCTGGAATCGTACTCTTCAGGAATGAAACAGAAGGTGCTTATGGCTTCCACTCTTCTGCACGAGCCCAAGCTGGTGTTTCTAGACGAGCCCACCTCACGCCTCGACCCTGCGGCAAGTGCCATTGTGAAAGAACTCATACTTGTCCTCGCTGAGGAAACCGAAACGAGCTTCTTCATCTGCACTCACATGACAAACTTCGCAGAGGATGTCTGCGACGTGATTGGGATACTGAACGAGGGCGAACTTGTTACGCTTGGTTCGCCAGAGAGTATTATCGACTCGGCAGGCACGTCTGACCTTGAACATGCCTACTTGGACATTGTCGGTGGCCGTGTAGATCGCAAGGCTCTACTTGCTTGGAGGTAAATCCTATGGTGAAAAAATGGTTTCATATTGCCACGGCCGATTTCTACGTCCTCACGGCAGGCATGAGGAACCACAGGCGATTGTACTCCGGGGCTTTCTGTGCTCTGGGAATTCTGTGGGCGGTCTACGGTGCTCCATTCCTCATTGGTGGGGCCCTCAATGCAATCATGCCCATGAGCGATATTCGCGCACTGCTAATGATCATGTTTCCAGGATTGATGCGTTCAGCAATGATGGTGTTGTGGATTATGCTCCTGCTGTTCCCTATGACCAAGGCACTTGAGGAGATTAAGATTGGACATTGGGAGATATTCCTCTCCAACAACGTGAAGACAAGAGATATCCTGACGGGTAGCTTCCTCGGTGGATTGCCACTCTACGGCCTAGTGACCCTCTTCTTGGCACCTCTAATAATTACCCCATTCATACTGGCCTTTGAGGTTTCACTCATTGGAGTGGCTCTCATATACACCGTACTCATATTGACCGTGCTCACAGTTCTATGGATCTCAAACTTCGCTACAGCAGCGGTTATGTCAAAGCTTGGGGCCTCTTCAAGAGGGAACGACATTGCCAAGGCGCTGTCATTTGTGATTGCATTTGCTGCCATTTTACCAATGTACGGACTGATGTTCGCTGCGCCAATCATGACTGAGATTCTAGGCACGGATATCTTTCTTCTTCTGCCTTTCACATGGAGTGCTGATGTCGTAAGCTGGATTGCCATCACATTCAACGGAATTAGCCTTACTGAACCTGAAGTAGCGTTCTTCAGCACTATACTTCAACTCGATCTGCTAGTCAGTGCTTTGTTGGTGGGCGCTTTCAGTGTCAGTGTTCTAGGTCTGACACTCGGGGCTACAGGCAGGGTGTTCACAATCACCGCAGGAGCTCGAACGGAGCGAATCACAACAGTTGGCAGAGAGAACTTTATTCTTCGAGGTTTGAGGAAGCTCAGTGGCAATTCATTCGGCGCCCTGCTAGTCGTCAACATGAAGGACTACTTTAGAAAGGCACAGAACCTCTCTAAGATGTTCTATGGAGTCATTCTGGCTATTGTACTTCCAATCATGATGACGTTCTTCGCGGACTTTGGGTCCGAGATGAATCTGATAGACATAATCTCCGCGTTTGGAATGATGTTTGCCATGGTGGGCGCCTTTCCGTTTGTCGGGACCGGATTTCTTGAGAGTAAGGATCAGTTATGGATCATCCAGAGTGCCCCTCAGGGCGCGTCAAGGTTCATCAAGTCCCGACTTGCGATGGCTGCATTCGCTGATGTGTTTCTGACATTGATTGTGGTTGTTGGAATGACCTTCGTCCTTGGCCTTGGTACGGTGGATGCGTTGCTGCTTTTGGGATTTGGATTCATAGTTGTCATCGGTTCGTCCATGGTAGCGATTGGAGTCACTGCCCGCAATCCGGACTACGAAGACACAAAGTCGCCAGCTCATCAAGCCAACATGATGACCGCGATGATGGTCCCGATGTTCGCCATGATGAGCTCAATACTGCTCTTCATATTCTTGAAGATCACTGGCTTGGACGCAGTGGTGGAGGTCGCGATTGAACCCTATTATTTCCAGATACTCTGCGCATTCATTGGACCAGCTGTTTTACTTAGCCTGGGTAGCATCTTTGTCATCTCAGGAATTAGAAGTCTGTCGAGTCCTGATGCGTAGGAGGGAACTGCAAACTGACGTGCCTTTCTCTAGAGGCAACCACAGGTCGGGGCTGGCAGTCACCGGTCCCGGCCGCCACTTTATCTCAAACGGCGTTGATTGGCAATTGGATTGACTTTCAGGAAAACTTTCAGCTGAGTCGAACAAATGATAGGCGAATGTCGTTACGTTCAACAAAAAGCATATCTTATTGGAAAATCATTCCCAATGCAAGGTTAATGCCTTTCAGATTAATGGCACTGGGCACAAATGCTAAGCAAGATTGGTAAAAAGAATGATGTCGTCTAATCTTCCAAAAAGTGCGCTTATAGTGCTAAAGGGTTTGACTGTCGGTGGCCCCATGAGCCCCAAGGACATCAGCGAGAAGACAAAACTCGCACCTCGAACAGTTAGTTTTGCCCTACGTAGACTCCTGGGCTGGAGACTTTGCCGCAAGGTTCCCAACCTCAGCGATATGCGACAGCCTCTCTACCTAGCTAACCGGGAGATGGCCAGAAACCTCCTCCGAAAATACGGCATGGATGGTAGCATGAGATCTGCTCCTGCGGGATTCGCGTATCGCCATTGAAGTCGACGGGTTCGGTCCCATTTTTCCAAAGAGAAGAACTGCCGTTTCCGTGAAAACCTACTTTCGTGCCTTGATAACGAGGTTTCTGTGTTCTGTACTTGCAAACGGATTGCCGCCGTAGTCAGAGTACACCTCAAACTGACCAAAACCCGCTGCACGTACGGCTTGGGTAAGGGCTTCTTGATCGAGCTGAAGGACGCTCTGCGAGGATATTATGGTTGACCACCCCTCAGAACTCTTGACAAATGAGGTTAATACGAGAGTGGTTGATTCCTCGGGCTCAAGGTGACTGAAGAACCGGGCAAAGATAACTAGGTCCCCCTTACTAGTAACCCCTCCTTTCGGCTGAAAGAACCTAGACTTGGTTTTCTTGATTTGCTCAAAGTTGAGGACTTGGGCTACAAAAACACCTTTGGAGTTCAACAGGGAGTGCACTGCTGAGAGAAGTTTCTTTGCTTCTAGCAGCGAGGGCACTAGAGCCAGAGAGTTCCCGAGGCAGACGATGAGGTCAAACTTTTCCTTCAGGACGGCTTCCAGATTCGTCATGTCTGCAACCATGAATCTTGTTGCCACTCCGTTTTCAGCTGCGAGTTCCTTGGCGGCCTGAATCATGGCTGTACTACTATCAAAACCAACGACATCTGCGCCCTCGAGAGCCAGTGCGACAGAGTGTCTTCCACTCCCGCAAGCCATATCCAGAACTCTATTGCCGCCTGATTCTGAGAGTGCATCCAAAATGAAAGGCAATTCACTTCCAAGTCTTGCATCCCAGTTGATGGACCGGTCGTATACAAGACTAAGGCTGTCAAACGAACTCATCGCTATGTCATCTCATCAACGTCTGATTCTAAATCCTCGTGCGAGTAAAGCACACGTCCTTCCATTCCTCCCGCAACGGTGAGCGTCTGCCCACTAATGTGACCAGATAGCTTGTTCGAAGCAAGATAAAGAATAGCACCTGCAATGTCCTCAGGTACTGCAGTCTTTCGCAATGGTATCGTCTGCAAGATTCGGGTCGCCCTCTCGCTGTCAGCGAGAACCTCTTCAGACATGGGTGTCAGAGTCCAACCGGGATTCACCAGATTGACCCTCCCCTTCTTTGCGACATTCACTATCTCGTTCTTGATGCTCATCATGAGTCCATGTAGGGCCGCCTTTGATGTAGCGTAATCTGCGAACCCTGCTTCTCCAAACAATCCTGCTGTTGAGCCAATCAGAATGAGTGACGCGTGATCCCCCTGATGATTGGCTAGGTTCTCAACGAAGTATTTCGAACAAAGAAATACGCCTGTGAGGTTGACCGCCATTGTGTTCTGCCACTGTTTCAGGCTCATCTCGTGGATGGGAGCCGCCACGTGGTTGGCTATCCCTGCATTCGCCACCATAATGTCGACTCGTCCGAACGTATTCTGAGATTGTTCGAAAAGCGATATCACTTCTAGCTCTTCTCGCACATCAACCTTGACAACTGCAAGCTGCTTCTGCCAGTTCTCCTGAATCCTCTCAAGCTCATCTCGTGAATGATTGTAGGTGGCAGTGACTTTCGCATCTTCTATCAAAAAAGCCCGCACCAATTCAAGACCGATGCCGCCAGAAGCTCCAGTTATCAAAACATGTGTGTCCTTCAGGCCGAAATCCATGTCATTCCTCCTCCATCAGGGCGATTTGCCATTGAGCGGCTCCATAAGAGCAAGCAACGGGTTCAGAACACGATTAATCCTGAACCGCATTTGATGAGCAAGCTGTAGCAGCTCCATCTCTCCTGCTTGCGTTATTTCGTAGCCTCGACGCTTCCTTCCCGCTTCTTCTTGTATTGACTTTACAAAACCCTGTTTCTCCAGGCGACGCAACTCCGTATAGACCGTGCCTGATTTCAGCTCCACTCTGCCTTCAGTGAAACCCGATATGACCTTCATCAGACTGTATCCTGTCGATTGTGGGTGAGCCTGAATAAAGGTGAGAAAGAGTGCTCTGACAATAGGC
This sequence comes from Candidatus Thorarchaeota archaeon, assembly GCA_019057475.1. Classification (GTDB taxonomy): domain Archaea; phylum Asgardarchaeota; class Thorarchaeia; order Thorarchaeales; family Thorarchaeaceae; genus WTCK01. Next base: position 17,886 of record DXJO01000014.1, on the reverse strand, counting down.
AGAGGCTCCAGTGGGCGGTGGGAGTTATCGCTGGACAATGCGTTATTCTCCTCAGTAATGGGGCTCCTCAAAGCACCATTTGATTCTGTCCCTCTTGCGTCTGGAGCATCCGCTCATCGTAGTTTCCTTCAAGGCGTACTCAAGAACACTACATTAGCAGCAGCGATGAATCCGCTCAGCAATAGAACTCCAATCCCAAGAACGATGTTCAGCATCAGCAGTGATGCGTTCAGCTTCATTTTCTTGGGTTCAGGCATAGCCCTCTTAGGAATTACCATGCTTCTAACGATCGAGATAGTTACCATCAGAGCAATCATGAGATGCTTGATGGCCAGCCAAGTCGAGAACTCATTGCCAAAGCTAAGGGGTCCCAAGTACAGGGGAGAGATTCTGCTGAGCAATATGCCTGTTACTAACAGACCAATCATTGATAGGTATGATAGCATGCTTAGCCGCTTTCTGATGGCCTCAATCAGTTTCTTTGTTTCAGGACCTGATCCTAGTGTCTTCTTTATGGTCGGTAATACAACAAACCCGAGGACAAGCATTCCGCCAATCCACATCACGGTGAAAAGGTCGTGCAGGAAGCTTACCAATCCCAGTAGTATTAGTTCTGCCATTTGTAAGTAACCTCCAGCATGTAGTATCTGGATGTATAGCAAAGCGACATATATCTATAATACCTATAAATCTTACCAAAGATACGCTAATGTGAAAAACAGAAGACTCCTGTGATAGACTGCTGTGTTTCTAGGATGCTTCATCGACCTGCCAATCGATTCTATGGAATTTGTCCAGCAGTACCTTCGGCCAGGTTCCATTGGACCTGAGTTGGATGTCTGCGTTGAGTACAACTGAGGTTTCAAGCTCCAAGACCTTGAGCCTTGGACAGAAGAACAATGGCGAGATGTCAACCTGCTTGAACAGATTACGGGTGAGGTATATTTCCTCGAAATCGATGCAATGATTCAGGGGGGACAGGTCCAACTCGAAAAGGAGGTTTCGGTCCAGCCGGAGGGCCTGAAGACCAAGGCATTTCCTGAGAGGGCTTAGATCGATACTTTGAATCTTGTTGTTTCGGAGGTTTAGCTCCTCAAGCTTCAAACACCAGATGAGTGGCGTGAGGTCTATCACTGCAATGTCGCGCAAATCAAGGAAGATGTCCTTGGAGTTGATGTCAAAGCTCTCGTACTTGTGCAGACCTGTTGCAGTCATGTATTGGATGATAACCTCGTCCATTTCCAGACGCCTCTCTTAAGCGTGCAACGCGGCAAATCGGAATCCACGCTCACTGACCGGTCCTTCAAGTATAGTGAATCCTACCACTTAAGGGTTAGCAACAGCTGCCGAGAACTTGAATAGAGTTCTTGATAGTCAGCTTCAAGAGTCCGGTCTTGACACGTAGTGTGCCCATCTGAGCGCTTCTACTAATCGTTGGTGTGTCGCTCTTCCTTCCAAGGGTCTGCCTTGTTATGATATCCTCTGATCTCCCAGAAACCCGGTTCGTCTTTCTCTACGAACTTCAGACCGATGAGCCATTTAACGCTCTTGTACGCATAGATAGAGCTAATAACCGACCTGAGTGGTCCTCCATGCTGCTGTTCCAATTCCTCACCATTCCATCTGTAAGCGAGAATGCTGTCATCTGCTAGAAATGCCTCAATTGCTGTGTTACTCGTGTAACCAGAGTGCGCAATCATAACGACATGCTTTGCATACTCTCTGACTTCTGCAAGCTCATGAATGGTCTTGCCAAGCACACCTTCCCATTCGTTATCCAGTCGGCTCCATCCGGTGACACAATGGAAATCAGTTGTGATCTTGTGCGAAGGAAGTGCTAGGAACTCCTCCCAGGTCAATTCCAGCGGGTTGTCTATCTCCCCTGTGACCTTGAACTGCCAAGTTTCGGGATTGAACTCCATTGGCCGCTCGACGTGGAGAATCGGGAATTTCTTCGTGACGCGCTGGCCTGGCGGGACTCTTTCCTTCTTCATTGATGCCACCATACTTCGAGGACTCTTGGGAATTTCAAGCTATGGGGATGACGTCGCAATTACTGTGTTTCCGAATAGTCTAGCACTATGACTTATCGTGGGATTAGTCGTTGTTGTTATCGCCATTCCTATACTCCGAAGCCACTAGGCTCTATGGTACCAAGTGGAAAACCTTAAGGCTGAGAGTAACCGCCCTCGCACTCATTATTGAGGCGATTTGCCTTATACATAATGAAGAATGGAGACTGTATTGGAAATGACCATTGAACCTCTCATGAATGCCTTGAAGGCTATGTCCCCCGAGGTCCTATCGGTAATGCTTGACACGCTACCGATTGAGTTCTCAGTAGTCGACGCAGATGACAATGTTCTCTTTTGGAATCAGCATGGCACTCGCATATTCAAGCGAGGACCAGGTGTTATAGGCAGAAACGTACGCATTTGTCATCCAAAAGGCAGCCTTGACAAGGTGGAGAAAGTTGTCAAGTACTTGAAGAGTGGCAAGGGCGACGAAGTCGCCTTCTGGATAGACCTGCCAGATGGAGAAACCACACGAAAGATACTCATAAGATACTTCGCCATGCGTGACAGCGAGGGCAAGTACCTAGGAACGCTAGAAGCCTCATTGAACCTAACCCCACTTCAGAAGATTGAGGGCGAGAGCCGACTAGCCGATTTCGAGTGAGTTGGATCAGGCGACTTATTCGAGGTGTCGGATTCTCTATAAGGATGCGCTTCATCCCGGCTCTTGTGCCTATCGAAAAGGACTACCGTGTTTCTTGGAAAGTCACCGAAGAGCACAATGGACACGCTGTATGGACCACACACCGTCGTGGAGATGGAGTGATTCATGGCACAACAGTTGGAGTACACATGGAGTCGTGCGTTGGATGCATGAAGTGTATCACAGCATGTCCAACAGATGTATTCATTGCGTGGGTTGACAGCACTGGTCGCAATGTGGTAGATCCCGTGCGCGAAAGCGAGTGTATACTATGCCTGGTCTGTGAGATGGTCTGTCCGACAGATGCCATCAGCATCACAAAAGCGGGAGGTTCCGAGGACACTCTGAAGTCGTTGCTTGAGTGATGTTGTCAACTCCTCGATTCTTGTCAGCAGCATACTCTTATGGTATGGTGCATAAGTCTACTACCTGCGAGGTTTGACTATTGTTTGATGTTCTGCTCAGCGAGGAAGAGAAGAAGATCCGTGACGAAGTGCGAGCCTTTGTTCGCGATAAGGTCGATCGCGCACTCATCCTCAAAATGGACAGCAAGGAGAAAGAGTACCCCTCTGAATTTGTAAAGGCAGCTGGAAAGGAGAATCTTCTTGGGCTCAGATTTCCTAAAAAGTATGGCGGCCGAGGTCTGGGTTGGGTTTCCGAAATGCTGGCTGTTGAAGAGGTAGGTGTGCTTGGGATTGCGCTCGGTTGTGCATATTCACTGCCTAGCATCATCGGAGAGGGAATAGAAAAATTTGGCACAGAGGAACAGAAGGTAAATTATCTTCTTCCAACTCTTCAGGGGACGAAAATCGGAGGCGAAGGACTCACAGAGCCCAGAAGTGGTTCGGACTTCTTTGGAACGATAACTACTGCAGTAAAAGAAAATGACACATTTATACTGAATGGCGAGAAGCGCTTTGTAGCAGGGGGCGTAGGTGCAGACTACTTCTTGATTTATGCTAAGACCAGCTTTGAAGCCAAACCGCATGAGTCCCTCAGCGCATTCCTGGTCGATCGTGATGATGGAGTCAGAGTGGAAGAAGAGTATGAGCTCATGGGTTGCCGTGGCATGGGTGCAGCAAGAATAGTCATGGAAAACCTCGAGATTCCAGAAGCCAACCTTCTCGGAAAACTGAACGGTGGGAATGATGTATTCAATGCCATGATGGTGCCAGAACGTCTAACCTCTGCAAGCGGTGCAGTTGGGATGGGCGTGGCAGCGTTGGAGATAGCTGTCAGGTATGCTCATAAGAGAGAGGCTTTTGGCCGAGCGATTCGGCGATTCGAGGGAATCAGCTTCAAGGTGGCTGATTGTGCTACTGAACTTGATGCAGCGCGTGGTCTAATTTACCTCGCCGCAAAGGTTGCTGATACAGGCGAGTGGTGCCGCAAGGAGGTTTCTCAGGCAAAGACATTCTGTACCGAAGCGGGCTTCCAAGCCGTGAGCGAGGCAATGCAGATTCTTGGAGGCATCGGCTACACAGACGTATACCCAATCGAGCACCTATTCCGTGATGCTCGCCTTGCGACGATTTGGACCGGCAGTAATGAGGTTCAGCGGCTTATTGTCCAGAACGAAGTCTTCAAGGAGATTCTCTCAGAAGACCGTTCACTGAAGCGTGATGTTGAGCTGGATACTCCGGGGGCACACAAGACGACTGAGAAAGTGTACACTGAGGACCCAAAGAAGTACTATCCGGATAAGAGCTGAAACTTCGACTTGTGTCCTAGACGCACAGATTCTTAAGCGCGCTTCACCATAGTTAAGACAGATTTTCCGTTGAGGTTTTCGATATGGCAAAGCTAGTTTGCAAGAAATGTGGACACGAATCCGCAGTCCCTGTGCACTGCGGACAAGAAATGCACCAAGAAGGCAAAGACTTAGTATGCTGGATGGGTACAGGGTGCGGCAGTGAACCAATCCCGAAGCACTGTGACGAAATTATGGACGTAGTTACATAGCCTCCTGGAGTGCTTCGGGCATCCAACGCATTGCTTCAGATTGTCTATCTTGGACTAATGGGACACCGTTGCCCGAAACTTGCACAATCATGGACATCAAGGTCCTTGACTGATGTTCGGTTCCTGATTCATTGAGGTCTGCTCTGCAGATCCTACTGAATCTGCAACTAGTCTTACGTCCTCTCCACAGGCGTTTTCTGTCTCCGTCCAACTGGCGGCGACCGAATTGCATGGAGGCCATAGCAATAAGCATTGAACGTTCACACCACTTAATCCTGAGCAGTATGTTATAACCCCCTACAAAATGTCCAACTTCTTGACAACTGCTGCATACCCCACTGCCGGTTGGAAGGAGGACAATCTCAAGGAACTCACGGGCATTCCGGATGACTACCGGATAGCAGCTATGGTCTTCATCGGATATGAGGGTAGTCCGGATCATCTTGACGAGAAGAATAAGGAACGAGAGAAGACACGAACGCCACGAAAAGCGTTGGACGAGGTTATCCACTACGATAAGTGGTAGTGACGCCAGAGGACAAAGACGCCTCCGTCCATTTCGATGGCAAGGATTATCAGCCTTTGAGGTCGAATCATCATCACTAGGTGTGAGCCTTGATGCAACCCGAATTATATACAGAGGCGATCTACGGCGTCCCTTCCCTCTTCGTGGGTGTTGGACTCGGATACATCGTGGGGGGTATGAAGAGCCTCAAATCATCGGATAGGTTGTTGCTTGGTCTTGCATCGAGCACTATCGGCGGGCTATCCATAGTTCTTGCACTTACGGCATTTCTCCCGTTTTCATCCTCTGGGGTTATCTTGAGCATCCTCGCTTTTGGAGGCGGCTTCATATTCGGAGCAGGAACACACTGGGATGCTCCTGCGAAACCGAAGTCGAAATCTCACATCATCTATGAACCCGAGGATGATGATGAGTTTGACAGAGAGATTGAGAAAGTGTTTGAACCGGACAATCAATGATGACTATGACTAGACCGCAAACAGGAGCTCAACTGTTCGTCTGAAGGAAGGCGTCGTGAAAATCAATGAACGACCTGACTGAAACACATTCAGCGGCTTGGGAGAATGATGAGGTCAGAGTTGACGTACTCTTCAGTGCAGCAGGTGTAGCGACAAATATCGTCATAGTATCGAAGTTCAGTGGCAAGATTCTACTTGCTGACGTTGGTGATGGTACACTTCGAGACCTGCTTTCGCAGGGCAGTCTAGATTTTGTAAGTGAGCTGAACCTTATTGTAATAACTCACGGGCACTTCGACCACATGGGTGGACTGTACTCCCTTCTCGGATTCTTGCGGATGTTGAAACGATCCACCCCTCTTGACATACTAATCCCGAAGGGATGCAAAGAGGTATCGAGTACAATAAGAATATTCAAGGACAGCTATCGTGACACCCTTCCATTCCAAATTAGAGTCCAAGAGATGGGACACGATTCGGAGTTCCACACTGATTTCTTTCACGTTCGTTCGCTGGAAGTGGAACACTTTGGATCGGAGAATGCCACGGGAGAAGATATCTTGATGCCCGCTCTTGGGTATAGAATGAGTGTCGACGAAACAGTTGTCGCGTTCACAGGTGATAGCAGAATGTGCCCCGTTCTGGAGGAAGTCGTAAAGGAAGCTGACTTGGCCCTGATTGAAGCAACAGGAGGCACAAGCGCCGAAGCTGGTTTGGAGGTTCATCTCACAGAAGACGAAGCGAAAAAGCTAGGATCCTTGGCTAGAAACCACCTGCTGATACATAGAATACCGAAAATCGGGACTTGAAGTCAGACAAAGGGATGCTATGACATCGGGAAGAACGGATTAAGCAGGACAAATGCAATCACAGCAATGACTGCAGAGATCGGAACAGTGACCACCCAAGAAATAAGAATTGCTTTGACCTGTTTCATATGGATGGGGCCCCGGGAAACCCACCCAACCGCTATCAGTGCGGCTACCAACACATGAGTGCCACTGAGTGGCAAACCCAAGTATGTTCCCACGAACATCACAAGAGCCACTGAAACGCTGGCGGACAAGGCTGACATAGGTGTAAGGGTCACGACCTCGTTAGCAAGAGTCTTGATGACTTTGCGGCCCACAACAATTAGACCAAGCGCCATCCCTATCCCTCCGATGAGAAGTGGGACCACAACGCCAGGGATAGCAAACGGTCCGAAACTTATCGTTCCTTGGAAATCAGGCAGCACTACAAGAGGAGCTACCGCATTGGCCACGTCGTTGCCGCCTCTGCTTAATGATACTATAATGAGGAAAAATGCTAGTCCATAGGATGCAACCTTCTCCTGCCTCTCGCGATCTGTGAAGCCTTTCGCACGACTCTGAAACTTCCTAACTAAGCGAAACACGGCCGCGCTGATTACGAAGCCCACTACGGGGGACACCACCCAGCCTCCGAGGATTTGCAGTATCACCAACCAATCTATGGATGCAAAGCCCCAACCCTCTATTCCAAGAAATGGTGCCACTATTGCGACACCGATAACAGCCCCCACTATGCATTGAGTCGTGCTTATTGGAAGGCCTTTTGATGCGGAAGCCAGCAGCAGCCATATCGCCATCGAGATCATTATGGCAAAGACCATTGCAATGCTCATCTCATTCCCGCTGACTAGCTCGGAACCTACCTTCTCAGACACTCCTCCTCCAAAGAACACGGCTCCAATGATGCTGAGGAACCCTCCTAGCACAACAGCAGTGGTGACCGAGAACACCCTTGCACCTACAGCCGGAGCCATAGCCTCATCATTACTTCCTATGGAGAATGCAACGATAAACCCAATGAGCAAGAGGACAGTGAATAGGAGCGGATCCAAGTGATATTGTCCTCCGTTTAGGAGTATCTAATCACGATGGTACGAATGAAGTCGGCTGTTAGCTCCGCTCGTATAGCCACCTCTGTGATTCGCCTTGAAATGACATGGTAGAACAAGCCTTCCGATGGATTGAACTCCTTACCACGGAACACCTTCTTGTGGAGCTGAAACTTCAGGTCTCGTGCATCCTCTCTAATGACACTCACCTTTCGTGCGTACTTCAGAGCTTTTTCAAAGTCAGTAAATAGATACTTGATTGCGTCTTGAAGGAGGTCAGTGCACATCCAAGATTTTTCAGCCATCTCTACGATAACTTCCAATGGTTTGTTCTTGTACCCAAGGGCTAGCACTCGGACCGCCTCTTCTGCAGCATCAATGATGCTGTCCATGTGAACAACGAGCTGGTATCGTTCCTGCGATTGTTGAGGCATATATGCATGCTTTGAAAATACGCTATCTACGAATTCATCCTTTATGGAGTCGGATTCCCTCTCTAATTTGACAACCTCATCTCTGATTTCCTTGAGAGTTTCAATATCATCTTTCAACCATGCCTTTGCGCCGACATGCATCTTGGCACTGGCTGTCTGAAGTGCCTTACCTAGCTGCATAAGGAGATCAGCAGCCTTCTTTTGGAGGTCCTTATCCCCGCCGCCAAATAGCCTGGAGTATGTTCCTTTTCCCATAGTCTTCACGAATCCCATTCAGATGTAGGGGCCTGTCTCTCAGCTATGGATGTCAGAGGACAAATAGACCTTTCGAATAGACTAACAGGACTATTCCAGTATCGCTCTGATTCGGATTATGCCCGCTCCAATCTTCTTCTGTTTCGCGATTTTGAAGTGACCTAGAACTCCCGTATGCTCGACGTGAGGCCCTCCACAGAGCTCCATGCTGAAATCGCCCACTCTGTACACGGATACTGTTTCGCCGTAGGTTTCTTTGAAGAATGCCAGTGCACCCTGACTGATAGCTTCATCGAACGCCATGAATGTCTGAATGACCTCCAGGTTTCCTGCAATCGCCTTGTTCACGAGGTCCTCAACCTGTTGAACCTCTTCTGGTGTCAGTTTCCTATCAAACGCAAAGTCGAATCGAAGGCGTTCTTTTGTAATATTGCTGCCCGTCTGGCTGACTTTGCTACCTAGGACCTTTCTAAGAGTGGCCTGCAGAAGATGAGTTGCTGTGTGGAGTTTCGTGATCTCCTCGCTATGGTCTGCGAGACCTCCCTTGAACTTGCCCTCTGTTGCAGTCCTAGATATCTCTCGGTGGTGTTCGAACTCCTTCCGGAACTCCTTCATGTTTATCTTGATGCCTTTCTCTTCGGCCAGGTCTCTAGTCATTTCAAGGGGGAGCCCGAAGCTTGTGAATAGAAGAAACGCGTCATTGCCGGTCATCGTTCCTGTTTCATTAAGAATCCTGTCGAATCTTCTGAGTGCCTTACCAAGTGTCTTCCTGAACTTCGCCTCTTCTGCTTCAAGATTCTGCATGATGAAATCCCGATTTCTCTCAACTTCATCATACACGCTTCTGTACATTTCAATGACAATCTCAGCAAGGGCCTTCATGAATCCCTGATGGATTCCAAGTCTATCTGCGCTGTGGATGCTCTTCCGCAAGAGTCGACGAACTATGTAACCCTGTTCTACATTGGACGGTGAAATCCTGCGGTCATCTGCCATAATCATCACTGCGGACCTCACGTGGTCGACGATTATCCTGACCAAACGTACTTCCTCGTCTGCAAGGCTCTCTTTCCCTGTGAATTCTATTACCTTCTCCACGAGGGGTGCAACCAGCTCAATCTCGTAAATAGTGGATTTCCCTTGAAGCATGGCTATAGTACGTTCGAGTCCCATCCCCGTGTCAACGTTCTTCTTTTCTAGCAGTTCGTATGTCCCATCAGCCATCTTGTTATACTGCATGAAGACATCGTTCCAAACTTCGAAATAGTGGCCGCAGCTGCATCCGGGCTTGCAGTTTGCTCCGCATTTGGGAACTGTATCGACCTCGATGAACATCTCGGTGCATGGTCCACATGGACCAGTCGCTCCTGCTGGACCCCACCAGTTATCCTCCTTAGGCAGGGAGAAGATACGATTCTCCGGTATATTGAGTTTCATCCATATCTTGATTGATTCGTCATCACGTGGCGCATCGTCATCGCCCTCGAAGACGGTCACTGATAGCTTCTCTGGATTGAATCCAAGCCATTTCTTGGAGGTGAGGAACTCGTAGCTCCACGTTATGGCCTCCTCTTTCCAGTAGTCACCCAGACTCCAATTGCCCATCATCTCGAAGAACGTGAGATGCGTCGGATCGCCAACCTCGTCGATATCAGTAGTTCTGATGCACTTTTGACAGTTAGCTAGTCGTTTGCCTTGAGGGTGGGGTTGGCCCAGAAGATATGGTACTAACGGGTGCATGCCCGCCGTGGTAAAGAGCACTGTGGGATCATTCTCAGGCAGCAACGAAGCAGAACTCATTATGGCATGCTTTTTCTGCCTGAAGAATTCCAAGTACTTCTTTCGCAATTCGTTAGCGAGCATTTAGTTTCACCTGCTTGTAGAAACAATGGTTTCTCACTGAGCATCTCCGAACCCATTTTAATGGTTCTGATGCCGGTCAGTAGTCAAGGGACAGCTTATTTCTACCTGAGTATTAAACCAGCGGGCGTCATTCTGTATTTCATCAGTCTGGATTGCAGCCACGGGAATTTGCTGATGAAGCCAAGGAACCTATCGTTACTCACAATGTCTGCATTGTTGTTCTGAGCGAGTTTTATCACAGTAAGGTCATCGTCTGTGCCGCGGGGTGCTTCAATCACCTCTCGTTTCGCAATCATTTCTTGTAGAACTTCTGGGTTGTCTATCTTATGCTTGATAGCAGCTGATACAACCACAATCGGTTTCAAGCCAGCCTTGAGAAGACTGCTCTGTGCTAGAACAAGATTTGCCACTCGGGGCACTCCGTTCGGAGAGAGATGATGGGCCACGTTGTTTCCATCCACTACAACCGCTTTTCTGGTCCTTCTGACCTCTCCTCGATTCATCCCACGAGCCCTACATCTGTGAATGTGGTCGTCAAACCTGTCACGTGTGAACAGTCTGTCACAGTGCGGGCATCGCGCTCTCTTTGGCAATAATATCGGCCTCAGCTACTTGTCCTGTTCAAAAAAGCGCTCTGTAATCTTTTATGAATGGTCTGCTGGGTGCATAACGCCGAATTTCCCTTTTGCGCAAAAACCTCATAGTCAAGAGACTTCAAATACTCAATGTACCGTTAATACAGAATGCGCATTTCTGCGCACATCACGAAAGGCGTCTTGTTTCCGTCGTGTGTCCGTCCTCCCGGCGGCTCGGGCGGGAGCGGGCGCCGCCCTTCTTCTGGAAACCCCCGGACTATTACATTGACAGCAAAACTGCTTATCAGCCCATGAGGAAGTTGACTAGGAGTAACCAGCCGCTGCCAATCACCAAGTGAATTAGGGCTAGGATTGTGCCCATCTTCGCGAACTCTAAGAAGGAAATACGGTCACCCTCTTTCTCCGCAAATGACATTGTCACTATGTTTGCTGGCGCGCCCAGGGGTGTCAGATATCCTCCGACATTCACCGCAAAGATTAGTGCGAGGGGCAGAACTGGACTCACGGCAAGGAGTTCCGGGCTGGAAGCTATCGGTGCAAGTAGTACTGACACAGGAAGATTGTCTAGGAAAGACGAGAGCAATGCAGGAATCCAGATCATGAATACTGTGGCGAAAGCGGCATCATTTCCGACAACTGCCTGAATCCAGTATCCAAGGTCGTCGACCAATCCCGTTATGTCCAATGCCACAACAAGACCAAAGATACCAACAAGGAAAAACACAGTGTCCCACCCTACTTCAGTAAGGAACTTGTTAGCTCTCTTATGCGACAGGACGAGCATGAATCCAGCCACAGGAAGAGCAACCAACGGCGGCGTTATATTGACCGAGGGGCCAATGGCAAACCCCCCGAACAGGATTACAAACGCGATTATTGATGCGTAGAAATCACGCTTCGACGTTATCATAGTTGCTGGATCTATTCGAAAGAGAGCATCCACTCTGTGCTCATCGGTTACGCCGAATGATGCGCGGTATCGATGAAGCATTATGGGCAACGTCACGATTAGGAGAATGATTGCAAGAGGCATGAGGGCTATGAACAGGAATCCTGGGTCAAGGCCAGTCACACTCGCGATGACAAGGTTCGGTACAGCACCCACAATTGATGGAATGGATGCAAAGTTGCACACTATTGCCTCAGATATTAGGTATGGCTTGAAATCGATGTCGAGTGCTCTACAGACCTGAATCGTGAGCGGTGCCATGATGACCATCGTGGAGGTGGTGTCAAGGAAGAATGACATCACGAACACAAACACGATGAATGTAATGAACAGGCGTCTGTGGTCCCCACCACTCGGTTTCGATATTCTCAGAGCAAGAAACTGGAACATGCCTGACCCGCCTGCGACTGCTACAATCATCATCATGCTAGTGACAAAAAGGATAGTGTCCCACTCTATGCCTAACACCAGTTCGTGAAACGGGTGACCTCCACCCCAGAGGACTACGCCTGCGAATCCCATTCCTAGTAGGGCCATTCCAGTCCGGTTTACTTTCTCTGTGCTTATGATGATGTATGTGCCGATGAAAACGGCGAGGATTGCCGCACCTATTGCATCCATCTTTCTAGTACTCACTCCAGATTGTCAATCTGCGGACGGTTGTCAACTACAGCAAAGGCAGTAGAAACTACAATGCGAACACCTAATCAAGCCCTGCTCATTAATGTGTCGTCCAACAAGCAATCTAGACTGCATGGTGTTGCGTCTTGGTAATACCAATGAGTTGATATTGCGATTACCTCCCACTCCGGCAACATCAGGTCCATGGTGAGAATTGAATGACGAATCAGATCAAGGCCCAAACACCTGAGACGGCTAGTCTATCAGATATGAAGACAGTCACGGATCAAGCGACCATCACGGATATCTATGCTCTCTACTTAGATGACGAGAGCCACTCCTTTGATGGTCAAACGGACAAGCTCCTTTTTCCCACCACTGAGGCAGAAGTGGCTGCTGTTCTGAAACATGCATACGAGAATGGAACACCCGTAACAATTCAGGGAGCCAGAACCGGAATCACCGGTGCTGCTGTTCCTATGGGCGGAATCACGATCAACCTTGAGAAGATGGATGAGATGCTCTTCATGGAGTACTCCGCCGATGAGGGTTTCTACTCAATTGGCGGCCAAGCTGGTGTCATCCTTGAAATCCTGGCGAAGGCCATTACTACAAAAGCTCTTGATGAGTTGGAAGGCAAGGGCACGCCCGGGCAACAGAAGGCCCTCGAACAGTTCCTGAATGAGTCTGATTCCTACTTCTTCCCCATAGATCCGACAGAAATGACGGCCCATCTGGGCGGTGTTGTGGCGTGCAATGCGTCAGGTGCACGCACCTTCAAGCATGGTGCAGTTAGAAACTGGGTCCGTCGTTTGAGGGTTGTACTAGCAAACGGAGACATTCTTGATATTGAGCGGGGTAAGATCTTCGCGAAAGATGACACGTTCCAGGTCATACTCACCGATGGGTCAGCGGTCGAAGTCCCGATACCCACCTATGAGATGCCAAAGACGAAGAATGCCGCTGGCCTCTTTGCGAAGCCTGGCATGGACCTGATTGATCTCTTCATCAGCTTTGAGGGAATCCTTGGTGCAATCACAATGGTAGAGCTCCGACTGATGAAGATGCCCGAGAACATCATGACAGTGATGGCCTTCTTTCCAAGCGAGGATGACGCAGTCAATTTCGTCTATGATGTCAAGCCGCATGACTCTCCAATCCCCATGAACTTTTTGGAATACTTAGGTCCAAATGCAGTCAAGATGATTAGGGAAAAGGCGAGCGAAGCTGGACTTACTGTGCCGGCTCTCTCAGATCAGACTCAAGCTATAGTCTTCTTTGAGTTCAGCTACACAGAAGATGAGATGGAGGAGAAAATAATGAGCCTAGAAGAGATTCTCAACAAGTACAACTCCTCCTCGGAATCGAGCTGGGCCGGCCTAGACCGGGCAGAACTGGAGAAGATGAAGACAGTCAGGCATTTCGTGCCTGAAACAATCAATGCACTCATCGCCCAGCGCAAGGCGGAGTATCACGAGGTGCACAAGATTGGTACTGACATGGCAGTCCCAGCTGAGGCACTGCGAGAGTATCTGAAGTTTTATCGTGACACTCTGGAGGCGCAGGGAATGGAATACGTTATCTTCGGTCATATCGGGGATTCGCATCTGCACGTGAACATGATTCCGCGAAACAACGAGGAAGTCCAGCAGGGAATGGACAACTACATGCTCTTTGCGAAGAAGGCTGTTGAGCTGGGCGGTACAGTTGCGGCAGAGCACGGAATTGGCAAGCTGAAAGTGCCCTTCCTAGAAGCCATGTACGGTCAGAAAGGCATAGCAGAAATGCAGGCTGTCAAAAAGGCTCTTGACCCGAAGTGGCTTCTCAACAGAGGAAATATCATTGCTGTGCCTGCGGAATTTGCACAGCTTTGATACTATTTTGCTCAAGGGCTAGGTTTTCCACCTGCTTGATCTTCTCATACAGATTAGATTCTTCCTTACAGAGTCTGTACATGTCCCGAACACCCAAGGCAGACCAGTAGGCCTGAATTACTTCTGTAACGGTTTTGATGTTTCCATCCTCACACTTGGCGATGCTTTCCCTGATATCATCAGCCATCTCTTCGACGCTCTTCTTCTGTATCTTAACTCTAGCCCAGAAGTCGCACATCTTGCCTCTACAGGGTCCCTTGACTAACACACAGTGTGCCATTAGAAAACATCTCAGTAGTGTGACGTTCGCGACCATCTTGTTTTCTTAAACGTTACTCTAGCTCAGCGGATAGAAGAAAGCATAGTCTGATTACTTTCCTGCAATTTGATATTGAGTGAATTTCAGTCAATCTTGTCATAAAATGAATCGAATGGGGGGTGCGTTACCCCCACTCGCTGGTAGTTGTAGATTCTAGGTCTATTGACGCATGGAGAGAAATGACTACTGTCTCCCCTCAATACCATGCATACAGTACCAACCGCCCTTTAATTCGTACTTTTGGAATACAGGGCAGGCAAAGCAACTACAGCCCTTATCTTCAATCTCAGCGGCTGGCTTCTCTGAAGCACCACGTGCACAGAACAGCGCATGTGGCTTGACAGTGTTGAGATCGTTGGGCTTGAACGTTGGACAAGGTCCGCAGAATTTCTTGCAGATCTCCATGTTCTCCGGCGTATCAGGAACTTTTTGTACTATTCTAAAACACCTAGCTAGGTTTCAGGATTTAACTTCTGGTATAAGTGTTTTCAAAGGCATGTTGGGGGACTTGTGAGTCCTATATCCAATATGTAACATGACGACCTGAATCGACTTACTCTTTGCGTCCCTTGCGCGTGAGTGGCGGTTCTGCATGAGGACTCCGGGGCGAGCTATCTCCTGTTCCGTGCATGTCTGGCCTTGTCCACTCTCCTAGGCCTTTCAGATATTCTGCTTTCTCGGCGGCGTCATGGAACTCGGCAACAGTGGCCACGTATTTTCCGTCCTTGTCCCGGATTGGATAGATGTACTCGTAGATGATTCTCCCAATGAAGTTGACCCAGCCGTCGTACTTTTCCAGCTTACCGCTCTTTATCTCGCCTATCATCTTTAGGACTCCGGGCTCTGCTCTCTCCGGATGGCATCTAAGGAGGGGGCTCCCGATTCTTTCCTCGGGGTCTTGCTTGAGCATCTCTCCAGCCTTTCGATTGAACAACACGATTTTGTCGTCCTTGTCAAGAACGACCAAGCCTACGTTGAGAGTATCAACAATCCTTTCTAGGGTTTCCAGAGGCAGTTCCATTATCTAACATCCTGACTGCAATACAGACTGATACTCCCACAAAAAAGGTCTTCTGGTCCAACGGATGGGTTCAGACATTCATTGTCTTGCATTTTGGTTCACGCAATTGAAAGCGCTGAACCAAATCCTATTATTAGTCAAATCTCAAAGTCTTCCGAGTCTTGTGATGCCAAGATTTCAGGAATGGTTGTTACATGACTGTTAAGCTGTGAGGTGAATTGACATTCGATTGCTCTCAAGTACTCTTGTTGTGCTTCTTCTAGTTTCCACATTCGCTCTCTCTGTAGGTGCTGCTACTACTTCGGATGCTGCGATTTCAACACTTGCTATCGAACGTGTTGATACCCTCTCCGTTGACCGGACCTGGTCTGACATATCTCTAATCTATCAAGATGAGTGGCATGATCCAGCAGAGGTTGATGAGGAGATTGAGCTAATTCATAGCACAGTCCCAGAACTTGTAGATATCGAAGTAATAGGAAAAAGCTATCTGGGGAGAAATATCACCTGTGTTCGAATCACCAACGAACAGAATACAGAACAGAAAGCAAAGACCCAGGTTAACGCGCATCATCATGCCCGGGAACAAATCACAGTTGAGCTTTCCTTACGCTTTATCATCTATCTGCTTAACAACTATGGTGAAGATGAAACCATAACCGAGTATGTTGACACGCAGGAAATCTTTGTTATTCCTACGTTGAATCCAGACGGTCTTGAACGTGTAGTCAATGAAGAAGACTATTGGCTCAGAAAGAATCTTCGCCCCTATGATGACGATGGTGACGGTCTGTTCGATGAAGATCCATGGGATGACGCAGATGGTGACGGTTTTGTTTCAGGATTTGATGTCTACACCAAAACGGGTTCTGGTGGTGAACCCGAGTTTAGCCATACTTTCTATGAAGGCATAGATGATGACGGTGACGGTCTCTTCAATGAAGACTACATTGGACTTGTTGACCTTAATCGGAACTATGCAACTGGGTGGGGTTCGGGAAGCTCATCGTCAGATGTAAGGTCTCAGATATACCGCGGTCCTACGGCCTTCTCAGAACCAGAAACTCAGGCTTACAGGGACTGGACGAGCCAACACACATTCGCCATGGTGTACTCACTTCACTCAGGCATTAACGCAACATTCTTTCCTACAAATTACTATGACAATTGGTATGAAGGCACACTCTACTACCATGTAGCCCAAGATTTTGCGACGATGTATCCTGTGGGATTCAATGAGATCTATGATTTCACTGCACAGACTTCCAATGGCCAATACAACAAACCTCAGCTTGCTTCAGCTCCATCAGGTATGTGGGGGGCATGGATGTATGTTGAACGAGGAACGGCCCTTCCCATCACTTTTGAGGTCTATCACAACGGGTCTGCTGATGATCCTTCAACCTACGTAGATATTGTTGACAACTCTACGCATTTGATTCAAGAATGGCATGAGATTTTTGGTTACTTTACACCTGATGATGCATACATTGAGAGTCTCTGGCAATACTATATTCCGGCATTTGATTATCTGCTTGAAATGACACCAAGACTAGCTGCCACTCTTGGTGTTGCTTCAGACGCCACTCAACAGGGAGAGGAAATGTCGCTAAGTGTTAGTATCAATTGTCTCAGCCCTCGACTCAGTACTGAGGATGGGATTGAACTCAGAGGTGGAGGTGGCACTCTGCTTCATTCATGGGGTGCTCTTGATGGAGGAGAATCACACACACTACCCATCACAATCACATTGCCTGTCAATCTGAATGAAACGGGCTACATCCTAAGGCTTGGCAATGAATACTCTGGCTACACACTGTTCTTGCTTACTTCAATACCATCTGATGCGTCTCCTGATCTTCTGTTGCCAGCAATTATCATTGTGACTCTAGTTGCTGTTGTGGTAGTTGTATACTATGTGAAAGTATACAGCAAGACTCACTAGAGTGCCCGTTCCTCTCACGAACCCAGAGGGAACCACCGGCTGAACCTATGTCTGAGAGGCCTCCTTGACGGGAGTATGACCTGCATGACACATGGCCATATTAGACTGAGCCACGAATCTTCAGTCAACAGGGGCGCACACGGAGCCTAAACAAAACAACCAGCGACGCGCAGGGGCGAAAGCCTCCACATGATTACAAGAAGTCCTCCATGGCGCCCACCCTCCTTTCTGTTTGGGTTTCTTCCAGTTCTCAGTCAGCCGTTGCCCGAAACTTGTACAATCCTAGACATCAATGTCCTTGATTGATGTTCGGTTCCTGATTCATTGAGGTCTGCTCTGCAGATCCTACTGAATCTGCGACTAGTCTCATATCCTCTCCACAGGCGTTTTCTGTCTCCGTCCAACTGGCGGCGACCAAATTGCATGCACGCCCTAGCAATCAGCATCGAACGTCCACACCACTCAATCCTGAGCAGTATGTTAT
>DXJO01000013.1 GCA_019057475.1 Candidatus Thorarchaeota archaeon | reverse complement strand
TTGCAGGCTCTCAACAATGCAGCAATTTCATTAGGAGTCAAGAGGTCACGTCGTCTAATAGCTGAAACTTCTTTGGGTCTTGGAATAGGTTCAATCAACTCAGGACAACCTATCTCTTTGCAAATGACCTTGATGATGTAGTAATAGTAGGAACGTGTATTGACGTTATTGTAGGAGTTAAGGAACTCAACGATGAAATCAGTATTCAATTTTTCAGGTGAAGGAAATCTCCTTGCTACAGAAAGTGCTTCATGTAACGACTGAGGAGATGAGTTCATGTACCGGAGGGTCAACAGCCTCCTGTATGTCTCATGAACCATTGTTAACTCCCCTTATGAGTGATTTGCTCCTTAGCCCTGTATAGACGGCAAACAACAGCCACCTCGAAAGCCTAATAAGAGAACACTCTGCTCGGGCGCCAAGTCAGGTGAAATAGTCCATGAGCTTTGATACCTTTGCTGAGCCTGTTGTGAAATCACCAAGAGATGCACGTCCAAAGATAGGTCGTGGATTCAGTATAGATGAGGCAAAACAAGCAGGACTGACAATTGCTGAGGCGCGAAGGATGGGTCTAATTGTGGACCTTCGCAGGAAGACAACTCATCAGGAGAACATCGATGCTCTCAAGCAGTACGCTAAAGATGTGAAAAAGATTGCAGCCACGGTTTCAAAGCCTAAGCCTGTGAAGGGATTGGACAAAGCAATCGATGAGCTCTTTTCACTCAGGGCGGTTAAGAAGGTCGAAGCAAAACAGCTCGCAGAAATCGGCATAATGAATATGTCCGACCTCGCATACTGTGAAATTACAAAAGTGGCCAAGAAGACGGGGATTGACGAGGACAGAGTCACAGCGATGGTCAAGGCTGCACTGAAGAAGATTTAATGGAAGCTTTTCACCTACCATCTCACTAGGTGATTGAGCTGGACTACGATCAGCTCGTTGAGAAATTACAGAACCCTCCAGAGATGCCACGTGTTGTGGTCATGCCGGATTTCTTCCTTGATCATTTCGTACTGGTTGATGAGTTCGAAGGCTTCTTGACTGGATTAAGGGGATTGGCTGATCAAGGCGGTGGCAGCTTGATGAATACCACTCAGTTGATTCGCCGCGGCGGGAACTCTGTCAATACTGCGTCTGCCCTTCTATCACTAGGAGCAGACCCGTGTCTTATTGTAACAACTGATGAACACGGCGCTTCCATGCTCAGAGGTCTGGTTAGTCCAGAGCTGGATCTTAGTCATGTTCATACCGAAGGCCGTCTCTCAGCCACAGTTTCAATAGAAACGGAGTATCGGGGTCGCAAGGTCAACCTGATGGTCAGCGATAGTGGTTCGGCGGCAGGATTTGAATTCTCCATGCTCAGCGAGAATGACCTGGATGCCATACGCAACAGCGGCCTTGTAGCGCTCCTATGTCTCAATCATAATCGACACGGTGCTAGCCTTGCCGAGGACTTGTTCAGGATGGTCCGTGATGAAACCAGTGCAACAACGTATCTTGACATAGGTGATCCTTCTGATAACATGAGCATATTGCAGCCTCTCGTCAGTCAAGTGCTCTCGGAGGGTCTTGTCGACATTCTGGGAATGAACGAAAACGAGGCTTGCTGGCTTGCTGGGGTGGTCTCGGGAGAAGATGATTACTGGCGCGGAGCGATGCAGGATTCCACCGAGTGGCTCAACGCGGCGAAACTGGTTTCAAAGGAAACCGGAGTTCGAGTAGATCTCCATACGCCTGAATTCTCTGCGTCGATTGAAGATGCTGAAACCACAGTGGTGTCGACATTCAAGGTTGAATGTAAACTAATGTGTGGTGCGGGAGATGCTTGGAATGCCGGGAATATCTATGGCACACTCACCGGTCTCCAGACGAAGGATCGCCTTCACCTCGCAGACGCCGTTGCTGCTCTCTATGTATCTTCCGCTTCAGTCACGCACCCCTCTCGCGAAGAGGTAATCGAGTTTCTGAGTTCTACTCCTGCCGTTCGTGAAAGTGCTACAAACTTACTTATGGAGTAACGCGCAGCAGAAATCAGGTATTAATCGCGGTTAGCTAGGTGTGATGCCGCATTGGAACTCGAGCGTGTACTTGGTAAGCTTAGGTATGACGAGTCGGTCAATGGTTATGCTCTGATTACAAATGATGGCCAACCATTTCTGTCCTTCTCCTTACCTGACGAGGCTCTTCCTCCGATTCAGGGCACTCTCCGAATCCATGAATCATCTCTTCGACTCATGAATATCATGACCGATGCAGGCACGGTGATTCTGGCTCGAGTGGACCCGCAATGGATCCTTGGCGTTCTTTTCGAACCCACAGAGTCACTTGGTAGCGCACTTCAAAAGGTCAAGGAGGTGGCGCGACTTCTTGAAGACGTCACGCTTCCGCCTCCACCGGCGCCTGTTGAGCATCCAATTCCAGTTACATCGGAAATCGGCTCAGGGACTTCAGCTGCCATCAGTCCTGCTGTTGAGGAAACCCCGCAATCAGTTGTGATGGCGAAAGCTGAGGAGTTGATTCCTTCTGACACCAAGGCCAGACATGGTTGTGTTATACTACGCGGAGTTGCGTATGCCGATGCACTCAAGATTGACTCAGCTCTGAACATTGAGTTCAAGAAGCAGTTCGCCAATGTAGGCGTGGACGTCCTTCTAATGGTGGACGAGAAGCGCACGGTTGTCAAGATTGCAGATGACCTGTCAAAGCGAATTGAGCAAGTGCTTGAGGTTGTTCAGTGGTGTCTGCAAAAAGGTGTCGTTGATGTAGAGTGTCCGGAGGCGCAGGAAACCAGTGCCAAAGAGATTGTAGAACTGCCCCTTTTCGAGGGTAAAATCAAGAAGGCGAAAAAGAACCATAGAGATGTTCTTGAGCTTTGTGACGGCACACTAACAGTCCATGAGATTGCAGAAAAACTTGGCATACTGTACTTCAATGCTCTACAGTGCATTGTACCTTATCGCGGCAAGAGCCTCAAAATGATTAGAAAAACCAGAGAATAGCATCATTATTTGGAGTGAATAAAAATGGGTATTAAAGGAAAACTTGCTTGGACTTTCAAAATCGACAAAGTATCAAAGCCCCTTTTCTAAGCAATCTACAGAGAACTAATGAACAACTTGATGAGTTCGAGTGAGAACGTGGAGATCATCAATCAGCGATTGAAGGAGATCGGCTTCCGCGTGGGCGAGCATCTCTTGCTTGACTATGCAGATAAGATCCGCCAACACGCAAGCGAGTTTCACGAATTTGGCAAGACGCTGCAGCTAGCGTATAGGGTGAATTCTGGACAACCATTCTCGTCGGTTTCGGTGAGTGAAGACAAGCGGACTTTGAAGTTCACTGATGCAGACTGTCCGATATGTGAGGGCGTTGAAATTACGGACATGCCTGGACTTCAATACTGCAATCTGATTAGTGGTGTATTTCAAGCGGTATTGGATCTCCGAGGATTCAAGGGCGAAACGTATCAAGAGTCCTGCAAGGCATTGGGTGATGCAGACTGCACTTGGACCATCAGGAAGACCGATTGAGTAAACCAAACACTCTACACGGGGCTCCCTCTCGGTTACGCAGCGGGAGTGGGGCCACCACTATCTCGAAGTGAGATTGAGTCAGGTTCTCAAGATTCAGACATTCTACTATAGGAATGCCCCCTTCGAGAAACACCTTATGGATGTCTATTTCTTGCTTCACTGATGGCGTAGGCATGTCGAAGCCAACTAGCTTCACATGTACATCTTTTCCCGTAAGCCATCGCGCAGCCTCTATGGTGATGGACGGTGAATTGCTGTAGTACTCCGGCGTGCCCCACCGTTTCGCCCAACCCGATTTGAGAACAACACGACCGGTACTTCTGATAACATCCTTGTGAATAATGAGGTCGTCCAACGTAATAGAAGACT
Organism: Candidatus Thorarchaeota archaeon; assembly: GCA_019057475.1. GTDB lineage: Archaea > Asgardarchaeota > Thorarchaeia > Thorarchaeales > Thorarchaeaceae > WTCK01. The sequence continues at coordinate 59,615 of DXJO01000013.1, read as the reverse complement.
CCGGTTCGCCTGCCACATTCACAAGGCAACATGGCCCTACTAATACATCGAAACTGATGTTGTTCAGAGTGTTTCCCGATTCGATAATGTGCGAAGGAGCGTCTATGTGAGTACCAGTGTGAGTGCCCATTGAGAGATGAGTCAAACGGTACCCCTCAGTGGCGATATCTGCGAGCTCATCCATGACGACCCCGGGATCGCCCGGTCTGACTGGCACATCAGCATAGAGAGGTAATGTAAGGTCCACGATTCTGTTCAAGGTTGAATCACACAGTCTATGCCCGCATAGAATAGGCATAAATGCTCTGGATTACTTCCTATTGATAGCAGCAAGCACGCATGGAGGAAATCATTTGGGACAAGGTCTTGGCACACTCGTGGGCCTAGTAGTTACTTTCACGGTTACATTCGTGATACTGACATTCGGTCTGTTCATTCCCCCGGATGTAGTCGACCCGCGAATCATTAATGACTTTCTGACATTTACTGATTTGGAGCTCAAGTTGGTTGTTATGGGAACTGTGCTCTATCCCTCTGAATTGGGAGTAGGTCTGACGTATGGTGCGCAGGAAGTGCCGGTCTTGATGTTTCTAACCTGGGGACTGGGTGGTCTCATTGCTGGTCTTCTGTCTAAGGACATATTGCCTGGAGTTCTTTCGGCATTGTTCTCAGCTATCATAGGGGCTTTCTTGATTTGGCTGTTGGTCTTCTTTGTCCAAGTACCAGACTTCACACAGATTGCTGGTGCCGAATCCATGCTACTCCTTCAGAGAGTGCTCACTGGCATGTTGTATCCAGCTATAGCAACAGCTTTTGGGGGTCTCCTCGGTGGAGGAATCAGCAGGGAGCGGTAGGCGCCGCACTCTAATCAGACTGCTTCAGACTCGTTTCTGAGAATCCGTCCACACTCCGCGCACATGAGCGGAGCAGATTTGAAGACCGCTCCACATTCACATATAGTTTCAATCTTGATTGGAGGGGGCGCCTCAGATTCTCTTCTCGCTTTCTGGAACAGTATTGCTAATGGTATCGAGCTGACTAGGGACAGTAGCGAATATGCGATTCCACTAGCAAACTGCAGAACGAAGTAGATGTTTCTCGCTTCTCTATCAAGTGTCCACAGCGTGGGATCCAAGAGCAGAGCGGATGAAACAGCGAATACAGAGAGGAACACACCGACCCAAAGGGCTGTTCGCACAGCATTCCATTCCGATTTAGCGAACGGCGCAGTTACCAGCCCAATCGCAATCCACGTCATGACGTACAATATCCAAGTGGTTGGACTGAGCAAGCCGGTTGCAGAAGCCAGAAGCGAATCACTACCGCTGAAGGCTATCCAGAATAGGCCGAATGGTGACGGATACTCGGTTGGAAGCAAAGCCAGCAGGATGACAATCATGCTTGAACCAACCAGTGCACCGACCAGACCTCCGATAATATTCCGCATTCTTGTCAATCCTTCTCCTTTTTCGCAGTCCTGAGAATGTCCGTTCGAGTCTTAATCATTTTGGGCTAGGTAACAGTGGGTTGATCCAGCGCTTTGTATGTTTGGCCATTTGTTCAGCCCGGTCGGAGTAAGTAGTGCACATCTTTGACCACCCATGCACGATTTCGTGCCGCTAGGTTGTCATTGAATCCAGAATAGAGTCCTAGCTAGTTTCGTTTGGGCCACTCAGACCCCCTTTCATCAAGTATAATACCACAATGCTTTTCAGAATACTCTGAGAAAAGAGTGTGCACACGCGGGACCGAGTGCAGATTAGAATTACAAGGTGCGCCAGAATGACGACCGATTTGGAACGAGCTCTATCAAAGCTTAGATTTGATGACCAAGTATTGGGTTACTCATTGATGACCAAGGACGGACGGCCCTTTGTCAGCTTCTCGTTTCCTGATGAGCTGTTTCCCCGCGTTAGGGATAGTATCAGTCTTTACAAGTCCGATCTGCGGCTTATGACAATAGATACTGAGAAGGGCTTAGTGGTCCTGTCACCAGTGGACGTAAACTGGATACTAACGGTTCTCTATGTTCCTGAATTGCAGCTAGGCTTGGCGATAGCAAAGACGAAAAACGTGTTGCGCCAGCTAGAAGGTATTGAACTGCCTCCTCCACCTGACGAGTTCGAGGATTCTGTGGAGGGGAATCTCCAAGTACTAGAAACTATGGCAATCAATGCTGCCTCCACTTCCCCGGTGCCTTTTTCCAATGGACTGCCTGTTGAGGAGCCAAAGACTGCGGTGGCATCACCTGCAGTATCTGCAGCACCTGCACCAGTCATTGAACGGTCACCAGAGGATTTCGCAGTGCAACCTTCTACAGTTCCAAAGCGAGGTGAAACATACTCAGCGGCCCTAACCCTTGAATCAGAGATGCACAAGGAGATGAAGAAGAAATACCGCAACTTCGGGTTTGATGTGCTGATGCTTGTTGACGGCACACAAAACGTGGAACGGATTGCAGATTCAATGTTTCAATCCAATGAGCGCGTGGCGGATCTGTTGAAGTGGGCGGCTTCCAAGGGAATAGTCGAAGTCCCAATTGAAACAGGCCAGGTCAAGAAAAAGGAAGCAACTCTTGGCCGCTTTGTGAAGTGCCCCAAGTACGAGGGATCTCCTAACAAGGTTAAGCCGGAAGATAGACGCATCATTAATGCATGCGACGGCACACAGACGACGGACGCGATTGCAGAGCTTCTGGGTGTTGCACACGTTAAGGTCATTCAGACCGTTGCACTTTACAGGAAGCATGGTCTCAAGATGATCGGAAAGACAGTGTAAGTGACTAACCATCTGAGGTCAGAGTTCAATGGCGAAGATACAGAATCCCTTACTTCTCACCCTATATTCAAAATACGTCGAAGAAGTACTATCTAGTACAGCTAACATTGAAGATGCAAATCAGCGCTTGCGTGACCTTGGCCGTGAGATTGGCTCACAGGTGTACCTCACTACCGAGATAGTCGACAAGACGAAGGACACCGTATCCACTAGGGAAGATGTCGCTAAGCTGATGGACGTTGTATTCAAGAGTCTCTTTGGCAAGAAGCCCTCCAATGTAGACATGGAAACGGCTCGTGGTTCTGTTCGTGTGACTGACAAAGACTGCTTGTGGTGCCAAGATGTGCATCTCGAGGGGATGCGCGGCTTCGGCTACTGTGAAATCTTCAGTGGCATTCTCGAATCTATTCTTGAGTTTAAGGGCGTAGAGTCCAAGGTCTTTCAGGAGATGTGTCGCGCTACCGGGGCCGACGTTTGCACTTGGAACGTACGCCTCGTATGGTGATCTCACCGTTATATCAGCACAAAGCACTTAACAACCCCCGGAGAGTAAACTCCAACTGGAGCAATTCAGATGCCCGATAGAGAAGTAATTCCGTGGTGGAAAGGTAAGCTGAAAGATCGCCAACTAATGCAAGCCTTCTTCTCGAAAACTTGGAACAAGCTTGGCAGTAGAATCATGGTCATGTTTCCTGAAAAGACTGCTACGCTCTACTACAGCGCAGGTCGTTTGGCCGGTCTTGAAACACAGCGTGAGTATTTCAAATTGGGGAAACAAAAGCCTCCAGGTGATTTCAAGGGGATTATCGAGTTCATCAAACTTGCACTTGAAACGCTCATTGTACCATTCGGCGACATTAAGATTGCGAAGCTCTACAAGCTTTGGCTGGACGAGGAGGCAATCATAGAGATTGAGGACAATCCTTATGCCTCAGGTTACGAGAGCGCTGAACCCTCCTGTCACTTCTTGAAGGGATTCATTGAAGCGGTCTTGGAGTATTTAATTGACTTCAATAGGATCACATTCGAGAAGCTTGATGTCATCGAGGACACCTGCATGTCGGTAGGCCACAAGGCATGTACGTTCAGAATTACGATGACATATCCGGCCCGCGGGTAACAAACAGCTGCAGCAAAGCTGGACAATACCTGGATAATTCTATTGTGGGTTTCATGTAGACCATACGGCATTGAACTCTGAGGAATATGACATAACTGGGAAGTTTCCTCACGGAGTAGTCCAGTGCCGCCCTCTGGACGTACTAGACTCCTGCGTCTGACTCTGTACAACTTACAATGAACAGTAACAAATGAGCTAGTACATCCTTACCACAAACACAGTCTTTAACTGGATTCTGAGCGTATTCCAGATGGGCAGAATCATGGGAGACCGTACTAGAAAAGCCGTACTGGCTGTGACTCTAACACTCGTTCTTACTGGAGTCGCTAGTATGCTTCTCTTCAATTCAATCCCAACTGGTCCGGACGTTGCAGTCCAGGATCTTTCGTTCTCTGGATCTTCGGAAACAGTATTCATTGATTTTCAAGTCCTTGCCGCACCAGTGAGCGGCGGGACGGCTGTGCTCCTCCCCGGAGTCATCGCTAAGCTCTACACTCCATCCTGCATCTTTGTTCTCGCTGCGGGCACCGTATCAATCTCGCGACGAGATGAGAAAAGCCCACCAAAGCTGCGAGACCGCATAGTTGATGAAATCGCCTCCAACCCTGGTATACACTTGCGTGAGCTGCGACGTTATCTGGGATGCGCTATGGGGGCTCTTCAATATCATCTGAAGCATCTAGAACGGGGTGGCTACATAACCTCTCTCAAGAACGGCAACTCTAGGCACTTCTTCCTACCTGAGTTCTCCGACGATGAGCAGGTCCTGCGACTGACAGCTATGTCAAGGAACTCGACAGTTGCCTCGATTCTCTTTGAGTGCATGAAGAATGGTCGAGTTACCCAGGCTGAGCTGAGCAGGACATTGTCTCTTGACAAGAGCCTGGTTTCGTACTATATCAGCAATCTTCTCTCCTTAGGAGTGCTGAACACGATTCGAGTGTTTGGACGCGAAAGGCCCATGATCTTGGCGTCATGGGCTCACTCTGCGTTGACGAACTTCGCTCTGGTATAGCATCTCGAGTCGAACCTCTAAGCTTATCTTCACATCCCCTTGGGATTCCTAAACATAAGCTACAACTCAGATGCCCGGCGCGAATGCCTCAGAGCTGTATCATTGATGTAGTAATTCGTGATGAGCGTGAAAGGGAATGGATGAAGATACTATCCTAGGAGCCGATAAGGCCCATGATGAGCTTGATGTTGAAGGGTTAGACGAAGTACGCCACGCGGTGCTGCTCGTAAATGTGTCACGAACCTACACGTTAGGCAAAAGAAAAATTGATGCAGTCCGCGGTGTCAGTCTTGAGGTTGGCATGGGGGACTACATTGTTATTTCAGGGCATTCAGGATCGGGAAAGACGACACTTCTGAATATAATTGGGGCAATAGACTCAGTTACGGAGGGCCGGATCCACGTTATGGATGTTCCAATAGAGGATTATGATGAGTCCTTTAGGGCTACGTTCCGACTTCAGAACACTGGCTACATGTTCCAGAGCTATAATCTAATCTCTACATTGACTGCAATTGAGAATGTCATGTTTCCCATGCAGCTATCTTCCAAACCAATCCCAGAGCTGAATGCAGAGGCTCACCGCCTGCTTGAAATGGTTGACATGAAGGACAGATTGGATCACCTGCCTTGGCAGTTGAGTTCTGGAGAGCAACAAAGGGTCGCCCTAGCGCGAGCAATGGCAAACGACCCTCCAATCATTCTTGCAGACGAACCGACGGCAAATTTGGACGAAGTGAGTGCGGAAATGGTCCGGGCAATACTACGCAATCTCAACAACGGAGGCAAAGCAGTTATCGTCATGACGCACGATGAGAAGATTTTCTCGGTGCCGGAAGTGCGCCGCTTCAGAATGTCACAAGGAGAGTTGCTGAGCGATGTCTGAACAAGATTACGCATCGCAGGATCTCAGACGCAGACCATTTCGTACAGCTCTTGCACTTCTCTCTATTTCCAGTGTCGTGGCTTCGACAACATTCCTCTTCCTGTTTGGGAATGTGTTGTTGGACGTGACAACACTCCTGACATCGACTCCATCAGCATCATCCATGCGGGTATTCTTTGAAACCTTCATTTGGTCGGTCTTGCTGTTGGTCTTTGTTTTGGGCACTGTGGTTGTTTCAAGCACAATCTCTTTGGAAATGGTGAGCAGAAGGAAGGATATTGGATTAATGAAGGCTATCGGAACTTTGATGGACACGATATTTGACCATTTCATGACACAAGCGGTGATACTGTTAGCCGGAGGGGTGGCACTTGGAGTCACCGCTGGAACCCTGCTATACTTTGCCGGGCTTATCTGGCTCGCCTCTGTGCTCCCCAACGCACAGTTCACATTTCAGTATCCAGTGCTTCAGGTGGCTCTTCTTAGCGGCGTCTATCTACTCATTGGATACTTTTCAGCGCAACAACCTATCTACTCTACTGTTCATGAAACTCCCATTGATGCACTGAATCCCAACGTTGGTATGAAGGTCAAGAAGCATGGTTTCCTTGATAGCTTCGGGCTTCCCTTCAAGATTGCCACAAAGGCCACCGGACGGCGAATCAAGGGTACGCGAAGAACCACCCTCTCGCTCTTCCTAAGCTTTTCTCTGGCATCCCTGCTTTGGATTGGCGGAGGGATTGTCGATACAACTACCGACGCCTACATTTCACGATCTATGGGAACAAACGTTATAGCTGTCGGCAATCCAGATCTCCTAGCTCAATACTATGATGCGTATTCTCTGACAGGTTCTATGCTCAACGAATCCTTCAGTTTCATCGACGCACCGTACATGGTGCCTTCCACACTCATAGCGGACTTGGAAGCCCTCTCTGGAGTTTCACGAGTTGAACAGCGACTAGTGGACTATGCGACGGTTTCAGAGATTGCCAAAGCTCTCTGGAATGATAATCTTGGACAGTACGAACTCATCGGGGATTCGAGGGTTGGAGAGGCGCTCGTTGTCGGTTTGGATTGGGACAATACAGTATCCGATTGGTATTACTACGGTGATGAAACAAATTCCTCTCAACAAGTGTGGATTGGTGGGGGGATGGCGGACACGCTTTTTGAGGACCCTCTCATACAGAGTCTTGGAGTTCATGGGTCCTCATTCGAGGTCAAGGCGATAGCCTTTGATGTTATCAACGGTGGCAACATAACTCTCATGGATATCTCCATTATGCAGCAGCTCTATGGCATAGCAGAGAGTAATCTCGTTCTAGTGCAAGTGGAAGACTACTCCCCATCCATGATTTCACGAATTCAGTCGCTTGTATCGGGTGAGACCGGATTTGGAATTTTCCTACAGCAAGAGGTTCTTGAAAGCAATTTGAAAACCCTTGGCGCCTTTTGGAGTCTGCTACAGCCACTACCATTGATAGCACTCCTCAGTGCATTCCTGAGCTTGATGAACTATCTACTGGTTTCAGTATTTGGCAGATTTCGAGACTATGTGATTATGAAGTCAATTGGTGCGAAGCCTTCATTTATTGCAAGGACAATGATTGCAGAAGGGGTTGGAGTCGGGCTCACTGCTGGCCTTCCAGCGGTTTTAGTAGCGACACTATTCAGCATCTACTTCCTGGTGCCCGAAGCTGCAGTTCCTTCGCTACTATATCTCCCAACGGCTATTGCTATCATGCTAATGTCAATGCTCATAGTAGTGGTGCTGTCGACTATGCCTGTGTTCCTCTTATTCATGAGCCATAGAGACCTCAGAGTATCGGAATTCGCCGTTTAAGGGACAACGTTCTTTAGAGAAAGTCAGTGAATGCCAGCAGGAATCCCCTATGACTAGCGAAGCTCCGGAAGAAGAGTTCTCCATCCATTGGATCCGAGATGTGACTGAAGAGGTTCTCAAAAGAAACGCTGCAGTATTTTTGATATCCACAGGAAAAAGCCCGAGCGGAAGCATTCACATTGGCATCATGAGAGAGATCATAATTGCTGATGTGATCAAGAGAGAGCTCGTTCGAACAGGAAATGATGCACGCACGATGTTCGTGGTCGATGACTATGATCCCGTACGTTCGTTCCCCGCGTCGGTTTCCCTCAATCTAGAGGATTGGGTCGGCATACCATATTCAGACGTCGTTGACGAGTTTGGATGTTGTGGTAGTTTCGGGGCTCATTACGCGAATGAACTCATAGAGACCTTTGATGCTTTCGGGGTCAATCCTGAGATAATCTGGACCTCGAAGCTGTATGAAACGCCTGAGATGCAAGATGCTGTCCGCATCTGCTTGAAACACACAGAGGTAATCCGGGACATAATGATTGAGTATGTTGCCAATGACTTCAATGAAGAGCAGAAAGAACGATACATCGAATCAATGAAGAACTGGTATCCCGCATCTGTGGTCTGTCCCAAGTGTGGGCATCTTCAGGCAGGTGCAAAAGGAGCAATAACTCCGAACAGAATAACGTCCTACAATCCTGAAAGTGACATGGTTTCATTCGAGTGTCAAGCCTGTGGGCACTCAGATGAGGTCACTCTTGACAGACTTCGGATTAAATTGGTATGGAGAGTCGACTGGCCCGCCAAATGGCATGTTCTCAATGTAACCTGCGAACCGGCTGGCAAGGACCATTCAGTCAAGGGAGGATCGTATGACACTGGGCTCGAAGTTTCTCGGAGAGTATTTGATTGGCCTGGGCCTGTCAAGGTGCCTTACGAATGGGTACGTATTGGAGGACGTGACATGAGCACCTCCGAGGGCATTGTCTTCACTCCCCGTGTCTGGCTATCAATTGCCCCACCAGAGCTCTACAGATATTTGCTATTGAAGACTGACCTTACTCGCGCAATCAATATTCAACCTGAGCGAATCCCTGATATGATTGATGAGTACGAGAGGTTTGAGCGCGTCTATTATGGTGTTGAAGATGCCAATGAAACCAGACGCGAACTCGCACAACTAGTCTATCCTCTATGTCTGTCTGGGGACTTATCTCCAGAATACATACCGAAACTTCCATTCAAGTTCGCGACTGTCATATCTCAGCTAGCAGACATTCTCGGGCACGAAGCGACACTCGAAAAGTGCGAGCAGGCCTTGAAAAAACAGTACGGCTTGGAAGAAGTACCTCAAGAAGCAAAGGCTCTCATTGAGCCTAGATTGGAGCGCGCGCTGTACTGGGTTCGTGGGTATGGTTCTGAACGCGATAGGATAGAGATTACGGAGGAAGTTTCTCAAGATGTCCTCAGCACATTGACTGACCCTGACAGAGAGTTTCTGGCCAAAGTAGTGGAGCTATTGCACCATAAGGATCTGGACGAAGATAGCCTACAGTCAGCGATATTCGAAGCCGCCCGCGGAGTTGGAATAAAGGATCGAAGGGCGTTTGTGGTGATATATCGCATACTCATCTCTCGCAAGTCTGGACCACGTCTTGCTCCATTCATCAGCACTCTTGGACGAGGATGGGTGGCCGACCGAATTGCGAGCATTCTGTAGAGTGAAAATTCCACAACACGTTTATTAACACACCAACTTTGCACGATTCCGGCCATCTATTTGGATATGTGAATTCCATGTTAGGCAAACTCAGAGAACGCTATCAGAAAGCCATGACGCCCGTAGGAAGCGCATTGGCGCGCACTGGAATCACTCCAAACATGATCACTGCACTGACGTTAGTAATCGCCTTGTTTAGTGCCTATTTCTTCTACTTGGGTGACCTTCTGGTGGGTCTTGCGCTAATGGTGTTCACAGTAGTTATGGACATGTTCGATGGTGCAGTAGCGCGCGCTGCGAATCTCATCTCACGATTTGGGGCAACATTTGACCATACGTTGGACCGCTATGCTGAGTTTCTGTTCATGCTGGGTCTTATGATGGGTGGATTCGTGCCTTGGTTCTGGGGGTACTTTGCTCTATTCGGGATGTTGATGGCTAGCTTTACCCGCGCGAAAGCTGAATCTGTGGGCGGCATGAAAGATTGCGCTGTAGGCATTGCCGAGCGCCAAGAAAAACTCCTCATCACAGTGGTTGGGATTCTTCTTCTGGCCGTTGACACAGTCGATGGCTGGATGGGTTATAGCTCCTCCATTCCCATGTGGGCGTTTGATCTGTTCCTCTCCCTTCAAATCTGGAACATTCTCACGATCTGCATCGTTGTAGTAGGTGTACTGTCACATTTTACTGTCGTTCAGCGTCTCGCATATGCTCGTAAGGTCATTGGGGGGAGTTAGAAAGCAGTAAATCACCCGACATTTGATATCGTTGTCATCGGGAGTTCACAATGCAACGTATTTGATACATCGTATTTCCATAGTGTAGACCGGATTATCTCGGGGAGCGCTGTAGATATGGGGCGAACCTACAGGAGCGCACTGGGATAATTGCAGATCGACCACAAATGCATTGACTTGCATGCCTGCTGAACAGTCATTCAGTTAGGTCAAAGACCGTTCCCAACGTCCTTTCGAGAAAGACCTTCGCCTCTCTCATTGCTTGACGTCCATTCTCTGTGATAGTGTAGTACTTTCTGGGGGAGTCACCGCGCTTCTGAGCCTCTATGAGATCATCCCTGACTAATCTGTAAATGATTGCATAGCCGCTGACAGTAGCAGGAGAGAAGGCAAATCTCTGAGTTATTAGATGCTTTATCTCGTATCCGTAGAGGGGTCTCTCCTGAAGGAGTCGAAGAATGTAAACCCACAGCATCTCCTTTGTCAACTTATCTGTTAATCGCTTGATAGCCTTAGATTCCTCTTTTGAATGAATACTCTCTGGCATTATTCAATCATCCTTTCAAACTCTGAGATTACAGCAGCTATACAGTGGCTACTCAGATAACTAGCTGCTCCGAGCGATACACTCGGTATGTTGCAGTTATCAATGACTCGCTGTGTCCCTGAATCGAAGCCTCTATGGTTTCCGACAATAAAACTGCTTTGTGATGCCCCGTCATTGCTAATACATCTGGAGATGGATATGCCGTCCTCTTCTAGGACCCACAGCTGAGAACCTGCAGATGCTAGCAGCTCAGCGATAAAATCGTGAAGAGATGAATGCTTGACAATGACATTACCAGACAAGTGGCCTTTCAGCGCATCTCTGATTATTGAGCCCCATTGAGGTTCCCCTTTTACTTGATCTTTCCCTGAATGGCGAAATGTCAAGATAATTTCGTTTCCAATGACAGCTGTCAACTCTAACAGAGACTTTGGCCATGTAGAAGGGCCCCAGTCAAAGCAAGCTGCAAGCACACGGCACAAAATATCTATCCGTTTTCCAGAGCCCGGCAAGTCCCTAAGTAGGAATTTCCCGTCAGTCGAAGACTGTGGCAAAACCTGTATGAACCTGAGCAATCCTGTGGGTTGGGTCATTTGGAGTACCAGCTAGGTAAGATTCCATTGGCCTTCTGTTGTAGGGTTACTTCGATAGACGGACATCTTGCAATTTTGCCTAATAGCGTCGACGGCGCGGTACAGTCTTCCTCTCGCTGGCTTGCCGAATCTGAACTCTGCCTGTATGCACAGCACAGCTTACACAATAGTATTGAGTGATTTGCTTGGTCTGTATGAAGCTTCCTTGCTGTCTCAGTTCTCGCGCAAGCTGATAGTCTACAAGCGAAACCCGCTTGGTGTGACGTTTTGCCTTGTCTACGGGGATCATACGTCCGCATTTCGAACACTGGACAGTTTTGGACTTGCCGGAGCTGCCTTTCGAGCGTCCGCCAGATTTTCTTTTTTTGGCCACTTCCACGTTCCACCGTAACTCGTTCTTAAGCCGCCCATGCCCGTTGACCTTAAAATCTTGTCCATGTCGTCAGGGCGTGGGGCGTAGGAAATATACTCACATGAAGGGAGCTAGGGTTTCTAGGACTTTGTCAAACACTTGGTTGTTGGCGTTGACGAGCTCATCTCTTACTTCCCGGATAACTTGATCATCGAATTTCTCTTTCTTCTTCCCCTGCAACCCTTGAAGGCTTGTTTCAATGCAGGGGCCAAGAACTAGAGGATTATACCCCCCCTCAAGAACCCAGAATGATCCCTTTGCTCCAAGTGCACTTACAACCTCATTGACAGCGTGTCCGAACTCCCAGAACGTCGAGCTGTCGACATTCATATTGCCAACAGGGTCGGCATAGTGTGGGTCGTAGCCCGCTGAAACGGCAATAACTTCGGGCTTGAATGATTCAAGAATGGGTCGCACAACTCTCTCTATTGCCGTCTTGTAGGAAACGTCAGGAGACGCTTCAAGCAAGGGGATGTTGATGTTTGTACCCTTTCCTTCTCCGTAGCCAATCTCCTCGTAATGCCCCAGTCCGAAGTTCTCGTAGTCATATTCGTGTAACGAGATGTACTGGACTCCAGGATGTGTGTAGAATATCTCGGATGTGCCATTTCCATGATGGGCGTCGAAGTCCAGAATCGATACACGTTTGATGCCGTGGCGTTTCATGATGTGTTTCACTGCGACTGCTACGTTGTTGAAGTAGCAGAGCCCCATTGGTGTTGACACACTCGCATGATGCCCCGGAGGTCTCATCAATGCGAATGCGTGTCTAGCTTCTTCTGACACGACAATCTCCGCTGCCTTCATAGAGCCTCCCATTGCTATAAGGGCTGTTTCCAGAAGGTCCGGGCTCGCATAGGCGCCATCACCAAGCTCCCCGCTACCCAAGTCTGACATCAACCCAACAGTGTCAACGAGATATGCGGAATGAACGAGCAGGGCATCCTCCGGAGTCGCCTTGGGTGCTTTCACTCTACTCATTTTTTGGAGCATACCTCTCTCTGACAGATGCTTCTCAGCCATCTGAACTCTGATAGGGCTATCAAAGGACTCAAGATGCGGCCTTGGAAAGGGCTGTCTATGCAGAATGGACTTCGGGTGAGATATGAAGGCAATCCCTGATGGCACGATTAGTCACTTAGCTTACTCGGTGCCTTGCTCCTTAAATCCTTGCCACTGTTCGAGCAAAACACGTTCCACAGGAACCGCGTACAGATAGAGCGCATTCAACACTCTAGTAGAAACTATTCCCCTGTCAGGACCGCGCGTGAGTCCATTTATGGGGCTCCGACCTACAATGTTATCAGCAAGCGCGAAGGCATCTGTCCATTCCCTTCTCGCAATGGTCCACAGGAAGCCATCTCTCTCAGATACTTCCTTGTGTGTTTTCCTAAACTCCCTCGCTCCCTCAGTGAGCTCTGCTGGCGGCCCCCTTCGTTCATACGATTCTTCAGCAGCAGGGCTCTCAATCAAGAAACCAATCGAGAACGTGGCATCTTCAAAGTACACTTCGGTCAAGATGTTTCCGAATCTTGATTCTCCAGTCCGTTCATGTTTCAATTGGGAAGAAACCTTCCGTGCTAGCCTGTACAGCTTGTCTCTGAGAACAGTGTAATGTACTGACCCATCGGATGCAAACTCGTAGGCTAGGGCATGGGGAACAAGCCAGTCAGGCAAAATATCTGTAGGGATTGGTCTTTCCAGAAACGCACCCATTACCACTTCGTGCTTCCGTGCTTTTGCTGCGCTCCTCATCTCTTGGATTCTCTTCTTCAGCCAGCTGTATGCCCGGCGTGAAAAACTAGAGGCCACGTTCCTTCCAATGTCGACAGGATCTATAATGAAGATGATATCGTTGCGAAAAGCTGGGATCTTCTTCAGTTGCTTCAGCGATCGACTCAGAGGGTCGTGGGGGGCTTGATCTAGGGCGGCCAATGCTTTCAATGCACCATCAAGTGAACCCGAGGCGACTACAAGAAGTTCCAGTGCGTACCCGGTGAAGCCCATTCTTCCCACTGCACACATGTCGCCATAGGCATGACTAGCACGCACAAATGATTTGAGAAGTCGCACATCCTCTCTCATCTTCTCTGTCAGGTTGTCGGCGATATAACGTGAGTGATGAACGGTCCTGTCCACAGCTGTTATGGGTCCTTTTGACATAATCTCGGCTTGGGAGATATCAAAGCAGCATAGTATGTCGACGTCAAGTCCATCCGCTTTCAACGATAGGTATGGATGTTGCGAGAAGGTTTTCTGCACATCATGAACGTTCAGATCTTGAATGGCTGGAATGAACCACTTCTCCACAATATCGTTAAGCGTTACATCAAGTGCCCGGTGCCGCTCAGTCGCTGAGAGTAACAGGGTTTCCGAGTAATCATCTGGTCTGAGCCCTACAAATAGATCGATGTCTGCTGCATCTTTCAATTGTGTTTGTTTCTTACCTGTGGAGCCTTGAGCTTCAATGAACGAGTAGATTCGCCCTTGTACCATTGCTTGTTGTTCGAGTGCGTGAGTGAGCTTCTTGATGATTTCCTGTTGATCAAGGATTTCGCTCTTGGAGGGCGTTATCGTCGCCAATATCCTCGTTCTGTTCTCGTCACGCAGAATGTTTCCCAAAGCAAAGACCTGACTGCAATTGGGATGTGGTTGCTAAGAATGTTACCTCTAATTTCCTAGGCATCATCTTGCATGAATCCGAAGCTGTGCAACCACACCTTCCCTAGATTTAAAGCCACGCTCCCGTTTTCCTAGTTCAATAGCTGGTGAATTACACGATGGCTAGTCTAGTGCCAATCGCGATTACAATTCTACGGTGTGATAATCAATACCTGTTCATTAAGCGTCGCAAGCCGCCGTATGAAAATCTATGGAGCATGGTCGGTGGGAAAGTGAATCTCGGAGAGCATATACATGATGCCGCAGCACGAGAGGTCATGGAAGAAACCGGCGCAACAGTAGTTCGGAACTATGAATCTCGTGGAATGGTTTCAGAACGTCTAATTTCTTCGAATCAGGAGCTTTCCGCTCACTTCCTAATCTTCGTTGGTTATGCTGAAATTGATGACTTCAAAGATAGCCATCGAGAAGGCGACTTGAAGCTCTTCACTTTGGATGAGGTTCTTGGAGAGGATGCGGATTTCCTTCCATCTGACTGGCATATGTTCCAGAGCTTCAATGTCGCGGCTGGTTGGTCCGGAATGTACGAAGCAGAGCTCTTGCATGATGGAGCCCGGTATCATCTCAACTACTACAGGAAGGCAGACTCGTGATTCTGGGTGAGATGGAGATAACGCCTCTGGCAGCAGAGAGTATGGGAGTACGTTCCTTATGCACCCAAATCACAACTCCGGATCTCTCCATTGTTCTTGATCCGTCAGCAGCACTCTCCAAGAGGTATCGACTTGAGCCACACCCATTAGAGTATGAACTTCTTCTGAAATCCCTGGAGTCCATCTTTATGTCAGCTAGGAAAGCAAACTTGCTTTCTGTATCACACTATCATTATGACCACGTACGACCTGGGTTTACCGACTTCACGTACACCCTCGGTTCCCGGGAAGAGCTTCAACGCATGTTCGAGGGAAAGACAGTTCTTGCGAAAGACGCCAGATCACATATCAATCACTCTCAGAAGCGCAGAGCACACTCCTTCCAGAAAGACTTGGATGGAATAGTAGGGGAGATTCGATGGGCAGATGGCCAATCCTGGTCTTTTGGTGACACTCTAGTTACGTATTCTCAACCACTGCCGCACGGTACAGAATCGACCTTCCTTGGCTATGTTATTGCCACGGTAATTAGCCACGGCGGGAAAAAAGTCCTGTTTGCGCCTGACGTTCAAGGTCCAGTAGCTCAACAGGCGCTTGAGTACTGCATATCTTCTCGTGCAGACCTTGCCATAATCGGAGGCCCCCCCATCTATCTCAGTCGATTTGAGGAGGGGGACAAAGCCTCCGCGCTCTCAGCCATAATCGAGCTCGCGTCGCAAATCCCCACACTTGTTGTGGACCATCACTTGTTGAGGTCCCCACATTGGGAGTCTTGGCTATCACCAGCCATAGATGTAGCTTCAGCGGCTGGCAACAAGCTCATCACCATGGCACAATTGGCTGGTCTTGAGAATCGACCACTTGAGGCGAAGCGCGAAAAACTCTACGTGGAATATCCCCCGGATGAAGCATTCATGAACTGGACCAAGGCAACTGAGGAGTACAAGCGGAAGAATAAGCCCCCCTTGTCACTCGACCTGAACTGATTGGAGCCGTTACGATGAGCGAGGACATCATAGATTTGTTTTAGGGCGATTATTGACTTGAAATCTATGAGATGAAACACCGAACGGGCGGATGAGTTAGCTGGTGTAACAAGTGACGGGAACCAATGATAGCAGATCGACTCCTGACATAGCCGGAAGAACTCGAAGGGTTCTCGAGCAGTTTAGGAAAGCATCTAAACAAGCAGAAGCATGCCTTGCTATGGAAGACTATCAGCAGGCGATGGCACTGTTCTTCGAAGCAAGCCAGTCTGCCGATGAGATGCATGAACGCTTTCTCTCACTAATGATGAAGACTGCACCGACCGCTGCTCACCGTTCGCTGGTGCTAGAGGTTCTCGGCTGGCGTCTGAGGTATTTCACCGCACAGTACGACTACCATCTCGCAGTAGCTCAGACCTTACAAGGCTTGCCTCGGGAAGAGTGGGTCGCTCGACTGGAAACAATACTCGTGCTATCGCAAAGTCTGGTTAGCAGTCTACTTCCCATACTGAAAGAGGTCAAAGAACCAAACATCCGACGAAGGATTGAAGAATTACTGTCTGACTGGGTGATCGGGGTCGAGCGCTTGGTTTCCTATCTCCAGACCTGGAACATGGCAAGTGCGCAGGCATCCAGAGTGCTTGAGTGGGCTTACGATAATGGACTTGCTGTACCATTCGGCGTTCAGCAGTAGATACTCGCGAAGAGAATGCAACTACTCCTTCTTCTGCGCCAATCCTTCTACGAATGCACTGGCTATTTCTGTATCTGCAAGCTGAAGATGGCTATCCACGTACACAATTAGGTAGTGGTCGTCATGCTTGATGATTATTGCGGCAGGGAATCGCTTCACTTCTTTCATTGCAGCTTCAGGGATTTTCCAGTAAATTGTCTGCTTGCAGACTGGACATTGCAGCCATTTCATCCCTTTTGCCATCAGCGACACCTGTGTTTCATGCAGGGCGAACTAAGCATGAGTCAGCAATCGTACTAAAAAGAATTTCTCAGAGCATTAAGACGGAGGAATATCGGTTTGAGGTCATTCATTCGTCCGGGTCGATGTCCCATGCTCCCGGATCCTTGAGGTCCCTACTAAGAATGGGGCCTTGCCTTAACTCGAGAGCCTCCATATCATACCTGTCCGCGTCAATGACTAGCTCTTTCGATTCATTATCAAAGTAGGCTGGAATAAGACCCTCTTCGACACCTTTTCTGACAAGTTTCTCCACTTTGGTGTTCTCTAAGCCTGTGCTTTCGACTAGACTGACAATCGTCAGTGCAGCTTCGGACTCTAGTGAGGTTCTGACGAAACCAGCAAAGACCAGTTCAAAGATTTTGCGCACCTCACGGATTTTATCCCGGTCATGAATTTCCACTATAGTAGACTCGATGTATCGATCTGCTTCTCCAAACTGATACTCGCTCAGCATCAGTGCGAGATTGATAAGTTCCTTTACCTGGCCCTTTGTAGTTTCCGCTGCCGCATGAATCAACTGTTTTGCCATCTCAAGGTCGCCGCCGGTTATTGCACAGAATGCGCCCACAACGAAGTGCTCAGGATCTTTTTCCTCCTCAGCGGCCATTATGTGGGCCTCTGCTGCTATCTGACAGTCTATCTCGAACTTTTCATGCTCCCCCTGCTTAATCCACGATGATCCTGCATTCATCAGCAGATTTGCAGCCTTTGAGTACCGTTGCGACAGCATTGCATGTTCATACGCACGCTCGTAGCAACCTGCGGCCTTTGCGAAGGATTCCCATCGTTGCCAGCATTTCGCTGAGCGAGCGAAGAGCTCTGTTGCCTCTTCGTTGCTACCTCTGCTTGCCTTCTCTTCAGCCTCTTGCTGTGCAGCTAGGCAATCAGAGGACTCCATATCTGTAAATCTCCTAAGACTTAGCGTGAACTCTCTGAAACCACTTCTAAAGCTTTGTTCGGTGTCCCATGGACCGCCCGAATGGCCCCCTCAAAGATTATGATCTATCCGAAGTTATGGCGCCGTCTTTCATTTTGAGGATTCGCTTGGCATACTTCGTGAGATCGTGGTTATGTGTCACGAGGACCACAGTCATACTCTTCTCTCTGTTTAGCTGGGCGATTATCTTCAATATGGTGTCGCCTGTTTTTGAGTCTATATTGCCTGTTGGCTCATCGCAGAACAGAATCGGTGGCCTATTGACGAGGGCTCTTGCAATGGCTATGCGTTGCTGTTCACCACCGCTCATCTGTCGCGGGAAGTGGTCCCGTCGCTCTAGCATGTCAACTTCGCGCAGCACTTCTAGGGCCATCTCTTCCTGTCTTTCCTTCTTGATTTCTTCATTCGGCCACAAAACTGACTGAACATTCTCGAAGGCTGTAAGATTCTCAATAAGTAGAAATGCTTGGAATACGAAGCCTATCTTTTGCGCTCTCACCTTCGGGAGATCCCGTTCACTGATTAACGTAACATCAACGCTATCCACCAGAACTCGACCAGAGGTTGGTGCTTCCAAACCTGACATCACATGAAGCAGAGTGGATTTCCCACAGCCGGAGGGACCTACCACTGCGACAAACTCCCCCGGTCGAATTTCGATATTGATATTCCTCAGGGCGGCGACGGTATTCTTACCTTTCCCGTATTCCTTGTTAACGCCCTCGACCTGGATTATTGGATTCGCCATCTCTATTCCTCCCTAACCGCTCTCATCGGTGGTATTCTTGTGGCCCTATACTGAGCAAGCAGAAGGCCCGGTATCTGAAGAACAACAATCCACAACAGGGTAGTAATCAATAGTCCGATTGGAATCACTATCGCATCATAGACGCTAGCAAGCGCCGAGGAACCAAGACCCTCGATATATGACATAAGACCGATTATCTCAACACTCAGCTGGAACAGGATTAGAAAGGCTGATAGTGATACAAGGACCACCTCACCAACCAGAAGCAGCATGACATTGCTGTTGTCCCAACCTATACATTTGAAGATGGATATGTCCCGACGCCTGAACTGGGAGATCAAAATAGCATAAAATGTGCCAACAACAAGTGCCATGGCTAGGTACAGATACCATGAAGGAGTTTCCAGCCCTCTAGCAACGGTGACGAATAGGAATGCATACACCACAATGAACGACAACACACGTTTTTTCGACCTAAATGCGAACTTGAAGCTCTTAAAGAGAATCTTGAAATTCAATTAATCTGGACCTCCCAATTATGGCACAGCTTTGCCTTTGAATCGTCTGGTTTCCTAATGTGTGTTGTGGGGATGGAGACTGCAAAGCGATGAACTTGCCTTGGCGCGCGGCGCTTTCCAGCTACTCGGCGTTGATATCTGCAGTGCTTACGAGCGGCATCCCATCGCTCCAGAGTTCTCTCCTCAGCAGGTCTCGGACTGCCACTCTTATCGCCTCGCTACGCGATGGGTACATACCAATCTCTACAAGCTTGTCGAGGCCCTTGACATAGATATCGCTCATCTTCACTGTGATTAGGCGCATAGTGCGTGCCCCCATTCATTCATCCTTTGCGAGCGTGATATAACTCCTTCGCGCTTGTGTGGTATTTGGGCTCCTATCGCGCCAATCCTTGACTGAGCTTTCATCTTTCCTCAGGAGGGTTCATTCCGACAAAGGCTAAATAGAGTCTAAGCGAGTTCAATTATGCATCGGATGTTTGGAGGATGTTGTTTTTACAACTCTCATAAGATACTTCCACGCATTTGATAGCGAACGATGTAGGGTTGCGGTATGCAATTGTCAGGCGAAGTGATATTTATGCGCAAGGTGGTCTTGATTGGCGCTGGGGGCAGCGGCAAGACCGCTCTGGTCAATCGCTTCCTAACACACAAGTTCACAGAGCAGTACATCGTGACGATTGGCAGCCAGTTCGCCGTCAAAACTGTAACAGTAGAGAGCACCACTGGGAATCTCGTGAACGTGAAGCTTCTCGTCTGGGATCTGGCAGGTCAACAGCGGTTCGATTTCATCAGAAGCAGTTACTACAAGGGCTCAAAGGGAGCACTGCTTGTCTTTGACACAACCCGGAAGAACACCTTCCTTGAACTTTCAAAATGGATTGAGGAAACTGAGAAATCCCTGGGCCACAGGATTCCGATTATCTTGCTTGCGAATAAGATAGACCTTGTCGAAGAGAGAGTGATTTCAACTGAGATGTGCGAGCAGTTTGTGGAAGAAAATGGTCTTAACGGATTCCTTGAAACAAGTGCATTGAGCGGGCAAAACGTTGAGGAGGCCTTCCGTCTGCTTGCCACGGCAAGCCTCGCGTAGCTATTAGCATTGGCGCCCTTACCGCTATACATAATTGTTAGCTAAAGGTCCTGAGTTTCATTCAAAGCAGCTGAAGTGAAACCTGTGACAGATTTCAAAATTGACATGAAATTACTCGAAGACTTGTGCAATGCCTTTGGCCCGAGTGGCCACGAGCACGAGGCTCAGAAAATCGCCCATGAATACGGCAAGAAGTATGCAGACGAGGTCCTCTATGATCGCCTCGGTTCTGTTGTGTTCCGCAGGGGCGACTCAGGCCCCAAGATTATGCTTGCGGGACACATTGATGAAATTGGCTTCGTCATCACCCACATCGAGAAAACGGGGTTCTTGCGTTTCCATCAACTTGGTGGATGGTGGGACCAAGTTCTATTGGGACATCAAGTAGTCATCAAACCATCTGACGGTGACAAGAAAATCATTGGTGTTATTGGTGCTCCGCCGCCGCATGTGCTTACTCCTGAGAAGCGCAAGAATGTTGTGACCAAAGACAAGATGTTCATTGACGTCGGCTGTTCCTCCGCTAAGGATGTCGAGGAGCTGGGGATTCGGATTGGAGACCCCGCTGTTCCGCATGCCGTTTTCAGGGCCGAGAAACGGACTCGCAAGGAGAAGAAGGATGAAGATGATACGGATGCCAAAGAGGAAACGCGCGAGGTGACTATTGCAGTCGCAAAGGCATTCGATGATCGGATTGGGGTGTTCATTGCGCTGGAAGTCTTGCGACGACTTTCCGAGGGCAAGATCTCGCATCCCAACACGGTGTATTGCGTATCCACGACCCAAGAGGAAGTGGGTCTGAGAGGCGCTCGTACTGCTGCTCAGATGCTCCAGCCCGACATCGGCTTTGCTCTTGATGTAGACATCTCAGGTGACGTCCCCGGTGTTGAAGGTCTGGTTCAGAAGATGGGCAAAGGCGTGTCTATTTCTGCGGGAGACGGTTCCATGATACCAAACCCGCGATTCCGCAAGTTCGTCCTAGACATTGCAAAGGAGAAGGATCTTAGATATCAGCCCGCATTCCTGAAATTCGGTGGCACTGACGCAGGTGCAATCCATCTTACAGGCATGGGTGCTCCCTCTCTTTTCATAGGAATCCCAACTCGCCATATTCACTCCCATCACGGCATGCTGGACATGTCCGATGTTGAGAATGCAATTGAATTGCTTGTCGAAGTGATTAAAAAACTGGACAAAGCAACTGTAGCAGGCTTTACGAAGCTCTAGATTTCGCTAGTTCTAGAGAACAGATGCTGAGGGGTGGTAGGGGTTTCCCCTAGCGCTCCCTCTTACCGTCTATGAATTCATCTACACGGTCTCTGGCTTCGAAGTCGTCGATCTGATAGCGTGGGTGTTTGAAGCTGTAGCTGCTGATGCTGGACAGCTCTCCGCCGACGCCTCGGTCCAAGGCAAGCTTTATCGCCCTGATGACGTCAATGATAACTCCGGCACTGTTTGGTGAGTCTTGCACTGACAGCTTCAGATTTAGATCAAGTGGCAGGTCTCCGAATGCCTTGGATCGCATGGAGATATAGCAAACCTTGTTGTCTTCGAGGAATGGGACATAATCACTGGGACCAATCTTAGTTGGCAGCTCGTAATCAACACAGCTCGTTACTGCTTGGGTCTTGCTCACTCGCTTGGACTTCAATCTATTCTCGACTTGCATATTCTCAAAGTCGGTGTTGCCGCCGATGTTCAACTGGTACGTATTCTGAAGAATCAGACCTCGTTTGTCAAAGAGTTGAGCAAGGACGCGGTGGAGAATGGTCGCTCCTAGCTGGCTCTTGATATCATCTCCCGCGCAAGGTAGGCCTTTTTCTTTGAACCCCTTGGCAATGGGGTCGTCAGGATCCGATACAATGAACTCAGGAATCGCGTTGATGAAACCAACACCTGCGTCGAGCGCAGCCTGTGCATATATTCTCGAACCCTTCTCACTGCCTACTGGGAGGTAAGAAACAAGGACATCAGCCTTTGCCTTCCTCAGTTCTTCTGCTACATCAACAGGTTCTAGATCATGCGAGAAGAATGACTCCTTCATGTGAGGTGCCACGCCGTCAGAAACCGGCCCTGGCAGAACCTTCACTCCTATCTTGGGTACATCAGGGGCGAACTTCAAGCAGCAGTTTGGCTCAACCCAGATCGCATCAGCAACATCGAGTCCTATTTTCTTCCTGTTAGCCTCGAATACTGCCACGAACTTCAGGTCCTTGGGGAAATAGCCTCCAAAATCAACATGCATTAAGCCTGGTACCTCTTCATTTGCCTTTGCGTTCCTATAATAGTGAACTCCTTGCACTAGAGCTGAGGCGCAGTTACCAAGCCCTGCAATCGCTACACGAATGTCACCCATGAAATCATCACCTTGCACAAGGTATTCTTTGGCCATAGAATAGTAATCGCTTTTTAACTCTATCGAGTTGTGGCAAAGCCAAATTCGGACTTAGCTCACTATTTTTCCTCTTTCTCCCTGGAAGCGGTGCTCAAGTAATCTGAATAGAGCAGCTTCTTGGCCGAAGCTACTGTCTTTGGTCCTATGCCTGGCACTTCTGCCCATTCATCTGTGCGAGTTACGACTTCAATGGGTGAGCCAAAACGATGCAAAAGGCTTCTTGCCCTTACAACATTGACACTTGGGAATCCTGCGATGAAGAACTCCTGCTCATCCGCCATGCTCTCTAAGCCCTTCCGTGTCCGAATCACT
Source organism: Candidatus Thorarchaeota archaeon (assembly GCA_019057475.1). Lineage (GTDB taxonomy): Archaea > Asgardarchaeota > Thorarchaeia > Thorarchaeales > Thorarchaeaceae > WTCK01. Next base: position 36,724 of record DXJO01000013.1, on the reverse strand, counting down.
GGTAGCCTTTGGCCTTTGCCCTTCTTTTTCTTCTCCCCGCCACCAAGAATACCAAAGAGAAGTCCCGCGGAGTGGAGTGCATTGAAGCCTTTGATTACCGTGATACCCCTCTCTTGAACACTCTCGATCAAAGCATCAAGAGAACTCGGATGAATGTAGCTAGCCCGCTCTAGCGTAACGAAGTAACCCTTATTCTTCGTCTTCTTACTAGAGAACGGGACATAGACGCACTTCTTCATGGGGTCTCGTCTGATCGACAGAATGTTCTCTATCAAGAGGTAGGGTTTCTCGTATTCAAGCAAGGCATCCATCTGCTTGGTCAAACGAGGGACGCCAGAACTGCTGCCCTTCAGTGTATTCACTAGATCACTCACGGTCTTACGCTCTATTGCTATTCCATCTGTTCCAAGAATATCTCCGATTGGTATCTTCTCAACTGTGTAGGTAATCTGCTCCTTGTCAAGCATGGACATCAAATGCTTGACTGCATTCATTCGTTTGCCACCGGTTTCGTGGATGTCAATGACAATCTCTGGAACATTACCGAATAGATCTGACTGCATTCTTACTCCTCATCAAAGAGAGTCATCACAGCCGCCATTGAAACCTCTCTGGCTAAATTACCGTCCTCTGCTGACCCAACAACAATCACATCATCTTCCTCTGGTCGGAGGCTTTCCAATATGAGAATTGTTTCTCTCTCGTAAGCCGAGAGCACATTGAAGTCGTCTGGCGGCATTACAAGTAGACCACTTCTCTGAATCAGGGTTGTTGCACCCGCCTTGCCATATCCTCCCTGAATGATTGCTTCGTCCCGCTGTCTAATCCCGTCGGTGATTTTAGCTGCTTTCCCCTTCACCAAGTTTGCGAAAGCTTGACTGTGAACAATCAATGGTGCTATGTCTAGAAAGAGTCCGATAGGCACATCGCTTGAGAACGCCTTGAAGAGGTTGTTTCCTGCTGCGGTCAGTCTTTGTCCCTGCTTGCCATCCGCAGCAATGTAGTTTGACTCTGTTAGGCGCTTCAGAAGTGTCCTAGCACTGCCTTCGCCAATTGACAGGTTCTCACAAAGCTCGTAACGTCCTAGTGGCTGCTCTCTGCCAATCATCATGAGTGCAACGGCCGCATGATAGGGCTTGAACACAGGCGGCACACGACCATCTGCAGGTTCAGCAAGATGAACAAACGCTCTCTTCCATGTCACCCTAATCAACGTCCATCTACACCTCTGATGCCCTGCTTTTTATTCTTCGCTAATCTCCTGAATGAGTTCAGCTTGTTCGTCCCAGATAGCGAACTGAAAATGCGTCTTCAGGATGGAATTGAGCCCAGGTGTGACAGCTGCAAACCAAAACGCATTGGACACAATATGAATGATCATGAAGGGAAGTCCCGTTGCCAGCGCAACCAAGTAAGGAATCCCAAATGCCCACGAATACCCTAGGGTTGTGACTAGGTCAAAGAACAACGTAGTGAATGCTCCCATGGCCGCGAGCTCCAGTCGGAAGAGTAGATTGTTGCTATCTCTAGAAAGTCCGCGCCCCACCAGCGCTCCCACTGCGACCATGAAAACCCACCCTACAACCTGAGCGAGCCATATCTGAGGTATGAAGCTACCCCATGGATTGAATGAAGCGTAGATGATGGACATCAGTAGTATGCATGTGACTCCCATCGGGAAACCGAAGACGAAAGCAGTTGTAAATAGGATGGTCGAGCCCAGCTCAACATTCGGAATACTGACAAGCCAATAGTTGCCTATCAATGCCAATGCAGTCATAATGCTAGTGATGGAAACCCTCCGACTCGGTTTCATCGAATGCCTTGCACGAAGGGCTTCCATCTAGTAGGCCTCACGTATTGCGTTCTATCTACGCTTGACGATAACTATCACAATCACCACGATTGCGACTACACTCAAACCGCCCACAATCAACAGTATGTTTGGACCCGGTGGGAGGATGGACTGAAGCTCTAGTACAAGTACGTACTCATTCACGATTGTAACGCTTGTGTTAGCTCGGACGAGAACCCCAGTCAGCGTGTCGTAAGCAAGATACGTTCTTTGTGGCTCCCCGAAACCCGACGGGTCTTGCTCATAGTCAAATACTATGCAGTCGTATGAGGTTCCCCCGACAACAACTAGTTCATACGAAGATTCCATGGTCCCATTCAAGTAGTTGCCCTGCACCCTTTCTGCTGAAGCATATGCGGTGACATTGAGATCATTAAGATTATCCTGACCAATTGCAACAACCAGCCCCGGGAAGAACGGAGTCAACCCCCAGACTCCGAGGACTAGTTCTCTGGCCGCATCTGTGTTGTTGGATTCGATGGTGAAGTTTCCAATCATCAGGTTTCCGGTGATATACTCGTCCAACGTTGTTATCGTGAAGGACATAATGCTTGCGCTCTCAGCGAGCCAAGCACCTTCACCGGTCCAGCCCCATTGCACAGCTAGCTCAGGGACTTCTACCATTCTCCAATTGACAATGGTATTACCCTGCGGACTGGGAACAAGCGGCTGATAGTAGTCGTCTGAGCTTGCCACGATGCTGGCAGTCAGAAAGAACAGTGTAAGGGACGCAATCAGCAGACCTCTCATTCGCATTTCATTCTTCACTCCTTTGCCTTCCTAGTTGAGAGGAAGACCAGGAAACCAAAACCAATGACTGCGAGAACAACAGCTCCTCCAATGATTGTGTAGTCAATGGGTTGGTCTGTGGACTCCATTTCAGGAGGAATGCGCTTCCAAGAAACAGCATCACCATCATGAACTTGGTACTTGTTTGCGGCAACGGGGCCCAACTCATCGTTCACCCAATACTGCCACCATAGACTTGCGGACTCGTTGTTGGATGTGCCGGCGATTGATGTCACAAACGCGAGGTCGCCATACCAGATCACTTCAACCTCGGTGACCGATTCGGTCACATTCAAAACGTTGGTGCCCTCAATGTCATGGAAATCCAAGACAGTTCCGTTCCCGAAATCCAAATGAAGCGACAGACCCGTCGCAGCAATCTCGTGGGAGAATTCTCCCGCAAATGCCGCAGCGGGCTGACTGATTAGCGCTGCAATTAGAAGCGTCGAAATCAGTTTGGCCGCAAGTAAATTTATCAGCTCCTAGGATAGGTTAACCTATCCTAAGGAACTTGGGCGGCTATAAAAGAATTACCCTCAACATGATATCATACCATTTCACACCGAAGCATCTAATACAACCACATGATGGCTGCTCAGTGACTCTTCTAAAGGGGAGAATCTTACCTGTGAATGGCAAACGACATGATGAGCATCCCGGCTTCCTTTTCGTTCTGGAAGGGATTGACGGAGCTGGCAAGACTGCTGTGGTTGAATCGCTTGTTGAGTTCCTCAGCCGAGACTATGATGTTGTGCAACTCCGGGAGCCCACCAATGAGAGCAAGTGGGGCATTGAGATTCGGGAACGATCGCCAATGGGTGCGCTCACACCAGACGAGGAGCTGGAGCTCTTTCACCGCGACAGGCAGTGGCATGTTAAGAATCGGATTCATCCCGCGCTTGAGGCTGGCAAACTTGTGCTAATGGATCGATACTTTTTCGCTTCAGGTGCATACCAGAGTGTCAGCACTGGCATTCCGTGGAAGGAGATTCTCCGCAGGAACCGCGTGGAGATTGGCGTACCAGAACCCGACATTATCTTCATCTTGGACGTGTCTGTTGAAGTCGGTCTTGAAAGGGCTCTTCAACGAAATGGAACTAAGAATGAGCAATTTGAGCAAGTCGATCGTCTCATCAAGGTTCGTGAGGCGTACCTTGCCATGGTTCAGGAAGATGATGGAATGTACGTGGTCGTAGATGCCGCAAAAACGTTAGAGGAAGTAACATCTGAAGTGTACAGTGAGATTGTTCGATACGTTAAGAATCGACAATAGCATGTATTACGAGCATATTACTAAGTGACTTTTACTCGTTTGTTCTCTGCTGAATCGCGAAGTGAATAGTGACAAGCTTTTTTAGTCAAGCACTCGGAAACGATACCGGACCACTCCAAAATGGCCAGCCGCTTAGGGACCGGAGAAAAAGACCATGCCAGTAGCGATGTTGCTTATAGATTGGGACTCGAAAATAGGGGCTGTCCTCAAGGCGAAAGTCCCAGGAGATTTTGCTGATTATTACCGCGAAGATCTCAATACGGAGATCATGCGCATCTTCACATCACACGCCATGGGGGATGCCACAGCAGGGTTCGCCTCCCTGAGCATTCGAATCGGGGGCGAGGAATACAATGTTGCATCATACTATACTGGACTTGTGAGGGAGGAAGAACAGTATTGCATCTCCTTACTGCTTACCCCCGGTGAGGACCCCAAGGTCTACGAGGCAGCAATCACCTCTATCGTGTCTCCAATCACTAACGCAGTAATATCAATGACTGATGCTGAACTGCAGGTTGAACTTGACAGCACATACCGTAGAATAATCAGACTTGCAGGAATGACTGATGAGTCTCGTCTTGCTCGTCTCTTTTCTGATGAGGTTTCTCGTGCGGTATTCCCGAAGCTTTGGAAGGGCGGCATATCCAAAGAGAATCTCGAAGAGTGGCTTAAGATGGTCACAGGTCTCCCCAGCGTAAGCGTGGATTCCATCATCGCACCCTTCGAGGAATTAGGTCTTGTGAAGACAGAATGGGTTGATGAGATAGGACGGACCTGCATCTTCTTGGTGAAGGACTTAGAGATCTTTCGTGCACCTCCACTAACTGCCATGGATGCGGCGAGTTCAGTTCTCGATCCGGAGCTAGCGGCTGAATACAAGAGTGAAGTGCTTGAGTTCCTCACGGAGTGGCAAAAGACACCTGATGACACAGTCGCGGTTTCAAACATACTCGCGGATCCCGATTGTTACGACACACTAACTCTTCTTAGACGCCATCCTGTGAATATCTCCGAGCTTGAAGCAACTTTGGGCATCCCTCCCAAGGAATTGAAACAAGCCGCTCAGACATTGAAGAAGTATCGAGTTGTTTCAGAAAAGAGGAGGAAAGGGCCATCGGGAGAATATGATAAGTGGCTTTTCCTTTTGAATGACATCCGAGTCAGACTATTCTTCCCTGAATACTTCCTACAGACCCTGATTGTGAATCTTGAGCAGAACCCTGACGATGACGCGCAACGTGAGATGGTCCATCAACACCTACGGCTTTTGAGGGACAACTTCCCAAGGTAGGTTCTCATGTCCAAATCGCAATGCTTCAGTAGCCATCCCACTGATACTATGGACTGATTCCAGCTCGTAGTGGCATCGCGATAGCGCACCCACGATTAGCCCAGCTTCTAATCCATCTGACAGTGAAATTCTCCGACAGAACGGCTCTATTCACCTTCTTCAGGCAATAGCGATTCAGGAATCGCTGCTCCATATCTTGAAAACCAGAAAGACTCATATGTTGCTTTACTGTGATGGTAATTCGCCCGAAATCTGGGTACACGGTTCCCCCCGTCATTGAACTCGCATTCGCAATGCATGGTCCCAAATGAGTTCTAGCAAATGGTCCCCATTTGATTGGTCCCTTGCGAAGGGCCAATACTTGCGCATTTTCCGTGTCCTAGGTAGAACGGCTCCACGGATGCAGGGGGTCCTGCCTCTAAAGCGGCTTTGGCCCGGCAGTCCTCTGCTTCCAAATTCCGCCTTTTGATTCTCTTATTCTCCTGAGATACATGTCTTCACATTGACAAGCTGAGCGAATATATGACCTAGATATCTTATAATTAGTTGTAACTAATGCACCAGACAAGGGATATACAGAGTCCTGGGTATTATCCAACGAAGCGCGATAATACAGCCAAAGAGGTTCTGGGTTCAACCGTGAAAGGTTTAATTGCCATGTGGGCTGACCTGAATGGAAAATGGACTCACCTCCTCTGCTCGCCTAAGCTGGTGAAGATTGACAATGATTCACAACACTCTGCTGGTCCGAATTTCGACAAAAGAGGTACTTGCATCGACGCAGTACTGGCCAGTGGAACTGCCTGAAGAAAAACTGCTGGAGTACCTATCCACGAGGGAGGAGCTCAAGACAACGCATGGTGCCGATATCGCAGAGATGCCCCTGATAGTCGATGACATGAAATTCATGGCGGTTGATTGGCTCGAAGACGCGCTCTTGGTTTTCGTGACAGACAAGAGAGAAGATGAACGCGGCATAGCTAACAAGCTCGAAACTGCGGCGAAGGCTCTCAGAAGGAAGCTCAAGAAGGATGATCTCCAAGCAGTCATTGATTCCTACGAGAAACTAATAGAGCCCTGTGTCATTACCCGGCTGAAGATTGCGTTAGTCGGGGAAGGAGGTACTGGCAAGACCACAACACTGAACCTTCTCCTCGGGGAAACTCCCCCATTGCAGTATGTGCCAACCATCGCGCTCAATCTGGAAACTGTTGAGAACATTAGATTTGGGAACTATTCGCTCGTTTTGTGGGACTTTGCGGGGCAGGAGCGATTTCGGACTCTCTGGCGCTTCTACTTCCATGGGGCAGACGTAATCTTTCTAGTCTGCGACTCAAGTCTGCGCAACGTCATCATAAGCAGAGATATTCTCAAGCTGATAAGGCGAGATGCCCCCAAAGTTCCCGTGTTCGCTCTGGCCAACAAACAGGATCTGCCGAATGCAATGAAACCTGGGGTTGTGGGGAAAATCCTCGGAGTCCCAACGTATCCCATGGTGGCTATCGACAAGAATCGACGGGATGAGATGCTTAGCATTCTGATGACAGCAGCAGCTCAATATATCGGCGTAGTTCTCCCTGACATGCCCGCATCCGAACTTCTACAATTCACTGAAGCCGCAGAGACAGAGGCAATTGAAACATTCGAGGAAGAAGAGGAGTATGAGGAGATCGTAGAAGAGGTCTTCGTTGATGAAGAGGGTAACATCATAGAGGACATTGACGACTATGAGATCATTGAAGATGTCGTGGAGCCTGTGGATATGCCTGCTGAAGCTGATGCAACCGCCGATACGTTCGAGATTGTCACGGTGTCGGTGAGTGCATCTGAGGATCTGGAAGAAGTCCCCGTCGTAGCAGAGCCTGAAGATGTAGTCGCCGCTGAAGCGGAGTCTGAGCCATCCGAGATGCCAGTCGCCTTTGAGATTGATGTGGTTACAGCTGAGCCAGCAGGTAAAATTGAGGACAGTTCTATCAATGTTGAGATTCTTTCCGAGGAGCTTGAGGAACTGGAGCGCAGCGAGGTAGAGATCGAAGCCACCCCAACGGTTGATGAGCAAGAAACAACCACCCTGAAAATTGCCAAAGATTTTCTCTCCGATGTACTTGATGCAGATGACATAATCACCGCTGAGCTGGACAAGGCAACCATCGAGGATGTGGATGGAGCTCTTGAGGCACTATCATCCGACGAAGTTATCCCCGTCGAAGGTGAGAATGATGCTCCTGAGAGTGTCGAGCTGTCCATTGTGGAAGAGCTTGATCAGATACTTGGCTATCTTGATGACGACGCGGGATATGCAGATGATATCTCAAAGGCTGAAGGGGCTGAGGATTTTGGTAACGACGCGATAAAGGAGCTATGGGCCGCCTACAGCGAAACTGAGAAGACGATATCTAGAACTGTTGACAAGCGAAAGGCTGGCGAGGATGCTGAGTTCCCAGATGGTGATGCCATCCATGAGATGGACGAGATCCTCGCGAGCATGGATGACAAGGACACTGAAGATTCTGAATGATTGAATCATGTACACTTCGGAAGACTGATTTATTGGTTAAGTTCCAACGAGATAAAGGGATTCTCTTTGAAACTAGTTGAAGTAGAGGCCGGCAAGAATGTTACTGAGCTTACTGTTCGGGTGCTTTCGGTGGCTCCGCCACGAATCATAACAACCCGCGGTGGCCGCAAGACCCAATTGACAGAGGTTCTCGTTGCGGATGAACCTGGAGCAACTGTAATCCTATCACTGTGGGGTTTTGGTGAGGGCTCTGGCTTGTCCGCTGGAAAAGTGATTAAAATAACAGACGGTTGGGCTAAGGAATGGCGGGGCAAGGTGCAACTGTCTCTTGGACGCTCTGGCCATTACGAAGAGATTCCTGATGACGATTCAATCCCCCCCATTACGGAACTCGTTAAGGACGATACAGCAAACTAGGTCCATTCCTTCAGTTCTCTGCTTGGTGACTAGAATGGTTCAGGTATACCTCTCCGGACCGATTATCAACTCTGAGCTACGAATGGATGACTTCTATCACCTAGTGATTGATGCGCTTGAGAAGCAAGGGACTGCCGTCTTTGCTCCTCAGTTCCTCCCTCCTGTTGGTCCAGCTCACGTTTACAGGCGCGATGTTGATCAGATCTCTAAGTCTGACCTTCTCATAGCCGAGGTTTCACATGCATCACTTGGTGTTGGAATGGAGATTATGCTAGCGATCCAGCTCAAGAAACCCATACTCCTATTTCGTCACAAGGATGCACGGCCTCTTTCCTTCATGGTCAAAGGTGCAGATGGGACAGCTCTGTTTGAGTACAGTGATTTGAGCGAAGTTACCAATGTGTTACGTACGCGAGCTCTCGAAAACATGATTGTAGCACAATGTCCATCGTGCAATTCTCAAGTGGTTGAAAAAACTGGGGCCATGATGATATGTGCAGAATGTCGAAAGAAGCATACGATGTGAAGCAATGCAAGGTATTCCTAGAAAATCAGTTGATCGTACGCGAGTCACCCTCCTGATGCTTCTCTCGATATCAATGGTTTCTAGCGCTAGTGTTTTGATTAAGATGAGTGCCTCAGATGCTCTTGTTATCACATTCTGGCGAACTCTCTACGGTGCTATTATGATGGCCTCGATTGGGGCTGTGAAAGGCGATTTGTCCGAGTTCCGGGGTCCTGTGCTTAGAAAGAATTGGATGTGGCTCGTGTTAATCGGATTCATCCTCTCGCTACATTTCTCCACCTGGTTTACCTCACTGAAACTTACCACGATTGCAGCCAGTGTAATGCTAGTGCACACAGCTCCCATCACCACCGCAATACTATCCACGGTGATTCTTGGAGAGTCTCTCAGGCGAAGGTCATGGGTGGGAATACTAATTGCAGTGGCGGGAGCTATCTTTCTGACTTGGAACAGTCTAGTTGCTGAGGGCTCGGGTGCCTTTCTGGGAAACGCGCTGGCGCTTGTGAGTTCTGTCTTTCTCGCAATCTATTTCATTGGCGGTCGGAAGTACGCTAAGGGCCTGCCAAACTCAGTATACACCTCGGTAGTCTATTCCTCTGCTGCGCTTGTTACACTTGTCTTCTGTGCGGTTCTAGGAATTAACATTCTTGTTCTCGACCCCTTCGAGATAGCCATCTTCATAGCCCTGGCGATATTCCCCACCGTTCTCGGACACTCAGTGAACAACCATCTTCTTACACTAGTCCCGGCATACATTGTTTCTGCTGTAGTCCTGGGTGAACCTATAGGGGCCACCATACTGGGATATTTCGTTCTCGGTGAACAGCCGCCTGAGATGACCCTGGTGGCCTTTGCAATAATCTTGTTCGGCGTGATGCTTGTAGTGTCTGGGATGGCCCAACGGGATCGAAATAGTGTCTTATCCCTTGATAACACCAATGGGGCGTAGTTTCACTACCTTGGTGGCGATTCCCAAAGCGTCTGATACGCGCACTACTTCATCAACATCCTTGTACGCACCAGGGGCCTCTTCTGCAATCACAATCCCCTTGGATGCCTTAACTATGATACCTTCCTTTGCGAGCTTGTCTTGAACTTCTCTGCCGTAGAATTGCCTTTTGGCTCTGCTTCTGCTCATAACGCGGCCAGCACCATGGGCGGTTGAGCCAAAGGTAAGCTCCATTCCCATCTGGTTTCCAACAAGGATGTATGAAGCTGTGCCCATCGTACCCGGAATGAGTACGGGTTGACCAATGCTCTTGTACTTGGCTGGAGTTTCTGGATGACCGGGCGGGAATGCTCTAGTCGCTCCTTTTCGGTGGACTAAGACTTTCGTCCTCTTTCCTTCGATATCGTGTTCCTCAACTTTGCCGATATTGTGTGCAACGTCATAGACCAAGCGCATGTCCAGGTCCTCGGCGGACTTGCGGAATATCTCTGAAAAGACCTCTCGTGTCCAATGCATCATGGTTTGTCTGTTTGCCCACGCGTAGTTGGCTGCAGCGCTCATGGCTCCCAAATACGCTTGTCCCTCGGGCGAGGTTGTTGGTGCACTACAGAGCTCCCTGTCTGGAACATTGATGTTGTACTTCCTCATGGCATGAGTCATCGTCTTGATGTAGTCACCACAGACTTGGTGACCTAAACCTCTGGATCCACTGTGAATCATCACAGTGACTTGCCCCTTGCGAGTTATACCAACGGCCTTTGCAGCCGTCTCGTCGTAGATTTCATCCACCAGTTGAATCTCTAGGAAATGGTTTCCCGAGCCCAGAGTACCAACTTGTTTCCTTCCTCTCTCTTTTGCGTGTGGTGACACCTTGGTTGGATCTGCGAGTTCAAGGCGCCCTCCTGCCTCCGTGTGCTCTAGGTCTTCTTCCCATCCGTAACCCTCATCTACAGCCCATTTGGCACCGCCACTCAGCACATTGTCGACGCCGGCTTTTCCAGCGAGCATAATCTTGCCGGACCTGCCGACTCCAGTAGGCACATTTCGGAAGAGAGAATCGACTAGGTTCCTCAGCTTCGGTCGTACATCTGATTCGTTCAGGTTGGTTGTTAGGACCCTGACACCACAGTTGATATCGTAACCAACACCACCTGGTGATATCACTCCCTTTTCGTAGTCCGTAGCCGCTACCCCCCCGATTGGGAACCCATACCCTTGGTGACCGTCAGGAAGGATCGTGCTGTGTGAGTAGATTCCGGGTAGACATGCAACATTCACTCCCTGTTCGAACGTCTTATCCTGTTTCATTTTCTTCACTAAGGAATCAGACGCATAGATTCTCACCGGGACTGTCATACATGATTGGGTGCTCTTGGGAATTTCATACACATTCTCGGCTATCTTGTTTATTTCCAAATGTGCCACATCCGGTTCTTATCGCACGGCCTCTCTGATTCGCTATAAGGCTTGTGAAACATCATGACCGCCACGCTTTATTAACGGACTTGCTAGTTCTACGGGCAGGCTACACAGCCTAGTAAGAAAGGAGGATTGATGTATCAGGTGCCTGAAGTGCGATTGACTGCAATGGTAACTACCCACGGCTGAAGCTGTAAAGTCAAGAAGGATGACTTGTTCCATCTCCTAGAGTCTGCTAATCTCCTCGACCTTGGATCTGAGTGCGCTGGAGATATCGGCGATGATGCAGTCGTACGGATTGTCAGTGAAGACATCGCAGTTGTGGAGAATGTTGATATCTTCACACCGATTCATGACGACCCCCACACTCAAGGTGAGATAGTCGCATGCAACGCGACTAACGATATCTTCGCCATGGGTGCAACTGACATCCTCTCGCTTCAAGCATTCCTAGCGTACCCCAAAGAACTCCCCGAGAAGGTTGTAGTTGGGGTGCTCAAGGGGATGAGTGATTTCATGAATCGCATTGGCGCGAAGGTGTCGGGCGGTCAGACAATCATGAATCCAGTGCCTGTCTTCGGAGGAGTCTGTCTGGGAGTAACACATCCCAGAAACGTCGTCTACTCAAGCGGCGCAAAGGTTGGCGATGTGGTTTTACTCACAAAACCACTTGGGATCCAGCCAGCGATGAGGTCCTACCGCGACCTCAAAGATGAGAAGCGTGATGCGCTGCTCACGGAGTTCAAAGAGCCAGATCTCATTCGCATGCAGGATACTGCAGTACGTGTGATGACCCAGAGCAATTTTGAAGTGGCGCAGGCGATGAACAGAGTGGGTACTCACGCCGCAACGGACATCACCGGATTCGGACTCTTGGGCCATGCAAGCAATGTCGCCATTATGAGCGGTGTTGATGTGGTCATTGATACAATGCCAGTGATTCCGGGAACACTCGATCTTGCTACCTTCTTTGAGCACAGACTCTCTGAAGGTATGGGTGCCGAAACTGCTGGCGGCATGCTGGTGTTTCTGCAACCAGATGTTGCGGATGACTTCCACGGAATTCTTCGTAGTGCAGGTCTTCCGTCTTGGACTGTTGGCAAAGCTATGAAGCCGAAGGGCGCACCCAAAGTCCGGTTGGCAAAGGGTATTCAGTTTATCGAGGCCGAGTTCCCATGAGAACCATCTGAAACAGCTGATTGATGGTCGAGGATTGCCGTCGCGAGCGGACGGCCTCATCTCATCTTATGCTCTATCCTGGTCCGCCGTAGATGTCTAGACTTTTTATTCTAGGAGATGGTTAAGCTTGTCGAATAGCTTGTTTATGCCTCTTAGAGAGCTGAGATCAAAGTCGGGGTCGATGAACTTCCTAATCTCCGCGAACTCTTCTTCCTCAATATCATGGAAAAGCCAGAAATCGTCTTTTAGCATTTGCTTAGATTCTGCCATCAGTACTTCCACCCTAATTATATTCTCATACATTACTTCGTCACTTGCCGATATAGCATTTTCGCTGATGGCATTCCTTTCGATGGCGTGCCAAGAGCCTACAGGGGAGTAAGGTACGGCAAATCATTTAACACGCAATCAGCTACTTGGAAATTGACGCAATGAGAGTCGAGTGTGGGTGATAGCGAATGAAGATTGTAGTTACAGGGCCATATGGGTCAGGCAAGAGCCAGATCATACATCACATCACTGATGGTTCCTGCATTAACATAGAACGAAGAGGCACAACCATTGCCATGGACCATGGCCTTGCAAATGTTGATGGACTCAATGTCTTCTTGTTTGGCACACCTGGACTCCTACGATTTAGAACAATGAGGAAGATCCTGAGCGAGGGAGCTGATGGCATCATATTCGTTGTTGACTCTGTTGATCCTGAATCTGATGCACGTGCCAAGCTCTTCTTCAGAGAGATAGCGTTTTTCCTTCCAGGTGTTCCTTGTGTTGTTGCTGCTAACAAACAGGATCTAAAAGCGGCTCGACGAGTCACTCAGCTGCGTAAGAAGATGAGATTCCTAGCAGGTCTTCCGGTGATTCCAATTTCAGCTAAGACTGGCAAAAACGTAGACAGTATGCTAAGAACACTGCTATACCTCAGCATGATGCAATGGAGCACAGTCTTTTCCACTTTCGCTGATCACAGCGGCAAAAAGAGCGGTCTGAAGAAGTTGATGAAGGACTTGAACCTACCCCGCGAGGAGGCAGTGGGCTACCTGCGGAGATTCGAGCTGAGAAAGTTACTTGAGGTGGCTATGGGTGACGAGAGCTTCACCGTGAAAGAACCGATACGTCCTCTGCTTGAGAACCCCGTCTTGATAATGAAGCGCTGACGGTCAGGGAGAAAGAATCAAAAGCGCGTTGAACCGCCATCAACTCAATCGGTGAGGTTATTGAGCAACGAACTCTCCTCTGATATCATAGGTCCTGCAGAACTCCTAGAGCAAGCTGCTACAGCACTTGACAAAGGCGATGAGTTGGAAGCTGCGAAGATATTCAATACGGCTGGCAATATCTACATGTCAGTAACTGAGTTTCAAGAAGCTGCTCAAAGCTTCGAGCGGTCTTTGGAGCTCTATCAAGGTCTCAAGGATGAGAGTGGAACAGCCGATGCCATGTACAATCTTGGCGTTGCTCAGATCAACCTTGAGCAATGGGACGCGGCTGTAAAGGCATGCGAAGCATCCATGAAGATTTTTGAGAAAGCCGACAATAAAGACGGAACTGCTGATGCGATGTACGGACTTGCACTTGCTCGTCTTGGGTTGGGCAACTTCGACGATGCAATGAACTACTTCAAGAAAGCTCAGCGTGTATACAAGACCATTGGTAATGACCAAGCTGTCGCAGTTACGCTAATGGACATCGGCACTGCACAGGCTGATAAAGAGGACCTAGAGGCAGCCGCAAAAACATTTGCAAAGGCTCTCAAGCTCTACAAGGACCTCGATGATAAAACGGGGATAGGTACTGCTCATTCATTGTTAGGTGATATCGCGGAGCTGAAGAACAACCAAAAAAAAGCCGCAGAGCATTTTGTTAACGCAGCTCAATGCTACATGGAATCTGAGATATTTGATATTGCACGTGAGGTAGTGGAGCGGGCTGAGGCGAAGATGTGGGACGTACCGAAGGCTACTCGCCGGCGACTTCGACGCGTCATCGATGACATCAAGGACGCTCTTCCTGAGGAAACCGACGAGGCCCCTGATGATGATGACCTGCTTGATGTGCCCGATCTGGACTAAGTAACATGAGTCCTGTGTGAGTCAGAATACGAAGCGTTCCACCAAGAAAACTCTATTTGCACCCCCGCAGGCTCTATCTCAAGTCCATAATCGGAGTTGCTCATGAATGACGTCTTTCAGCAAGCCAATCATGATTTCCATTGCAATCGCATTGCTCTTTGCCCCTATCGCTTTGTTTCCAAATCATGCGTCAGTGCAACAAGAGCTGAGGGTGTCGCCTCCGGCCTTGGTAGCCCCATTTGAGCTTGCGCAAAACGAATCTGCTCCGGTTCCGCTACGCAGGATTGGCTTTGTGGCGAATGATCCAGATTCCTATTTGGATGATTTCTCATACATCGCGGCAGTGCCCACATCCGTGTTTACGGACGTAGATACTGGTACTCGATACATCTCACCGTTAATTCTTAGAGATGGGTCTGATGCCGAAACCTGGCTAGTTGAGGACTGGATCGAGTATCTGAACGGAGATGGGGGCATGACTCAAGCCATCAGCGTTGGTGATTTCACAGATTCTTCTATCTTGGAGATTCAGTCTCTCATCGGAACTAAAGTATTCCCTAGGTTCTCTGGTGCAACATCAGCAGATGTGGCGGCACAGCTGGCAGTTGCAGAATGGTCGTCGTCACCGATTGCAGTCTTCGCTCTTGCTGACGAGAATTTCGGAGCACTTCTCATAACATCCGACGAAGCATCCTATACATTTCAAAACTTGAAGACAGAACTGGAAACGATTGATTCTGAAGTAACTTCAACCGACCCCGTAAGCATTCCTTTCTCACCACCATCCAGTGCGGGATGGCTAGAGGGTTCGTGCAATTGGACCAGTGCGGAGATATTCACCCATTCTATTCGGGATCCGGACGGCAACACCGTGGACTACTCTGCCAGGTTTCGGGTCTATCACGAGCGCCTTGTTGGTATACCCCTTAACTTCTGGGTGCCGAAGACAATGGATGGGGAGTGGGAGATGATTATCCACCCGCCACCCTTTGTTTCGGGAACGATTCCCCTTGAGTTTGAGGTCAGCTATCATCCAGGGTTTACACAGAGTGTGACTGTTCCAAACGGTGCAAAGTGGCTGAATGTCAGCATCACCTGGGACAATGCTGGAACGAATCTCAATCTGGTGCTCATAGATCCAGACGGCAGATTGGCTCAATGGTCTCCCACAGAAAGTGTGCTGGCAGGCCTTGGTGAATCAGTGAACTTTCCCTATCCGATGGCTGGCGACTGGACTATTTTGGTATCTTGGATAGACGCGGTCGAGGAACAGAACAATGTGGATGTCAGCTGGGATGTTTCAGTCATGCCCTCTGAACTTCAAGATTATCTCGAGTCTGCAGCCAACGGAGCCGTGCTTGCGTCTCTTCTGAACGCGCCCCTACTCTATGTGGATGCTGACTCTATCCCAGAGGTGACAACATGGGCAGCTGAGAGGTTGGGAGTCAATACTTGCATACTTGTGGATCCTGCCAATATTCACTCTACATCTCTTGAGAACGAGCTTGACGACTACAGCACTTCCGTTAACGTTGACAACTACCCGATGTTAACGAACATGATACGAAATGAGTCCGGTCAGAATGATGTTGTGATTAGTGTGCCTACTGGAGACGGCAGCGAGTTCTTTGCGCCTGCTACATTCTCTGCAGCGTTTCATGGTGCTCCTATCCTATCCCTCTGCGGAACAGACAATTCGTTGACCACACGAGCGGAGGAAACATGGGCACCATACCTCATTGGCCCTGAAATCGAGGTATACGTCACGGACACCTTCACTGCACGAGCCGAGAATGGCTGGTATGATGAACGAATCCCCAACAAGTACTCCATGACGAAGTCCGTGACGGACTTCGAAAACTTCCTTGATGATCGCGGAGCGTACAACGCTACGTCCAGTCAATCAGTTGTAATAGTGGCTCCTGTTGACTTACTCAAGATTAGCTTTGACAGGTCTTTACAGAGCCATTTCTCTCCTGGGCGGATTCCTGCAGAAAATCCTGCGATGGCCTCAGTGATGATCGCTCGAGGGGCACTCCACCGATTCCTGTACCTATCTGCTGACTCCGCTGACACAGTCCTGTTGAGCATGTACGCCTATACCGATGGTTACACCCATGGAGACAACTTCGGGCATCCCCATTCGCTTCACCAATACACGGATTCATTGACTGCGTTTCAGGGTGCTGGATATCAGGTTGAAAGTCACATTGGCTTTGAAGAGGTATTCGAAGCCCTCGACTCTCAAGTGGCCCTCTGGTCTCTGAGCACGCACGGCACTCTGACCGAGCTGCCTACAGACCCACCCCAACGACCAGGAGGCATTGGTGTCTTTTCAATGAGATCAGAGGACTCACCATATGGAATGGAACAGGAGGGTATGGCTGACTCCAATGCTGACGAAATTGTGAACCCCGTTCTGTTTGATGATGCTCCCTACCACGTGTTGAAGACAACAACGGACCTCGAGGGTGCAGTGGACAACATAGGGTCTCCAATTGTGATTGTAACTGCCTGTCTTCTTGGAGGTTCAAGATTTCCCCAGATGCTGATGGAACATGGAGCTGTTGGCGTGATGGCCTCTCCAAGAACGGTATACTTCCAGCCTGCTGGCATGATATGCAAACTTGTGACTGACTCACTTGTTACAGGAAACTCCACTGGAGCAGCCCTGAGTTATGCGATAACTACTTACTCATTCGATTACTCTGACCCACTTGAAACAGATCCGATCGACTACGCAAATCAACACGTGTTGTTTGGAGACCCCGAGATATACCTATACGAACCGACCGCCTCACCGCACGTACCTTCAGCAGACCCGTTGACAAGTTCCTTTGGAGGACATACACCTGGTCGAGGGGTAGCTGAGGTCGCAGCTTTGGGGACGTCGGGATACTTGCCTGACACTCTAAGCGGGTTGGGGATATCTCATGATTACTACTCGACTTCAAACTACAGCGATTTTGAGATACTGCTCTCAATGAGGCATGCAGTACTGTTAGAGCCGGGCTCCCTGAGCTCTCTAAGCTCTAATCTGAACGCAAGCAGTGACAGACTTAAGAGCTATGTGACGGACGGCGGTATCTTCGTGGTCCTCGGTGTATCTGGTGACCTTAGTTGGTTGCCATGGCCCGTTTCGTATGACAGCTCTGGGAGTGGCACATCCGTCACCATCATGGACCCGGCACATCCCCTTCTTACGATACCAAATGCCCTTGCGTCTACAGTTGACTATCAAGGTCACTTCTCGTCAACATGGTCGAATCTTTCCATCCTTGCAACTGATGGCACGAATCCCGTAATCGTGGCTGCAGCTCTGGGAACTGGCAAAATTGCTCTGACAACAACAACACCTACTGACGCAGAACGCAATGCTACAATCCAGAATGCAGTATCATGGGCCGACGCGCCCTCAATATTGCTTAGAAACATTCAGAAAAACCAGCAGATAATCTGGGAGGGTGACCGCGTTATCATTACCCTTCAATTGACAGATCAACTTGGGAATGGAATCGCAGCTGCAAATGTTCTTGCTACCCTCAATGAAACGGAAGTTGCAGCCGTTGATGAAGGCGAGGGAATATACACAGTTATTCTCACTGAAGAATGGACCACTGGAAAGGTTGGAATCCACAGCCTTAGGATTGATGCAAGAAAGGCTGGCTATGACACGCTCTCAATCACACTCGCTGATTTTATGCTAGTCCGTAGCTCCCCGCTATTGATAATTCTACTAGGTGCCGGCGTTGTCATCGGAGTTGTGGTTCTATACTACTACCATAAGTACCGCCGGGGTGACGAGATCTTCCCACGCAGAGGAAAGGGCAAGTCAACAAGGTTCAAGGACAAGAGTAAGGAGGAGAAACAACGTCAGAAGAAAGAGGATGAGGAATTCGACGCTGCCGAATTCTTTGGGGTTGAGTGAATTGCGCAAAAGAGGGCCTTCCGCATGCATCTAGTAGGATAAGCTTTATACAAAGGGGGCCAAACTTCCCCTTGTTTCACTGACCTGAGGATGCAAGAATGTCAAGCCGTGTAGATACAATCAACAAGGCGATTCGTGATTTCGAAACCGTGCCTGGTGTCGAGGGCGCCGCGCTCGTGTCAATGGATGGGCTCATGATTTCTTCTGCTCTCCCAGAGAGCGAACACGATCGAGTGGCTGCCATCAGCGCAGCGATGCTCTCCTTGGGCGAGAAAGCAGCCGGAGAGCTTGACAGAGGAACCCTCATAGAAATATACGTCAAGGCTGACAGAGGTTTCACTCTTCTCACATCCGTGGGTGACAGCGCACTCCTCCTTGTCCTTGCAAAAGTTAATGCTCAGCTGGGTCTCATTTTCGTGGACATGAAGCGGATGGCCAAAAGTCTTCTAGAGATTCTCTGACTTACTGTTCACACACTTCTACTTGTGTGTTGATAGGGCCTTCACTATGGCATTCACCACGTAACGAGATATCTCTCTCTTTGACGATATGGGAATTTTCTCAATCAGTCCCTTTTGACCGACTATCAAAACCTCATTTGTATCCGTCCCAAACGCAACCCCCGGTCTTTGAGCGTCGTTTGCGATAACTAAATTGCAAGTGCCAGATTCTATTTTCTGGTGGGCACGATTCTCTAATTCCTCATCGGTAACGCCTGACTCCACTTTGAAGCCCACAATGAACAGACCCTTGTGCTTCGCTCTAGCTTCTTCGATTATCTTTTTCGTTGGGACCAGTTTGACTGTAAGTTTGTCGCCCGATTCTATCTTTTTATCAATGGTCTTCTCGGGAGTGTAGTCAAGCACAGCAGCAGTCGACACAAGTACGTTCACTCCCCCATCAGACAGGGTCGTCATCACTGCGTCAAGCATGTCCTTGGAAGTGTCGACACTCTCGAAGTTGACTTTATCGGGCACCCTTTGTCCTGTAGGTCCCATGATCAAAGTCACTTCTGCTCCCCTTGCCTTCGCTTCTTCAACGATGGCAATGCCCATCTTTCCAGTAGATGGATTGGTGATGAAACGTACTCTATCAATCCAACCTCTAGTTGGTCCAGCAGTGATCAAGAAATGCAGACCCCGGAGATCCTTAGGCCCGAGAAGTGCGATAGCCTCACTGACTATAGCATTTACTTCAGGAATCTTCGCCTTCGCCTCTTCCATCTTGGGGTTCATTACGTGGACTCCAATCCCCCTAAGCACTTCGATGTTCTTAATCACAGCAGGATGATCATACATGGATTCGTGCATGGCCGGCACGACTAGGACTTCGATGCCCGCTCCAATCGCTGAAGCGACCGTGGTTGTCACTGGCGTGTCGTCAATGCCGTTGGCAATCTTGCCGATGGTGTTAGCTGTTGCCGGCGCAATCAAGACCAAATCGACATGCTCTTCGTGTTTCCCAGCCAGAGTTATGTGCTCAATCTGGCCGGTCAATTCCGTTACGACCGGATTTCCAGTTGCCCACTCAAGCAGGTCTGGGTGAATTATTTTCTGTGCCATTGCACTCATAACCGCGTAAACTTCAGCTCCATGTCGCATGAGGCGCCGTGCTAGGGCAACACACTCGACAGCTGCCACGCTCCCTGTAACACAAAGAGCGATGGTCCTATCTTCCAAGAGTTGGCTGAGACTGCCTTTGATCAGTTTTGATGTATGCTCGGCTGACACTTTTATTCACGAAAGCCTCGGAATACATGCAGATAAACTGAACGAAGATGACTATGGTGCAGGATTTCATGTGTATGTCCATAAGATGAGACTGTAGGCAAAGAATATATGAGGTAACAAGGAAAAGCCTGTACGCCAATGACGGGCACCCCCAGAGGTAAAACCGTCTATGATTGCGCGCATTGGTAGTCGCGACAGAAGGAACTGGAGCGGGCCTTTCCAGCGGCGTGGTAGAGTTTCAACATTACAATGGTAGGTGCGGAATACTTGGGTGACTCCTCCTCTGATTCGGATGCAATTCCAAATAAGCTCCAACCAGAGAAGAGGGCACAACTCCAATCCTTCGATCGTGTCGTGTCAGCTTTCGGAACACCATCCCAGTCCCTATTCGTCCTTGACAATGATGGTGAAGTTGACACGTTCCAACGCGACTTCAACGACTTTCTCAAATCTACCGGACGACTCGATCCAAAAACGCGAGAACTGCCATATCATATGGTCCGAATAGGGTATGACGGTGATATGCTGGACGACATGTACAGGCTAACCGTTTCCAATAAAGTTGCGACAGCTGAAGCGGCAAAGCTGGACCCCTCACTGCTCTACTCAAAACAAGCCATTTTCCAGCACCTCTATCAGGCCATCACCAAAGACAAGTTCATAGTGTTCCATGTTTCAGAGTTTCCTCTCGCATACTACTTCGAGATATCTGTAGCGGTTGACGTAGATGACCTTGCTGACGTCATGGATCCCACGGTACACGACATGACAATCCTGCGGTACCTGAACGATCTGAGACATCTAGGCTCTGAAGAGCATCGCAAGGCATACAGCTTCTTCTACAGAATAAGCACCTCTCTACTAATGGAACTTTCAAACGTATTCCTAGTTGTCCCGACGGCTGGCATGAACAGACACCTCGTTGTAATGAGTTGGAGAACTCAGAGCCTATTGCTGGGCTTCAGCCCTCTTACTTGGTCTTCTGGTAGCTTCAGTGTCTACGACCTGAGTGGCCGCGACATAGATGCGCGCTGGGCTTATCCTGCACCTGCTTCCAAGGATCCACGAGTTAAGCAATACACTAGCTTGGTGCCGCTAGACAAGGATTGATTTTACTGTTCCCGCCTCTTTAGGTGAAACATATACATGTATATACCAACTAACATTTACCATGGATTACTTTATACTTACCTTTTTTTCATAAGGGACGACCGACACCTTGAACTCGCGACTGAAAAAGGCGCGCGCTTTCGCGCCGGGACACATCACAGGCCTCTTTGAAATACATGATGGCCATGCTGATCCCCTTCATCGTGGTTCTGTGGGTGCTGGTTTCTCTGTAACCGCCGGAACGGTTACTACGGTGACTGTTGTACAACAGGCCACCCGCGAGATAATCGTGGAATACAATGATGAGATCATAGATGCTCCAGTGACTAGAACGGTGGTAGAACGATTGCTCAGTCAACACAATAGAAACATGAAGGTCAGAGTTCAGCACGAGTCTGCTCTACCAATTGGTGTTGGCTTTGGAGCATCTGGTGCTGGCGCTCTTAGTGTATCGATTTCTCTGGGTCATATTCTGAATAACGATTTGACGCTGGAAGAGGTAGCGAGATACGCTCATTACGCAGAGGTCACAAATCACACTGGGTTGGGAGACGTGCTGGGGCAGGTGGCTGGCGGGTTTGAGATACGGCTTAGACCTGGCGCTCCTGGCATCGGTGAGATAATGAACATGTTAATTGCTAACATGCCCCACGTTGTATTGGCAGGGGCAGCAGGCCTTGAAACTAGGAATTTCCTGACAGACACGTCATGGCGTGCGCGCATCAATATGGTCGGTGGTGCATTGATCAAGCGCGTAGTGTCAAATCCTACTGTTGAAACCTTTGTAGCATGCTCAAGAGAGTTTGCCAATGAAACTGGCCTGATGACTGGAAGAGTAGAGTCTGCACTTGAGGATTTATCCTCGCAAGGGCTCGGAGATTCAAGCATGGTGATGCTGGGTGACTCGGTATTCTGTCTTTGTGCTGAGTCAGACATAGCTCTAGCTGTTAAGATACTCTCTGACCATTGGAATTCCTCGGAAGTTATGTCGACCTCCATTGCAGGTCAGGGAGCGGGGTTGATCTAAATGACTCGGACTATTGTTCCTGATGATCATCCTCGAAAGGCTTCCCTTGATATGAGAGACACTGTGATTGAAAGTCATCAGTCCAACGTGCTGGCAACAGCTGGCTTATTGGCACATGGGCGCGGAGAGGCATTTGACTACCTCATCGGCGAACGTACAACAGCTCAAGCAGATGCAGCAATCCGAGCGGCTGTTGCGGCGATGTTAATGGCAGATCATCCAGTCATCAGTGTGAATGGCAATGCGTGTGCGCTTGTTCCAAAGGATCTTGTTTCGCTCTCGGAGCTGACTGGAGCACCTCTTGAGATTAATCTTTTTTACTATCGTCCAGAACGTGAGGAAGCCATCAAGTCGGCCCTTCTGGCTGCTGGTGCAAAGGAAGTACTGGGCACACATGACCGTCCATCAGCCACAATACCGGAGCTATCTAGCACTCGAAGAAAGGTTGACCCCGATGGCATTGGAATTGCAGATGTTGTGTTGGTCCCTCTTGAGGACGGTGACCGAACTGAGGCTCTGAAACGAGTCAACAAGTTCGTCTTAACAATCGATTTGAATCCGATGAGCCGAACAGCAATCTATTCTGACATTACGATTGTTGACAATATCGTGCGGGCACTGCCTTTGATGGTGAAGTATGCACGAGAGATGAAGGACACGCCAGTATCGGACCTTGAACAAATCGTGTCAGAGTTTGGCAATGAAGAGAATTTGCGGGAATCCATACGTCTGATCATGGAGCATCTGGAATCCAAGGCCAGGTTTCCTACAGCAAATGCATCTACAAGTGGGAGGTAATGAAGTGAGAATCGTTATCATGGGATCTGGAGCAATTGGCGGTCTCTATGGTGGGCTGCTTAGTCTGAGCGGCGAGGATGTTATTCTTCTCGTCGGAAGAAAACGACAGATGGAATCTATTCATGATAGTGGTCTTCGAATCACGGGGATACTTGGCGACCATGAGCTACACCTAGATGTCACGGAAAACCCCAAGGACATACACAGTGCTGACCTAGTCTTCATTACGACCAAAGCGTATGATACAATCGAAGCGGCATCCCAAATTCGTCATCTCGTAGATGGTGGGGCATACGTTCTATGCCTTCAGAATGGTCTTGATACGGAAGTCAAGGTGGCAGAGTACCTTGGCACCACTAGAGTGCTCAGAGGAACAACTTGCATGGGTGCTCTGGTTACAGGACCCGGCGAGATAACTGCTACTGGCTGCGGAATCACAGAGATTGGTTCACATTTCCCCGAAAACCGTGAGATGGTCGACAAGATTGTCAAACGCTTGAAGCAAGCTGGCTTTGATGTAAGATCGTCCGATAATATTGAGGGAGTCGTCTGGACAAAGACGATTGTGAACTGTGGTATCAATCCCATAGGAGCCCTGACCGGCCTCACGAACGGAGAAATCCACGATGACATGGCTCTTCGGAATCTGGTGGTCAAACTCGTCGAAGAGGCAGTCCAAGTGGCTGATACTTTGAATGTGCAGCTGACCACAGGCGACCCTATACGGTACACGTTGGGTACGGCAAAAGCCACTGCCGAGAATACAAACTCCATGTTACAAGATGTTCGCGCCTGTAAGCGAACCGAGATTGAATCGATAACTGGTGAGGTCATCCGACGAGCAAAAGAGCTTGGGATAGATACCCCTTTCAGCGAAACCATCTACGCCCTCGTCAAGGCATTAGAGGCCAAGCGGTTAGTCAGCGTGGAATCAAAGCCGGAAATGCGCCCTCTTGCTACAGAAGAGTTGTTGAAGGCGATATCTACACCTTGAACCAGTCGCGTGCCATCTCATAAGATGCGATTGCTGAACGCTGTGCGCCATGTTTTATTGCATTCATGTGGCCAGGAAGAGCTATCTCGAAGCTAATCTCAGATAGTCTTCTGAGCGATTCCACCAACTGCCGAGGGCTTCCTGTTGGAAAATCCACTCTTCCGAAGCTGCCCCCAGAGAACATGGTGTCACCCGTGACCATGATACCAGTATTCAGAATCTCAAGACATATACTGCCTATAGAGTGGCCCGGTGTGTTGTAGACGCGGAGGTTAAGGTCTCCAAACTGCACAACCTCCCCTTCCTCCAAGATACCTTCTATCTTTAGCGGCGGAAGCCGTGCACCGAATGTATCTGACAGTGTAAGGCTCATGTCCCCCTTGTTAATCATGTCTGCCTCGGCTTTATGAAGATGCAGCTTTGGTGAGGCTTCCTCAAGCAGGATTGCTACACCACCTATGTGGTCAATATGACTATGAGTCAAAATTACATCCGTGATGGATTCCATTGATGAACCAAGCTTGGCTAATGATTTCTCAAGATGTTCTGCGTTTACACCGGTCCCGGTATCTATGAGAACCTGTTTGTCACCACAATCGAGGAAGGTGATGTTTGAGTCAAAGGTTCTACTAGTCAGGAAATGAATACGTTCAGAGATGTGTTCGAATATGACTTCACCTCAGATGCTCCATTAGCTTGTCGATGTCGGTTCGAGAATTGTAGAAATGAGGGGCGACTCTCAATCGACCATTGCGGACCGAGCAGTGTATTCTGTTCTCGGAGAGTTTCTCTAGAAGTTTCTCAGCATCAGGAGGTGCGCATGACACTATGGCGGAGTTATGCTTCGGGCCGAAGTCGTAGTACTCGACTCCATTTTCCTCAAGTCGCTTGCGTAGATACTCTGCATTATCGAGAGCGGTCCTCTCTCTCGTCTTGGCTGGTATTCCATGAATGACCTTCAATGATTCAACCATTCCCACATACGTAATGACCGCAGGTGAACCAACCTGGAACATTCTTGCATCCGGAATGTGTTCCCTCATGGAATAGGAAAAGTTCATGATGTCCTTCACTCCCCACCATCCGAGAAACTTGGGGCGTACTGTGCTAAAGAGGCTCTTCTTCAAGTAGACATAGCCTGCCCCAATCGGTCCTAGGAGCCATTTCGCTGCCTGACCTGCGGCAAAGTCCACACCAATTTTCGTAAGATCAGTATCTATGTAGCCGGCCGCTTGTATAATGTCTGCAGCCAAGAACCCCCCAACTTCATGTACCGATGCGGCAAGCGATTCCAAGTCTGTTCGGTAGCCCGAACCAAATTGGATTTGGCTTACAGCGACGACTCTCGTGTTCTCATCAATCATCTCCCTGAAGGCATCAACTGGTGCAGCACCCTGTTCGGACTTAACAATGCGGAGATCAACGTCATAGAGTCTGCTTATGTTCTGCCACGGAACGTAGTTCGCGGGGAATTCTAGGTCACACAAGACAACATTGGATCCCTTGGGATACTCGATGCTATGTGCAAGTGCGTTGACACCAGAAGATGTGTTTGGCACCAGACCATATTGGCTGTAATCGCCACCTAGCAGCTTGGCCAGGAGGGTTCGAACTTCCTTGAGCATCCTCAAGGTATCCTCGAACTTCCCCTTGGCAGCCGTCCGATTCGCCAAGTGTTGTTTCATCGCATCCACTGTAGTCCTAGGTGGAATGCCTGTCCCTGCATTGTTCAGATAGGTCATATCTGCGAGAGTGGGGAATAGATTCTCGATATACTCACGATCGATATCAGTTGGCATGACACGGACCGAGGAATCTCTAGTGCTGATAAATCTCTCTAAAGATTTGGGAGGAATGAATCCCCCTAAAGGCTTTAAGTCGCATAAACCACTCGTGAACTCGGAGCGGCTTGTCGGTGCTGAGGAGGCTGTTCGGCCGGAAGAAGAAGAGAAAGGATGAAGATGCTGAAACGGAACGGCATCTTTCTGCGTCGGTCGAATCTGCAGGTAGTACATCCGTTGTAGATGAGATAAGGCCCTCAACCACTGTAGCAGTGCCTCGAGGTGTACCCCCTCCTATGGGTTACCTTGTCACATCATCCGATGATCTACAGTTTGACGAAGAAGAAACCGCTAAGCTGGCGAAGGAAGCTCATATTCTTCCTCAGACCACCGCAGAGATAGTTCCTGGAAGAGTGCTAAAACGCGATGACCAGGGTCGCATTCATATCAAACTAGTCTTCTATGGCCCTTCCTTATCTGGCAAGACAACTGCTCTCAGATGGCTGTTTGCCAACGTGAGATCTCTGTCAAAGGGTAAGATAATCGAGATATCCGACGAACTAGGCCGGACAACCTACTTCGACTTCATTCCTGTAACTGCAAGCAAGGGGATTGTGTTTGACGTCTTCACAGTAGCCGGACAGCGAAGACACGCAAGAAGCCGCATCACAGTACTGAGAGATACGGACGGTCTCATTTTCATGGCAGACTCTCGCCCCGAGTCTATGAACGAGAATCTTGCCTCCATCCAGGAGCTGCGGATTGCCCTTGGAACAGATCGTATTGCCACAATACCCATCATTATCGCTTTGAACAAGCGGGATCTGCCGAATGCACTTCCAGTAGATTACATGGTTCGGATGCTCGATGTAGAGGGGTTTCCAATCTTTTCCACAATAGCCACTGAAGGGAAGAACCTTCTCAGAATGTTCCAGAGGGTATTGAGGGACGCTCTCATCTTCAAGGTCGGGATCTAGCGGCAATCTCCTAGAACTTACCGAAAAGATTTAGAGCACCCAGAAGGCCGTTCGCCTGAGTCATTGATTCAATAGCCCCGTAGTGTAGCGGTCAAGCACAGGAGGTTCTGGTCCTTCTGACCCAGGTTCGAGTCCTGGCGGGGCTACCATCTTCTTCTTTGAAGTTGTTTCAACACCATTTCAGGGTGAGCAAGCGGTTAATGGAGCCTGTACAAGCCTTCCACGGCACGGATTCCATCAATATCGAATCCTTTCGATTTTTGCACAGGACCTCGCTTTTTTACACAAAAGATAACATTTATAGGCAAAGATTCGTGATTTTCATTGGAGACACAAGGCCCGCAGGCATGCTATTCATGTAGCGTTCCTGTTTCTTGAGTCTACGTCCCTCCCGGCGGAGATCAACAGGAAGCGGGTCTTCTCCACTCTTTCTACGAGCTGTTTCACATCTGAAACATTCTCAGTAATCTATTTGCTGCGAGGAACCACTACTTATGACAAGCTTCATATCAATCTCTAGCCAAGCTGTGTAATCGGAAGTGAGTGCTATGGATCGAATCGAGAGTGGCTGGGATGATTATTGGGCTGAAACATTCAGAGTCAAGCATCGCCTTTCAATTCCTGGCATACAGCAGTATGACAAGATGGTCGTAGACTTCTGCATTGAAAGCCTGGCTCTCGAGCCCGGGAAGGAAATCCTTGACATAGCTTGTGGAGCTGGGGATCATTGCATCGAGTTTGCAAAACGCGAACTGAAGGTGACTGGCTTTGATATCTCCAAGCGACTGATAGAGGTGGCAAAGGAGCGCGCGAAGGAGGAAGGAGTCGAAGTGAATTTTCTCATTGGGGATATGCGTAAGATGGATTTCTCCAATCGATTCCAAGGAGCGGTGCTACTGAGTCATAGCTTCGGTTTCTTCAACCATGAAGAGAACATAACGGTATTGGAGAGAACTCATAGCGCACTGGCCAAAGGTGGAAAGATGCTTCTCGATTTGATGAATCCGTACCAACTCCCACGATTCCAGAAGACTTGGGCATCTCTTGAAGGCGGATATCTCTTGAGTGAGCCGCATGTTCTCGATGCATCAGCAGGTGTTCTTAAGGGTCGACCCGCCAAGTTCATCGATGTAGAAAAGGGGCACATCATCCTCATGAATCAGGATGCCCTATCAAATAACGACATCAGAATGTACACAGCCCTTGAGATTCACAGTATGCTCAATGACGTGGGCTTTGGCAATGTGGAGTTTTATGGGCAGAACAAGCTTCCAAGAATGCCTTACTCAGCCACATCTGAACGGATGGTCGTTCTGGCCACGAAATAGAGGCAGGACCTAGACTGCCTTGACGCAAATCTTTTAAGACTCGCCAAAGCAGGTCGCGCAAGCCGCCGACGAGGTTGTCGGTGACCCCGACCTTCTATCGCCTTGAACTAACGGGTTGGGGATAGGCTATCAGCACAATAGGGTGAAACAATTGGTCAAGATTAAGGAGCCAGACGCAATTAAGCGGCTCATAATGTCAGACGACTTCGAGCACAAGAGGATCATTAGCATTAGTGCACATATTGATCACGGAAAGACCACTACCACGGACTATCTGATGCGCCGTGCAGGATTGATGAGTGATGCTGCTGCAGGTCAGGCTCTCATGACTGACAGCGACGAAGAGGAACAGGAGCGTGGTATTACAATATTCACCTCAGTGGTGCTTCTGAACTTCGAGGTCGATGGTGAGGAGTACTTGGTGCAGCTTTCAGACACTCCCGGACACATCTCTTTCACAGGTGAAGTGTCAAGAGCACTGCGTGCCAGCGATGGGGTGGTGCTTCTAGTAGATGCATTAGAGGGGGTTATGACTCAAACAGAAACAAACATCCGTCTGGCGGTGGGTGGAGAAGCCTGCAAACCAGTGTTATTCATCAACAAGGTCGATCGCTTGATCAACGAGCTCAAGCTGCCTCCAAAGAAAGTGTACGAGCGCATTGACATCATTATTGAGAAGGTCAACGCACTCATCAGGAAGGTTGCACCGCCAGAGTATGCAAAGGACTGGCGTGTGAGCTTCCAAGATGGAAGTGTTGCGATTGGCAGCGCAAAGACCGGTTGGGCCTTCACGATGAAGACTTTGAAGAAGAAGAGTATCGAGCCGTTGATTGTATTCGAGAAGTACAATGAGGGTGACGAAGTGTGGCTAAGAGAGAATCTAGCCCTTGACGATGCCATGCTCGAGATGATTGTAGAGCACTTGCCTAATCCAAAGGAGGCGCAAAAGTACAAGATTCCACGAATCTGGAAAGGCGATTTAGACTCTCCCGAAGGAAAGGCGCTGCTTGAGTGTGACCGAAACGGCCCACTCATGGGTATGATTACCAAGATATTTGTCGATCCCAAGAGCAAGAGACCAACCCTCATTGGACGCGTATTCTCAGGAACAATAAAGTCTGGACAGGAGATTCGACTCGTTAACATGAGGCAGAATGCCAAGGTGAAGCGTCTTGGGGTTCAGGAAATCACTGACATACTTGACATGAATGAGGTTCCTGCCGGGAATCTGTTCTCTGTCTTTGGGTTCATGTGCCCCTCAGGTGAGTCATTTGTCGGTACTGACGTTGACATGAAGCCCTTTGAGGCCATCGAGTACGTCGCTGAGCCAGTCGTGAGTAGAAGCATCAAGCCGAAAGATCCGCAGGACGTCGCGAAACTTGGCGATGTTGTGTCCAAGTGGATAATGGCAGATCCCACGGCACGGTTCTTCCATGACAAGGAGTCAGGTGAGTATCGCCTGGACGGAATCGATCCACTGCAGATTGAGATTCTGACCAAGCGTATCAACGAGCAGGTCAAGATCCATGTATCTGACCCCATCATTGTCTATCGTGAGAAGATGACCCAAAGGAGCGCGGAGTTCCATACCAAGTCCCCGAATGGTCATAATCGACTGAAGATGTTTTTGGAGCCCCTCGACGAAAAAACGCTCAAGCTAATCCGGAAGAAACAGATCACTGCAGAACAGAACAATAAGGAACGGGCTGCTATCCTCAGAGATGAAGCCGGATGGGATGCCAAAAAGGCAAGAAAGATTCTGGACATCTACGGAAATTGCATGCTTGTAGACGCTATGAGTGGAGTTCAGAGATTTGATAGAATATTCTCATACCTGCAGACAACTTTCAGGGAGTTTGTCGAAGGCGGTCCCATAGCCCGGGAACCTGTGATGGGTGTGAAGGTCGTGTTGACAGACACTACGGTTCACAATGACCCCGCTCATACTGGGTACAACGAAGTAGCAACAATGACAAGCTCTGGCCTGAACATGGCCTTCCTGACAGGAAAGCCTCTTCTTTTCGAACCAGTGCTTAACACGGACATCAAGACCCCCCCGGATACTCAGGGAGCTGTCATCAAGGTGTTAACCGGACACAGAGGTCAGATAGTAACAATAGAAGCGGAGGAAGACACAGTCGTTATCAAGGGCACCCTCCCCACCGCGGAAACCATCGATATTGCTGATGAATTCAGAAGTGCGTCTGCAGGGAGAAGCTTCTTCGGCTACGTGTTTAGTGGGTTCGAACCTGTTCCGATAGGCATGCAGGAAGATCTGATCCTTGAAATCCGCGAGCGGAAGAAGATGCCAGTGCAGATGCCGGACTTAAGTTCGTGGAGCAGGTACCTCTACAAGAGAACATAGTCATTCACATGCAAAGATGGAGCGCCGTTTCAACTGCGTCGCTCTATCTGTTTTCTTTCTTCTCAATCAAACCCCGCGTGGCTGCCGCAGGCATGATGCATTACTCGATAATCAGAGGATACCTTTTTGACCACCAGCTAATTACTGCTATCTGAGCCACAATGACTCTGAGTGCAGTTAGAGAGCTTGAAAAGCTTGTATCCTTCAATACGGTGAATGATGGCAAAGACAAGAAAGCATCCTCCGAATGCCCGAGGTACATCGGGTCCAAACTGGAGGAGTTTGGCTTCATCAGCGAACTGATTGAATCCAACGGTTTCTACACATCTTTTGCGCGACGGGGTCAGGGCAAGTCCAAGATACTATTCCTCGCGCATCATGATGTCGTTCCTGTCGGAGATGCTTGGGATTCAGACCCGTTCAAGCTAAAGGTGAAGGGGGATCGAGCATACGGTCGTGGAACCTGTGATGACAAAGGCAACATTGTCTCGATGTTGCTCTTGGCTGAGAAGCTAGCCGAATCGGACCTGCCTTGCAGCGTGATGATGGCTACAACCGGGGATGAAGAGATAGGCGGTGTCAATGGAGCGCTTTTCCTTCGGAACTATCTGATTAAGCAAGGACTGTTCCCTGACTACATCGTTATCGCGGATGGCATTCATCAGCAGGTCATCCACCGTCGCAGGAATACAGTCCCAACGCACATCAAAGTGAAGAGAATGACTTCAGAAACTCGCGGCAAGAAAGAAACGTTACGTTTTACGACAGAAGTATTTGGTTCAGAAACTCGTCATTCTGCGTACCTTCGACCTGGTGTTGACCGCCATGCCATGCTTACAGCCTCAAAGTACCTTGATTTGCACCCTGACACAGTAGTATCGGATATCAGAGGTGCATTTCTGAAGTCGAATGTTATCCCGGACTGGGTAGAGATGGACCTTGTTCATTCCGATGAATCTGGGGTGAAAACCCAATATGATGCGGCTCTGACTGACCTGTTGAGGTCCCTGTTGACTATCTCCCAAGTTCCGTTTCCGACCATGCCATCCGACAAAGGCACAATCATTAATCCCAACCTCCTTTCACTTGACCGAGACCTGTGGACTCTCTACTGTGACATCCGAGCCATGACGAACGATGGTAAGGCTGTGCAACAGGCACTCGAAACTGCTCTTGCTGGCAAGGTTGAGCTGTTTTCTCTTCAATCAAAAGCAGGTCCAGGATACATAGACTCGAATTCCGACTCCTTATTGATTCGAACCGTGGTGTGGGCGCTGCAGAAGGAAGGGATTCCTCCCCGATTGGTTGAAGGATCGGGAGCTTCTGATTCACGCTACTTCGCGGGTCAGGGGGCAGACCTCTTTGACTTCGGGCCTGAAGGTGATAACCTTCATGGGCCTAATGAGTGGGTATCCCTAGCATCTCTTGAGCAGAATACAGCGTTCTTCCACACATTGCTTGAGGTTTTAAGCAGGGACAAAAGCCCTGTGTGACCGATTACCTGGGATTCATACCGACCTTGATCGTAAGGTCGTCTATCTCCCACTCCTTAGCGTAGCTATACTTGGACCACTTAGGCTTTGATTTCGGACCTACTAGCTCTAGAGAGTCAGCCCGGATTTCTGTGGTCAAGTAGTCCTTATGCATTTCAGCCAGTTCTACTGATTCGGGGTCGGAGAATCGGATTAGCACATCTATGCTCTGGTCAACGCTCAAGTCTATCTCCTTTCTCATGACTTGTACTCTGCGGGTAACGTCCCTAACAAGGCCCATGGCCTCAAGTTCGCGAGTACGAGTGATATCAACATAGACTCGGCCAACTCTGCTATCAGCATGACTGAGGTGTTCTGGCAATGTTTCCTCAAAGTGCACATCTCCTTGTTCAAGCTTTAGCTTCTTACCACTGACCTCAACTACTGCTGTTCCATGTTTCTCAAGATCGTCCCTCAGTTTGGTTGCGTCTGTTTCCTGAAGTGCATCCACAAGGTCCTTCATCTTGTCCTTGAACTTGGGTCCCATGATTTTGTAGTCTGGCTTTATCGAGAGATGCAGGAAGCCTTCCATGACATCAGTTTCAAAAACCTCGAAATCTGTTGTGTTGAGATCATCCAGTAACAGTGACTTGAGGCTCTTAGCACTCTCAACGACTTCTTTCGAGGCCGCTATCAGTGTGATCTTAGCCACAGGATGCCGTAGTTTCACGCCCTTCTTGTTTCGAGCGTGACTTGAAGACGATCTCAGTTCTTGTAGAACATCGAAAGCACTCTCCGTCTTCATATCAAGGAAGGCCTTCTCCACTTCAGGCATGTCGGTCATGTTGATTGATTCAGGGAGGCTCTTTTGGAATCGCATTAAGAAGTCCCTGTGAAGCTTCTCAGCTAGGAATGGCGTGAACCCATTCAAGCATCTCAGCATGGTTTGAAGAACATAGTACATGACATCATAGGCCATGACCTTCTTGGGGTCTTCGCTATCCAGCCAGACTCGCTTCTTCACTATCGGCAGATAGACTCTGCTCAAATCATCAGAGATGAAGTCTAGTAGGACGCGGCCTGCTTGATGCCACAGATGCTTCTCCATGTGTTGATGGAATTCGCCAATGATACTCTGAACCTTTGAAAGCAGCCACTTATCCTCAAGCTCTGCTTTCTTGTAGCTCTTCTTCAATCTCTTCGGGTCAAACTGAAACTTGTCGAGCCCCATGTATGTTTCAGCAAAGAGCGTGACGTTCCAGAGGATGTCAAGATTTCTCCGGACCAAATTAATCTCTTTCTGATCATAATTCATCCGAGACCATGACGCGGACCGTGTAAGAACAAAGACCCTAAACGGGTCTGCGCCCACGGTTTCAAATGCATCCTTAGCCCACACAACATTTCCCTTCGATTTGCTCATCTTTTGTCCATCATCGTCGAGAACATGTTCTTGACTCACACACACCTTGAATGAAGCAGTGTTGTGCAGGACTACCGAAGTATAGAGCAGACTATAGAACCACCCACGGGACTGATCGACAGCTTCAGTGATGAAGTCGTAGGGGAATAAACTCTCGAACAGACTGGGGTCCCTAAGGTAATCCACACTAGCAGTATGAGCGAGACCGGAATCCAGCCAGCAGTCAGTGACGAAAGGTTCCCTGTGCATTCTCCCGCCACACTTCTTACACTCTAGAACAACTCGGTCAACCCAAGGCCTGTGCATCTCGAACTCATCAGGGAACTCGATGGCCAGCTCCTTGAGTTCCTTTCTAGAGCCAACAACAACTTCCGCATTGCAGTCATCGCAGACCCACACAGGAAGTGGTGAACCCCAGATTCTAGAGCGCGATATGCACCAGTCATCTGCATTCGCTAACCAATCACCAAAGCGCCCCGTACCAGCCCATTCCGGAATCCAATCAACTGCCTTGTTCTGCTCAACGAGTCTGTCACGAACTCCGGTCATCTTGAGGAACCATTGAGTGCTGTCTGCCAAGTATATGAGCGGGGTATCGCATCTCCAACAATGCGGATACTCGTGTTCGATTTCTTCTTCATAAACGAGAAGCCCCTTTTCCTTAAGTAACCGAGGAATGTCTTCGTTCGTGTCAAATACATACCTGCCCTTGAACATTGGAACCTCATCCGTGAACTTCCCATCGGTTGTGACTGGCGCAAGAACAGGGACACCAAATTCCCGGGCTACCACAAAGTCATCAGGTCCAAAGCCTGGTGCTGTATGAACAAGGCCCGTTCCATCATCCACGGTAACATGCTTGCCTGTTACGATGGCGTGCATGTATTCTTCATTGTGTTCTTGATGCCAAGGAACCTCGTCCTTGAACGGGTGAACGTACTTCCAACCGAGCATATTCTTACCAATGAGATCATCAGCAACCTGGAAGTCTTTGACACCGATCTTCCCCATAACAATGTCTACACGGTCCTCTGCTAGCCACCATAGTTCATTCCCAACCTTCACCTTGACGTACCTGTATTTGGGATGGACAGACACCATCTCGTTTGATATCAACGTGAATGGAGTTGTTGTCCATATTACCAAGTATTCATTCTCTTTATCCTGCAGTTTGAACTTCACGTAGACTGATGGGTCTACTTTCGTCATGTATCCCTGGGAAACCTCATGTCCTGAGAGGGCAGTGTTACACCTTGGGCATGTTGGGTTTACACGATACCCTCTCCCAAGGAGTCCTTTCTCATTCGCGAATTTCAAGAAGTACCAGACATGTTCTATGTAGTCATCCCTGCGCGTCTGGTATGCGTTTGGGTAGTCCAACCAGAGACCAAGTCTTATCGAGTCATTGACCCAACGATCAAGGTAGAAATCAGTAAGCTCCTTACACTTCTGGACGAACTGGTCCATCCCCATGCTCGATTCGATATGGCCCTTCTCCGCTATTCCTTCCTTCCTTTCTACTTCCAGCTCCACCGGGAGCCCTTGCATGTCCCATCCGCCACGCCGCCAGACGTTGTATCCCTTCATGGTCTGGTATCTGATTTCAGCATCCTTCATAGCTCGGCCTCTCGCGTGACCAACATGCATGAAGCCGTTTGTCGTGGGAGGTCCCTCAAGGAAGTTCCAAGCCGGACCTGACTTCCTCAAGTCAACGGTCTTCTCATAGATCTGGTTGGTGTTCCAGAACTCTAATACTTCC
The DNA here is from genome assembly GCA_019057475.1 of Candidatus Thorarchaeota archaeon. GTDB lineage: Archaea > Asgardarchaeota > Thorarchaeia > Thorarchaeales > Thorarchaeaceae > WTCK01. The sequence continues at coordinate 1,738 of DXJO01000013.1, read as the reverse complement.
TTCTCTACGGCTAAAGGATCATAGCGCTTGGGTAATGAACTCAAACTGAACACCTCTCTAATTGATGTGACCTGAGCAATGAGTGCAAAAGACACCCGTTGAATCGGGACGAAGGCAAGGATGAACCGGATATAGCTAATCGTCTTGGAGAAGCGACGCTAGTTAATTTGACAATCCATCCTGCAATTCACCTTCTAGGGCTGTTTGTTAGAGATATTTTCACGCTAATAAAAATGTTAGGCTAACACATGTTGACCTTTGATACACCTGATTTGAGGAGCGACCCGACCAACACTTAATTGCTAGATGATTTTCTCAGTCAGATAGATGGGGACTAGTGCCCAAATTGTGGTGATACTCGATGAGTGCTCTGGAAGACAGAACCTTGGATAAACTCGCAGATATGATATACAATACATCGTGGCAGGATTTGCTTGAAGTCTGGCGTGCCATAAGACCAAAGATGGACTCCGAGGGCGCCGAGGCTGTAAAGGCAGCCTTTGAGGGTGCCAAGAACAGATTCCTAACGGGCCCATTTGAGAGCCACGTAGAAGTACGATGGGGAATGAGCCAATGCGTTCACTGCAATGATGATAACATTGAGAAGAATGGTATTGCATATGTTCAGTCAAGTGGCGATGGCTTAGAGTTCAATGCTTGTCTTAACTGCAACGTTGGGATTCTATACAATCTCGTTTTTGCGAAGGCGACCCTGGACAGCTATCTCGTTCCACTCGGCAAGCTGGGACAGTTCAATGGAATGTCATTTTATTGGAGTGCCATCCTTCCCGCAGAGATGAAGAAATTCCAGCCAGTCTATGAAATGGTGAACCAAGGACAGTGGATTGGGAGTATTTCATTCGATGAATCATTGACACCGCGATACCTACCCTTTGGTTCGATGACTGAGTCGATTTCTCGGGGCGCGGATGAGCCTTGGACTTCGGACTTCCCCGAAGATGTGAAGTCTGCTGTTGATGCCTTTGTCACAGAAGCAAAACCTCAGATTGAGGTATCTCTTGCGTTGAGGTGACCCGATAGTCCTGCTGGTGTATTCATTGAGAGAGAAACTAGTGCGTGATAGAATCCCTGAGATCATACGCTCCAGGGGTGCGCAACCAACAGTACGAACCGCGTTAGAGGACGAGCTGGACCTGCTGATGCGAACTAAGATTGTTGAAGAGGCGGAGGAGCTTCTTTCTTCCGGTGAAACTGAGGAGATTGTTGATCTCCTTGAAGTCATCGATGCTCTGATTCAGCTAAGGGGTCTTGGTCGCGCAAAACTTGATCAACTGAGGGCGGAGAAGAACCAGACGCGGGGTGGCTTTAAGCGCGGCTATGTGCTATTGCTCGATGATTCAGAACACCCTGCATGATTCACTCATCATACTCTGAACCATTGGATAAAGGTTATATCCAAGAAACTCAGGTTTCTGCGCGTAATACCACCCTGTTCAGTGGTGGTAACTTATTATGGAGCTGAACAATCGTGGCAACTGATGAAGTAAAGCCAATTCCGGAAGAGCCGCTCACTCATGGGGATGTTTCTAGATACCATGTTGAGCTACATCCCGAAAAGGAGCTTCCGTACACTACGCAGTCCATCTGCCCTGAGTGCTTTTTGGAGCATGATGAAGTAAATGTGATAGATGCTACCCTCTATGAAGAGGACGGCAAGGTCATGTACAAGAAGACCTGCGAGAAGCACGGTGAGTTCATTGACGTCTACTGGGGCGAC
>DXJO01000012.1 GCA_019057475.1 Candidatus Thorarchaeota archaeon | reverse complement strand
GTGAGACTTGTCGCAGATTCAGTAGGATCTGCAGAGCAGACCTCAATGAATCAGGAATCGAACATCAGTCAAGGACATTGATGTCCAGGATTGTACAAGTTTCGGGCAACGGCTTAGACCTCTCTCCTTACCGTATCGAGCGTGGCACCGCAATAGGGGCACTTAATGCTTAACGGTCCCACCCATTCTACGGTTTCGGCGTTAATGCCTGCGCCGCAGCTTGAGCACGTCCCCGGGGTTTCATAGATGAAGCTCTTTTCCGCAGATGGTCTAGTGTCCACTGGTCGGCCTGTTCTGCGTGCGAACATCGAACCACCCGGAAATGGGACCGAGCGTAGGATTAGAGTGACACCAATCATGACGGCAATGAACGGGATGTCCAGAAGATAAAACAGAGATAATGGAAAAGAGGCACCACCCGCGTTTGATATGAACAGTATCAGGCCACTGATTCCGCCTAGCACTATGATGGCGATTCCGCACATCATTCCCGTGATGCTGCAAGATTTTGATTTCTTCATTGCCATTGCGAGTCCTCTTGACTTGTCTTGACTGCCACAGACGGAGCAGCACACCCTAGAAACTCATCTAATGGCCATAAAACTGCATCTCATGGAAACGGCCCTCGGGCTGCATAGATGCTTCCCCCTGCGAAATTCCTGCTGCCGTTTTCGATGGATTTCAAACCTTATTTACTTCTCGAAGAAGAATTCGTCCTTGGATAATAGGACCTCATTCCCTGCGGTGATTTCGTCTGCGACCATGGATTTGATCATATCGACATATACAGCGCTCTTGTTCGCACCATTACGTTCTTGCATACCTGACCAAGCGTGCAAGAAACACTATTTCTGATTTTCTTGTTCACCACCACTGGTCTTCGGGTACGGGTGGCGTAGTGAAGATGTAAATCGTTGAGATACATGCTGGCAGCACCAACATCAACGCAGTTACAATGGATATGAACGCCAAAGCCATACTAGGGGATGACACGTGAACATAATAGATAGCGATGAAATACAACAGACTGCCAATTATGCCAAAGCATAGTGCGATTGCCGTCCATAATCCAAGGAGGAAATTGGATTGACGACGAGTCCAGACTGCCCACGCCAGCCAGAGGGGAATCGCTGTGCAGGGAAGGCACACGCCGAGTACCAACCCAAGGACGAAGCGGGACGCGGACGAGGTGCTCTGTATGAGACTCGGCAAGCCGAGCAGCATAATTCCGAGGTACCACAGTGCCTGAATGACCAGGCCGACTGATGTGACAAATGATATTGCCCGACGTTCCATCGATAGCCGCCAGACTCTTACACTCACCGAAACATAAGATGCTTTCGAGAATCAGTGCCCCATGTATCGAGACCTGCCCTGCTCAAGGGCCTTCGGTCGTATCTTGAATGACCAGTGTTTCTTGTCCACCGTCAACTGCGATTCTGTTATTGTCCAGTGCCACTTAGCGTCTTTGTCCTTTCACATCTCGTAGAAGTACTTGCCTTTGGAACAGATGATCTCGTCGCCTGCGGTGGTTTCGCCCTCTGTCAAAGACTTGATTATGTTGACATGTACTGCGCTTTCGCACACGCCATTGCGTCCTTGTATACCTGACCAAGCGTGCAAGAAACACTATTTCCGACTTTCTTGTTCACCACCACTGGTCTTCGGGTACGGATGGCGTAGTGGCTATGTAAATCGCTGAGATATATGCTGGCAGCACCAACATCAACGAAGCTAACATGGATTTGAACAGACTCTCAGGGAGTATCACGTGACCGTAAAGGCTATTGATTAAGTACGACAGACTGACCGTTATGCCAATGCACAGTGCCCATGTCGTCCACAATCCAAGAAGGAAATTGTATTGACGACGAGTCCAAACTGCCCACGCCATCCAGAAGGGAATCACCGTGCAGGGAAGGCACACGAAGAGTGTCAATCCACTGAGCAATCTGGAAGTGGACAAGGTGCTCTGTATAGCACTCTGCAAGGTGAGCAGCGTGAATTCGAGCCACCACAGTGCCTGAATGATCAGGCCGACTGATGTGACAAATGATATTGCGCGACGTTCCAGCGATAGCCATCAGACTCTTGCACTCACCGAAATATAAGATACTTTCGAGAATCCGTGCTCCATGTATCGAAACCTGCCTTGCTCAAGGTCTCTGTCATTTCATCTCGTAGAAGTACTTGCCTTTGGAGTAGATGATCTCATCGCCTGCGGTGATTTCGCCCTTTAACATGGACTTTATCATGTCGACATGTACGGCGCTCTCGTTCACACCATTGCAATCTTTGTATGCTCTGCCAAGGGCACAGTGGATTGTGTCACCTATCTTCTCATCAAAGAGCATGTTGAGTGTGTACCTCTTGATTCCCCGATTGGTGCCTATAGCCATCTCACCAAGACGTCGAGACCCTTCATCTATCTCAATAATCTCCTTCAGAGTCTTCTCTTCCTTCTCCGCAGAGTAATCGACAACCTCTCCTTTCTCGAACTTCAACCTGACGCCCTCAATGACCTTTCCAGAAAACATGAACGGGATATCAAAGTAGATATGGCCCTCAACAGTATCCTCGATGGGTGCAGTGAACACCTCGCCGCTGGGCATGTTATGTTTCCCATCCGACGCAATCCAAATTCGTCCCTCTGTTTTGGCGTAGAGGTCGGTTTCTGGACCCACGAATCTGATGTCCTTGTGTTTCTCAAGGTGTTCCTTCATCAAGTACATGCTTTTGCTCTCTTCCTTCCAGTCGATGAGAGTGGCTCCATAGACAAAATCCTGGTACTCGGTCATACTCATGCCGGCCTGTTGAGCAAGGCTTCTGCATGGATGAACAGTGCCGCACCAACGCTTTCTAAGCCTAATGTCAGATATCTCTTGATTGACCTTTGATCTAATCATCATGCGCTTCGAGTCTACTCCAGCAAGAGCTTTCGTGTTCACGGGTGCACCAAGAGAAATGTACACGTCTGCCTGCTCTACGAGCGCTTTCATATGCTTGGGAAATACCTGAAGCGTTTCATTGTTCGCGCCATCGTAGAATGCTCGGGATATCTCCTCACTAGCCATCAAGGTGACCGTAGACCCACCCGCCTTTGCTATTTCCTTATGTACTGCGACAGCAAGGTCATGAGATTCCGGGGTGGCACGGATAACGACCATGTCGCCTTTCTTGACTTCTGTACTCCATTCGACCAAAATCTTTGCGTGCTGTTCAACTCTTGGATCCATCGTACATCAACCTGAACTTGCTCACACAGCAGGCTCAACATATAGGTTGTGTATTGAGTATCAGCCTTCTTTCTAAGCGTATGTTGACCGTGGCTCCAATTTCATTTAATAGTGGGGTGTGCATTACAAGCGTCAGAGCGATGATAGCGGCGATACTTATCCTCATAATCTTCATTGGCACGCTCATAGTGATCATTTCAGAGAAGGTCAATGAAACCGCTACTGTGCTGTTTGGCATGTGCTTGGCTGGAGTGGTCCTCTTCTTTGAAGGAATAGATTTTCCAGATATGTTGCAGCTAATCCAATGGGACGCCATCATTTTCGTGACTGCTATGATGATTGTCGTTTCGGTGGCCGGTTCATCCGGCATGTTTCGCTACATTGCTCTCCTGCTGGTGAGAGGCACAAAGGGAGATCCAAGACAAGTATTCCTCGCATTCATGAACCTGGTCTTCGTGCTCTCTCTGGTTTTCGATCCATTGCCGACGATGCTCGTAATGGGTTCCTTCACTGTTGAAGTATGTCAGGCGCTTGACATTGATTTCAGACCAATCCTAATTTCCGAGGTCATTGTTGCGAACTTCGCTTCGATACCCTCCGTTGTTGGCTCTGTGCCCAATCTGGTAATTGTAGTATTAGCAGGCATCGATGTCGGGCTCATGTTCATAGCTCTGCTTCCCCTAACAATCATTATGTATATCGTAACTGTCTGGTACCTGCTGAGATACTACAAGGAAAAACTTGTTTCAGGAGAGAGCAGCGACGTTAATCTCCTTATGATAATCAAGCCAAGTGTGATGATAAAATCGCGTCACGATTTCTATCTCTCCATTTTCGCTCTGGCAATCCTGGTTCTGGGCTTCACGCTGGGTCCTAGTGTGCGCCTTGAAGCGAGCTTGATTGCTATGCTCGTCGCTTCGGGGATGCTCATCTTTTCTCACGAACGGGCAAAGGACCTTCTAAGACGACTGTCGTGGGACACTGTATTCTTCCTCATTGGACTCTTTGGCTTGATTGTGGCATTGGAACAGACTGGCCTCATTACTTTGCTTGTTGACGGCTTTGGCGCAGCTATTGGCGATAATCCGTTTCTTGCAATCCTTGCTCTGATTTGGATTCCAGGTCTGGTTCTCTCCATAGTTGATAACATCCCTGTGGCAGCGCTTCTTTCACCTCTTGCGGTGAGCTTTGGAGGCGGCAGCCAAGCGGTCCCATTGTCATTAATGATTGGTGCGAATGTTGGTGGGTACATTATACCCTTTGGTGATGCACCCAATATGATTGCCGTGAACTTGGCTGCTGAAAAAGGAAAGCCAATCAGTTTCAAGGAGTTCACGCGTATTGCCTTTCCATTGGGGTTGTTGCATCTTATCATGGGCACAATCTACATGTTCGCGCTTGTGTTCGTTCTGGCCTGATTCTCAATCAAATTCGACCTTAGTGAAGTAGACGGGGTCGCTCTTGGAGTATGAGAAACCCATTCTCTCGTACAGTAATTGTGCGGGTCGGTTTTCTTCAAAGAAATGCAGGATCACAAGTGGAATGTCACTGAGCAATTCATCGGCAACGGCACGGATACATGATGATGCAAGACCCCTTCTTCTGTAACCGGGATGCGTGGCTACGTTGCCAATCTCAGCACCAAATCGAGTTACATAATGAACTCCTGCTACGCAGACGATGTTCTCATTTGCATCACGGATGCCATAGAACGGGCCGAGCTCAAGAACGTTTGGTGTCCAAGCAGGGATTCCACAGTTGATGTAGAGTTTTCGTAAATCAACTGCATCTAACGGAGAGAGTTTCTCCGGCAGACTATCTCCCCACTCGATCAGATTTGATGAATTGTCTGCAATCATCTGACGCTCGCGAAGCGGTTCTACATTATCGCACACGGCGCTTAGAATCCTCAGTTGGTCATCGTTGCAAATGATTACTAGAGATTTTCCTCGTATCTGGTCATTGAGATCGTGCAATAGCGTAAGCAAGCTGGCAGAGCCTTCTGCCCAGAACGCTCCCGCAAGAAAATCAAGATCATGGTATAGAGAGAATGCAGCCGTAGGCTTTCCATTCTGTTTCAGAATGCGTATGTCGCACCAAGGCTTGAGCTGCGTACAGTCAGCAATCAAGGTGATGTTGGCAAGCGGCTTGGCAGCCAAAATGCCTAGGAGCTCATCCACATTGCTTTCGTCCAAAGCTTCAATCAAGTCTGTCCGTCACCGCACCGTTTTACCGTAAGGGGCATTTGAAAACTGTTTATGCCTCACGAATCCGGCTGTCCATATCTCCCGTAAGGCTGTAAAGTTATTAGGCTTCGTTGCATAAGATACATACAACTGGGGGGTTAGTGAATTGAATTTGAAACATATTATGGCGATGCTTTTCATATCATTGCCGATTGCCATCTTTTTGTTCATGATGCAAACAGCTTCTGTCCACGAGAGCGCGTCGTTTGTACTGGTGATTGTGATTTGGCCAATGCTATCTTGCCTTGGGTTGTACTTGGCATCTCGCTACCACACCAAGAGGACTACTCCTGTTACTTGGAACCTGCACAGCCGGCCCATAGACGCATCCATTGCCCACAGAGTAATCAGGGACATGGCAACTAAGGAGGAGGCAGTGATTGATGGCGATTATGCAATATCATTCAGAAAGGCCATGCTAGACGAAGAAATTTGGGTATTCAGCCAAATCAGTCGAGATTCCAAGTGGATTGTCACTGATGATCGCGGGAACGACATCAGCAACAAGCCCTTGAGCTTCTTCGACGGTATTGCCCGGATAGAGGTCCTTGATGAATAGTGGGAACTAGGTGGAGTGCTCGTTCGCCAAGATATCGATAGTCGAAGCACACAAGTCCCCTCAGTTAATGTTAAGTAGAGGTGTGTGCCGCAACGGGCGCCTGAGCATACCTCGAACGGGGGTGCGATTCATTGGAAACGCATGTGACGATTCTCAAGTCCCGCCTTGACGAAGCCAATCTCGAAAAGATACTGGCAGTTCCCAACGAACATGTTCATCGTTTCATAGCTCAGGCTATCGAGCTTTGCAATCCATCGTCCGTCTTTGTGGTTACTGACGACCCCGATGATATCATGCGAGTACGCAGAATGGCAATTGAAACAGGTGAAGAGGCCCCTCTTGCCACAGAGGGACACACAATCCATTATGATGGTCTTCACGATCAGGCTCGAGACAAGGCACGTACGCGGTATCTGGTGCCTGAGGGCGAAACTCTCGGCAAGAACCTACGGCAGATCGAACGCAAGAAAGGTCTAGCAGAGGTAAAGGGATTCCTCAAGAACAGCATGAAAGACAAAGAGATGGTTATACGGTTCTTCTGTTTGGGCCCGATCGACTCAATCTTTTCTATTCCATGCATTCAATTGACTGACTCGTTCTACGTTGCTCATAGTGAAGATATTCTGTATCGCTCAGGGTACGAATACTTCCAGAGCATTGGCAACAAGAATGATTTCTTTAGGTTCCTGCATTCTGCAAGCCGGTTGGACCAATTTGTTTCAATAGATATCAAGGGGCGCCGAGTGTACATCGACTACACCGATGATACTGTCTACATCGCAAACACACAGTATGCTGGCAACACTATTGGTTTCAAGAAGCTCGCTCTGCGACTGGCTATTCGTAAAGCTAACCGTGAGGGATGGCTGGCTGAGCACATGTTCATCATGACAGTGCTTGGTCCTGAAGGTCGAAGGAGCTACTTCGCAGGTGCTTATCCCTCCGGGTGTGGAAAAACTAGCACCTCGATGGTCAAGGGTGAGAAGATTATTGGTGATGATCTTGCTTACCTACATCACCACAAAGGCGAGGTATACACAGCGAATGTAGAATCTGGCATCTTCGGCATCATTCGAAGCGTGAATAGCGATGATGATCCTGTGATCTGGAATGTTCTTAACCGTCCTGGTGAGGTGATATTTTCTAACGTCCTAATCGCGGACGGAAACCCGTATTGGATAGGAGATGGCCGTGAGATTCCGGAGGAAGGCATAAACTACTCAGGAAACTGGTTCAAGGGTAAGACAGACAAGAACGGGAATGAGATAAGGCACTCACACAAGAATGCTCGCTACACAATCAAGCTTTCAGAGCTCAAGAATCTCGATCCAAAAGCTGATGACCCCGAGGGCGTTCCACTTCATGGCATAATCTATGGTGGCCGGGATCCTGATACTTGGGTGCCGGTTCAGCAGTCCTTTAACTGGGCTCATGGAGTCCTCACAATGGGTGCTAGTCTGGAATCCGAATCGACTGCAGCCACATTGGGGAAAGAAGGCATTAGAACTTTCCAACCTTTTGCAAACCTGGACTTCATCTCGATTCCTTTGGGGCGCTATATCCAGAATCATCTGAACTTTGTGAAGGGCCTTAACAAAGTACCAAAAATCTTCAGTGTCAATTATTTCCTTCGTGACAAAGAAGGGAATTACCTCAATGGGAAACAGGCCAAGAGGGTGTGGCTAAAGTGGATGGAACTGCGAGTCCACGGAGAGGTGAGTGCCCTCATAACCCCGACTGGGTATATCCCGAAGTATGATGACCTAAAACGTCTCTTCAAGAGCGTTCTCGATCAGGACTACAAAGAGAAGGACTATGAACATCAGTTTGAAATTGAAGTCACTGAGTTGCTGGCGAAAAATAGGAGAATCAGGAGAAAATACCGCGCGAGCGTGCCAGATGCACCAGACATTCTGTATAGACTTCTTGATGCGCAAAGACACCGGCTCCTTGCAGCCAGAGCTCAATTCGGAGACAGCATTCGTCCCAATTTGTTTGAAGACGCGGAGTAGTGGCGTTTGCCAGTGCTTGTATTCGTTTCTCGTGTTTTGTGATTCTCATAAGCACCGAATTGAACCCGGTATGTGACTAAAGCCCGCATACTTGTCTTCTTTCCAAATGTCATCAATGATTGTGAAATGCGCAACTTCAAGAGCCAGAATGTGGTCAGAGGATTAGCCTTAGGAACTGTCGAGGTGGAGGCCAACCTCATGCTAGATGAACCAAAGGACTTCATAGGTTATCTAATGTCTCAGCTTATCAACAGGCAACTTGAGGACCCTAATCTTGAGTCGCGAGTTAAAGGATGGAAGATGACAGTTGTGCTTGCGACCGATTACTACCCAGTCACGCTGACTTTTAACAAAGGTGTGAGATTCGCGAAGGGTGCCGCCAGTGATGCCACACTAACAGTTGAGATGTCTTTTGGTACAATAATCCGCCTTGTCATGGAAGAAACATCGACAATCAAGGCTTTTCTTAAGGGCGAGATCAAGGCGAAGGGAATGTTTCGCCATCCAATGGCAATGAAGAGGTTCTACGGACTCCTTAATGCCGCACTGAAGGGGTGATATGGTGAGTTTAAAGGAGAAGTTCGAGAGAATTGTTGGAGCTGACCATGTTTCGGATGGTGCTGCAGAGCGATACGTGTATTCCCGTGACATGACAGAGAATCCTCCACGCGAGCCTCAACTTGTTGTCATGCCGTCAACTGCCGAAGAGGTGCAGAAGATCGTGCGCCTTGCCAATGAGGAGCGAGTGCCGCTCGTGCCTTTTGCCACTGGACAGAGTGTAGGCGGGCTGACCATCCCACAGGTTGACGATGCTGTGATTGTGGACCTCAAGCGCATGAACAAGATTCTGAATGTGGACGAAGAGGGAATGTACATGGTGATCGAGCCTGGCGTCACTTTTGGACATGTCCGGAAGTACCTCGACGAGAGCCATCCAGACTTGCGGTACACGTACGCCATCTCATCGCCATTTACATCCGTTATTGCCAATGCGCTTCTTCAGGGGCTGTGTGACCTCTCAACGCGTTACGGCTCCATGGCTGAGTTCATCAACGGTCTCGAGGCGGTCTTGCCCACGGGGGAAATCGTTCGTGTTGGCTCCGGGATACTGGGCGACGACAACTGGTTTGGACGATATCCGTTGCCGGACCTTGTGGGTCTGTTTACCGGCTGGCAAGGAATGACAGGCATCGTCACAAAGATGGCTCTCCAGCTTTGGCCTAAGAAGCCGTTTACAAGGCATTTCGCGTTGTTCACTTTTGGCGAGTTCATGACTACTGACCTTCTGAAACAGATAGTCCGCGCAGATTTGGCGGAGGATGCAGGTGCCCTCTCTTTCTCGGTTGTTAAAGCTCTCATTGGCATGCCAGCTCCAATTGAGGCTATAGAAGGCGAGCCGGACTATGGAACATTTCTGACTCTGAGTGGCATAACAAGTTTAGAGCTCGATGAGAAGGTTCGAGTGCTGAAACGCATTGTGGATCGCTCAAAAGCCGAGGAGCCAAAGAACCTGCTCATCCCATTTGAGGCCGTCGCACGGCTTATGAGCGAGGAAGCGTACGGGTGGGTCGACTTTCCGTCCGACTCATTCAAGCAGCTCACCGAATACGATGGGCTGACATGGATGGGAACATACATTCACCCTAAGAACTGGGGCGAAGCTTTGTTCAAGGGTCGGAAAATAGTTGAGAAGTATGGCTATGAGCTGATGGCTTTCCTTAAACCGATGAAAGGGATGCACTTCTGTGAGTTCAAGTTCATTATTCGTTTCAAAAGGGACGACGAGAACCTGAAGAGGGTTCATCAGTGCAACAATGAGTTGCTGGACCTTGCTTTGGACCTGAAGGCCATCCCCTACAAGACGCCTGTCTGGTCGGCAAAGAAGCTTCATGAGCGTGCTGACCCCAACTTCATCGAACTGGTCCGACGGATTCGTGACCTGCTCGATCCTAATGGCATCATGAACCCGGGGCGGTGGGGTCTATGACGTCAGATGAGTCAGTGATCGAACAATGGCTTCATAGTTGCGTGAGGTGCAGTAACTGCAAGTATGTATTCAGAGAATACTTCCCCTCTTGCCCTGCCGGAGAACACTTCGGTTTTGAAACCTACTACGCATCCGGCCGTATATGGCTTGCACAAGCACTCTACAAGGGAGATCTGGAATGGGAGCCATCACTTCTGGACCCTATCTTCGCATGCACCACGTGTGGCAATTGTGAAATCCAGTGTCTGGCACCGCACAGTGAGCACATCGTTGACATGATTGAAGAGCTTCGCGCAAGGGCTGTTCAAGAGATTGGCGGGCTGCCGAGTCATATTCGCTTCCGCGAGAATGTGGTTCAGTGTCACAATCCGTACGGTGCGGAACATCATAATCGAAATCTCGTCGAAACACACAGTTTGCCTCTACAGGCTGAAACCGTATACTTCGTTGGCTGCACATCCAACTACAGGGAAATCCAGATTCGCGATGCTACAATCTCTGTGTTGAAGAAGGCAGGTGTTGACTTCACAGTGGTGGACGAATATTGTTGTGGTTCCCCCCTGATTAGAACCGGGCAACTTGCCCCGGTCAACGAAGCAGCACAACACAACGTCGATGCTATCAGAGATGCAGGTGCCAAGAGAGTGGTCACATCGTGTTCAGGATGCTATCGAACGCTCTCACGGGATTATCCAAAGCTCGGTATTGACCTGGGAGTTGAAGTCATGCACATAACTCAGCTCCTCAAGGAGCTGATAGACAAAGGCGCTATTGTGCCAAGGCCAACTGAACATCGTCCGACTATCACATGGCACGATCCGTGTCACCTCGGAAGGCATATGGGCATCTACGATGAGCCACGAACTGTCATCTCAAAACTCCCAGTAGACCTGGTGGAGATGGAAACCACGCGCGAAAACGCTTGGTGCTGTGGGGCTGGCGGCGGGGCTAAGGCCGCCTACAATGACTGGAGTGTTGAAACCTCGAGGGAGCGTATTGAGCAGGCTCTCAGGACTGGCGCTGAATTCATCGTAACAGCATGTCCCTTTTGCTCCCGGAATCTCCGCGACGGCTGCTCTGAGGATGGTCCTCCGGTTATTGACCTGACAGAGCTAGTGGACCGGTTCATCTAAGTTTGATATGTCGAATAGGTATCATCTTAAGCTGCACCTACAAATAGTAAAGCTATGACGCAAGGCGCACCTGTGAACAACTCTAGAAATCATGGTGCCCCAACAGCCAATCAACCTCAAGAGAATTACAAGGCATTGGAGATTATTGCGTACACGCTATTCGCGATTGGTCCGATGGTCGGAAACGGTGTCCTCGTTATGCTTGACGCAATGGCTTCTGACTTCAACGTGAACCCTACTGACGTTATGCTTGCTATTACTGCTTTCATGATTCCATTCGCAGTTGTTCAGCTCTTCTCAGGGGCGATCTCGGATACCAAGGGAAGAGTGCCTGTGCTCACGTTTGGGATTTTTGTATACTTGATTGCTATGCTGCTAGAGATTTTCTCTACTTCCCTCTCGATGTTCATCTTGGCCAGCGCAATCAGCGGCTTTGGATTTGGCTTTGTAAACCCCGTTCTTGTTGCTCTTATTACGGATGGCTGCTCACCTTCTAGCATTCCTAAGAGGATGGGGATTGTCGGGGCACTGGCTGCGATGAGTGTCGGTTTGGGTCCAGCGATTGCTGGTCAGCTGGTGGTCTTTGGCTGGCAGATGTTCTACGCAGTTTTCTTGGTTTTGTCGCTGTTGTGCTTAGCACTTCTTCGCCTTGTGAAACGCCCAGTAAGCAAACAATCAGGCAGACCCGCAATTGGAGATCTCATTTCCAATCTCTCACTGGAACTCAAACGCCCGGTCGTACTCCTGCTAATGTTGTGCATATTCGCGGTTGGCTTATCCTATTCCGCAACGATCCAATGGACGTCTCGGGGCATGGCCGGAGTTGACGAGGGAACGATTGGACTTCTTCTCTTACTCACTGGAATCGTTGGGGGTGTGGCTGGCGTTTCTATGAGCCGAATTATGGGGCTTCGGGGCATCGGCACCGTAATTGCGCTCGGACTGATTTCACTCTTCACAGCTGTCGTCATTCTCCTGTTTGCCGGAGACCTTGCATCACCTGCTAATCTACCACTTGTAGCAGCTGCACTCCTCATTGCAGGTTGGGCTGGCGGCACGCTCTCTCCAGTCTTGATGACATATAGTCAGATACTGTCTCCGGAACGTCGTGGTGTGCTTGCTGGAGCTCTCACTTCGTCGATGTTCATTGGTAATGCTCTCAACGTGCCGATATATTCCAGCATCTTCGCTTTCGGAATCCAATGGGTCTACACTGCAATCCTCGTTGTTGCTGTGGCTCTGTCCATACTAATGATGATGTTGTACCGAACTGCACCAAGACCTTCGACTGGCTAAGGATTCATGTTTAGCCCGATTGATTGCTTCCGACCGAGAGAATGAGGGGGCGAGCGCCAGCTGGGAATTATTTCAGGTGTGGTAGCTATTGATGGATTGTTAACTTGAATCCCGGCAAGCGCCCACCACTGCAGATGATGCTCGTAGTACCAAAGCGTTCTCAATGGCGATGTGGGTGCAAAACCGCTTCAGTCATGTTGACTTCCTCTTCTATTCTGGGACCATGCCTTAATACATATGTGACATGTGTGTCCTAAACCTAAAGGAGTGGAAATCGAATGAACGACAAGCTGCTAATCATAATCGCTACGCAAGACAAAGAGAAGGCATTGACAGCCTTGGCTTATGCTCACAATACGATCAAGTACAACTGGCTATCCGATGTCAAAGTCATCTTCTTTGGGCCTTTCGAGAATCTGATTACCTCGGACGTGGACATTGCAAAGGAGGCTATGGCAATTGCACAGATGACTGGAACGACGGCGTGCAAGTTTCTGTCTGACAGGGACGGCATCTCTGAAGAGATAGCCAAGCTCGGAATTGCTGTGGACTACGTGGGCACGCTAATTGCTGACCATCTCAAGGATGGCTACGTACCCATGGTCTGGTAACTTATTGCTATCATTTCCAGCTTCATGCTGATCTGCTAGTGCTTGTGTTCATTGCCCCCGATCGGTGTTAGCCTACCGAATGCACGCTGAACGACCTCTGAAAGTGCAGGATGTATGTGCATCGCGTGGAACATTGGGATGAAGCTTCGGACGTTTGAGTACATCAGGTTGATTATTTCCTGTATCAGTATCGGGGCGTACAATCCTATGATTGTCGCACCAAGAATCTCTTGAGTTTCCGCATCAGCAATCACCCTTACGAAACCTGGCGGACTGCCCATTGCAATCCCTTTGGCGGTGTTCGTGTAAGGCATCTGGCCCACAAGCAACGCCCTGCCAGACTTCTGAGCATCTCTGAGTGTCATCCCGACCGTCGCAACTGGTGGGTAAGAGAATATTGCCCAAGGAACTGCGTGGTAACTCAAAGATGTCAGTTCTGCCTTTTCTCCATCCTCAAGGGTTCGCGTGAAGTTGTGCCAGACAGTCTGTGCTTCATCGTTTGCCACATGCCTAAATTGGTACCTCCCTATCGCATCTCCGAATGACCAGATTCCCCTCTTGGAAGTCCTGAAATACTGGTCAACCATCACCCAGCCTTTCTCATTTGTCCTGACTCCTGTCTTCTCTGGCTTGAACAGATCTGCGTTGGATCTTCTTCCTGTTGCCACCAAGATGGTTTCAGCCTTGAACTCCTGCTTCTCCCCAGTTTCACGGTCAACAGCTATGACTGTCTTGACACCATCCTTTTCACTGACTTCAGTTGCTTCGATGTTCGTGTGTACATTCATCCGTTTAGAAAGCTCTTCCTTGAGAAGTTCAGAAACATCATTGTCCTCATTCTTTACCAAGTACGGATTGCGCCCCACTATGGTAACGTCAACACCTACAGCTGCGAAGAAATGCCCAAACTCAGCAGCTAGATAGCCTCCTCCGAGGATGATCATTGACTTTGGTTTCTCAGTCATGTCCATTACGCTGATATTGGTGTGATAGTCCACCTTGTCGAGACCTTCGATGTCAGGTATCAGGGGTCTTGAGCCCGCGACGATGAAAATGTTTGGTGCTGTGATTTCCTCATCTCCGACCTTGATGATATAGTCCCCTGCAAACTCGCCTGTTTCCTTGTACCAGTCTAAGCCCTCTGCGGCGTCAACTCCTTCACCTTGAGCCTGACTGTCACCTCTAACATCATGACGCATGCGGTCCATTATACCCTTGAAGTCAACTGACTCGACTTTGGCAGTGATATTCAATTTGTTGGCGTGTTCGGTCTGCACAATCAAATCCGCGACGTACGTCAGTATCTTGGTCGGGATGCATCCACGGTTCAGACAGGTGCCCCCCATTGGTCCATGCTCTATCACGGCCACCTTCATCCCGCGTTCATAAGCCGCGGATGCGAGATGCATACCCGCACCTGAACCGATGACGATGATATCGTACTTCTTCATAATCGTTAACTATGTTGAACTCAGTGATAAGCGTGATGGTGTAGCAGATTAGGCCGATACATGTGACAGGCCATCAGGCGAGAAAGATGTACAAAAATGAACATTTTGAAAATAAGAAGAACATAATAGAGGATTCATGAATCATCAAGATTACGTTTTCACAACTATATGGAGAGAGAGATATGGAAAGCGGTGAACAATCACCAAAAGTATCAAAAAATTACTTGATATTCCTAGTTTTAGTCATGGGCTTGGTCAGTAGTATGGACACCTGGCTCTCAATGATTGAAATTAAAGCAATACCCAACATCCTTGATGAGTGGTGGCCAACGGCTCTTGATGAAGTGGCACGAAGCGAATTTGCATTCCTACAGGGCATCTTCGGTCTCATTGTGTTTGGAGTCTTCTTCATTGGCTGGTACGCAGATGCGTATGGACGACGGAAAGGAATGATGCTCCTTATCCTAATAATGGGCGCTCCAACAATCATGATTGTGTACTTGTCAGCGGATCTGTATGTATTCCTACTCTTTTATTCAATCATGATAATGGGAACTACATCCAATCTGTGGGAAATCCCAATATCAGAAGAAGCTCCTGCAAAGTCACGAGGTATGTATGGCAGTGCGGCGTTTCTTATTGGAGTGATTCCGATTTGGGCGATACTGGGACCAACCATCATTGATTCCTATGGATGGCGATGGGGTTACGGTGTGATGTTCTTGATGATGATTGTCCTCTTTATTCTGCTTTATTTCATTAAGGACCCACAGAGATGGAAGGACACAGAACACGCACGTGATAAGAAGCGACTTGGTGTGATGGAAGCTCTAAGGAAACTTAGACCTGAGGACCGAAAATACATAGTCATCGCAACAATTGTTTATCTCACTTGGACTATTGCTTTCAAAATGGCAACGACATTTGGTGGAGAATACTTCACAAGTGTGCAGGGCTTGACAGATCAAGAGTTCAATTCGATTCTTACCATCGCTGGATTGTTGTTACCAGTAAGTGCCCTCATAACAGGAATAATGCTAGATAAGATTGGGAGGAATCTGGTTCTTGTACTTGGTTCACTTGGTTCTGTGATATGCTACATAGGACTAGGAATGACAGGGATGCCTGCGTTCTTCTGGGGAATGTACGTCTTCATGGCTATGGTCCTAGCTTGGATCTATGTCTACCTTGCAGAGATATTCCCAACTGAAGTGAGGGCCACGAGTGTTGGAGTCTGTGTGACTGGAGCTCGATTCGGATATGTTGTTGGACCAATATTGTCCGGAGTTTTGCTCATATTGTTTGCAGATATGGCAGGCTTCTGGATAATCGGTGGTCTACTGATGCTCATTCCACTGGTTGCATTGGCGGCCAAACCTCTTGAAACAAGAGGCAAGACACTGGAAGAGATAGAAGCCGAGAGATAGAGTCTAACTGAGGAAGCGCATCGAGCGCTCCTCTTCCTTTTCTTTTTTGAATGCACATTAACGACAATTATCGTTGTTACTACAAAAAGGAAAAAGCATCTTTTAGCGTCAAGTTCAACACTTGCAGGGGTGCGTGAGCGATATGCCTGCGAATTCTTCTTGCCTTTCTTCTCTCAAGCCATTCCCAGTGGCATTCTCCATCAGGACAGAACCTAGTCTTTCTCTTGACGAATAATGAAGGGATAACATCATGGCATGACATATCGAGTGAGTTAGTAGTAGTAACTAGCTAAAGATGATGTTCCCACTCAGTCGTCTCGCAAGGCATATATGAACGGGTCTGGAATGAATAACCATCAATTATATTCCTATTCTGCTAAAGAAGTAAGTGATGTCCTAACAAATCGCGTGGATTAGGACAAGGCTGATGTGGGGATTGCAATGAAGGATAGGTACCTGTTCCTAGTATTGTTCGTCCTGCTGTTTTTTGTCGTATCATCCGATGTTACGTCATACCAATTGCAGGGCGCTGATGAAAGCGTAGCTGAAGACGTCATGGATGTTGGGATTACCGGATTGAAACAACTGGTTTCGTATAGTACTCACGATCCGATTGTCATTGCGAATGACTCGGACCTTATCGATCAGGCGACCACGGAAGGCTGGTCCGGCGATGGAAGCGAGGGTAATCCGTATCTAATAGAGAACTTGGAAATAAGGACTACTGACAGTTGCATATCGATTACGGACGTGAGCCTGCACTTTGTCATTCAAAACTGCTTCCTAGGTTCCGATGTCGGTTGGTCCTTTGGCCATGGCGTTTTCCTTGATAATGCTACTCATGCTTCAATTGAATCATGTATTATCGATACAAAATCAGATGGTGTGTCTGCTCAGGAATCACCTGAATGCTACTTATTCAATAACACAGTGCAAACGGGCGACTTTGGTTTCATGCTTAGCTCCTCTCCCAATTGCACATTGAAGGATAATATCGTCGATATAACATGGGGTCTAGGTGCTTGGATTGACAACTCCCCAGGGTGCATCCTTAGTAACAACTCAATGATTTCAAGCTATGAGGGGGTGAATATCTGGAACTCATCCAACTGTACGCTAATAGACAACAACCTCCGAGGGACAGAAACTGGTATTGTGATTTATGATTCATCATTTTGTGAATTGACTGGGAATACACTGGAGGGTGATGGTCAGTATGACCTGTTATTGGGTTACTCCGTTCAGTGCAATCTCACTGATAACTTCTTTCAAGCTAGAGGGCTCCGCTTAGAGGGTTGGATGATTGAA
Source organism: Candidatus Thorarchaeota archaeon (assembly GCA_019057475.1). Taxonomy (GTDB): domain Archaea; phylum Asgardarchaeota; class Thorarchaeia; order Thorarchaeales; family Thorarchaeaceae; genus WTCK01. Next base: position 9,842 of record DXJO01000012.1, on the reverse strand, counting down.
CATTGGGTTCATGAGATGACAGGCAATCTTGTAAGGGGTCGCCCATTAGCTTATTTTGTCGATCTTGAGAATTCAGCAATGGATGTAAGCGGATACGGCCAGGCTATCCTTGTGAATGGCACGAATGTTATTCTAAGAGATGGCAGTTTCTCATCCGTGTCTAACGGGATGACTATGGTTTACTGTGACACTTGTGCCTTCATCAATAACACTGTAGACGACAACGCAAATGCTGGAATATACATAGAGGAGTCAAATAATTGCAGTTCAATTGACAATCGCCTAGCCGGAAACGGCAATTACGGAGTGATGGTGCAATCCTCTAGCTACACTACCATCTTGAACAATAACATAAGCGAAACCGAGTATTCCGGACTATGGATTAGCGGTTCCCCCTATTGTACCGTCAATGAGAGCGAATTTGTGAATGATGGAGTGTATTTCCAGGGATGGAGTCTAGAATACTGGCAACATACCGTCTACGACAACACTGTGAACGGGAAACCTCTCGGGTACTACTGGAATGTGTCTGACATGGCCATCGATGGTGCATCACTTGGACAAGTGTTCGTAGTGAACTCAACAAGAATTGCTGTTAATGGTGGTTCATTCCATGATTGTCCAATAGCCGTAAACCTTGCATACTGCACAGATTGTGAGATTTCAGATGCTGTTGTCGCTGATTCTGGAATGCATGGACTGGCTGTCATGGAGTCACAGAATTGCACAGTGTTCAACTGCACAACCTACGACAACTCGAACAGTGGCATAATGTGTTCTAACTCCCCCAATTGTACCTTGGACGCAAATATGGCATATGGCAATAATGTGGGCATCAGCGTCGACAGCAGTCCATCCACCACCGTTTCCAATAACACAATCTACGACCAAGGCTACGTAGGAATAGATTGCTGGGGTATGGACAACGGGACGATATGGAACAATACAGCGTGGGGTTCCCGTAAAGGAATACTCATTCGTTGGGCCCAAAATTGCACTGTATCCAACAATACGGTGGCCAACAACTGGTATGTTGGCCTTGAACTGGAAGGCTGCTCATTCTGCGAGGTGACCTACAACGGCGCATTTGCGAGCGAATACTATGGCATTAGGTTACATTTCGATTCTCACAATAACACGTTCTTTGGCAATGAATTCGCAGCCAATGACCAGTACAATGCCCTTGACGATGGCTACGATAACACCTGGGATGATGGAGTGAGCATGGGCAACGGATGGAGCGATTACGTGGGTCCAGGGGCCTACAGCATTCCGGGAACAGCGGGAAGTGTGGATAATTACCCATGGCTCTTCGTCGACACTGTGCCACCAACGATTGACCATCCTGCCGACATAGAACTCGGATTGGGCGGTACAGGATGTTTCATCACTTGGCACCCCATTGACTACTTCCCAGATCATTATGATCTTTATGTGGATGAAGTGGTCGTCGAATCCGATATGTGGGAGGGAGATCCCATAATGATATGGGTGACTCCCTCAAAAGTCAGTATCCTTAACTACACTCTGGTCGTGTTCGATCAAGGTGGGTTGAGTACTGGTGATACCGTACTTGTTAACGTATCAACAGCACCTGGCGCTCTCTTAATCACTTCAAACAGCGATTTCGTGACCCAAGACTGGCCCGGTTCGGGAACCGAGATGGACCCATACATAATCGAGGGGCTTGACATTACGTTGAATGCCACTACTGCTTATATTGGCGATGTCGACGCCCACTTTGTAATTCGCGGCTCCTCATTCTCATCTCTTGCCGCGCACTTTGGGATTGGCATCATCTTCAACAATGTGACGAACGGTCAGGTGGAGTCATGCAACATAACATGGAAAGCTATTGGCATCTACATCTCGGGGTCAAACAAATGCACCGTATGGAACAACATAATCTATGATAACCACGATGCAGGCGTCTATGCCACCGGGACTGCAAACCTCACTATCACAGAAAACGAAGTTTATAACAGCACTAACTGTGTGGAGATATCGAGCTCAAGTTCTATCGACGTGATTAATAATACAATCTACGAAGGACATGTCTTTGGCGTATGTATCGCATCAAGTCCCGGGACGATCGTGAGCTTGAACACAGTCCATCACGTTGGGGCCCTGAACGGTCCGATGATGTCAATTGTAGCATTCATGATGAGTCCCGGATGTACTGCGAGCAACAACACACTTCATAGCGGCGCCATTGGAATCACTGCTGGTATGTCTCCTGGATGTATTATTGCGAACAACACAATCTATGACATTCTCATGGGTACATACATCTACGCTTCCGGCAGTTGCGTGGTTACTGATAATGCACTCAGCAATAGCGGATTCCTCATTTACGGGATGACTCCCGCTGAATCCTACATGGTTGCTTCAGGAAATACTGTCAATGGCAAACCGCTTGGCTATGTATGGAACTCGACAGGCGAAGTAGTTGATGGCAACCTATATGGACAGGTGCTGATCGCCAATAGCACGGGTGTGACTGTGAATGGAGGCAGCTTCGACAACTGTACTTTAGGGGTCGCCTTGGCGTTCTGTCAAGATTGCCACATAATCGATGTTGACTCCATGAACTCGTACTTGAGTCTGGCCATTTCGAACTCGAACGATACAAGTGTGACCAACTGTGCCCTAAACGGCTCCCTCATGGGTTGTATAGTTCAGAATGCTTGGAACTGCACAGTGGATAACAACGAGATTTACGGGAATCAAATGATTGGCCTGCAATTCTCTGAATCATACAATTGTACCATCACACACAACTGGATCTATGAGAATGGTGGCCCGGGCATCATGATGAGCGGTTCCAACAACACGCTGTTTGGAAACAAGATTGGCTGGAATGGTGGTCCCATGTATGGCGACTACAATGCCATGGACTCCGGTTCTAGCAACACTTGGGATGACGGTGTGAGCGCAGGCAATGCTTGGCATGACTATTCTGGCACAGGAGTGTATAGCATCTATGGAATGGCTGGAAGTGTCGATAGATACCCATCACTCCTCACAGATGTCTGGTCTCCTGACATCGATAGTCCTAGTGACCTAGAGTACGAGGAAGGCGCAGCCGGGAACTTGATCACATGGACCCCTTCACATCCAAGGCCTGATCACTACGAGCTGTATCGAAATGGCAGTCTGCTTGGCAGCTGGGTGTGGGACGGCTCGCCCATAGTAGCGGACGTAGATGGTTTCTCCGTGGGTGTCTACAACTACACAGTCATGGTCTATAACGAACGAGGCTACAACTCGACCGATACAGTGTTCGTCACAGTTGTGGACGGAACGCCTCCGACGATAGATTCTCCATCCGACATCACCTACGAGCTTGGCACAACGGGCAACTCAATCACATGGACTCCGAGCGATTTGCATCCAGACCACTACGAGCTGTACCGAAATGACAGCCTGCTTGGTAGCTGGGTGTGGGACGGCTCGCCTATAGTTGTTGATGTGGACGGCTTTGGAGTGAGCACATACAACTACACTCTGACTGTGTATGATATAGGCGATAACACTGTCAGCGATACAGTGTTTGTGTCTGTTGTGGACACGACACCTCCAACGATAGATTCTCCATCTGATGTCAACTACGAGCTTGGCACAACGGGCAACTCAATTACCTGGACTCCGAGCGATTTGGATCCAGACCACTACGAGCTGTACCAAAATGACAGCCTGCTTGGTAGCTGGGTGTGGGACGGTTCGCCCATAGTTGTCGATGTAGACGGCCTTGGAGTTAGCACATACAACTACACTCTGACTGTGTATGATGTAGGCGACAACACTATCAGCGATACAGTGTTTGTGTCTGTTGAGGACACAACACCTCCTGATTGGGTCGTATCACCGAGTGATCAGAGTATCGACTATGGTCAAGCTCTAGAGTATCAGTTGCAGGCTACGGACCTCTCGGGAATTGGTGCGTGGTATGTGAATGATACCGCGAACTTTGCCATAAGCGGAACAGGCCTCGTTACAAACGAGTCCATTCTAGAGGTTGGCGATTATGGACTGAACATCTCAGTCGAGGACATATATGGGAACACACGCTCCTTCACTATCCGGATAAGAGTTCTCTCGTCAACCACTACAACCACAACGACTACCACGACAACAGAAACGACTTCCACTGAGGAAATTCCGCCGCTTGACCCGATGGTCTTGGTTATCGTCATCGGTATTGGCGCTGGAGTGATAGTGATAATTATCATTGTGGCTATCAAAAGGAAAAGGTAGCTTCTGGCGGCAAGTTGAATACTAGCAGGGGTGCGTGGGCGATATGCCTGCGGATCCCTGCCGCTTTTCTTCTCCTAAGCCATTCCCCGTACCATTCTTCGGGCGCATGTGTGATTACGAGCATAGTGAAGCTTAAGTGTGTTGAGCGCTATAACGCCTTGAAGGTTCTGAGGAGATTCAGGTTTCGAGAGGGAGCGCCGTGAATCATTCAAAATCACTGTTTGCCATCACATTTCTGCTATTGTTTGTGGTGTTATCAAGCGCCGCCACCGCGCCGCGACAGTCGGTGGTTGCTGATTCTATCGAGGCAAAACCCGACCTCTGGATGGCATTGGCTGACCATACTCCCCATAGTAGGATCTCAATTGGCAGTGACGGCGATTTCGCCTTGCAGGCGACTTCAGAAGGTTGGGCCGGCAATGGAACTGAATTCGACCCTTACATCATTGAGGGTTACATCATAAGTAGCGACCAGTCATGCATCCGTATCACCGGCACCTACGCCTATTTCGTGATTCGAGATTGTGTCCTTGAAACCATTACGGGGGGCTGGGATTTTGGCATATCGTTATCGTACGCACACAATGGAGTCGTAGACTCATGTCTGATCCGCGGCAAATACCTCGGGATTGCAGCATGGACGGTGTACGACTTCGCCTTTGTCAACAATACCATCTATGACACAGATATCGCTCTTAACATCGACTCATGTCGGAACTGTACTGTGGATGACAATACTTTCATAGGCTGCAGTCCGATGGTTTACGGGCATAGCACCAACTACTGGCGAAACACCTTCTCGAACAACACTGTCGATGGAAAACCGTTCGGCTGGTTCTGGAATGTTGCTGATACGGTGATTGATGGTGACCTCTATGGTGCCATTACGTTGGCTGAATGCACAAATGTAACAGTTCTTGGAGGCACGTTTTCTGATGCCACAGTGGGACTCCAGATGGGGTACTGCGCTGACTGCTCGTTACGCAATAGCCTCATCCACGATGTCCAGTACGGAGTTACTACGACATTCTCTGACAGCGTATCGATTGACAACAACACAATCTACGATTGCGCGGAGCTGGGAATACACATCAACGTCACCCACAACAGTGTCGTAAGCAATAACATAGTTCATGACTGCGCGTACACTGGAATCAATCTGATGGAACCGGACAACTGCGTTGTGGTCAACAACACTATCTATCGAAATGGAAACGGAATCGAAGCCTTAGTACCTAAAGGTTGTCTTGTTGACAATAATACGATTATGTTCAATGATTATGGGTTCAGAACCTTTGCGGCCTATAACTGTAACATCGCGTACAACAAGATTTATGGTAATAACGTGTATGGAATCTTCCTCGAGTGGTCTTGTCGATACTTGGTAATCTATGGAAACAGGCTTGGCTGGAACTCTGTTAACGCGAGGGATGACGACAACACAGACATCTATTGGGATCTTGGCGTGAGTCTTGGGAATTCATGGAGCGACTATGACGGCTCAGGAAGCTATGTGGTTCCTGGTACAACTGGAAGCACAGACAGCTATCCATCCGTACTCACTGATTTCACAGCACCATTAATTGATGCCCCCGCAGACATTGCTTACGCATTGGGAAGCACGGGCAACACGATTATCTGGCACGCATCGGATGTCTTTCCAGGTTACTACGAGATTCTGAGAAACGGCTCATTCTACACATGGGGTTGGTGGAACATGAGCTCGGAAGCGATTACGGTGAATGTGGATGGACTTGACATTGGGGTGTACAACTACACCGCACTTGTCAGTGACTCAATCTTCAATGCTACAGACGTGGTAATTGTAGTTGTTACACCAGACACAACGCCCCCTGTGGTCGACAGTCCTCCAGATGTGGAATACTATGAGGGTCAAATCGGCAACACCATTATCTGGAACATTTACGATCCCAATCCAAGAATATGGGAAATCTACATTGACGGGGAATTCGATTCCATGGGCTTATGGAACACGCCCAACGATGTGGTGTTGGCCGATATCGATGGGTTGCCTGTTGGAGTCCACAGCTGCACAATCATAATCTATGATGACAATTGGGCCAACTCAACTGACACCGTGGTTGTCAGCGTTTTCCCCGCAGATCACATGCCGCATGACCCAATCGTAATCTGGGGTGATGCGGACCTCATTTCCCAAGCAGCTATTGAGGGCTGGAACGGAAATGGCACCGCGAGCAATCCATACGTTATCCAATGGCTTGCCATTGTCGCAACAGGCTCATGCATTCGGGTCTACGACGTGACGCTCTACCTTGTCATCTATAATTGTACCCTCGATTCTCACAACAGTGGGGATGGTGTTTACATTAGGGATTGCTCACATATCAGCATCATCTCTTGCGTGGCCTACGACAACCTCGCTGGGGTGTACATAAGCGGCTCGAGCGATTGTCATGTTATCGATGGCATATTCTACGATTCATCTGAAGCCAGTGTGACGCTATCATATTCAACTGAATGCGAAGTCACTGACAACCATTTTAATGAGAAAGGTGTCTACATAATTGGCTACTACGTAGACCATTGGTATCATACTATTAGTGGTAACCTGATAAGTGGACGGAGCATTGGATACTTTGTTAACGTTACAGATGCCTCAATCGATGCAAGCCCCTATGCCCAAATCATCCTCGTTGACTGCACCAGGGTCGATGTTTACGATGGTAGCTTCACAATGCAGGCAGAAGCCGTTTCCTTGGCCTTCTGCGAAGATTGCAGCCTATACATGAACTACATCGGAAGCAACACTGTCGGTGTGTACATACATCTTTCAACAGGAATAGTGCTCGCCAACAACACAATCAGCAGCAACCAGTACATTGGGATTCATCTCAATGGGTCGCAGCATTGTAGTTTGCTTGGTAATGACATCCTCTACAATGGAATGGTCGGTGTGGTTGCTTACGATGCGGAGTGGACCGTGTTCGCTCATAACACGATTACTGGACATCTTATCGGCATCGAGGGGGGCTGGATGAATTATTCGGAGTTCTACGGAAATACTGTGTTTGGAAACGAGTACGGCCTTATTATCTGGGATTCGAACGGGTGTTTCTTCTATCAAAACACTATCGCCAATAATACCAATATTGGTCTTCAATTTGATATGGTTTGGAACTGCACAGTTTTTGGAAACATCTTCGACTCGCCGTCAATCAATGCCATGGATTATGGACACGATAACAATTGGGACGACGGCGTAAGCATAGGCAACACGTGGTCAGATTACTATGGTGTCGAACCTTACTACTCCGTGCCAGGCTCAGGGAATGGCGTTGATCACTATCCGATTTCATTACATGGAATCGACATCTGGATTGACCATCCAGCAAACATCGAGTATGAGGTGGGGACCACAGGTCATACGATAACATGGCATGCCTTCTGCTCGAACCCCACTAACTACTCCATTCATCGAGACGGAAGTCTGATCATAGCAGCAGTGTGGAACGGTGGAGATGTCAGTGTCAATATCAACGGATTAGCTGCAGGAACATACGAATATACAATCACGGTGCTCGGTTTCGGTAGTCAAAGTGCCACCGATACTGTGCGGGTTACTGTCACCGCGGGCTCCACCAGTCCGGGTCCAACGACAAGCCCATGGCCAGAATGGGGCATCCTCACCATAGTGGGCTTTGCAATAACCACAGGGTCTCTTGTCATCATCGTAATTTTTGGGATTCTAATCCTCAAGAATCGCAGAGAAGCACAGTGGGCGAGTGAGTTCGGCTAGTACGCCCCAAGCCCTCCGGGGACCATCACATTCGAATGAGTGCCAGACGGACGCTGCATCAAGCTTAAGTGTTAGATGGAGCTAGGGCAACTCCACTAGAGGTTTCAAGAATGAGAATGCTGCAGATTCACAGTGATGGTTTCTCGTTTGAAGCGAAACAAAAGGCTCTCAAGAGCGCCGAGGCCGTAAAAGCCAAGACCTACGTTTCAGAAGAATCTTGGCTGATCAACTTCATAGCAGCTGAAACCTCCGACCAGACAGACATCAAAACTGCGGCAGAGAAGACCGCTGAAATGATAGCTGAGGCGGCAGAGGAGATCAAGGAAACACGGATTGTTATTTATCCGTGGGTCCATTTGACCGAAACGCCGGCACCTCCTAGTGCAGCACAGAAACTCCTAAAGAGTATCGCCAAGGACTTGAAGGGGCGCGGCTATGAGGTTCTGCGTGTTCCGTTCGGCTGGTATAAGGCCTTTGAAATTCACTGCAAGGGCCATCCTCTTGCTGAGCGTTCCAAGGTGTTAGACATCACGACCATTACCAAGGACAAGATTGAGGTCACAGAAGGAGAAGACCTAACGGCAATAGCGGCAGAAGAAGAAGCCATATCACACTTCTACATTCTCGAGCCCGGTGGCAAGCTTACATCCATTGACAAGTTCAACTTCAAAGGCCACAAAGAGTTACAGCTCTACGTGAAGTACGAAACTGATAAGGATCGAACGGCGCACGAAGCCCCGCCACACATTGAGTTGATGAAGAAGCTTGAGCTGGTGGACTACGAGCCAGGCTCCGATGCTGGCAACTTCAGGTGGCCTCCCAGAGGGCTCACTCTCAAGAGAGCCATAGAAGGACGCGTAACCCAGGAGATGATTGATTATGGCGCACATGTCGTCCAGACGCCGCTCATCTATGACTATGAGCATCCATCTCTGAAGTCCTACCTGCAGAGGTTCCCATCGCGTCAGTATGTTGTGAAGTCTGGAGACCACGACTACTTCGCTCGATTCTCAGCGTGCTTTGGGCAGTTTCTTCTGATGTCACAAGCTGTGGTTTCCCACAAGCAGTTGCCATTGAAGCTTTTCGAGATTGCACCTTCATATCGGAGGGAGCAGAGCGGAGAGCTAGCTGGAATGCGTCGCCCTCGAGCCTTTACAATGCCTGACATTCACGAGTTTGTGGCTGATGAGGAGATGGCTAAACAAGCTGTCAAGAACCAGCTCGTGTTTGTGCAGAAGTTGCACAAGGAGCTGGAAGCCGATTACGAGGTTGCCTTCAGAATCCAGAAAAGCTTCTATGAGGCAGACAAGGAGTTCCTGCATTCCGTTGTTGATTTCGTGGGCAAGCCAGTCATGGTGGAGATATTCGAGGAGAGGTATGCGTATTTCGTATTTAAAGGGGAATGGAATGTTGTTGACGACCAGAAGAAAGCTGCATGTCTTGCCACGATTCAGATTGACGTCGAGAATGCCGAGCGATTCGAAATAACCTACATTGCTGAGGATGGAACAGAGATGTATCCATTGATCTTGCACACCTCCCCGTCTGGTTCGATTGAGCGCATAGTTTATGGGGTATTGGAACAAGCGCACAAGGATATGAAAAAGGGAAAAACTCCACACTTGCCTCTATGGATGACTCCGGTTCAGGTGCGACTCTCACCTGTGGATGAGAGCTTCGTGGATTACTGTCTTGAGCTGGGCAAGGAGCTTGATGCTGCTGGCATCAGGTACGAAATCGATGACAGGTCTCAGACAGTAGGGAAAAAGGTCAGATCCGCCGAGAAGATGTGGATACCCTACATATG
>DXJO01000011.1 GCA_019057475.1 Candidatus Thorarchaeota archaeon | reverse complement strand
TCGACTAGATTGTTCCTCCGATATGTTTGCACGAAGTGTGATGACGCAACTGAGGCTGAAGAGGACAGCGAGAGATACAGGCTCCGCCTATGCAAGAAGTGTTATGAGGGCACAGAGCAAACAGGCTGACTTTCCACGTGGAAAGGGTATGGACCTGTGGTCTGAGGTGAACATCACTTCAATAACAATACTGAAAGAATATCTAGGAGGCGTGGCGCAAGCAGCCTGGGTTTCATCCCTTCAATGGCTTCCTTATATGGATGCTACATCATATGTCGTAACGACCATTGGTCTACATACGCAGCTTGTACCGCCGAGGGGGGAGACCTCAAAGCAGCGGAGAAGGTCAAACGAATTCCCCAGCTTGAAGTGATGCGGGAGAGGCTCCGCAGATAAGATGGGTCATTAGGTCACTCATATTCACAGCATATTAGGACGTTCACCGATCAAGAACCGCTGAATTACTGATATTAAGAGTCAAGTTGTAGGAGGTGATATTGTGAGTAATTCGATTGGGTCAAATTGTCAAAAATGCAGAAAGTGTAAAATGGAGAAGCTTTTGGTTCAGCCTATCGTAGGTATACCTTTAATTCCTCTGATTCCCCCTGAATTAAAAGGAAAAACAGCAGTCATCTGCAAATGCAATGTTTGTGGTTACATAGAAGTTTATTTAGAAGATTAGGAAGTTCCGGCGCCGAAACTCTTAGCAACCCACTTTCAAGCATGCGCTGAAGACGACTCAGACAAGGCTCAAAGTCAATAAGCATGACATCTCTCTTAGAGATTGAAGCACACACGGCTTGTCGAAGAAAATTGATTGAATTTGAGGGAACGCTCTCAAGACTAAGTAGAAGACTGCGTCGCATGTCCGTCGATGGAAGGACTGAGCATTCAGGAACCACTCTTCATTGTAGGAGAAAGAAATCTTGAAATCTTCGAATAACTCCATGAGAAGCTTGTAGCTTGGATGAACATAGTCACACAGGTTTCTGTATAGTTCCACGAGTTGCTTTTCGCTATTCGAAGGTAGATCAAGCTTGCAAATAAGCTTTCTACCCCTAAGCCGGCCCTCTCCTCGGATTTTCTTATATCTCTCTTCGGGCTCTAGGTGTCCGAAGGATTGATCGAGATAGACTGCTTGGCACATGTCTTCAAAAACAAACCTCAGATTACGGATAGCAGACTCGTAAGCGCCACTGAACACGGCAGTCATGTGCCACCTGAGGCTGCGAAGCAGTTCAAGAAATCGATGATAAGTAACTTGTGACAGGAGGTATTCTTTGTCTACCGACGTCGCCAACGAATGCCACAAGCTTGTCAGATTGTTTTGCATGTCAATCCAGTCTCGACAGAAGCCCTTGTTCTCAGACCATTTCTCCCTGAGCACACGTTCGTGAAATCCAAAAGCGTAAGACCTGATGGGTTCATAGGAAGTTTCCGAATTTTTACAATGCTTTGTCATGCATTCTCCCAAGTCCCTACCTGTGCTTTCAACATTTAAGGATAAAGTGTTGTCAAGTCCGGTTGGTCAACAGAAGTTGGCGCACGCCAACTTTCCACGTGGAACATGATTGAATTTACCAGCACAAGCGCGTTGGTAAATCATATCGAAATGCTACAAATCACCGCGAATATTCTCTGACCTGTCTGATAGACGACCTTCATGAGATTTCACCAAGGAGACTCACTAGTTCAGTCGTGGGTAGTTGACGGTTTCCTGAAGACTAGCCCTCTAGATCCCTACGACAATCTATAGCGGTCTCCATTCAAACAGGAATGCCCCCCACCATGCGGATACTGGATTTTGAGCCGTGTGGATACAATCCTCACATCCTTCCTCATCTTCAACTGGTGCCAACTAGGTCGGTTCCTGACTGGACCTGTCCTCGTCGACATCCCAGAGGAGAAGCCTATTCTCGTTTTGCACTATTAAAAAGATCAGGCATCGGTGATGGGCTAGTAGTCGCCATCCAAGGTTTCCTCTGAGATGAGCTTTGGACCAAACTCCCTGTTGCAGTTCTGACATTTAACTGCGTCCTCCTTGACTCCAGAAGAAGGACCGTAAAAATAAACCGCTCCACAATTGGGACATCTAAGCCGCAAGTGGTCTGGGGGCGGGCCTTTGGAAGGACTTGTATCCTGAGGGGATTCGCTCACAAGTTTCAGTGTGAAATACACAAGAACTGGTCCAACTGGCAATGGCAATCCCGCCTGGGGGTAAATCAAGGCGAGGTAGACAGCTGACAAGAGCAGGAGTAGGATATTAGCTCTCTTGTCTAAACGACTAGCCCCCATTCGCTGAAGGCGCCAGCTGTTCAATGTGAACGCCATCAGGAGGAGTATTGCCAGTACTTGACTACTAGTTATGTACAACTGACTCCATGGCTCCTGAGGGAATGTTGAGAGCGGTCCCTGGAAGTACGTCCAGGTTCCTTGTACCCACACTCTCCAGAGGATTGAGCCTAGTATCCAATAGCTCTCAGGCTCTATGTTAGCGTAGCCCGCCGATTCCCCTACAGAAAATACAGCGGGAGAAGCGAGCACCTCAATTAGTAACAGGAGAGCGAGCACATTGTTCTTGCTGCTGAAGAATCTCGCTAGCCTTCCGTCCATCCGTTTGCCTACCGTGTAGGCAGTGAACAGAAGCACTAGTACGGTGAGGATGGATATAAGCTGGATAACCACTGGAAGTTGATACCAGGGCAATGTGGATCTAGGGTAGTGGTCGGCTATAATCATACCATCGTGAAGAAACAAGATGTGAACACCGAACCCCGAATAGTCACTCCATGTGTTGTTATCCCAGTTGTTCGGGAAATGACCATAATCTTTCGCATTACGGACGTTTCGGTCAAACAGGTTGCCGGTGACAGTAGCCCAGCACCATTCCAGACCGAGACCTAATTCACTATTCTCGCGAAACACATTTGATACGATTGCCCCGTCCTTGCACCACTCCCAAGTCACACCCTTAGAGCATTGTTCAAACAGACAGTTGGACACTGTCATATTGGCTGACCAATGAGCGTTCAGTCCCAAAACACAGTCCATCACCTGTACTCGCTCAATGGACGTTTTATCGCTGTGCCTTAGCATGATGCCAGTATAGCAGGAGCTGAAATTGATGTCGCTTATACTCGAATTGAAGCCGTCTATTATCACAAGTCCTATGCTCACATTCCTGAAGGTTCCCCCGCTGTATATCGCATCCGAACAAAGGTATGAGATCACCTGCCCATAATACTGACAGTTGATCACCTCTTCTGATTCTTCTCTCTGAAACAGGATGGGTTTGCCAGCTATGTAGTTGTTCTCAATAACTGCGATGTCCAGTGGGTAGCTGATGTACTGCCAAAATGACAGTCCACCACCATCAAAGTGGTTATCTGCAATTTCGACTTGGACTGTTCTCACGCCTGAATACAATGACTCGTGTGGCATTGAGATTCCGCCCGTCATATTGAGGAATGTGTTGTTGCAAATCACAACCTCCCTTGAAGAGATTCTCAATGCGATTTCTCCCACGACTGTGTTTGAAACGAACTCGACTCTCTGCCGTGTGTCAATCGTGATGCGCGCTCCCATTTCCGGATAGGTAGGTTCCAACAAATGGACATAGCTCAAGATTGAGTTGTTCCTCACAATGACATTGCCGCTTTCCCACACACTCAGGAAATCGGAGTCTTCTACAGAGTTCTCAGAAACATCCAGGGTGTCAATGTTCATACACATGATGCATCTGCCCTGGGCAAATGTGTTGCCATGTACACGAACACGTCTTGAGTCACGGACAAGGATGTGAGTACTTACGCCGATGAACCTGCAGTCTTCAATAGTGAAGTTCTGTGCATTTCTTATGGTCACATAGATCGCAGAACTATAAACATGTCCAGGCACCATAGGACATGACAACATCTCGCAATTTCTGATCACGAAGGTTGCATCTACACCTGTAATGTTAATGTACGGTCCGAAACCCCCGTCGTAAAGCAATCCCTCGATGACATAGGGGTCTTCATTGGTTCCATTTCCTTGCCACCCCTGTGATTCGAAATCAGCATTGCTAGTAATCACTAGTGGTTCGTCAACGTCCTGCGTAGGGAACATAGAAGAATCCTCGGACCCAGACCATGCGCTCATAGGCAGAGCTAAACAAGCAACAACAAGAATGAGCAACACGAATCCTACAGTTACGCGCACAAACCTCTTCATTCTTGCGTACCACATTCGAAGGCCCCTCTTGGTTCAAGCTTGGGACAAATGCTCTTGAATCTTGCGAATACCGTATGCAGCGGCGAGGTACCACAAATTTCATAGTCCTCTCAAGTTTCAAACCCTCGTGTTGCGTTCGCAAAAATGCTTTAATCGACAATAGCTCTTGCGGTCGGGTTCTATCTTGTCCTTTTGCTAACAGCCATGACCCGTCCGCAACCGCTGCCTCCTCAAGTATCTCTTGAATCTCCCTGATCTTCAGCGCCACACGTCGCCCCTTGTCAGTGATGACCAGGTATGTCCTTGGGCGTGCACCCTCCTCCATAATCTCTTCAATTCATCCCAAATCGCCTAGATTCTGACGACGTATATTCAATGAACTAAGGCTCACAATGCCTTCTGGAAGTCTTACGGTTCGGTACTTATCAAGGATGGGCATGATTTACACCAATATTGGATTCAATATTATACTCAGTCACTGTGCTCGCTCCCGCATCTTGGCGAATACCGCCTTCAATTCCTCATTGAGAGCAGGAATGTATTTGCGATCTGTCTGCTTAGACTATAGCGGCCTTGCTCGGGGGCTGGTTTCCACATAGAGAGAGCGGCCCTCCATTCTATCACGAATCATGCCACGAATCTGAGCACTCATCGAGATTCCGTGCCTGTTTTTGATATCCGATAGATATACAGACTGAGCTGAGGATAGGCTAATCAATAGACGTTTCATCTCTCGGCCTCCTAAGTCTTGTTTTAAGGCAAGAAGTAGATGCGTGACCTTCCAATCGTCTGTCCCGCAATGTCGTAGGCGTCGTACATCCTCTTGACCAGGTCACGGATCGTGTACCATGCCCTGTACTTGATGTGGCTGTGGTCGAGGATTGCCCTGATTGTCTTAATCTCGACGCCACCTCTACTTGTGACGTAGTCAGAACCAAGAATCTCGAGGATGAGTTCTTTTATGAGCTTGCGCCGCTCGTCGAGAGGTGGAAACTGGCTTGGGTCCTCAGCAGGAACTTGGCTCTTCCTTGAAGGCTCTCTCTCGCGGCTTGGCCGACGTGCGAACGGTTTCAAGTCTTGAACTCTCCCAGAACGAGCGCGTCCTCTGTCATGTACAGAGAGGTTAGCAGGAACTCCAGAGGAAGGCGAAAGCGGGCCATCGTCCTAGAGGGTAGAACACGTGCATAGCAAGGCTGTCTGGTTTCGGAATCTAATGTCCATACTTCAGGACCATGCAACAACATCCTCTGTGCTACAATCAGTCCTTATTCAGAATTTGGGACTTGCTTTCCTGCATTGCGTATGGATTTAATGCCAGCTGAGGATGTCAAGCGAATCTCAACGATGATAGCTGCGGAGAGTGCTATTATGAAGGCTATGAGATTCGTCAACTGATCATGCAGCAGAATGTCGTGAATAGATCCTCCGGTAGAGGTTAGGAATATCAGCACAATCCACAGGATTTGCCAAAACAAGAAGAATATGACCACCTTCACAGCCGAGAAGGCATAGAAACGTAATCCACTCTCTCCCCGTCTAGAGCCAAACAGGACCACTACAGCAACTAGAACGATGACCCCGGCTAGTAATGAAATAACGTCTATTTGAATTCCATAGCTTGTCAATATATTTCACTGCTCTAATAGCCGCGGATGCATATCAGCTTTGCTTGAAACCCTCTTGCGTTCTGTTATGTATTATTTAGTTTGGGATAACAGATTGAGTGGGCGTCGGCACAACTACACGGGTTTGCGCGCGCAAACTCGTGTGCTTCTCGTCCGGTCCTGGGGATGCCCGCGATCGGCAAGAATGGATTACCGAAAAACGTAAGCTTACGGAAATGAGTAAGCCCGATCCCTTTCGTGTCTTCAACGTCTGGATCCTTCTCCCACATCTCTTTGACCTCGGAGATTGATTCCAGAACTGAGAAGTTGGACTACAAGAGCATTCACCAGCAGAGCACGAGGCGGCGTTTCTGGAGAAGTCCTAAATACCCCGTCCCCCACAGGTCCGGGACTGAGTTGAGAATATGAGTTATGGTAGAGCCACGAGCCTGAGCACGGGGAGCATGTCCCTCCGCCGCAAAGCCAAAATGTCGATGATAAAGATGGCTGTGAAGATCGCCATCATCTGCGTCTTCATGTTCGTACTTATGCCATACTGGATCGCGCCGGATATCCTCGGTCTTGATGCACAGACTTACGAGGAGTATCGCTTCGTGCTTGGAATTGTCGCTGGAGTTGTGGCGGCCCCGTTCATGTGGTTCTCAGATTGGATTGTCGAGTATCAGATGGGCAGCAGGTGACCCTCTTGGCGAGGCGGCGTACTGTGCAGCGAAGACGTCTGACCGGACGCAGGAAGGAAGCCACTCCACGTCGTGCGAGCGCCTCATAGAGGGTCCAGACAATCCTCTCCTCGTTCACATCATCTGCTACACCTTGAAGCATCGAAATACTCTCATCCAAGACACGCTCTGCTTCACCTCATCATCAGTTGTTTGCTAACTGGACCAGAGGTGATCATTCGGGGGCGAAGGATGAAACAGTCTGACGGTTTCGAGTCTCTCTATGGGATGATTGTCAAGCCACACCTGTACATGTCTGCCGAGAGCGACTATGAACTTCGTATCACTGGTTCTAATGTGCTGGACATCCTCAGACTTCTTAACGCATTCATTTAGTATCTTCCGTTGGAAATCCTGTCCCAGAGTGAGTGCATCCCTTCACAGTTCCAATACCTATTCCAAGTCTGGGCCATTGATTTGAGTCAGGGAATCCCGAAGAACCGACTTCGCTCCGCGTCTTCGACGATTGAACACAAAGACTACACCAATTATCACTACGGCCACCAAACCGACGATTGACAGAAAGACCCGATCTGTCACTCCGTTCCACAGTCGCGTTCCAAGGGTGTTCCCCTTGGTGGTGCGGATTATAGTGCAACCCGAGCCCACTGCCCAGCCATGAGTCGAGTTGACAAAATCTACTGCTATGAGCCGTTCGGTTACCGCTTCAGGCACGCTCTGTTCGTACCAGTCTGCTCCACCGTTAGGCGTGTACATCACTGGAATCCTATCACCCACTATCCATCCGTTGTCCGCATCCAGAAACAGAATGTCCGTTAGATAGGTCAAGCCAAACCAGGACCCGCCAATGGGGAACCGTGCAGGGACAGGCAGTTCCACCCATGTCTGACCATCTGTCATATGTGCCAGTCGATCGTCTCCAACTGCCCAGGCCTCAGTCTCGCTGACAAAGGACAGAGTCCAGCCGCCCCTATTCGAGACTTGCTCCCAGGTCTCTGCTCCATCTTGACTGTGATAGATGCCATAGTAGCCAATCGCCCACACATTGGACGAGGAGAGGAATCGCATTTTCCTTGGAAGGTCATCAAAGGTCCATCCCGGAACTGACTCCCAAGTCTGTCCCCCGTTCACAGTCTTATAGAGCGTGTTTCCAGTCGCTGTCCATCCATGCGTGGCATTAATGAATTCTACAGTGCTCATACCTACATTCCCGACGACAAGATCGACCTTTTGCCATGTTTCGCCTGCGTCAGTAGTGTAGAAGAGACCACCAATACCCGTGATCCATATGGTATCTTCATCCACGATGTCAATCTGTCGGAGCAATTGCTCCTCTTCGCTCATCTTCACCTGCCATGAATCGCCACCATTATCTGTGTATAAGACAACCACATCAGTCGGAATGGTCCAATCCAACTGGCCTATGACCCAGCCATGGTTGACATCTAGGAATGCTACATCCTCAAAGAGGGCACCGGGATAGTCGTGTTCAACCATTTCCCATGTCAGTCCGTCCGACTGCAGTGGAGTGAAGAGGGTCATTGCCGATGCTCGGAGCTGGAGCACACTCAATGTCAGCATAAGCACGAGGCATATCTGAAGAGCCCTTTTTCTCTTGAAACTATAGCTTGGATGCACTGTCTTCACCGGTATCGTCCATTAGTGTGTGGTAAGCGGATATGTTCGTTCTGCCTAGACTGCACCCCCTGGTGATACCACGATTGCCTGTTCCATCTTCTGCTTGCGCTTCGCGAGAACTATCTTCAAAACAGCCTATTCAAGGAATTTCTCTCACTTACCTGCTATCAGTTCAACAACTTCTTCTTCTTTTCTGCCTCTCTTAACTGCATACACTACACCTATAATTAATATAAGTGGTAGACCAAGATTAATACATAACGCTATAAGATAATCCAATGCTGTGGGATCTGTTTTTCCTTCTTCTACATAAATAGAACAACTTGTTGTTATCATATCTACATCGGGATCATTTACCGCTCCTGCATCTACACAGAGCGTATAATATCCGGTTTCATTAAAAGAAGAAAAAATCAGAGTCCATTCATCAGAATACATGAACCAAAGGCCCTCATCAAAAAAGCGCTCACCAAAATACATTTCCTCTCCACTTGGCGTTTCACCATACAATGAAAAATAATCATATCCTCGTGCATCAGTAAGTTTAACGCTAAAAGTAAATGCATCTTCAAGTTTTACTCTATCTGGAACATCTATAAATTCTAAAACTGGACTTGCTTCTACATCAGTTAACATCATAAACATTACCAGAAATACCAATCCGACCAGAACTGCTTTTCTTTTCAAACTCATAACCCTTCACCTTAAACTACCCATCACATGTTTCTTAGACCCAAGAATCGCAATCATGAGCCGTGATGTTGTAAACAAACTGAACTGGCAGATTCAGAGATGAACTTGGAGCAACGACAATATGATGCGGCTGTGTAAGCACCTGTAATGTACCACAGTTAGGTCCCGGATGGATCTCATCAATAAAGACTACATACCCTGTTGTGGTCAAGACAATTCGCGTAATGGTTGTCATATATCCACTTGTGGCACGTTCACCTTGGAAGACCACAAAGAGTACATTTGTTGAAAAGTTGATTATGGGCGATGGACTAACAGGGTCACAAATACTCTCCATCTCTGCCCACAGACCCTCCCACGTCTCAAGGTCGGTTATTTTCAGTTCAAGTTTCTCGGAGACACCACTCCAGATTCCATAGCTAACATCTTCAAAGAAGACTTCTTCACCTTTCGGCATAAAGCCGTCAAAGGGTGCCGAAAATAGAAAAATTGCTAAACATAGAATGAGTATGCCCCCGATGATTCGAGATGAATTCTCCATACTGCTCCAGCTTCTTGGTAGAAGATATCTAGTATTAGTAGTCATACCAACTTTCACGGAAGAACCAATACACATGATAGACGTTCCGATTATATAATAATCCATGCTTCTTAATTGGCTTCTGAGTGGTGTCGTACTCCATGGTCTCTGGGTTCTGCATATCAACAGCAACGTGTGGTAGCTCGAAGTGACGACTCAGGCTGAAGCCAGTGATCCGGTCGAGTTGGACTGCATAATTTCCGAGAAGAAAGAGATGGGGGCAAACGACTCTGAAAGGTTACTAACGTTGGTAATGACAGGGGATTAGGATTGACGGTTTCCGTAAGCTTACGTTTTTCGGTAATCCATTCTTGCCGATCGAGGGCATCCACGGGATCGGAAAGTTCGCCCGAGCGAAGTTTTGATATGAATGCTCTTCTACAACGAGGGTGGTTTTCGCATATGGACGACAGTAATAGAAAAAGTGAGGAGCTAATAGCAGAGATTGATGCGCTTCTAATGGTCTGGAATGTTAGTCCTAAACACATTGATTCAGTGATTCTGAGTGATGCTATCAAGCAGATCATGTATTCAATCCATTCGCTCACGATGACATTGGAGTGGTTTCAGAAAATTGGTTCGCCATCATCTGTGACTAGCTTTATGAAGAAGGAAATCAAAAGATTGTTCGATATAATACCAACGTTGGTACCTCAAGTTCCTAGACGGGAGTTCGTCATTGGAGTTGTTTCAATCTTTCATGGCATTGATTCGATAATTAATCCATAATAACCCACCAGTTGATCCAATATCATTGTGTTCATTTGGAATTAAACCTATCAGAAAGACAAATATCCAAAATCGCATACAGAGCTAATGCCGGAAATGATGGGGGTGCATTAATCCGTGGAAGAGAGTGATACCGCACAAGTCAATCAAGACACATCGTGTCCTAGAGGTATTATGCTTATAATGACCTTCGTGGCTTTGCTTGGACCTGCCTTCTTCATGGTATATCTCGATCGCGAGTTCAATTGGCAACTTATGGCCATGACTTGGGAGGCATCCTATTGGGACCACAACATACAGATTGTCATGGTTCAACCTTACATGTTGACGATCGGCCTACTCCTTCTTTCCCTTCGACCAGTGTTCACCTATCAAATGGTCAGATACTACAGTGGGAGGACGACGAAGTTGAATACACTCCTTGTAGGTGTTGCATCCGAGCTTCAGGTCCTAGTAGTGGCAAATCTTGGGATGATAGGGCAGTCGGTTTCCAGTCCTGACCCCAGTCAGATCTTGGTCCCACTGTTCGGGCCAATCCCAATCCTCTTCTTGACAGGACTTGTGATTATGAAGCTTAGGCCACCGCCGGAGATCACCACACCGTGGCAGCAAATGGACGAATGAAAGCAGCGGTGGGACAAGGATGCAACAGCTCTGGAATCCAAGCCGGTTCAGTCCAGTTCTAAAGAGGTGGTCGTAGAAGCCGCGAAAGAGAAACAAGATCTCGCGGAACCCGCAGAGGACTAGCGCGTTGTACTCAATTATGACCCGGACATTGGCAAGGTAGTTGGCCCCTTGCATCCGCGTGCGCGTAAGACCCTTCCTGGGTCTAGCTGCAAGAATGCTAGGTCCGCCAATCGCAGTGAAGGAGAATGATAGATAACAGAATTCAAAAGATTTCATAAATTACACTGATACAGATGTGACGATAGGATGGGTCAAAGCCGAACTGCAATAATGGAGGAGTATTTCACACTCGTGAGTAAATATCGCGGGACAGATGATTTTCTAGACCGCAAATTAAAATTGATAGATGACAATAAAAACGCTGTATTAGAAGACACTCTTTCTGTATACCAGAACTTGCATGGAAGTTTTGAAAGATTAATATCATTATTAGATAGTTGGAATTCATACAGAAACAAATCACCCTACCGAGAGGCCATCTCATTTCTGCAACATCTCACTGACGAGATGGCTTCTCAAATCCCTAGCAAACCAACACCTATGGTATTACTATCAGATACGAACTTCTTGATTCAGTTTCCTGTAAGGAAAGGATTCGAATATTTTATTGAGTGCTCATATCTATTGGAAAACAGTTTCGCAGGATCCTCGGCATTAGCTCATGAAGTCGGACACATTTTGTGTAGAGAATTCTTGACAGAGGAAAATCGTATTAGACAAGCTTTGGAGCTTATCAATAAACCAGTCATCAAGAAAATGGAGGAAATCAATTTAGAGCTTTCTTCACGTGTGCGCATGCAATGGATTGATCATTGGCTACAAGAATTCGTAGCCGATGCCTATTCGGTTGCATTGCTTGGTCCCAGTAAATTCGTAGTCATGAAAAACAGCACTAACCGTTTCGAAATACCTTGGGAGATAGGTACTATTACACATCCACCAATGAATATTCGACTTAGCTTGATGAAGAATAGACTCGTAAAGTATCTAAGAGAAGAATCGTTTAACAGTGACTCTATCAAGCATATCGAAGACTGGACTCCTCAACAACGTAACATGATGGCTACTCGTTCTTTCTTACACGATGCTCTCTCAGATGAAAGATACTCCAGCGATGGAGTTCAATCTTTTATTGACTCACATCAAGCTTCTCCAATTCCCAATAAACTTGCGTTTGATAAGAAGATACTGCGAGCTATGGAAACCTCTGTTGACATAATATTGGGGTGGGGGAGTGTTGGACACAATTTTCATTCAATATCTCAAGCAAGACAGGATTTACTCGAGAAGAAACTATCCAAGGAAAGCAAGATAGCCACCTTCGCTGCTCTATTGGATATTACACAAGGACAATTCAATTCTGACCTTGAAGAATTCCTTCTACATTAGGACTTCAACAAAACCATTCCCCGAACCTCATTCATAACATTGAGTTGCTTTGATGATGTAGCTGATTCTTCCTCTGATTCCATTCCTTCAAGAAGTAATCTCCTGAATCTCGACTCAAGAAAGTCATCAAGTTCTTGAATCGACCTGAAAGTGACCTTCAGACTAAGATCCATCCCTGCCAACGTGTCAAGCCTGACACCAAACAAGTACAGGTTATATGAAGAAAGATTCTCATAAAACAAGCAGCCATGGCGGCCTTGGAATGAGGAGAAACTAAGAAAAACAGTGACCTGTTCCACATTAGTTTCTGTGCCTGTGCTTCGTATGGACTTAAGCAATCTCTCCTCTGCTCTATCACGGTCTATTTTACAAACCGTGAGTTGTGCATGGATGGCGATGCGGAGTAGAATGTCGCAAGTGATCTTATCTCCGTAGAGCAGGTAGGTGAGTCCCAGCTCGAGACCACCGGAAAGCAGCGAGTCCAGTGGAAGGGCACCTGTTGGGACGACTATGCGGCCTTTGATCTTGTCAGCTGACTGGAACGACATCTCAGATGTTGTATGTCAATGATAGACCTATAAAGTGCTACAAGTATCTTTCAGGAGTTAGGAATGGGAGGTAAAGTATATTGTCAATCCCTTCACAAAGTAGCTAACTTACTTGCCAAAGATCAATCAGGATACCTTTTACAGCTCCTGATTGGCCGCCAAAGGAGGAAACAATGAAGGTGCAGCCGATGATCTCGTGGGAAGAGCATCTGCAACGAATCAACCGATTGGATGAGCTATCCAGAGCAAAGAAGGCATACCTCACTAGCGGATGGAATCACCTTCGCTCTGCGATGGGGGAGGGGTGGTTAGAAAAAGCATGGACAACCAGGCATCCATGGTTTTCAAGCCTATTCTGGAGTATGAGCAATAACGTTCCTTGGGTCAAATTCCATTATGCTCAGATTGGGTATAAATTGAGGAACCTGTCGAGCGTACCAAACTTCACTGGAGTGTTGGAACGAATTCGGTCCGGAGAACAGGACATGTCTGCGATGGCTGAGGTCAATGCTGCCTGCAAGCTGCTACGAGAAGGTCTCCAATTCGAGTTTCGTCTTCCTACTCAAAGAGAGAGGACTCCCGATATCTCAGTCAGACATGATAGGCGTCGTGTGGGAGTAGAAGTTTCTGTGCTGAAACAACCCCTGAATGTCACCATTCAACGCGATATCTTCTGGAGACTATCTACTGTGATGGATCCACTGAGAATGTCTGGGGGAGGAATTGTCCACAGAACCCTCTCAAAAACTCATGCAGAGCATATAATGCAACAAGTGAGGGAGGCAATAGCACAAGCTCGCCAACAGGACCGAATAATAAAGATAGAGATTGAAGATGTGGCTGAGTTCTGTTTTGCACCTAAGGCCTTGACAGATAAGGTAGTGAAATGGAAACAAGCACATGGTATGGACTCAAAAATGATACTGAAAGGTCCTGATCTGGCAGATAACTTAGGTCGTAGGCTCCACAGGAAGATAGTAACCAAGAGTAAACAGATACGGCAAGGAAATCCCGGTATTGTGTATCTTGAAGGCGTTCAGCTTTCCACGGGTCCGGATTTCGGTCCTTTTCGCACACCATTCTCAATGTCCTATATTGAAGAAGCTGCTTATGATAATCAAGACCTTCTATTTGTTGCTCTAGGATATTCTGAACCTCTGGGGACACTCAACAAGACAGGCTCAGAAGCAGGAAGTTACTTCGCCCAAAGAAGTCATCACGGCTACCTCAGCGAGGTTTCATTTGTGGTGACCAATAAATTCCACAGATGGCCCCGTTTCAGGCACAAGCAGCTCATCAATGCATTTTGGAAGAGGTAGGTTTAGCTAAGAGAGAATAGGTGTCACTCATTTCGAGTGATCCACCCTCTTAGGTCGGACATCTGTCCTCATGGGACTAGTGCTAGAGTCAAAGAATTGATGGAACGATTCAAGGAGCACGTGGAGCAAGCGATTACAGGGAAGAACATCAACATCGAGGCTGGAGAATCCATTACGATCTGTGGTGAATGCCTACCAAATAGTATCTGTACAGTCGGATTCCGGATGTTAAGAATGGTGAGTTTTGGTGTCTGATGATAGAGGTTGAGAAATGACTTTAGAGCCCTAGTTATGAGCAATACTCAACGACGGCATCTACAAGAGATACAAAGACCACTATCATCTTTGGGACCGCATATATTACAGCAAGGGTTGAAGAGGTCTTCTTGAACCAGGATTCAATTATCTCGAAGTGTGCCTAAAGTGGTTCTGGTATTTCACCATGGAGATCAGGAAGGATGGAAATGGCTTCCTTAACGTCAATCCGAGCTCTCTTGAAAAACTTATGATCAAACTTTCTTAGACTAGGTTCTGGATTACCGTGCGTCATTTCACCTCTGAGTTTGATAAAGTACTTGAACAGTTTTTTGTTCTGTGTGTACTCAGTTTCACCGAAGACCTTCCTACACATCTCTTGGACGTCTAGTGATTCCTCTAGTACATCAAAGCGTTGGCTGACTCCTAGGTTTTTCACATGAACTAGTGTTTCTACATTGGACTCATCCTTGTTGCTACGAACCTCGTTCATCTTTAGATATTCAAGCACCTTCTTCTCAAGTAATGTGTTCTCCTTGATGTGGTCGATGAGTAGCCGCCCATAGGAATCAAGGTATGCGAACGCCGAAAGTGAGAGCAAAGCCAAGAATCGTCTTAGTTCTCTTCTGCCGAAAAAGTGGCTCAAATCCAATTCATCATCGTCTAGCAATTCAGCGAGAATTGTCATCATCTCGACGAGTTTCTCATAGTCTTCTTCGGAGTCTGAAATTGGTTTCAGCTTTTCAATGTCCCCTGTTCTTACAAGAGTGAGCCAAGCACTCTGTAGCTTACCAACAGGGAATGTGAGTAAGGTCGAAGAGAACACAAATGCTGACAAATCTCCAAGCTGACGTCCGAGTTTCTGACCAATTTTCGTAGAAAAGAGTCCAGGAAATCCAAGTGTATCGAAGCCACCTGCGGAATAGGTGCCAATTCTTCTAATCCTTTTCTCGAGTTTCTCGAAAGCTTCCACCTCCTGAGAGTTAGCCCATTTGAGAGTCGATTTATGATGGACTGTAAGCTCATTAACCATTTGGTTCGAAACCAACCCTTTTTGTCTACTTGGAGGCCCTTCTCAATCTAACTCATTTCCTGGAGAATGCCTCACCAGCCACGGCAGTTGCTCTCTTGATATCGGACGATGAGAACCCGTCCGCCGAGACGTGGAACATGCCTCGAACCAAGTCGGGATAGGGAATACTCTCTCCTGCGAGCCAGCGCACGAGAACCTGCAGCGACTCAATCTCACTCCCAACGAAGTGAAGCTAAATGCAGAATCACTCCTCGAACGGTACGTTAATCATGGTACTTTCATCGGGCCAGTCGGCGAACTTGAGTCCTGGCTTGAATATTCGAACATCCCGGGCAGCGGCAGAAAGTGGCTTGTGAATTACCTGCGGATTCCAGAAAAACGGAATGTGAAGCCGCAAGCGGGTGGTGTCTGGGACTTCATGAAACAAATATCCAGCTGGATTGAGGGTCGCCTACAACGAGGGGCTATGGCTGAAAAGCTACGGTCGGTAGTTACATCATAGTTGGACTCCGTTGACCTCGAACTCACCATCCTTCTTCCAGCATGGGTAGACCGGTAGTTTGTCCTCATCATAGCTCTCTCTGATAGTGTTGATTCAGTGAAGGTCGTCATCCTCAGTCTAGAGGTGGTCAGGGAACTAGAACTCGGGAGGGGCTTGGAGCGGATGGTCCCGGTTGCCCAAGAAACTCTACAGACCCAAGAGGACATGTCCTGATTGACTGGCTCACAGGATGACATCAGGCGAGATGAGATTGTTCTGCTTCCAGTGAAACCAGCCGTTGACAGTGAACACATTCTGCGAAAGATACTATGACACGGTGGAATGGCTCATCCACACAAGAACGACTCTCTAATGCATGACGGAGAGAGAAACTGATATGCTCCTTGTTGTCATATCAGCATCGTACAAGAAAGGAGGTCCTCACAGTAAGTCGGAAGCATAAATCACGGAATCCAAATGGAGTAAGAGCGGAGCATTTTCGTAAAGCCATTCAGCTGGCCAATCAGTGTCAACCAGAGGACTCTTGCCCGCATCCCAAGGTGGGTGCAGTTGTTGTAAAGGATGGGAAGGTGATTCTTGAGGCCTTTCGTGGGGAGATTGGTAGAGGGGACCATGCGGAGTATATCGCACTAGAACGGAGGGGAAAGGGGATTGCGGAAGTCAAAGGCGCGGATCTTATTACTACTCTTGAGCCTTGTACTACAAGATCGCACGATAAGAGACCATGTGTATCTTGGATTAAAGCACGACAAATAAGGAAGGTCTGGTTGGCAACCCTCGACCCTAATCCCAGTATAAGGGGAGCAGGAGAGTGGGCTCTTCAGGAGGACGGAATTCTAATCGGGCGGTTTCCGGATGACCTAGCCAAAAAGGCTATAGCTCAGAATGAGTCCTTCTTCCACCACGTCAAATCTGTCAGCAGGCAAAGGGGAAATTTCGCCACCGAATTGAGTAAGATTCAGAGATACGTTGAATCTGAGATTCGTATTCTTAATAGCGCCGGGTTTCTTTCCCAAAGAAGCCGGTCACTGCTCAAAGATCTGATTCATATCAATGAGAGAATACTGACATTTGAGTCGGAAGACGACATGGACTGGTTCGAGCTGGGAGCTCTTCTCTTTGATTGTGGCGAGGTGGCTCTTGGAGGATGCGCTTTCAGAGTTACCACTATCATTAGCCCCTCCAACCCTATGGGATGGATAGGAAGAGGTCTGGCTCAGATCGAGATTTTCAGAAAGCAGAATGATGCAAAGAAGATACTCACGGGCCCTCTGCAGAAAGCTGGGCAGTACCTTGAGAGGGCATTTGGACTTGACCCAGAGCCATCTCAGTGGCACGCTCAAGCATGGCTTAAACTGGCGCAAGCATGGCGTGAGTGCGGACGAGAAACGGAGACCCGCCGTTGTATGCAGCGGCACAAGAAGCTGAGGGCTGTGTAGTCGGCTAGCTTAGACAAGCCAATTGGGTGGACGGAAGAATCACCTTCAGCAGCACGACTTCTGTCACAATGCCCGCTAACGAAGACCGGACCTATCGGGGTTCCGGTGAATACAGCACAGCTGAGGGCCTTGTTGCCCCCATAATCGTTATTGGCGTAGATTGTACGGCCGCCACTGTGCCACTCTATGACTAATGCTGATGGCGATTTTCAGCGCCCCCCCACCGCAAGGAGTTCGATGAGGCAGGACCCGAAGTCATTCACAGATGCATCTAATGCAACTAGTTTCTGAAGGA
The DNA here is from genome assembly GCA_019057475.1 of Candidatus Thorarchaeota archaeon. GTDB lineage: Archaea > Asgardarchaeota > Thorarchaeia > Thorarchaeales > Thorarchaeaceae > WTCK01. Next base: position 290 of record DXJO01000011.1, on the reverse strand, counting down.
AGGGCTGCAAGGCCCTCCTTCGAACTCTCTTTCTTATCCACACTGATAACCAAAGATATAGAGTGCTCTGAGCCCTCCTGTTGTGGTCCTTATGACAGGAAACAGTTTCCGCTTTAGACCTGGAAGTATTGATGATCTTGAGTCCATTGTAGAGTTATGGATTGAGTCTGCTCGCTTTCATGCTAGGCTTGAGCCGCGTTTCCAGTATGCTCCGGATGTCACTCAACCAACGAAGGAATACTATGCAAAACAGCTTCAGTCAGAGAACTCCTACATTGGTGTCGCTCAGT
>DXJO01000010.1 GCA_019057475.1 Candidatus Thorarchaeota archaeon | reverse complement strand
GTGAGCCAGGACAATGTTACGCAGATAGTTATTGCTGGACAGACATTCACTGCCAGCAGCTGGACGTATTCCGCTGGATCCTTCACCTGCACAGTGGATACATCCACATGGGTCATCGGTTCAAACACATACCCTGTCACTGTCACTACCAGCTCAGCAGTCGAGAAGTTCTATCGCAATGCTGCTGGTAATGTCGCAATTCCGATTGTCAGCCACACAATGGCCGTGGAAGCAGTTCGACCTGCTGCAACTCCATGGTTGGAGAATACGACTCTTACGATTCGAATCCTGGATGTCAATAATGGTTCGTTAATAGTACTGCCCGGCAATATCTCAAAGATTGTCATTGGGGGGCAGACATTCACATCCGCGAATTGGACCTACTCAGCAGGAGAGTTCATACTAGCAATAGATACTGATGACTTGGCTGTTGGATTCTATGTTAGTACAATTCAAGTGACCACAAGCGAGCCACCAAAGCACTACACAGACGGTTCGACCACGGTGACCATAGAGGTCAGGACCCGCTATACCGAGGCATACTCAGCTTCACCTGACCCCGTTCCATACCTCGACGACTTGGTGTTCTATGTTGAGTTCAGAGACCGTGACGCAGCTGGAGCACTTGTAAATGCATCCAGCATCTTCCTGAATGGCACAGGTCCTGTTGAGGGCGGTTTCACAGTCATTTGGATCAGCGAAGGTTACTACCGAGTGTCAATGGTGACATCCTCTCTGGTCATCGGCAACCATCAGGTGACTGTTACATGTGTGAGAAGTAATTACGAGAATGCAACCACAACTGTGAGGTTCAGGATACGACTGACGGAAACCGAAGCGGTGGCATCTGGCTACAGATTCGACGTCCCACTCGGCACTAACGTGACATTTACCATAGAGTTCACTGACATCGATCACAATGAAGGGATAGCCGGAGCACTGTTAGTCAACAATGGAACGTTCATTTGTTCTTACAGCGAATTGGGCAGCGGCGTCTATGAGGTTGAGATTGAAACACTGGATAGTACTCCTCTGGGTAGCTATTCGCTGAGGTTCAATCTCACCAAGGATAATTTCGAAGATGCATACGTATTGATAATAATCACAGTCAAGACACACTCCACCTACCTCTCGTTTGATGAACCGGTGCTTCCAACAGGCGTAGGGTCCAGCATCGAAGTGCATCTGTTCTACGAAGATGTCAGCATGAGCACTGGAATCTCCAACGCTACGGGTAGCATAATAGTAGATGTAAACAATAGCATAACAAGCTCTACGAGCTTCACAGTGCAAAACAATCTGGACTTGGGTGTGGGTCATTACATAATCCTCATCCCTGCCGGTCAGTTTGGAGGCTTGTATGACGTTTCGTTTACAGCATTCTTCAATTGGACAGGGGTGCCCAAGTACCTCAATCTCACTCGAAACTTCTCTGTGGAACTGCGTGGCACACAAACAGACCTGTCAGTCTATATTGCACCCCCGGCGATATACTACGGCGACTGGGTCAACTTCACGCTCTACTATGAGAACACAGATGCTGGAACGGGTATTGATAACTCAACAGGGAATGTTTGGGTTTCTGCCGAGGTGGAAACAGCAGGTCAGTCAATTGACCCCTCAGACTTCCAGATATCCAGTCTGGGAAATGGTCATTATCGGTTTCTCCTCAACTCCTCCCTCTTCACGGCATGTGGCTCGTTCGTGATACGCACCTACCTAGATTGGAACGCCACGGCCAATCCATACTATGAGAATCGGACTCTTGCCCTAACAATCACTCTCCTGGTCAGGACCACGTTGCTGGACGTTGTTCCGCCTGTGAACACAGCCTTTGATGAGAACGCTACGTTTACCTTCACATTCACCGATTCACCATCGAACTCGATCATAGAGAACTCGAGCCAGCTGCATGTGCAACTTGATAACGTTGGCCTGGTCTACTGGCTGAGTTATGACGGCGGAAGCAAGGCTTGGATTGTCATTGTCAACACCACGTCAATAGGCGTACCGGGCCCAGTCAACCTTTCCCTCAATGTTTCGTGGGGCGGCGCGCCCTTCTATCGAAACCAGACTAAGCTCGTAAGGCTAGAGGTGACTTACAGACCAACACAACTCACATACACTGCTCCCACGCCGACATTCTTCAATAGCAATGTCACCATTGACTTCACATATCTTGATCTGATAGATGGCAGTAGCGCTGGGATGGACACCGGAACACTTGTCTTGACAAGTGCAGGGCTGAATATTGCTGGAAACTACACAGTAATTGACAATGGTGATGGGACATACACAGTTGTTCTGAATACCACGGCATTCCTTGAACCAGGTGCCTACTCAGTCAACGCTCACATGACTTATGGTGGTTCTAGGTATGGAAACGATGCAGACGCTCAGTTCACATTCAGTGTGCTCTATCGAGCGATCCTAGCGACTGCTGATCCTGTAGGCAATACAGCTTGGCTGCAGAACATCGAAATTACGCTGCACCTCACTGACGGTGAAACAGCAGCACTAGTGTCGAACTCCACCGGAGGCGTCAAGATTGGTCTAGCGAGTCAGAATGCCACAGACCTGGAGTTACTCGGTCTTACTAGCACTTGGACACCCGGGACTGATACCTACTATGTGGCCATTACCAACATTCTGGACGTTGGAACTCACGTCATCTTCCTAAATGTGAGCTATGACTACGCACCCCCGTACTATGGATACCGAGTAGTGAAGCTTACAATATCAATACGAAAGCACTCCACCGAGCTGCAGCTCCATGAACCAGCGGCACGGACTGGATTTGGACTGAATACAACGTTCCTGTTGCGCTACATGGATCTTGACACTGGACTTCCAATCGACGGCGCATCTATCTCTATCAACAATATTACATTGAATGGGAATTGGACAATAACCCCAATAGGAGGAAATCTCTACGAGGTCAGGATAAACACGAGCGCGTTCCTAGAGATTGGCAACTACTGGGTCGAGCTGGTAACTCAGAATTCAGGGGCTCTAGCAAACTATGCAGATACAACTATCTACGTGAGAGTCTATGTCCGAGAACGGCATACTCTGCTAGCATACGACCCGGTGGGGGCAGTCGGCTATACAGACAATGTTACAATCACAGTGTACTACTCTGACTCAGACTTAGGGAACAGCGGCATCAGTAACGTAACATCAGCGCTTAGTCTAATAACAAACCAAACCACCTATTATGTATCCGACGGTGCGGAGCCAGGTTCATTCGTGATAGAACTGCCTGCGAACCAGTTTGTGGCATTCGAGTATACGGCAGTGCGCATTAACATGACCTACTTCGGCATCCCCTACTATCAGAATCAGACAATAGTCGTTCGCTTCCAGATAACCGGCACATCAACCGAGTTTGCGTGGGATCCGAGTGACCCGGTGCCCTTTGGAAACCTTGCCAATGTAACGTTCTACTGGGGCGATCTAGACTCAGGCGCTCCTGTCAACTGCGAACTCGGTGTAGATGTAGAGATAACAGTCCAGTGCATAACCCAGCCATTGCTGGACACATCAGACCCGATGATTCTGATGGTTGTTCAAGGTCAAGACGTCGGGGAATACGCGACCTTCTTCCTTCTACTGAACACTAGCTACTTGGATGACTATCGTACCTATGAGTTCAGAGTAAGTATCAATTGGACTAATCCTAGTCAAGCGCCCTACTACGAAGACCAACTCGACAAGCTAGTATCTATAGTCGTGAGGATGCGCGATACTGCGATTCCTCAGATTCAGACAGATTCGATACCCTACGGAGAGAATGCAACCATTCGTCTGCAGTACGTTGACCTTGATAATGCGAGCCTGCTGATAACTGGTAGTTCGCTCAATATCTCGGTATCTGATGGCCTGACCTACTACGTGAATCCAGACCCGGTAGATGGATTCTACGAGATTGAAATTGTGACCCGGAGCACTGGCTTGCTTGGACGCATTCAGATCAACATCACAATCGAATGGTCTGGTAAGCCATTCTTTGAGAACCAGACCAGTATCAAAGTGACCCTGAATATCAATCTAAGAATGGTCGATATTGAGATGGAGTATCCTGCAGCCACGCCGTACTTGGACAATGTCACGTTCCACATCTACCTGCAAGACACTCATTCAATGGAATACATAAACAACAACGAGTCGTTTATCTCCGCAGTGTTCAAGGTTCCGAACGTTGCTGAAACACCAGTGATATCATATGTTGGTGGAAGCGACGGGAAATACATGGTCACGTTCAACACAACAATCTTCGGTCAGACAGGTCAATACATCCTGGAGATCGCCTTCAACCACTCGTACACTGCACCGTATTATTCCATCCTTCTGTGGAATATCACCGGAGTAGTTGGAAGTCGTGCAACAAGCCTAGATTATGAAGCGATTTCAGCAGTACCCTACGGGAACTACATGATCTTCAACGTCACCTACTTGGATGTCGACGCGAGTCCCGCCGTGGGAGTTGACTCGGCACAGATCTACCTCCTGAAGTCCGGTGAACAACTGAACCTTGGAGTTGATTTCTGGTATCAGTATGCTGGGAATGGCATCTACACAATCAATGTGAGCACAGTTGCGCTCGGAGCACCCGATACTTATAGTCTGGAGATTATTACCAACTCCACAGCTGACTGGTGGCTCTTGGAGAAATCAAGAAACATCGCAGCCAGAGTTTCGTACCGACTGACACAGCTCACCTACGACGTTTCAGGAGCTGCACCATATCTGGACAATGTCAGTATCACCTTGACATTCGAAGATATCGACACATCAACCGGAATTGCTGGTGCCAGTTTTGTCTTGACCACAGGCACGACCCTGACTGAGGGCACAGATTACTGGATAGATGCATTGTCCGATGGCGTGTACGATATCCTTGTCAATAGCACAGTACTAGGCTTGGGTGAGTTCTCAATTGAGATACGGGCGGAGTGGTCCGGTGTTCCGTTCTATCAAAACAGAACTGTGGATGTTCCCGTGCAAGTAAGAAAGAGAGCAACAATGCTAACCTACGACCCACCAACAGAAACCCCATTCGGAAACAATCTCACAATTACTCTCAGGTACTATGATGTGGATGCGGGACTGGTAGGGATTCCCGATGCTCAGTCTCATTTCACACTTGACACCATCAACAGCACTTCTGTAGACAGCTCCTATTATTGGGTGGAGTATGTTTCAGGAGCCACCTACCGTCTGATAGTGAATACGACAAAACTCGATGTCTATGGGCACTACAATCTAACCGTTTCAGTTTCGGGCAAGACCATATATTACGAAAACCGGACAATTTGGTTTGGATCAAACATTCGCACCAGAAACACTCAACTGACGACTGCACCAATTGCTCAGACAAGCTACACTCAGAATGCCACCATCACGTTCTACTATGTTGACCTAGATGCCAATATCGGCCTGGACAATGATACCGGCGGCGTTTCGGTAGCACTAAATGGAACGACTGATTGGTGGGTTGAACAGGTTTCTCCAGGTACGTTCCGAGTGGTAATTAACGCCACGAGCTTGGGAACAACCGGCGAATTCGGATTCAAGGCAACCTTCGCTTGGATAGGTGGCAAGCCGTACTACGCCAACCGTTCTCTTGAGTTCACTGTTTCTGTGACGGGATCGGGTGCAATCCTCAGTTACACACCACCACCTCACGTCCCGATCGGTGACAACATCACCTTGATAGTAGAGTACAAAGACAGTGGCACAGGCAACGGAATCTCAAATAGCTCTGGTTACATACACATCACAATAGTCCCACTCAACAATACGGTTGTGGGTTCATTCCAGTACTGGCTCGAGAATCCAGAACCGGGTAGGTTTGTCTATTCGATAAACAGCACTCCATTCTGGACCACCGGGTCGATATTCTTTGAAGTCAATGTGACTTGGACGTATGATCAGATACCGTATTATCCAAACATCACTGGGACCTTAGTCCGCTCAGTCATTCGAAACATATACACGCAGACCATCGCAGATGCACCAAGTCCAGGGACTGTGCCAATCGGGGATAACGTGAGCGTTGTGATATCTTTCTACGACCTTGACCACGACAACAATGTCCTGGGAGCGGACATTGACTCCAACTGGCTGTATGAATGGTCCTATGCAGTCCTCGGCGACGGTAGGTTCAACGTGACACTCTCAACCACAGGCATCACTACTCTTGGTTCGTTCAGCGTGCAGTTCACCTTCAACAAGACATTCTATCTAACCAAGATTGCAACAGTCCAGATCACAATAAGGCTCCTTAGCATGGTATCAACTACAACCGCCCCAGATCCTCCGATAGTGCCTGTTGGGGACGCTGTGATTCTGGAGGTCACCTACTATGATACAGACCACCAGGTCAACATCACAGATGGAAACATCCAGACTGACTGGACTTACGGTTGGGCTTGGACAAGGGTGACGAACGGAGGCTTCAGAGTGACTCTGTACACGGAGAATGTCACCAATCTTATCAAGTACACCGTAACGTTCACCGTTACTAGGGATGGCTGTAGTCAAGGAGTGGCTAGTGTCAAGTTCGAGGTTCGATTGATACGAACTGGAATATCTGCCGACGTCCCTAGCACCACCGTTGCAGGGAGTAACGTGACCGTCACAGTCACGCTGGAAGACTTGGACCATGGGACTGGTGTAGAGGGTGCGGAAATATACACTACTGCCCTGCCGGGTACATATTCCTGGATAGAGGTGGGTAACGGAGCATATGAGATAATTTACTTCCTATGGCAAGAGAGCTACGGCACCTACACGTATGACATCTCCGCAGTAGCAAGCAATCATGATCCAGCATCTCTTAATGTAGACATCGACCTCATACAGGTCAGGACGGAGCTCTATATTGACAGCTCTATCATCTTGGTGAACTGGAGCAATCAAGTGGATCTTGCAGCAAACTATGACAACCTAGATGTTGGTGGACTAGTGCCCGACGCAACAGTCAAGGCGACGTTGGGCGGCTTATCATTTGATCTTTCTTCGAACGGCACGGCATACGTGGCTCTTATCGACACCGCACTCGTAGATGTGGGAACCTATATCATCATCATAACAGCCAACAAGACAAACTACGAAACCAGAATCGTTCAGGTCACTCTTGTAGTATCTGTTCTTCAGACTGTGTTCGAGAGTGTTGATGGATTATATTCGTACTCCATCGTAAGTGGAGAATGCATCGACCTACTCGTGTATTACCACGAGACAGCATTCGGATTTGGCGTGAGTGATGCCAACGTGTCATACCTCTGGGACTACGGCAACGGGCAGCTAGTCACAAATGGCACACCTGGATACTACACAGCCACGATTAATGCAACGGGAGCTCTGGTGAACATATACACACTCTACGTGAGAGCCAACAAGACGAACCACGTCGAAGCCAGCATCTACTTCAGTCTTGATGTGGGTGTAATTGAAACCGAACTAACGCCAGTGGGCGAGCTTACTCTTCGAGTGACCTTCGGTGAAATAGCGACATTGCTCGTCAACTACACGAACACGAACCTGAATGAACCCGTCACTAATGCCTCCTTGTATTTCAGGTTTAGTGATGCAAACTACACAGGTATTCTGACCGAATACCAACCAGGAATCTACAACAGCACGATCGACACCTCCCAGCTGTACGCTGGGACTTTCAGCCTTTATGTTGTGGCCACAAAAGCCGGATATGAAACCTGTACACTCGGTCTCCTCGTGGAGGCAGCCCGGATTGACACTACCCTAGCACTTACGCATCCGTCACTGACTGTTGTCTATGAGTCTACCGCCACGTTCTTCTTCAACTACACCGATATACACTATGGGCTTCCAATTGAGAATGCCACACTTGAATACAGATGGTTGGGCGGAACGGGTGTCCTTGAGGAGATAGGAAACGGAATCTATGGCGTTGACCTTGATAGCGTCCTTGTGGGTCCTGGACTGTACGATATCCACGTGAGCGCCTTGAAGAGCAACTACATCTTCAGAACTGCATCATCAACGCTAGAGGTACGCGCCATAGCTACCGAAATCATTGTTGACGAGTATTACACAACTCCTGTTGGTGACGCCCTGACAATCCATGTCCTCTATAACGATACATCTTACAACAGAACGGTCAGCGATGCCACAGCTGTGGCAGTATGGGACTTCGGAAATCCGAATCTCGTTCATGTCGGAGATGGTGAATACTCCTTTACAGTACCTGAAACAGTTGCAATTGACACCTACTATGTGACATTCATCCTCAGTAAGGCCAATCACGAAACTGCCAGTGTGCGGATAACAGTCATAGTTCGCGAGATTGCCACCGAGCTTACAACACTTAGCGGTAATGAATTCGTTAGTGTCACAATAGGGGAACTAGTTCAGATAACCGTGGTCTTCATGGACACGGACCACAACATACCCATATCAAACGCCGCGATATCTGTGCTACAAGAGGGCGGGATTATCGATGAGAATGATTGGACAGTCGCTGATGGTGATGCGCCCGGTCAATATATCATATCATTCATCGTGCCGGTTGACCAGCAGTTCAGCATCTTGATACGTGCCCAGAAAGGAACGAACTATGATGCTCAGGAAATCACTGTTGTCATAGTCGCCTCTCCTGTGGTAGTCGATCCGCTGATGACAATGATAACCTACGGGGGAGGCTTGGGCGTGATACTCATTCTCATCGGTGCCCTCCTCTATGTTAAGGTCTTCAGCATTCCGAAAGTGATACGTCGCCTGAATGGCATGATCAAGACGATGTCCAAGGGCAAGATACCCGAAGCCCCAGAGGCTCCTGGCAGAGATGAGATAATTCAGGAGATTATCAACACCGGCCTAGTCGCTGTCAACATATCCAAGCCAATTGATGAGATTCCAATGGAAACAATCGAGCTTGTGGTACCTGAAACTGAGGCATTGCTTAGTGAACTAGCAGAGATCACAGGTCTTACTGAGGAGGACATATCAGCCTTCAATGCCGACCTTATGAGAATGAAGCCTAGTGAAAGGCCGGGATTCCTAATGGAAGTCATTCGTCAGGAGAAAGCCCGCAGGTCAGAAGATATCGCGGAGAAGAAAAGGGAGAAAAAAGCAAAAAGGAAGACTGTTACCAAGGCTGAGCTCGAAGAAGTACGCGCAAAGTTTGAAGCCATGGGCTTCAGTGAAGAGCAGCTTGACCTCCTAATTGAGAATGCAAAGACTCTGACCAAGGCTGAGATAGATACCCTGTTGGAGGATATGGGTGGTTCCGTTGAGTAGGAGATGTTCTCTTAATCGATTCTAAGGGCTCATAGGCGAGAAGAATGCCTATAGTTTCAGATATGAGAGTACGTGCGGTGCATGGGTATCCCTCTTGTTCTCCTGAAACTAGAGGTTCCTAAATTCCAGCGTTTCAAGATAGGAGTCCATTGCGAACATAGTGAGCGTCTTATCAACTGCAGGTATTCCTCTCAAGAAGTCGACAATGAACCCATTCATCTCATCGATTGAGCGTGCCCGTACTTTGAGCAGTACATCGAACTCTCCACTCAATACGTGCACATCTTGAACCAGGGGGTGATGCGCAATCTCCCGACAGAACTCTCGCTGAGAAAGAACTTCTTCTTTACCTGGGATGCGGTATCGTATTGTTATGAGGATGATAGCAAGAACAGAGCGTCCCATCTTGACTGGATCGAGTACCGCAGTGTATTGCTTGATTACTCCCGCACTCTCCAGGGCTTTGATCCTGCTGTGAACAGCAGAGATGCCCCTGCCGACCTTCTTAGCAATCTTGGAAATGCTCATCTTGCAATTCCCTTGGAGAAGCTCTAGGATTTTCATGTCAGTCGTGTCAAGCTCTTTCGAAAAATTTCCGGCCATGGGGTACTTACGTAGAATGAAACTGAAAAATGTTCTGTTTTTCACAGGAAAATTTTATACCCATTTGAAGCGCCATTCATCGTGAAACAGAGAAAGCACTAGTCATACATGAATAGGAAAGCGAGCAATGCTCAGTGCGCCACGCCCTGAAAGGGCTGTTACCAAGGGATTGGTGCACCTCTGTTTCTACTACCCATCGGTACGCAACAACTTCCATGGAGCAAGTATGCCATGTACGATACACATCAGGGACCCGATTTCCTACGACTCGTATTCACCACGAGCCTAGGTACAACGAAGAGCATTGAGATAGATTACGATAGCTTCAGGGAAGTGGCTAGTAATGGTTACTACTTCGATGGCTCCTCAGTCCCCGGGTACGCGGTCGTAAATTCAAGCGACTTGCTGCTTAAGCCAACCTCTTCTCTCCCACTCGTGCAGCCCTGGGACCCCAGTGTGGCTGTTTTGCTATGTGCGGTTCACGAGGTCTCTGGTGAGCCGCACCCTTCTGATCCAAGACTCATTCTGCGAAGAGTTCTGGGTGAAGCGTCAGATGAGGGATACCATTTGGAGGTCGGGAGCGAACTGGAATTTTTCTTGGTCACAAGGGAGGCAGCAAGTGGAATTTCACCCATAGATCGAGGCGGCTATTTCGATGTCCTTCCATCTGATGGTGGACTTGGCTTTAGAAGACGAGTTGTGAAAACATTGAGACTGATGGGCATAGCCACTACGGCACATCATCATGAAACTGCTCAAGGACAGAATGAAATTTGCCTGAGGCACGGATCCGCTGTGGAGATTCCGGATTCCGTGATGCTGTCCAAGTTGGCCATCGCTGAGCTCGCCCATCAAGAGGGAATGATTGCCACATTCATGCCAAAGCCCTTCGTAGGATGCAACGGAAGTGGCATGCACCTACACCAGAGCCTCTGGGATATTAACGTCGACAAGAACCTCTTTGCAACGGACACCGCGGGCGCACTCTCAGACATGGCAGGACACTACGTCGCAGGTCTTCTCACTCACGCAGGAGCTCTTGCTGCAATTGTTGCGCCCACGATCAACTCATACAAGAGACTCACTCCCGGCTTCGAGGCCCCAACACGAATCGCTTGGGGCCCACGAAACAGAAGCACCATGATTAGAGTGCCACAGTTCAACGGATCCAACATGAAAGCCCGAATCGAGTTTCGATGTCCTGATCCGTCCTGCAACCCTCACTTAGCCATAGCAGCTATCCTGGCCGCTGGACTAGATGGCGTAAGAAGATCCCTGGAACCACCGAGCCCGACTGATAAGAACCTCTTCGAATCTGAAACCGACGTGGCAAGTCTACCAGTGTCCCTCATTCATGCAATAGAGGAACTGAACAGGGACTCAACACTCAGGCATGCCCTGGGAGACCGTGTAGTGGACATGATTGTGGACATTAGAACCAAGGAATGGTCAGAGTACGTGGATGCTACGGGCGATCCCGGACCAAGTCATATCACAAGCTGGGAAATGGAGCGTTACCTCTTGGCTAGCTAGATGACCCAAAAGACTTCTATCTCATCCAGATATAGGTTCCAGCAGCTAACGGAGTGCGATATAATGCCATTCTATGAAAGTAGTGAACAACTTCAAGAAGTATTCGAGAAATTTTGGGTGCTTGCAAAGCAAGATGAAGAGGTTATGAGAAAGCTCGCCAAATCGCAGGTTGTTGTCAGGTTTGACATAGAACAACCGGAACTTCATGTGACCATGAATTTCAGAGACCCTGGTCCCGCAGGCGAGATAGGCACAATGTCCTTTGACTCAGACGTTGAGCCTGAGATATCTGTGTGGAGCACCTCTGAAACGACCAACAAGTTCTGGCAAGGCAAGCTGAACACAACTGTTGCCATGGCGAAAGGTCAGACCAAAATGAAGGGCTCTGTCGCCAAGGCTCTGGGGCTCCTTTCCAAGATTAAGCCACTCTTCCAGATTTACCCTGAAGTATTGAAGGAAATGGGCCTGGACAACATGGTTCTGTGACTCCTTCACTGGAGACTTTCGGTTGACCGGGCTTCAACCAGTGGACCGCCTTGAGGTCATTGTGCTAGTGGACAATACAATTGACTTCTCTTCAAGCGATTCCCGCAATGATGTGATGAACCCCCGTCAGTGGGCAAGCGAATCTGATCTATCGCACATGGTCATGGCTGGCCACGGGCTGAGTTTGCTTATCAGAACCTACATTGATGCTGTCAAGCACGAAGTCCTGTATGATACTGGTGCCTCCGGAAAACTCCTTTCCCACAATTTGAGCGCAATGAATCTAGACTTAAAGGAAATCGAAGGAGTGGTCCTGTCTCACGGACACTGGGATCACACGGGCGGTCTGATCCAGGCCATTTCAGACACAAACAGGAAAGGCTTCCCTGTCTATATCCACCCGCGGATGTTCTACCCTAGAAGGGTCGTTTGGTCAACACCACAGGGAGAGCAGTTCAGGGACTTGGATCCGATTCCATCTATCGACGAGATTAAGAGCGCCGGAGGCAGACCAATACTGGGAACTGGCCCAGTAGGGATTGCCGAGAACACCCTGCTGTTGAGCGGTGAGATACCCAGAATTACTGAATATGAGAAGGGCATGCCTGGACACAGAGCATTCATTGATGGTGAGTGGCAGAACGATGAAGCCATCATAGATGATCGGTGCCTGATTGCCAATGTGAAAAAGAAAGGGCTGGTCGTGATGTCCGGCTGTAGTCATGCAGGACTCATCAACATACTCAAGGAGACAGTCCGTCTGACGGGCGAAACCCGAGTGCATGGTGTGGTTGGAGGTCTTCACCTCATAGGCAAGAAAAATGAGCCCAAAATTCTCCCGACCATTAACGACCTGAAACCGTTTGACTTATCGATGCTTGTTCCCACACACTGCACCGGTTGGAAGGCACAGCATGCCATGGCTCGAGCGTTTCCCGACTCTTACGTGCAAGGGAGCGTGGGCAATCTTTACATCTTTGGCCAAGGCGCACTTACCTAAAGCTATAAAAGAGAAGAAGTTGCTACGCTTCAATATAGTTAACCTCAAGAGGTTAGAACAATGAGTGACACTGTTACAAAAGAGATGAGCATTGGCGAGATTGTCGCGAAGTATCCAGAAACAGCTGGTACCTTCATGGAGTGGGGCCTACACTGCTATGGCTGTGCTGTAGCTAGGTATGAAACCCTCGAGCAGGGTGCTGCAGCCCACGGGATTTCTGTAGATGACTTCGTTGTAGCTCTAAACAAAGTAGTAGAAACGAAAGAGTAGACCTTGAGATTGGAGGGAGTCAGGAGTCAGCAGGCTTGTTGCGTCCGTAAAGACGACCGGACTCCTCCTCGGTCATCTCGAAACTGTGTTCCGGTGTTGGGAAGTTGCCTTCCCTCACGTCTTTTGTATATTCTTGAACTGCATCTGTTATGACTTGCCTAATATTGGCGTATTTTTTCACGAACTTGGGCTTGAAGTCCTCGAACAAACCGAGCATATCCCATAGTACCAGTACTTGTCCATCGCAGTAAGGCCCAGCCCCGATGCCAATTGTGGGTATCTCAACGGCCTCAGTGATTATTTTTGCAGTTTCTGACGGCACTAGTTCGATGACGAGAGAGAATACCCCGGCCTTCTCAAGACGCAGAGCCTGTTCAACTAGAACCTCAGCTTGATCAGCAGTTCTACCCTGGACACGATATCCACCTAGCTCGAATATTGACTGAGGTGTGAGCCCTATGTGCCCCATCACGGGGATTCCTGCATCAACAAGAGCTTCAACAATGTCCACCACATTGCCACCGCCCTCAATCTTGACTGCCTCAGCTCCGCCTTCTTGCAGCATGCGGCTGCAGTTCTTGAGCGCTTGAGGGATGCTGACCTTGTAGGACATGAATGGCATGTCACCAACAATCAGACTCTTGGGTTTAGCGCGAGCAACCGCGGCGCAATGATGGATGATGTCTGAGAGCGTGACTGGAATCGTGCTTTCATATCCAAGCAGACTATTGCCGACCGAGTCACCCACGAGGATCATGTCCACGCCGCACTCGCTGAGAATGCTGGCTGACGGAGCATCGTAAGCCGTGAGCATAACAATCTTCTTGCCCTTGCGCTTCATCTTCTTGAGTGAGTAAGTGGTCTTTCGTGCCAAAATATTCGCCACCGTTTCGGGAGATATTCATGTATTTATAGAGTTCCTTCGGAAAACATATCCCACCATATACATGCATGGGAGTTCCAAGTTCTTCGGCTTTTCTCACAGTTCCTTGCTCTGAGACCTTAGGTGCCATTTGTACAGTTCCATGCCAATAATCGCAGGCGCTGCGAATAGCGCGCAGAGCAGCCAATCATAGCCTGTGAGGGGTATGAAGAAGAAGTCCAGCCCGTATTCCGAAAGAAGCTCTTGTGCAAGCGGCCAATACATCAAGAGATAGTGAGCTAGATAGATTAGACCTAGTAGAGGCACGTACCTGATCGTGCCGGGCTCTCGGAGACTCTTGGTTAACGGCATGTTTATTCTTCGAATGCTCAGAACCATGATGCTCTCAACAAATAGAATAACCGTCAGCATCATGATTGTGGCTTTCATCGGAGCAGCATTCAGACCAATCATGAGATCTGCGTAGACACCCCCGATATTCTCAGGGTAGACTTGAATAATACCGAGCCAGCCCGTGAGAGTCAGGACGTAGATTCCTGCGGCGCCAATAGCCATCAACAACACATTGATGGCCATGTACTTCGCGATGGGTATTGTGATAATCTCCTCGCTGTCTCGCGGCTTATCCTCCATGGCGCGGGGCGATATCTTGTCAAACACAAGAGCTAAGCCTGGAAACGAATGAGTGGTAACCACGAGATACATGCTTTGCCACTGTGAAAGAAACTCGATGGCTGGAGGAAGAATCGAAGGGAGGAGGAAGAGTGCTCCAAAGAATACGATGCTCTCAAAAAGGTTGATGGTGACATAGAAGTAGACCATGGTTCGTATCTTGTTGAAGAGGCCTCGGCCTTCATGGACGCCCGTAACAATGGATGCGAAGCTGTCGTCGGTAATCACCATATCGGCCGCTTCTTTTGCTACATCGGTCCCGGTGATTCCCATGGCAATTCCCGTATCGCTCATGGCTAATGCCAGTGCGTCGTTAACGCCGTCGCCAGTCATAGCTACTACTTTGTCCTGGTCCTGATACCTCTCAACAATGACCTGCTTGTGTTCAGGATTGACTCTTGCAAACACATTGACCTTTGCAAAGTCCTTTTTATTGAGATCCTCAATCTCATAGCCCTCGACGACAAGGGAGTTTGAATCGAAGACATTCAAGTTCTCAGCAATAGTCTTCGCTGTGGCAGCAGCATCGCCTGTAATCATGACCACGTTTATTCCTGCACTATGACACGCATTCACAGATTCCTTCACGCCAGTTCTGGGCGGATCAACAATGCTTGTAAAGCCCAGATAGATGAGGTCGCTCTCAACCAGATCTCTTGCGTTCTCAGTAGTAGGCAAGGAGTTCATGTTCTTGTACGCTAAAGAGATAACGCGATATCCCTCCGAAGCGAACTTGTCAGTCATCGCCTGTATCTTCGAGGCCTTCGCTTTGGTAAGCCTAGCTGCGTCAGTATCACTATTGACCATGGTACACTTGGAAAGCAGGACCTCCGTTGCACCCTTAGCGAAGACGATGAACTTGTTACCATTCTTGCAGACTTTTGACATTCGCTTAAGCTCTGATTCGAAGGGAAACTCCGTTATAACCTCGTAATCCTTTCTAACCTTCGCCTCATCAAGCCCGCTCTTCCTGAATAGGGTCAACAACGCAGCATCCGTTGGATCTCCTAAAGGGGTCCAGGTGATTCCTTGACCTGCAATCTTTTTCTCAATAATCTCTGAATCGTTGTTTATCCCCCCACAGACAATCAGGCGTGTCAGGCCTTTGTTGCGGGAAACATCTTTGACATGTTTGCCCGCACCCTCATTCGTGGCATCAATGTCGATTGATTCCGGTACGCGATAGATGGCACCTTCTGGATAGTATCCATCCCCAGTGACTGTATAGAGGTTTTTCGTCTCCCAAATGTATGTCACTGTCATCTCATTACGAGTCATGGTGCCAGTCTTATCTGAGCAGATAATGCTGACCCGTCCCAGGCTCTCGACTGCTGAGAGGTCTCTGATTATCACCCCTTTCTTCGCCATTGCCAAGACGCCGGTGAGAAGAACTATTGTCGTCAGAAGCGGGATGTTAATTGGCATTATCGTCATTGCTTTGGTAATTCCGTCGCTGAGGACGTCTGCGATGGCGCCAATGTCTTGAATAATCGGTTCACCTCTCATGAGCGGACTGATAATTGCCAGCCAAGATACAGAGATTGCCATGAGAAAGATGGCTGCAATCCCCAAGTACTTTGCAAGAAGGTTCACTTTCTTGCGCAATGGGATATCCCCAGTGTTTAGAACTTGTAGTTCACTCTGAATCTTCCCAATCTCTGTGAGCACTCCGGTCGTCGTAGTTACTACTGTGGCAGTCCCTGTCGAAACATACGTACCGAGGAAGACCATATTTCGCATATCGGTCAGTGGAACATCATCTCTTACCGCCAAGCGAGCATCCTTGTCTGCAGGAACGCTCTCACCAGTGAGTGACGCTTCGTTTGCTGTAAGGTTTGCAGACGAAATCAGTCTACCGTCCGCAGGAATTCTATCGCCCTGTTCCAAGATGTATACGTCTCCGGGAACTAATTCTGTCGGGTCGATACTTAGCTCGGAACCATTTCGAATAACTCGAGCCTCCCCAGCAGATAGTCGCTCCAGCGATTCGAGCTTTTTCTGAGCGCGAAACTGCTGGAATATTGCGACAACGCAATTAACACTGACTATGCCGAGCCACATTATCGCCTGTCCCATCTGATTCCCTGGTCCTGGGAACATTAGAGCCAGCGCGACTAGAGCAAATGAACTCAAGAGGTAGATGGTGATTAACCAATTGAAGATGGGAGCAAGATAGACTTGCCAAAAGGAACCCTTGATTTTCTGAATGGCGTTGCGACCGTATCTATCTCGACGCGTCTTGATCTGATCATTCGCAAGGCCCTTCTCAGGCGCAACTGAGAGAGATTCAAAAACCTCCTCAATGGGCATTGAGTGAAACCTCTGAGGGTCATCAAAACTGCTCGGGATGGCGTCGCTTGCGGTCATGGGGGCACCTCTTAAGGTTGTAAAGGAACGGAGGCGCTAGCATAAATAAATGAACTTGTAATTGACAAGCTAGCTGACCCCGGACGTACGAATCGAAGTGCCATATCTTTTGAATGTTTTCAGGATTACCAAAGATGAATGCAGGAGCTAATGTCGGGGTCGATAAGTTCATCAGACGTTACGTTTCAGAAATCACGCCGCACGCGGCCCTAGCACCCGGGTGTCAATCATGTCGTACTATTGGGAGCCAGATACTAGAGCACAGGAGTCATCTTCGTCATCAGGAATCAAAATCCTAGCAGTGATAATTGTCCTCATGCTTGTGATTGCAGGAGGAGTGATCATTATCTTTCGCATGATTCCGCAGGCGACGCCCCCCAGCGGAGTGAGGGTGGCAGTTCTCGACACTGGAATCGATATCGATTTCGCTCTACAGGGACGGGTTGCTTCTCAAAGGAGCTTCATAACGGTAGAGAATGGTTATGGTGTGAATGATGATTCAACCAGCGACTCAAAACCTGATGACATACCGCATGGCACGATGGTAGCTAAGACCGTAGTTTCTGATAGTGAGAGCGCCATTATTGTAAATGCCAAGGTCCTGGACTTTGAAGGCTCAGCCACCGTAATGGGAATCCTTGCGGCGATTCGTTGGGCCGTTGAGGAGAATTGCAGTGTCATCAACCTCAGTCTGGGTTCCACTCCATCATTTGGAGACCCCCTTCAAGAAGCCGTTGAGTGGGCATTCAATCAGGGTGTCGTCGTAGTAGCGGCGGCAGGCAATGACGGACAAGATGGTGTGACGGGCACAAGCATCGAGTCTCCGGGGTTATTCCCATACTGTCTGGCTGCTGCAGCGCTTAACACTGATGGCACGCCAGGAGGATTCTCAGGCACAGGCCCCACAGCGTCAAGATACATGAAACCGGATATCGCAGCTCCAGGTTATTTTGAAACATCTGGTGCAACGTACTTCGGAACTAGCTTCGCATCACCCAGAGTCGCCGGAGCAGCTGCCGACTTGATAGGATATTGCTTGACCAACAACATCACATACACACCAGGGTCAATCATGACTGCATTGTTAATGGGAGCTTCATCCATGCCCTATGAAGAGTACGTTGTGGGCGCAGGGAGGCTTAACTTGCAAGCATCAATCACGCTCATGGCACAGACATCTACCGACGGGAATCTCCCTGCCATCTCCTACGCACACCCCAAATCGCTTCCTCTGGACTATGAAACCCTGTTCTATGGTGATAGCTATCAGTTCAGCGTACAACTAATGACATCAGGTCTGACTGACTTCGAGATAGACATCAATAGTGACACACCAGCGGTTTTCGGACTACCGTCACACGTTATCATCAATCAGACCGGCTTCGTGTTGCTAGATGTTGAAATACCGGACACAGGACCATCGATATACCAAGCAGATATCACATTCACATCCGATACTTACGGTTACACTGCTTTTGCTGTCTACTTCGACGTATCAGAACCAGTGGCTCGAGTGGCCTTTGATATTAGTCACACACTTTGGTCAATTGATACAGTATATGGGCAGTTCAGGAACTTCTACGTCGAGCTTACATCAAATGACATCTCTGTGACAGAAATCAGGGATGGAACCCAAACGACACTGGCGACCCTTCAGGAGTTTGATGCGGTGGTCATTCTTGATCCGTGTGCTTGGGAACTGAATGATACCAATCCATCGAGTGTGGAAGTGTTCTCCATTCCCTTTACTGAGAACGAGAAGGCGGCGTATGAAGCATACTATGAGAGCGGAGGCGGCATCTTCGTTGCTGCCCTGTCGAACGACAGTCTGGACATCGCTTCTGTTAATGACTTCTTGAATTGGAGCGGCTTTGCAATAGGCTACACGCAGGTTCCGAGCATGGGGGACCCAATCGAGATTACTCAGATTGAATCGCATATCATTACAGCAGGAGTAGAGAGCTTCGACTTCTACGGAGGGATTGTGACGATACCTGAGAACGCCACTGCCCTTGCGTACTACTCAGCAAGCATAGTCCTTGCATCCATGCAAGACGATAGCGGAGGTAGGATTGTTGTCACTGGTACTAACTTCGCTTTGGACAATTGGGGAATGCTGGGCATGTATGCCGCAGATGACGACGCCTTGCTGGCACTCAGGATTATGCTTTGGGTCACTCGCCTCATGTAGTGGCATAGATCTACATCTTTGTGAGGATTGGCCTGTAGCTAGGGGATGAATAGCAATGGACTGGCGGAAGGTTTCACTTGTACTCGTTACACACCTTGGTAGAGAAAAAGGCACATTAGACATCGCCCCTTGACATCTCTGCGTGAGGCGCGAACCATTGCTCTCTGATTTCATGTCGTGGGCATCAAACGCTCAGAACTGTCTATTCCCATGGAGCTGCAGCAGAGCCTTGTTCAAGTTCCGGTTCGTTCTAAATGCAGAACCAAGGCGACCAAAGCAATGCAGAGAATGACAGCAATACTCAACGACAGTACCAAGGGGACGGAAGACTCAGGGGGCACTACTCTCACAAGTACTGTGTCACTGGCCCTATTCCCACTTGTATCGTAGGTGACCAAGGTGAGGTTATATGTACCGAGATTCAATCCGTCGATGTCGAATGTCAGGCTCGAACCGTTCCAAGCACCCTGCTGAACTATGCTTCCGTTCAGCAGGAGGGTGTAGTATGCAGGATACAGGTCTGATGACTGCCAAGTCGCTGTGTGACCCAATGTCCCATTCCAGTATGAAATATGAGAGTCTACAACTCCTGATAACTCTCAAGCGGCAGCATCAGGATAGAATCGGGAAGAACCTGAACCTGTATCTTTTCAGGAAGTCGAGGGCAACCCAGCTGCTGAGGGAGAAGAAGTTCAGCGACATCGAGGTCAAGATGAGGCTGGGCCATAAGAAGCACTCGATGATGCTTGAGCAGTACTATGCTATTATCGACGAGTATGACCAGGCAGATGTAGAGCTTAGGTATATGGGTGCAAGAGGGGAGGAGCAGAAGACTAATGGAATTGTATGGTGTCTGAACTGCGGAGCTCCGAACGATGAGGGGAGCCAGAGCTGTGTTAGGTGCAAGCTGCCGCTGACTGAAGAAGAGCTACTGCGACAGGCGAGGCAGAGAGAGTCGACCATGGAGATGCGGATAGAGGCTCTTGAAACTCTGATGAGAAGGTTCGCTGGTGTCATTGGGATTGAAGAACATAAGGTGCTAGTGGGGGACGCATTGCCGCCATTCAAGGAGATACGTGAGGACTAGGTGACCGCCTCTCACGGAGTGACACAAGTACTCAGATGATGCGAAACTCTCGGCCGGGATTCTCGTCGAGATCCAAAGGCAGGTAACCCCAAGGATAATGGCCCTTCCTGAAGAGATGAAGCCGGTCATAGTCAGACAGCTCGCAAAGGAGGTTGTCGCAGAGAGGGGACTCGCAAGGAGGACTGTCCCCAACACTTAACAGTTCCTTAACCTATTAGTTGAATAACGTTGAGATTAATCAACGTTACTTTCACCGATGGTGGTGGAGGAGAAGAGAAACAATGGAACGCAACATCTCGAGTGTGATAGTTGTGGGCCTCTTGATTGGGGTGATTGGTGTCAGTAGCGTAGCTGTCACCTCTCAGATGAGCTACACCGCTCTTGACTCCCAATTCCAAGAGCTCCAACTAGAATACGAAACCTACCCTCACAGTACGATGAGATAATTGGGGACTACGAAACAATATATGGTCAGTATCAGTCAAAGGTGGCTGAGTACGACCAACTCAACAACACCTACACAGTGTTGCTGGCGGCTCATGATGAGCTCCTAGACAGCTATGAGAGGACCATCCAAACACTCCTCGACACGACCCTAGAGCTCAGCGCACTCAATCAGACCTATCTGGACCTGTTGACCGACTTCGAGGATCTGAACCTTACCTACTACATTCTCACGGGTGAGTTCGATGCTCTCAACGAAACCTATCAAATCTTGACCCAACAGTACAACCAACTCAACACGACTTACTTTGACCTCGTTGATGCCTGTGCCATCCTTCAGGGGGAATACGATGCACTCAATATGACCTACTATCAGCTTCAGGCAGAACATGATGCTCTTCAGGTTGAGTACGACTCGCTCCTGTCAGACTTCAACACCCTGAACGCGACCTATTACACCTTACTTGATGACTATGCAACGCTCCAAACGAACTACGATGCCCTCCAGTCAGACTACGACAACTTGTTGCTTGACTACAATATACTCTGGGCGGCTCATCAGCAACTGGAGAGCGACTATAATACACTCCAGCAACAGTACAACAGCCTTCAGGCCCAATACGACCTGCTTCAATCAGAGTATAACCAACTTGAGCAGGACTACCTGAATCTCCAGACTGAGTATGACACACTGAACGCATCCTACTGGGTCTTGCAGTCAGAGTACGATGCCTGCTATGCGGAGCTGACTCAGCTTCAGGTCGACTACGATGCTCTCAATGTTTCGTACTGGGCTCTCGACGCTTCCTATGTCCAGCTCCAAGCCGATTATAATGACTTACAGCTTGCATTGGACACACTCACAACATGGATTAGACAACAGATTTTGCCTGCTCAGTACATGGTCTTTGCTGAGGCTGTCCGAAGGTACTACTTCGAGGACTTCTATGTTCAGAACAAGTGGGGAGAAGGGAACTTCTCAGGATACTGGACAGAGTTTGTACGATTTTGTCGTGATGTGATTCTGCATGACTCCCAGATAGGGTATTCCTCCTTGGCGGGCTCATGGTTTCCTGATGTATCAAATGCTCTTGCTGACAGCTTGAGATATGGAAACCAAACTGAGCTTCTGGCCTTCGAGAACTTCTGGTGGGTCTTGTGGCCTTGGATTCCCAATTGGGCCGGGTTTAATCTCCCAGTTAATGAATTGAACGCTATTGCACAAGTAGTTCAATGGTGTGTCGATGAGATTGACTATGAGTACGACACAGACATAACAAGAAGTCAAGAACTCTACAGCTGGGACTACATCAAGTTCCCTGTTGAAACGGCATTCAGGACAATGGGTGACTGTGAGGACCAAGCAATTCTTACAGCGGCATATCTTGAGTCTTGTGGATTTGACACAATGATTGTTGTCATACATGACCCAGAGTGGAATTACGGCCAGGGACTTTATCATGGTGTTCCTATGATTTGGTGGAACAATACTTGGGGAGCAAGACCATCAGAAACATGGGGATTCTATTATGGCTATAATGACCCAATGCCGTATGGTGAAGGATGGTGGATGTTCTTGGATACAACATGGGACACACCATTTGGTACTGACCCTGCATGGCTTCAATATTATAAGGATACAGACATTTATCGTGTTTTCAACTATGAAGTATTCAGTTATGCAGTTTGTGACTACAATGGTTGGGTTTCTTATGCTTCTGGTGGAGCAGGAGGCGCACCTGCAGTTTCGTTCTAACAACTGAAGGTTTTCTTCAAAGCTATGTTTCACGACTTCAGTATGTCATAAAACAAGAGTGGGGGCCTAGACCCCCACGACCTTTCTTTTCACTCACCCAACATCTTTCGCATGAGTGCGCGTTGTTTGTACTTGAACTTCTCTTCGTCACTAAGTTCATCCCACGGTTTGAGAAAGATACCGCCACCCAGTCCTGAGTTGTCCGCGAACTGTGCTCTATCGCGCTCGGCCTTAGCATCATCCTCGGTGACCGTCATTCTTTCAGTCTGTTTCTTCAGTTCATCCCTAAGCTCATCCCGCTCTAGTCTAGCTGCCTCAAGTGACTTTTTGAGTTTCTTGACGTCCTCGCGTTCGCTAGGGCTGGGGAATATGGTCACATAGTCTTGCATTCGCAGGTACTGGCCGAGTAGCCAGCTTGGATCCTTCGACAAGTAGGTGCCGCTTATGCTGGTCGAGTGGCCCATAAAGCACTGAGCTATTCCTTCATCCAGCTTCGCAGATTGCATCGACCCTCAACATCGACGAGGCACTAACATGGTCACTGCTCCTTGATGGTAAGGACGACAACGCTCGCTTCATAGAGTTCTTGGGCTCGGAGCCTAATGTCTTCAATGTGTGCAACTGAGCCCCACTCGTGAAACTGCTCGTGGTAACGAATGATGATTCGCTGAGAAACACGGATAGCCAATGAGAGTGGGGTCAAGCCGTACCCACCGCTAGGCACTACCTGCAAGTCTGGTAATAGGAAGTGTGCCCGAAAACACCTTGATTGCTTGATTTCAGATGTTTAAAAGGCACGAAACCGAGAAAAGAATACTAAACAACCGAGTCGAAAAACGGGTGTGCTGATGGCTCAGGAGAAATCCTTGGTCATCAGCTTTTTCCAGTTCTTTTTTCATAAATTGCAAGGGGCATCCATCACCACGTTTAACTTGTGGTGTGAGCGCGCAGAAGTTGAACCTGCCAACCTGTGGGGAATCAAGTTGACAAAGATCACGAAGGCATCGTATGCCGTATTGATAGCGTGCACCATCACGCACTTCCTAAATCACATCTACACAGGTGCACTCTCACCATTCTTGTATCAAATACAGATTGACCTCACTCTTTCGTACACCGAGATTGGATTGGTAGCAAGTGCTGCGGTTATTACGATGACACTTGCACATCTGGCGATTGGCTACTATGGGGATAAGGGATGGCGAGATATCTTCATACCGGCGAGCGTGCTAGTGAGTGCTGTTGCAATCCTGCTTACTGGATTTGTGACCACATTCTTGATGCTTGTGCTTGTACAGGTCTTGCTAGGACTTGGAGCCTCTGGGTATCACCCCAGTGCATTCCCCGCACTCTCAGAGAAGTTCCCAGCTGGAGCCAGAGCCAAGTCCACAGGGATGCAAGCAATGGGGGGTCTTGTTGGCATGGCTGTAATCCCCATTGCGGGTGCCGTAATGATGGCTATGCTTGGTGGTTGGCAACTGCCATTGATGTTGATTGGGGCCCTTGGAATAGCCCTGTTTGTTCCGACAGTGCTACTAATGAGGTATTCGAGGCGACCCGAGTTCGATGTCGGTGAGGGGCTTGGGGAAACTGGCGGAGCGGATGGATGGACCCGAAGCTACGCGCTCTCCGTCGTCGTCATGGGCCTTCGAGGAATGGCATTCCGATGCACAACCCTTCTGATGCCGTTTTATCTTGCCATAATGTACGGTTATGAACCTGTATGGGCCGGTCTCCTCACAACCGTGATGCTCATTGCAGGTCTTGTCGGAGAGATGGTGTCAGCACCGCTCTCAGACAGGATTGGACGCAGAGTGCCGTTCATCATCGCGTCGACTCTGTTCACAACACCGTGCCTACTTCTGCTGAACTTCTCTCTTGATAACACCGCCCTCATCATCGTGCTGATTGGCATAGGTTTCTTCTACTTTCTAGGCGTGCCGCCAAACACGGCATACCTCATAGAGGTAAGTCCAAAACATGCGCAAGGTCTTGCCTTCGGTCTTCTCTTCTCTGTGGGGGCAATACCTGGCGCACTGTCACCGATAATCTTTGGAGCCATAGGTGATATCTACGGTCTATCGGCTTCGATTCTGTTCCTTGTTGTTACCACGACCCTTGCGACACTAGTGGCTTTCTTACTCAAGGAGGGAACTGATACCACGATCGTTCCAGAGGCGTTGACTAATCCCTAACTCTACAATGTCGCATGGCATTTGACCATATAACAGCCCAATCAGTCAAGCTGATATGCCAATTCCTGTATTTCTGGCTAGATGATTGACTATCATGTTCACCCCAACTACTCAGCAGATGCAGAGGGAAGCATCGACGAATTCTGTAAGGTCGCCTTGGAACGAGAATTCAGAGAGATTTGTTTCACTACACACCTTGACACAGACGCAGTCAGGAATGATGCGTACGTTATTGTCCGCGGAAAGAGGGTGGATGTTTGGTCAAGTAGTTGGTTGGAGGATTACGAGAACTCAGTTCGAATAGCGGGAGACCAGTACAGAGGCCAAGGACTTGAAGTACGCCTTGGTGTTGAGGTCGACTACTATCCGGGAGTAATGGACCATCTACCTGAAAGATTTCACGATACGGAGTTCGATCTCGTAATGGGTTCGGCCCACTTAGTAGATCACCTAGCCATCTCCGTCAAGGAAGAGTCACATGAATTCTTCTCAAAACACAATCTGGAACAGATGGGCGACATCTACTTCTCCCTTCTGATGGACTGTGTGGAATCAGGGCTGTTTGATATCTTGGGTCACCTCGACCTATATCGACGCTACGGGGAGGAGTTCTATGGCAGTGAGATTAGGTCTCTCTGGAGGGCTCACGTATCCGACTTGGCCAGTGTGATGAAGCGGTTCAATGTTGGCTTTGAGGTTAACACCTCATCACTAAGGAAGGGAATGGATGAGCCAATGCCAGAGTCATCTATGGTCGCAGCTCTGAGGAAAGAGGGAATAGAAACTGTGACTGTTGGTTCTGATGCGCACAGACCTAGCGATGTGGGACAGGGTATCGAGCTAGCATTGAAGATCATCAAGGAATGCGGATTTGATTCCCCGGCATCTTTTGATAGACGAAGAGCAACCCCGTTCGTTGTGCAAGAAAACCCGTGAACCTGTAGGTCATGTGCATTCTGCGATTCTGAGCGCATAGATACAGATAAACGGGCCATCATTGCCGTGCGCTAGAGCGGTGAAATCATGCACAACAAGAAAGCATTCATCATGTGCCTTGTAGGAGGTATTCTATTGTTCTTGGCAAGCGCCATAGGCAGTATCGGGATGTACGGTGCCATTATCGCATTCGTGGCTGACCAGTACCCAGAGATGGTTGGGGTCCTTGACAACGTGCTGTTGATTCTCAGTTTCATAGCAGGTCTTGGGGGAATCGGAGTCATCATCGGGGCATTCATGTTGATGACCGACCGTGTTGGAACTGGCAAGTTCGTTATCGGCATAGCTGCAGGAATGGGCCTCATTGGTTTGGTCATCGTTCTGGCACAGCATTTCATGCTCGTCGGAACATCTGGAGTCATTGATTACGTTAACCTAATGGTGTCACAAGGCTCTGGGTGGTTAGGCGCAGTTCTCGCAATCCTCGGACGTAAGATGGCAGGCAAACCCGAATAGGACGCAAAGTGGACAGCATCGGAAGGCTCCGTGATGAGTAGAAATAGCAACGAACAAGTCACATCGGCAGTGAACCTCATACAAGCAGAACAGTACAAAGCGGCCATCGAGATCTTGGAACCCTACTTGGAGGGAAACCCTGATTCGATTGATGCGTGGTACAACTACGGATGTGCACTGGGAGCCATTGACCGTCAAGAGGAGGCACTGAAGGCCTATGACGAAGCACTCGCTATCGACAACATGATCTTCGAGATTTGGTTCAATAAGGCGGCAGTGCTTTACGAACTTGCAGACTTCAAGAAAGCTAAGGAGTGCTACGAGAAAGCACTCGAAATTAATCCAGAGGATGCTGAGGCTTGGAACAACTTAGGCAATTCTCATTCTAAGATGGGAAACGGGCGTCCAGCAATTGAAGCATACACGCGAGCAGTAGCATTGAAACCCGACTACGCAGAAGCATTCTACAACAAAGCGAACGCTCATTTCATCGAACAGGAAGATCAGCACGCAATAGCATATGCTGAAGTGGCATTGGAATTGAACCCGTCACTTGAAACACGAGTGAAGGAGTGGATACACGTATCAAGGGCAAGACTGGCCTCCGCTCAAGACCAACGCGAATATGACAAAGCCAAGAAGGAGAAGAAAAAGCTCTCCGATCTAAACATCCAAAACTCGAATTCCGTTGATTGATTCGTCATACCTAAAAGCCAAGACTGCTCCGATGAACTGAGGTTCGAACTGTGGTCCCGGAAAATTCATCAGACTTGTCAAAGAAGCTCAGTTTCAAGAAGATTGGTTTGGCAGTTTCTGTAATCATTGTCGGCGGCTTCGGGCTGGCGTTTCTCGCAGGCCACGGTTACATAAATCAAGACCCGGGGATTATTATCGGTTTTACATTTATTCTTGTGACTATAATCGTTTTCTGCACTTCTTGCGCATTCCTAGGAAGCTATGTGTCAAATTTGCCGGATTACCAAAAGCTTGAAGATAGATTCAAGGATGGATTGGTGCTCTTCGAGGACGAAGAATGGACAGCCGCCCTTGAGGTCTTCAAGGATGTAATGGGGCCGGCGAAGGACCACAAGAGGGCACTGTACTACGGTGCTCTATGTTATGACAAGCTTGACAAGAGCGAAGACATGAGAGATTTCCTCAAGCGTTACCTCGAACTTCAACCCAATGACAAGGAAGTATGGAATCTACTGGCACGAGCACATAAAAGGCTGTTTGAGTATGCGGAGGCCCAAGAAGCGGAGATCCGTGCATCCGGGCTCTAGTCTTCGAGAAAGCATAAGAGGTCAACTGTGAATAAATGCACAGTCACATGAGAGGCATTCTCCTTGCCAGACATTAGTCAGGACTGCACGCTGAGGATCACCGACGAAGCAGTAATCTTGAGCAATGGTTTGGTTAGTATTTCATTTGACACCCGGTTAGGCATCCTCACGTTCACTGACTTGACTACTGGAAATGATATCTTCTCGCGCGGCTACGTGCAAGTGCAGACAGATCAGTATACGTTCGATTCTCGCAATATGACCTACAAAGCCTTCAGCACGCTGGATTTCGAGGACGATATGGGACAGGGCAAGGCGGTTGTCTTCAGGCTGCAAGGTCCCGATAAAAGAGGTGAAATGAACCTCAAACTCAGCGTGATAAGGAGCCTTCCGTGCTACACGTGCAGTGTCCAGTTCAAGAGCCGCTCAGACGAGGAACTCAGAATCAAGTCGATTAGCCCATTTATTCTTGACGTGGATGATCCATCAAGACTACTGACTGGATGGAATGGTCGCAGGCTTCGATTCTTCAGGAACGGATTCCATTCTTGGGAACTCAGTCAAGCGTTACCCATTGAGAGCGGAGAGAATACTAGTCACTTCTACACCGTAGTGAATAACACTGAAACCAAGAAGGCTCTGGTTCTTGGATTTGTTACAATGGCAGACCAGCTCTCTACGATTTCGGCGTATGGTCGTGAGGATGAGGAAAGCACGCTTGAAAGACTGGTAGCATCTAGTCTATGTGATGATATTCCAGTCTTGGATAAGGAAACCATTGTATCCGAAGAACTGTTCGTAGTAGCGGGCGAGCACGCGCTTGAGTTATTGGCACTTTATGTTGAGATCGTATCCAATAGAATGAAAGCTCTCGGTTGGGACAAGGTACCACAAGGTTGGTGCAGCTGGTACTTCTACTTCACTACTCCTGATGAAAAAGAGATTGAATCAAATGCAAATGCTCTCAAAGAGAAGCTTCCAGAGCATATCGAGTGGATTCAGATAGACGATGGCTATCAGAAGGCCATAGGCGATTGGACCGAGAATGACAGGTTCAAGAATGGCCTGAACACACTTGTGAAGAAGATCAATAAACTCGGCTTCAAGGCGGGTATCTGGGTTGCTCCGTTCATTGCATCAGAACACTCTGATTTGTTTAAGAACGAACAAGACTGGTTTGTCAAGGATATTGATGGTAGATTTTCGGTTGTTGGCGAAAACCCACTGTGGCTTGGCAAGTTCTATGCCCTAGACTTGACAAATCCTGAAGTCATCAGTCACATTGAGAGCGTGTTCGAAAAGCTGAAAGAAGAGGGTTTTGAATACTTCAAAATCGATTTCTTGTACCATGCGTGCCTAGAGGGAGTTCGACGCAACAAGAGAATGACACGTGGACAAACCTTGAGGAGAGGATTGGAAGCAATCAGACATGCAGTAGGCGATGCTTTCATCCTGGGTTGCGGAGCACCACTCGGACCTTGTATCGGTATTGTAAACGCCATGAGAATCGGGAATGACATTGCCACTGTATGGAAGTACGATTGGGGAGGAGGCGTGTACCAGTGCGCAATCAACACGATGTCAAGGGCCATTCTTCACGATCGATGGTGGATCAATGATGGTGATTGCGTTCTTGTTAGACAGGATGACAATAACCTCACTTTGGATGAGATCAAGCTCTGGCTCTCTGTCGTCGCTCTGAGTGGGGGTAGCATTATGCTAAGCGATCGAATCATGGAGGTCTCTAAGGAGCGCATTCATCTCTTGGAGAAAATCTTGCCAGCCCATAGACGCGGAGGAATTGCCCTTGACTCTCTCGTTGAAGCTGAGCCTCGAGTGTTCGCTCTTCCAATAGAGACCCCTCTGGGGAGATGGGCTGTAGTCGCAGCAATCAACCTCACGGAAAAGCCCGTTGGCGCCTCGTTCTCACTGAGTGAGATTGGGCTGGATGAAGATGCATTTCATCATGTTTTTGATTTCTGGGATGAGCGCTATGAGGGTCTTATTGAGGGCAACATTGAGTTAATGGGGCTGAAGCCGCACTCCTGTCGACTACTGTGCATCAGACCCGCTGGAAACATTCCAGATGTGCTTAGCACAAGCATGCACTTCACCCAAGGTGCGGTTGAGCTGTCCCAGCTAGAATGGAACCCAGAAGAGCGTGCATTAAGAGTCATTGTAGCAAGGACAACGAATGAACCCGAGGCAATTTTCTTTGTCTTCGGAGGAAACTGGACGCCCGAGCGCGCATACATCAGCGATGAACAGGTCAAGATAGAGATTATTGCGCCGGAGGTTGTCGCTGTTAGATACCAATTCAAGCAAGGGCAGATTGTTCGACTTGAGTTCGCGAAATGAGGGCCCTAGATAATTTTGTTTCGAAGATACCCGATTTTCTCGATGAACAGCTCAACCTCGTCACCAGGCTTGAGAAATTCCGGAGGGGTTCGAGCGGCGCCAACTCCTGAAGGTGTGCCACTTGCGATGATGTCCCCGGGTTCAAGAGTAAAGTACTCTGATAAGTAGGATACTATTGTCGGTACATCGCGGAGAAGGTCTGAAGTGTTAGACTGCTGCTTAATCACTCCGTTGACCTTTGTACGGAGTTCGAGACCTGAGGCATCACCCAGTTCGTCAGTCGTTACAATACATGGACCCATAGGACATAACCCATCTAATGACTTGCCACGAATGAATTGAACATCCCCTCGCTGTAGATCCCGCGCGCTTAGGTCATTGATTACCGTGTAGCCAGCCACGTAGTCCAGTGCATCTTTCTTAGTTACGTTCCTGCATACCTTACCAATCACAATGCCTAGCTCAACCTCCCAGTCGAGCTTCTTGGTGACCTTGGGATGGAGGATTGAAGTGTCAGGTCCAACAATACTTGAAGAGAACTTGCAAAAAATCACAGGGAAATCAGGAACCTCTCTACCTGTTTCCTCGATGTGTCCTTTGTAGTTGAGACCCAACGCTACAACCTTGCCTGGACGAGAAATCGGTGCCTCGAGCTTAGTTTCAGATTCTTCGTATACCATAGGACGTTCCGTTGGAGACGTTTTCTCAAAGCTTTCAACGATTTGCTGAACGACTTCGATACCTGATTCCCATCGTAGAAGGTGTTTCATGGTTGCCGGGAATCCATGGCCTCCAATATTGTACTTCCGCCCAAAGCGAGACGCCGCCTCAGGTATGTCCAAGATACCGGATTCTGTTTCCACGCCGATGGATGGTACTCCAAGCCGTGAGTAGCTGACGAGTCTCATGGTTGAGGGTATCGTAACCATTCAATTAATACGTAGCGGTGAGAAACCCGAGGCTGGTGCGACACTTGGAAGAAGACCCGACGATTGACGACTTGCCAGATGTGGTCTTTGTTGCTCTCGGTAGAAGAGGGATGGAACCGATTCCGCTCAAAGAGTGTACTTATGCCTGTGATGGAAAGGAACTAACAGTGATTAGCGTCACAAAGGATCCGCCAAGTATCCAAGGGCATAGCATTGAAGTGGTTGTAGAGGACTGGCTTGTGGAATGCGAAAAGTGTAAGAAACGATTCACCATTAGATGCAAAGTGAGATATGTTGATGGGAAGATGATTGACACAATGGTAAGCCTGCTCGACGACAGAGGCAATGATTTGGGCTGGCTAGGAAGCTACTAGGTGAGGCAATTTGCCCCGGAAATACAAGATAGCAGTTCTGCCTGGCGACGGTATCGGAAGGGAAGTGATACCCGCAGCACTCCGTGTCTTGCTGGCGGCTGAAGAGAAGGTTAGTGGATTTCAACTGGAACCAATTGAGTATGAATGTGGGGGAGAATACTATCTGAAGACAGGGCGAGAATGGTCAGAAGAAGCAGAGACCTTCACCAAGGAAAAGGCTGACGCAGTCTTGCTAGGAGCAGTGGGGGCTGTCGGTCCCGATGGTGAACAGGTAAGACTTCCGGATAAGAACCTAGCAGGCTACAATATTGTGCTGGGATTGAGATTCCAACTTGACCTGTACGCTAACGTACGCCCAATAAAGCTCTACGAAGGGGTCCCAACTCCACTTGCAGAGAAGACTCACAATGACATTGACATGATAATCATCCGTGAGAATACGGAGGGGCTATACACCCCTGCAAGAGGAAGACTGGAGAAGGGCGGGGAAACCGAGCTTGCCGTGGACTTGCGCGTGATAACAAAGAAGGGCGCGAGAAGAGTAGCCAAGTTCGCATTTGAACAGTCAGTCGCGAGAAAGCAGGGAGCACCTGTTGATGGCGTCATGAGAGTTACTTGTGTTGACAAGAGCAATCTACTTGCAGGCTGCCAGCTGTTCAGGGAAACCTATGATGAAGTGGCACAGGATTACCCACAGGTAGAACGCGACTATGCCTATGTTGATGCCTGGACACAATGGTGCTTGAGAAAGCCAGAGTACTACGACTTGCTCGTAACACCCAAT
Organism: Candidatus Thorarchaeota archaeon; assembly: GCA_019057475.1. Taxonomy (GTDB): domain Archaea; phylum Asgardarchaeota; class Thorarchaeia; order Thorarchaeales; family Thorarchaeaceae; genus WTCK01. The sequence goes on along the minus strand of DXJO01000010.1, from coordinate 439,670 downwards.
GAATTTGGGGATATCATTACTGATCTCGGTGCATCCATTCAAGGCGGGCTAGGGATGGCCCCAGCTGGCAATATCGGTGAAGGAAAAGGAGTGTTCGAGCCGGTTCATGGATCAGCACCAAAGCATGCGGGTCAGAACAAGGCGAATCCAATTGCAGCAATCCTAGCAGGCGCAATGATGCTTAATTGGCTCGGCACCACGAGAAAGGATAAGAACGTCGCCAAGGCGGGTGAGCTCGTAACTCAATCCGTGACTGATGTACTCAAAGAAGGCAAGATTCGGACTTACGATATCTGCACAGGCAATTGGAGAGGTATCACACCATCATCTACTGAAACAGTGGCCACTGCAATAGCAGATCGAATTCGGAAGGCCTCGCTATGAGGTGATGTGATTGGGTAAAACACTGGCTGAGAAAATCCTGGGGTCACATACTAAGAAGGGCGACGCGACAGCTGGAGAGATAGTGGAAGCGACTGTCGATTTCCTGATGGTGCATGAGGTTCTAGGCTCGAGAATCATTCCAATCCTAGAAGAGATGGGCGTGGAAAAAGTATGGGACCCAGAGAGAATACTAGTCGTGAATGATCATTGGGCACCTGCAAAAGACTCCATGAGCGCAGAGATACACCAGAGGAATCGTCAATTTGTTGCTAAGCACAGCATCAAGCACTTCTGTGATGTAAATTGCGGAATCTGTCATCAGGTACTGCCTGAAATGGGCCTTGTGAAGCCCGGAGATCTCGTAATCGGATCCGACTCACATTCGACAAGCTATGGAGCCTTCAACGCTTTCTCAACAGGCTTGGCGGCTACGGACAGTGCGCTCATCATCGCCACAGGAAAATGTTGGTTCCGAGTGCCAGAATCGCTCAGAATCAACATCAGTGGAGACCTTCCTGATATGGTGATGAGTAAGGACTTGATACTGAAAATTGTGACTGATTTAGGACCAGATGGGGCGAATTACAAATCGATTGAATTCCACGGGCCCACGATGGACTCCATGTCGATTGAATCGAGGATGACAGTTGCTAACATGAGTGTCGAAGCTGGGGCAAAAAGCGGCCTGATGACGGTTAACGACGCAGTTCGGATGTGGATGGCGACAAGGGCGCCTGGCGTCAAGTGGAAAGAGGTTGTTCCAGATGACGATGCCAAATACGTGGAGCAAATCGACATAGACCTGCAAAAGGAGCCAATTGATCCAATAGTGGCTGTTCCGCATAGCCCATCCAATGGAAAGCCGGTGTCAGAAGTAGAGGGAGTTGAGCTAGATCAAGCATTCATCGGTTCATGCACCAATGGAAGACTAGAAGATTTGGAAATCGCGGCAAGAATCCTGAAAGGAAAACAAGTCAACCCGGGCCTAAGAATGATCATCACTCCGGCCAGCAGAGAAACTTACCTTCAAGCACTCAGGCTGGGTTACATTGAAACCTTCATTCAGGCAGGGGCTATCGTCACGAACTCAACATGTGGAGCTTGTGTTGGAGGGCATCTTGGAGTATTAGGCTCAGGTGAGGTCTGCATCTCATCTACAAACAGGAACTTCAGAGGGCGAATGGGACATCCAGAATCCCTTGTCTATCTGGCATCGCCTGCAACAGTGGCAGCAAGCGCTCTGAAAGGTGTCATTACTGACCCAAGGAGTGTGCGGTGATTGGTGAAGAAGCTGGAACAGATCAAAGGACGTGCGTGGGTGTTCGGCAACAATGTGGACACCGACCAAATCATCCAAGGGCGCTACCTGACCCTACTTGATTATGCGGAGATGGCGAAACACGCATTTGAGATACCCAGACCAGAGTTCGCCTCTGCAGTGAGGAAGAATGACATTATCATAGCAGGAAGGAACTTTGGTGGAGGATCATCCAGAGAAGAGGCACCTCAAATTCTGGTTAGAACAGGTGTTGGCTGCGTTGTGGCAGAATCATTTGCAAGGATATTCTATAGAAATGGATTCAATGTGGGCCTGCCTCTCATGACTGTGCCAGAAGTTACGGCAGTTGTGAGAAACGGTATGAAGCTCACAGTTGACCTCAGCGAAGGCACGCTGACAGTCGATGAAACAGGAGAGGTCCTTAAGGGTGATGCACTCCCTCAGATGATGCTTGACTTGCTCAGAGCAGGAGGCGCCGTGCCTCGGTTTCGACAACAAAAGTAAGCGATTGACCACTGGAAAACGCTAAAAGCATGCACTCCCGGCTATTTCAAGCGCTACCAATATCGGAGGATTCTTGTTGAACGTTATGCTGTTCCTAGTTATTTCGCTAATAGTGCACTCAATACCTCTGCCTTTCAACCCCGAGCTGTTCCGGCCCCGTCGGTTGCTTAGATGGCTACCATTCAGGCTTGTCTGGGGCACCGTCGCGTGGGTATTCATCTGCCTGATCATGGGCATGACACTTCCCTGGGCGTACCTCACTCTGGCAACAAGCTTTGGATTGGTGCTTCTGCTTTCAGGAGTGGGCCTTCGTACGATGGGCTTCCATCGGATTCGTCCCACCCAGGAAGCCAGCATGGCTTTGGTGTGCATTGGCATTATCGTCCTAATCACGGTGCCCGTGTATTCGGGAGTTGTTGCGTGGACCTCGGATGTGGCAAACGCGCAAGTATTCGATGAAATGATTGTAGAAACTGATCAACCACTCTTCAACTCAACTATACCTGATGGCCAAGTGCGGCTTGTGACCCAGGAGTACGCTCTCTACGTAGCACAGCAACACATCGCACCACTAGGTTCTGAATGGATTCCTGCGGCAGCTCATATAACGACTCGAAACGGGCGGCTGGTCTGGGTTGTCATCGTGGTTTCTACAAACACGTTGGCTGCGAACTACATCAAAGCTCTTGTTGTAGTGGATGCTAACGACCCACAGGGGATAGAACCTGAGATAATAGAGGACATTAACCTTCCATTGGGAGAGAGTCTATTCTGGGACAAGAACATTCAGTTTAGCAATTACCTCAACGATATGACCTCAGCATTTCAGTATGCTTACCCAACTTGGGATCCGCTGGGCGTCCTCGCTTATGTCCAGACCCGCACTCCAATAGACTTTGGTTTCGTCGAGAGAGCAATTGGTCCAATCGTCTATTTCGAGAATGGCTCTATCATTACGTATGAAACTATTGAGGAAACTCCCGATTGGATCACTCAAGCCTACTCTGAGGAGTGGCTGGAGAGACAGGTGTCCAGATGGGGAGGATACCGCAGAGAAGATGGCTTTGATTTGTTCGCAGGAGGTTTCCTTTGGACCATTGCCCCCTCAAGCGACCGACTTGAGATGACAGAGGATACTCGATACATAATCAACCCTGACAGCAATAGAGTTGAGGCATTGGTTGCGGTTCACCCCGTTACAAGCTCAAGAACACTTGCAGGTATCTTCAGAGCTACACGTACTACTGTGTACTACCACGATCTTAGTTCCTATAGCTACGTGAGCGGAGATGCTGCAGCTGAGAACGTGGTCGGTCAACTGACTCCCCCTGCATCCGGATTCTACTTCGCCTCAATGCCGCTTCTCTATCCCGTTGAGATTAGTCCATCTCAGACCGCATGGACTTGGTATGCGCCCATTTTCTGGGTGAAAGGCTACTGGGATGATTCAGACTATTACGTTTTCACGGACATGAACCTGCATGCCCTTGCCCTCGTCGATGCATCGAATATCAATAGATACTACATCCAGGAAACAGGCGGCACAATCTGGGGAGAAGACCTCGTTCGAACAACGCGAGAGGGCTTCGTCGCTCTGTTCGGAGCCACTCTCTCAGACATATTCGAGTTGACTGCGAATGTCACCAGTACGACAGCCTTTGTCGACAACGGGGACACACACGTCCTCCTCGGCACCGACAATTCGTCCTACTTGTTCATTGAGGGTGCAAAAATGTGGATGAACCACACTGACTGGTATGCGCTTCTCACAATCGAACCTGGCGAAAGCTTCACAGCCACAATCCAGATTGTAGGAGAACAACATCGAATCGTGGCCTTTGTCAAGAACTAGCAAGGGAGGGGGGATTATCTCCCCTCTCTGCGCCCTTTGCTGTTATCAGTTTGGATTGAAATCAGTAGTCTAGCTGCGACCAGCCATCTTCTCACGCATTGCGCGATACTTGTCTTTAATTGAAGACCAGATTCGCCCTTTTCTCGATTGGATTGCAGTCGTGTGCATCGGGCACCTGTCGCCCAAGGGGCATTGATCCGTGAAGCCGCCGTGATCATGCATGGCATCGACAAGAGCGGTTTCCAACAGTTCTTTCTCAAACGCGTCCATTAGATCGGAGGTCAGGTAGGTCCAGTCAACATTCACAAAACGGTCGCCGGCAAGTATCTTTGATACTTCGCGATAGATATCCTCTGCTATATTGGGTGAATCCTTCCCCAAGCCAATGACGACTGAATGACCAGTCGGTGTGGTTTTGGAGAATCTCATCTCAGTGGGACCCATCTTAACTGACTCAAGCCGCCGCCCATCGTGCTCGGCAGCGTTTCCAGAGCAGAAAGGAAACCGGTTAAGAGCTCAGGATTCTTAAACGCGGCTGTGCAGAAGCCTCCATAGCATTTGGAGTAAATCGGCAATCCAGATTTAGTGTAAACCATCAGATACTCGAGTGCAGGCATTTTTTGGAACCTCTTTCTTAGAATGCGTTAGCTAAGTCAACTGCTCGTTTCTTAAGAAACATGTTATGCCAGCCTTGACGAAACGCAGCTGACCTGAACTTGCTTCCTAGATGAGTCCAGCCTTCAGTTCCTTGAAGACCTCACGCTGAATGATGAATCTTAGAATCTCAGCAGTGCCGCCGCCTATTGTCATCAATCTTGCATCTCTAAGGAAGCGCTCAACTGGATAGTCGGTAGTGTAACCCACGCCACCTAGTATCTGCAGCGCATCATTAGTAATCTCTATCGCGGCCTCAGTCGTGTACAGCTTGGCAATCGCTGCCTCTTTTGTAATCCTCATTCCTTTGTCGTACATCCGGGCTGCTGTCAACGTGAGTGCGCGGCCAGCCTCAAGCTTCATTGCCATGTTCGCAATCTTGAAACTGACACCCTCGAACATCCTGATTTGCCGCCCGAACTGCTCGCGCTCAGTTGAATACTTGATAGCTATCTCATACGGGGTTCGACCGTACCCAATAGCCTCGCCTGCGATGGCAGTCCTTTCACTATCAAGTTCATCCATCATGATTTGGAACCCTTGTCCTAGCTCGCCGAGGACCATCCCGGGAGGTACACGCACATCTTCCATCTTCAACCACGAAACTCTCGCAGATTTCATACCAAGCAGGTCATGGTCTTGCACGACGCTGAAACCTTCGCTCTTTGTGTCAATAATGAATGCTGTCATGCCATCTTTCGACTTGACGGATGGGTCTGTGACCACAAAGGCGCACATGTAGTCGGCCTGGCTGCCGTTTGTGATAAACCGCTTCTCCCCATTGATGACCCACTCATCGCCATCCTTCTCTGCCCTGGTCTTCATGGCTGCAACATCAGAGCCGACGTCTGGCTCAGTGATGCCGATGCAGCCGATCTTCTCTCCCGCGACAACTGGCTTCAGGTACTCCTCCTTCTGTTCTGCAGTACCAAACCGAGCAACAGGCATACCATAAAGAGTGGCTGATGCCATTCGAGCCATATCGAGACCACCATTAACGGCTGAGATTTCCTCAGCAACTATGACCTCATAGGAGAGACCCCTTTCTGTTCCACCAACAAATTTGTCATGGTGGACACCCATATAACCAGCCTTTCCGATCTTGCTCAGTAGCTCTCTGGGAAAAGGACCCTTGTCTATCTCATCCGCAATTGGTGCAATCTCTTTAGCACAGAACTCGTGTACTTCTTTTCTAAAGGCTATTTCATCATCAGTCCAAAGTGCATTAGAAAGATAGTCAACCATTGTTGAAACCCGTGCTGGGCAGAAGAAAACATGCTTAAATCCATAGCTGCCCATGCACTCTGTCATCAAGTGATAGCTCGATAACAGAATCTATCTTCTGAGTCAACTTCTATCTCGACTTGGTTTCCAATATTGATTGGAGTTCCAGCATGCTCACTAGCTAAACACAAAATCAAGGCTCCATGCTCAAGCTCAACAAGTGCCATTGACAAAGGAGCTTTGAAGCCTTCAGGAGGCATCTGAAGAGTCGTGTAACTTTGAACTACACCTCGATTTGGCAACTCTATCTTTTCCATAGGACCAGCATTCTTTCCACAATAAGGACAGGTCTCCCTTGGAGGGACTATTACTCTACTACACGCTTTACACTTTGAGCTGGTTATGGTCTTCCCCGACATGGCATTCTAATCCTAATCTCACTTCATGAAAAGGTTTCGTAAGCAACAAGGGAGCCCACGAATTTGGACTCCCAAGTGTGACCAGACTATCCCTCATCATCCTTGAATAACTCGATTATGCTTATCAATTCCCGTTTAGTGAGCCGTTTAAGCTCCTTAGGTAAGGTGGTTTCTTTGATGTGATCGGGGATGAGATCAAGAATCTTTTTCTTAGTCAACTTTGACAGATCTACTGGGACCTCTGGCTCTGGAATTTCCTCGACCACTTCTACTTCAGGTTCGATTGCGGCATCTTCTGCTTCAAGCTCTGTGAGTTCTTCATCGATCGGAGGAAGTTCAACTTCCTCTGGTTCAACTGCTTCATCGACTAAGTCAGCTTCAACATCAGAAACCAATTCCTCTGGTTCCTCCATAACTTCAGGCTCTGTAGGCTCAATCTCTTCTGGTTCAATTTCCTCAGGGATTGCTTCAACCTCAGGCTCAATGACCTCCGGTTCGACAGGAGCAACAGCTTCAGTTGGCTCAGCAACACCGAAATCGCCGGGCTCGATATCACCAACGCCAACTGCAAGTCCATCTCTCCTTCGACGTGAGGCAACAATAGCCGCACCAATTACAGCAATACCAACACCACCACCAATAAGCATCAGAGTCATTGTGTCTGGCACGAAGCCAGAAACACCTACCCACTCAACCTCTACACTCAGACCATCTGTATTGAGTGAAGAGATACCATGAGTGTTGCCTGAAACACTGTCAACTGTGAAGGCGTAATTACCAGCAGTGTTCTTTGTGACAGAAGCACTCCAATAGCCACCTGCAGAATTGTAAGACATTGCAACTGAAACACCATCATCATCAAGATTGACAACGCCTGTTGTGACATCAGTGGAGTCGAATTCATAGACCAGTGTAACTCGGATTTCTGTTGCTGTCCTTATGTCTAGGGAGAGTGGTGTTGCAACAATCGATGTCAACAAGACCTGATCCCAGATAACGGTCGCGTCAGACTCACTCTGGATAAATTGACCAATCTCTCCAAGTGACGCTGTCAGAATGCTATAGGTCACACTTCCAACCGCACTCTCAGTAATTGTAGCAGTATAGACACCAGCTGATGGTGTGAGCGCGATGGCACCAGTCATTTGAGCTGTAACTCCAGTAGTAATGGAGACACCTGCATTCTCAAGCCTCACACTCCATTGAATCTCAGTTGAAGCCCCAACATTGATCCTGTCATCATCCACTGATACAGAATAGAACTCAAGTCGATCCCAGTATACAGTTGCTGAATTACCATCCATGTTGTACTCACTAATACCATAGAGAGTTGCATCGCTTGCTGTGAGATCATCAAAGTCTATTGCCTGGTATGTGCTTATTGTGACTTGAGCCTCCCACACGCCAGAACTAACATGAGTCATTGGGTAACCGGCAATAACAAATGTGCCAGTTAAGACTGGAGAACTATCATACTCGTACTGTAACTCAGCAGATATCATCACATCATCATCTGGGTCATGGTAGATTTCGTCAGCATTAATTGAAACAACCAGAACTCTATCCCAGATGCAGTATGTAGCATCATTAGACTGGATTGCTGTAATGCCGTGGGTATCACCTGACGCAGTAAGCACAGTGTAACCCTGCACCTGCGGCACAGCATATTGGAAGTTAGTGTTGTTCAGCGTGAAACTACCATCAAACGCTGAACCATCATATTCATAGATGGCAGTCACTACAATACCTGATGCGTTCGCATTGATGTTGATTCGCTGATCTGATGGACCAGTGATTGTGATGGTCAGTGAATCCCAGATGCAAAATGTGGCGGCATTAGTCTGGATTGCTGTGATGCCATGAGTATCTCCTGACACAGTAAGCACAGTGTAACCTTGCATCTGTGGCGATGCATATTGGAAGTTAGTGTTATTCAGCGTAAAACTACCATCAAAAGCAGCTCCATCGAATGCATAGACTGCACTTACGAAGATACCTGTTGCGTTGGCACCAACATCGATTCTCTGGTCAACAGGATCAGTCAAGGTGATGACTAGAGCGTCCCAAATCACCTGCTGTACTGAGGTTGTTGCTGACCAAGCAGTTAGTCCGTAAGTCGACTCACTGGCAGATGCAACATCAAAGCCTGCTGATGCAGGACTTATCGAGGTTTCTTGCCATCTCCAATAGAGGCTACCATCATCCCAAACAAGAGTTCTAGAACCGTTGAGCTCGAGTGTCAATGCACTCTGAATCTCGGTGCCGTCATACCCGTACCTTGCTCTCCACCAGACCTCACAGTCAGAGTTGATGTTGATTCGACTATCGACAACACCTGCCTCGTAGATCTCAATCCTGTCAGTGATGAAGGTATCAGTCAGACTGGTCGAGAAATATAGGTCTGTACCTCCAGATCCACTACCTTCAGCAACAATCTTGATTGTGTAATTGTTTAGTCTCACTAATGCAGACGACCCAATGCTGGTGATGCTAAAACTACCAGCTATTAGGTCTCCACTCCAGGTCCCAGCAGAATCATGCAACACCCAAACATCAGTTTCGTTTGATAGAGGATTAAGACTAGATTGGTAGTATGTGATGGTACCTGTTGCAACAAGGTCCGCGGTGTCCACATCCCCACGATCATCAGATAGAGAGGGTACAACGGAGTAATCTAGACGGGTCTCTACGTTCCAATTGGTCTCATAAAGGTCTGAATCGGTCGCAGTACCATCATTGACGATCTGTTGAATATCTGAGTCTACAATGTCTGCATGGTCCCAGCCAATCTTGATATGCCAAGTTACAGTCAGAGTGTTTCCAACGCCAACTGCATTTGACATTGCACCAACAGTGATATTCAATCCACCAGATTCGACTGAGAAAGCATCTGTTCCAACTGTGTATCGTATAGTCCAGTATTGAGTGATCTGGTCGTCTGAATAGAGTGTCAACTCGACATAGCTGATGTCAGCATAACCATCGAGGTCACTCACAGAGGTTGTGATCACATAGTAACGATATCGGGCATAGAGATAGTCAGTGTCATCACCGTTTGTCAGTACTGGACTTGAGTCATTGACAGGAAGCTCATTTGGAGCTAGTGACCAAGTCACCTGTAGAGTGTTGGTGGTGAACGCTGTGATACCGTATGTGGATTCGCTTGATACAAGACTTGCATTGTACAAGTATGTGACGTCTGTGTTAGTGTCGACGAAGAGCGATACATTGGTGTCGATGAACAAGTGCCACCAGGTGGCATTTCTGTCAATCACGATCTGGTAGGTTGTACAGACTACATCATCATAGTCATACGTCACAGTGAGTGTGAAGTTTGCCTGATGACCATTCAGTGAAGATGCATCATCAACGCCTATGACAATGACGAGTCTGTCCCAGATGACATCCTGTGTCTGTGAGTTCTGGTCCACAACAGTGAGTCCATAAGCGTTACCACTGCTCGAAACGAGGTTGTAAGTGTTCAAGGAAACTGCAACTTCAGAGTCAGAGAACCTCCAGTCACCAGCTCCTTGATGAGTGGCTGCTATTCCATTCACAGTGATAGTACCATCTGTGACTGGTGCGTCATCATAATCATAGAGCAGTGAAACATCGACGTCAACACTATCGCCAATATTGACACGATCATCAATCACAGAGTATGACTGGACCTGTACCCTATCCCAGATAACACTGACACTGTTGCCATTGAGGTCCAACAGGTCTATACCATAGCTGGAGTCAAGACTTGCGTTCACAAAGTATGTCCAGGATCCAACTGTTGATTGACTTACTGCCAAATCAAACCAGGAGTTGCCAGCGTCCCATGTCATCGCGGTGCCATCAAGTGTGACAGAATCAGCTGCTCCTAGGAAGGTGCTGTCATACTCAAGCATGAGTGTGACCCGAACCTCAGCATTTGCGCTTGTGTCAACCCTTCCATCGTCAACAACAGTGCTCTGGACAACAATTCTATCCCAAATCACATCAACACTCTGGGAATTCAGGTCTAGTGCAATGATTCCATATGTTGCATCAGAGCTTGAGTTCACAAAGTAGGACCATAGACCTACTGAAGCTTGGGACACTGTCAGATTGAACCAGGAGTTCGCCCCATCCCAGGTCATGGCGGTGCCATCAAGTGTAACAGTGTCGCCTGCACCAAGGAATGTGCTGTCATATGCTAGCAAGAGTGTTACTCGGATCTCTACATTGATTCCCATGTTCACACGAGTATCGTCAGCCACTGTTGTCTGAACTACGATCTCATCCCATATGACCTGCACCTGTTGAGAGTTCAAATCTAGGCTTGTGATTCCATAGGTGGAATCTGTTGTGGAGTTTACAAAGTAAGTCCACGCACCAACAGTGGATTGACTTACTGTCAAATCAAACCAAGAGTTGCCAACATCCCAAGTCATAGCTGTTCCATCAAGAGTGACAGTGTCACCTGCACCGAGGAACGTGTTGTCATAAGCAAGCATGAGAGTCACTCGAATCTCAGCATTTGCACTGACATCCAATCGATTATCATCTACAACAGTTGTTTGTACAACTATCTGGTCCCAAATCACATCAACACTCTGAGAGTTCTGGTCAACAACTGATATACCATGGGTAATCCCTGACACTGCAATGCTGTCATAGGTGAAGAGCTGCACAGTTGCTTTTGAGTCAGTTACCATCCAAACTCCAGCACCTTGATGAGATGCTGAAAGACCGTTAATAGTGACTACACCATCTGTTACTGCAGAGTTGTCATAGTCGTAGACAATGGTGACATCGATGTTCACATTATCGTTCAGACCGACTCGGCCATCAGAAACTGAATAGGACTGAACTTGTACTCTGTCCCATATTACATCAACAGACTGAGCGTTCTGATTGACTGATGTGATTCCTTCAGCGTTAGCAGAGCAGGCCACGAGATTGTAGGTGTTCAACACTACCGTGGCTTCTGAGTCAACAACTCTCCAGACTCCTGCACCCTGATGGGTAGCGGTTAGACCATTGATTGTGACTGTACCGTCTGTCACAGCTGTATCGTCATACTCGTATTCGATTGTCACGTCAATATTCACACTATCGCCCACATTGACCCGAGTATCAGCAACACTGTAGCTTCTCACTGTTATCTGATCCCAGATGACCTGTTGGTTCTGACCATTCTGATCCACAAAGTCAATTCCGTGGGTGTTGCCTGAAGCAGCTACAGTCAGGTAAGTGTTGGAAGTGACTGTTGATTCTGTCTCAGTGATCAGCCACACACCGTTCGCAATATGAGTGGCTGAGATGCCATTGATTGTCACTGTGCCGTCAGTGATAGCTGTGTTGTCATAATCATAGAATAGTGTCACATTGATGTCGACATTGTCGTTGATATTGACACGAGCATCGAGAACACTGTAAGATTGAACTTGCACCCTGTCCCAGATTACATCCTGACTCTGGCTGTTCTGGTCTACAGATGTAATTCCATGAGTATTTGCACTGGCCACGACAAGATTGTAGGTTACGCCAGTCACTGCAGCCTGTGAAGGCGAAATTCGCCAGACTCCAGCGCCCTGATGAGTAGCTGAAATGCCATTGATTGTGACTGTTCCATCAGTCACAGCTGAATTGTCATAATCATATTGGATAGTAACGTCAACATTTACAACCGTGTTGATGTCCACCCTGCTGTCAGCAACGGAGTATGAAACAACAGTCACTTGATCCCAGATGACTTGCTGTGATTGACCATTCTGATCCACTGTCGTGATTCCGTGGGTTCCACCAGAGCAAACAACTGTGTCATAGGTATTTGCAGTCACGGTCACCTCAGAATCTGTTATTCTCCACACTCCAGCACCTTGATGAGTTGCAGAGATTCCATTGACTGTCACTGTACCATCAGTCACAGCTGAATTGTCATAATCATAGTAGAGTGTGAAATCAATGTCGACAGTATCTGAAATGTTGACTCTTGTATCAGCAACAGAGTAGGATTGTACTTGTATTCGATCCCATATAACATCCACAGACTGAGAGTTTTGATTCACTGATGTGATTCCCTCAGCATTCCCTGAACACACAATTGTATCATAGGTGTTCATCATGACTGTGGCTTCTGAATCTGTAATCCTCCACACTCCAGCTCCTTGATGGGTTGCCGAAGCTCCGTTGATGGTCACAGTTCCATCGGTGACCGCAGAATCATCATATTCGTATTCGATGGTCACATCAATATTCATGTTGTCATTGATGTTGACTCTTGTGTCAGCTACTATGTAGCTTCTCACTGTAATCTGGTCCCAAATGACAAGTTGGCTCTGACCATTCTGATCCACTGTTGAGATTCCGTGAGTGTTTCCGGATGTTGCTATGATGTTGTAAGTATTGGACATTACAACAGCTTCTGAATCGGTGATTCTCCACACTCCAACACCCTGATGGGTAGCAGAGGCTCCGTTGATTGTTACTGTACCATCTGTGACTGCTGTATTGTCATAATCATAGACCAGGGTGACATCAACATCGACATTGTCGTTGATATTCACTCTAGCATCAGTCACGCTGTAGGACTGTATTTGGACACGGTCCCAGATGACATCCTGTGTCTGGGAGTTCTGGTCAACGACTGTGATGGCGTGAGCATTCCCTGAAGCTGCAACGGTGTCATAGGTGAAGAGCTGAACTGTAGCTTTTGAGTCAGTGACGCGCCAGACACCGGCTCCCTGATGAGTTGCAGACAGACCGTTGATTGTGACAGTACCATCTGTGACTGCGGTGTTGTCATAGTTATAGTAGAGCGTGGAATCGATGTCGACATTGTCATTGATGTTCACCCGACTGTCTGACACTGAGTAGGACTGGACCTGTACTCGATCCCAGATTACAGAAACACTCTGAGAGTTAAGATTCAAAGCAGTAATGCCGTAGGTAGCTTCTGAACTTGTGTTCACAAAGTAGATCCACAGACCAACTGAAGCCTGAGAGCGGGACAAATCAAACCATGTGTTGACCCCATCCCATGTCATAGCAACGCCATCTAGAGTGACCGAGTCACCCGCACCAAGGAATGTGCTGTCATATTCTAACCATAATGTGACTCGAATCTCGACACTAGAACCGATTCCGACTCGTCCGTCATCAACAACTGTAGTCTGGACACTGATTCTATCCCACACGACCGCTGTAGATTGACCGTTCTGATTGACTGAAGTAATCCCTTCAGTGTTCCCTGATGCCGCAACAGTGTTGTAAGTAACTTGTTGGACCGTACTTTGTGATTCCACAATCCGCCAGATACCGGATCCCTGATGTGTAGCCAAATTTCCATTAATCATAACAGTACCATCAGTTACGGCGGAGTTGTCATAAGCATACTCTATGGTTACATCCACGTTCACATTATCATTGATGTTGGCTCGAGCGTCAGACACTGCATAACCCGTCACAGTGATCTGGTCCCAGATGACCTGTTGGGATTGACCGTTCTGGTCCACAGTTGAGATTCCGTGAGTGTTTCCGGATGATGCTACAGTATTGTAAGTATTGGACATTACAACGGCTTCAGAATCAGTGATTCTCCACACTCCAGCTCCTTGATGTGCTGCTGAAGCTCCGTTGATGGTCACAGTTCCATCTGTGACTGCGGTATTGTCGTAGTCATAGACAAGAGTGACATCGATATCCACATTGTCATTGATGTTAACTCGAGCATCAGCCACACTGTAAGATTGAACCTGAACTCGATCCCAGATGACATCCTGTGTCTGGGAGTTCTGGTCGACGACTGAGATTCCATGGGTGTTCCCTGACGCTGCAACTGAGTTGTAGGTAAAGAGCTGGACTGTGGCTTTCGAGTCAGTGGCCCTCCAGACACCTGCACCCTGATGTGTTGCAGATAGACCATTGATGGTCACAGTACCGTCTGTGACTGCAGTGTTGTCATAATCATAATAGAGTGTCACGTCAACATCGATATTGTCATTGATGTTCACCCGACTGTCTGCGACCGAATAGGACTGAACTTGAACACGGTCCCAGATTACAGAAACACTCTGAGAGTTGAGGTTCAATTCAGTGATGCCAAAACCGGTCTCCGAACTGGAGTTCACAAAGTAGACCCACAAGCCAACTGAGGCTTGAGTGCGAGATAGATCAAACCATAAGTTTACAGCATCCCAAGTCATCGCGACGCCATCTAGTGTTACTGTGTCGCCAGCACCGAGAAATGTACTGTCGTATTCAAGCCATAGTGTGACGCGAACCTCTGCACTTGTGCCTACGCCCACACGACCATCATCAACAACAGTTGTCTGTACGCTGATTCTGTCCCATATGACAGCGGTAGATTGACCATTCTGATTTACTGAAGTAATCCCTTCAGTGTTTCCAGAGGCGGCTACTGTGTTGTAAGTGACTTGTTGGACCGTGCTCTGTGAGGTTACTATTCGCCATACTCCCGCTCCTTGATGGGTTGCTGAAGCTCCGTTGATTGTGACTATACCATCAGTCACAGCTGTATTGTCATATGCATACTCGATTGTGACATCTACGTTCACATTATCATTGATGTTGACACGAGCGTCAGACACTGTGTAACCCGTCACAGTGATCTGGTCCCAGATGACCTGTTGGCTTTGTCCGTTCTGATTTACTGATGTGATTCCATGAGTATTACCACTGGCTGCAACTGAGTTGTAAGTAACTGCAGTCACAGATGCCTGAGAGGGTGTAATTCTCCAGACACCTGAGCCTTGATGAGTGGCAGAGATCGTATTGATTGTGACTGTGCCATCAGTCACTGCAGTGTTGTCATAGTCATATTGGAGTGTAACGTCTACATTCACTACCGTATTGATATCGACTCTGTTATCAGTTACAGAGTATGAAACCACAATCACTTGGTCCCAGATAACAGTCTGAGACTGTCCGTTCTGGTCCACTGTGGTTATGCCATGTGTTCCACCAGAGCAGGCCACAGTGTTGTAGGTATTGGCCATGACTGTAGCTTCTGAATCAGTTATTCGCCAGACACCAGCCCCTTGATGAGTTGCTGATGCTCCATTGACAGTCACAGTGCCGTCAATGACTGCGGAGTTGTCATAATCATAATAGAGTGTCACATCAATGTCTACATTGTCATTTACATTTACCCGGTCATCAGCAACAGAGTAAGATTGCACCTGAACGCGGTCTGCAATGTAGGTGTCAGTGACGCTGGTTGTATAGTAGAGGTCAGTACCTCCTGAACCTGCACCCTCTTCAACCACCTTGATTGTGTAGGTGTCCTGACCCACCACATCATCTCCATAGCAGGTGACATCGAATGCACCAGAGATGAGGGTCAGGTCGCTCCAGGGTCCCACAGTGGTACCATACTCTGATGCAGACACCCAGGCATCGACATCAGTTGATGCTGGAAAATCATCCACAGAAGTGTAGTAGATGACGGTACCAGTCAGTGAGAATGAACCATCAAAGTCACCTCTGTCAGCGGTGCCAGAGGCATCATCAATACTTGGAGCAACAGAATAATCAAGGCGGGTTTCTACATCCCAATTGACCTCATACCATGTGGTAGCTGATTCGGTCTGTGTGTCAATAACATAACATTTAGCGTCTAAATCTGTAGAGTCAGGGAAGTCCCAGTCTACTGTGAAATAGAAGGTTGCATCGATATCATTGCCGCTCTCTGTAGCAGTGGAGCTTCCAGTGTTTAGAGAAACATAAGTTCCACCATCATACTGCTCAGTGAAGGTGTTCATGTCTTCATCGTACCTGAATCTGCAGTACTCTGTGGTCTGGGTGTTGTCCCATAGTCCAATCTCTAAGTAGTCGATATCTGCGAAGCCGTTCTGGTCAGAAACATAGACAGTGACCTGATATTCCAGATACTGTCCATACATGTTGTCAGTATCACTTGGATTGTCCAAGGAGGGTGCTTGATCGTTCACGGGAGCGTAGCTTGGTGTCCATGTGTGAATTAGTACTGCATCTATCTCCCAAGTGTCTTGTGTTGTATCCCCTGTTTCTGTACCACCAAGGAATCGAATCTCAAGACTAGTGTCCACAAGATGTGAGGCGATACTGACATTATTCCACTGGTTGTAGGTGAGGTCTGCGATGACATTGACCCATGCAGAGTCAGTGTCGTTCCACACATCGACCTTCAGGGACTCGGCATCCTGAGGACCAGCGAAGATACAAAGCTCCTCGTTGGACTCGTCGAAGTCGGCGGCTGTCCAACCTACTTCAAGGTCCAGCTCGTAGTTCGAACCACCGCCAGTTCCTGTGACGCCGAGTCGCATAGCATCTACATCGACTTGGCCAGGACCACCTTGGGATTTTCCGCTCACCGTTGCATAAGCATTGTTGACCTCATCAACAGTAGGAAACATAATCTCTAGTTCTACCGCATCTCCATCAACTGTAATGGTTTCCCAAGCCCAGACACCACCGGAGTTGCCGAAGTTGATAGTGGTGCTTGTAGTAGAATTATAGAGTATTATCTGAGTCTGTTCTGCTGTGTTGTGGTAGATGGAGATGTTGACGTCTGTTATCGAGCTTGATGTAGTATTAGTGAAACCGAAGAACCCGTGGTCGATGTTGATTCCTGACGTACAATAGATGTAGTTGGTCGGCTGGTCTTGCGCGCCAAGGAAGGGTGAGGCTCCTACTTCTGTCCAGTCTTGAGTTGTCGCATCAAATGAATCAACCCAGAGCCATTCAGAACCACCACCGGCGCCTGTATCTGTTTCTGTAAGAGTATCATTAGTCTGGTCTGGTCCAGCCTGCATAGCAGCGAAGCTAGAATGTGAACCTAAGTCTGACGGAGCATGAAGGTCGCTGGTCTGGTCCACATAGTCCTCGGTGTTGTCTCCAATGCCAGACATTGTGAATGATTGAGAATCAGTTGATTGGATTTGTAGTGATTCAAATTCAGCAATTGGAGTAATCAAACCAAAACCAAAGAGGGTTACAAAAAAAGCCAGTGCAAACACAGTTCTTTTCATAGTAGGGACACCGTTCTATTGTACTGGCAGATACATACATGCTGTTTAGCATAGAAGGAGGTCGTAATAGATTCATACTTGCTAGGAACCATAAGCAAGACTATCACGGTCACTTCTTGTATTGCCAATGCAGCGTGCTGAATCCAAAATTTGGGCTAGTACATATTGTGAGCATGTGTAGACTAAATAAGACATTCTTGGATGAATGAATGGGATATATCTTCAAATTCTATAATATTCAGAAGTCACTAATTCCTTTCATGGTCGTCTTAGTATAGTAACAACCATATTGTTTCCAAAACCCCCGATATTATGAGTGAGCGCTAGTTCTGGCGAGTCGACCTGCAGTCCTTTTGGTGATTCATTCCTGAGCTGGAGCACCACATCACGAATCTGAGCGACGCCAGTGGCACCCGTCGGGTGACCCCGAGCCTTGAGACCTCCACTGGGGTTTATCGGCAGATCACCTTCAACTTGAGTCGACCCATCACTGATCAAGCCAATCGCTTTCCCAGAGTCGACAAACCCGATGTCCTCCATATTCACAAGTTCAAGAATCGAGAATGCATCGTGAATCTCAGCTACATCAATGGCGCTCGGTTGGAGGTTGGCCATTCCAAACGCATTCCGAGCCGCCTCAACTGTTGCCCCAAACGATGTTAGTGAAAGGCGATGTTGAACGGCATGAAAATCGGTGCCGTGCCCAACACCTAGAACCTTGATGGCTCTGTCAGAGCATCCAAATTCCCGCATCTTGGTCTTGGACATGACAACCAAAGCCGCGGCTCCGTCACTTGTAGGACAGCAATCATACAATGTCAAAGGGTCTGACACGATACGCCCGTTGCTGACCGTTTCAACAGAGATCTCCTTCTGGAAGTGTGCCAGCGGGTTCTTTGCTCCGTTTCGGTGCGCCTTCACCGGCACCATGGATAGCTCATCTCTGGTAAGTCCGAAGTCGTGCATGTAGCGTCTAGCGACCATGGCAGCAAGGGCAGTAGGCGTTGCACCATATTGAGTTTCATTCTCATACGACATCATCTTGGCAAGGATACCAGAAGCTGTTTCGCGGTCCACACTCGACATCTTCTCGACGCCAATCACAAGAACTAGATCAGCCAACCCAGCCGCAACAAATGCGTAGGCCACTTCAAAAGCACTCGAACCCGATGAAGGCCCAGTCTCCACGCGAGTTGCCCCAGCAGGAACCATCCCCAGCCGGTCAGCCAGGAGCGATGACAGGTGACCCATTCCTGTGAATTCATCAGGGTTCTGGGACCCGACCACAACCCTGTCAAACCTGTGCTCGATTGTCCCCGAATCGTTCATTGCTTCGTACGCAGCCTTCTCAGCCAGCTCGAGGATTGAATCCTCTAGCACTCCAAAAGGGGTCATGCCAACCCCTACGACATAGACAGGTTCCATTTAGAGCAGCCTCACTCAACGAGTATTAGAAGTGTACTCTGGGTTACGCTGGAGCCCGGCTCAACGTTGACCTCTTTCACAGTCCCGGCTGACGGTGACTTCAATTCGTTAAACATCTTCATTGCTTCGAGTATGCATACGGTCTGGCCGCTCTTCACCGTATCACCTGGCTTGACCAGTACTTCGCTGATTTTGCCGGGCATCGGTGGATATACACCACCATCTACTCTTGGGCCTGATGCAGAAGTGGTTTTGCGAGCTTGCTCTTCTTGCTTGCGAATCCTGACCCACTCGATGTCACACGCCTGACCATTCACTTCCACAGAAACCTTGCTGCCAGCCTTCTTCAGGATTCTAACGCTATGATCCCCCGCCGTATCACTGACTGTCCATGCGCCGTCATCATTGAGTGTTGGCTTCAGCGAAAAACTCTGAGAACCGACCTTTACAACCAGAAGCCCTCCCTCGTCCAACCTTCGCACCTCCACGGTGTAACCGCGGTCAGCAAGTTTGATTTCGTACTCAGGACTCATCACGGACCCCCCTGTCGCCTGCCTTTCATCACGTCCTTTCTTCCTGCTGAAGTCCAGGCAGACTCGGCCCGTTCCCATTTACCAGAACCATACTCAACCGTTCGCCCGTCCATCAGGTCATCACGGCCAGCAAGTGTCCATGCATCACCACGTAGGCTGGACGAGGATATGCTGCTTCTGCTTGTGGTACTGCTATGAAGTACAGAGGCGATTATGGCAATCATCTGTGCCTCAGTCATCTCGCCAAGCGCAAGACGATTCGCCTTTCTCTTCAAGAAGTCAAGTGCATAGTGCGGGAACAATGCATACGAAACCTCATCTCGAGGCAGGTGGGGGGTGTCTTTCAACGCCGCTCTTGCCTTGGGCAACTCAGGTTCGAGCAGGTCAGCAGGTCGCACCTTCAGGGACTCCTCATCCCCGATTATCTTCTTCTTGATATCAGGGTCGATCTCCGTGGGCGGTCGTCCGTAATATCCCCTGACGTATTGCTTAACTTCATGCGGTATAATCTTGTAACGCTCCCCGGTTATGACGTTCATTGTAGCCTGAGTTCCCACAATCTGACTGGATGGAGTCACTAACGGAGGGTAGCCGAGCTCCGCACGCACGCGAGGAACTTCCTCCAAAACCTCGTCGTAACTGTCCAGAGCATCTTGCTCTCTAAGCTGGTTGTCCAAATTTGACAGCATTCCCCCGGGGATCTGGAATACCAAGACCTTGGGATTCACTCCCTGAAGACTTCCCTCAAACTGGGAATACTTGTGACGAATCTTTCTGAAGTAATCTGCAATCTCAGCGAGGAGGTTAACATCTAGGCCTGTGTCCCTCGGGGTACCCTTCAGTGCCTCAACCATCGATTCTGTTGCAGGTTGTGATGTTGCGAGGGAAAGCGATGATATCGCGCAGTCCACTACATCAACCCCTGCATCTGCAGCTCTGAGATAGGCCATTGAGGCCATTCCGCTTGTGTAGTGTGAGTGCAGTTGAACTGGGATGTCAATCTCATCCTTCAGGCGCATTGTAAGGTCAGAGGCGGCTTCTGGGGAGATAAGCCCGGCCATGTCCTTGATGCAAATCGAATCAGCATCCAACGAGTAGAGCATCTTCGCTTTCTCTACGAACTTCTCGTTGCTATGATATGGACTAAGCGTGTAGCAGATACTAGCCTGGACATGTCCTCCTTCTCGCTTCACGAACTTCATGGAAGCCTCCATATTTCGGATATCGTTGAGCGCATCGAATATCCTAAAGATGTCAATCCCGACCTTGACTGCCTCAACAACGAAAGCCTCCAAGACATCGTCAGGATAGATATGATAACCGACCACATTAGAGGCTCGAAGCAGCATCTGGAACTTCGTATTGGGCATCGCATCACGTAATGCTTCTACTCGTTCCCAGGGGTCTTCATCTAAGAATCGCATCATGCTGTCAAAGGTCGCCCCACCGAACATCTCAAGTGAATGATAGCCCACCTTGTCAATCTTCTCGCAGATTGGTAGCATATGCTCCGTTCTCATGCGTGTAGCGATTAGAGATTGGTGCGCATCTCTCAGCGTTGTGTCCGTGATCTTGAGCTTGGTCATTGCGGACTGCCTCTTACAGTGGGATATTTCCGTGCTTCTTTGGCGGTCTGGTCTGCCGTTTGCTTGAGAGAATATCAAGGCCCTTGCATATCAACTGGCGGGTTTCATGCGGGAAAATTACCTTGTCGATGTATCCAAGTCCGGCGGCAATGTATGGATGAGCAAACTGCTCGCGATACTTCTTGGCAAGTTCAGCTCGTTTCTTCGCCTTATCCCTAGCCTTATCAATTTCCTTGCGGAAGATGATGTTAGTCGCACCATCAGGCCCCATGACTGCAATCTCCGCCGCAGGCCATGCATAGACAAGGTCAGCTCCAATGTGCCGAGACGACATTACGTCATAAGCTCCACCGTATCCCTTTCTTGTGATTATGGTTATCTTGGGAACTGTGGCTTCAGCAAAGGCGTACAAGATCTTGGCACCGTGTCTGATAATACCGCCCCACTCTTGAGATGTGCCCGGGAGAAATCCAGGCACGTCCATGAACGTGATGACTGGAATGTTGAACGCATCACAGAATCTCACAAAGCGAGCACACTTGTCAGATGCATCTATGTCAAGAGTCCCGGCCAGATGAGCTGGTTGATTGCCCACGATTCCGGCAGATTGTCCATCGAAACGTGCGAAGCCAATAATTATGTTCTTCGCCCAATGTTCATGGACTTCAAAGAACTCACCATTGTCAGCAACCTTGGTCACAACATCCCTCATATCGTATGGCACATTCGTGTCCTCTGGAAGTAGCTCGTCAATGGATTCGTCCACGTCATCAGGGGCATGACCAGTGTTGATTCGTGGTGGTCCTTCCAGATTATTGCTCGGCATATAGCTGAGCAGTTTGCGAATCTGCATGAAGCAGTCATCCTCATCCTCACTGGCGAAACTAGCCACTCCACTCGTGGATGCGTGCGTCATGGCACCACCCAGTTCCTCGAAACTGACTTTCTCGCCGGTTACCGTCTTGATGACCTCCGGGCCCGTGATGAACATGTGCGAGGTTTTCTTCACCATAAATGTGAAGTCGGTAACGGCCGGGCTGTAGACTGCTCCTCCTGCGCAAGGGCCCATGATCGCAGAAATCTGGGGTACTACACCACTTGCCAATGTGTTACGCTTGAAAATCCAGCAGTAGCTGGCCAGTGACTTGACGCCTTCTTGGATGCGAGCCCCACCACTATCGTTCAGACCGATGACTGGAGCACCAACCTCCATCGCCAGGTCCATTATTTTGCATATCTTCAAGCCATACATCTCTGCAAGAGACCCACCCCACACGGTGAAGTCCTGGGAGAATATGAACACCTTTCGACCGTCAATCGCACCATAACCTGTAATTACTCCATCGCCGAGAATCTTGTTCTTGTCCATCCCGAATGCAGTTTCGCGGTGGACAACAAACTCGTCAATCTCTACGAATGAGTCAGGATCAAGCAGCTTCTCAACTCTCTCCCGTGCTGTGTACTTGCCTTTCTTGTGCTGCTTTTCGATGCGTTCCTTGCCCCCGGCTATTTTGGCTTCTTCACGCTTCTTCGTGAGCTCGTCGAACTTCTTTTTTGACATCGTTAGGCGCTCCACTGCTTGAGTCTCACGATGCCAGTTTCAGGGAATTTGAATCTTCTGCCGTAGAGAAAAAGCTGTGATAATGCGCGCTCTGTGGAAGAATGGCATCTTCTTGGGGGGATGCGCTTGACAATTCATCACAGTAAAAGGTATAGAGGGATTTTCGATGTTCATAGCAAGTAGAGGCGATAACCAGTGGCCACGATGACTTTCACCTATAGAAACAAAAAGGGAAGAGAGAAACGAATTCGTGTCGGAAGCAGTAGTACCAACCTTGATTTCTCCAGCAAGAATATAGTACACATAGACCTCTCACCCATTTTGCAGTTCACCCGGCTGAGGAAGCTCAAGCTATACTCAAATGAACTACAGACTCTGGACCTGACACCCCTAGGAACATGCCACACACTGAGAGAGCTTGTACTTCATAGAAACCATTTGCAGGAGATCGACCTCTCACCACTAGAGAAATGTCCAGGATTAGTGAGGCTTGACTTGAGCAGCAACCGCCTCACACAGTTGAACCTGGCGCCTCTGGCAAACCACATTGCACTAAGCAAGATTGTACTCACTAACAACCCTCTGCCGGAGATTGACGTTACGCCGCTGTACTCGTGTGGTGTACTCCGAGACCTCGAGGTGAGCTCTCGAACAAGGCTCAAAGCCGAACGAAGATATGCCGGCCACAAAAGAGGTGCATTAGGCAGACTCGCGAAGAAGATTACTTGGATTGAGAAGTCCGAAGCTCCAGTTGCTGCTGCACCGCAATTCACAGCCCCGGTGGTGAATGGAGGGGTCAGAATGAGAGTCCTTGGTGTTCTGAGGTCCGTACCAAGAATCAACATGGCCAACCTCACGAAGTATTCAGAGATCTCTGAAGGGGATACACGCGAACTGGTCTTTGACCTTGTTGGCGCCGGCGAAGTTTCCGGCAGGTTCAACCCATCAACAGACGAGTTCGTGTCCGCTGATGCCGCGGAGGTGGCGCGAAAGCTGAAGTCGAATGGCACTCATATAGCGCGATGCCAACACTGTGGCACTCCTCTGCAGAGGCTTCTTGCCTCTGGTGAGGAATTCCTCTGCCCGAGTTGCGGAACTCTAAATATCGGATGAGTAGCAATCAGCTCTGCATCTAGTGGGAGTACTGGCGCCTGTGGAGGGAATAGATTCCTACGATTACTACGACCACGGCAGCTACGATTCCCACACTGAGCGCAGTCAAACCAACAGGACGGACGTAGGGAGCGCTGCGTTCTGTTGGCGTGGGGGTTCCATCAGATAGTCCAGAAACGTTGAAGAAGTAGTTAGGGTTGGGTTTGAACTCCAAGATATCTCCAGGGATGTAACCTGAGATCAGGAAAGGACCTGATGTAACAATGGAGTCCCCTGGAGGTATTGGGTTCCATTCGTCCCACCCCTCTAAACCGATTTCGATAAAGATATGCTTCGGAATGATGGGCTTGTACGCAATCGAATGCAGATGCCAGAGTGACTCGGTGTTGAACTCGAATCGAACACGGTAGTCCGTGAGCGCAATTGCTTGTGACATGTTCCATAAACTTGGACGGTAAGGACTGCCGGGCATGTCCCGGTAGTAATTGATACTGAATGAAACGTCATCCGCAGTGATTGGAAGACCATCACTCCAAGTTGCATTTCTCCGAATATCAAAGACGACTCTGGTATGGCCCTCAGGAACTGTCGAGTCATCGGAATGTGTTGTCACCTCGTATGACTCTGCCAGCCACGGTATGTCAAAGCCATCAGAATTCTGTTTAAGGAGACTATCATACATCATGTAGAGCATCCCATTCAGAGGATAATCTGCAATGGCTGTCATGAAGTTAAACCCTTGAATATCAAGAGGCATGCTTGTGCGAAGGGTCCCTCCGAACGGACCGCCCTCTACTGCTTTCAAGTGTGCCCTTTGGTATGTCCACCAACAGGGGATACCAGTACTGGCGTCGTTGACGAACCCTTCAAATCTATCAGTTCTGTAGGCGGACAGAAGCACATTCTCATACAGGACTATCTCCGGACACTCGTATGCCAGAATCTTCTGAATTTCGATTGCTGCTTCGTATACCTCATTGTAATCTACAGAATGAAGGAGATGGTCTATCCAAATATCGAGGCTTTCGTTGCTGAAGTTGGGATAATTGAAGCCTGGCACATTCGCGAAGTATGAGTGAAAGTTGTAGGCGAGCCAGTTGACATTCCAGCTACTGAACGATCTCGGGAGGAAAGCGATGTCGTAGTCCCCATGGGAGTGGAGGCGACCGAGATAGCTATAGAAGGTCGGAAGCCAAAGAACGGCATCGATATGAAGCCCATCAAATGCCTCAATCACCATCTGGCAAGTTTCGATGGCCACCGCGGATGAAGCGAGAACCTCGACATGTACTTGAAAGGGATTGCCGTGCGGATCGCTCCTGAAACCTGTTTCATTGTCAATGCTGAAGCTGGATTCATTTAGCAGCTGGTTTCCAAGCTCGACACTGGCTTCGTAGTAGCTGTAAGGCAGCTGCCCTTCAACCGAATACGGGTTAGCCTTCGGCACAATGGAGTCCTGTAGCTCTGAAAAACCATTCCAGACCTCTTCAGAGATTGCCTCCTTATCTATGGCAAACGCGAGAGCTCTCCGAAATGAAGTGTAGTTGAATGGATTCTTGAGTGTGTTAATTGTAAGGTAGCCGTAGCCATTGCGAGGAGTCTGAACTATCTCGATGTCTGTTGCCTCAGACAGAGCATTGAAGAAATCCGGATGCACCGAATTGCCAATCAAATCAATCTCGTTGGATAGCAAGGCAAGAGTCTGTAGATCATCCTGGGTTATTATCTGGGCCTGGAGCTTGTCGAGATAAGGTCCGCTGTTGGCATGACCGGGAGCATCCCAGATGGCAACTATAGGCCATGGAATAGCGCTCATGGACACGAGTGCGAGTATCAAAGAAAGTGCAGCGAGCGTTCTTCCTTTTGGATGAGGACTCGTTGTTTTCATGACTCGTTCCGGCCTGCACGCGGGTTTGCTAAGTCAAAACTTTCACAAAAGCCTTCTTGTGCTTTTGAGTACATAATGGAATAGCAGAGAATCAACGTCACATTCGTGTGTCTTTCCACCATAAAACGGCGACAACAGCTATCACGAATAATGACCCAGTCGTTACGACACGTCCAACGAGGTCCATCTCACCGAATGGGTCAGGCCAGCCAAATGAGGTAACAGACGGCGTACCGTTACTCGTAGGAGCTGTTGGAGTTGACTCGATTCCTGCACTTCGGTTTGGTCCGAAGAAGTAATTCGGGTTGTACGTCAGCTCAACGAACTCACCTGCGACATACTCGGATACGTTGAATGGACCAGAGGTCACCATCTCCTCAACTGGAGGATTGGGGCTCCAGTATGCCCAGTCCTCAATCACAATCTCCTGCATGATATGTTTCGGAAAGATTGGTTTGAATGCGATGCCATGTAAGTGCCAGTAGGATTCAGTGCTGAACTCCACAACGACTGTGTAGGTTGATGGAGCATACGCTGCACTCATCTCTAGCAGGTCTAGCCGATATTTGTTTGCAGGTGCGTCTCTTAGGAAGTTCAGTGAGAACGCGACATCCTCAGCCGTCAATGAAGTACCATCGGTCCAAGTGGCATTCTGGAGCAATTGGAAGGTGAACCGGGTATGTCCTGCAGGGATTGCTGCATTGTCAGCATGCGTTTCAGCAAGGTATGACTCAGCCAGCCACATCATATCCAAGCCAGTGGAATCAAGGGTCATCAAGCTGTCATAGAGCTCGATCAACACCCGGAGGGTGTAAGCTGAGCTAGCACCCATCATGTTGAATGTGTCGAGGTCGAGCGAGTTGCTCCAACGGAGGGTTCCGCCGAACGGACCACCCTGATCAGCCTTTAGATGGACTTTCTTGTTCGTCCAAGTGCCGGGGATTCCATCCGTCCAATCGTTGACGTGACCCTCGAACCTGTCTGTCCGGTAGGCTGAGATGTGGAAGTTCTCGTAGCAGATAACCCACGGGCACTCATAGACCCACACTCTTTGCATCTCAATCGCAGCCTCATAGACGTCCTCGTAGGAAGTGGAATTGATGAGCTGGTCACGCCACCCATCATAACTTGCATTCCTCCAGCTCCCGAAGTTCTGCCAGGGCTCACCTGCGTGCCCTCCCCAGAACTCGTATGCGAGCCAATCAACATCGAAGCTGTTGAATCTCATGCCGAGGAAGATCATGTCGAAGTCCCAGCTTCCATATACGGGAAAGTCAATTGGCTCTGAAACAGCACTGATATTGAGGGCTCGCAGTCCCTCAGCCATCTTCTCCCCGACCTCGATCCCGATATTCGAAGCGCGCCCTACTTGTAGGAGAACGTCGAGGTTTGAACCGTCAGGGGCATCTCTGAATCCATCCGCGTCCACATCAAGGAATCCGGCATCATCAAGCAATTGATTACCAAGCTCGATATTGGCATCGTAGTAGGAGTAGGATAATTGACCCTCGATAGAGAAGGGGTTCACCGAAGGCACGCACGAATCCTGAGGCTGTGAGAAACCCTCCCAGATATCTTCAGAAATTGCATACTTGTCGAGAGCAAAAGCGGCGGCCCTTCTAAAGGCGGTGATATTGAAAGGATACTTTGCGCAGTTGATCACGATGTAGCCATATCCATTTCGGAGGTGATTAACAACATTGACACTTTCAGACATATTCAACTGGGAGAGGAAGCTAGGATGAATCATGCTGCCAATGAGATCAATCTCATCGTTCAGCAGTGCAAGAACCTGCTGGTCGTCCCCCGGTATTACTTTGAACTGTATCTTGTCAACAAAGGGACCATTCTTCAACCCAAGCTCAGGGAGGGACTGGGACCTAATGGATGTAGGAAATAATGCAAGAGCAAGAATCGCGGCTATCAAAACTAGACTAGAAAACTTCCTCGCATCCCAACCAAACACACGCAGTGTCAACCGTCGCCTCAATCCCAGAGCAACTCTACAAGGGGGTTCCCAGACCTTAAGCCTTGTTGTGTTAGCAATCACAAAACAATCCAGTTAGGAATGGATGACAACTAATCCCTGCGAAGATAGCTGGTCTTTGCGTAGAGGTTGCTATCATCCCTGTTAGCCGCCTCCTTCATGCTCAACGTACGCAGATTCAGTTCCAACCTGACCGAAGCCTCATCAATCCAATCCTCGCGTGCATTCCTAGCAACTATGCTGGATGCCGCAACGGCTATCTCATCTTCCGCGTGAGGTCTCTGAATAAGGTCAACAGAATCGAGGTCTATCACTCTGGCAAGGCGCTCCTCTGTCTTGGAACGTGCAAACTCGTCAACCACAATCCGGACCTGTTGGGTACCACTTCGCAAGTCTAACTCGGAGACCACCTGTGAGATTGCCTTCGCATGAGCCCAAGCCAAGAGGTCATTCAGATTCTTCCCTTCATCATGAAACTCCTTCAGAAGCGCGTTAAATGCATCTGGTGGGAGAGTCACCGTCTTCAGAGCTGTGCTGAGCTTGACTATCACGGGGGCAAGCTCAGATATTCGATCTAATGACAGGTCTTTGCTATCCATGACCCCCTGTGCTCTCAAGTCACTCGATTGGGTCGGAGTTAACGCGACTGCCGCAATGACCATAGGACCCAACCATTCTCCCTTCCCAGCTTCGTCAGATCCTATAATAAGATCATAGTCCGCATCCTTGAAAACCATCTTCTGAAGGGCTTCACGAACAAGCTGGACTGCTGGTTCGGAAGTAATGACCACCTTCCCGCTTGCATAGCCGATTATGGAGCCGCCGCTGTATCCGATTTTGAAAGACTCGTACTCATTTGTCGTTCGCTTCTCCGCTGTAGAAGGAGCCTTGAGTAGCAGGCTACGTAGCTCATCGAGTTCTGAGCCATCGATCTTGATTACAGTCGTTCGCAAGAATAGTTCCACTCCGCTCGTTCAAATCTTCGACTATTAGACAAGACAAGGAAATCTACAGTTTCATGAATATGGACACATGAGAAAAGCCTTCCTTCGTATGTACCTAGAGATGGAAGATATCTCCAATAAGTATTCTCTTCAGCTGACCGTCGCTGTCCTCTACCTCCAGTGATCCATCAGGTCCAATGCCGAGAGCGAGCCCTTCGATGATTTCAGATCTATCACGAACACGTACTGACCTGCCGATGGTGCTGCTGTGACCAGTCCACTCATCAAGGATTGAGCTAAACGATGAATCGGACTCCACTCGGCCGAGTCTGAAATCGATTCCGCTGATAATGGCTGAGATGAGATTTTCTCTTGACGTTTCTCTGCCGATTTCGCTGAGAATCGTAGTAGTATTATCTCGTAGCTCAGCTGGCAAGTCTTCTCTCTTCACGTTCTGGTTGATGCCGACCCCAATAACGGCTAACAGACTGCTATTCGTCGAAACGGTTTCACTAAGAATGCCGCCCAGCTTTCGTTCACCAACCAAGATATCATTGGGCCACTTCAGAGAAACCTCCAAACCAAGAACTTCGCGAATCCCTGTGGCAATTGCACAAGCGGTAAGGAACCCCAACAATGGCGCAGTTTCGTCTGCGATTCGGGGCTTCAGCACGATAGAGAAGTAGAGTCCACCCAAGGGGGAATACCACGTCCTATCATGTCTCCCTCGTCCCTGGGTCTGCAGATCAGCAATTGCGATAAGTCCTTCTCCGAGACCTCCTTCTACCATGACCCTAGCCAAGACGTTTGTTGACTCTGTCTGATTCACACATACAATGTTCGGCTCAAGCAGAACCAAGTCAATTCCATTCAGGATAGCCCGAGGGTCGATCGCATTCACGCTCCATCTAGCGCCATCAGACCGCATTAGATGACTCCCTGCCATGCCTTTAACTTCTATGTACAATGATGACTTATATTGTGTGCGGGATAGCGGTGTTGCTATTGGGTGTGAGAGGACAATGGCGAGCTTTGCAGGTGCAGTAATTCTTCGTGACCTCAACAAGACGCTACTCTTCAAAAACAGGGACCTGTACTCCACCTCCCACAAGGATGCGCTTTTTCACGATGTCGATGGATTTGGTGTGAGAGGAATCGACATGGTTACAGGCAAGACTGGTGGACTCTCGATTGGCGTGAACCGATACGGTCTTGCAGTGGCAAATAGCCACGTCATGGGCACAGAAGACCCAACGTATGATATCCTCACCGAACAGATACTTGTGTTCGCCAAAGATGCAGAGGACGGTCTCAGAATGACTGTAGACCAGCTAAAGAGCGGCCGGAAATTCCAGTGGGGAAACCTCATTCTTGCGGACCACGACAGTATGCTTGCCATTGAGATTGCGGGGAATGACCACTCAATCGAGTGGTCCGAACGGAAAGTGCTCCGCGCGGGACATCACATCATGCTTGATACTGAGGAGGTTCTTAGTCAGCATTTGAACTCAAAGGGTGTTGACAGCTTTGTGAACTCGACATTACGCGTTGACCGTGGCTATGAGCTATTCAGAAATGTTACCAGCGTTCAAGGCGTTTTTTCCGCTCTAAAGGACCACGGTGAAGGTCCAAGTCAGTCGAGCATCTGCAAACACAGCTCTGGCGAGGGGCAAATGTCTACAGTGACGAGTTACGTAGTGGAGATAGATCACCCAGGTGAGAATGGCCGACCAAAAGCTGTGTTCCATGTTGCCAGAGGAAATCCCTGCACTGCAACTTATACGGCAATCCCACTGGTATTCCCAGCTGACGAGGACGTAATGAGCCGCGCCCTGGAAATGTACTTCAGATGATATCTGAAGTGGCTTCGGTTTCTTCCGCCAGTGTGACTTTGACTTTCGTGATTGCTTCAATCTCCTGTTCCTTGTTCTTGAAGAAATAGTAGAACATGACAACTGATAGAATGTAGAGTCCTGACACTAACAAATAGGGTTCTTTGTACAGCCCAGCTGCAAGAAACCATCCACCGATAATGGCACCCACGCCTCGAACGAATCGGTCACCCGTTCCGACAACACCCATTGCAGTGGACCGCTCATCCTTAGTAAGCCCTTCCATGAAGAAGGCGCTGGAAATGGGTCCAGCCATATTCATGAGCGTGCCCCTTGCAATGTATGCCAGGACTGCCAAGCTGAAGAAAGGTGACCAATAAAGCATCAATAGAAATGGTATCGAAAGAGCCTCGGTGATTACAACGGTCTTCACCTTGCCGATGCGGTCAGCCATAGCTGGCGCTAGGAAGTTGCCAGCCGAGAGCATGAGAATGTTGAGCCCAAAGACCATACCAATGAGACTAGAGTCTGCGCCCCACCATGAAAAGAACAGGTTGAAGTACATGACAATAATCCCAGCACCCATCCCAACAACTGTGACAGTGGCTGCGTACTTTGCGATGAACCTCGAATTCTTGATGTGACCAACACTAAAGCTTCGAGTAATGCCTGCGGGACGGTCGCGTGTCATTGGCACGACAATCAGAGTTGAAACCGCTAGGGGTAAGAGGCTAAGCCAGAGGGTCTTCCTATAAGCCCAGAAGAGTGTGGGAGCAACACCCTGTAGCTCCATAAGGAGATGTGGCAGATAACCGCCTAAGACACTGCCCGCAAGAATGGCAAGCAATGCAATGCCGCTGCTGAATCCGAACAGGTGGGCGCGCTCCTCAGATGTTGACAAGCCCGTCACGTACGGAGACCAAGCAACCATAATGAATGCGCTAGAGAAACCGAGAAGAGCCTGTGAGATTAAAAGCCAAGACGCATCGAGCACCACATACTGAAGGGCGATGGCGAAAAACGAAACCACAGTTGATACGAGTATTATATTCTTCCTGCTTCGCCTGTCGGTAAACAATCCTGCAACGATGGAAACGCCTGCGGTGGCAAACATCGCGACAGCCAGGAATACACCGAGAAAGTCGGCTTCAAAGCCAGCCTCAATCATGTAGAGATTGAAGATGACTCCGCCCATGCTCCAAGAGAATGCACGCGTTGCATTGAATGCGATGAAGAGCCTGGCATCTGCATTGAAGAGCCGCACCTTGCCTATGTATCCAAGCTCTTCATTCTCTGTCACCGGATTATCCCCTAATTTCAGAAGTGTGTGGAGGGACCAACAATCGGTATCGCCTTTATGCGTTCCTGATATAGCACATAGCGACTCCAATCTAGACAGCCCTTGCAGGAGATTTTACCATTCATGGGTCAGTGCACCGAAAGACTAAACCGAGAAATTAGTTCCAACGGCAATCATGAAGACTATCGACCTTCGAAGTGACACTGTGACTCTTCCGACGGACGAGATGATCGAAGCGATTGTGTCTGCACATAGGGAAGGTAGGTTCGGCGATGATGTCATCGGCGAGGATGAGGTCGTCCACGAGCTCGAAGATAAGGCTGCGCGGATTCTAGGAAAGGAGTCTTCGCTGCTGGTCACTTCAGGAACACAGGGCAATGTCATCGCTCTCCTAGCGCAGACAAGAAGAGGAGATGAGATTGTAGTGGAAGAGCAGTCCCATACATACCTCTTTGAAGCTGGTTCGATGGCATCACTGGGGGGCTTGTTCCCCAAGCCTGTGAAGGGAGTTCGTGGTTACATTCTGCCCAAGACCCTACAGTCAGTTGTAAGCCCTGATGATACTCATTACGCAAGAACATCGATGGTTGTGGTTGAGAACACCCACAATTATGCAGGAGGCACAATCACGCGACCAGAACAGGTCAAAGCCCTTGCAGATGTCGCTCATGACAATGGGCTTCTTGTGCATTGTGACGGCGCGAGGTTGTTTAACGCCGCAGTTGCCCTTGACGTTCCGGCGAAGAAACTCGTAGAGGATGTTGAGAGCGTTCAAATCTGCCTTAGCAAGGGTCTCTCTGCGCCGATAGGGTCCATGATTGCAGGTTCAGAGGAGTTCATCCACGCTGCCCGAAGAGTCAGAAAACGGCTTGGTGGCGGAATGAGGCAGGTAGGCTTGATAGCAGCGCCAGGCATTGTGGCTCTTGAAAGGATGGTCGACCGATTGGCAGACGACCATGCCAATGCAAAGATTCTCTACAAGGCGTTTTCGAAGATAGATGGCCTCATCGTTGACGAACCCGAAACTAACATCATTTTCGTGCATCTTAACGACTTCAGCATCAACGCTGAAAAATTCTCTGAGGAGTTAAAGAAACAAGGGATCCTCGTCTACGGAGAGTACGGAAAGCGCGTTAGATTTGTTCTCAACAGAATGGTGGAGCGGGAGGATCTATCGAGGGTAACCAGTGCGGCGGAGGAAATTCTTAATCCTGTCAGAATCTGAAGATAGTTCTGGTTCGCGCTCCGCGCTTACTCATGTGGGCGTTGGCATAGTTCAAGGAGAACCCCACCAGTAGATTTCGGGTGAACAAAACCAATTAGCATACTATGTGCACCAACTCGGGGCGTTTCGTCAATAAGACGGGTCCCAGCTTTGCGATGGCCACTCAGGGCGGCTTCGATATCATCAACTAGAACTGCGATGTGATGAATACCCGCGCCTCGCTTTTCAAGGAACTTCGCTACCGGACTGTCCGAAGAGGTTGGTTCAAGAAGCTCTATCCGACTCTCACCAAGCTTGAGGAATGCCACACGCACCTTCTGTTCGGTTACTTCTTCCTCGCCCAAATACTCCATCCCAAGCACATCTCGATAATACTTGAGACCCTCTTCAATGCTCTTCACTGCAATTCCGATGTGGTCCAACTTGTCGATTGGCACGTTTCTCTCTCCCTACAATATGTCTGGCGCTCTGTATTCACCGAAGACCTCACGCAACACTCCACACATCTCGCCTAGAGTCGCGTAAGCCTTGGCAGCATCAAGAATCAGGGGCATTAGGTTACTATTACTTTCTGCAGCAGACCTCATCGCTTCAAGCGTCTTTTCAGCAGCCGCTTGGTCACGTCCCTCTTTCATCTCTTGCAATCGCCGAATCTGCTCTGCTTCTGCTGCTGGGTCCACTCTCAGATAGTCGAACTGTTGCTCCTCCTCCACGGTGAACCTATTGAGTCCCACTACGACTCTTGTGTTATTATCAACGGCCTGTTGGAACTTATAGGCACTGTCGTTGATTTCTCTTTGGATGAATCCCTTCTCGATTGCAGCAGGGGCGCCGCCCATATCATCAATTTTCGTAATGTACTCCATTGCTCTCTTCTCTACTTCATCAGTCAAGTGTTCAATGAAGTAGGAGCCGGCTAGCGGGTCGATTGTGTCACCCACTCCGGTCTCGTAAGCGATTATCTGCTGAGTCCTAAGTGCGATTTGAACTGACTGCTCCGTCGGGAGCGACAATGCTTCATCCCTAGAGTTCGTGTGGCGCGACTGTGTTCCACCCAACACGCCCTGCAGGGCTTGAAGAGTCACACGCACAACGTTGTTATCCGGCTGTTGCGCGGTCAACGTACAACCAGCTGTTTGAGTATGAAACCTCATTCTGCAAGAGTTGTCGTCCTTTGCGCCGAACCTATTGCGCATTATCCTAGCCCAAAGCCTTCGAGCTGCCCGAAACTTGGCAATCTCTTCAAAGAAATCACTATGCGAACCAAAGAAGAAAGATAATCGAGATGCGAATGAATCTACGTCGAGACCGACCTTGACAGCGGCGTCAACGTAGGCAACCCCGTTGGCTAGCGTGAAAGCGATTTCCTGCACGGCCGTCGAGCCGGCCTCTCGGATATGATAACCGGATATG
Organism: Candidatus Thorarchaeota archaeon; assembly: GCA_019057475.1. GTDB lineage: Archaea > Asgardarchaeota > Thorarchaeia > Thorarchaeales > Thorarchaeaceae > WTCK01. Next base: position 405,544 of record DXJO01000010.1, on the reverse strand, counting down.
GAGATCGTATTCCAAAGCGGCATGCTCTGCGAACAGAATTTGAATGTGTCAGTGATAAGGCGCATGGATGGCTTCGGCGGAAAGATGAACGTGCATTGGAAATCATCAAGAGGATAACTTATCAACCTATCAAACACTATCCTTCTTCTCTGAGTTGACCTTGCACTTGGTCGCGGATGTCCTGTCGTGCATTTATGAATCTTTCAATCAATGAGCGCTTATATACATCATGAGGGGGAGCCAGAATAGCCCATCTCATTGCATCTTGAAGTGTTCTTGTTCTCAAACGCCAAATTACTGTTATTTTGCCTGTATCCTTATGCAAATACACTCGACTTGGGCGTATCTTTGTGTCAATACCATTTGCCTTGCAGATTCGACCTTCATCATCGAGTAGGCGATTCCTTGTCTGGAGAATCCGTTGATACAGTTTGTTCGCGTTTTTATTCGTTTTAGAAAGGTCATAAAGACAGCGAAAAGTTATGGAAATGGCATCTCTGTGGTTATCAGGGAATTTCAGAGTTAGGGGAGATCCATGACTGTGAATTAATTCAATTTCTTCAGGAGTAATCATTGGACTACTGTCTGGGATGTGGAGAAGTGCTGCACGACTGATAGAGAAACATGGTCTTGAGAATTGGAAAGAGCCGTCTTCTGGGATGACCTCTCGTAGATGGTCACGACCATAGGATTTGGGATTCTTCAGTATGAACGACGGCAATCCCATATTGATGTTCGTTTTGTTCCCAATTGGCATCCCAACCTTTGCAAGCATTCGACCGATTACTGGCGGAAAATACAAACCCCCAGTCCCATTGATTTCTTCTAGGTATCTGTAGGCGACATCTCCAAGCTGACAGAACAATCGTCTTACTATCTCAAGCCTTGCCGGTCGCTTTTCTCTGTAGTAGACCGAGCACTGGTTGTCTATGTGGCCATCACTTACGACTATTGCATAGAGCTGTGCGATGATTTGGCCAATGTTTCGTGGAAACTTGGGGTTGATGATCTGACCGTCGTTCCTATTGGTGCCTATCTGCCTAACAGGCAAGCTGTCCAGACTCACACCAATAGTATCGATTAAGAAATGCAATGCTTCACCACTGATGTAGGGTATATCTACTACCAAGAAGTCAGACGTGGGGTTGCGCCGCAGCCTGCCATCTGAGTAATGATTGCATATTCTTTCCACTAGTGAGGCAAGCCTAACATTGCCAGAAATGCTAAGAGCTGAACGCATACGCTTGACTAGTTCTCTCTTGTATTTCATATCGAAGTAGAAGAGCTCGTCTGAATAGAGGTTAGCCCAGTTTAATTGATTTGTTCTATGGCACCAAACATAGAGAGTGCGACCAACTACGCCAATCTGAAGTCGTTCGTCAGGCCCTATTACTTCTCTCAATGACTCGTTTAGCAAAATCTCAATTTTCCCTTCTTGCGCCGCTATGTCATCAGCAATCGCATTCAGCCAGTTGGGACCCGATTGATGGTATGGACGAAGCTCAGCAAAGAAGACGCGAGTTGATGGCTCAGCCCTCTCGATGAGTTCCCGGATTGATTCAGCAATAGATTGGAGCGTGCGGTCCTTACTCTTCTTAAGACCTCTGAATGATTCGTAAACAAGTGAGGGGTCAATGCGAAGTTCTCTCGCCTTTGACTGCAAGCTTGCCTCATGTTTTCGGCGAGCTCGCTCTTGCGTCGATAACATGTTATCCAAGATAGGTCTTGTTTTCGATGTTCTCCAGCACCAGATAGCTCTCTTGGATACTCCGAAAATACGCGATAACTCCTTGTTCGAGTACTCTGCGAGATTCCCATTCTTGTCTTGCTGTTTGAACTCGTGGTATAGCCAGCTCTGAAGGAGCCGTTCCGAGAAGCGCTTTGAATCAATGATATGTGGAATGTGCTTGATAAGCCCTATCACATCACTGAACGACTCGATAGCTGGGGCAAAATCTGTTTCAAATCTTGGATGACCTTCTATTGAGCGTATGATTCTAGGAGTTGCTTGTCCAAGCATCCACTTGCTCACACGAGTCTGCCGTGTGCCAAGTATCTCCGCAATCTCATTCTGCGTCAATGCACCTGTGGCTTCAGATTCGAGCATGATTCGAAGCCTGATGTATGCCAACGCATCGTGGTACGTCTTCGCGAAATCCTTAAACTCTCGGATGCCGGGGTTCGCCTCAATCGCTTCATCCAGGTCTTCTTTGCTTCGGAGAATGTTCCTCCTTGACTCATCAATGGTCGAATCCGACTCCGCACTGTATTGCGAATTCTCATACTTTGGATCTACAAAGGAAGAAATCGCGTGGACTTCATGTATTCTCTTGATTTGCTTGTCATTCAGCAACCCCGCGAAATCCCCAAGCTCCCTTTGAATCCAATCCTCGAATGTGCTGGCTTCCTGAACAATCGTTGGTTCTTGTATCGTCCCATTCTGCTTTGACCGCAACCGCAGTTTTTTTTCAGTCAATACGTCAACTAGCCGGGGGCGGCTCTCATCTCTGAGCCAACGAACCACCTTGTCAACAGTGAAACTAAACCTCTTAGCCAGCTCCTCGACTTCATCTACCTTGAACCGTTCCTTACCTTGAATAATGAGCGTGGTAATCTTGCCATGTTTCTTTGCTGCCATGACCTCAGTCCACGCCTTGACTTCGTCATAGTGCCATCCGAAGCACCGCTTCCTCTTCAGCTCTGGAAACCGTTTTAGGATCTCGTTGACCTCACTCATGTCATATGGCACATCACGATTTGCGATGGCTCGGAGTACAGTCCCCCACCGTCGTTCTATCTCTTGGTTCCAGACCTGTTGAATGAGCTTTGGAAACGAGTCGTAATCATCATTCAACCACTTCTCGACAGTTTCTTGGTCTATGTCCAGCTCGAGAGCGAGTTCCTCTGCAGTAGTTTCTTCCGGAGTTCCAAGAAGCTCAAGTTCCTGAAGTTTCTGCCTGAACCTGACATACTCTAATGCGTCCTCATGCTTCTCCTCATACTCCTCCTGATCCCTAAGCTCAGGAAACGTGTCAAGAAGCTTCTCAAGCCCTTCCTCTGACTCCAGCGTGGCCTTTACAAGCTCGCGGTATAGCTGCTTCATCTCCTCAGGAAGCTCATTATACAACTCAATCAGCTTGCGCCTCCATCTCTGCTCCTCAGTTTCTGCAAAGAACCCAGTTTCATCGACGTAGACATGTGGATAGGGTGAGTCAAGCATTCCCGTCAGCCGCTCGTCGTCAGATACCACCCGCTCGTCCACTTCTTCGTCCTCATCAAGCTCTTCTGCGTCAGGTGAGATATTCTCCTCCAAAACTTCATGATAGGATTCCAAGGTGCTTTGCGTCGAATCTGGTTCTTCGAGATGTTCGGAGTCTGCTAGTTCCTCGCTCTCGCCATCTTCCTTCCATTCTTGCATATTCTCGGAGTCAGAGTCCTGTATTACCTCGCCTTCTTCTTCAGACTCGTTGAGATGGCCTTCAGTCTGAGTGTCCTCAACCTCTTCTTCAGCCAGTTCTTCGCATTCCACTCGTACGCTGTGTGACTCGATACCCTCGGCTTGCTCTTCCTTCTGTTCTGCGGCTTCTGCTTTCTCCTCAGATGACTCTGAAACCGTTTCCGATGTCTGCTGCCTTGCTTGCGCGTCCTCGCTCGTTTCCGGAATGCTCTCTTTCGAGTCGCGTTTCAATTCATGTTGCGCGCTATTCTCAGATGTTTCAGACTCAGTCTCTTGCGCTATCTGTTTCTCAGTTTCGGGAGATTCCAATCCTTCCTTCTGGTTGCTCTCTTCGACCGCGCGGTCCTTCTCGCCTTCCACACTTGAGTCAGATTCTGCCTGAGGCTCCATCTCTGCCTTGTGTTCCTCAGATTCGCCTACGGATTCTGTAGTCTCTGAATGGCCCTCACTCTTCAATATCTGTACTGTGCCATCGCCAGACTCCGAATGCGAGTAGGACTCAGCGGCCTCAGTCATCTCAGAGTCAGCTGCATCATCAGATACTTCCGCTGACTCATCGGGTTGGTCGGACGCAGAATCATTCTCAAGCTCTTCCTCCACATCTTCTACGAATCTCTCACGCCAGCGCTCCATCACCTCGTCGCCATCGATGCCGTATTTCTCGAAGTTCTCAAGGATATCCTCCTCGAACTCGTCAAGTCTGTCTTCGACACTCTCTACAGTTTCTCTGTCGTCTTCTAGCTCCTTTTTGACCTCATCCATTAGCTGCTCCGCTTCGGTTGTTTCCCTGGCTTCTTGCTCTCCCTCAAGGTCTCTCTCTATCTCGTCCATTAGTTCCTCTATCTCTGATCTACCCTCAAGTTCTCGTACAATATCATCCATTAGCTCGTCTGCATCGGTTGTTCGTTTCTCTCCTGACTCCAGATCCCTCTCTATCTCATCCATCAAGTTGTTTGACTCGCTCCGCTCATGGTGTTCGCTGCTCTCTCCCTCTTCGTGATGTGACCTCCGCTCCCTACCCTCATTCCCCCCCTCGTAGTCCCCTCTTCTCAAGGTCAGTCCCTCTGTTAGGCGGTGACCTTCTCTCTCACACGCGCAGTAAGGTCACTGAACAGTGTTCCGTCGTCAGGAGCACCGAGTACGTCCCTGACATGAGGGATGAACCACTCTGCCAGGGTTGACAGATCAGCACCTTCAGGACTTGCCTTCTTCACCGCAGTGACCATGAGGTCTACAAAAGAGGTAGAATCACTACTGGCAGCCTTTCTCAGTGACTCGTAGTAACGTTTCGAGAACCTATGGTTCTCAACAAGATGGCTGAGGCGCGTCTTGGCATCAGGGTCCAGTATCCGCTCGATGGACAGGTGCACGCGTTCTCTCTGTACTTCCTTTGTTGACTCCTCTGCACTGGGTTTCGCTCGTTCGATGCGCGCAATGATCTCACTGGGCAGCTCCTCAACTGATGCGAGGTTCGGATGCTTCTCGTAAATAGGTCTCATCACATCGCGAATCATCTCGTTGGTCAATGGCTTCTTCGGAAGGGGGGCTTCAAGAAAGATATCCAAGGGCATGATCTTGACACTCTGTGGCACGCCCTGCCCCTCCAGATGAACAACGGTCTCACCCCTCCGCATCTGTCTGAGGTGGTCCAACTGCTTCTCATCAACGCCTATGTGACCGCCGACCAGCCTTCTCTCATCCTCATCGGCCATGGCATGGACTATGACATTGACGATCAGTTTGAACACATCCTTCACAAGACGCACGGGCAGCTGTTCAACGACCATGCAGCCAAGACCGTTACCACCACCCGTGGTGAACATGTCCACAATGCCCCGTGACATCACCTCGTGTACGTCAGGACCATAGATATCATGTCCAGTAGACCTCTTGAGCAGATAGCTGGCCTCTTCCAGCACCACGAGATTCGTTATCATCTCGGTCGGGTGTGCTATCTTGTAGAGGTGAACCCCTGCCAGCAGTATGCTCGTGAGCAATGCCATGTCAGCCTCTGGAAGGTCCTCCATGATGATGATGACATCATTCTCCACCAGCTCCTCCCAAGTGATGCCTTCAGTTGTATTGTACATGTCCACTATGCCGTGGTTCCGCAGCATGCTGGACATACGGCTGTACAGTGCACCGTAGAAGTTGCTCTTGAGCTCGTCACTGTACTGGAAGTCGATGCAGACCTCCTCCACTGCATCCCAGAAGTCCTTCAGCAGAGGGGGTCTTCCCTGCACGTTCGTATCTTGGTTCCAGCCACAGTTGCGGTATATTGTATGAAAGATGTCATCGAAGTGCATACTCATCACGCGGTCGTTGGGGAGCCACGCGGAGAATATCTTGACTAGCTCCGCTATCCACCTGGTGAGCTGTACTCCAGTGGGAGGTATGAAGATGTTCTTGCGAAACTGTGTGCCGCCTTGATTTCCTGCTGTGAAGACCCAGATCTCAGGCTTCATGTACGACAGCCTTACCCAGTCTCCGCCCTTCCGAGGAATGAGCATCAATGTCCGTATTCCACAGTTGATCGCCTGAGCCGCAACAGAGAGAGCGGTTGTTGTCTTTCCGGACCGTGTGTTTCCGTATATGCCAATGTGTGACTCGAACTGCTGATGGCGGAACCATATGAACTTGCCAGCTATGGCGTCCCCGCTCTTCCGAATTGGATTCCCGAGAATAACCCCGCCCCTCCTATTGGGATATGGCTGTTTCATTTCGTATCTGCTTCGTCCGGATTTCTGAGATGCTGTCACAGAGCCTTCACCGGGGCTTATCGCATCCTCCAGTGGGGCGGGAACAGGAGTCGTGGCTGTAGAGAAGGACTCACGTCTAGAAGTGACAATCCCTAGGTCACAACGGGGCAGTGTAAGGAACATTGAGGCCTCTTCTGGTAGGAGAAGCGTTGCGATACCAACAGGCTTTCCATCTACGAGCCTCTGAAAGTCCTCGCTCCTCCTGCTAGTTGTGATTTTCAGGTCTCGTTCAACATCTGCAGGGACCACTGCACCCCTCAGAATTTCCATCAGGGTGTGAGCCTCCTGCGTTGCGTCTCTGCGTGAGTCATCCCAGTACCCGACTATTGCCTCCAGCTCGCATGCGTTCTCCGCTCTGTATCGCTGGACCTCTCGATCAAGTCGGTCAGCTTCACTTGCAGCGGCCACATTGACCGTCGTTACAGACTCCTCAGAACCGCCTGAGAACAGCCCACTGCTCTTCTTGGAGACCGTCTTCGTTGCTTGTTGCGTCTTGTTCTGGTACTGCCTACCCTTCCAGGCTCGTGTCAATGACCTGACAACTCCTTGAGGGGCAGGAGTCACAAAGACCTGCATGATGCCATCCTCATGATGCTGGAACGACTCTGCAAGGACTGTAAGGGGGTCTACACTCTGCCGTGTGTCTGTAACACTCAGGGGCTCGCCGGTGAGATGGGCCAAGGCGCCAGTCATGCCAATCTTCGCAGTTGGGCAAGTGAACCGGTTATGACGCTTGAACCTGAATCTTGGCAGATTCCCTGCAAGAATCCTCTCAAGCAGGTCCATGTTGTGGGTAAGGCCGGCTGCTGTCAGACCAACTGTGAGGAAGAACTCCCGCGTCCGACCTTCAATGCGCTCTAACCGTAGACCTACCGGTGCTTTGCTGCCTGCCATACCCCGGACAAGTGTGTGGAATGGTTCGTAGAGCTCTCGTCTGTCCGCTGTGGAAGCACCACCGATATAGTCCACAGGACATTCTACAACCTCGTATGCCCCCACCAGAATGTTGTCTGACTGCTTAGCAAGGGCGTTTGCGCTCAGAGGACGTGACCTCGAAGATATGCTTGGCTTCGAGTAAGTGCCTGATTCGCCTGAAGTCATACCTCGGAGCTTGTTGACTCGAGCTACGATGTCGTCGTACAAGAACACGATGGATACGACAGCCATGACCACCATGCATGCCAGTGTCATGGGGTCGACAATCCTCAGTGCAACCTCGATTAGGGTTATCGGGATGCTTATGATGAGGACCGCGAAAGGCACTGCGACTCCAATCTTGCCCGACTGCTTCATGACTTGCATGCTGCGTCGGAAGACCAAATCAAGCATTCCCACTCCAAAGCACAATACCGAGATCCAGAAGCCAAGAGTTCGCAGCAGGCTGGGCATCGCAGGGTTCAGTCGTATGGGAATCGTGGCAATGAGGGCACAGATCATTGCTCCGAACACGACCACAATCAACATTATGGCGTACTTCACAAGTGGTTTGATAATTGAGAAAATCATTCAGTATCCCCTCTGACATACAACCGAAATCCGTCGAAGGCGGTTCGAGGTTGCTGAAGATGGCGTTCAGGAGCACCTCCCGAAGGATGCGGCTTAGAATGGTTTCTTTCATGGAGCGGTAACATGCATTGCCGCGAGTGAATCACCCGTTTCTCACATGCCGAAGGCCAAGGGCTGTTTCCCAAAGAATGTCGCTCTATGTCGGTGCACAGGAAAGTCATAAGGTCAATCTCACATGAAGATATGAGTCTAGCAGATAGTACTTGAAGTGTCGGTTGAAACTGATAAAGGGCGGATAGAACCTAAAGAGGTACAAGGAGTCCTATTGCGGGTTTAGAATACATCTTGAGAATTCTTAGGCCTCCATAGGCCCCCACCGCCCTTCTGTCGGCTTCTTGCATACATGAACCGTGATAATCTGTACCCTGTTCAACCTAAAGGCATCGATTTCAGGTTGGGTCATTAGTGGGTGTTCTTGAGGGCGGGCATATGGCTAGGGGGTCTGTCAAGAGAAGCTACTTATTCCGGTGATACACTCTCTTGGACTAAGGTGGGACATGTCCGTGAAAAGGGAAACCATCGCATGCATTCTAGTGGTCTTCGCCATAGCGCCTGTGCTAGTTCAAGCTGCGGCACCAGCTCAAGAGAACGATATGCGACCTCTTGCAGATGTTGACATATGGCTAGACCAACGATCATGGTATAGCTTCTACCAGACCCAGCTTGATGAGGGTGATGTGATCTACGTAGACTTTGAGGTTACATCGGGGTCAGACATCGACTTCTTCATTTGTGATGGTGAGACTTACGACCTCTGGAGTGACGGGAATAGCGTGACAGTTTCTGTGTTGCATGAGAACGTGGGAAGCTACTCAACCAGCTTCAGTGTGCCCTCAGACGGTGAGTGGCGGGTTGTGTTCTACAATGACAACTGGTTCACTAGGAAACATGTTGAAGGGACTGTCGAGGTTCGGTCGCCCACATCGCCATCTAGCACATTGTTAGGGATGGCAGGTCTAGGCCTTCTCGCATTGGTAATCGTAGGGATTGCAGTAGTATTTCACTACGTGGGAAAGCGCACGAAGACGAGGAAGCAAGTGCCGGAGTACGTACAGCCTCCATCCCAGCAAGCCCATACATCTGGGCGGGTGAGGACGAACTATTGCCCACACTGCGGCCAACACCTACGTCTTCCGAATGCCCAATTCTGCTCAAGCTGTGGCGCAGCTCTTGGCCCCCCACCAGACATCTTGTAGGAGCAAGTAGCTCCATCATCTGAGCCTCCTCTTCTCTCCCAGTTGTAGCCTGCTCAATCCTACCAGAGTGACCGTGCTACTTTTTACGGAGTGGAAGCACATTATGGGGTATGCCAACCCAATCGAGGCCCGTAGTAAGACCTTCTATCACAGAGATCAAGTCGAGCAAAGCAGACACTTTTAAAACCATCACTGAAGTTGATGGCGGTCTGGGAGAGGATAACAAGACAGTGTTCACGACCACATGGCGGCTGGACTATGATGGCAAAAGGGTCCACTTCCTGAAAAGCAGGGTGGATAATGGTCAGCAAGTGGAAGTTGTCATGCAGTGGATGGTGAAGATGTCCCATCGCAGGGAGCAGGCAAGGGTCGCAAAAGAGGTCTTCAAAAAGGCAAGGAACACAAGGATGTACGGTGATATCGACATCGAGATGGACATGGTCTTCCTTGCCACTGCAGAGAACGATGAGTCAGATGAACCGTACCTTCGGCTCTTTGCTCACAAGGAGGATGCCGACCTGTGGATTATGTTATCCCAGCTTGACGGAGAGGCCGAGGCCCTCAGACTGGTTAGTATAGAGCCCATCAAGCCTCGTGAGGCACGCGCCCGGTTCTTCGAGCGGGAGAAGACTCCCACAGTGATCAACAGCGCAAGAGAGAGCAGCCTGAAAGTGCAACACGACCTATTCCTACTGGTTCTGGAGATGAAACGGGGCGAGGCTGCGAAGAAAGACCTCAAGACCATTGGGGCAACCGAAGAGCAGACCAACAGGGTATGGAATAGCATCTATGGAGAGAGATAGGTCGGAATCAATCATGAGAAGGAACTAGCCTTATGCCACCAGAGCGCGATGGAATCAGTGTGAAGGTGTTCACGCCTGCCGGTGACTGTGTCCTAGGTCAACTCATCTGGGACGCAGCTGGCCCACACATCGCTCTGGAATCAGGCGAACTGGCTTCTGGAGATACTGCCTACGAGGTCAGTAACGAAATCGTTGTGGATGAGAACGGAGTTTCGAAGAACATCCCCCTCATGAAAGCGGCAAGAGTCGTCTTGAAACCCATTAGCATGACGATGCGACTCTACTCAGCAGAGGCGAAACGGCCATCCGACGATCTATACCCTCCACCCTCACAAGGCTGGACATCAAGGATGACGAAGAATGGCAAGGAGGCGTTGATTGTTGTCCAGAAGATGCAAAGTAATGAACGCTACTGGCTAACCATTGTCAACACTGCCACAGCAGATGTTCATGAATCACACGCCATCCACAAGTACGAAGCCAGCATCATTACCATGATGGATGACGTTGATGCTGACGATGAGATGTACCAAAGCATCAGCGCAAAAGAATCCGAATCAGCAGTAACAAGAGCATTGGGAATACTGGATGGGCCGCCTCCAACGTGGGAAGATATCGCATCACTTGCTAATCAGGTTCGGATTCAGGGACTAATGATTGGCAGGAATATGAGGGAAACGGTCAGTCAACTCGTCCCCAAGGAGTTCCCGAGCGAAGTACGTGAGGAAATAATGGCGTTCCTCGCGTGGAGTACTCGAAAGGGGCTTCCAGACAAGGACCCGGTGAGGTTCTTCACCAACACGGAATCGCTCCGCCTGTTTTCAAATTTGTATGCCGGGCATCTGCTATGTCTTCTGGCTGGACTTCCACCCCCTCCGTACGTCCGGCTAATGAAGCTCGGAGCATCTGACAGACTCCCTCCTCTTACGCGTCCCCCAACTGAATCGGAGGAGAAGACGCCATGGTCGATGGCGTTCCGGAAGATATGGGAGCAGTTTCCTGACTGGACTGGAAAGGCTATCAAGTATGCCATGGACCTTAATGCAGACGGCGATGTGGTTGTTGGACTTCCGGTGACCAGTGCAACCGCTATGGGGTCGAGAAGAGCATGGGGAGAACGCTTGGCTCTTGCAAAGCACGGCCTGTATCTTACTCCTTACATTGAACCGCAATCGCTAGGACTTCGACACTTGATCTATGTTGGAGCCGCTCACAGGTGGCCCCACAACCATCTGGCATTTTCCGCTCGTTTGAGTAATGATGTGGGCAGACCACCCAACCTGCAAGTGATGTACATGCCACCGTCAGCGGCGGAGCGTGTCATGAGGGCTAGACCGTCCATTGAGGAGATTGAATGGTCCGGCAGCTCGACCAATCTTGCATTGTACGATGAAGGCAAAAGGAAATGGAAAATATCCATTCCAAGGACCATGAGGTCAATTGAGGGAACACGAACAATACGACGACTCAGGAACGAATTTGGAGGGTGGCAAGGAAAAACACCCTGGAAATTGAGCAAGAATGAAGCTATAATCCTTGACCTTACTTCTCGGGGCATAAGCCTCGACGACCTTGAGGCAGACAGGTTTTGGCTGTATCACGGGATCACGAAAGAACAATTCAGTTCCACATTAGCCAAGTTGAAGAAGTCCGGTATTCTGCGTCTGCAGTATAGCCCCACGCCAGTAGGTCTGTCTTCGGTTTTCATAATGGCTCATGGTGAACCCGGTCATGTCTGCGCAATGGTAAGAGGATTCCTGTCGCAGACTCCAACCACTACCGCAAGGGTTTCAAGAAACGGCAAGTCCTGCTACCTCATATCCCGCGTACCCGATGATGCTTTGCACGAATTGGTGGCCGTTCTCCCTGCAAGGGCTCAAGAATTCGGAATTGAAGCGCGATGCATGCCAATCACGGCATATCAAGGCTATTTGCAAAATATCTACACTCGACTCCTGAATGAAGACGGCAGCTGGGATGATGACGTTTCAGCAATGCTCTCTCAGATCCGAGGCCGGTCCTGAAGAACACTCAGCCACTCATTCATCAAGTCGACTCCCACTCTGTTGGGAGGTTGTCCATCATAGCACCTAATTTCCTGCGGACAAGAAAGCCGATGACACCAATAGCCCCACTTCCACCGAGAAGAGGCGCTAAACCAAGGTCTAATTTCAGTGCAAGGGGAGCGTCGACCACAGAGAAACTGAAGCAATCCGTAAAATTCGTAATAACTGGAAGTCCGCTGATTGTGAAGTTCAGCCCATGTACGCCATCCAGTCTAGGCACAAAGGGCAGACTCAGCTCGAAGGCGGACGAAATCGTTTCTGTGACCGCCATGATAGAGCCATTAGAATCGGATATCGTGATTTGCATGGTCCCCTGCCAGTTCTCCGGCACACCCTGCACTCCGACCCCAAATACGATGGAACAATTGAAGCCAATGTAGGCGTCTGTTACAGTGACTATTGCAATGGCTACGCTAGGCAATATCCTGAGCTCTGCGAAGGCACTGATGGGTGCATATACTTCAGACCCCAGATAGGAAAGTAGTGCCACGTATTCGCCCGCAAGAAGGCTTTCGAGGCTAATCAGCGCCCTCCCGCTGAAGTCAGTTTCCAGAACAGTTGTCCAGATTGTTTCATTCCCAAGCATAATAGACAGGTGAACATCCGCATCCGCTAGCTTGGCAAACCCAGACTTAAGACTCAGAATAAGCTGCGGTTCTGCGGGGAATGTAACCTCATCAGGCAAGTTCATCTCCAACACCGTGGCACGGCGCGTTAACACAATCACTGTGAACCATGAGGCACCCCTGAAATCGTCACCCTCGAACCAGACCTCCAGAGCATAATTGCCGGTCATTGACGGATTCCACGAAACGGCAATCAATCCATGAATACTGTCAACCCTCGTCTGTGAGGTCAGTGGGCTCCCATAGACCTCCCTGCCGTCAGGAGCGAAGAGACTGACCCAGACATCCACCGCATCAACGCCGACCCCCAGTGTATCAGCCAGCATTAGAGTGATAGAGTGTGAATGGCCAACAAGACCGCTGAGGTCTTCTACCTCTGTCATCAGGGTGGTTTCTGCCGTCATATTGAGCATGTAGAGAAAGGCATCCCCCAGTCGCATGGAGGATTCCAGCACAGTGATGTCCAACGTGTAAGCTCCCACGGGGAGCGCCCACAGAGGAATGTGTACCTCAAACTCCTGCCAATCAGCCAACGCGGTTAGGTTAACTGCGCCATCAGGACCGTCCATAGTGATCGATACATCAAGCTCAGCAAGGACCAACCTGCTATCCAGTTCATCCAGCACAGCAACGACTAGCTTTGAGTCATTGGACTTGTCCACACTGGTCGGTCCGGTGACGGAGATTTTACTCGTGCCAAGCACCCTCACATTCCCTGCTGCGGTTGAGGAGTGATAGGTTTCCGTTCCATCGAACACGAACACAAGGGTATGATTCCCCCCTCGGACCAGAGTGATGTTGAACGACTCAGGATCGTGACCGAACTGGATGAATCTACCCGACTCCACCAGTCCGTATGCTTCGTGGTAGACCTCGTAGCGTATCGTCTGTCCCTCAAGAGGAGTCCCCTGAGAGTCCGTCAGAAGCACAGTTGTGCATACAGGCTTCACTCCTGCAATTATATCGCCAGTGTCCAGCAAGACCACTTCAACCAATGTGGCTACGCGCACGTCAATGTCATGGACTGCCTGAGCCGCTAGATACACTCCAAGACCATCGAACTGCGCGGTGAGCTGCCAAGGACCTGCATCGTCAAGCACAGCGTTCCAGAAGACTAGTCCGTTCTCATCCGTTGTGAGGTCCACGGGGCCGATTATCGCTCCTCCCGGACCCTCCAGTAATAGCATCACATCCATGCCAATGAGTGGTTGGCCTGCGTGGTCAGAGAGTAGCACAGAAACGTCAAAGAACTCGCCAACCTCCATCTCCGAGGGAGTGTCCAAGAAGTCTAGGAAGGTCGGGGTGTGGACAGTGTGAAAGCTCTCCTGATGGAAGGAGTGCACTGACACGGAACCTGATGAGTCAAGGTAGACTGTGTACAGTCCAGAGTACTCAGGTGTGAACTCCACATAGGCTACACCATCCTCCAGAGTGATCGTGATGGAGTTCGACCAGACGCCCAGCTTGATGGGTTGGCCATAGGGGTTGAAGAGCGTGACCTGCACCGAGAGCCCGTCTATTGCATTGCCAAGGTCATCCACTGCGTTGATTGTGATATTCACGGTGCTCCCCACGGAAGCTGGCGGAGGAGTGAACTCTGTGGTAGTATGACACTGTGTAATCGCGACCAGCTGTTCCTGTACATCTCCACCCACGAGGAACTGGTCTTCTGACGGCCCAGCCTGAGCCATCAGGACACCATGCATGTCATCGGCAATGTACTGAACCTCCACGACTCCCGAGATGTTGGTGAATGCAGACACAGCCCACACTGGCACAAGATCGATACCGAGAACCTCGAAGACTATCTCAATTCCCAAGAGGCTGGTTGTGGATCCTAGTGTGTAAGTGAGAGTGGTTGTTTGAAAAACATCAATCGGTGCTGGGTCTATTTCAAGTGTACCGCTTACATGTTCCAGAATGGACATTGTAGAAATCGTTGAGTTGCCTAAGTAGAACGCATCTCCTGTGTGTGTAAGAGTAATGGTCGCAAGGCCCCTCTCCGTCGGCGTCCAGAGGACCATTGATAGCTCGCTGCCAGAGATGAACTGGGTTTCAAAGACTAGTATACTGTCCATCATAATGGACAGAGTGAGAGTCCGACCTGTCACGTACTGACCAAACGCATCATAGACTCCGCATAGGACCTGAACATCATCCCCCAGAAGGCTTGTGGGATCATGAGTGAGCGTGAGGGACGGTGTTATGCGAACCCTCTGTACCTCGGTGTCCATGGCCGTGCAGTTGAGCCCGGTTCCGACATAAGTCGCATTGAGAATGAAGTCGCCCACTGAATTGAAGATATGACCTAGAGTGCAAGTTCCATCAACCCCAGTTGAAAGGGTTGCGGAGTCCACCAATATTCCATTGGTCCAGCTTACGGATATCGTGACAAGGGCACCAACCATGGGCTGTCCGTCCCAGCCAATCAGTGTAGCCTTGACGGGATATGTCGTTCCTTGATCTACTGGCTGCGGATGTGCGCTCACAGATATCTGCGTTAAACCGTGAATCGAGTAAGCCGTGCTGTTGGCCTGAGCTAAGAACCAACCCCGTTCAGACATGCTCACCGCAATGCCGAGGTTTCCTGGCTCTGTCAGCTGCAGATTCAGAATAATTATACCGTCCCCTGCAGTCACATTCGTCACGTCAAGTATAGTAGCATCGTTCAGCGTCACAATTGTGCGCACCGTAACCCCTGATGCTCCGATCAATGATGAATCGATAACAGATACCGTCAGAAAGCTGTTAGCGGGCGCAAGGAGCTCGTCAATGTCTATGGCTATAGTCGGTTGTTCCATCACTCCCGTGGTAGTGTTCACCTCAGACGCCTCAAACCATGCCTGTCTGTCGGACGTGGCGGCTATAGTATTCAGTCCTCTCACTGATGGGACCCACGAGAAGTTAGCGTAACCAGAGCCCCCCGTGAGGATTGTCTCTTCAAAGACCACGAAATCAGCGGGGTCCCTGATTGCCAGCATCACAACCAGCCCGACTACAGGTGAACCCCAGCTCCCCTCGGCGTAGATCCGCACCCAGCCGGACACGCTCACCTCTGGGTCCGACGAGATTTCGATACTAAGACTGACTGAGATTCTTACATCGAGGGGGGATGAATCGAATTGCACCTGTCTCGAAATGGTACCTTCGTACTCAGACTCTACCAGATAGGAGCCTGCCGTACTGGTCGACCACGTGACTGACACATAGCCTGTTGCGTTGGTGCTCAGAGTTTGCTCGAATACTACTGTCGAGGGTAACAAAATGACCCTCATTATTACTGACTCTCCTTCAAGGGGGAGCGGCGTAGCGTCCTCAAGAAGGGCCCAAAAGTTCCATGACTCCTCTGTCAATCCTTCAACAGGCACTCCTCCCAGTGTGAGTGTACTATCGGACCACGATGTGAGATTGTTTGTTGTTTCGGTGGCCTTCAGGAACCCTTGACCCGTGAACGAGGCTTTGAGGGAATAGATTCCGTTCTCGTTCAATGTGAATGTGACCTGTACATGACCTGTACTGTTGGTCATGAACGTGGCATCCAGTAGGATTGAAGACGAGGGTGCTGTTATGGTGATGTGGACCGACTGTCCTGCCAGAGGCTCTCCTGTTCCCGTTCTCAGCTGTACAGAAATGGATACCGTGGTGTATTGATTGATTGTCCCTGGATCAACCCATTCAAGGACCGTGTCCTCAAACACGTTTGCCAGTCCTGATGCCTCAGAGGACTCAAGAGTCCCGTTACGCTCGAACACCACCTTGAACGTGAAGACGCCCCTCATTGACGGCGTCCAGTGGAAATGACCAAGGTTTGTTGTCGAGATGGCGGTGTCTGTGTGGACAATGGATTCGGTGTCATCCCTGACCTCCAGTGACACGAGCTGTCCTGGAATCAGGCTATCGTTCTCCCAAAAGTGCAAGGACCAGTCAATGACCAGTACTTGTCCTACATCGCCGGAGAGTGCTGCTGGTGCCAGCATATAGGTTGGGTCAGGAGATGCTACCGCTACTTCTTCACGCAAGAGGAGCGCATCGCAGTACTCTCTGTTCAGAGTGACTGTGAGGTTGTACATCCCTGTGTCGAAGCCCGTTGTGGGCACAGAGAAGTGGAATGGACTCACATCGTTGTAAGTCCACTCTTGATACGTGGGTGGGTCGCCAAGTCTGATTACAATTTCAGTGAGCCCTGCGTCTGCACCGCTGGTGAGTGACCATGTCACCGTGCCGTTGACACGCTCGTTCAGAAACACTGTTGGGGTTTCAATGTTAAGAGCTCCCTGAAGTGTGCCACTCACCTGCGTTGTGACGCTGTCAAAGGCTCTGGATGCACCCCAATCCCATAACATTACTGACACGTTTGCAGGGCCAAGATCTGACTCGTCATTCGGGACCGGGACCTCCAGAGTGTCCGTGTTAGCAATGTCGTCAAAACGCACCCACTCGCCAAAAGCTTGCACATAGACAGTGTGTGTAGCGAGAGATGAGGTGATGACAACATCGAAACTCAGAATTTGTCCTACTTCCGGTATTGACTGGACAGCGGCTGATATTGAACCTCCTGATGCGTCATAGAGAAGGGTCCTCAATCCCAGAGAGGATATCATCTCCAAGACTCCTGCTGTGAGAGCAGGCTGCCAAAGGTCAGTAGAGTTGAACCAACCATCAGGGAAAGGTGAAGACCCGAGGGCACCAAGTACAATACTACGGTCAATGGAACTCACGCTAATAGAGAACGAGGAATTGAGAAGAGAAAGAGTAGCTACGTCATGACTCAGTGCTCCCAGATCAGCGTACTGAATCCTCGCCTCTATGTTGCTGGCAATCTCTGACGCCATTGTGGCATCTATCAGACCAAGTCGGAATGCTGCCCTCGTGCACAGCTGGTCTATCGCCGACTGCTGACCTGCAAAAGGCATCAAGGTCCATCCGTCTGTGGACCATTGCCCGGAGGAGTATTCCGATAGTAATGCGGACTCTAGCTGAGTCCTGTAAGCGATCGTGTCAAGTTCATCAATGAGATACAGCGCCTCAACGGCAGCCACACTGTACTGCATGTGCGGGCTTCCGCTCAGAGGAGCGTTCCGGTAGTGACCTGATGAGTCCTGTGCCTGATTGATGTAGTTGGATGTTCCGGACACCATGCCAGCTGAGAGCTGCACACTCAAAGACTTAGCAAGCCCTACTCCAAAGAATTGTGACCAAACACTCTTGGTCCTGTATTGTGTGGATTTGTACTCTGCCCCTGCATATGTGGTCATGTTGCTCCAGAAGGGATACATTCGCCATTCATCAAAGGACTCCAAGTAGTCAATGGCTTGCTCGTGGTTAATCGTGCCATGAGAAAGCCTTACGATATCGGTGACCCAGTAGCTCCACATCAGGGTCGGGATGGGCTCCATGGTTTCGAACCCCATGTCGGTTTCCACAAGTGCGAAGTAATCTGATACACCATCGACAATGTCACCGCCGGTTTCTCCCAACTCTTCCAGACACAGCGCGACTCTCTGGGTTTCTCGTGACTTGGCAACGATATCCAAAGCCTTGTCGCGCATTCCATACCCACCAGAATCCAGCTGGTTGAATGATATCCATGCTAGCCCAGCAGTTCTGTTGGGGATACTGAGTGTTCCCAGAACTGAGAGTGTGGTGAGAGCGGAGGACGTTCCTGTGATGGTCTCAAAGCTTTGTCCCACAACATCATTGAACGAGCCGTCACCGTTGGATGAATCCTCATTGATCCACTCGGTCAATTTGTTGGGGTCGTGGTGTGACTCTCCAAGCATCTCTAGGGTCAGCGCATACTGTGCGGAGTAGGAGTTCCTCGGGATGATGCTCGATGGGTTCTTCGATACCCCACCCCAATACTCAGGGTTGGAGGGAGCATCTCCTCCCGTCACAACGCAGTCCCTGAGCCAAGATTCAAGGGTGCCTGTGTTGATGGCTGACAGCTCACCAGCTTCAAACAATGCCTGCGTCACGAAGAATGCTGATGTCATGTCATCATCAAAATCACCGGATACACCCTGCCCACTACTTAGATTGGCTACAAGCTTTGATGCTGTGAACTGTGATGTCAAGCCCATGACCTCCACTAACCAGAGCCCCCAAGCAGTCGTCTTGAGGTTTACCTTGGCTCCTGATGCAGAGTCCATGAAACAAGCGTCTGAGCTGGTTTCAACGTATAGGGTGGATAGGATGCTCTGCACCTTCGGTTGATGATCAATCCTCCATTGTGTCCAAGCGGTTGCGTCGAGCACTGATCTCATGGAGTGTACTGCGTAGTACGTGAATTCCACTATCGACTCATGTTGGTAATGGAAACCGCCTGCAAGTAACTCACCATCAGCAGTCTGTGAGTCAATCAGCATCTGCGATGTAGGTGACTCACCTATCGCTGTGGCATAGGCAAGCGTGTTCAGTAGTAGTCCTCTACCGTCATTAGTCAGAAGGGATGGGTTCTCGGGTCCGAAGAGAAATGTATCAAGAGGCCATGCGTCATGTCTTAGCGGCGCAAGCTGAATAGACACTCCTCTGCCTGTCAGGTCCTCTAGCCTTGAACGCTCGGTCTGCACCCTGTTATTTGGAAGCAGCAACCCAGTTTCAGATGTGAGACTAGCTCCCAGTGTAAGGCTCTCAGGCAAAGAAAGAAAGACCGCTCCCTCGTGACCCACGGATGTCTGCAGAAGGGTGTTGATGGAAGCGGTCTGCGAGGGGGAACCTAGCCCTCTAAGTCTATGCAATAACCAGGCCGCACGCCCGATCATAACAATGGGTCTATCGTACCTTAGAAGAAGTGTAACGAACTCCGATGGCACAGAACTCCCGTCCTCAGAACCAAGGCTAGCATCTAGTACAACGACCTGAGCACTCTCAATCACTTCGGGGTCGCTGAGCGTATCGCTGACTGTGGTCAACAGAGTATGAACCCCAAAGGATGCCAACAGACTCTCAATCTCTCCACCCCTGTCAGGGATAGCTGCGCCAGGAAGACTAACCACAACGTAGGAGCCCAGCTGTACAAGTACACCGGAGTCTGCTGACCGTGTGAATGAATTCTCGAGTCGAGTCGCTGTCTGTCCGCCCGGTGGCTCAAGCGATGAGTGCAAGGTTGCGAGGAGTGGCATTGAAGATAGCAACATAAGTCCGAATACAACAAGTAGGGTCAATCTATTCCTGCTTTTCATCTACCAACTACCTCCTGAGCGAAAGAGGTGTCCTTGGCTCGGAAAGAAGGGGGTATTCCGTGCAGAGATAGGTCTTGGAATAAATAGGGCAAACACCAAGACCTGTGATCCGAGCCAGGGACTTTTTTATTGCTGCTCAAACGAGCACCCCCACAACCTGCGTATAGAGAAGGACAAGCGCCACCATCACAGCGATGAACTCAAGTGCACCAGCACGCGGCCTTCTGCGTAGGGATGCGACCACAAGTGAAACATCCCCGCTCCTCAATGAGATGTTGAAAAGAACGCCTATCGCCACGTACCAACAGAACAGCACAACCGGCATGTTCTGGAAGAACAGTAACGCTGGCAGGAGAATCAGCGATAGTGCAACAAACACCGACATCACCACTATCATGTACAGGGCAGATAGCACAATCACTACCCGAGGTGGACGTTCCACCTTCAGGAAGAGGTTGATCTCCCCATAGGTTGTCGAGCCGCCGATGTTCTCCACATCTATGCCAAAGGCTCTGCTTACTGTGTACCTTATCCCGATGTAGGCTAGCGTGCCGGGGAGGAATATGATCGATAGGGCTGACATCAGTGAGTTGCGTGTCCAGTCCTCGAACTCTCGCTTCTGTCCACTTAGGAGTATCAGTCCTCTGACGACTGTCACAATTGCCAGTATCCCAGGTGCAATCTTGACAGAGAACACTAGATTTGCAAACAGTGCTGCCGGCAGGTCAATCTGCATTCCTTCACCCTCTCAACGTAGGTTATCCTTGCAGTAGGGATGAACACAATATACTTAGACTATTGGAGAGGGGGCTCTAGGATAGGATAGTCCCGAATGCGTGCTTAAAACCTGTATTGTGCTGTTAGAATACTTAATGGTCTGTAAGATGGGAGATATTGGTGGAATAGGGTCTATGAGGGGAGATTCTACTCGTGTACCGTTAAAATCTGTACCCTATCGTGAATCTTTCCCTTGGCCTCATGCACGCATTGGGAGATGCTTATATCGTTGATTCCAAAGGTCCCGATGGAGCTAGTCACACTGAGGTTCGACACCAAGGTTGACGCCGCCTGGTTAAGAAGAGCTGCGGCCCCCGACCTTTACAGGTACGATGATGAGGGCATACTCCGCGATATCGCAGCTCGGATGCTCGGTCACAAGACACCGCCCACTCTTAGACCCAGTGTCTTTGAAGCCGCCCTCGGCCTAGTCCCGTTACCCGATAGCGCGGTAGGAAATGAACAGCTCAATGACGCCTTAGCGTACAAGAAGTCTTCAGCGGTCCACTACAAGAATCCTGATGGTGACACTCTGCTTGAACAGATTACATCCCTGCTTCCAGATGAGGCCGGGAGTTTCCCTCAGGATAGTCAAATCAGGGAATCTTTCGTATATGCGATGTCAAGGATAGTCAGTGGTGATTTGCCACACCCTAACAAGTGGCAGGGATTCTATGATGGGCTCGACTACCTCACATCGGCCCTCCTCACCATCCAGATGGTGGCGATGAGAGCTCGCACGCCCATATCATGGATCGAGATCGTTCGCAGGAAGACGAAGGATGCTAAACACCTGACAGAGTGGCAGACATTAACACTGAGGGCTGACGGAGCCACTGCCTCCAAGTGGACTGGTTTTCTCAACAGGTTCAGAAGTAGAGTTAATGCCCTCAACTCGGATTATGTCAGGATGATAACTCTACACCTTGCCAATGCTCAGAAGCCCGTCAGAATCACAATGCCGCTAGTTAAGAAGCTCTTGGGCTCGGGCGGAAAGCTTGCACGACGCGTCACCAGAGATGTAGAAACCCTTCTCACGGAGAGATTCATTCCCTCAATGAATGGGATAGGCTTGAGATATCGAGTGATTGCGACTCCAGGACGCAGGAGTGAGGTCCCGACCGGGGGAGCTTCTGAAAAGTACGTATGCAAAGACACGATCTTCAGTAGTAGTGAATTCCTTGAGATTGTCGTCTATGCTGAACCAGTCAGCTCGGTCGGGCCGCATGAGGAGGACTTGATTCCTGGCTCAGTGCAAGTCACTGCTGACTCCGAGGTAATCTCCATGAGAACGGACCTCTTCAGTAATGAAACCGGTGAGCCCAAGTGGAGCGTAAGACCGTGGCAAGCGGAAGATATGATACCCAAAGACATTCCGGGATGGCTATACTGCGAATCGCCCCAAGTTGATGGTGCACCGTGGCCAGTTTCACAGAGAGACAGGGACCTGCTTGGGATACTATGTGCACACCACGGCTGTTTTCAGGACAGACTGAGGCTAGTCCGTGCTATGGGAATTCCCAATCAGAGCGCTAAGGAAAGAGTGGAGACGCTCCTTGCTAGATCCCTTCTGACAGTCCTATACCACCCATCGTTGGAGTACAGTGCAATTCCTGAGGGTGTATACGTCATAATCTATGATTCCAGTCCAAAGAAGGTGGGGGCCGTCTGGTCCTATCTGCTGAAAGGCGCCCCCTATGTCCGCGCTCTGAGGATGGAGGGCGGGAGGGGTCTATTTGCTGTTGTTCGTGTTCCAGACCTTCAAAGCACCATCTTTCTGGGCCCAGCGAGAGAGTACATGAATGACATAGGTGTGAATTATGTCACAGGGTTGATTGAGAAGCAGAAGACCTATCGCATGACCCTCCTTCACAGGCTGCACAGTGAAAAGGGATGGCGAGATCCATGGACACGTGAATCGCGATTCCTTGATTCGGGGTAAGGACCTCATTCATCACAATCTGATCGTTTCATGACATTTCTCATGTGCGTTTCATAGAGTGTCGACTAGAGGTTATCAACCTCCTTTCTCTTGTCGATATGGCTAGAAATCAGGTCCGAATATCTCGCGGCCTATACCCATGTCCCACAGAAGCAGGTTTCCTTGCTACCCTTGCTTGGAGCATCCTGTTCCGGAGCTATTGACTAGAGTTGTCATGTCTGATATAGCTAATCTTCACGAGACTCGACTGAGGTATGAAAACCCGAAAGGTTGGCATCTCAACAGGGTCCAGCTTAATACTCCAACCATGAGATTCGATAATCTTCCTCACAATCCCGAGTCCCATTCCGCCCCCAAGTTTGGAACTTGCCCGTTGAATGAATAATAGTGAGCGGAGTTCATCGGGAATTGGCTGCCCATCATTGCGGAATATAACCGCAATCCCACCCTCTGCACTCCTCTTGCGGACTTCAACCCTGTTGGCCCGTCCATGCTCGATAGCATTCACGAGCAGGTTCTGAAAAGCTTGTGCTAACTTGTCTGGATCTCCAAGCACAATCGGAAGTCTATCATGTAGGAATTCGACCTCCGCGGGCAACACCGAACCTGCAACTGTTGGAATCACCTTATTCAGGTCAACCTCTGAGAGCCAGCCCACGGGCACACCCATGTCCACCAGCCGTACTGACCGGTCCAACAACCGCGTCATCCTATGGACACTCTCAACAATCGTATTGGCGTACTCTGGATTATGCACCTCCTTGAGAAGCTGTGCATAGCCAAGGACAGCATTGAAACACCCCCTGATGTCATGAGCCATTGTGTGGATGAAAGACCTGTACTCCTCCTTAAGCTCCTTCATGGCTCGCTCCACTTCGATGTACCGCTCTCTAACTTCACGACTTGTAAGGATTGGACCTTGTGTGTTCTCATCCAGTAGACTGTTCATTCTCATCGCCCTCCTATTCTCGGGATATGACCATCGCTTCTCGTCATGCAAATTGCTCCAGTGTTGTCTGTTGTTCGCCGAACCCTTTCCACAGTCGTACTATCTTCGCCACGGTTTCTTCTGCCTTCTCCGTTCCCATGACAGCGCTGAGTAGCCTGACTGCCATTGGAACCATTGGAGGCCTGAGAGTGATGTCAAACCCATTGCTGGACATGTGAGTAGGCTCGTCGAATACCTCACGTGCGAGGATGTACTCTTCTCTCTGAAATGCGGTATAGCCTCGCGCCTTTAGAAGCCCTACAAGTCCTCCGTGCCTCTGAAGGAGAACTACTCCCTTTCGAGGCCCCACTCCCTTCACGCCCTGCTTGTGGAAGTCACACCCACAAACAATAGCAAGGTCCCTCAGATGCTCTAGGTCTAGGCCCATCTTGGCTTCAAGCTCACTTCGCGTGGCTCTGAAAATCGCTCTCTTTGTAAGATGGAGTTGTTTTGTGACATGTGGACTTCCGAATAATAGTGCATCAGCATCATTCGACACAACCGTGCCAACCAACCCATCACGACACAAGACTGCAGCCGCCATCTCAGCTTCAGAGGGCGAGTTGATACATGGGATACCCAAACTTTTGCAAAGGTCCTTGACGTGAAACGCTGCAAAGTACATCCTCAGCGCAGGGCTGTCCTGCAGGTCATTGACCAGCTTGTGGCTGTAGGGGTCTCTCTCAGAACAGAAGGTGCGGTATAGGTCGTGAGCTGCGATAATGAGCTCGGGATTGGGAGCACGTTTCAGGGTTTCAGGAGGACCATCGAACACCAATACGGGAAGGACATGAATACGAAGTGCTGCGCGGATTGTTCCGAGAGCGACATGAATATGACTTAGAGGGACTCGATTGAACTTGCCATTCCTTCGAATAGTTGATAGTCTGCGCATCAGGTAGTTCGGAGCGTCTATGGCGATTGTCCTTGGAGAGAGCTCGTCAATGCTTGCCCACTCCCAAGGCACGAAGCTCCATTTCTTTACGCCCACTCCCAGTTCCCCCTATTTGATCGACCTGATTCCATTCAGTCCGATCCGTACGACCACTCCCTTGTCAGCCGGATTGACCGGACTTCTTTCCACCTCAAGCCTGAACAAACCCTCCTTAACAGCAAGGCGGTCCACTCTGATGAGAGAGTCAACGCCGTGCGCGATGACGTTGCCTCCAATCGGGCTTGGTGTTCCATTGTTCCATTTCCTTGCCGAGTGGTCCGTGATGAACAGATGGATATTGTTGTCATTCACGACACCCCTCAGAACCTCAAGGGTGGCAAAGAGTTTCCTCTGTCTGCCCTTGCTCCTCGGAGCCCCAGTTAGATTCAGCACTCCCGTCAGACTATCCACTACCACCACGGTGATACCTTCCATGGAGGACACCTGAAGGACCATGCCCTCAAGATCTGCAAGACTCATCACCGGCCCCACTGCAATTTCCTTCAGTAAATCCTCCGGAGAGCCACTTCTGTTGCACAGCACCCTTGCGAGGGCGGAGCTGTAGTTGGTACCGGAATCCAAGTATGCGGATCGACCACCGGACTTGACAGCACCCACCGCAACAGCATGCGCAATGGTCGTTAGCGGAGACCTGTCAGGGCCATGAATAAGACTGACCTGACCGGGGACCAGTAGTTGTCCTAGCACCCTGTCAAGTTGTCGTGGCACCAGCCTTGTCACAGGCTCTGTTGCTATGTCAATTGAGTCAAGTGGAACTGCCAATAGTAGGTTCACCTCTGTGTAGGTGTGATATAACACGGGCCATAACTGCTGATGCTTCTCTTCCCATCGGAAGGGGTTCAAGGTTGAGCCCGAGCACACTGTCACTGAAAACCATCACAACGAGCCCCTTAGGATCGGGATACACGGTCATTCGCAGTGGTTGAATCGCCAGTAGCTTTTGTACAGTATCGGCGTCATAGGTGAATTGATAGTCAATGACCTTCACCCCGTGTTCATGCTCTAACAGGGGGAATGCAAGTATCGCTTTTTCAAGAAGAGGGGAGGCAATATATGCGTCATGGACACCACTCTCTCTCAACACTGCAAGAACATTGTCGGCCCACTCCTCATCTCTCACTATCAGAACATCTGTATCCTCCAGTCGTGTGAAGGATACTGGAAGTTTGGGGCGATCCTTGAGGAGGTCAATCACTGTGTCGAAATGCTTGTGGGGAATGATTATGACCTTGTACCGGAAACGCTCCATTCTCGTCCATATCGACTGAGTGCCGTCTAATTGCGAGGTGATGCTCAGCCCATTAGGACTCAGACCTAGCGATGATGAAACATCGGCTATTCGACTCATCTTCTCATTGAGTCCGGTTGGATCTCTCACGAACCCGCACAGCACAGCTGTGATACCTGCTGCAAGGATTGCCGGCGCCACTCCGAATGGAAGCACCCACATCAGAACAACCACGAATAAGTAGATTGCAGATGCCCATCCGAGCACTCCCAGCAATACGTGGATAGGTGTTCGTTTCTCAGGAGAGTTTGCCGATAGTCTAAGGAAGATGACTGTGGTCACTGTCACAACAATGAACGGAACTATATCGCCAGCTCTTAGAGCAGTTACAACTCCCACAACTGAACTCAGCAGACTAGCACCCATGGCAAGTGCCACGGCACCAGCAACTACCAGTCCTACTACGCGGAGCATCGACTTCCCGAACAATCCGACACCTCCGAGTTGTTTCCATCATTGAATTCTGTCACCTTAACGACCCCCTCCTCTGTTAATGTGAATTGCACAAAAGGAACGGCACCTTCAGTCTGATACCGTGCCACATCCGTGGTTAATGCGCCATACCGCCTAGACAGTACCAAGTCGTGATCAGCCCACCTCTCTATCGACCTATGAAACACAGCAGCAGGCTCGCGGTCAAAGCTCCTGCTCTCAGACACTATTACCACATTCATTCCTCTGGCAATCACCAGACCTGCAAGGGTGGGCATCACTTCCTCGAACATTTCTCTGCCCCACATCACATCCTCTCTGTGGGACATATCCAAAGCTCGCGTTACGGGGTCGACTACCAAAAGCACCGTGTTATTGTCAAGACTGTTTGGAAGATCGAGAATGGCTTCTCGAACACGCTTGTGACCCACGATTGGGAGAATAGAGCTTGCTGTCCTGTCGCCACCTACCGAATCAATGTTGACCTTCAGATGATTGACAAATGCGGTCTTCGCATCGGTGTTGATCCATAGCACTTTTCCATTCCGCGTAGCCTTGGAAGCCAAGGCGACTGCAAAGAGGGTCTTGCCAGAACCAGCCACTCCCGAGAGATGTATCAGACCGTCAAGCCCGAACATGGAATCATCCTTAAGCTGCGACCTTTCCACTCTCCCGCTTCTTTCGAATCATGGCGTTCTGTTTGGCTTGTTTTTTATTCCTCCTGCTGAGGACCTCAGGTCCCGTAGAGGGATCCTTCTCCTTCTCAACCTCATCAAGTGAAGACTGCATCACCACAGGCGCCTTTGGTTGCTCTGCCTCTGTGACATCCACATCATCTGGGGCCTCAGGAATTGGCTCTTCCTTGCCATCAGCATCATCCTGATCCCCTTCAGGTTCCGCTTCGCTAGGGGGCGCGATTTCGACCTCAACAGCCTTAACACGATCGGCTTTAGCCTCATCCTCTGTAGACTCTATCTCAGCAGACTCTCCTTCTGGCGGTTCATCCTTAGGGGTTTCGTCCACCTTGGGGTTAGCCTCCTCCTCGTGCTCCTCTGCAACCGGACCGGACTTTGCAATGTCCCCAAGCAACTCCTCCATGCCAGAGCCATGCTCGTCAACGGTCTGCACAATCTCCTCTTCTGGCTTGGCAAGATCTTCATCGAACTCGTCGACGATTACATGAAATGCTCTAGAGATGAACATATCATCAATGGAGCCCCTCACTGTTGGACTCAACACACCTGCGTTGAATAGACTTGTATTCAAGACAGCCATATGCGTCAGGGCTTCTTCCACCCCTAGTGGCGTGGTGATATGTCCTGTTATTGCCGTGTAGGCAAGGGCCAGAGAGACCTCCTCGGCTTCTGTCAGGTCTGCGCCTACATTGCGGAAGACGCCAATGAATCTCTCAATCCCAACGTCCCCAGTCATAATACCCTTCTTGTCCTCATCAGATGGCGAGAGCCTCACGAGCTCATCCAAGACCCTTTCTGCAAGCACCACGGCACCGTTGACGTCGCCATCCTCAAGGTTCTTCGATGCAGACGCCATTAAGGGGGATATCACAAAGCTCAGGTCGCCAATGAGCCTAATCTTATTCTCATTGCTCTTTATCGAGTCCGCCACACGTTTCCTATCGCCAAGAGATGCAATTCCTGCCTGCTCACTCTCAATTACTTCGCGGAATTCGTTTAGCCCTTTGTGGGACTGCTTGAGTAGCCGCCCTGCCACCGCCCCACACACGCCCATGAAGGCCAATGGTGCGATGAGGTTGCCTGAGTTCGATAACAGGACCATGAGGGATGTCACACCGCCGAGCACACTAGCCCCAGCCGCTAGCACTCCGTACCATCCATTCCGGACAGCCCTTGAGAAATCATCCCACTTGTCCATGATTAGGCTCTTCTCGAGGTCGGGCAAAATGATTCTTGCGTCGCTCTTTCTAGCAAGGGAAAAGTCATGCACACTGACCACCCTTCCATTTGCAGTCAACCAGCTCAGGTCCGCAGAGGATCGGACATCCTGAGTTACAACGTAAACAAGTCTGGTTTCATAGACCAAGGACTTTCGCTTACCAGACGCAGAACGCAGAGTATGCATGGGCACTCGTCCCCATGGTGTCAACGGTGATGTTTCCTCCAACCGTTCTCGAAGCCCAACGTCCTTCAAGAGGCTAGGGAGTTCCCTGTTAACACTCTCAAGAACTGATGCCTGTAAGGCAAAACCACCCTTGCCAAATACTGCTTCCCTGAGGTCCAGGATATGAACTATCTCGATGTGAACCCCTCTTGCCCCTGAAATCCCCGATATCCTTACCCCCAACACCAGCCCATTTGGGGAAACATGAGTTAGATGGTCAGTAGCCTCTAGGACTTTCACTATATCGTAGGCCTTCAATTCTCCTTTGGGGGCCTTGGACCCCTCAGCCTCATGTGTCGGCCGTTCGTCTTCAGTCACTGTCATTGTTTTCGCTCTCCATGTGATGTAATCTTGAATCTATGATCGAAAGAAGGTCGTGTACCATCTCTGACACCCGCTCCATGTTGCCCCTGTCTGCCACTGCCACTATCGAGTATAGAAGCGAGCGCGACTTGTCAAGTAGTGCTTTTACGTCGCCAACAGCAAGGTTGGCCAATCGAGCCATTTCTCTCATCGAGAGATTGGTTGATGCGACAGAAGCGATGAGGGTGTCAAAGGTTTCACCCTGTTTCTGACCTGTTTCAAGTGATACCAGATGTCTCAGCACCGACATTAGGACTATGTTACTTTCAATGGTCGGAATAAGAGCCATCATCTCTTTGAAGGTTGAAATCTTGAGGTAGAGTCTGTTCACAGTTCTGCCGAGGGTTGTGGGTCTCAACTTGTCGCCCTCACCACCCTCCAAGAGTCCAAGACGTATCAGAAGGCCACTCGGACTCGTTTCGCTCAACGCGAGGGGGATGACGAAATTGGCCAGTTGAGTCAGCTCCGATGATGCTGCCATGCCAAGCGCAACAAGATGGTTGCACAGAAAGCCATGCTTGGTCATGGGGCTGCCGCATGAGCACATCGGCCCCTCCAGCGTACCATCGGATGTCATCCTTGCTGAAAACCTGCATGTCTGTTGGCCACTCCTCAGCACAGAAACAATACCCCCGATGACTGTATCACCCCGCTCTCTAATCTTGACCGTACCCAGTATGTTCTCTCTTGCAGAACGGACCATATTCGGATTGGCGTGGCGCTCAATTGCGGCTAGCGCAGTCACCTCACCGAGTTGCACAATCCTCATGGGAGTATTCGTTAGCCATCTACCACAATGGAACAGATATGACTCTCCAAGGTACTCCTGCTCGACTTCTTCAAGGGATGCCGCTCCTAGAAAGTCGAGTGCTACTAGCAGTTGTTCCGTGAGATTGGTCGATGTCCCAAGCTCGCTAGTCACCGGCTCGTAGTTTGGCGTCAGTACTGGCGTTCCAGTATCAGGGTTGACTTCACTCGCAAAGTACTCCTTTGTCAGCATCCTAGCCTCGCCTTGACTACCAGTGAGAATCACTCCGAAACCTCTAACATCCTTTCCCGGTCTACCCGCCCTGCCCAGCATCTGATGGACCTGATTAGCGGGAAGGAACCGTCTGTGATGTTGGGGAGACCTTGCGGATGTGAGTACCACTGTTCGTGCAGGTAGATCCATCCCGGCTGCCAGTGTTGTGGTTGCACAGACCACCCTCAGCAACCCACGACCGAACATGGTTTCGACAAGCCTTCTCGTGCGGGCTCCAAGACCAGCATGGTGGTATGCAACACCATCATGTAGAAGTGGCCGCATTTCCGTGGGTATTGTGACATTCCAGTTCTCCAAGGAGTCCATCTCCCTATCAAGGGTCGTACGTTCCTTAGTGCGCAGTTGTCGCCCCACACTATCCTTCAGACGGTTAGCCTCAGCCTCAGTTTCGCGTCTGGTCCTGTGGAATACAATGACCTGACCGTCAGCCTGCACAGTGGCCATCACGAGTTGCTGCACGGTCTTCTCACGGTCTGTTGTTGGAACCAGCTTGCATGTCAACGGCACGGGACGGACATCAGACTCCACCAGATGACACCCTAGCCAGTCAGCCAGCATGTATGGTTCTCCGACAGTAGCAGATAGGGCAACTATCTGGAGGTCCTCAGTCAGTTTCCGCATCCTCATGATGACGCTCTCTAAACGCGCGCCTCTTGATGTGTGCCCGATATTCTGTACTTCGTCAATGACCAGCACTCCGATTTTGTTAAGCCAGTCAACCTTGTGCCTCACGAGGGAGTCTGCTCTTTCATAGGTCGTTACAAGTATCTGAGCCTCAGCAAGGTCTGAGCCATCGGTCTGAAAGTCCCCTGTGGAGATCTCAATCCTGATTCCCTGGTCAGCATAGCGCTCCCTGAGTACACTAACAACCTGCGTGGCCAGTGCCCGCAGGGGAACGAGGTAGATGCCTTTGCGAATATCGCTGACCCCTCTGAGGAGAGCCATCTCTCCGACAAGCGTCTTACCCGAGCCTGTAGGGGAACATACCATGATACTCTTGCCCTCAAGTAGTCCAGCCTCTATTGCCTTGCTCTGGATACCCCTAGGAGTGAGTCCCACACCTGCAAGAACGCCCTTAACGTAGGTAGGGGTATCCATGGCGGATGTCACGGTTGTTCCTCCTGCGGTTGCGTTCTCATCTTCAGACTCGTCATATCACATCATCCTGTAGCCGTGGCCTGTTCTCCCGCCATCTGGTGTAGTGCCATCGTGCCTTTCATGGTTAGTCGATAATTCGCGTAGGACACTCCCCCATGTGACTCGTGCCCCCGCAAGATCACGCTGGCGTGTTCCAGCCTGACAAGCACCGCTTCGACATCCATATCCTCCTGTCCGCTGCTTGAGATGATGAATCTGCGAAGTGCCTCCTCTGTGAGGGGCTCGTATCTCTGAAGCAATCTGAGCACGCTCACCGCCAAGTCAGCCTTACTTCCAGCTACGTGACCTATCAGCGTCTTGTGGCTCGCGTGTCCATCATCGCTGGTTGCGCCATTGAAAATCCCTGATGTCCTGTTCGACAACTCATCGGTCGATGGTGGCGGTAAAGCAGGGGCATCGTCAAGTTGTATTGGCTGGCAGGTTTCGGCACCATCATGTACCATTAACGCAATTCCCTTCTCCATCACTCTCAGATATGATGACTCTCTAGAAGACTGGCGCGCCTTACTGTGCAACCCATGACCAATGACCGTTAACCCGAGAATGTCTGTAGCAACACCGATATCCCAGTTGTCGCGAAGACGGAGGGATATGCACGATGACAACCTGGCCACGACTTCCTTGGCAAGACCTGATGGTCTCTCAATGCTCACAATCAAAGGGCCTCTTCTCGTCAAATCGCGTGTGAGCTGATCAGTCAACGGGACGCGCCTCTTGTACCTGGAATCGTACGGTCCATAGAGCTTGAGATTGAAAGGACCGTCAAAGATCACAACTAGATCGGAATCACTGCGCAGGCCGGCCAGCTTCATGCTGAAGAGGTCCCACCCGAATGTATCAAGAATGATTGACCCCAATGATATGACCGTGACGCTCAGCTGCTGTTCTGCTAGCCTAGATAGCTTGACAGTCTGGTGTCCGTAGAAGGCTCTTGAGCCTGACCCCTGGTAAAGCACCTTGACTGCTTCCATCCCTGCTTCTGTCTTCCGAGAGGGCTTATCCGTCACAGGCGCCTCTGTGCCATCCATCATATCCGCATTCACGCTTGGGAGTGTGACATCTGCGAGCGTTGCATTCGACAAGGCAACCGCTCTCCCTAATGCCAGTTCAAAATCTGCCGCAGAACTCAGGTCTGTGTCTGCAATGGTTTCAAGTGCCCTCTTCAATTGAGGTACGTACAGACTTCTCGGAATGTCCTCAGCATCGACTGGATTGAGAACGAGGTCCGTTCCAAGAGTCAACCCGATCCCTGAGTCTGTAAGAGCTGCGAACTCCATCGCTTCGGGCTTGGAACTCACAATCATTACTCGCTTGCCAGCATCCAGAAGCTGCTTGGTCAAGAGCATCATTACTCTGCGTCGTTCCAGCCAATCACCTCCACAGAGCAACATCCCTCCAGTTAGATCATTATGACTCATGCCTGCCATCGGTCCAGTCTGGAGGGTCTCAGGATTGATTGTCACGCCAAGGCGGTAATCACCCAGCCTGTCACGTATCGGTGCTATGAACTCGCCTGGTACGTTACTGCCAACCTCTGGTCCAAGTTCGCTCTTGAGCTGGACGAGCCACTCCGTCAACTCGCTCCCGCTCGCATGGAATGCGCCATTCCTAGTGAGTTGAAGAGTCGCAATTCGTTCCAAGATATCTTTGGCCTTTTCTCTCTTCCAGCCGGGTTCCGGAATTGCTCCCTTGACGGATGCTTCAAATCGGGGAAGCGCAAATCGGTCTCTTGAATGTCCATATACCGACGTGCTTGCCTTCCACAGGCCGCCTCTACGAAGCATGTAGCCCCTGAGCCCGTTTGATGACATGCTCTCCAAGTAGACCTGAAGTGCTTCCGGCAGGATATCACCCTCAAGGATATTCTTGGGATTCTGAGGGCTCATTGCCACAGTGAGGCACAGACCGTACCCAGTATCTACGCCTCGAATGAGTTTTCCAAGATCTCCGCCTAGGTCGGAGGAAACTGACTTGAGGTGCAGGCCCACGATATGCTGCTCGCCTCCTGTTCCCCTGCTGCAGACGTACTTCTTCTTCTCATCTTCCTCGACCGCTAGGTCAGGTTCGGGAACACGTGTCCATTCCTTCAGGGTCCTGTTCACCGAGAATAAGTTGAGAAGAATCGAAAGAATGACTAGCGCTAGGGCCGTCATCGTGATTGTAAGCCAAGGCATCCAGAATGTTCCTATGATAATCGCTGCTGTTGCTAGAAAGACTCTCGTCCATGAAGGACGAACACTTCTATCGATCCATCTAAGCTCGGTGCTCTGTGTGACCCAAAGCTGGGCTTGCTTTATCTCTTCCAGAGGGTCTCGCTCAGGCTTCGAGCCCATGATGTGGCCGCCCTTAGACATCGCCATCCCTCCGTACTCTTACGGAAGTGCCCGACAACACCTCAAGCATCCTCCTCAAGCGGTTGATGTAGACTTCATTTCCCCCGCTCATCAGGAGGGTCTTACCTACAATCAGTAGCTCTGGCAGGTCCCCATCTGATGTGCTTCCATGAGCTATCCTCAGAGGCGTGGAAACAAGAACAATCCAACTGTAACCATGGCCGACTGATAATGAGTCCATAACAGCCCGAGGGCGTAGCGATGTGGGGATTGTAATCTGGGCTTGCACCTCAGTTGACAATGAAATCCACACCTCCAGAGTTTATGAGAGTGATATCTTCTAGCTCCGCTCGGGCAATGGGCATATGGGCATAGGCTGCGCGCAGAGCACTCTCCAAGACCATTACATCCTCCAGCACCTTCTCTGACAGCTTCTCAACAACAGAAACCAACCTGCGCATGTTCGGTGCTTGACGAACCACCATCATGCCTACGCGTGTGACCCCACGCCCCAAAGGGCGACAGACAAAGAACCGCAGTTCCGCATTCTTTTCCTCATTGAACCTGATTGTCATGGCTTCAAGGACTCTGCCCGCAGAATGGCTTAGGTCAATCCCAAGCGGGACACTGGTCATGAGTCGAGCTGCACACACTTCTACTGTGAGAGGCTTTACAGTGGCGAGAATTCCAGTATCGTTATTCCAAAGCAGAAGGTTCTTCTCGCGTCCCTTCAGGTAGATTACGAGGGCGACTAGTAGTAGGAACAGACCTACTGTGGACTCAAGAACAACCCGATATGACTGGTCAAGGGCCATCCTGAGTGACCAAGCTGCACCTACAGCCCCGGGCACGGTATACCTCAACTGACTACTAGCAAGACTAGACGCCAACCGCTCCCTTCGCCTCCTCCGTTCTGTTCCTCTGGCTTACAAATAGATCAATGGCACCCCTCATCTCGTCCTCTCCTGAGTAGGGCCAGTGGTCCGAAACCATGTCATCTCCAAAGACTCTGATGTGTTGCTGGAACCTTTTGTCGAGAAGCACGACCACCCCCCGATCCTCAGGACTCCGTCGAAGTCTACCTACAAGCTGTGCAACCATGCGAAAAGACGGTACAATTGACGAGTAGTAGTAGCCTGCACCCTTCCCGAATCTTCTCTCGTACCATTCTTGAAGGGCTTTTTGGTAGCTGGTTGGGGGACTGAATGGAATCCCAACCCCGATAATCAGGTCAACCATGCTCGACCCGCCCTCCACGAGGTCAACGCCCTCAGAGAACTTGCCTCCATATACACAAAACACCGTATGGGGCCCTTCCTCAAGTGCGTCCTTAACAATCTCAATGCGATCTCCTGGAGCTTCCTCTAGCCTTGCTCTGAATCCACAATCTATGCCGTAGCTCAGAACATCCTCCATCATCCTGTAGCTAGGGAAGGCAATTAGAGCGCTCTTCTCGGAGGGCATCGCTGTCAAGGTTGTCGAGATTCTTCTTGCTATGGTCCTCCACAGCCGTTCGCCCCGCGCTGTATACTTGGTTGTGATGTCCTTGTCAATGAGCACAAGGCGACTCCCATGGGGGTACGGACTCATCAGGCTCTCCATCAGGGCACCTGACACTCCCAACAGATCCGCATAGTGCTGCAGTGGCCTCAAAGTACCGGACATAAGCAACGCAGACCTTGCACCTCTGAGTACGGGAGCTGATAATCCAGCGGCGTTCAGTGGTCTGATCTTCAGATCGGCATCACGGCTATTCGACTCTTGCCTCCAAGGCTTTCTGACCTCTAGCGTGACATGCCAGTCCTCACTCAGAACTGCTCGGTGCCCCGTGTAGAGGAACTCTACTAATCGATCCAGCGGGGTCTCCGTGGGTACTGTGCCATCAGACTCATCCAGACCAATCTTCGTCCCAAGCAGTAGATTTTGTATCTGTGACTCATCTACAAACCTTGGCAGTACATCCCACTTCTCAAGGTTCTTTTCGGAGTGGATATTATCAAGGTTGGTCATCACGGTTTCCCAGAGAAAGTCAACCGCCTCAGGGAGCCATTCGACCTGCGTTTCACGCTCTATCTCGGTGTCATGCTTTCTCAGCCATTCAAGGTCTGATAGACTGACACACGCGGTTTCCGAGCCCAGTACATGGGATGCTAGGTTGTGTGCTTCATCGACAATCAAGTCGACTTCATGTAAGCTCATTCCAAGCGACGAGAGGAGCGCATTCCGCACTCTCTCCCTGAATAGGTAGCCGTATGGACCAATTACTACTCTACTATTGCGCGCACACCACCTCAAGACCTCATACGGGCATACTCCTTCCGAGAGCCCCATGTCCTCCGCTTCATCCCGAGTGACCACGCCCTCATTCAGCAGGGCATCAACAGTTTGCCGGGCAGCGTCGCGGATTTGAGGCCGACCCTCGGCGCCCCGTTTGTAGAAACTCCAGTACATGCTGCACTTTCCTGAGCCTATCATCTGTGCGCATGCACGTAGGAACCCGACTGACGACACCGAGTTCATCTTGTCGGTCAATGGACAGACATGCCCCCGTGAAACCATACTCGTGGCCGTCAATTGGAGTCCATCTGATATTGCGGCCGGTTCCTCCCTGAGAACTCTAAGCTCATCCTCAAAGACTTTTGACTGCGAGTGCGTCCTGGCAAGGACAATCAACCGCGATGATGCATCTTTCGCCCGTACTGCAAGATACGCTGAGAGTACAGCAATTGTCTTTCCTACTCCACAATCTGCAGATAGCAGGCCCACTGTCTTATCTTGGAACACATGGGCAGCATGCGTCACGGCCCGATCCTGCTGAGGTCTTGGAGTGTACGGGAACCATCGCATCACATCCATCAATACGCTCCCTCCAGCTTCAGGCATGATTCTGCTCGATAGACTTTGAACCTCAGAGAGAAGTAGTTCTCTATGACCTTGCTAAACCTGTGCTCGTGAGATGGCGAGTCGTAGTGCTTCTCCCTTCGGGCAATCCTCTCGACAATCTCGGGATTGAAGCCACTCTTGCGAGCTGTCCTCCAGAACCAGTCCTCGACCTCAGACCGTGTCGAATCGAAGTGGCTAACCGTTTGGTTTGCTACAGACATGATGAATTGAACTGATGCTTTGGCGCTGCTTGGTAGCTGAGACATTCTGATGCCGGTTGGTATGTAGCATACAACACCATCCGTACTGTCAAGGTAAATCTCCTTGGGCACACCCCTAGAGCCTCGAAGAGTTTCCAGCATCGAAAGCACCTTTGGCAATTGGGGCAAAATCGGCCTGTTGAGATCCTTATCCCGCCAGTCCACCCGGGTGACAACATATACCTCTGGGTCAGGATCCACTTTTCCTCCTACTTGGAGTACCGTCACTCGTCTGCTAGTGTTTCTCATCAGTAGATTGACAAGATTGATTGTGGAGCTGGGCGTCACATTGTTTGATGAGGGGGGGACATACAGGTGGGTCAAGGGTCTGTGCCCTCCTCGCCCAGACTGACATGACCACTATCAACTATGACCAGTCCCTGGCCCTCAAGCACATCTAGGAAATGGAGGCTCCTCTCGGTCTTGATTTTGGCACCCACACATTCCTTAAGCACACTGTCAATGTTCACTGGCCTTCCCTTGTTTAGCTCCACAAGGCACTCGATAATGTTGAGCACTCTGCGCCTCACACCGAGCCCGCTCGTTGGTGTTGATACTTTATTTTCCGACATGTTATGGAGGACCATCTCTGCGACAAGGTCTTCAGCTTGGTTGATTGTTGCAGAGTAGAGTATGCCAGGCTCGTCAAGGATTAGGCCTCTACACAAGCCACACATGCTGGTTTCCTGCTCGTTCTCCACGCTCGTGTAGGCAATCGCGCCACAGGAGGGGCATTTGTATATTCTAAACATGCCGCTCATCGCCTTAACCCTCTGCTTTCAGCACTACCTCCGCCTCCAGCTTTACCTCGGTTTCAGCCTTGGCTTCTGCCTTCTTTGATTTCTTTGTCTTCTTGGTCTTCTCGGCTTTCTTGACCTTCTTTGTCTCCTTCTTCTTGTCCTTCTCCTGTATCTCGGCGGATATGTCCTTGCTCTTGAGGTATTCCACTATTTTGGGTTCGATCTTTTTCCTCTCGTTCTCGTCGTTGTAGAATCCACCCCACCCTATGCTGAATTCAACATTGAAGTTAGCTAGCCCAGCATGGTCCTTGAGGTACAGCTTGCGCTTTCCGCTCTTTCCCTCTGTTGACATGAAGCGATAATCAGACGCGTGCGATACTATATGCCCTCCCACCGGGGCGTTCAGCACGGGGAATGGACCGATCCTTGAGATGGCTTGATTGCTGTAGACGAACATCACGTCAGTCGCCATTGCCACTCGGCGCATGAGGTTCAGGAGCCTGTTGATCCTCTGTTGTCGCACAGCGAGTGAACCCAATCCCCCATGCTCTGCCCGAAAGAATCCGGTCAGTGAGTCAACGACCACCATCTTGATGCCCTGTTCAATGCACATCTGTGGAATCCGGGCGAAGAGTTGTTCCAGATGGTACGAGGTGACTATAGGCATCGTCTGAATGTTGCCCAAAGCCACTTCGGGGTCAAGCCCCCACCTCTTCGCGTTCGCACGTAGTATTGATGTCTTGAATGATGACTCACTGTCAAGCCATATTACGCGACCCTCAATGCCGCCCTCATCGAAGGGAAGCTGACATCTTATCGCAAGGTGGGCGCACATTTGTGTCTTGCCGCCTGAGGCTTTGCCATAGAACTCCACAAGGGAGCCAATTTCAAGACCTCCAAGCAGTTGCCTGTCAACGTTTTCAAGCCCTATCTTCAGCCGGGGCTTGGACTCATTCTCCTTCTCGACCTCAAGGGCAGACTTGAAGGCGAACATCCCAAGCAGCTCTCTGGCCGCCAGGATTATATTCGTGCATGTGCCCTCGCCAAGTGTTACCTTATTATTCAGCTCGTCGGCATTCTGTACGGCCAACAGCTCCGCAGTCGTGATGTAGGCGTTCTTCAGTTGCTTTGCTGCAACGGAACCGACTCCTGGAACCTCTGTAAGCTCTGTCATTTCATTACCTCCGTACTCTTCGTCTTGCTAATCCTATCAGCCAGTGGCCCCCTGATAGGAACCAGCCTGGTGAATTTTGAGAGGTCATAACCTCTCACAATCATATCTTCATGCTCTCTCAGGAGGATTCCCCCGAACAGGCCAACCATCTTTTGCTGCCTGCTCACAGGCACCTTGAACCTCAAGCCCTCCTGTGTGAATCGTCCTGCAGTGCTGATGTATCCTCCAATAACATCGTAGACTGATCCATTGTCATCCGGCTCTGCTCCGGGTTCAGTGGGTCGAACACTCCCTGCTAGCGATGCCATCTCTTTCACCTCATCCAAGAATCGAGCCCAGTACCAGTCCCCATTCCGTGAACCTGCATGGTCAGTCCCAGCCAGTGCTCCAGCGAGCCAAGCGGTATCTACTATCGGACTGTAGATTGTTCGCGCGGAGTTGTGAAAGTCATTAACCAATACCATCAGAATACCTCCTCTTCCAAAGTGATGTAATGAGATCCAGTGACGTGTGGCTGTGGGCTGAGCGATTTCATCCAGTCCCGAACCTGCATTGCGACGGGGTCTATGAGCTGCTTTCTATTGAGAACTGAGATTAGCAAAGCCTCAGCCGCCAGTATTGTCCTAGAGAGCGCGATCTTGCGGTCCTGAAAGCCAAGTGATCTGAACCACGGCATCGTAACGAATCCAGCCTCTCCAGCAAGAAACTCACGCCAGTCAATTTCCCAGTCACCCACTACAGGATCGCGATCAAGAGTCCCGAGCAACACATTGGTCCACTCACCCCACTGCCGCATCGTACAGGTGATGGTGGATGCTAGATCTCTCAGTCCATTGTCTTTCATGGGTATCTCAGACTCGAATGCAAGTATGATTCGCGTTGTCGAGTCCCGCTCGATGGTTCCCGCAGCCACCCCTCGACTCTGATTCCGCAGCATCACTGCAACAGCGGGTATCAGTCCTAGAATGTCGCACGCAAGGAATTCGCCATCTGAGGGTATGTGGAATCTCTTAAAGGGTTCAAGTATCGCGCTCCTCAGCCCGATAGTCACTGCGATGCTTTGGTCGGTGACCATCCGCGCTCGTATGACGCTTCTGTCAGGGGTGTTGTACTCCATTTGGAAGAACATGGTCAAGTCCGTCTCCGGACCCTCTTGACCAATTGAAGCTTTTAGTATTCGTTCAAGCCTCGACACTGAACATACGCTCCCAGTGCTCTCACTGTATGATGCAATCAGTGAGAACAAACTATATTCAAACTACCGAGAACGTGCAAGTAGACCTATTCTCACCCTGCCCGCCTGATGGGGCCCTATTCTTTCTTTAGAAGTTAACAAAGGAGCCCATAGGCCCCCCTGTGCTGATGTGGGCATTATGTGGCATTATTGGAGTCCTCAACCGTGATAATCTGTACCCTGTTGCGAACCTATCGGCAAGTTTGGGTGCATGTTGGACTCTGCAAGAGGAGCGCCATTGTGCCGGGGAAGACCAACGGATATCGCGGGCTTCTAGCAATTTGCCGCCGTGTCTGAGCGAACACTGACACGCGCCGGCTGGATCAGATAGAAAGAGAGATTCATTGCTTCAGAAAGGACCGAGTTTCAGTGCACGGTTCGGTCCCCCCTATGTCACCATACGGTGGTCGGAGCTCTCGAGCATTAGCCGCCAATCCTTCTCCTTATTGGACAATCTTTGAAGAAGCAGGGTTTTTTCTCAATAGGGTACAGACTATCACGGTCGCACCAGTCTATCTCTGCTCATAACGCCCTGTTGATGATTTGAGGCCGTCTTATATGAGGTTAGGTATTCTAAACGGGCCTTCAACGAGCAAGGCCCACGTATACGGCCCAAAATGCCCTGACGCTCCGGAGCCACCACTTAAGATATTCTAGAACTCGTAATCTTACAAGGCAATCTTGGACTTGTGTCCCGGGCTGCAAGGAGGATTCGAGCAGATGTCAATCATGAGACGAATCGTTTCGGTTGTAGCGAAACGAAAAGCTCGGGAGATTGAGCATGTTCTCAATCACCCCGTAGAGGTGACTGAAGACTTACTGACTTCGATACTTAACCGTAATCAGGACACTGTCCTAGGTCGCGATTATGACTTTGAGTCTATTGCTTCTCCCGAGGAATACGCGGAAAGAGTTCCCCTAACGGATTACAATAAGATGAGGCCCATTTTGGAAGAGGTCTATCGGAATCCAACAGGAAAGATAATGACAGCAGAGCCTGTAATCTGGTACCTGAGAACTTCTGGTTCCACAGGCAAGCCAAAGGATATGCCCATCACGCCATCGGGGTTGAAGACCGCTTCAGTTGGCGGTGCACGCATGTGGATGGGATTCATGAACCAGCACCCTGACAACACGAAGATTCTGGATGGATCGATGATTATGTTTGGTGCCCCAGCGGTCTTTGGAGATATCAACGGAGTGCCCCTGGGATACGGTTCAGGCCTCTATGTGCGAAAGGCCAACAAGGTTTTCGCGCGTCTAATCTCGCCGGGTCCAGATGTATTCAGGATTCAGGACATGGAGGAGAAAATGCGGGCATATGCGATGTGCTGTGCAACCCGTGATGTGACTGCACTCCAAGGTATCGCCACATTGAGTCTAGCCTTTGTCCGTCGCATGGAGAACCAGTACGGTCCGTGG
This sequence comes from Candidatus Thorarchaeota archaeon, assembly GCA_019057475.1. Classification (GTDB taxonomy): domain Archaea; phylum Asgardarchaeota; class Thorarchaeia; order Thorarchaeales; family Thorarchaeaceae; genus WTCK01. The sequence goes on along the minus strand of DXJO01000010.1, from coordinate 364,760 downwards.
CTTCTTGAGCAGCTCAAGGGCACGAAGCACGAAAAGCGACTGCGCAGGGCGATGGACTCCGATGGCAAGGTTGACGTGGCTGAGCTGTGGCCTAACCTGCGGCTGTTCGCTAGTGGAGGGATTGATGTTGAGCCTTACAGAGAATGGATTGCCAAGATTCTACCTCAAGTCACAGTGTGGGAAGGTTATGCGTCATCTGAAGCTTACATGGCGTCCCAGATTCTCCCAGAACCGGGCATACAACTCATGCCCGACCTAAACTACTTCGAATTTATCCCAGAGGCCGAGATTGATTGTGAGGAGCCTACAGTGATTCCCCTCTCAGACGTGAAGAAGGGCAGCAGGTATGAAATGCTGCTTACAAATAGCAACGGTTGGTACAGATATAGAGTTGGAGACATGGTCACAATCTCCAACATCGACCCGTACACTGTTCGCCACATCAGTCGCAAGGGTAACGTTGTGAGTCTTGCAGGTGAAAAGCTCAGTGATGTTCATGTGATTGATGCTATGGCAAAGGCTTGTTTGGTAACGGGTGCGCACCTCATGGACTATTCAGTGGTCGGTGTTATTGATGGTCCGATACCTCACTACACAATCGCGGGCATGTTTCGTGGTGACGTGGATTCGGTAGATTTCGTCAATGCCTTTGAGGACGCTCTAGGAGAGGCCAACTGGGAATTCCTCAACTCTCGCGCAATGGGAGGCCTTGGTCCAACCACACTTGCAAAGATGAGAACGTCACAACATGAAGAGCTTGTGAAAGCAACTCACCTTCAAGCAAAGCCTGTACCGCTGACAACAGACATGTCGGTGTTGGCAGTATGCGAGGCGGCGTGAGATGTCGTCAGATGCAGAGCCAAAGTGGTGGGATGGTGTCCTCCCCGAGTTCCATGCAGTTGACGACCACTACCTAAGGATGACAGACCGGAACACAGGGATAGTCACGTCTGTGGAGCAGCAGATGATATCCAGGGTTGTGATTGCTCAGGCTGGGGTCGGTGGTAACTCGGATGTCACCATCACCCTTGCCCAAATGGGCTTTCAACACTTCAGGATTGCAGACCCCGATGTGTTCGAGGTCTCTAACTTCAACCGTCAGCTCGGTGCTAGGATGTCCACTATGTTCCGTAACAAGGCAGATGTGATTGCTCAGGAGATTCTTGAGATCAATCCGGATGCGGATGTTAGAGCCTACGTTGACGGTGTCACATGGGACAACGTGGAGGAGTTCGTAGATGGCGCAGACATCGTCATTGACGGGCTCGATGTCTCTGTGATGCACCTGAGAGAGAGGATGTTCGACCTTGCACGGGAGAAAGGCATTCCGGTGTTCACCTGTCCCGTCATTGGGTGGGGCGCTGGCATTGCCATCTTCGACCCTGAAAGGAGTCCATCCTTCAGAGAGTTCTTTGGAGAGATACCTGAGGACCCCGATTCAGAGGAGTGGCAGAGATTCATTGAACGCTACGCTGTGAACTTCCTGTCTGCCCGACCAACCGGAATAGACATCCAGTTGGGCAAAAGGCGGGCAAAACAGGGCACACCCCCATCAGTAGCAGCAGCCTGCAGGCTCAATGCTGCCTTAGTAAGCACGGCAGTCTATGGATATCTCTTCGACAAGGGGAGCATCCCTGTGGTGCCGACCACTCTTCACATCGACCTGTTGGGCACAAGGATGAGTGTGACCGGCCCCAAGAAGCGTTGGTTGGTCAGGAGAGCGGTGGGGGTACTGTCAAAGGAGAATCAGTGAGAGGAGCAACATGGCAATCTCTGATAGGACTGGAACTCACTCTCTCGAACTTCAGCCTATGAGCGAGTTCGAGAGGATGATAAGAGAACGCATTGAATACGCACCTGAGGATGCACAGGCATGGTACTACCTTGGAACGTTCCTGAGGTCGCACGGCAAGCTGGAGAAGGCGGAGGAGGCTCTTGTGAAGTCACTGGAGTTGGAAGCCCTCAATCCAGACGCGCTTGTTCATCTTGCGTTGATCTATGACAAGACAGGCAGGTCTGAGGATGCTGCCTTCATGTGGTGCTGGGCACACGCCCTGAAGTGCAGTCGTTGTTCCCAGTCTGCAGGGGACCTCCGAAAGATTATTCAGTGACATCGGAAAGACCTATGCGTTGTGGTGGTGGAGCAATACTGACGTACCTGTTTCGTTAGAATAGCCCTATTTACTATGCCCGCCACCCTCGCACTCTGTCTGCACGCTGTTGACATCTTCGAGAAGTTCAATGGTCTGTTGTGGAACGGAAGACCTTTGACATCATCCAAAGGGTAGAAGGATAACGAAGATACTGCAAATCATTGAACTAGTCTTCAGACCAATGACCCTCCACGAGGTTTATTGCTCCGAACTTGTGGGCACTCCTCTTCTGCCCATCTACCTCGAACTCTTCTCGACCGTAGTATTGCGTGATTATCATGAACACGACCGCGTCATCGACAGGGTCCGCCTTCATCGAGAAGCTCTCAGGGTCTGCTCCCATCTGCTTCCTTAACTTTGAGGGGATTGACATTGTCACCCTCCTGCCGCTGACTGACTCTGTCTCAGGGTCGAACTCACAGAGGTATCCCCAGAAGCGCAAGTACATCCCGGAGCCAGTGCCAACAGGGTGGATCTGTGTCGGAATAAGGCACAGGTATCGCTCCGCAAGGTCTTCAATCCACTGAACCTTTTCGTACGGCTCGTCGTGGTCCAAGTCCTCGATTGCACTCATGGACATAGTTGCGAGTGTGTGCAGGAGGAGTTGATTAGGGTCCATTTGTTCCCGTTCATCATCCAACTCGCTTTCTTCTTCGACTTCTGCGTCTTCGCTCTCCTCTTCGTCCTCAGCTTCTGCGTCTTCAGTTTCCTCTTCATCCTCTGGGACCCAGTCTGATTCCTCTTCGGGGGACCAGTTTAGGTCAATGACAGTGAACTCAACACCTAGAGTTTCGAACACGCTCCCAAGGGGTGAATCTTCAGCTTTCGAGTTCACTTCATCCTTTTCGGACACTGGAACCACCTAAACCCACATCATCGTTTCTTCCTTAAGACAACTACGCCTGCATGCCTGCTTACAATCGTTTGCGTTCTTCATGCCAATCAAACTTATCAATTTCATAATGGAGTCAATCATCGGTGATAGGTATTCAGCCTAACGACGCCGACGAATGGTGTAATCTTGGATTCGAACTCCACAAGCAGGGAAGACACCCAAAGGCAGAGCAAGCATACCGCATGACAGCAGAGATTGAGCCTGACAATGCTTCAGCATGGTACAACCTTGGAGTTGTAAACAGTGTGGCGAATCTCGCCCATCAGTGCTTTCGGGCGTTGACACCGTACCGGAGGTGTGGCTGTTCTTTATTGCAGAATGGAAGAAGTGTTTCTTCTGCGAGACCGCCTAACACATCCTCAGGAGCGCAGTGTGGAACGGATAAGCTCGCTGACATAGCCTTCGAACTGGGAATCGAGCCGGAGGTCTTTGCTTTGGACTCGGATGATAGGCTGCAGACTGCTGTTGTTCTGCCATCTTCGAAGCTAGAGGACCTTGGGCTGGTTCCATTCACCATAGACTTCACGCCACACATGCATTATCTCGCCAACAGTGGCATGTGCCCTTACTGCCTTCAAGACAGATGGCATTACATTCTCGGTGCCTTTTGAAACCTTTCTCAAATCATCCAAGTATTCGAGGACTTTCTTATTGTCACGTTTTCTTCGACCAAGTTTGACTCTCTCAACCTGATGACACTCTATTTCCTTATCGACCTGCAATACGGGTAATTTCAGCTCCTCGCCTTCAATGATGAAATCATTGACGCCAACAACCGTTCTTTGCTCAGCGTCAATCTCAAGCTGATACTTGTATGCAGATTCCGCAATCTCACGCTGGAAGAACCCCTTCTCGATGGCTCGAATCACTCCACCCATTGACTCGACTTGGTCGAAGTACTTGTACGCCTTCTCTTCTAGCTGGTTGGTGAGAGATTCGACATAATACGACCCTCCCAACGGGTCAATCGTGTTTACAATGCCACTCTCATGAGCAAGAATCTGTTGAGTACGCAATGCAACTCGAACTGCATCTTCTGTTGGCAAGCAAAGTGCTTCATCCATGCTGTTTGTATGTAGTGATTGCGTACCTCCTAGGATTGCAGCAAGTGCTTGATAGGCCACACGAACAACATTATTCACGGGTTGTTGAGCGGTCAGCGAACAACCAGCAGTCTGAGTATGAAAACGCAATTTCCATGAACGCGGATCCTTTGCCCCTATTCTTTCTCTCATTAAACGTGCCCACATCCTTCGTGCCGCCCTGAACTTTGCCACCTCCTCAAGAATGTCATTGTGGGCGCTAAAGAAGAATGAGAGTCGAGGTGCAAAACTGTCTACATCCAGACCACTATCGACTCCTGCCTGAACATATGCCATCCCGTTGAGTAGGGTGAATGCTATCTCTTGGATTGCTGTCGAGCCTGCCTCTCTAATGTGGTATCCTGATATGGAGAGGGGGTTCCATAGAGGGAGATTCTTCGCACAGTATTCCATTATGTCTGTGGTTATCCTCATGGAGGGATTCGGGCCAAACACCCATGTCCCGCGGGCAACGTATTCCTTTAGAATATCGTTCTGAATTGTCCCGCGAAGCTTGTTCATGGGCACTCCTTGCTTCTCACCTACGGCGATATACATTGCTAGGAGAATAGCTGCAGGAGCGTTGATCGTCATAGATGTGCTGACCTTGTCTAGGGGGATTCCATCGAATAACAACTCCATGTCTGCCAGAGAGTCGATTGCCACTCCGACCTTACCAACCTCACCTTGGGCGAGAGGATTGTCAGAGTCATAGCCTATCTGAGTTGGAAGGTCGAAGGCGATAGAGAGACCAGTTTGCCCCTGATCAAGCAGGAACTTGAAGCGCTCGTTCGTTTCCTTCGCGGTGGCAAAGCCACTGTATTGGCGCATCGTCCAAAAGCGTCCACGATACATCGTAGGCTGAACACCGCGCGTAAAAGGAAACATGCCGGGAAAACCCAGCTCCGGTCCATAATCCTTCAGCGCCTTCTCAGAGGGGCTATACAGGCGGTCCACCGGTATTCCTGAGAGGGTCTCAAATTGCTCTTTCCTCTCGGGAAACTTGGCCAGTGTCTTTGCGACAGGACCCTCTTCCCATTCCTTGATTATCTTGCGGAGACCCTTTTCAGATCCCATTATTTTTCACCTACCCCCTAACACTGGTCAAAAACTCAGCAATTAGTCGCTCTGCAACCGAGTACGGGTCATCATTTCTTCCAGCTATCTTCTTGATTGCCTGTTCGTACTCTGGAGTACCCCGGAGCCTTGTGAAGAGCTCTTTGGTCAGCTTGTATTCCATTATCTGTTCAAGCTCATCACGGCTGCGTTGAAGCCCCTTCTGCTTCAAGAGACCGGTCTCTTGCAGATAGGACATGTGCTTGCCTATCATATCTACAAGTTCCGGAATGCCATCCCCAGTGAGCGCATTGGTAACCAATACCGGGGGTCGCCAACTCCGCTCTCGAGAATCGAGATCGAGCATTGCGTTGATCTCAGTGACCTTCTTATCAGCCCCCGGATAGTCAGCCTTGTTGACGACAAAGATGTCTGCAATTTCCATGATGCCCGCTTTGATGGCCTGAATGTCGTCCCCTGCCCCTGGGACATCTACCACAATAACTGTATGTGCAACCTCAACAACTTGGACCTCAGACTGACCAGCGCCCACTGTTTCCACAATGACTATGTCCTTGCCAAAGGCGTCCATGACACGCACTGCGTCCGATGTAGCCCGAGCTAGACCACCGAGGTGACCTCTAGTACTCATGCTCCGCACATAGACGTCCTTATCGAGGCTGTGTTCCTGCATCCGAATCCTATCCCCGAGCAGTGCACCGCCGGTGAATGGACTCGAAGGGTCAACACACACAATTCCGATAGTTTTGCTTCTCTTTCGATACTTAGCAGTAATCCTGGTCACCAATGTGCTCTTGCCTGAGCCTGGAGGTCCTGTCACTCCCACAATGTGAGCATTGCCAGTATGCTTGTAGAGCATGCTGAGCGCGGTTGCCGCTGAGGAGTGCTCATTTTCTATCAGTGTGATTAGTCGAGCCAGGTCTCGCCTGTTCCCCTTGAGAACCCCTTTCACAAGTTTTGTCGCCGGCAAGGCATTTGTCCTCTCGGAAGGTCGATTACAACTTGACGTTAGACTCGATGTATCCCACTATTTCTGCCAGAGGAGTACCTGGACCGAATACCTCTGCGATGCCGGCGGCTTTGAGCGCGGGAACATCGTCTTGGGGTATGATTCCTCCGCCGATTACAAGGATGTTATCAACGCCTTCGGCCTTCAAAAGATCTATGACCTTCGGGAAGAGAGCATTGTGTGCGCCGGACAGAATACTCATTCCTATTACATTGACATCTTCAGAAATTGCCGCTTCGACAATCATCTCCGGTGTCTGCCGAAGGCCGGTATAGATGACTTCCATCCCGGCGTCCCGCAATGCCCTGGCAACAATCTTCGCGCCGCGATCGTGCCCATCAAGACCGGGTTTGGCAACCAGTACACGTATTTTCTTTGATGAACTCAATGGACTCCCTCTGTTGGTAGTCAGATAGCGATGAGTCCCTAGTGACGATTTAAAGCCTTTCGATTGTTATGCCGACGTCAGGGAGTGGTTGAGGGCTGGAGCTTTGACCTTTCGAGAAAAAACGCATAGCCGAGTAGCAGACCATTTGCAGAATACTGGGAACTGGTAGCGGTGCAGCAAAGGTCATCGCGAAGTTTGGAGAGAGAGCCATCATGACGACAATCGGGACAACGATTTGAGCCAGCAGACATAGGAACGCAATGATGAAATTTGTCCGAACAGATAGCATCTGTCTGGAAAGCGCAAGGTTGCTAGCAATCAGAACAGCTGCGATGGCCACCCAAATGATGGCAAGGGCAACCGACGCCTTATAGTTGATTGGACCGAAGCCAGTGGAATAATAGAAGCCAAACCGATTGTATCGAACACTATATCCACCCTAAACGAAGTAGTAGCTGGTATCGCTGATTGTGTCAATAAGGAGATGATGCCATTCAACAAGGCCTATTGGCAATGGAAGAGTTACAGATGCTATGGCTATTGACACCGGGTACTCCTTCGCAATCCGTACTATCCATACCACTCAAGAAATGTATGGCAACTCCCTATTTGGTTTTCTCAACTGACTCCCGATGCTTGGCTCTTGATTTATTAGGGTGAATGGCATAGGAAACACAAAGTAGGTGTTCTAAGCAATGTCCATCGAACCCGGAGATTATACAGAGTACGATTGGTTCGGAGAAGCAAAGATTCGAGAAAAAGCTGGCGACTCGGAAGGTGCTCTAAAGGCGTATGAAGAGGCCATAAAACTCAATCCAAGCTTCGAGAAAGCATGGTTCTACAAGGCGCAGTTACATCATCGACTGGGGCAGAAGGATGAGGCAATTGCCTGCGCCAAGAAAACTCTCGAACTGAAACCGGCCTGGGAGAAGCATGTCCGAAAGTTCCTACCCGATATCACAGTGTAGGAGTAGGGCCTCTTAACGCACCTAACCCAACTTGGATGAATCAGGATAGAGTAAAACAAAGACTGCCTGATTGAGTGTCAAAATTCCACGGTCATGCCAATCAAGCACTAGTTTGACATTTTCTTTGGATGACACTTTGGCAAGGGCTGAAAGAGTTGGCTTGCGACATTCGGGGTTCTGCAAGAGATGCTCAATCGTTTGCACCATGATCATTTGTCTAACATCTGGGCTTGTTTCCGTCAGCCAGAACAGGAGATTATCACGTGCTTTCGAGCCTATATCAGTCCGATCAGCGGCGCTAGCTACTGCAGCTGAAATCTTGTCAACAACATCACCGTCCTTGATGTCCTTCAGCTCGTTTTCAATGATTGTGACTAGGGCGTCGGTGTTCTTAGGATCACTACTTAGTATGTCAATGAGGTCCGAACGCGCTCGGAGTGGGCCCGTTTCGTCATTTTCGCCGCTCAAGTTGCATGCAGCTCCTTTCGTGCTTACAGGACTCCGTTCTCGTGAGTTGCTAATATGTATTGTTCGTCTAACGCGACTCAAATTGAGCTAAACGAGGCGCGCTACCGCGTAACGGGAGAGTCAAAAGCAATTCCCAAGCTCTGCTAGGGCATCAAGCACAAGAAGCGGTGCGGTATCATCGCCATACTTGGTCAAGCTCTTCTCGTATGAGGACCCTCTGATATTTACCCAGACAGATGGAATTCCCGCCCGAGCGGCACCAACAATATCTGCATAGTACTCATCACCAACAAACAGCACTTCGTTCTTGGAAACCTCTAGTTCGCCCATGGTATACTCGAATATCTCGGGCATTGGCTTGAAGGCCTTCATGTCTCCAGGGTCGGCCAAGACTGTGAAGAACTTCGCCAAATCGAAACCCCCTAGAATTGTTTTGACATCCCCCACAAAGCTATTGGTTATCACACCCATCTTGATTCCGTTCGCAGAAAGACGTTGCAGCAGACCTTCTGTGTCAGGCATGGGCTTCGAGAGTTCCACATGAAGCCTCCTGAACATGTCAGTGACTTCGTCCAGCAGGGAGTTAATGACCTCAAGCCCAATGTCCTCAAGGCTTTTCCTCAGAGCATTCCTCACGCATTTCGTCGGAGTGATATATGGTGCTCCGTTGACAATGCGCTCAATCTCAACCCGGTAGTTCGAGAAGAGCGATCTGAAGTAAGGTTCACGAATATCTGACGTGTCCTCTACGGTCTTGGACAGAAGCCACTCACAGGCCTTGAAAGCGTATTCGCCTGTGTGTGTCAGCGTCGAGTCAAGATCGAAGAGTATCGCCTCAAATTGACTCAGTTCAAGCGAAGTCACGATAGGTGCAGTCTCCGAATTAGCTCCCGCCCTTGCCCAAGTATACGCCGTGTGAATCCAGGCGATGCATAACGTCAATCTGTTCCTGAGTGGGTTCGTCGGTCGTTGGAACATCGTCCGGTATTATCAAGTCAAACATCACGTTATCGAGCACATCCTGTACAGTGTACCCCGGATGCACCGACATCAGTCTGATCTTCAGGGTCTTTGGGTCGAAGTCCATCTGACACATGTCAGTTATGACCACTTCAGGGCCGCCTCCCACCATCGACCATTTCTCACGAGACCCTGGGCCTTCAAGATGGCCAGGACTGGTGAAATGGTCCAATTGTTTGACAAACTTACGCTTATCGTGGGTCATTATTATTATCAGGCGCTTAGCTGAGGAGGCAATGTCATTTCCTCCGCCACTTCCAGGAAGTCTAACCTTCGGTGATTCGTAAGGTCCGATGTATGTGGTGTTGAGATTACCATACTCATCAATCTGAGCGGCGCCTAGAAAACCAACATCAACATGTCCGGCTTGAAGGATGAACCCAAGGGTCTCAATAAGACCAATCGACGCAGAGCAGCCGAGGTAATACCTCGTGTCCGCCACTGACAGTGGAACCTCTCTGGGCCTTGCGTCGATGAACCCAGCCTCAGAAATCAAATTGATGTTGCGTGCGTGTGTTTCTTTGGCCAACAGTGCGGCCAATAGAGGCAGACCAGTACCGCCGAAGACATTCTCACCGTCTCTGACATGGCTAGAGGCACAGGCTGCTAAGAACTCGATCTTGCTATACTCGACCATTGGGTGACCTCCTTAGTACCCCCGTGGCTTGATAGCCTTCAGCTTGTTCAAGCGACTCCATCCAATCTTGTCCAGATAGGCGTCATGGTTTTCAACCCCAAGGATGTATGTGTCCAGATACTCCTGCCAAGTTTCTTCTTTCCGGGTAATCTTATGGAACATCTGCAAGAACTCCAAGTCATAATCATAGTAGCCGTGACACATCATGGGGTGAGCTGCGAATGGAACAAGTACAACATGATCAACGTACATGGCCGGAATCTTGGTCTGTTCAGGCGCGATGCGAATTTCCTCTTCGTCAACGAGCTCCTCTGCTAAGACAATGAGCTTCTTTCCACAGCGGCTGCCTTCAAGGTCCTCGCCCACAATCCCATCGATTTGTGCGTTCCCAGACATATCTACACGCTGTGCGTGGATTATGCTGAAGTCTGGTTGAATCGACGGAACAAGGCAGATCTTCTCTCCTGTAAATGGGCAATCAATCACCTTGAGCTTTTTGTCGCCTCTGTACCGCGATTTGGCGACCATGTCGGTCCCCATCAAGCTGCGCAGGGGCATGAACGGAACATTCAGTGCGCCACCCAAGAACCTCATCGCCATTGCCAGGTTGCTATAGTCCTCTATCTCAACCTTGCCCTCAGCAACTCTGCGACGCATGTTGTTAGCAAGCCCTAGTGCTTCAATCGCCACGAAAGCGATCTCAAGGCGTGGAACAACTCCCGCGCCAACCAATATCTCGAGATCAACCTCTGAACCACATGTATAGATTGTGAGATTGCGCTTCTTCTGCCTAATCAACTCTGACGCAAAAGCTATCGGAGGCCTCTGGAATCCAAAGCCACCCCAGAAGAGCCCAGACCCATCTGGGACCATCTTGGCCGCCTCAGCGAGAGTTATTCGTTTATCTTCTATTTCAGGTTCTGCCAACTTGATTCACCGCGAAAGATTGGCCCATGATTGGGGAGCCGTCAATCTCATGCCATCCTTTTATCTTTGACTAACAGATGCTGCTCTCTCTACATCGTTTGCTTTAGCTTCTCAGCTGCTATAGAAACGGCTTCGAGAGTTCGCTCCAAGTCTTGCTCTGAATGCTCAAACGACATGGCACCCAATCCATGGTAGCCAAACACACCCTGTTCCATCAGCCTTGCCTGGAATATATCCTGACCGCGCGTATCCAACGCCTCTCCAATGCTGCCTCCAGTCAGCGTCGAGCCTCTGAAATCACGCTTGAGGCAGTTGATGAACAGCATTGAACCATAGCCTGTAGCCAAGGAGTTGACGTTCTTGTTCACCATTATTTGGTTCAGCTTCTCTCGGAAGTCATCTCCCCGCTTGTTCAGCGAAGCGTAGTCATCTGATAATGAATGCAGTTGATCCAAAGTTGCTATCCCTGAAACCATAGAGAGTGGATGACTTGAAAAAGTCCCACCGCCCACCCAGCGCCCGCCTTTTGCCCCGGGTGCGGCCAATGCCATGACATCTTTGCGTCCGCCGTAAACTCCGAGGGGCATTCCACCAGCTGCAATCTTGCCCAGTGTGAGAAGATCGGGTTCCGCCCCGAAGATGTCTTTCCCCGCTGCACCATAGCGAAGCCGAAAGCCTGTGATTATCTCGTCGAATATCAGCAAGATGTCCCGTGTTTCTGTTTCTTCGCGAAGATAGGGAAGGAAGTCGGGCCCCGGTGGAATCCCTCCTCCCGCTCCAAGCACGGGCTCAACTACCACGGCGGCAAGCTCCTTTCCGTGTGTCTTCATTAGCAAATCCACGCTGTCGCGGTCATTGAACTCAAATGAAACGCCGTCGTAGAATGGATCATCGGAGAAGGGGAAGTGAATGTGATAGCCAAGGGCATCACTGCCGCCGTGCCAACCCCCACGTGCCTTAGCTACTAGACGCTTTCCGGTAAACAAGCGAGCGAGCCTGACTGCATACATGGCGGCTTCACTTCCAGTAGCGCAGAATCGCATTCTCTTTAGGTATGGGATGGCCTCCTGAATCTTCTCAGCAAAGATAATTTGATGCTCATTCAAAGTGCCAAGGTGAATACAGTCTTCCATCTGCTTCTGAATTGACTCTTTCACTCGCGGATGATTATGACCCAAGATATGCGAGTAGTGCGTCATCCACCAATCGACATACTCGTTGCCATCCACGTCCCAGATTTTGCTACCCTTTCCACGCTTGATGTAGGGAGGATATGCACCGGGGGACACCATGCCGAAGGTCCGTATGTTGTGGTTAACACCTCCCGCGAACACCTGTAGAGCTCTGCTCCAAAGATCGCGTGATTTCGGAGTTGCTTGCTTATACTTCTCAAGCATAATCTTATTCACCTGACTTAGCAATGTATTGTCTTGAGGGCTTGTCAGTCGCCTCTCCAGAACGACTGCGTATTTCTTGGACACGGTAGATCTTTCATCGTGAAGAGACCAGGTGGGGCCTCAATAACCAAGGGAATCATATTCAGGATCATTCCAACAGTACCGTGATCGCCCTGAATGCCTCCTTCAATGCGCTGGACTATCTTGGGATAGCCTTCAATGCAAACCTCGTCGAACTCCGGCTCCGCTCCCGCATGTGCGATGAAGCTCAAGGTTACCACATCCGTTCCCTGTTTCCTACCCACTCCATTGCTCTTCAATCCGATGACATCCCCTTTCTTTACATCTGCAACGGGGGTTTCAATGTCAGTAGATGCAATCACTGGTTCAGGGGGTAACTCTACTACAGAGTCGAGCTCTAGATTCAGGGCATCGTTAATCATTCGAATGGATTCCACTAAACCCACGTGACCTGTAATCGAGCCCTCAGATATGGCCTTCTTGAAGTCCGCTGGACTCATGCCCGTACCGATTTTCTTCTGGAATGATGTGCGCCGACGACTGGAATCGATGCGGCGCGTCACGCGTATCGTATCTACTCTCTGACAGGGAGCTGAAAGGCATATGGGAAGAAAATCCATCAGGAAACCAGGATTGATGCCGGTGCCCAGAACGGTCTTCCCGTGTTTCTTAGCCAATCTGTCAAGGTTTCGTGAGAGCTCGGGATGGCGAATGTAGGGATATGATAGCTCTTCACAGAGGGATACCACGTCCATTCCGGCTTCAAAGCAATCCGAGATTGACGAAGCAATGTCATCGAGAGAGGACAACGTTGCAATCAGGGCTATGTCGGCGGGTTGATCTCCTAATGCTTGGAGTGCGTTCTCTAAGCTGTTAAAGATCGATGTGGATGTCTTGCGACCCGAAACCAGAACTTCCTCGACACTCTTGCCTGCGTATTTGGGGTTAATATCAACGACTCCAACCAGGTCAAGGTTTCCTCGGTCCATGAGTGTCTGCGTGATTATCCTGCCCATCGTTCCAAGGCCAAATTGCAGGACTTTGAATGGCACTGGTATCTTATTCATCTCCTCTATAAGCTGGAGGGCTTGTGTGGCGTGGACATGAATAATCCGTCTAATGAATTCTTGGCTTGAACTGCTTGGGAAACATGCAGACATATCGCCACGTGTAGGAGTACTCAAATACAGGATTGTCTGCTGGAGGTTTCATGTCGCTATCTGAGAAGATTCGGGAAGTACCGAAGCCAATCCTCATGGCTACAATAGCCCCACTTTTTGCATTGACTTGCATTGCAGTTGCAATTCTCATTTCACCAGACTTCTCTTGGACTGGTAACGCACTGAGCGACCTGGGGCATTACATACGCACCGACATCGGTCCAAATCCAGTTGTACGCGCGATTATCTTCAATGCAGGACTGGCTATCACTGGGACGGTGATGGTGTACTACATCATTTGGCTCCTTCGCCAACTCACTGATTTACCAACAAAGATTGGCATTATCCCATATGTCATAGCGTCCGTGTTTCTGACAACCATTGGTGTCTTCTCGGAGAACTTCAGTCCCACTCACTACATTGTATCCGTGGGATTTTTCTTCTCATTCCCGTGGGCCATGTGGTTCATTGGTCTTAGCTGGCTGCGGTTTCGAGAGCTCTGGTGGTTTGCCCTGATATCACTCGCGCTGCCCTTCATCTCAATCTACTTGTGGTGGGGAACGATTGTCGGAGTAATGCCTTGGACAGGTGTAGCCTTGCCTGAGATTCTGACTTCTCTAACTGCCATCATGTGGATTTGGGGAATTGTCTACTTACACCGCACTGGCAAACTCGCGAACATCATCAAATGAGGTGGACCTGTGTCATTCCGTGAGAAGCTAGCTGATGATGGATTTGGATTGTAAACTATTTACACCAAACTGGAAGATTGTCCAGCATTGTCAGTGAGCCATGAATAGACTGGACCTGGGCAGGAGTAGTCCTACCCAGTCCAGAAGTTCAACTAGTCAAGCAGTTGATCCATTAGCTCCAGAAGCTCTACCACTTCAATCTTTGAACCCACAGCGGACAAGTCCTTACCAGTTTCTTCTTCTTCCTTCTTTAACGCCTTGACAGCATCGTTGAAGTTAGTTATGCAGAAGGGACAGCTGGTCAACAGGACTTCTGCACCGGTTGACGCGGCTTCCTTGACACGCTCTCTCGCAGTGTCGTTGGCCATATCTGGAAATTGTGTCTTGACACCGCCTCCTGCTCCGCAGCAGAAACTGTTGCCCTTGATTCTGTACATCTCACGGAAGTCCATGCCTGGAATCGCGCGAATCACTTCTCTGGGCCGCTCGTACCAGGCTTCCTTCGCCTTGGCCGCTTTCCTGCTGTCAAGCAGCCAGTTATCCGATTTCTCAAGAATCTCCTTCTCAATTGAGAGTCCGATGTGTCGTATAGTGTGACAGGGGTCGTGCCACGTGACCTTCTTGTTGTAGGGCTTCTCAATCTTGAGCTTGCCTTCAGTGATGAGGTCATAGGCGATGTCCAGTGTGTGCGCGACTTTGAAGGGCAAAGGCTTGCCACTCTGCTTTGGATAGTCCACTTTGAAAGTCCTATAGCATCCCGCACATGAAAACACTAGCAAGTCGAAGTCCTTGAACATCTCGAGATTTTCATTCATGACTTTCTTGAGGATGTCCTTCTGACCAGTGCGTAGTATTGGAGACCCACAACACACTTCGTCGGTCAGGACTGTAAAGTCAACACCTAGCTTCTTCAGAATACTTGCAGTGTGCTTGGCAACGCCCTGCTGTCTGTATGCTCCAGTACAGCCGACGTAGTATGCGACCTTCATATCTTTGTCATCAACAGACCCATCATGCCAAGCTGTGCGGTCGCTCCGCGGGTCGTTATAGGGGTTCCTCTTGTCCTCTTCAAGAACCCGATCTCCAATCATCTTGTGCCGTTTCAGAGGTTCAACGCCTGACTCGATAATGGCAGCTCTCAGTTCCTCAATGACATCGACTGTATCAATGTAGTTTGTGCATTGCTCAGCACAAAGACCGCAGGTCGTGCATGCCTCAATAATCTCAAGCATCTCTTGACTGGGTTTGAGATCGCCCTCAAGGAACGCTCGGGCCATCCACATCCTGCCACTGTTGAAGTAGCCTTCCCAACCGTAGAAGTTGCCGCCTGGACATGACAGCATCATGCCAGTATACTCCTCGTCCGCCCCCTCCCTATCCGGCTCGTTGGAATAGGCATATTGGCAAGCGCGACAGTGTATGCAACGCGCGTTGATCTTGCGAAGCTCTTCAAGACTAGTCATTGGAATCTTGCCTCCTTGTGTAGGTTATGTTTTGAAACTTTTGTTGTGGATGTGCTTTCATTTCCTACTCATCCTCCAGTGGACTTGGACTATCTGTAACAGACGCCCAAGGAATGGCCAATCGCCCGGGATGTAAGATGAGATTCGGGTCGAGTACTTTTCTGAACTTCACGAGCATCCGGTAGTAGTCCTTCGACTTGCTGAATGTCATGGGAGCATGCACGAACGGGTCTGGTCGGTAGTTCAACCAGCCATTATCGAGCACAAGTTCCGTTGTTTCAATATTCCATTTCCTAATCCTATCGAGTACTCCCTTCTCTGTGCTATCAAAGCAAAGTATTGGCATGACTATGGCTTGCCTTGCATGGTCTATTGATGCAACCCACATGACAGGCGGAAAGCCATGTTCCTCCATCTTTTGGCAGTACATCTCGGCACACCTGCTGGACTCCAGCCAAGGTGTATACACAGTCACAAACAAGAATCCAGCCTCGTACAGGCCGTATGGAACTGCAATCAGATTCGGTTTCTTGAGCCTTGACGCGATCTGCTTCGGATGCAATTGCTGCTGTTTGCATATTGTCTTCTTCTTGACCTCATAGTCCTTGTATATCTCGTCAATCCGCTTCAGCGTGAAATCAAGCTCTTCCTGGGAATGCGCCCACACCTCTGAGTTCATCCAGTACTCGTCAATGCCAATCTTCTCGTAGAATTTGTAATCGAGCGGTACGTTGCTCTTGGGCCAGCGGGTCATTACAAGGGGCCAGTTGCCTCCTTGGACCATGACTGTATTATCGGATATCCCCATCTCGTATTTGCCAATCTCCCATGCTGGCTCAATAATGTGTTCCCAGCTGTCGCCACCATAAGCTACGATCGTTTTGAAATGAGGATGAGGTACAATCTTCACTGCAGCTTTGGTGATGATGCCCATCGAACCCTGAGAACCAAGGAACAGGCCGTCTGGGTTCGGACCTACACCCCACCTGTAGAACGCCTTCGCGCCATCAAGCGCCCATGAACCGGTCCTGAATATCTCACCACTTGGCAAGACTATCTCAAGACCCATGATCATATCAGCCTGCGGTCCGTACCTTCCGGTCACCAGAGAAAAGCCACGCTCTATGGCATCGCCCAGAATGGTAGCCCCGGGTGGTGCTCCGTCAGGAATTGGTGGTGCCCAATCGGGCCATCGCTTCTTGAAGATACGCCAAGCGTCACCACATCTCACGCCAGGCTCAACTATCATGACTCGGTTCTCTGTGTCAACCTCCATCTTGTCCATCCGTGTCATGTCCATCAAAATGCCGCCCGGCTCAATTGCCGGCAACGCAAAGCCCCCACTTAGACCGCCTGCAGCGGGAGTGACAGGGCTCAGGCTATCGTTGGCAATCATGAGGATCTTCCGGACTTCCTCAGTATTTGCAGGTCTGATTACGACCTCAGGAAGAACGGCCTCCAGTCCCATGATGCCTCTTGCCATATAGCTGTAACGTAGTGGTTCGCTGTCCGTGACGTATTTCTCACCACAGATTGCGACCAGTTTCTTCACAACTTCATCCGTGACCTTATTGTACTCTGCCAATCGTTAGTCCTCCGTTCTCAGCGGCAGGGCCGAGGAGTGGATTGTCGAAAGCGATACTCGCAGGAAATCTCCCTAATAAATAGGCATCGACTATGGGGCAGATTGGTGAACAATTGAGCAAGTATGCATCGATGCAAAAGCGTCTGCTGCAGGGGACAGTTTCCAAGATGAGCAACTTCTCGAAAGCCTTTTCTGGGATTGCGTGAATTGATAAGAACACGTATTCGCGGCCATGGGAATCAGACTGATTGGAATCGTCAAATGCCAGGAGTACCATGACTTCAAAGAAAAGCCAAGCACCCATCAATTGCATTGAATTCAACAACATCCCAGATCATCACTGGAGCATTCGCAAGGCCCGAATCGAACTCAGGATGTGTTGAATGTTGAGAAGAAGAAGAATCCTTCAAGCTTTAGTGGTGTCATTTGCGATTATGTTGGCTTCTGCATTGCCGGTCTACGCAGCCGATGAGCTATGGTATCAGGAATATGGAGGAGACGGGACCGACGAGTTATATGATGTAGTTCAGCTAAGCGATGGCGGCTTTGCTCTGCTCGGGCGGCTCGGGAATACAAGCTCAGGAGAATGCTCTGCATGGTTGACACGGACGAACTCGGATGGCGAGATGATCTGGAATAAGACTTACGATTCACCGGGTCTAGGTTCCGACCTAGGCTACAGCTTAGTTGAAGTGAGTACAGGAGGATACCTCATCGCTGGACGGACTGCTACGCATGATGCATGGATGATTCGCACAGATGCCTCGGGGGTTATGGTCTGGAACAGTACATTCACGATGGGGGGCGCTAGTACAGATGCATTTTGTGTAATTGAATGCAGCAACGGGGAGTTTGTAGTTGTAGGACATGGCGATGGTAGTTTTCTGCTGAAGCTGGATAGCAGCGGGAACCAGCTCTGGAACAAGACCTTCATTACGGCCTCAGCAGATGAATATGAAACTTCGGGAATCCTCTCAGTTGCAGAAGTTAGTGGTGGACACTTCATTTTAGCCGGATATACAGAAGGTCTCGGAGCGGGAGATAGTGACGTCTGGTTGATTAGGGCGGACGCAGATGGGAACGAATTATGGAACCGTACATTTGGCGGTACCGATTACGACATGGGCTACTCCGTAATCGAGGTGAGTACAGGAGGCTTTGCAATCGCAGCCGGCACGTCTTCCTTCGAAGACTCTGCAGGCGGGTGGCTTGTGCGGGTAGATGGAGATGGAAATGAACTCTGGAACCAGCTATACAATCACACGACCGGATTCGCAGGGATGATGAGCGCCCCTGGCGGCCTTGACGTAGTGGAATGTAGTGATGGTGGCTTTGCGCTCACAAGCGGCACTTATGCGTTCGGTGCAGGGGGCTCCGATGTCTGGCTGGGGCGTACAGACAGCGATGGAGTGCTGCAATGGCAAAAGGCCTTTGGTGGCGAATACCTGGACAAAGGACACGCTTTGGTCGAGCTTGCTGCCGGTGGATTTGCGGTGGCTGGTTTCATGCGAAGTGCTGACACGGGTCCAGTCAACGGGATACTGGTCGCATTTGAGGACTCGGCGCCACCTTCTGAAGTCCCAGATTACACTCTGCTAATAGCAATAGGAATTGGAGGAGCCGTTATTCTTATTGTGATTGTTGTATACATGCGGAAGAGGAGAACTTAGCCTGTTAATGCAAACCTGTCGTATCTAATCAAGAAGAACGTAATCTTGAAGAGAGCCCGGCGTGTCTGAGCCGGGTTCTCCCCTCTTGTCCTACGATCATTGTCAGTTCCACCTAGGAATGCAGAGGGTTTGAGATGTAGCAGCTCTTGTGGATGATTCGCCGCACAAGGAGTATACAGCATAGAACTAATCTTGTCTATTGCTGAAGGATAAGAAAATGTCCTGCGAAACGTGTTCTACAATTGACTGCTATGGAAGGAGGATATGCAACAGCTGCCAAGAACTTGTACGATCTTGGGCATTTTGTAGATGCTTATAACGTACTGCTCAGGATTAAGTAGTGTGGACGTTCAATGCAGATTGCTAGGGCGTGCATGCAATTTGGTCGCCGCCAGTTGGACGGAGATAGAAAACGCCTGTGGAGAGGACGTGAGACTTGTCGCAGATCCAGTAGGACCTGCAGAGCAGACCTCAATGAATCAGGAACCGAACATCAGTCAAGGACATTGATGTCCATGATTGTACAAGTTTCGGGCAACGGTGTATGTTGGCCGCAGACCTTGCATCGACTGCTGGCAGTTGAAGGTCAGTGTGGTGAAGGATTCCGGCGAGAGTAAGTCCAATTGCTAGTTTATTCCCAAACCAGCTGCAATATATCTCACCATTGACATGAAATTCAGTACGATGTTGTCTGAGCCGCCAAAGGATGAAACCACCAAGTCATTGCGTCCTTTTGCCATCTTGTGGAGCGGTCAGGCCGTATCTTTGTTCGGGAGTCGACTCGTACGATTCACTATTGTCTGGTATTTGACACTTCAAACCGGCTCCGCTACTGTGCTCGCCATCGCCACGATAATGGCATTGTTGCCACAGGTCTTGATCGCACCCTTTGCAGGGTCGTATGTGGACCGATGGAATAGACGCAGAACTATGATTGCTGCAGACATGATTATCGCCCTAAGCATTCTCTTCCTGGTGGCCACGTTCCACTTTGGGACTATAGAGATCTGGCATATCTATCTGGCCATGCTCATTGGTTCAGCCGCAGGTGCATTCCACTGGCCGGCGATGCTGGCGTCAACCAGTCTGATGGTCCCCAAAGAGCACCTATTGCGCATTGGGGGCATGAACCACACACTCCAAGGAGCAGCGGGCATACTCGCGCCGCCGCTTGGAGCGCTTGTTCTGATTCTGCTTCCGATGAGTACAATCCTGATGATAGATGTGGCAACTGCTATCATTGCGATAGGCGCTCTTGCAGCCGTTCATGTCCCTCAGCCTGAGCGAACGAGCCTATTAGAGGAAAAATCTGTTCTCGGTGACATGATGGATGGTTTCCGCTTCCTGAGGAAAACACGGGGAATACTACTAATTGTCGTGATGGCGATGTTCCTAAACTTGGTGGGAGGGCCCGCATCCACCCTGATCCCCATTCTTGTCACCAACCATTTCCACGGCGATGCAACATATCTGGCAATAATCCAGTCAGCAAGTGCTATAGGAATGGTGCTCTCGGGAATACTCCTTGGCATTTGGGGAGGTGGTAGAAGGCGGACTTTTACAGCACTTATCGCACTAATCGTGATTGGAATCTTGGATCTGCTGATTGGTCTGATGCCGCCAGATGCATTTTTCCAGGCAACAGCTCTGTTCTTCCTCGTGGCGAGTCTTGGTACTATTGTGAATGGATCCATCCTTGCATTGCTGCAATCAACGATCCCAGCTGATAAGCAAGGAAGAGTGTTTGCGCTTGTTGTTAGTGGATCCACTGCGATGATGCCCATTGGATTAGTTATTGCTGGGCCCGTGGCAGATGCTTACGGCGTTCCGATTTGGTTTATTGCCTCAGGAGTGGCGACAATCGTGCTAGGAACTGCCGCTTTGCTGACTCCATCAGTCAGAGCACTTGACGATGTTATGGAAACTGCAGCTGCGGAATCTCCCGAGGAGCCCGTCGAGGGGTTAGTGCTCAACTCCGAAGATGAGGAAACCATGATATCCCAAGCACATGATGAACTCAACAAGGCAGAATGATGAGAGCTGTGCTCTGATGTTCTCTCGCACCTAGTAGATCTTCGGTTCTTCCCATTCGCCCCAGATGTCCCGCCATACATCACATATCTCACCCACAGTGGCATAGGCCTTCACCGCATTGACGATATGGGGCATAACATTGTCTGCTCCCTCGGAGGCCTTTCTAAGTGCATTGAGAGCTTCCTCGAACTTCTTCTTGTCACGCTCTCTCCGGATTCTCTGAGTACGTTCCACCTGCTTTCTCTCAATCTCAGGGTCTATCTTGAGCACCGGGATTGTGATCTCTTCACCCTCAAGAACGAAGTCATTGACACCTACTATTATCCTTTTGTTGGCTTCGATCTCGCGTTGGTACTTATACGATGCGTTGGCTATCTCCCTCTGCGGGAATCCCTTCTCGATGGCGGGGATAACACCGCCCATGGCATCGAACCGATCGAAGTACTTGTAGGCCTCCTCCTCCATTTCGTTGGTCAACGATTCGATATAGTACGAGCCCGCAAGTGGGTCTATCGTGTTGGCCGCTCCACTTTCATGCGCGATGACCTGCTGAGTCCTGAGCGCCACACGGACTGCATCTTCTGTTGGCAAACAGAAAGCTTCGTCCATGCTGTTTGTGTGAAGAGACTGAGTACCTCCAAGAACTGCCGCGAGGGCCTGATACGCTGTACGCACAACATTGACAATTGGCTGCTGAGCAGTTAGTGAACAGCCAGCAGTTTGAGTGTGGAATCGCATCCAAAGAGACCTTGACTTCTTCGCCTTGAACCGTTCCTTCATCTCGCGCGCCCAGATGCGGCGTGCGGCTCGGAACTTCGCGACCTCCTCGAATATGTCATTATGTGAATTGAAGAAGAATGATAAACGGGGAGCGAAGACGTCCACATCCAGTCCCGCATCAATGCCTGCTTGTACGTACGTCAATCCGTTGGCTAATGTGAATGCAAGCTCCTGAGTCGCGGTCGAACCAGCCTCCCGAATGTGATAGCCGGAGATGGAGATGGTGTTCCAACGGGGGATGTTTTTCGCGCAATAGCCCATGATGTCTGTGATGATTCTCATTGATGGCTCAGGGCTGTAGATGTATGATTTTTGGGCCATGTACTCCTTTAGAATATCGTTTTGAATAGTCCCTCCAATCTGAGTCGGAGCAACTCCCTGTTTCTGAGCGGTAATCATGTACATGGCGAGAAGTATCGAAGCAGGAGCGTTGATCGTCATTGAAGTTGTGACCTTATCAAGAGGAAGTCCATCAAGTAGTATCTCCATATCCCGTAGCGTGTCAATGGCAACACCAAGCTTTCCAACCTCACCAAGCGCATATGGGTGGTCAGAGTCCCGTCCATAGATTGTTGGCAGATGAAAAGCTACACTCAGTCCTGTCTGACCATGATCGAGCAAGAATTTGAAACGTTGGTTCGTTTCCTCTGCGCTGCCCATCCCAGCAAACTGCCGCATTGTCCAAATGCGACCCCGATACATCGAAGGCTGCACGCCGCGGGTGTACGGATACTGACTGGGAAATCCTAGGTCCCGCATGTAATCGAGGTCAGGAATGTCTAGTGGAGTGTAAATCACCTTAACAGGCTTGCTTGAGGTCGTGACAAACTCATCTCGCCACTGCTTCTGGTTGGAGAGCTTACTTGATTCCCAGCTTTTCTTCGCTTTCTTAATGGAACCCTGGTCACCCACTAGGTTATCCTCCTTAACAAACACCAGCTCTTTCAAACACAATATTAACTGTTCGATTCTGCAAGGGATGCAGGCGACTCCAGTGCCCTTCTTGGACTAGAACTCGAATCCTCTCCGAGCGTAAATTTTCTCCGTTTCAAAGTAGTGTTTGACTTCTTTCATCTCGGTGACCAAATCTGCAGCCTCAATAATTTCTTCGCTGGCATAACGACCAGTCATGATGACCTCGACATCCGCGGGTTTTATCTTAATTAAGCCCAACTGTTCATCCAAGGAAATCAAGTTCCACTCCACTGCCACGTTGATCTCATCGAGAATCAAGACATCACACTTGTGTTCTGCAAGCGCGTCCTGCGCCATCTTCAAGCCATTTTGGGCCATCTCTATATCTACAGGGTCAGGATTATCCTTGTCGACAAAGGTTTCGCGACCGACAGGGATGATTGTGAAGTTCGGAATCTGCTCGATAGTTTTGAATTCTCCGTAATTTACCTCGTTTGTTCCGCTCCTTTCGGCGACCTTCGCTTTCATGAAATTAATCATGAGCACTTCAAGTCCGTGACCCGCTGCTCTTATGCCAAGGCCTAACGCGCAAGTCGTCTTGCCCTTGCCATTGCCGGTGTATACTTGAACCTTACCGCCTGTGTCTGGTTTCACCATGACAATCCCTCGCTTTACTTCAATTTCTTGACAAGCTCAGCCATTCGACGACCAAGCTGCTGGCTACCCTCAACTGCCAGCTGGTCCTTCTTTGCGGACCTCCATTCACCCTCATCCGTCTGCATACTTCCCGACCCGAAGGTTCCATCTCTTACCGGACTCCCCACTGCTCCAATGACAATCATCCCCTGTCCTAGAGCGTATCTATTGAGGTAGTCAATCACGTGCTCTTGTCCACCATACCGAAGACCAGCATAGGTGATAGCACCGAAGAGCTTGTCTTTCAGCTGATGGTCCAACATCTTCATCGGTCTCGAGCGGTCTATGAAGTCCTTCAGCACGCCAGGGACAGCAGTGAAGTATGACGGAGCAGCGATGATGATTCCATCCGCCTTGAGCAGCTTCTCCTCAATCTTGGGCATGTCGTCGTGTTCACTCTCAGGGCAGGGCTTCTTTCTCACACAAGTGTCACATCCTGTACAGTGTCGGATCTCGAAGTCACTTATGTTAAGCAGAACAGTTGTTGCGCGCTTAGTCTTGCCCTCTGAAAGAATATCAGAAGCTGCTTCGAGCGCCTTCTCGAGCAGGTATCGAGTGTTGGAACGTTCCTTCTTGGGTGAACCGCAGATGCCGACAATCATTGCATAACGAACCTCATGTCCATTAACAAAACCTACCGGTGCCGCGTAGTACTTCTTTGTTTCGCACAGTGATGCGAAATGCCCGCTCTGCTAGAACGCTCACCTCTGTTCGCGTTTTGCCTTCTCCTTGTACTTAATCGCCATTCGACGATATTTCTGGGCATCCTCTGACCATCCAAGATTGGAGTACACTTTCACCAGGAGCTCGTTCGCTGCGGCAATGCCCGCGTAATTATCGATGGACTTCAGTCGATTCTCGGCATCAAGAAGTACAAAGAGCGCTTGGTCATGGAGGCTTTTAGCATTCAATAGATGGCCCCTCGTTATTAGGGTCCACCCAACCACCTGGATTAAATCCTCATTTTCACTGTCCATGTGAGTCGTGAGTATCCCGCGATAATGCTCCTCCGCCTCTGCGATCTTTCCCTGATTCATGAGCCGAGCACCTAGCGCCAACTGACATCTAGCAATTTGAACCTCATCTTCGGAACGTTGCGCTATACTCATTGCCTCTTGAGTCCGACTCACGGCGTCTGCAGTATCACCCTTGGAGAATAATGCGTCGTCGATGCGCATTAGGCAGTAAGCAAGAACGCGGTTCCGGTCCCTCTCTTCCACATCAGATAGGTTGGTCAGTGACACTAGTTTGATTCGTGATTTGTGATAGACAGTCAATGCCTTGTCGTTATCATTATCTCGAACACTCTGCCAGAGTGCTTGCTCTATGTCCTTCTCGGCAGTCGCAATGATTTCAGTGGCCAAATCCATCAGCAATCACACATCCGTAAAAGGTCAGTCACCATTTAGCGATTGCGTAATTTAGTCCATCGCTTCGTGAAGTGCTTGTGCAATCTCGCTCACTGCTTTTGCAGCTGCCATCCGGCTTTCGTCACGATATGCGGCTACAGCAATTGATAGGGAGCTGACCCTGAGCATCTGCACACTATGACCTTGAATATCAACTGCATGTGGCATTAGCTCCACTCCGGAATTGATTCCTGCGACGGCTATCTCATCTTGGATGCTTGGGATATGACTCTCCGGGATATCGCCCGAGAGCAGGTCTCCTCCCGCATCAAAGACTCCGGCGTAGGCTACATCGTAGCTCTCAAGAATAGTGTTGACTAGACTTTCAATCTTAGACAGAATATCGTTTCCAAGATCTAGATCGAGACGCATATATCGTTCTACAAGCGCACCGACTCCTTCGATATCGTCCATGTCGCCGCTCCAGGATGCTATTAGGTGTCCGAACGAATTGGAAAAGGCCTTGCCAAGAGAAAGCATTCGCTTCCGGAGGCGTGGGATGTCCTCGTCTTCAGTTGTTAACACCACAACTGCAAACATCTCAAAGAACATGTAAACCCAAACCAAGCCATCCTGCTGGAGCGTGTAGGCACGACTATGTGCGGTGCTTTCTCTGGAGCCAAAAAGTGTGACACATGCTCTGATGTGAGGGGGCATTGAGGTGGTTTGCTCCGAAACATCGTGCTCAAATGACATGCCGCAGAGATGCTCGCCCACGTTTCGTCGCAACAAAAAGACTCGCAGTATCACTGGCTTCCCCGGCATGAATTCAGCCAAGGCGCCGGTCATAAAGATTGCTAGGCGATACTCTCAGAAGGCAGTCATTCACTGCTTTTTTATGCTGAGAAGTGTGCTAGGAGTCGGTTGCATTCAATGGCCAAGAAGAAGAAAGAGCGTCTGAAACGGACGAGATATGACATCTATGCAGAGCTCATCCGTGTGATCTATATCTATGGCCACTGTCCACTGACTCGCGCAGCCCGATCCACAAACATGCCAGTAGACCGTGCAAAGACTAGCCTCACAGAGCTATTGGATAGAGGCCTTCTCGAAGATGAAGATGATGACGGTAGGAGGGTCTACAAAGTCACAGTCCGTGGACATCAGTACCTAGAATTATACAAGAGGATGGCAGGGCTTGTAGGAATACCTATCCCGGACCCAATCATAGGTATGTAGGGGGCTTTGGGAATAGTCACATCTTGTGACCTCTCATTGTGGTTCCGCTTTATATACCAAAAATCCCGTGCTATACATAGGAAGAAAGCCAAGGACAAATAAAAAATGGCTGAACGATTGAAGTTTGAAAACAAAGAAACCGTCGAGCTCGGAACAGTTGAGGGCGACGTTGAAATCAAGAAATGCAGACACTTGGTTCCACAGCAAGGTTCTGAGATTGTGATCGCTGGGACTCTGTACGTGCAGGGTGAGCTAGAGATTGATGGCTCATTAAGAGCTCGCAATTTAGAGGCTAAAACCAGAAACCGCATTCTTGTGAACGGCGACCTGATTATTGAAGAAAGCGCTGTTGTAAGAAATGGTACATTAGAGGTAACAGGAAGTGCCAGTGCCCGCGTAATAGAGGCAGGCAGTTCATTGCGTGTCGAGAAGGACTTGACATGTGACTCTGGCAAGGGTGGTGGATCAATCAGAGTTGGCGGAAACGCCAAGGCAAGGCGACTGAACGGAGGCGGCTCAATCAGGATTGCGGGTGATGCAGAGGTCTTAAGATTGGACGCCGGAGGATCGATCAAGGTTGAAGGCCGTATCGATTGCGATGAGCTGGACGTCGGTGGATCCGGCAAGTGCACAGTTGGCCGCATTGGCAAGGTGAACATAGGTGGAAGCTTCAAGGCCGAGGGAGCTGTTGAGGTTGAAGAGATTGATGTGGGTGGATCTGCAAGAGTTGGTTCTGGTTCAAAGGTGGACTCTGTTGATGTGGGAGGCTCCTTCAAGGGATCAGGTGACCTAACCTTCGGTAGCATTGACGTCGGAGGTAGTGTGGGCATCGATGGTGACGCGACTGGCCAAACAATCGACGTGGGCGGGAAAGTCCGCGTGGATGGCTCACTCCACCTAAGTGATGATATCGATGTCGGAGGGAAAATTGAAGTCGGAGCCGACCTGACCTGTGAAAGGAAGATAAAGGTAGGCGGCAGAATTGAGGTGGGCGGCAAGATCAAGACATTTCGCATTATAGTTGGCGGGAGACTTGATGCCGAAGAAACCTATGCCGAAGATGGATTCCGAATTGGCAAGAAGGCCGAAGTCAGCGGCTTTGTGCACTCAAAGGAGATTCTAATCCGCGAACGCGCAAGGACGGACTCACTCTATGGTGATGATATCCGAATCGAGGAGCGCGCTAGGGTGAAGAGCGTTTATGGCCGCACGATATACATCGAGCGTGATGCCATCGTTACAGGCGAGGTACTGTACACTGAATCACTGGAATCGGAGAAAGGTGTCGAGTTTAGACAAGAACCCAGAAAAGTCGACCAGTTGCCTTCTCCTGACGAAGTGAAAGGCAAGTGAAGGGGCCATTGATTGGCCCTTCCTTTGTTTTTCTAGATTCATCAAGAACTCTTCCTAAGAACCAAGATTCTCCTTCCACAATCGGAGCTGAAGGGGCGCCTATCGAAGTCACCGAACTCCTCCACTATTTCTAAATCGCTCATTCTCATCAACATGTTAGCCTCTCGGTTGTGGATCAGTGCTGCTCCAGATAGAAGCTCAAAGCATTCCTCCTTTTTGGGCTCGATTTGCGGGTCGCTTATGATGAAGTGAAGTTTCAGTTCTAGAATCTGACGCGCTGGGTCGACGCGCATCTCTCCAACACGCCTGACGATACGCCCATCGGGTAGCTCTACAGGAACATCCTCGAAAAACGCACGCTCTGGCTGTACACCACCTGGAAACAAATCAAGTATGAATAAGCCGTTATCCCGAAGATGGCACCTCACGCACGATAGAGTGGAGAGCTGTTCATCCCTCGTCAACGCATGCCCAAAGGATGCAGGAATGATGATAAGAGAGAATTGCTGGTTCAGCGTGAAGTCTGTAAAATCCCCTTCAATAATGGTCACTTGCTTCGCGATGACCTCTGTCAGGTCATTGTGACGCTGCCTTGCCACTCGAAGCATATCTTCAGACCTCTCCAATGCCACGACCTCAAAGCCCTCACGTGCGAGAGCAAAAGAAACACGCCCCGCACCCGCAGCGAGGTCCAGAATCGGAGACCCCTGTCTGCGAGCATAGTCAAGGTAGAATGGGATGTCGTCATTCTTTGCGAAGAGATCGTAGAATTCCGCTGCAGCTTCATAACCCCCTCTCAGCTCCGAATGGGCGTCACGCCTATCATTCATGGAGTTCCATTCCTCATTTCACGCTGCAATGGCATCCATTATCGACCACAACGCGTTCTTGCTGTCTGTGTTTGGTTCGCGCGCACCGCGATATGAGTTTCATGGTTGCAATGGGTTCCGCGGGAAGCCCTTCATGGTATCTACTTCGAAGCCTTTATCTGGTGTGACTCTCGGAGGCGCCCAGAAGCTCTCTGTCGGGCAGGCGAATTATATAATGGCAGTCACAAAGAAGAAGCTCGTCGATTTGTACACGCGAACGTTGAAGGTTCGCCTCTTTGAAGAAAAGGTCTGGGACCTCTTCGGAGAGAATCTTGTTCCAGGAACGCTGCATCTATACCTAGGACAAGAAGCGGTGGCGGCTGGAGTGACAGCGGCACTGAAGAAGAGCGACTGGGTTCAGAGCACACACAGGGGTCATGGTCATGTCGTTGCTAAGGGTGCAGACATGAACGCGGCACTGGCTGAACTACTTGGCAAGCGAACTGGCTCATGCAAGGGCAAGGGCGGCTCAATGCACATCACGGAGTTTAAAGCTGGAGTGCTCGGGGCCACAGGTGTTGTGGCATCTGGTCTGCCCATCG
The DNA here is from genome assembly GCA_019057475.1 of Candidatus Thorarchaeota archaeon. Taxonomy (GTDB): domain Archaea; phylum Asgardarchaeota; class Thorarchaeia; order Thorarchaeales; family Thorarchaeaceae; genus WTCK01. The sequence continues at coordinate 336,371 of DXJO01000010.1, read as the reverse complement.
CGGCAGGTGCTGCGCTCTCATGCCAAATGAGAGCAACCAAGGAGGTTGTCGCTTGTTTCTTTGGCGATGGTGCTTCAAACAACGGAACTTTCGGTGAGTCCCTCAACTTGTCAGCAATCTGGAAACTGCCTGTGATTTGGATTGTCGAGAACAACTTCTATGCGATGGGTACGCCAATTGCGTTAACCTGTCCCAGTCAGAGCATTGCACAGAGAGCTGAGGCATACTGCATTCCAAGCTGTGTGGTAGATGGAAACAACGCGGTAGAGGTCTATGAAGCCACCATAGAGGCTGTGAAAAGAGCCAGAAAGGGCGGCGGACCCAGCCTGATAGAATGTCAAACTTATCGAATGCGAGGACATTCAAGATTCGACCCGGCCAAGTACAGGCCCAAGGAAGAGGTCGATTTCTGGCTCAGCAAGGATGCCGTTGAAACCATTCAGAACATTGCCTTGGAGAAGAAGGCGCTGACAAAGAAAGAAGCCAAGGACATTCGAAGGAAGCTGCAGAAGGAAGTCGACAATGCTGCTGATTTCGCAGTGAAATCCGAGTACCCAGAACCACAGGAAGTACTGGATGATGTCTTCGCGGGGGTGGCCTAGATGCCTGAGAAGACCTACAGAGATGCCCTCAAGGAAGGCCTTCGTGAGGAGATGTTGCGCGATGAGAGAGTCTTCATTATGGGAGAGGACATTGGTCGCAACTGGGGCGGGGCTTTCAAGGTCACGAAAGGCCTTGCGGAGGAATTTGGGGATGACAGAGTCCGAGACACTCCGATATCTGAGAACGCAATTGCAGGAGCTGCGCTGGGAGCGGCCATCACCGGGATGATTCCAGTTGCGGAGATAATGTTCGGAGACCTCATCACACTGGCCATGGACCAAGTCTGCAACCAGGCCGCGAAGCTGAGGTATATGTTCGGAGGACAGACTTCAGTCCCGCTTGTTCTGCGAAGTGTGTTTGGAGGAGGAAAGAATCTCGCCTCTCATCATTCACAGAGCCTTGAAGCTTGGTTCATGCACACACCTGGGCTCAAGATCGCTGTACCATCCTTTGCCTATGATGCTAAAGGCCTCATCAAGACTGCCATCCGAGACCCTGATCCAGTAATGTTCTTCGAGCATAAGCTTGTCTATGACCGAAAGGAGGAAGTACCTGACGAAGAATATCTAATCCCGTTCGGCAAGGCAAGAGTTCACAGAGAGGGCGACGATGTCACGATATGGGGGACATTCCTCATGGTGCACAAGGCCATTGAGGCCGCAGACGAGCTAGCCAAGCAAGGAATCAGTACGGAAGTTATTGATCCGCGCACATTGGTACCTCTGGACAAGAGGACCCTCATTGACTCAGTGAAGAAGACTGGACGCCTTGTTCTCGTGACAGAGGAAACGAAAACCGGAGCAACAACTGCTGAGATTGCTGCTATTGTTCAAGAGGAAGCATTCGATTGGCTTGATGCGCCCATCAAGAGAGTCAACGCGCCTGATACTCCGGTTCCATTCAGTCCCCCTCTTGAACAGGCATTCATTCCAGACAAGGATAGAATCATTAGCGCAGTACGCGAAATCGTGTAAGGTGAAACCTATGGTCACTACTATGATCATGCAACGCATGAGCGTCGCCATGGAGTATGGAGTCATTCTGAAGTGGCTCAAGAAAGAGGGTGATGCAGTCAAGAAAGGTGACCTAGTGGTCGAGATATTTGGGGAGAAGAATGAGTTTGAATTGGAGGCTCCCGCCGATGGCGTCATACTGAAGATACTCTGTGACGTGAATGACGAGATCCCCATCAGCGAACCCATCGCATTCATCGGTAAGAAGGGCGAGAAGATACCTGACACCAGACCCAAGAAACTCAATGAACCCGCGCTAGTTGCTCCCGCATGGCCAGTGCCCGCAAAGGCAACCCCGATTAAAACGGCGGGTCCACAAGAAGTTCAAGCTACAGAAACAAGATTGCCTAGCGGAAGAATCAAGGCTTCGCCCAGAGCAAAGAAAAAAGCCAAGGAACTTGGAGTAGACTTGTCCCCTATCATAGGAACTGGACCTGGAGGGAGAATCGTAGAGAATGACATCGTAGCACAACCAGCTGCAATGACGATAAAAGATTCAAGAAAGGTGCGCGGGACAAAAACACTGACGCCCCTGAGAAGAACCATAGCTCGCAGAATGACTCAGAGCTGGCAGCACCCTCACATCACCATGATCACTGAGATTGACATGAGCGAGGCCGTTGCTCTCAGAGAAGAGATAAACAAGAAGGTTCAGAAGAAGCTCGGATTCAGGGTTTCTTTCAACGATATCATTGTAAAGGCAGTTGCAGACACCCTTGAGAAGTTCCCTAGATTCAACGCCACGCTTGTTGGAAATGAATTTCGTATGTTCTCTGACATAAACATCGGAGTTGCTATGGCTACTGAAGATGGACTTATTGTCCCAACAGTGAAAGCGGCCAACAAGAAGTCATTCACACAGATTGCTCAGGAAATAAGGGCTCTTGGAAAGAAGGTAAAAGAGAGTGCATTGGAGCCTGAAGACCTGGCTGAAAGCACATTCACTGTTTCGAACCTGGGGTCATTCGGAGTTGACCTATTTATCCCGGTAATCAATCCACCCGAGAGCGCAATCTTGGCGCTTGGACAGGTCAAGAAGAAGCCAGTAGTGATAGATGATATAATTACTGTAAGGAGCATGATGATGGCCAGCTGTGCCGTGGACCATAGAGTGCTAGATGGTGTGCCTGCAGGTCAGTTCCTTGCCGCCCTTAAGGATGTACTTGAGAGTCCCTTCTTCATGAAAATCTAGACAAAGCAATCAAAAGGGTTATGACCTTTCATGCGCACATACAGCATGGAGGGCGAGGGAAAGTAGATAATTCCTGAGCTTGGAGTGAATATGAGGTGTCAAGATGATTAAGTCAAGGACATGCCCAAAGTGCGGAGGTAAACGAATTGCGGGACCACATAGGGTGCATGGGGGAGATGGCCATCACATCAGAGTTGATCTTCCAGGATTATCCACCGCCACATTGGAGACGTTCACATGTTCGGAATGTGGCTACACAGAGTTCTATGCTGACAAAATCGGCTTGCGGAACATCAGGAGTAGTGGTAGATTCGTTCTGAGCCCCCGAAGGGGAGCATCTCGAGTGCCCAGACGTTGTCCAAGCTGTGGTGCCAAGACACGGCCCGGGTCAAGCTACTGCCATGAGTGTGCGACCCCGTTCAGTTAGTTCGTCGAGCAGGCAGTCACTGACGAAGCGTTGAAACAACAGTTTCTTTATTCACGTTCTTGCCCAATTCTTGTAGAGGGTAAGTCATCCCGAAACCCTTACACTTCAAGGCAGAATACGTGATTGTTCTACCCATTACTCGCATCTCATAGATTGTGAGGACCCAGTCGGTCCCCCCGCAGTTCTCACATTCAATCCCCGTTTTTGCGTGCCTAAGTGGTTTCGTGTCGATTTCAAGCTGAAGCGTTTTCACTTGAACTTATCCTTCAGGCGCGAGTTGGGAAACCTGCAGGTGTAAGGAATTATCGGACTTTAAATCATTCAGCGAGGGTTCAACTTCCGGCGCAGACTACCTCTCTGCGTCACGCCTCGAAAACGACATCTGTTCCGAGCCTCCGATAGGTTTCTCTCCTCCGAGGCTCACCAGCCGGTGGTGACCTCCACCACCGGCATTCATTCTCGTTGTGCCAAAGTGTTAAGTTCGATGCAGGCTTCCAGATTTCGTTCTGCTCTGACTAAGAAGTGATGTTGGTCGTATCATGGTCTGGCGAGTGATAGAAGACGAAGAACTGGACATCTATCGCAACCTATCGATAGAGGAGTCGCTTGCCAGAGTAAATGCGGATTCGGTCGAGAAAACCAACACGCTCCGCCTATGGCAATCAGACAAATCCGTAGTTATTGGCAGATTTCAGTGCGTGCACAAGGAAGTGGATTTAGAGTACTGCCAGAAAGAGGGCATTCGAATTGCGAGGCGTTTCACCGGAGGAGGAGCAGTATATCATGGCAGTGGTAACCTGAACTTCACCATTTGTGCGGACCAGCGCAAGCCGTATGTTCCCAGGAGTTTGAAGAAGTTGTACCAAGGCTTTGTTGGCAGCATCGCAAACGGACTCCGTGAGATAGGAATACCCGTTGCATACGATGCGGAAAGTTCATGCCTTAGAATCGGAAAGAAAAAGGTCACAGGAACCGCAGGATGGATAAAGCGGGGAGTATCCTTTCTTCATGGCACACTCTTGATTGACGCAAACATCAACACCCTCGAGAGGTCCTTAGATGCACCAACTGGCCAAACGAAATACTTGAGAAACCGAACGAGAATCAGATGCAAGCTGAGTAAGAGGGACGTAGTGACAAACATCTCTGCGGAGGTTAGTTCAAGACCTTCGGATGTTGAAATTAGGGCAGCCATTGTTAGGAGCGTAGCCACATTCTCAGGTGAGAACGTGGAATCCGGAAACCTGACCCAGACGGAGGTAAACACTGCAGAGGTTTTATATCAGAGCCGCTACAGCCTCGATGAGTGGAACTTGGGGATACCCGCCCCAAGATAGACAATTGATCGGTGAGGAGACCCCAAATAATGCCAGAGGATGTCGAGAAGATACTCAAGGATTTCATGAAGCACTTTGGAGCTTTGAACAGGGATATCCCTGATACTAGGAACGCGTTTTCTGACCTTCTAAAAACAGTTCATGTTGACGGTGCCCTGTCTGCCAAGTTTAAGGAGATAATCTGCATTGTTGCGTCAGTGCTGGCGCCCTGTAAGTCCTGCATGGTGTATCATACTAAGCAAGCCATTGCCGCCGGAGTCACGAGAGAAGAGATAATGGAGGCATGTGCAGTCGCCATTGTCATGGGTGGAGGCCCTGCGGCATCACATGTTGCTGTTGTCCAAGATGCTCTTGATAGGTGGAAGCCTAGGCGCTAGGGAAATTACCTGCACAGAATCGACAATCACATCGGACTAGGAGTTTACTTCAGATCGGTGAAGAGAACCTTGATTGCTTGCTGCGTTTCCATGAGCTCAAATCCGCGTTCCCATTCATCCAGGGACAATCTATGGGTGATGAGAGGAAGAACATCGATTTTGCCTGTTTCCATGAGTCTGAGCGTCGTCACCCATGAGGATGGAAGAGTCCCCCAAGTGCCTGTCATTGTCAGCTCTTTCTCAATCATATAATCTAAATTGACCTCGGCGGGTCTGCCACGTACTCCAACCAGAGAGATGTGGCCTGCAACCTTCACGAAATCTAGTGCCTGTTCGCAAGCAATGCACGCGCCTGAAGCTTCAACTACGACGTCTGCGCCGCGACCGTTTGAGTGGTCTAAGATTGCCTTCACTGGGTCGGACTCCGATTGGACATCGATTGTTACATCGGCCCCGGTCTGCTCTGCAATATCGAGCCTCCACCGGTCTGAAGATACGCCAGTCACAATGACCTTTCCTGCGCCCATCGCCTTTGCGACTTGAACCGAAAGAAGACCCATGGTTCCAGGTCCTTGCACCACAACAATGTCACCAGCACAGATGGGTGTCTTTTCGACTAGGGCATGGACTACGCATGCGGTTGGCTCAGCGAGTGCCGCCGCCTCCATCGATACGCCCTTCGGAATGTGATGAATAATGTACTCAGGCACGGTCAAGTACTGAGCGAAGGCCCCGTCGGCCTTCGAAACACCAAGAATCCGCCTGTCCTTGAAGGTGCATCTGTTCATGTGCCCCGTCTTGCACTGGTAGCATTGCCCGCAATACGCAGTGGCTGGGGATACAACTAGGTCACCCACCCGCACTAGATTAACATCGGCACCCACTTCCACGACCTTGCCTGAGTACTCGTGCCCCAAGATCACAGGGGGCGTGTAAAACGACTGGTCATGTTTGATGTGGATGTCAGTTCCACAGATACCGGCAGCGGCCACTTCAACGAGAACCTCGTCGTCAGTAGGTTTGGGAACAGGAACATCACGAATCTTGATGTTGCCAACGCCTCGTGCTGTTTTCATGAGTCCTCTCAATCGTCAAGACCTCGCGTGAGTCATACTCGACTGGCTATAGAATCTTATGGAGAGAGATTGCACTGCAAGGGAATGAATACTGGTTATCTTCAGCCCTACATGCTCTCTAGTTTCGCCCTGACGGTGGCTCCACAGTAGTTGCATTGTGCCTCCAATGGGCCAACCCAGTCAATCTTCTCTTGGGAGATGGCTGCATCGCAGGTAGGGCATGTGGTCGGTAGTCGCACGGTCTTTATCTGTGCGCCATCAGTTCTCGTTTTCCCTCTCTGATACTCGGGAATCGCAAAGTGTGGTGCCTCGACAACGAAGCTATCAACTGCCTTCGATATGACTGAGCTGGACCTACATACCTTCACCATGATAATCACAACTACCACGAAAAAGATCAGTGGCACGATGAGCATCAGAATCATGAATGTACCGAAGAAATCGAATATATCAAACGGGAAATCTGGAAACTGCAAGTGAAACTCTCCTAAGGCGTCTAGTGGTTGTGTGTTCGACTCCTTTTTCGCTTATTACCTTTGCTGGAATCATAGATTCATTGTGACCCTATTCAGGTAGCTCTTCACCAGCTTTGAGAAACATTGCCGTCCGTCAAGGCAGTTCAAAAGCTATAAATGGCTCGTTCCAATTCGACCAGAATCAGAACCTCAACGGGGTTAGACAATCATGCAGATTCCCACATTTCTTCTAAGAAAGCTCTACCTTAAGGGTAGTCTCGAGAACGTTGACGACGGCTTTGTGTTCAAAATCAAGAACACGTTGTCGCCAGGTACTGTGACCGCAATGGAACCTATCAAGGTGAACGGTACTGAATATCCGCTAGACTCACTAACGGTCAAAATAGAGGACTCCGAGTACAAGGCAACAGATGTCAGTGAAGATAGTGCTATGCCCCTCAAAGTCGGTGTAGAGATTGCACTACACATCAAAGCCGATTCTCTTCCTGAAGGAGAGCACACAATCGATATCGCGCTTGTGACCAAAGAGGCAGGTAGACTAGCCTTCGATGTCAAAGACGCAATCTAGATTCATGCATTTGCAGAGGGTCTGTGACCTTCTGCATTATCGTTTTCTCATCCGAAACTGTTAGTCCCAGATTGAGCGATACACGGCCAGCTATTTCCGTTTAAACCGCATGAGGATAATAACCACTACAACGGCTGAAACCACGCCCACGATGCCCAAGATTAACACGACGTCCATTGGAGGGGGAGGGCTTTCGGTGTCGGTAGTGCTGGTCGACGTTGTAGGAGTTGGCCAATCGGGATTGTACGTGTTGAACACGAATCGCTCATGGCTCCATGAACCTTCAGAATCGTTAGCATACACGTCTAGAGTGTGTGCATCAGGCTCGTCTGGGAACCCAGTAAGAGTTGTAGAGTTTGAGCCACCATCCCAAGAGTAGAGCACCTCATCTGGAATCTCACTGAAGTAGAATATAGGCAGAGTTCCGTTCCTCTGCAAGGTGTTGTTGGCGAGGAATCTAGCTTCAATCTCGATGGGTCCATCGTAGGGCAGCTGGTACTGTTCTCTTGTAACGCTCGAGAGATCAATGGCAGTGAAGTCCACTTGGCCTGAACTGACGTCAACCTTGAGGTAATGGAAGAAGGCACCACCCCACGGAGTGTGATACAGCGGTGCACCGCCACCGCCTGCAATTATGTGAACAACACCATTGACCGTCAATCTATTGAAGAGGTGGTCATGTCCAGCGGCGAAGAGAGTGACATTCATGTCCTCAAAGAGCTGCTGAAGTCGGATCATCTCGGTCATATTCCTATCTAATGCACTGTTTATGTGCTGCAACGGATAGAGCGGCTGGTGAGCAAATACGAATTTCATGCTCCTCGATGTATTGGTCAAATCGTCAACCAGCCAGTCGTACTGCGTACCAGTTATGCGCCCATTGTTGTATTGCTCCTCGGAGTTGAGAAGTGTGAAATGGACACCAGCATAGTCAAAGGAGGAGTAGGGTGAGGGTTCGCTATACATCTCAAAGGCATCAAAGAAGTACTCTAGACGCAAAGTACCGGTGTAGGCGCTTGTATCATGATTGCCAAGCACACCGTAGATTGGTGCATAGTGACCAAGTCGGTCAGTGATGTTTGTGAAACGCTCCCAAGCGTCAAGATTGTAGCTGTGGCTCTCAGTGACTATCAGCACGTAATCGCCGGTCATTATCACGATGTGTGGTTCCTCTGCGATTACCAAGTCAACAAGATCACTATACTCCTGAGGTTGTACTGGTGCCGTGTCTGTGTCTGGTCGGTTATCGCCAAACACAATCATCTTGAACTCAGCTCCATCCGCAGGAGCCGTCCTGAAATGGTACTCGTCACTGGCAGTGCCATTAGATGTCACTTGATAGTAGTATTTGGACCCCATAGCGAGACCGGTCAGTGTTATTCGGTGGTCCCCAACAACGGTGCTGTTACTTACAGTTAGGTTGGGGTTCGATTCCTCCAACCCGTAGTCTACTGTGGAGTTCATGGGTACATCTGTTCTCCAGAAGATCAGAGCCGAGCTGTTTGTCACCAAGTTCACAGTGGGGCCCCTGACGAAATGAGCGGGAGCTGCCTCAGTGAATGACCCCTCAAGAGATACAGCCGGATTCGGAGTTGTCGTTTCCACAAGACCCAGCAATAGGGGAAGCAGAAAGAGAACAAACGCGATGGAGAAACTAATTGACCTGCGCAATTGATGCCACCTAGGCCCTGATGTGAAGCGCTCTACTTAAGCGCCATGGTGGCCACCCCCACAATAGTTTTCAGCATTGCACCACCAGTAAGGGGCGGTGGTTGGTCCCGTTGTATGTAAAGATTCGCAAAGATGGAGCAGTAGGAATAGGCAAAGGCACAGAAGGACGTGCTGAGATCACTCTCGGTTACGGAGAGGCTCATATGATTGCGGCTGCGCTTGAGAAGCTCGCACAGACTGCACGAAATTACAAGCAGACCTACAAGAAGACTACAGATGTGGGAGGAGGAAATCGCATAGACTTTGAGCGAGACGAAGATGGCACGATCACAGTTTCTGGTGATGGTCAGACCTACTTCCTCACTGAGAGCGAGGTGCGTGAGCTTGCTGATATGCTAAACAACCTGCCTCCTGTCGAGGTTACTCCGCCCTCGAAATATGTTCAGAAAATAGCCCCTGTGGCGGGTGTCTGTTTGGTTGTTAAGAATGGCGGGAAATCTTTGTCACTAACCTTGCCTGAAGCGGCATTAATCAGGACATCTATTCAGAATAGCGTCGATAGCAGGTTCTTCTTGGAACCGATTGTGATTGGGAAGAAAAAGCTGGGCGTCACAAGAAGCAGTGACCTGAAGTGGATGCTGAACTACGATGGAAACGATGTAAAATTCACAGCCTATGAGATAGAGGCACTAATGGTAGGACTTCACAATGGTCTTCTTGATGTTCTGATGGACATGGTGAAATCGCTGGGCAGTGATGACATCGCAGACATTCGCTTAAAGAGTCAGATTCAACGGATTGAACAGGACTCAGCGGGTATCCTGGGTGAGCATAAGAAAGCCAAAGGCAGAGTGCGAAACATCGTAAAGAGATCAAGAAAGATACTGGGCACCGTAGAAGATGCTGAATCACGACTCGAGGAGTTTGTTAAGTTGTGCAGACACGTCCAAGCGAAGTATGAACCTCAGTTCGTAAAGCCGCTCTTTGACTTGATTGGCAGAACATTTGTTACGGGATCGTAGGCTAGTGCGGCACAACTCTTATGAAAGCGAACCAGCTGAACCATGCATCTGAGGTCCCTGACTTGAGCATGCGGTACATCAGCCAGCTTAGAAAGCGATGGGGAACACGAGCTCCAAGGCAGTTCCTCCGCATGTATGGTCTTCATCGTGTGCCCTTCGACGACATTCTCAGCAACATCTTCGATGCGCTTGACGACCACAACGGGCACTTCTGCTTTCCAACCGTGGCTGCAGTTGCCAAAATGCGCCCAGAGTTGGTACGACAGATAGTCGCTGAAGGCCACGAAGTAGCAAGTCATGGCTACAACCATCTCCGTTATCCGACATTGACGTCAAGTGAACGGAAAAAGGACCTGATGCTGAGCCTCCAAGTCTACAGGAAGATGGGTATCGAAATCAGGGGATTTAGGGCACCCTATGACAACTACACTGATGATATGCCTGAATTGATTGAACGCCTCGATTTCATTTGGGACGGCGGATTCGGATACAGGCCAGAACACCGAGAGAAAGACCACTTCTTCAATGTGGAACTGAACGGTAAGATGTCAAGCACCACATACATCCCGCTCAATATCTGGAGCGACGACAAAATGATTGATGGTCATGGAATGGGACCTGAAGCTGTAGCTACTCAGCTCAAGCGTGAGATCAAGAATGCTTCCACCAGCGGAGGCGTTGTTATGTTCGATCTGCATCCAATTAGGATTGGGCAGTCTAAGTTCATAGGTGCTCTGAGAACTGTGATGGGATACACTGCGGAACTGGGAGGTTGGTGTCCAAACCCGGCAGATGCCGTAACGTATTGGAAGAAGCATGGCAAGTGGAAAGGGGATGCAACCTTCTGTTTACTGCTTACAGGTGACATTGATAACTGGGTTTTCGCAGACTACCTAAGGAGATATCTGTGGCGAAGGATGGACTCAGCCAACCGAAAAGGAAGTGTAGATTGACATGGGCAAAACAATCGGCAGGCTACTGAGAATTATAGCTTGGTTGGCACCCGTCTACCAGTTCCGTGCATCAGTGCTCAGGAAGTGCGGTGTCAAGGTGGGAAAAGGCGTCTTCATCGGCTATATGGTCATGATTGACAGCGAGTATCCAGAGTACATCGAGATTGAGGATTGGGCTGCAATTGGTCCAGGGGCAAAGCTAATGGCTCATTCCGGCTCGAGCCCATACCTTCAGAGAGCGAAGATCTACCATGGAGGACCAAAGAAAATCACCATCAAGAAGGGAGCCTGGGTGGCCAGTGGCGCGATCATCTTGCCTGGTGTAACTGTTGGAGAGGGAGCAATCGTTGCAGCGGGGGCTGTTGTGCATAGAGATGTGCCACCATTAACATTAGTTGCAGGCAATCCCGCAAGGGCAGTTCAGAGGTTGGAATCGAAGAAGGACTAGCTGGAAATTTTCTTTGAGAGCAGACTTCGAATATCGGCAACTGTCCAGATGTCAACGACTTCGTCATCCTCAAAGAATATGCCAAACTCGTTTTCAATCTCGCTTATCAGAGTAAGATGTGCCATCGAGTCCCAGGGCTCATAATCGCCTCGCTTCAGGTCATCTGTCAATTCACTCTTGTCTAGAAGGAGGGCCTTGGAGATTATCTCCGTAAGGGTATCTTCAGCGTCTGTCATCGCGTCACTCCTCAATGAGGTCTATCCAGTCCGGCACTTCGACTGTACCGTGAGCGAGGTCAAGCATCCAGATTGCACCGTCACCTGACTCTTTCTGTTTAGCGAATCCGTGATGTTCATAGAAATCAGCTGCGGGAGCGTTCTTCTTGGTTTGTATGTATTCTCCTATCACGCGCTTGGCACCGGCAGTCTTGGCATCAGCAATGATCTTGGCTAGAAATGCGGTTTCTACAGAGCGCCCAATCACTCGACAACTCATGAGGAAGGAATCCACCATCCATGACATTTTCTCCTTTCTGACTATCGCGACTCCAACGACTCCCTCATCGCCGAACTTGTCCTGAACTGCCATGCTATAGACTGCGGATTCCTCTGCATCCCTCAGGCTCTTGGTTTCGGCATCGGTGTACCTTCGTGTAGTCAGGTTAAACTGGTTTGTCTTTCCGAGGAGCTGGACTACTCGGGGTGTATCAAAGTCGTCCGTCAGTTTCACTTGCACTTTGAGTTCAAGCGTTCTAAGGAAGTCCTCGATGGATGTGGAGCTCTGCTCCAGCTCTTCTCGCTTACGTTTACCAACGTACATCTCACCACGAGCCATGTCCTCCTTGGTGAGTGATAGGACATCAAACACGTCTATCTTCTCTAGTGTGGCCCTGTAGAGGTGCGGGTTCTTCGGAAGGTCAACGACCATCACCTCTGGATAGATCTGTCTAATCTGCTCGCGTTCTGCAGGATTATCATCGATGAACACGATACTGTCAAGACCAATGTTGATCTCCTTTGCCAGTTCTGCAATGTTCGCTACTTTGTTCTGCCAATTGATTCTCAGGGCCGCGAAGTGCTCTTCTTTGAGAATCTGATGAGGATGTTCTCGTAGAACCTTGATTGCATCGTCGAAATTGTTCTTGCTGTTTACGGCGAGGATGACCCCCCTATTGTAAAGGCTCAGCAATGCCCGCTGGAACTCCACATACTCTAAACCGGGGGAAGTTGGACCAAGCTTGATTCCCTCAATGCCGTCTTCACCGATAATGCCGCCCCAGAGCGTATTGTCAAGATCGAGCACGATGCACTTCTTCGTTAAACCTTTGAGAGCACGGAAGTATCGCATGTACTCATCAGCAACGATTGGCGTGAACTCCTCACTGAAGGGAATAGAGCCTCTGTAGTAAGTGTTCCAATTCACAGTACGCGATTTGCCAAAGTCGGAAGCAACCGAATCTAGGTCCACAACAAAGACATTTGAAGCGCTCTCAAGTTTTTCCTCCAAGAGCCGGTTGGCTCGACGGAAGAACTTCTTGAAACCAAGCTTCTGCTTGTTGTCGGCAACGCCCAATGGAGAAAACGTGGGAACAATGAAATTGTTCACAAGAATCAGTGCTGCACTGTTCTTCTCCAGCACCTCTGCTATTGCTGTGATGCTGTTCACCAGCTCCTTTATTGCAGCACTGCGACTCTTGCTGCTCATCAGGGGATAATTGGAGAGGAACTTCTGATCCAATAGTGACCAAGCATCCACTGCAAGTACAATGATGTTTGGCTCTGCTTTGTACAGTTCTGAAGTTTTATTCATTGCTTCCTGGTGGTAGGTGTTGAACCCGCCAACGAACGTATGAGGGTGGAATCCTTCCAGTCGCATCTTGACATCAAAACACGCGGCGAGCGGTTCCAGTGTGGATGAGCCAATTATCGCAATGCTAGCCCTCAGACTTGCGTTTTCCGATGGCTTAGGTGAAAGGCGTTGAATCCTCTTGTAGGCGCTCCAGAAGCTAAGATATGTTGGCGACTCACGCACCGACTTCAAAATCTCATCCACTTGATCGTCTGTGCCACTCATCGCGGTTCACTCGTTTGGCAGCAGCTCTAGTGCATTGCTGTTTAAAATATCCTGAATATACTCTTTGCCAGACTTGGATAGTGAAGATACTGTTGCAGCAACAGCAACTGCATGGTTCTTAGAATGCGAAAGGCTGACCTTGATCTCGTTGCTCTCAACCCCGTTCACACAAACGTAAGGAGCTCCATCACCGTTGCGGAGGATTTCAATGGATCTCAATGAGGTGCCTGTTTTCGTTCCAATCGACTTGACCACAGCTTCCTTCCCTGCAAATGTTGTTGCTAGATGCGGGGCCGGGTCGCTGTAGCCATAGCAGTAGTCAAGCTCTCTTGGAGTATATGTCCGCTCGATGAATGGCGCCTTACGCTTGACGCCTCTAAATCGGTCTATGTCGATGATGTCGACACCAACGTTGAGGTTCATCTCCCTTATGCCATTGGAGGCCTCATCTGTCAAGGTAGCTCACGAGCCCTTTCTTTGAACGAGTCTTATAATGATAGTGTATTATGCGGGAGCTCATATTCCAAGTTGTCCCACATCGGGCTCTATAACCGCGGTAGACCATGGATATCGGTTTAATATCCGCTGCATTAGCCGGTTGACCTTTCGTAGTTCAGATGTGCCAGAGTAAGCTAAAAGCAAGACAAGTCCACCTCTTGTTCTCTTGAACTTCTGGTACATCGTTTTGCTGGTATTGATTGTGTCGCAGACCACCATCACATCGGCTTGGGGGATGTCAAGATCGCGCTCCCCAACAGGGGACATCACTAAGGCGCGCACGTCAGCATTCTCCTTGAACTCCTTCAACACTTCACCCTTGTTCCGAGTGGCCCCAGTGATTGTAAGCACTGGCAATCCCGCCTTCTCCAGTACATCACGCAACTGTATGACCATCTTGAGGTAGGAAGTGAGGACGAGTGTCTTTTGATGCTTCACGGCGACCTCAAGTACTCTCGTGACCTTTGCAGAAACTGTGGGAAGCGCACGCCTGAGTTGAGTGACATTGAAGTAATGTTTCAGATAGTCCGCATGAAACATTCGCAAGAACTGCTTGGGAGGCATCGCATAGACATACTTGCGTAAAAGGAGCAACCCAGAGTATCGTCCCTTGAGTTCATCATCAATTGGAAGACGCTCCAACATTAGATGCACTCTCCTTGCGTCGCCTGCAATGATGTCAAGATTGTCGCTCTCGGCGAGCTCGTTCATAATCTCAATGCGCGTATCGCGTACAAGCTCGTCAAGCACGATTGAGATTGATCTTATTTTGGGATCATTCACCTCTGCAATAGACAGGAATGTGGGGTCAAGATGTTCTTTGACGTCAGTATCGTACAGATCCTCCATTGTTATGACTTCTGAGTTCGGAATGTATTCCTTCAGCGTTACTAGCTCATCACGGATCTCCAGCTGCTCCTCGGTGAAGACAGCATGGTCGTCTCTGAGAGTCCCGCTCATTCCAATCAGCCATTTCTCGCCGAGGAACGTTAGAAGCTCATTCCATGGAAACACGAGTGCGGTTCTCGTGCTAGTTCTTCTAATGAGAGTGTCGACCTCGTTAATTAGAATTGCTTCAAATGGCTCCAGAAGGCTCAGGTTCTTTCGTGCAATGCCTGCCAGTACCTGCGGGGTTGCAACAATTACCCTCTTTTCTCTCAGCACCAGTGACCTTTGGCCTGACGGAACTCTGGATGATAGCTCACCTAGGTCGTCTTCGAGCCCGCCGTACTCGCTCCTGAGGTAGTCTACCGTTTCAGCCAGTGACGAAGAGGAATGAACTACGATGATGAATTTCGTATCGGGAAATCGCTCTGCCACAAGCTGGTGGGTTATGAACCGCTTGCCAAGACCGCAATCGAGTTCGAGAAGAAGATTCGTACCCTGCAAGTCGCTGATCCTGTCGAGGATATAGGTCTGATATCCACGCGGAGTGTATGTTGGCTTGACTCCCGACATCTCAAGAGTTCATTCACTGTCGACGTTAAGAACTCATCCTTAATAGGGAATCGTAAAACGGGACCATCAGTCTAAGAGCAATCCCAAGAGCCTAGTCTTCGCCGGTGACGGCTCCCGCAGTTGGGCTACCGATTGCATACGCTTCTGCTTCTTCACACGGAACTGGCTTCCTTGGAAGCGCCTTTCCGCGGACCCATATCGTATTGGGTGGAACGACTTTATCCTTGGGAACCACGGATGTGGCCGCGATGAGTACATTGTCCCCAATGTCCGCACCTGCAAGAATGACAGCGTTCGAACCGACCGTCACATTGTTGCCTAGCTTCACTGTCTTCAGGTACAGACAGCCACTCTCGTAGACGTGTCCGCTCAGAATGGCATCGTAGCCAAAGAAGCAGTTCTCTCCAATTACAGTCCTCTCGGGATTGAATATGCGACCGTTGCCAATGATAGTGTTTCTTCCTATCTTCGCTCCGAACAGCATATGCCTTGGCGAAGTGTCAAGGAAGATTGAGAAGAATCCAGCGAAGTAGGGGATGAGGATGTAATAGACTTGAGCGAATTCATACAGAAGCCAGTCTTCGGTTTCTTGTTTGTAATATCCGTCTTCCAAACGGGGAATGCCTCTGCGGGATAGCTTGAACATGCCTATGAGAATGCCCAAGAATAATGCATAGCAGAATAAACCGACGGGAATAAAGAAGATAATGCCCCAGAACCGAGTGTAGACGATTGTTGGGAAGCTCGCGTTGAACGTTCCTTGAAAGGCGCTCTGAATATTAATGAAAGGCCAGCCAAGTCCGTTGAGTATCGAGTCGATATTCCAGAAAGCCCAAGCGAAGAGGAAGATAGCCGGGACAGCTGCAACTATCAGACTGATGAGAATCGATAGAATCATGTAAGCGCCGTAAGCGAGGATTCTGGCCTTCATAAAGAACACTTCTTGGAGTGCTTCAGGGCCATACAGCACCTCATATTAAATCATGCGACATAAGGGGAGAAATCATTGTCATATGGGAAACAGATATAGAGTAATCCAACCGGTCAGCACCCAATCGCTAGAGCTCACTCAGCAGGAGTTGATACAATGACGTTCGATCTCATAATCGCAGGCACTGGACCTGCCGGCCTAATGACAGCAAACAGGGCGTCAGGATACGGTGTTAAGACCCTCGTTTTGGAGAGGAGGAACGCTGTCACGGATTCTCTGATGGGAGAACTTGTAACAGATAACGCATTGCGATTCTTGGGTGTGAAGCCAGACTCCGAGTTTGTAGGCAACAAGTACTCCGAAATCGTTGGAGAGAGCTTGGATACAGGAGCCAATATCAGAGTCGGAGGAGGCCTCCTTGGCAACTCTTACCTTCTTGACGAAGACAAATGCCAAGAACTGATGAGGGACCGTGCAGAAGGAAACGGGGCTGAATTCAGATATCGTTCTCGCGTTGACTCTGTTATCAAGGAGGGGAATCAGATTGTTGGTCTCAGATACAATGGCGACCAAGAGGAGCGAGCAGGTCTCACCGTAGGTGCCGATGGCTCCTTCAGCAGGGTCTTCAAAACAGCTGGCTTCACCCATCCGAAATGGTTACTCAGTTACGGTGTCCGCTGGAAGCTCGAAAATTGTAAAAACATTGACCCAAATGTTGCATACTTCTTCGTCGGGCGAGACGTGGGCCTTGGCTACCTGTGGCTCTACCCAAGGAGCGAAACAGAGATCAACCTCGGCATTGGTCGTGTCCCCTCATCAAAGGAAAACTGGGATGCATTAATGCCCATGCAGAGCATGCTCAAGAAATACAAGGATAGTCACCCCGAAACAAAAAACGCAAAGATAGTTGCGGTGAATGCGGGAGTTGTTCCTTGCGCAGGGATAATCCCGAAATTCACTGATGCAGGCGTCGCTCTTTGCGGTAATGCTGCTGGACAGGTTTCTTCAATCGTCGGAGGCGGGGTGACAACCTGCTTCCATGCAGGAACTCTGCTAGCAAAGCACGCAAAGAGAATAGTTGATGAGAACGACTTCTCAGCAAAGAGCATCAGCCAATACGAAAAAGAGTACAGGAAAACAAAGCTGGCTTCGAACATCAAAAACACTGGCGAAGGTATGTGGGCGATAAGCAAGTATGCGATGTTCAACGATCCAATTGAAGCAGCGGAGATTGTACTCAGTCAGCTCGACGCGGGAACCCTCAACTCACTAATCCAAGGGCACGCAGGCATTGGGGACTACATGGGACTACTCACTGATTTCCTGCCAATGGTCCTGAAGATTGGCAAGGGCTACCTTCGAAGCATCGCCGTAAGCGGGCTGTAATTGGATTGCAAACGATTAAGAAGAGAGAAAGGAAGCAGGGTCTACCCCCTCTTACCCTGCTTCGTTAACAGCCCTATTCTCTGCTATGCCCAGTGCGTGACTTGTACACTCTTTCTGGAGGGGTAAGTCTAGCAAGTATGGCAACCGTGCGATATAATAATACGACCTTTGTCAACAGATGCAAAGTAAGTATCTGTGCACGAAGCTAGTATCTTTATTTTCCGGCTATGCGGCAAGAGGTTATCGTCGGAGCGAGGGATTCGTATTGATAGATGAAAAAACGAAGGCAGCTTTGAGGAGTCTGGGCCTCGTAATGGGGAGTAGTGTCGATTCGAGAACCTTGAATCTGCTAGGTGCTGTATTGCGAGTTCAGGAAGATTCGCCAGAACCTCTGCCATTCAAAAGAATCTACGAATTCACGATGAAGGACAACCCCGGGTCAAGTCTTACGAAAGCATGGGTTCAAAGGGTTTTGAAGTCGCTTGTCGATAACGGCTTGATCAGAGTAGAGAGTGAACATGCCTACAGGAAAATGTATCTGGCAGATGTTAGCACAGTCATGACCGGGCTAGAGAAGATAAAATCAGAAACCATTCAGAAGCTGAACAGCCAAAGGAGCGTTCTGACGCAACAGCTGGATTTCGTGACAAGCATGGATTGTGGTTCGCTAGCGGAGAATCTAGTTGAAGGACTCACGGGGGATAGGCAGAAACTCAGTTCCAGATTCATCAAGGGGATGGATGAATTTTACCGCGTGACGAACAGTACAATATTCGAAGTGGCCAAAGAGGGCGATATCATTCGTTGTTCGGTTATGACATTCGCACCATATCTGCAGGGTGCTACAGAAAGAGTCGACAGGATATTCGTTGCTGCAGCAAGAGGTGTTGAGGTGCGCTACTCGGTGACGATTAGATCTTTAATACAGGATGATTCAATCAGGTCTGAGATCACACCTGAGGCGCTTACTGGGTCTATCGCGGCATTCATCGACTGCCGTAGAGAAGGTCTGCCCGTGGACATACGGTTCAACGACGGACCAAAGAATACATACCAGTTCATGAGCCTCAATAATGATAGCATGGCATTCATGATAAGCGACAATCCAATGACCGCGGCTTGGATAACAAGGGCATTCAATCCTGACCTCATTGACAACGCGATGACCAATTTCGACTCACAATGGGAGAAATCGATATCATTAACGGATCTCTCTCCAGAGTACCTCAAGAAGTCTGGAATTTCTCCCGATTCATACATAGCCAAAACCCTAGCAGATGTGTTCAGAACTAGGGGCACCGAAAAAGAGCCATAGTGAGTCGGTGGTATCCCATGGAAGAAAATGATGCGTTTCAATTGCTGGATATCATTGGGTTTAGTCTTACTGATTGGAGAGCACGCGTGCTAAAAGCGATTCTAATCACACAGGGAAACCAAGATGCGCCTGTAACGTTTGACGAGATATATCCGAATCTGCAGAATGAGAACTTGGGGAAGCGAATCGCTCAGCCACTAGTCTACAGAAGTCTTAGCTCTTTGGAGAAGGATGGCTACATTGAAGTCGACAAGAGCTCCTACAAGCACCGCTACTGGACAGGCATAGACATAATCCAAGCAGCACTGGAGAAAGCAAAAAGGATGTCGTTAGCTGATTTGAGGAAAAAGGCCAAACAGGCTGACTCAGATATAGAATCCATTTTGGATGCCAGTATCTCTAGCCTTGCGACCAAGCTGGTTGAAACGAGTACGGGAACCCCTTCTCAACAGCATGCAAGATTCGCACAAGGTTATGACGACATATATAGTATGAGCACGAATACAATGTATGCTCGAAGCGAGAGAGGGGACGTTATCAGGATTTGTCTTGATTGGATAAGCTCGGAACCATCGAGAGCTGCTGAGAGAATGATGGATATACTTCGTCTGCTCGAGCGGGGAGTTGAAATTAGAGCGCTAGGTCATACAATGTGGACGCCGACGAATGAAGGTGGGGCTAGGCTGAGTGCATTCTACGGGAGTATTCGAGATGAAGGGTTGCCCCTAACATTGAAAATCCATCCAAGAACTGAAAGAACATACCAGTTCATCAGCAGAAATCATGATGGAATCGTATTGATAGTATCAGAAACCCCCCCGACTGCTACCTGGATTCCGAGGGGGGCAAACCCGTACCTTGTGGATGAAGCAATAAGTAGCTTCGACAAAGACTTCACAGCGGGGGTCGATGTATATCAAGGCGTGGACGGAGGAAGTGATTCGAAGAGTTGACAGTCAAGAATCTTGGTCGGGATCTTGAGAGAATTGGTGTTCACCTCTCCGCCCCGGAGATTCAGGTTTTAGGAGCTATGTTAAGAGCAGGAAACGAAACCCAAGGAGAAATCACGTTCCAACAAATATACGCAAATATCAAAAGTGAGAGGTCCAAGGCGCCCTCAAAAGCCTGGATTTACAAATGCATCTCCAATCTTGAGAGTAATCAATTCATAACAGTGAATCGACTCGGGAGACCCTGGCATTTTACGGCCACAATTGAAACAATCATGGCGGGTCTTGCCAATTCTCAGAGCAGACAGAGGAGCATACTAGAAGATGAGAGAAAGGAACTATCAGAGGATGTGGAATCACTTGAAGGGGCTGACATGCAAGACATGGCCAACATCATTATTGGAATCATGATAGGAAGAAAACCGAAACTGACATCCGGTCATATTGAAGGAAAAGACAACGTTCGCATAGCTATGATTAGAGAGCTATGTGGAAACACCAGTCCGGGGGATGTGCTTAGGCTTACAGAGGGCGCAAACCTCTTGGATCTTACCCCTGCAAATAGTGGACCTGTTGAGAAGGCGTTACTCGAAGCAGTTCAAAATGGATTGACCATTAAAGCGCTGCTCACATCTCAAATGCCGCAGGGTCAAGGCCTAGCCTCATTAGCGTCATTTCTGAGCAAGACTAGCAGCTTGGTTGTCCAGGGGATTCTCGATGGGCGACTGCAGCTCCGAGCCACTCCACAACCCACGTCAACCTACAGAATGTTGTGCTTGAATGAAGAGAAGATGATTCTCTTTATGAGTAAAGCCCCGTACCCAGATTCTGCGGCATTGATCTACAGAGATGACAACCCAACCATGGTGGATGACGCTGTTGCTACATTCGAAAGGCTGTGGGAGAGTGCAATTGACATTTCAGCCATCTTGAAACAAGCCATAGCTAGCGGTGTCAAACCTGGTACTGAATCACTTGAGTGATGCAACAATCAAACCGAATCTGCTTCGATGACCCAATCCTTGCTCTTCGAAAGAGTCACGAATATGTCATCACAAACGGCTTGAAAGTCCGTATAGACCCCATACTCGCCACCGGCAGCGTAGGGATGTCCTCCGCCATTGAAGAGCTTGGCTGCAATGTTGCACAGCGTCGTCTTGTGACCTCTGCGAAAGCCCAACATTCCTCCAGAGCTGATAGTGATTGCAAGGTCCGCCACCTTTAGCTGGTTTCCATCTACTGTTAGATTCTCAGAATCTGCGATGAATGTACCCATATCGGTCGTGGTAACACCACTAGGCATCTCAAGAATGCGCACAAGTTTCTCGTGAATCTCTTGATCGCAATGCCCAATCAAAGCCTTGCGCATCTTCTTGAGTTTTTCCTTTCTGTAGTGATGAACTCTCTTGTCCAGAAGCGAGTCATGGAATCTCTTAGCTTGATCATTCCAGACGCCGGCTAGTCCCTTCTCAGCCAGCTTTTCCACAATTGGTCTAAGAGCGGCAGTCAGGTCCTCCTTGCTAGCAATTGTGCCAAATCTGATGACCGAAACTGCATCTGTGAGAGCCCCAGCACCATCAATCTGACGAAGGTTGAAGTCTGTATCACGTGCTACTGTCGCCAACTCGGCGCATATCTCATCGCGAGGCATGAGAACCTTATGAGCAATCTCGGCCGCACAGTACTTGGGGTTCACTTTCAATACAGGCTTGTTCTCGAGTGAGAGTATTGACCTCACGGCCCGATCGGACCATTGATGATGGTCAAGCCAGACAACTCTGCATCCTTGAGAAATTGCTCTGGATAGACCAGCTACCACTGCGTCCAGCGCAGAGTCATCCATGCCAAGGTCCGTGACAATAATCAACGTGTTTCTGCGAGTTGCAACTGACGAGAATACTCTCACAAAGCCGCCGTAGTCCGTAAGGTCCATGTCGAAGCCTAGACCCTTGGACTTCGCATACCGCCAGACGATAGCAGCTGAGTTAAGACCATCTACATCCTTATCATGCGAGATCGAGAGAAGTGAACCGATCTTCTTCTTGGTCACGCTCTTTTCAGCCATCTTCTGTCCAGCCTCGGAACTCCTGTTCTCTTTTCACTCTTCCTTTTCTGAGGCGTTTCGGATGATTCGAAAGTGTTTTGAGTTCGACCACAGTTTAGGAGGAGAGCTTGACTCCCATGGCGAAATCTGGACTTTGCGGCATGATAATGAGTGGCAACGAAGCCATTGCCAGGGGCGCCTTAGAGGCGGGGATAGGATTCTGCTCTTCGTATCCGGGAACTCCTTCCACCGGGATAACGTCGACACTGATGAAGGACGCTACTGAACATGACGTCTATGTTGAGTGGAGCGTTAATGAGAAGGTTGCACTCGAGGCTGCAGCCGGTGCCAGTTGGGCAGGCATTCCTGCAATCTGCCCAATAAAATCACTGGGCCTCAATGTGGCCGCAGATTTCTTGCTCAACCTGAACCTCTCAGGGACTGGTAAGGGAGGCCTTGTTGTGGTCGTGTGTGATGACCCTCAAGGACACAGCTCAAGCAATGAGCAGGACTCACGATTCTACGCAAAAGCTGCTTACTTGCCCCTGCTGGAGCCTTCCACCTGTCAACAGGCGAAAGACATCATTCCCTACGCATTTGAATTATCAAGAAAATTCGAGATTCCGGTCATCGTGAGAAGTACTACTCGGCTATGTCATTCGAGAGCGATTGTCAAGCTGGGAGAGATTCCCAAGAGGAAATGGAGAGTCACGGACAGTCTGCCAGAGAGGCTGTACAACGTGCCAAACCCGCACTTGCGACATCGCGACCTTCTGGAGAAGTTGGAGCTTATTTCAAAGGAGTTCGAGAATTGCGAGTGGAACAACCTGGACAGTCACGACAAGACCGAGCTCCTGACCATATCGACAGGGGTGTGCCACAGATATGTAGAGGAAGCCGTGGAACTTCTAGAGGATATCAAAGTGGGATGTATGAGCCTTGTCACAACTCACCCTCTACCAAAGGAGTTTCTGCTGAATGCGATGAAGGGTATTGAGAGAATTTTGTTTGTTGAGGAGATTGATCCGTTTGTTGAGGATGATGTTCGATTGCTGGTTGCTAATCATCCCTCCGGGGAGATGCCTCAGTTCCACGGGAAGCGAACAGGAAACGTCCCAGCATTTGGGGAGATGAATGCTGACATCTTGCTGGAATCAATCGCTAGAATTCAAGGTGGTAGCTATGAGCCACTTGACGCCAGGACCCTCGCGGCTGTTGAAAAGGCTCGTGACCTGCTTTTTTCAAGATCACTTACTTTCTGTGCAGGATGTACCCACCGCAATGTCTACTGGGCAATCCGCAAAGTCCGCAAGAGATTGAAAGGCAAGCTGGTGGTCGCAGGTGATATCGGCTGTTACTCACTCGGAGTATTCTATGACAAATCTATGAACACCATGCAGGCAATGGGTTCCGGAATAGGAACTGCGTGCGGCTTGGGGCAGCTTGGTAGATTTGGGTTCGACTCCAAGGTCCTTGCTGTGGCTGGTGACTCGACATTCTTTCATGCCTGCATCCCGGCTCTGGTCAATGCAAGACACAAGAACGCAGACATCACATTCGTGATACTAGACAATGCCACGACCGCCATGACGGGTTTCCAGTCACACCCGGGTTCAGGAAACCAGGCAAAGAATGAGAGCTATATCAGCATCGAGAAGGTTGTAAACGCAATTGGAGCGGACTCTGTCGTCACAAGTGACGCTTTCGATATTCCATCCATGGTGGAACTGCTACACAGGACAGTACTGAAGAAAGGGCTCCATGTAATCATACTGGCAAGCGTCTGCAGACTGGAGGAGCAGAAACGTATAGGAAACTACGATACCGAGCCAGAGGTCTACATCGACCTTGAGGAGTGTTCTGGCGAGAAATGTAGAATTTGTGTGAATGATTTCGGCTGCACCACAATAGGCTGGGATTGTGAAGCGGGACATCCAGTCATACTAGAACACCTTTGCGTCCGATGTGGCGCTTGCATCGCAGTATGTCCTCATGGAGCCATCAAACAGAGGTGATATCGTTGAGCAATGCATACAATATTCTAGTCGCCGGTGTTGGAGGACAGGGAAACCTCGTATGTGGCCGGGCTCTAGCAAATGCATCATGTGCTCAAGGAATGAAACCCGTGGTTGGGCAGATTATTGGGGCCTCGCAAAGAGGCGGAAGTGTGTACACACATATTAGAATTGCAGACCACGACACTGGTCCGCTGATCCCACGAGGGCGGGTTGACATGCTGCTGGGTCTTGAACCCCTGGAAACCCTGCGTGCTGCTGTGGACTATGCAGGACCGCAAACAACCATCGTTCTCAGTACGATGGAAGTCCACACAACGGCAACGCGCTGTGAAGAAGATGGGCACCCTAGTAGCAAAGAAGTTGTCGATGCGCTTGCGACCATCTGTGGCAAGGTGTATCCGGTAGATGCAGGTGCTGCCCTGAGAGTAATCGGTACCGCACGAGCGTTGAACGCCTACATGCTAGGAGCTCTGGCGACTCTGGGCAACACGCCCCTTCGTGCGGATAATATCAAGGCCAGCCTGGCAGAAATCATACCACTCACAAGCATGAACTTGGCTGCGTTTGAAGCTGGAGCACAGGACATTATGGATGTGAAACCTGTCGGACGAAACGTCTAGAACTGCGTCTGATTATCGTTGGACTGCGCCCGGGTTTCTCGCCACATAAGCTCAGCAATCACCATGAACATGTCTGATACCCCCGAACCCGTTTTTGCGCTGCTCTCCATGTAAACGAAACCCTGGTCCTCAGCCCACTTCTTTGCCTCATCTGCCGGTATCGCACGGTCTGGGAGGTCAATCTTGTTGCCGATGCAGATTATGGGAATTCTCTGACCAACTGATTCGTCCGCTTCCTCCACCCATTTTTGGAGCTCTACGAAGGACCTTCTTCTAGTTACGTCGAACACCAGTATCAGTCCCGCCGCTCCGCTGTAGTACATCTTCCGAACAGCCTTGAAACGAGCTTGTCCTGCAACATCCCAAGCTTGAAGTTTGATCCCAACTGCGAACTCAGATTCTGGCGGTGAGATGTGTGCGAGCTTGACGGCAAACTGACTCCCAATCGTAGTTTTGTAGTCCTTTTGGAACTGGCCCGTAGTGTATCTTGTAACAAGCGCCGTCTTACCGACTGCTCCTTCTCCGGTTACCATTACCTTGAACAAGTAGCTATACGCATCCGAGGCTGCACCGGGTCTTGGAGACTTATGCTCTCTGGCGCGGATCTCTAACACCATGGCGCTCTCAACAGCAATAGCCGTGACTGTTGCAGAAGGTTCTGTTGTAACCTGCTCCGCCTCTTCCATTAGCTTGGATACGTCGTCCAACTCTGATAATCCTGAGTCCTCTCCGAATAGTTTGTCCAAGAGGTCTTCCGCCGCTTTCAACTGAGCTTGGTCGCGTGCGGTCATTTCCGATTCAGTGGCAGCTTCGACGGGAGCGGTTTCGGAGACTGAAACCTCACCAAAGCCTGTGCCGGAGGGAGGTATGAATGGGGACGGCTCCTCGTATATCGTAGGTGCCTCCACCGTAGTGGCGGGCATTGAGACGGGAGCGACTTCAGCAGGAGCTGAGGCAACCTGGTCTTTCTCTACAAGTATCGCGGTTTCCGGCGTGGTGACCTGACGCACTTGACCTCCGTCGTCGGTCCACATGAGCACGATCGGACGAACAATAATTGTTCCTTCTGCTTTTGGCATTAGTTCAATATCTATGGCCTTGGTTTCGCCCGGCCCTAGGTCGAACTTGAGTTGCTGTGGATTGACTTCCATATTGTCCTTCGGGAAGTGGTATATCTTCCCGGTGATCCCCATCACTGGCTGGTCCGTGATGTTTGCAACAGTAACCTTGCCGCGCAGGCGAGTACTGTCCTCAGAATCCTGAGATATCTCGAAACTGGGGATTATCTGGTACAACCCTTCAATAACCTTGAGAGGCTTTTCAGAAACCCCTACCAACACTTCTCGTCTATCATCACCGCCAGCGTCACCAACACTGATAGAGAGAATCTTAGCACCAATATCGATAACGGCGAGCTGTTTGAGCTCAGCCATGTAAAGACTGTAGAATAGAATCTTGAAGTCAGAGGTGGCAATCACAACCTCGTCCATATGATCGGCGTTCAACTCGGCTATTCGGACGGATAGGGCATTGATGTTCTCCAACTTCGTGAAGAGCTCAAGCTTGCTCTCCTCGTTGCGGTAAATCCTGATAGAGCCATCGTGAGTAACTACCCCAAGCTCCATTTTCCTATCGCCGAGGATATCACCTGCCGCGACTGAAATAACTGGACTAGGCAGTTCTAGGACCTCTATCTCTTCCAGCGCGTCTTCCCTAACCTTGAACACACGCAGCGTTTTGTCACGGTTACCGGTAACTATCTCCTCGATCTCATCGCCAATGACATCGCAAGTGCCGATGGCGATAGGCATGTCATCTAGTTGATGATGAATGTATTCCGTCAAGTTATTCTGAGTATCCATCTTGAGGACTCGAAGTGTAGAATCGCTGCCTCCAACCATAATTTCGTTCTTGTTATCCCCTGTGACATCAGTGACACTGATTGTTGTGACGAAGCTCCCCACCGGATGCTCTGCAAGGAGTTCTAGCTGGCCACTTGGAGCGTACCTAAACACCTGAAGCGTACCGGTTTCACCCGGCATCTCACCGGCACTCACACTGCGTCCAACAATGACTTCCATCAGACCGTCATTATTGGCATCAGCAATGCGAATCGAGAGAATGCTGCCCTGTAGGTCCTGCTGCGCCAAGAACTGTACTTCGGTCTTATTGCTGGCACTATACAGCTTCAGAACCCCGTTACGGCCACCCGTACAGAGTTCTGAAAGTCCTGAGTTGGTTACATCGCCCACGGCAATGGCACTAGTACTCAGCTCATCGGGAATCTCAAAGAGTATGCGAGGGGCCGTCAAGATTGGTCACCATTTATCTGAAGATTTGATGTTCAGATACTAAGTTGGTCTAACAACTACAGTGATTTTAGCATCTGAGTCACTATGTGGTGTGAGTGTTGCCTTTTTTACCTTTATTGGGTGCAGTCCCTCAATCTGAGTCATCCAGAGGGCACACTATTTAACCGGAAATGCGGCCTAGAAGGCCGGTGAAACCATAGTGCCCAATCTCTCCGTGCGTCACGTATCAAAATCCTTTGACAACGGGGAACAAGATTCAACCTTGGTTCTGGACGACATCTCATTTGAGGTCAAGGATGGAGAATTTCTGGGCATCCTTGGACCTTCGGGGTGCGGCAAGACAACACTTCTCAAGATAATTGCAGGACTCATTGAACCCGATGCGGGTAAAATACTCATAGATGATGTTGAAGTGAAGATGGGCCACAGTCGTGTGGGCTACATCTTCCAGCAGGAATCACTATTTCCTTGGCGTACAGTTCGTAAGAACATAGAGTTCGGGCTCGAGGTAAAGGGTGTATCAGAAGAGGAGATGAGAAGCCGTTCTGATGCGGTGATTGCACTGGTCGGGATGAAAGGCTATGAGGAACATCTGCCTCATGAAATCTCCGGCGGCCAAGCGCGCAAGACTGAGATAGCCAGAAGCCTAATCACATCGCCAGATATCTTGGTCGCAGATGAGGGGTTCTCAAATCTTGATGCTCAGACCCGGAATCACCTGCAAGAAGAGTTCCTGAGAGTGTGGCAGGAAACCGGTTCAACCATCGTATTCGTCTCGCACAATGTGGATGAAGCAGTATTCATGTCCAACCGAATTCTGGTCATGAGTAACATCCCAGCGAGGATCCTAAATGAATACGATATCAGCATTTCCAGACCTCGCCGCCGAGCAACTAGCGAGTGCCTCGCATATCGGGCTCAGATTCTAGACATCCTTAAGATAGAGCAAGAGAAAGCTATGCTAATGCAGAGATCCTAAACGGAAATTTCTCTTCTCCATCTAAGTAGACGCTTTTCCATGATCAAGAAGAGGTAACTGATGAGGAAACCAATGAGTCCTATCAACAACATACCCGCAATCATAGCACCTGTCTGACCTGACTGTTGCATGATTAGCACGAGATATCCAAGTCCCGCATTGACATTCACCATCTCCGCAGCAATCAAGCACATCCACCCGATGCCAAAACCAATGCGGAAGCCTACGAATATCTCTGGCGCAGCAGAGGGAATAATTATCTTGGTCAAGACTTCAGGTTCTGTCGCACCAAAGGTTTCAGCCACATCCAAATGAACGGGGTTTGTCCGTTTGACGCCAGCTGTCGTGTTGATGAGAATCGGGAAGAAAGCGCCAATCCAGATTATGAAAATTCGAGCGAACAGAATGTCACGGAATAGAAGAAGCGATATAGGAATCCAAGCAATCGGAGGAATGGGGCGCATCGCTTCAACCACTGGTCCAAGGACGGAGTTGACGACCTTGTACCGACCAATCATGATTCCTAGAGGAATCGCTGTCAGTGCAGCGACTAGGAATCCGAGAGTAACATGACCAAGACTGGAGAAGACGTGTTCTGTGAGGAGTTTCCCCTGACTGTCGCCCTCGAATGCAAGCTTCAGGAATGATTCCACAATTCCTGACAGGGATGACACTGAGAGCTGTGCAATAACCTCCCAGAGGACAATCAAGATGATGACTGGAAGGAGGATTCTCAAAACCACATCTCGCGGGTCGAACTTTGCCATCCAGCTCTTCGGTCGGACGGGTTGCGAATCAGCTTCGCTGCGACGTTCCTTAAGCGCTACAGTCATCTTGCTCTTGAAGATGACCCGCGGTGTTTCTTTTGTGTCTGCCGTTTATGACTCGACGAACGTCGTATTAACAAAGCCGTTCATGAAGCTGGCAACTTCGCTCAATTGAAGATCCACAAGATCCTGGTCAATGAGGAACTCGAGATACATCGTCAGACCGGTCATGTTCAGATCATAGTCGAAGATAATTCGGTTGAATGCATTCTCAACAGGACTCTGGTCCATCTCAAGCCAGTCAATCGCAATGGCAATAGCATCTAATGGATTATCGATAATCCACTGCTCAGCCCGCTTGTGCACATCGATGACCTTCTGAACGACATCCGGTTTACCCTCCAAGAAGCTGTTGGCAGAAGCCACAACACAACAGGGATGGCCAGGCCAGATATCACCTGAATTCAGCAGAACTACTGCGGCGTCATTGTATTCAGCCTTGGCACAGAAGGGTTCCCATGCTATGAATGCAGGAGCCTCAGCCGTAAGGGCGCTTTCCATGTATGGAGGTGCTGTGTATACGGGATTGATATCTTCGTAGGTCATCCCAGCATTCTCCAAGGCAAGACGGAGAAGGAAGTTCTGAACTGTTGATGGCCCAGGATGATGTACACCCTTACCTGTTAGATTCACAATGCTGGTCACGGCACCCGAGTCGAACTCCGACTTCTTCACCATAATGACAGAACCCTCCAAGTTAACCGCGGCGAGTACTGTAATCAGGATATCCTGGTTGAGTCGCTTCGTCAATGCTGGCGCGGCTCCAAGGTATCCCATGTCGATCTGGTCTGCAAGAAAACCGTCCATCTCAAGAGCACCGTTACCGAATTCGACAACGTCGACCGTGATATTCACGTCATCAAAGTAACCATTCACCAACGCAACTCGTAAGGCGAGTTGATGCAGGTCTTGGTTCAGGTACCCGATTCTGACGTCAGCTCGGGGGGTAATTGTAGACCAGTAGCCATAAACAGCGAATGATGAGATTATTACCACAGCCACAACGATAGCAAGGGTCTTGGTTTTTACCACCAGTGAATCCTCCGAGAAAATAATGCTCACTGAGCATAAGAGCATTAGGTTTGTGGCTAGTGAAGCCGCTCAAGTTATTAGTCCGACTACATTCAATCATAATCATGTCCCTTCGTGACCGAATCCCTGAGCAGCTCAATCTGAGAGATGAGGTTGTTTCAATCGCGATGGAGGAAGATGTCGCAGTTTTTCCGACTAGCGAATACGTGTTGCTTGAAATCTCACCCAAGGTTGGCAAGATTGACGTGCGCAAGATAGCGGCCACCATACAAGACCTGGTAAGATCCGATAAACGAATGGTGGCGATAAGAGGATACGGCTTCAAGGGAATCGGACTCTCCGTCCGTGTGGCGCATGAGTTGAAGATGAGGGAACGCCGTTTCTTGTACGAAATGACATTCGATACCTTTGATGCCTCCGAGCCCAATGACAACAGGCCTTTAACAAGTGTTCAGATCATCGTGATGCCCCCTGAATGAGGTAAGTGGGAAGGATGAGCGAAGATGCTGAGAAGAAGCAAGAAATCACTGGCTTTACACTTGTGAGAGCGAATATATCCAAGGTGGAATTCCCAGAAAAGTGCCCTGTCTGCCTTGATGAACCAGAGGACTTGGTATCCGTCACAATCACAGAGAGGTCTTCAGCAGTACGAGGGGATGAAAGCGCTGTAAGTACGTGGGCCGATGGCAAAGACAAAGCGGACCTGATCTTGGCCTCTGCGAGAAGCGCAGTGACATTCTGGGTGCCAACCTGCATGCTCCATGGCAGCGGCAAGCTCAGAACTGGCCGAGCGCGATTCATTGCTTGGGCCGCGGTATTCGTCCTATTCTATCCGGCTTTGTTCTTCCTCTTGGGAATCAATGCGGCGATATGGTATTCCCGACCATTGCTTGAACCTGTGGTAGGTCTGACCGTGGTTCTCGTGTTGTTCTTCACTCTGGTAGTCTACGGCTACTATCCAAGAGCCCTAGAGAGATCGCTGAAGTTCATCGATATTGATAGAGCAAAGAACATAGTCTACATCGACATCATGAATGATGAATACAGGAAGCTGTTCATGGACCTCAATGCCATGCACGCTGACGTGATTCATTCCATTGAAGATGAGTCCCCAAAGTGAATGTTCATGAAAAAGGAGAGGCGGCTGAGCCGCCAAATATTACTTTTTCACTCGTAACAGAATGACAACAAAGATGATGAGTATTCCAGCAACAGCTGATAAGAGCAATATGGTCATAGGAGGAATATTTCCTTCTGTAGTCGTCGAGGTTCTAGTGGTTGTCGTAGTTGTAGTGGTAGTAGTGGTAGTAGTTGCTGTTGTAGTGGTTACCTCAGTAACTGTTACAATCACAGTATCACTAATAGTATTCCCACCTACATCAGTTATGATGACAGTGTAATTGTAGGTACCCGGGTCAAGACTGTCCAGAGCAACAAAGATACTCTCTCCACTTGAGTTCCACAACCCATTTCTAATCATTGAACCATCAAGAAGAATCTCGAAAGAGTCGGGATGTAAGTCGGTTGGTAACCATGTGATATTGTGTCCGGTTGAACCCTCTGTGAAAGCTACATCTGGCACATCATTCACTACAGGTGGTGTCCCATCGGTTACAATAACAAGAACTTCATCTTGCGCAGTATTATCATACTGATCTGTTACAAGAATCGTATAGTTAAAGACACCAAGACTTAATCCATCCACAGATATTGAAATACTCTCAGAGCTTGTATTCCAGAAACCAGATTTCAAAGGAGTTTCTTCAAAATAGATGATATAGGATTCTGGATTAGCATCATTTGGATGCCACACAATCATGTTATCGGTGTCAAACTCAGCATATTCAATATCTTCAGGTGAGTCTATACTTGGGGATGTTGCTTCAATAACTGTTACTATGACTTCATCAACAGCAGTATTACCTCCCATGTCAGTCACCAAAATGGTATAGTTGTATTCTGCCGCTAAAAGCCCATCAACGTTTATCACAATGGATTCTATACTGAAATTCCAGACACCCGTCTTAATTGATATCTCATCTTGGAATATTTCATAGGATGCAGGGTTTAAGTCGGAACCATGCCATATGATATTGTTTCCAGTTTGTCCAATGGAATATTCAATGTCACCTGGATTGTCTATTGTAGGATTGATTGAGTCTGCTGATTCAACGATAACTGTATCCGAAGCAGTGTTACCTTCACCATCATAGACTACAATTGTTAGATTATAGAAACCTACATCCAATGGTTCAAGTTCCACTTCGATTGGTTTGAAACACCATGTCCGGTTTTCTATAGGTGTTCCATTCTGATACACAACGAAATTGCCAGGATAATTGTCCGAAGCATTCCACACTAATGCATTGTTTGAAGTACCAGATTCAAAGATTACGTCATCAGGACCTTTAATCGTTGGAACTGTGATATCAGTCAATGTACTTGGATACCTATCAACACTTGACGATAACATAATAGGATAAGTACCAGGTCCTACATAGTCACTCCAAGCATTTCCAGTCGTGACGTTATCATCCCACAGATTATCAGGACCGCCTTCTGCAGCATTCCCAACACCGTTCCAACCGACTTCGTTCCAATAAATCGAATTCTTTGTGGCAGAAAGACTACCTATCATGATGCCATATCCACTATTGCTATAGATGGAATTGTTGTGAATGACTCCATAAGTACCACCAGAAACGTAAATCCCGGCAACGGATGCGCTGGCCACTGGTTCCATGAAATTGCCTGCTATACAATTGGATGAGATATTGAAGAAGCCTGCATTATTGACCCAAATTCCGTTTATACCATTACATGAGATATTGTTCTTGTGCACAGTAATATTGGATCCATCTAGAGCAATACCGTATCGATTTTGAGAAATTGTGTTGTAAGATAATCTATCGTAGGAGGAAAGCGCTAATGTTGGCATTGTTTGACCTTCTGGGATACCATGTCCATTTCCACATATTGAGTTATTCAGAAAGGTCGAGGATTCGGAAAATGTGTTATGTATCGCAGAATATGGATTATCATCGATTGAATTATTGATAATGCTTGTATTTGTGGAGAAGAGATTTTGCAGTCCGTAAAATGAGTTTTGATTCATAGCAGCAGATTCTAGAGAGCAGTTACTAGTAAAAACGAATGCAACTCCAGAAGTTGCTTCGGAAAAGTCCCCGCCAACAATACTAACTCTACTCGAATTCACGGCATATATTTGTCCATAGAGAGTTCCGTCCACAGTTTTGTCAGTTTCATTATAGAAATAACCAAATTGCTTACCATTGATGGTGTTATTTTCCTCAATGATGTAGTAGTCCTCTACAACAGTAGGTCCCATTCCTCCCATCATGAATATCCCGTTTTTCATGAATGTATTATTAGTCACCACAGTTAACGTAGATTGCATTATTAGTAAACCAGCGCCCTGTGAATTTGTTATTTCACAATTGGTAACTTTCGCATTTTGACTACCATACACCCAAACACTCGAAACTAAATTCATTCCACCTTGCATACGTGAGTTATCATCTAATGCTAAGTTGTTAAATGTACAGTTAGTGCTGAGAAACATAAGAGCACCAGCAAAATGATTTCCAGATGATTCTGTATCTTCTATAGTACAGTTGGTACAAAACGATAAGGAAATTCCTACAGACGCTTCATTGAACTGACCCTCTGCTATTGAGCAGAATTTAGCTTCATGAAGAATGATTTGACCATACAAAGATCCACTGATATTTAGATTAGTCTGATTCCAGACATAAAGAACGGGTTTGTTATTTACCATATCGCCTATTGTGTAGAATCCAGGATTACCAGGCATTAAGCCCTGTGTGAAGAAACCACAACCAGTCAGAGTGTTTTCAATACAATGAACGTCCGCAGGTCCATAGAGGAGTATTCCAGCAACTGGACTTTCGGAAATATCGTTCTGTCGTATAGTACAGTTTGGTGAGCCCTGAACCCGTATTGCTGATGGGGAGTCAATAGATACAAATGGACCGTAGTCAAAGTTATGTAGCTGATTCTGATCAATGGTACAATTTTCAGCCCACGCAGCTTTAATTCCAATGTAGGAGTTTGCTATTTCATTCTCAGATATATTACAGGAGATAGAATCGAAAAGATATACACCATTTCCACGATTCTCATCATTACCAACGATTTGATTTAACTCCACCACACTGTCATAACAACCTGAAAGAGAAACACCTGAGTTTACATTTCCAATGATTTCGTTGTCAACACACCGCGAATCATTGACGTGATTCCATTGAATTGCTGTTGTCTTGTTAGAAAAGATATTAGAGCCAATATAGGCATTCGTAACATTCACTAAAACGATTCCTATTGTATAGTCTTCATATTCAGGAGCAAAATAGCAATTTGTGATATTGAAATAAGCGCGCGTATTTCTTATTGTGATACAAACATCATTGCTTGTAAAATTCAAGTCATCAATAAGATATGGTGAGAACTCAGAACCCGCTCCAGGAAAACCTAACACACCAAAATCATCGTCTTCTTCGATTAGAATTGGACCACTATCAGTGTAGCTTACTTCCCAGCAAGTTCTTTGTACTTCTTCCTTGATATTATTCAATCCATTAGGTTGTATGAAAAATGGGGATACAACCAACAGAATAATGATTGCGAGTAGAGTTGCCTTAATTCTCATTCCAATCCACCCTTACAAAAACAGTAAATGCCCTGTTACAGTGTCCACCAAGAGAGTTCATTAAATATCTTCCGAAGTTCGTAGTCAGTATCTGGATCATGAATTCTCAAGAATCGTCAAAAAGTATGAAGTGTACTCGGTTCATCTCATCCAAATGAAAGTGGAAGCTTCGCTGAGAATTCTAAACCCGAGAGAATCATACATTCGTTTTGCAGGATTGGATAGTGTGACTGCAAGCTCAATCTTGTTTACTGAGGAATGGGACAATGGCATAGACATAGGCAACTGATGGAGCGACTATAATGGAACGGGGGAGCATACGATTGACAGCGATGCTCACAGTGTAGACAGATATCCCAACGTCCTACCAAACGGAACACCCGATTTCCCATTGGACCCTATTGGCGGTTTCAGTGTCGAGTTCCTCATCCTTGCAGGCGGGGGTGTTATCATTGCTGCAATCGTGCTATTCATAATCTTCAAGAAGCGACCGATACCATAAGACATCACGTTGAACCATAGTCAACGTACGGAGGCGTCCCATGTGATAAGCAGGCGTAGAGTAGTATTATGTTGTCTGATTTTCATCCTAACCATGACAGGTCTACAGTGGAGCCAAGGTCATCAAGTCATGGCGTCCACCTTAGCACAGACATCCATTCCGTTTCTAGAAGCCTATGAGGCGCACTTCCCAATCGTAATTGACAGTGATGATGGCTTCACTGCCTGGGATTTCTCTGGCAGTGGCACCAAGGATGACCCATACATCATCGAGGGTCTGAATATCACAGCCGATGGCTATTGCATTTCAATATTCACAACTTCGGTGTTCTTTGTTATCAGGGATTGCTACTTCAAATCAGTGCAGTATTCGGCGGCCATTCGGCTCAACCAAGTTGATTTTGGCCGTGTGGAGAGGTGCAAGATAGTTCAGTCAGGCGAGGGGCTATGGCTCGTCCAGTCGAGCGACTGCACCATTGATAATATCACTGTCTATGGCTGCAATAGAGGTGTCAACCTTGACTGGTCGCATCGCATCTCGATATCCAACAGTACAATCTTCAGCAACAGCTATGGAATCGACGTTGGATGGTCTGGTAATTGCTCTATTGTTGGTAACAAGATCTATCGCAATGTGTTGAGGGGGGTTTCTCTGGATGCGAACACATACAACTGCTCAATCTATGCGAATAGCGTAGGTTGGAACGGGGAGCTGTACCCGGGCACTCAAGAGAGTAATGCTGAAGATAACGGCCAAGATAACCTATGGGATGATAATGTAAGCATAGGGAATTATTGGACCGATTATGACAATGATGGATCATACGAGATTGAGCTTGGATCAGCATTCTCCGTTGACAGGCACCCGCATATTCTGAACGACACAAGTGCGCCAACAATCAACAGTCCGTCAGACGTGATATTTGAGCAGGACTCATCAGGCGCGAACGTTGCTTGGACCCCAAGAGATGAGTTTCCGTACGAGTATGCCCTCCATAAAGATGGCAATTTATTCATAACGGTAGTCTGGGATGGCGAGGATATAGAGATTCACCTGACAGGTGCACAGTTGGGTCTGCACAATTTCACCCTCTTTGTCTATGATGCTTTTGGAAACGTTGTCAATGATACGGTAAATGCGAATATAATAGCGGATGTTTTTGGAGGGACTGGAACCGAACTGGTGGCCGCCGCATCGTTGGTTAGTGTCGTGTTGGTCGCCATTGTGCTTCTGGCTGTGAAGAAGATGCGTTGACAGTTAGTCTATTAATGTTAGTTCTCATTGATAGGGAATGACGTGAGTTACAGTACAATTTCCAAAGCGTACGTAATGAATGGCTGGAGCGGCCAGTTCGATGATGAAGATGCAGCGTAGCTCATTGCGTTCCAGTTCTCCTCTTCTGACCCTGATGCTCACGGCCGATATCTTGGCCGCTCTCGGACAACTTCCTGATTCTGGCGCAAGAGTGACCTAGCAATATCTCTGAAAGAATACTGTTGACCTGCTTCAAAGCTTAGAAGGCTACGCCACAATACATAAGTGCATTTCCACTGGTGCCTGCGCCATCACCTAGGTGAGAATACAATGGCGCTTGACTTCGCAAAAGGCATTACAGAATTCCGTTGGCACGGGCGCGGCGGTCAGGGAGTGATCACCAGCAACCAGATGCTAGGAAAGGCTGCCCTTGCGGAGGGTAACTACATACAGGCGTTCCCAGAGTTCGGTCCCGAACGCACGGGAGCACCTGTTAGAGCATTCCTGAGGATAAGCAAGAAACCGATTCAGGTGTACGCTCAGGTCTACAAGCCAGACGTCGTGGTCTGCATTGACCCAACTCTGCTTGATGTAGTGAACCCTGCCGAGGGGCTGAAAGAAGATGGTATTCTTGTTCTCAATACAGACAAGAGTCCTGAGGAGATGCGTAAGAAGTTCAACTTCATGGGTGGAAAGGTGGTTACGGTCGACGCTAGTACCATTGCCATGGATATCATGGGGCGTCCGTTCTACAACATGCCCACCATGGCAGCGGCAGTGATGGCTACCGGGACTGTCAAGATCGAGACAGTCATCAATGAGGTTATCGAACGATATCCCGGAAAGGTTGGCCAATTGAACAAAGCTGCAATGGAGAGAGCTATAGAGGAGGCTCAGACAGGATGAGCGAGAAATACAACGAAATACCAATGGCTGGCAATATCATCGAGCCAGGCAACGCAACGAAGTACAAGACCGGTGGTTGGCGTGCACAACGTCCAATCCATACGGACGAAACCTGTCTCTGGGTCAAGAATGGAACCTGCGGCCTCTGTTGGATCTACTGCCCGGATAATTCGGTTAAACTCATCGAAAAGGATGGGAAGTACATCTACGAGTTCGATCTGGAATATTGTAAGGGCTGCGGAATTTGTGCTAACCAATGTCCAACTGACAGCATAAGGATGGAGAATGAATAGGATGACAGCAGTCAAGAGAATACCCAAGGACCAAATAGCAATCGAAGGGCTCACCGGTGACGCTGCCATCGCTCACGCGTTGAAGCAGTGTGACCTTGACGTTCTTGCGGCGTACCCTATAACTCCGCAAACCATAATTGTGGAAGACTATCAGAAATTTGCAGCAAACGGGGAGGTACACTGTAGGGTCATCCCAGTGGAGTCCGAGCACAGCGCAATGTCAGCCTGTATTGGAGCCTCAGCTGTGGGAGCCAGAGTAGCTACTGCATCGGCATCTGCTGGACTTGCCCTAATGTGGGAAATCCTATACTGTGCAGCTTCGATGAGGATGCCCATTATCTTCACCGTAGCGAACAGGGCATTGTCGG
Organism: Candidatus Thorarchaeota archaeon; assembly: GCA_019057475.1. GTDB lineage: Archaea > Asgardarchaeota > Thorarchaeia > Thorarchaeales > Thorarchaeaceae > WTCK01. The sequence continues at coordinate 298,752 of DXJO01000010.1, read as the reverse complement.
GACCAATCAACATTCACAACGATTGGTCAGATACCTACGGCGCGCGCGACAGCGGCTTCATTCAAATTTACACACAGAGCTGCCAAGAGGCTTATGACACGACCATTATGGCGTTCAAGATTGCAGAGGATCACAAGGTACTCCTACCAATCATGGTGTGCATCGACGGCTTCATTCTGAGCCATAACGTCGAGCGTGTCGAGATGCTTCCGACGAAGGCAGTGGAAAACTTCCTGGGAGTCCGCGAGCCATTCATCAAGCTGGACCCGGACAATCCAATAACAATGGGACCATTGGCTCTAACTGACTACTACTTCGAGTTCAAGGAGCAGCAGGAGAGGGCCATGGAAGCAGTCCCAGAAGTATTTGCGCAGGTCGAAACTGATTTCGAGAAGATGACCGGTCGCAGGTATGGCATGTTTGAGGAATACAGGACTGATGATGCTGAGATTATCATCTTCACGCACAGCACACCCGGTGGTACTGCGAAGGCTACTGTGGATGTTCTGCGCGAGAAGGGCGAGAAGGTTGGTGTCCTCAGACTAAGGATGTTCAGACCGTTCCCAACGAAGGAGATTGTTGAGGTAGTTAAGAACGCCAAGGCTGTGATTGTGTTTGAGAAGTGCCGCTCATTTGGGGCACCATCAAATCCACTAGCTTTGGAGCTCAGAACCGCACTCTATGATCTCGAGAAGAGGCCTATGGTCGTTGACTTCGTGATAGGTCTCGGTGGTCGAGATTGTCCACCAACAACGATAGTCGAGGGATACGAGAAGACGAAGGAGTATCTCAAGAAAGGAAAAGCTCCTCTCTATGAAACAATGGGGGTGCGCAAATAATGACGGAACCAGCAGCACTCAAACTGAAGGACATGCTCAAGAAGCCGGAAATTCTTACCTCTGGTCACAGGATGTGTGCAGGATGCGCTGCACCAACAATAGTCAAGCTGATGGGAATGGCCCTGAGAGGCCCCACCATCGTTTGCGAGGTCACAGGATGCCTTGAGGTTGCAACAACAATCTACCCGTATACTGCGTGGAAACTCCCGTGGATTCACGTGGCTTTCGAGAATGCAGCAGCTGTTGCATCCGGTGTTATAGAAGCCGTTGATGTGATGAGAGAGAAGGGAAGATGGAGCAAAGAACACGTTGATGTGATCGCCATCGGCGGTGACGGCGGAACCTTCGACATCGGATTCGGAGCAATCTCGGGGATGCTAGAGAGAGGCCATGACATCGTGTATATGTGCTACGACAATGGCGCCTACCAGAACACTGGCATCCAGAGGTCCGGAGGAACGTTCCCTGGCCAGGAAACGACCACCTCGTGGGCTGGAAAGGTTTCACCAGGAAAAGAGCAACGTAAGAAGCCTCTTGCAGAGATTGTCGCGGCCCACAGAACTCCATATGTTGCAACAGTTAATCCGTACCATCATCGGGATTTCATTACGAAGTTCCGCAAAGCTCTCGAGGTTGAGGGGCCTGCTTTCATCCACGCATTCTCACCCTGTCCCAGAGGCTGGAGGTCTCAGACAGGCAAGAGCATGGAGCTTGCGAAGCTTGCGATGGAGGTCGGACTGCACCCGCTGTACGAGATATTCAACGGGACTGAGTACAAGATGTCCGGACCCAGCAGGCGCCTGAAGGAGCTCAGACCACTTGACGACTACTGGAAGACCCAAGGCCAGTTTAAGCATCTCTTCAAGCCTGAGTGGGCGGACTTCAAGAAGAGTCTCCAAGAACAGGTCAATGATGACTGGGAGATTCTAAAGAAGAAGTGCGGTATCGAGTGAACAAAATAGTACCGGAGCACGTGCGTGCTCCCGTGCTCTTCATTTGTGTCAGACAGTGAAAGACTGCCCAAAGAGAGGATTTATTCGTGGCCATTCCCCAACCCATTATATGATGGGTTCGCGGGTTTTTGAGAGGGAGCGCCCATTGATAATGGCGCATAGAGGCGACTCCGCTGCTGTTCCGGAGAACTCAATGCTGTCGATGAGAAGTGCAATCGAGATTGGAGTGGACCTGCTCGAAACAGACCTTCATCTCACTAAGGACAGGGAATTCGTGCTGTTCCATGATGATGACCTGATCCGAACCACAGGTCAGAAAGGACGAATCTGTGACTACACCTTGGAGGAACTTCTGAATATCGATGTGGGTCATACCTTCACACCTGATGGGGGAAACACATTCCCCTTCAGAGGGAAGGGGCTCAGACTGCTCACCCTAAGGGATGCATTTGCAGAGTTTCCCGACATGCGATTCAACCTCGACATTAAGGATAAAGACCCAGAAGCCCCCAGCTTGCTTGCAAAAGAGATTCGAAGCCATGGTAGAGAAGAATCGGTGATTGTGGCATCGTTTCATGATTTTCAACTTGAACAATTCCGAAAAGTATTCCCAACGGTTGCCACGAGCGCACACCCAGGAGAAGTGAAGCGGTTTGTCATCGGACTCAAGTTGCACGTATTGCGCTTGCTCGTCAGAACTCCCACGTACAGGGCTTTTCAGGTTCCCATTAAGGATGGAAAGACTACCGTTGTCGACTCTAGATTCGTGCAAGCGGCACATGACAGAAACATCGCCGTTCATGTGTGGACAATCAACGATGCGCCTACAATGAAGTGGCTCGTGAATCTTGACGTAGATGGCATATTCACGGACGAGCCTGATCTACTCAGGAGTGTGCTGCAGGAAAGCGGATTCCTTTGAAGGAGTGGCGCATCCAAACGAATGTATGCATCGTATCGATTTCGACGTGATTTCGCAAACGGGAGGCTAACCGAATAACGTTAATATGCGGCGACTAGAAACGACGAGTGCAAGTCTTGACTACCCTCTGGGAGATGCAGGACTTGACCAATGCTGGTGAAAGAAATAATGACTTGCCCGGAATACAATGCAAAAGATGGCACTTGCGGTGTGGATGGATTCAAATTCTACACAGGAATGCAGAAACCCTGTGAAACCCCTGGCATAACTAAGGAAAAATGCCCCAGGTTTGCAATGAAGTAGTAGAATCCTCTTATTCCTGCCGCTCCCTTAATGGAAGTCGCGTTTCCACCGGACTGAAGTTGACACCAATGTGTTTCTCGGTCCAGCTTCTGTTTTTTCGTAGTGTGGTTCTCCTAGAAGACATCATATCAGAGTCTAGGGCATGAGTTATCAGCAGTCGCGATCCAGGACATTTGCATCAGGTCGTTAACAGACAGGGGTTCTACTACAATAGCCTTGCAATCCGGAAATGATGGAGTCTGTCCACAAATCTGTTAAATGGCAGTACCTAGAAGAATAGAGTGGACACTTAGTATAGGAGGCGACCATAATTTCTCCAAAAGCACTCTCTAGAAGACCCTTCATGTTGATGTTGCAGGATGATGCTGGTGAGTTATCGCCTGTGAAGCTCAACCCGCACCTTGTGACCAGCGATAATGCACTCATTGTATTGGATGAATTGAACGATGTTTGCTGGCTGTGGATTGGACGAAACGTAAGTATGCCAACCAGAATGCACGCGCTGCGGATGAGCAAATTCTTCCAGAGATCGGGATTCAAGATTGGCATCACGACCATAGGTATGGCGACTTCAAGGATAGCTGAGATGAACGAGAAGAACGACAGCGATCGAAAAGTGGCTGAGGACATTGCTGCTTTCAAGGCCGCATTGCAGGGCAAGTTTAATTTTGAGGACAAGTATCTTGCGTTTCCTGGAAAGGCAAAGGAAAGCTCCGAGCCGATACCCGGTTCACCTGAGGCGGCGCGAGCGCAAGCACCTCGTCCGGAGCCAAGACCAGCAATTGAATTGAAACCTGCGGCTGCAGAACCGGAACCTGTACCAGAACCAGTACACGAACCGGTGCAAATAGCTAAGCCTGCACCTAAACTTCCAGGTTCACTTGCGGACAGGAAGACTGCATTCCTTCTGCTCGCTACAATGAAAAACGCAGATCTTGTCTACACTGAACGATTCGAGAGAGATGGCAAAGCAGGTATCAAAATAGAAGCTCCAGGAACGATGGTCATAGAAGTGATCACGGACGGAGAAGACATCACAGTAAGCCCAGCTGACTTCGGCGACACTGATGAGGCCGCTCGAATCAAGTCAGAGTACGAAGCGTGGGTGGAAAGGATCTAGCTTCAAGGCGAATCAGCAGCAGTGTCGAGACCGAGCGTTCGATACCAGTAGTGATACTCCGTTTCGAAACCCATCTTGCTGTATAGCTTCAGGGCAGAATCATTGCTAGCCTCCACCTGAAGGTACACTCTTCTGGCGCCTCGCTGGGCGCCCCATGATGCAAGGGCATGGTTCACAGCAATAGCAACCCCCTTTCTTCGCTGACTTGGAAGGGTTTCAATGCCGAATAGTCCAAGCCAATCCCCTTCCAAGACACCAAGCCCAGCCCCCATACCATCTTCGTCAGTTTTGGCCAAGGCAAAGGCCTTGTCTAGAGCGGTGCGCCTAAAGATGCCTTCTCGAATTTTCATGGAATGCTTTCCGAATCCTCCTGCCTCCGCATATGTTTGAATCCAGACTGGTACGGGGTCCCTCAGAATTTCTACTCTGATGGTTGGCTCGAAGTGAAGGAGTTTTTCTATTGGAGCAGTTTGCAGGTAGGTTCTCATCTCAAACGCGAAGCCAATGTCTTCAAGGCTCTTGTCCAATCCGTCTGGCTTGCTTGCCGATGTTACTTGGAATCTTGGCAGGATATCACGTTTCTTGTAGAAACCGATGCAGTGTTCTACTGCGTCCTGCAGGTTGCTTGTTGGAGGCGCTCCAAAAGGAAACACACTGTTTGCCCGCCTGGTTACGCCTTCGTCTGCTCGTAGAAACCACTGACCATATTGTTCAACATAACAAGCAGTCCATGCATTGTAAGCCAGCTCCTCCAGGCTTGCAATTCTATCCGCGTTCGTCAATGCACCGTGATTCTCACTGCTGCACCTTATAGAATACACGATGACCGCTCCGTAACACCTTAATCTGCGATATTATTCCGCCAGCTCATAGTGGTGTGCCAACTATGAGTAGAGTACGATTCAATCCGATGCTTGGCGAATGGATCATAGTGACCAAGGAGAGAGCCAGTAGACCATTTCAGGAACAGTACCATGAGTGTCCATTTTGTCCAGGGCAGCCAGAAACCCAGGGAGAGTGGGAGGTGCTCACTCTTGACAATAAGTTCCCTGCTCTTTCACCTGATTTTCCTCCGTTCCCTCTAGACAGTGGCATAGTTATGGATGGCCCCGCATATGGTGCTAGCAAGGTCATTGTCTATTCACGCGACCATACCGAGCAGTTCGAAGATATGGATGACAAGCAAATCCAGCTTATCCTTCAGGAATACCTTCGCGTGTTCAGAGAACTGGACAAGTTGAAAGGCATTGCATACGTGCTGGAATTCGAGAATAGGGGCCAAGCCATTGGAGTCAGCTTGGACCATGCCCATGGCCAAGTGATGGCGATTCCGTTCCTCCCGCCTCGAATCGAGAGAGAGTTGGCACAGTCAAGAAAACTCTGGGAGAGTGAGTCCAACTGCATAGTCTGCAAAGCAGTGGAGAATGAGTTCAAATCAGGGTCCCCGAGAATCATAAAGCAGACAAAGCACTTCATATCACTCGTACCATTTTACGCACGACTTCCCTATGAGGTTCATATCTACCCACGGAAGCATGTTGCAAGCCTGATTGAGCTAGAAGACCAGCTCCTAGAGCTGGGACAAGTTATCAAGGATACTGTGAAACGATACGCGAAATTCTTCGAAGAGAACGCCTATGTGATGGCGTTTCATACACGACCATCAGTTGGTGAGCATCCCTACTGGCATTTCCACATTGAATTCTATCCCATTTGGAGGGATAGGAAGACCAGGAAGTACCTCGGGGGCATCGAAACTGGCGGATGGACGTACATGAACGACTCCACGCCCGAGGAGTCAGCGAAAGAATTGAGAGAGGCAGTATGAAGGTCCAGATACCGGAAGGTATGATTGACCAACTAGACAGCGTTACAGGGGGAAAAGGACCACCTCCAGTTCTCGTTAGAGCACCGGGAAGAGTGGAGGTGCTCGGTAACCATATCGACTACAACGGCGGTTTTGTACTGGCATCTACGATTGAGAGGTATGTCTGGTCACTGGGGGTTCCGTCCGAAGAGGTAAATCTAAGGTCGATGAACTTCAGAGAATCGATAACATTCCATCCGAATGTAGTGAAACCTACTGGCACTCAAAACTGGGGAGACTTCGCACGGGGCATCTACTGGGCATTCTCAAGGAGAAAACACAAGATTCGGGGAGTAACAGTGGTCATATTCGGGGACGTCCCGATAGGTTCTGGGCTGGGTTCGTCAGCTGCCTTTGAGGTTTCCCTCGCGAATCTTGTGGCACACATCAGCAGGCTTGAGCTGAATCCAAAGGCTCTTGCAATGCTGGCTTTTGAAGCGGAGCGCCTCTACTGCGGAGTGGCTTGCGGACTTATGGATCAGTTCACATCTCAACTCAGCAAGCCTGGGAATCTCCTCGCTATTCACTGTGCAAGCCTTAGAATCGGAAACATCCCATTGAGCCCGGACGTCGAACTAGTTGTAACAGATACCATGGTTTCCAGACCCGCTTATGATGCCCTCAACGAGCGCAGAACAGAATGTCAGAGCGCACTTGCCCAGCTTACAGAGGCCGGCTGGAATTCCAAGAATCTCAGTGAGATAGTCCCAGATCAGCTGGGTGCAGTTGATGCGGTGCTTGAGGAAACACTTGCACGTAGAGTACGACACGTTGCAATGGAGAATATTAGAGTCCAAAGAGGCATGGACATGCTCAGGGAAGGCCGACTGAAGGACTTTGGACAACTCATGTATGAATCACACGCAAGCTCCAGAGATCTCTACGCGGTTTCACACCCGCAACTTGACTTGTTGGTAGAACTTGCGAAGCGGCAGAAAGGAGTGCTAGGGAGTCGATTGACTGGAGCTGGATTCGGGGGCGCTATCATCAGCCTCGTCAAAGCAAAGCATGCGGATGAGTTCATTCGTTCAATGACCAAGGATTATGAAAATGCAACAGGGCAGACTCCAAGTATGTTGACTGGTAGACCTCCAGGCGGCGTTATCATTCAGGAAACGTCCGACATGTAGGAGGTACTCTCCGTCAAACCATTCAAATGCTGTCGAAGCTGAAGCATATCACCTGAACTTGGGTGGAAGGGATATGTCAGAAGAACCTGATAGAACTGAATCACTGGTTCGCGAGTTTGCGCCCATCTTGCATTTTCATCCTAAGGAGGGCCAGTATTGTTGTTTCCCATCAGATGCAGAAGAAATCTTTGACAGATACTCCTCTGACTGGGCTCTCTTCACTAAGGACCTATCGCCCAATACCCTCGACCCCTCTACACCATGTTATTTCGAAACCTGGAAAGATGAAGACTTCACCCAGATTCGATACTGGTTCTGGTATCGATACAATAGATTTCCGAACGCTCCATTTGGTCGCGGCGAACATCTTGGCGACTGGGAGCATGTAGAAGTACGAATCTATCCTCAACTTGAGGAAGGTCCGTCTACAATCTGGTTGCTCTCAAATCATTTGGAGGCGCGTTTGAGTTCAAGACCTGGCGACAGAACCCTTCCCGGCTTTGAGGCGGAACTTCCTACTCTTGATGATCATCACATTCACTCATGGGTGGCACTAGGCTCTCACGCAAACTACCCAGCGCCTAGCAGCAGACCTTTCTGCGCCGTTCGTGTGCTATGTGACAAGATATCTGACGGTGGTCCTGTGTGGGATAGCGGCCGAAATCTCAAACGACTGGAAGATACCAACTTCGTGATTTACCGAGGTCGGTGGGGCGACGAGAAGGCACCACGCAGTCCAACGAATGACTACAATAATCGGTGGCGAAACGCACCTGATGTTCTTCCTGTCCTTTGCACCAAATGAGCTCAGTAGCGTACAATAGGTAGGCTCCCGCTGATGTCGGGGCAACCAGTACCGTTGCACCGCTACCCCGTCTTGGCCTGCACCTCACTCTGTCCGAGGATAGAGACAAGCGTTTCTTGCATCTTATTACGACTCTATTGCCTTATATGACCCAAAATGGATGCCAAAAACCCTATCTGGCCCTTATAAGGCATAAAAAGTTGAACACAGTTATATATGCAACTGCCTAATCCTCTCTGAAGAGAAGATATCTGAGACTCAAGAGGGAAACGATTGGCCCATTGGTCTGCCAGTGCAAAGCTGGTCCATTATAGGGTGTACTCTGTCGCCGGGATCACGATTGGCAACCAATCTCATGGTATAGCACAGGAGAACGTGCCTTATGCAGGTGAAAAAAGGAAACAGAACAAACACCGCAAGGATAGCTATCTTGGGTGGAGGAAATGCCGGCAGAGGACTTGCTGGCTACATGTCTCTCCACGGTTTAGATGTCGCTCTATATAATCGCACTTTTGAAAACGTCAGGGGAATTATGGACCGAGGCGGACTGGATGTCTATGGGGTCATTGAGGGATATGCTCAGATCCCCCTGGTCACCAGCAATATGGCTAGGGCCATTAGAAATCGAGAAATACTGATTGTGACTGTACCTGCCCAGGCACATGGGTTCTTTGCGCACAAGATGGCGCCCTATCTAGAAGATGGCCAACTAGTGCTCTTAATGCCAGGCCGCACCGGCGGCGCTTTAGAGTTTGCTCACATTATTGAATCATATCCAAACACACAGAATATTCTCTTGGGTGAAGCACAAACTTTCAGCTTCGTTTCCAGGACGACAGGGATTAGTTCTGTTAAGGTGTCGAAAATCAAAAACTTGGTGCGTGTCAGTGCGTTTCCCGCATCTGCAAACCAAAAGTTTCTGAAGCGCTTGGGAGACCTTCCCCTTACACTGGAGCTTGTCAATGATGTAATGGAAACAGGACTGAACAATGTGGGAGCAATGCTACATCCCACGCCGACGATTCTATGCGCAGGACTATTGGAATCAAGACGAGGAGGGTACAACCATTATCATGACGCGATATCGGAGTCCGTAGGACGACTAATTGAACGAATGGACGCCGAACGAGTCAATGTGGCAAGCCAGTTCTCGCCATACCCGATGACTCTGCTGGAATGGCTGGAAGATACATATGATGCGGAGGGCAACTCACTACGTGAATGTATTCAAAGCATAGATGCTTACGATGGAGTTGGCAGCCCGGGATCGCTTCAACACCGCTATGTCTTGGAGGACATTCCCACCGGGCTTGTACCCATATCCAATCTGGGTGATCTCTGTGGGGTTGAAACACCAGCTATCGATGCTGTAATCGAAATGGCGTGCCAGCTCTATGAATGTGATTTCCGGCGCACTGGGAGAAGCCTTGCAAACATGGGTCTTGTGGGAATGAACCCGCAGGAAGTCGCAGAATATGTTGAGCTAGGAGTTAGACTCGCAGAATGGAGTGTTTTCCCCAGCAGCTACAACCTCTACGAAGTAGAAGTGGATGAAACTTGAAGATTCTGGGGGCTGCGATTGGGAATTGCGTCCACGTTGCTGGTGTGTTTCGATTCCTCTCACTTGCGGAGAATGAGGGCCATAATACAGTGTTCCTAGGTCCAGCAGTATCAATTGAAGAACTCATGAGGGAAACCAAGAAACATAATCCTGACGTCATTGGAGTGAGCTATCGATTGACAAGGGAAAGTGCAATGAACCTATTCAGAGACCTAAGGATAGCCATACTAAAACATGGTCTTGAGAAGAAGAGATGGATCTTGGGTTGTACAGCTCAGACAAAACCAATTGCCGAAGAAATTGGCCTGTTCGAAGAGATATTCACCGGTTTCTCAACAGATGAAGATTCATTTGCCTTTCTCAGAGGGCATTCATCAAAGAAAGAGGAGGAAAGGTTCCCTCAGGATTTGTTGGCAAGGTTTGAAAATAAAAGTCCGATGCCAATCATTCGTCATCACTTTGGTTTACCATCGCTTGAGGACACTATCGACGGTGTTGGGAAGATTGCAGACGCGTCCGTGTTGGATGTCATCTCAATCGGTCCCGACCAGAATGCACAGGAGTCATTTTTCCGACCGTCAGAGATGAATAGGAATCTAGAAGGTGATGGCGGCGTACCACTGCGGAAAGCAGATGATCTACGGAAACTCTTCGAAGCATCTCGAAAGGGGAATTTCCCACTGCTGAGGTGCTATAGTGGAACAACGGATCTGTTGAAATGGGCACAATTACTTCAAAATACCATCAGCAATGCTTGGTGTGCAACTCCACTATTATGGTATAGTGAACTCGATGGTCGTAGCAAGAAATCTCTCGAGGATGCGATAGAGGAGAATAAACGCAATCACGAATGGCACGCCAGACACAGAGTCCCTGTTGAAGTCAACGAGTCACATCAATGGAGCTTACGAAGCACCCATGACACAATTGCTGTTGCCATGGCTTATCTGGCGGCCTACAACGCCAAGGCTGCGGGCGTGCATTGCTACATTGCACAGTATATGCTCAATACCCCCCTAGGGACCTCCCCGAAGATGGATTTGGCCAAGATGTTTGCCAAAATCGAGCTAATAGAGTCACTACATGATCACCGATTCACTTCGATTAGACAGGTTAGACCAGGGCTCTTCTCTTATCCTCCAGATATGGACATGGGCAAGGGTCAGCTTGCATCATCAATACACACTGGAATGATGCTCAAGCCTCAGATAGTCCACGTTGTCGGATTCTGTGAAGCTGACCATGTGGCCACAGCAGAAGATGTAATCGAGAGCTGCAAGATTGCGAATCGGGTAATACACAACTGCTTGTTGGGTACTCCTGATCCTCTCCAAGACAGAGATGTGAGAAACAGACAGGAGGAGCTGGTTCGAGAGGCCCGGCTTCTTGTTCGTGCAATCACTGCCTTGGGTGACGAGGGCTCCCAAGACCCTCTGACAGATCCAAGTACATACGTTCGAGCTGTCAGGGCTGGAGTCTTGGATGCCCCCCACCTCAAAAACAACCCAATTGCTAGAGGAGAGCTAAGGACTTGCATGATCCGTGGCGCGTGTCTTGCTATAGACCACGACACAAACGACCCCATCAATGAGAAAACGAGACTTGAAAGGCTGGGAATAGGGTTGGCTCCCAATGTTATGAGGGGAGTCAAGGATTGACTGGAGTAGCTGGCATCCGAGAATCAGGAAGAGTGGAAGATGTTGGAAGAATGCTCGATAAGATGCGGGCATGCGCCAGTTCGTCGAAACTACCATTCCTAAGGAAGCCAAGAGAGTGAAAGTGGGAGCTGACGAATCGATTGGAGGGTGGATGCTCAATATATGTCATACGGATAGTCTACTGTTGCGTGCTCATCATTCTGCATTAGTCTTGCTGTCATTCTAATATGATTCCCAGTTCCCGGACCATATCCTTGTATCGATTCCGAATAGTGACCTCAGTCACTCTCGATGCATTAGCTATCTCCCTTTGAGTCCGTCTATCATCTTCAACGATTCCTGCAATGTAGATTGATGCACCTGCAATCCCACTAGGGTGTTTGCCGACAGTGATTCCTTTCTTCTTGGCCCCAGCGATAATGGATAAGGCCTTTTGAACAGTTCTGCCCTCAAGGCTTAAGTCTGAAGAGATTCTGGATACAAAGTTCCTTGCTGAGGGTAGAGGTGTACGAATGTCAGCGCCCCGAAGGATGAGTCTCACACATCGGCCAAGATTCTTTCTCTCAACTTTCGCTTGGGCTGCGATTTCGTCTAGCTGCCTTGGAGATTCATGAATACGACAAGAGAGATAGATTGAAGCAGCGACCATGCCATCGATGGTTCGACCTCTAACGATGCGTTTGGTTAATGCTCTCCTGTAAATGAATGCTGCTGTTTCCTTGATCCTAGATGGGACACCAAGCTGAGACGAGAGCCTATTCAGCTCCATGAAAGCCGCGTTCAGGTTTCTCAGATTCAAGCCGTTCGTCCAGCTTCGGATTTGCCATTTGCGCATCCTGTAGATTGCTGCCCGCCCGTGCCCCTTGGTGCAATATCTAACGGCATCTCCGTAGCTACGTCCGATGGTTGTGGCAAGGCCCTTATCAGCTATTGTGAGCATAGGCGGTGTGCCTGTTCTGGACCTTGCATTCCGCTCCTCGGTCGTGAATGCTCTCCACTCAGGACCAGTGTTCAACTCGTGCCCCGTAACAACAGAACCACAAGAAGTGCATATGCTCTCGCCACGTATCGGATCTCTGCAAAAGTTCCTACAACCACAGGCGGTGCAAACCCGTTCGTTCTTCATTTGTTTAATCGGATGTCCAACTTGCTGTACCATGGAATACTTCCCGTTTCTCCTTCTCTCGGAACCCGAATGTAAGCAGGCTATCGACAACGAGCAAATGCTAACACACTCCGAGAGGGGTCATTATTGTATCATTACCAATTATACATAGGGGTGTGGACATATAAATAGTAAGTCAATCCGGCCCGGAGAAAATGCTCGTGAACAATCGATGATTAGCTCCGTTCTTGGTGATTTCATGATAACTCGCGGGAATCTTGATCAAGAACTCCTGATTATTCCTACCAACTAGTCTTTGAACTGGTTGATGTATCCTAGTCGCTAGAAAAAATGTGCATTCAACCGACCTTTCTTTGGGCTATTGGCGCCGATGATTTATATGCACCGTCTTCGTATTAATCCTGCAAAAGCAATGTATGATGTGTGCATATAGCAGACGGAGATTTCGAGAACAATCGATGCTTTTGGAAGCATGCGTCATTTACGAAAGTCTGCTAATTTAGAGAAAAGTGATAGTATGAATTCTGGTTTAGAACCAATAGAAACGAATATTTTGGAATTACGACCGAAAATGAAGAACGTTACGGTTACCTTCAAGGTGATCGGGAAAGGAGAAGTACGAGAGGTTTCCTCTAGACGTGACAACGAAACGCACAAGGTACAGGATGCCATTGTAGGCGATAGCTCGGCCATAGTCACGGTCCCGCTTTGGGACGATAGTATCGAAGAAGTGAAAGTAGGCGAAAGTTACATACTTAAGAACGGTCACACCGGATTGTTTCGGTCCAATCTCCGTTTGAAGATTGGTCGCTACGGAGAGATTAGTGAGGCCAAAACCGAGGTTGAGAAAGTCAACGAGGAAATCGACATGTCTGTCGAGGAATTTGAAACGCACAGGCGTCGTCGCGATGCAAACTACGGCTACCGTGACTCCAGACGTGGTGGTTACGGAGGATACAATAGCCGCAGCGGCTACAGAAGTTACAATAGCGGTTACCGACGGCGCCGACGTTAGGCATGCTAAGTATAGGTCCGAGTTATCCCGGATTTCCGTCATTCATTGTTAGTGAAGACAAGGCAGTAGCTATGGTCATATCCGTGTCCGTAAGTCCCTTCTCCCTCATCCTCGCCCGTCCAGCCAATCACGACCTCGCCTTCGAACCGCAGGACTCGCGACAATGCTCGTCCCACATCCCAAGCGAGCGTGGTAACCCCGTTTCCTCTAAGGTTGGAAACCTCCACAATCACGTACGCATCCCGTTTGAGCATTGGCTTCAGCTGGGTGAAGACCGCTTGCAGTTCGTCAAGATACCGATGATAGGTCCCCGGTTGCGTATAGGCCGTCAATGGGTTCTCTGCGTGCTCTTTCATCATATAGGGAGGCGATGTCATGGAAAAATCGATCTCAGGGAGATTGAAGGTGCTGAGCTTTCGAGAATCCCCATGTTTTAGGTTCTTTTTGTTCACAAGGTGTGAGCGCACATACTTGTATCGCTCCTCATCGTACTCGATACCGTAAGGTATGCGCCCCATCTCCTCTGCGACGAACAGCGTTGTTCCGAATCCTACGAACATGTCTAGGATAATGTCACCAGGTTTTGTGTACAGTGCAAGGAAGTGCTCGACCAATGACTCGGGGTATCGGTTATCGTCGGATTGGAGGCTCTCTGGTAACTCTCTACGTTTCACGTTATCAAGAGTTATGAATGTCTTCAAGTTCACGCCTCCAGAGTGAGCTAGGATCAGCTGATGGGGGAATAGCCCTTCCTGAGAATCGTATCCACAGCCTCATCGGACTGTTCCGGGGTATCCTTGTTGTAATGGGTCCCTCGACTCTCTTTGCGCATTCGAGCCATCTTCACAATCAGCTCAGCGACTTGTGCAATGTTTCGCAGCTCAATAAGATCAGGGGTGATGATGAAATCCCAGTATGCTTCATTAATTTCCTTAATCAGGAACTCAAGCCTATTTCTCGCACGATGAAGTCGCTTGCTTGAGCGCACTATCCCGACATAGTTGGTCATCAAGCGGCGTATCTCGTCCCATAGGGTAGCGACAACAACCAGTTCGTCCGGGTCAGTAGCGTACCCCGGATCCCATACTGGTATCTGTTGAATGCTCTTTGTACTTCGTACTATTTCCTGTGCCGCTTCCGCCGCATTGTGCGCCAGCACGGCACCTTCAAGCAGTGAGTTGGACGCGATTCTGTTTGCACCGTGAAAACCAGTCGCAGCTGTTTCTCCAATGGCAAAGAGACCCTCAACATCGGTCCGGCCCATGGCATCCACACGGATCCCTCCGCAGATGTAATGAGCTGCTGGCACCACAGGAATGGGATCTTTGGTTATGTCATAACCAGCTCGGAGGCACGTTTCGTGGATGATTGGGAACGTCTCCTTGATGAACTCAGCATCCTTGAATGAAATATCTAGCCGGACATAATCAGCCCCTGTTCGTTTGAGCTCATTGTCAATCGCTCTCGCTACAATGTCTCGTGGAGCGAGCTCCGCATCAGGATGGTACTCGGGCATGAATCGCTTCCCATCCGGCCCCAGCAGTAACGCTCCCTCGCCTCGCATGGCCTCAGTGATTAGGAACGACCTGATCTTGCGGTGATAAAGAATAGTTGGATGCCACTGGAAGAATTCTAGGTTCGCTATGGTAGCCCCAGCTCGGTACGCCATTGCTATGCCATCGCCCGTAGCAACATCAGGATTGCTCGTGTAGAGAAAGACCCTCCCAGCACCTCCTGTTGCAAGAATCGTAGATTTCGCGGTGAATCGCTTCACGACACACTCATTCGCATCCAGAACATAGGCTCCTACAACCCGATTACTCTTGACGTAGAGATTAACTGCAATGTGGTCCTCAAAGATTTTGATGTTAGAGTTCTTCTTCACGTGCCCAACTAGTGCGCTCTCAATATCTTGACCGGTATGGTCTTTGACATGGAGAACTCTCCGCTTGCTATGTCCACCTTCGAGATGCAATTCGTATTCATCGGAATCTTCGTTCTTGCAGAACGCAACTCCGTATTCTGCTAGTTCCTTAATTCTTGCAGGACCATCACGAACGAATTTCTCTACGATATCCCGATGACATAACCCTGCCCCGGCCTTGATTGTATCTTCGATATGAAGCTCGAAGGAGTCCTTTGGAGACACAACGGCGGCAATTCCACCTTGAGCTCTCCACGTGGCAGAATCTGTTAATGCACGCTTTGTGATGAGATTGACCTTGCCGGTCTTGGCAGCTTTCAGTGAGAATAGAAGGCCTGAGATGCCACTACCGATGACAAGGTAGTCCGAGGTGTGAACTTCATGCGCCATGGTTGGAGTCTCCAGTCAACAGAAACACATAACGGTAGCAACTGAGTCATTGTTTCGCAATCATAGACAGATGTATTGGATGGGAGAATTGTGTCTGAATGTGCAGAATGTAAACGTTACGGTGCGAAGACTCCAGGGAAGATTTACCCGTGTGCAATCTGTGGCACTGCCCGATGTGCAACCCATGCAATCTGGGTTCCCGCTCATGAAATTGACCGGGATGTGAAACGAGCGAAGGCTGTGAGAGATTCAATCAAGGGAGAGTCAGTGGGCGGCTGGTATGCATTCTGCGGCAGACCCACACATGTCCCACGAGGCGTGACAGTAAGATACGGTGAGGAAAAGAAAGGCGGAAAGATCGTAGAGAGGTTGTTATTGCATGATAAGAAACCTGGTCTAGAAGCCTTCGAGATGTGGGAAGTGGGGGTTATTGAGGATAAACTGGAGAGGCCATGGGAACCACGCTACTACGAAATTTCCTGCGAGCTAGCCAAGGTAATGAACCTCATTGAGCATATGTACAGGGGGCCAAGGGGAACTGAGCTCTTTCTGAAGCAACTCCACCTGACATTGACTCAGAACGCCGCCAAGAGAGCAGTCTTCTTCAAAGGATCCTGGGATGAATTTCAGAAGCAGGTAGGGAAGGATCCTGAATTTTCTGATGTCATCAAGTACATCTGTTCAAGATGTGGAGTTGTTATCTGTCTTAATCGTCATGCGCCATTTTACAGCAAGAAACTATTCAAGAAGTTGACCAAGGATCCTGACTCTGTAATAACGGGCTGACGCACGAGTGTGTCTTCGCCTGGTCCGACAATCCCACACATAGGGACTATCTCGTTGAGTGAGGAGAGTAGCAAGACAATCTGGTTGCCCTGCCAGCTCCTTGAATCTGTGTATTCTCCGATCCCGCTAACTCGCTCCCTTTCGTTTTTTCAAGATGAGGACTACGACAACTGTCACTCCGATACCTGCACCCGCAATGACAATCATCAACACCAGAAGAGAGGACTCGTCGGGTGGCGGAGAACTGGTTGTGGTGGTTGTGGTTGTCGTCGTAGGTGTAGTTGCACCGGGGTAATCATTGGCATCAAGCGGGTCAGTCCCTGCTAGCACCTCAATACCATCAAGGTAGGTGTCTCCATCCGAGTCGTCATCAAGCGGATCGGCCCCTATCTTCACTTCGAAAGCATCGTTGAGATTGTCACAGTCTGTGTCGATGCACTGGAAATCAGTACCAAGTGCTATCTCTTCCAGATCATCCAGACCGTCATAGTCAGTATCGCCGATGGTCGCTCCAAGCATGTCCATGACCTCACGAATCTGAGTAAAGTTACCGATGGTCGTGGCGTTCAGGTCATTCAACCAATCGTAGTTGGATGTCGCCAAGGCTGCGACAAGAGCCAGCTCGGTCGCATTGCCATCCAATGCATTCATTGTCTGCAACAGAAGTGTCGCATTTCCATCCACATAGGTGAAGAGAGTTTCGATGGCGGTGTGATTGCCGTCGAGCCAAGAAATCACCTGAAACAAGAGAGTAGCGTTAGCATCTAGCTGGTCTATCACTGTTTCAAGAAGAGTAGCGTTTCCGTCTGACCAAGTGATAAGATTCTGGATTAGTGTTGCATTCCCATCAAGGTCCTCGTAGATGGCATCATACCATGCTTGTGGCATAGCAGGGAAGTCTGCTGGATCTGTCGCGTTGGTGCCATATGCAATCTCATAGGTATCAAGGAAGTTGTCATTGTCGCTATCAATGCAATGGGGATCGGTTCCGTACAGGAATTCCTCTTCCCAGTCAGGTAGTCCATCTGAATCACTGTCGGATGAGAATATAGCCAAGAAACAGTCGGCGATGCCACCATTGTAGGTCGAGTCATAGGAATTGACGGTAGGTAAGTTCGATGAGTAAGTGCGACCAACAACATATGCACAACCATCCTCCACTGCGATACCATATCCCTCATCAGTACTTGAACCACCAAGATATGTGCTGTACACCAGTGACTGTCCATCGCTGGCAAACTTGGTCACGAAACAGTCTATAACACCACCAAGGGTCAAGTCATAGGCGTTGACTGTAGGGAAGTCTTCTGATTCTGTTCTTCCAGTGACATAGACATATCCATTCTCCACTGCAATGCCATAGCCATATTCCCAATCGGACCCACCAAGAAAGGTGCTGTACACCAGTGACTGTCCATCGTTGGCAAACTTAGTCACAAAGCACTCGTGCGCACCATTGTGAGTCGAGTCATAGGCATTGACTGTGGGAAAATTCGGTGAGTATGTTCTTCCGACGACATAGGCATATCCATTCTCCACTGCGATGCCATATCCAATTTCAGAATTAGACCCACCAAGAAAGGTGCTGTACACCAGTGACTGTCCATCGCTGGCAAACTTGGCCACAAAGCAAGACATCCCAGCATCGTAGGTCGAGTTGTAGGCGTTGACCATTGGGAAATCTCCTGATCCTGTTTTTCCAGTGACATAGGCATAGCCATTCTCCACTGCGATACCATGTCCTTCGTCAGTGCCTAAACCACCAAGATATGTGCTGTACACCAGTGACAGACCATCAATGGCAAACTTGGTCACGAAGCAATCTTGCACTTGATTATGGGTCGAGTCGTAGGCGTTGACTGTGGGGAAGTTTGATGATTCTGTGTAGCCAGTGACGTAGGCATAGCCATTCTCCACTGTGACGCCAGATCCATAGTCATCATCGGACCCACCAAGAAAGGTACTGTACACTAATGATTGTCCATCAATAGCGAATTTGGTCACGAAGCAATCTTGCCCACCACCATAGGTCAAATTATAGGCGTTAACCATTGGGAAATCCGATGAGGTTGTGTATCCAGTGACATAGGCATAGCCATTCTCCACTGCGAGGCCAAGTCCACGTTCACCACTAGACCCACCAAGAAAGGTGCTATACACCAGTGACTGTCCATCAGTGGCAAACTTAGTCACGAAGCAATCTTGCCCACCATCAAAGGTTGAATTGTAGGCGTTGACCATTGGAAAATTCGACGAATGTGTGGTGCCGGTGACGTAGATATGGCCATTCTCTACTGCAATGCCACAGCCATAATCAGAAGCCGATCCGCCAAGAAACGTAGAATACGCCAGAAAGATAGGATCAATTATCAGCTCCTTTGAAGAATCATATCTGTCCGTGCTGAAACTGATGATATTATCTTCAACAAAGAAGAATCTACACCCCACCTCAGAAGCCCTATTCTTCTGAAACACCCTTAATTGCGTATCAGCCATTTGCTGACCATCTTTTGTTATAATCAAGTCATCATCGCTGATCTCAATGCTATCAGCATCCGCATATTCCAGTTGGATTACATCGGGATCTGCAAATGGACTGACCACGAACTCATACTTTAGATTCCCATCATGGACCTTGTAGACTAGGTCGATTCCAGGATAGATCTCAGGATACCTGAGCGCCGCACAGTCCTCAATCCCAGTCTTCCACTTGGACGGATCGTTTCCATACATGTAGTTCGTCATCGAACCAGTAGGACGCTCACCGTGCGGCACGACAGGCCTGCTCCCTGGGAACTCCAGAGTGAAAACTGTGTCCCCGGAGAGGTACTTCACCATCGAGATACCAAAGTAGGCCACTGCATCCGTCCCTCGTCTGCACACATAGTAGAGCCCATTCTCAGATGAAGCGGTTTCAGTGAAGAACATCATATCAAGCCCCACATCGCCCTCAGGGATAGTATCAGGAGTCTGCAAATCATCCAAGAGTTCCTTGGGAATGTCAGAAGGCACGGCTATTGACTGATAACTGTCTGTTGGCTCCATGACCATCGGTAGTGCAGGAGCGATTACAAGCAAGGAAAAAAGAATAAATAGAAAGCTCTTTCTCATCCATATCTCCTCCAAAGCGAAACGAATCGCATCCGGATTCTATTTCTTATCCTATATTTATTAGTTCAGTTTCCTTTTTTTTGAAGTTCCAAGCGTTCCAGAAGAAGTAGGGAAGGATCCTGAATTTTCAGATGCTGTTAACCACATATGTTCAAGATGTTGGCCAAGAATCCTGACTCTGTAATTACAGGCTGATGCACGAGTGTGTCTCCAGCTAGTTTGGCAATCCTACATACAGGGACTATTTACGGAAAGTCAGAACAATGCTCTCAGAGAGAGGAACCACTCTGACATACGGAAAGTTCTTGTCATCAGACCGTCCCGCGACACCACCACCATAGACTTTGACAATTGATATGGGAATGGTCGATGGAAGTCTGAACTCTATCTCTTCTGGCAGCGATTCCAACCTTACTTCGATCTGATGTTGGTTTTTCGATGCACCAATCTCCAAGTACACTGTACCAATGCCTGTAGGGATGTTACTAACTATCAATGGATACTTGGATGTGTACCACTCTTCTGGTATACCCGGAAACACAATGAGATTATTGCCCTCCGTGTAAAGCATCATATCCCGCAACAAGAGGAGAAGATTAGCTGCCGCATGAATACTGCAACCGTTGCCGCTACTACCACCTCCAGTCCTAGGATTAACCCATTCCGGAAGCACATTGTAGTCTGACAGGAACTCAAGGCTTTTCCTCAGCAGCTTTTCTGCGTCATCGCGCATCTTCTTGCGAGTGTAGTAGTGGGCAAGCCAGAGTGAGAGATAGCTCGAGAAGCGGGCAGGAGGTCCATTCAGTCGAACTAATTCTCTTGAGATCATCTTACCAGAAATAATCTTGACAACTTCTTTCAGAATTTTCTCATCCATATCGTATAGTCTTAGCTGACTGACTGCACTCAGCAGCTCTAGAAGGTCCAAGGAGTAAGCATTCGTTAGTTCCGGTTCTGAAAAAGAAGGCATCTCACTTAGTTTAGTATCAATGAGCTCAGAATAGTCTGTGATGATCTGGTCTAGCTTGGCTAACATTTCTTCATGCCATGCCGACTCGAACGTAGTAGAGGCTGTCTGGATTGCTGCAAGATTCCAGATGGCTTGATTCAGTTCCGATAAGGCCCATGGCTCGGGAGGGGGAAGTGGCTCTACCGCAGGCACCTCTACTTCTAGCGGCGCTTCATCTGCTAGCACAGTACCGGTTACCTCAACTTCCGAGGGGAAATCTTCCAAGCTATCCATATCGACAGGGGAATCCTCGGATTCTTCAGTTTCTGCTGGGAGCACATCGATACTCTCTTCCACCACTGGTTCAGGCGGGGGTGCCCTATTATCCTCAACCTCAGAGCTCATGGTTTCTAGCAGTATCCCGACCGCATTCTCAACGTAAGGGCTGATTTCCTTTAGATAGTCATTCGTGCTGTCGTTTTCAATGGGTTGGAGTATGCCCCATATCAGTGGGCCCAATGTTGGGCTGTCCGCGGATCCTTCCTTGATGTCAAACTCCTGCGAAGCCTTCACGCACAACTCTGCTGCCAAATCATGACAACCAGTTCGTTGCAGAGCAAGAATTATCCTTGCTCGAGCCCTCCAATCCGTAGTTGATTCCCGGGAGAGAAGTGTTGTTTGCGCCTGCATCGCTAATGATGCCTTGGCTTGCGATAGAACTTCGTCAAAGTTTCTCTCTGGATAAGTTCCAGCAGAGCGTTTCCCTGAGAATTCGAACCAGCGCTCGATGCTGATATCTCGCGTTTCCTCATGTGTAGTGAAGGAGAGATCTCGCGCGCCTTGTTTCACAGCACTCAGAGGAGAGATGAAGAATATGCGCTCACTTCCAGCAGGTCGCAACTTGACATCATAGCGCAAGACAGCTGAAGCCAGCCCCTTGGTAGCGCTGTAGTCCCGGTCACACCGGTCTGTGGTAGCCATTGTAGTTTGAATCAAGCTGGGATTGTCTGCAGTGGACATCACCACCGCTGAAGGCGACTGGTTTACCGTAAGGGCTACAAGCCCATTCGAGTATAATGTGCTCTTAGCCTTGTCATACTCAATCTTCTCGATTGGTTCCACGCCGCGAGCAGACATAGGGCGAAGAGCAACGTAAAACGTGAACCTGACCTCTTCTAGTGCGCGATTAGTTAGTAGAATTTCGTTGCATATCGCCTCATTGCCGCCTTCACTAACATGATAGACCATTCGAGAGAAGGTCACTGACCCTGTCGTCATCTCCCATTCGTATAGCTGGTCCTGTGAGGATAGCAAATTGAGTCTTGGGCCATCATGCTCGGCCAACGCAGGGAATGTTACTCCTTCTGCTCCTTGCGGCCAGAAATCAATTGATCCACATTCTGGAATCGCTGTGACTAGTCCATAGGTATCAGTCACGCCAAAGCTCTTGGCCCCGGGCGAACCAATCAAACCCCAGTTACGATAGCCATCGTTGGGCAGACCTGACTCCTCAACCTTGTCTGGATCTGCTTTTCTGAGAGCGAAAATCGCCCAGTTTGGAAGCATCCATTTCTCGGCTCTGGCATAGACCCGACCATTCAGAGCATCTTGGAGAAATGCAATCTCTTCTCTGGCAGTCAATATGCCTGCTTCAGGGAGGGCTACTCTGTTGTACTTCGCGACCCTTCTAAATCGTTTCAGGTTCTCGCTTACAACAGTTTCCAAGATGGTTGGCCTCACAGCAGGGTTTCCAAGGGAATAGCAGCCGGCAACAGCTTGCAGGAGATAAAACGGGTCAGGTTATTTATGTATCATGTGCGTGCTTATGCTGCCGCATTCTTGACTATCGCCTGAACGGACTTGTTCGGGAAGTAGAGCCAAAGAAGACAATAAATGTAGCAAACGCTAAAAGCCTATAACAAATCGTTGATGTTGAGCAGCACCACAAGTACCGTGCTAGTTTGGTCAGTCTTTCAAAACGCGCAAAATGAGGAAGCATAACATGGCCGAGGTCTTCACTAAACCTTCGCGACGGATTCGAAACATGATAGCTAAGGAGCTGCGGCTCATAGTGAAGGACAGAGTTGCCCTCTTCTTGATATTCCTACTTCCTGCAGTTTCAATTGGAATGCTGTATTACGTCACCCAGGAAAACGACCTATCGGGAATGGGAGGGGGTGATATGGGAGATATGGAAGACACAGAACAATTCACGGGAGGACCGATCATTGGCCTAATCGACCACGACACGATTGAAACCTATGAGGGAGAAGACCTGTCGGAGAACTTCACAAGCTATCTAGAAGAGCTCGCCGAACAGCTGATTTTCTACACAGACGAAGCAGACGCGTACCAAGACATGTACAACAAGGAGATCATGGGTTACGTTGTTATTCCGGATGGATTCGAGAGAAACCTGACTCTGAATGAGCCAACCTATGTCATTGTCCATGTGGACGCGACCAACTTTATTGAACAGTCGACAGTAATGGGAGTAGTTCAGGGGGCATCCATTATGTTCCGGGCAACGCATCTCTGGATTGAATCAGAAGTGTTCCCGGCCATGATGATTGAATTCATGCCATCGGGAGGGTACGTGGAAATCGTCTTCGGGGGATTCATAGTGATCTTCTCAAGTTACCTTGGCATTGCGATGACTTCCGCTCAGTCTATTGTTGGTGATATACCTCTGCGAAGAATGCTGCTTACACCAACCAGCAGGCTTGAGGTTGTTATTTCGAAAGTGATTTCTTACGTCATAATCGGCTTCTTTCAATCACTTCTCCTCGTCTCGCTCTGGGTTATTGCATTCAACTTGACGCTGAATACAGAGTTCGCAATCCTAGTGCTCATTATGAGCCTAACATCGCTAACGGGATCATCCACTGGAATCCTAATCTCATCCCTCTCATCGTCTCGTCTTCAGGCAAACCAGATGTTCCTGTTCTTGATGTTTGGCACGCTAATACTGTCAGGATTCTTCATCGACGTGGGTATGCTAGACGACTTTCTACCTATGAACCAAGGCATGAAAGTGCTCATTGATACGGCCTTCAAAGGACTGAATCTCTTCGATGTGTTGATTCCAATTGCCAAGCTCGTTGGCTTTTCGGTACTTGCGATTCTAGCTGCCACGTTCGTCTTCTCGAAGAAGCCAACCCTTGCCTAATGGAGGAGAAACAAGCCATGGAACCCAAACCAGGTAGTGCGCCCGCTCCACCCAGAGAAATGCCCTCGTTTGTGGAGGAAGCCTATTTCTCAGGATCTAGAATGGGAGAGGCAATTGACTGGTGCATCGACAGACATGATAGGGAGTTGCACTGTGACGTGCAAGGAGTACTTAACGCAACGGGAAAAGAGGTGCGTTTCAAGGGCAGGGTACTGAAATTTCGGAAAGGAGTATTAACGCGACGCATTGCAGTGCTTATTGAAGAAGACCTGCGCCGGAAGAAGGTTGGAAATCTGGACACGGTTCTGACCGTGGGAGGCGAGGGCGCTACACATGAAGATGTTGCCGCCGCCCAAGTCACCTTGCAGAACTACCTGAAGAGAAACTTGGATGATGACCTTTACTACGATGGACGCGACCTTCAGCAGGCAGTGAAGGCCCTAGAGAAGATGAAACAGAGCCGCCAGGTTTCTTGCACCGTATGGGGGAAACGAGCCTCCGACAAACTGCCGATACTGATTAAGGGAAATCTTGTTGGTGCCTCTTTGAAGCCAGCACCCATCCTGCTTGAGGGTTTCCTTGAAGTACGTGTCGAGCCGGAAGACTCTGTGGGAGATCCAAAGATATTCACTATCGCGCAGCCTCAGCTTCTCATTGGTCCGAGTTCGAATCCAAATCTAACGATACTCGCAGACAAGGTCTACGTCCAGCCATTTGCTTGGAAGGACGCTCCTGCCTACAGAGATGTGTTATCCACTCGCAATCTAACAGTCACAGTCCGAGGCGGTAAGAAACTGATTGAGAACGTTTCCTTCTCTATTCAAGAGGGCGAAATGCTAGCTATTATAGGCGAATCGGGTGCCGGAAAAACGACGACTATCAAGGCGCTAATCGGTGACATCCCAAGTACAGGAGTGGCCAGAATAGCAGGAATAGACTCGAAACAGACGCGCAAGGTCCGTTACTTCTTCGGATACTGTCCGCAAGACCTTAACTACATGTATGAGACCTTTACTCCGCTTGAGAACATTATTGCATTCGGTAAGCAGTATGACATTCCTGAGTGGCAGCTTATACAGAGGGGAAAGGCACTCCTAAGGGACTTCGACATTCTCGAAAAGGGCAACAATGCGACTCGAGAGCTCAGTGGGGGGCAGCAGAGGAGAGCATCCATTGCAATAGCTCTTGCCCACAGGCCCAAAGTGCTCCTTATGGATGAGCCAACCAGTGGGCTGGATCCAGATAACCGTAGCGAGCTCTGGAACTACCTGACCTACATCAACCAAGAGTACGGAACTTCCATTGTGGTCGTCACACACTATCCATCTGAGGCAGAGTTCTGTGATAAGGTTGCAGTATTCATGCGCGGGAAGAGTCTGGTTGCATTTGGCACTCCAGCAAGCCTCAAGGAAACAATGCCATCGAGAGGGTTCAGCGTTGGAATCGTGCTTGAGGAAGTCGACCCGCGTGCGCGGAAAGTGCTTGAAGGTATCACAGGAGTCAGATTCGTGCTTCAGCGCGGAGAACTGCTAAAGGTCTTCACAGATGAGCCTTTGCAGATCATAGCGGAAAGGTGCGCAACGGCATTGAAGGACAAGAAAATCGCGATAAAGATTGTCAAGACCAAGGCTGTCAGCGACATGGTCGACTACTACATCGCTATCACAAGAGGGCTGATTACGGGGAAAATCGAAAAGTGAGGGGGATATGGTAGTGTTGAGGAGGACGAGCAGCGTGGATACTGTGAGGCCTTTGGCCGTCATGGTACTTCTGATGATCTTGCTTAGCTCGCCCGCGGCAGCTCTGTCAATTCCATTGGCTGAAACCGAGGAAATCTCACCCTTCACCAAGATTGACCAGTCACTGGTGGATAGATTGGACACCGACGAACAGATTGATCTGTTGGTAAGATTCGATGAAGCTGCGGAGTACAAGGCACGTAGCGCCATCTCCATTCTCGACAAACGCGCTGAGATTGTCGAACAGTTCGATGCAATGAACATGCTCCGCGTGAAGCTTGTGGGAAGTGCAATCATCGAACTGGCACGGAGCAGTTTCATCAAGAATATCTGGTCCAATGAACCCAGGCCAATCGATATACCTGACCATCAGACCTCTGCCAGCTATCTGGCTATTGATGATTATATTTCACCTGTTGATGCAATTGGGGCTAGAAACCTCTGGGAACAAGGCTACAATGGGTCAGGAATCGTGATTGCCGTACTTGACACTGGAATTGACTTCATGCACCCAGACCTTGATGATTTCGATGACAATAGCTCGACGACTGACTCGAAGGTCACTGCCTTCGCTTCATTTACAGAAATTGACGCGCTTCCGTTTGACATCATTGGACATGGCACGTATGCTGCATCGATAGCCGCAGGCACTGGTAACAGCTCGGACGGCCTCTACGCGGGCATTGCCCCTGGAGCCACCCTCCTATCAGCAAAAGTGACATTCGGAGGTCTCTTGGCGGTCCCCAGCTGGATTGTTGCAGGAATCGAGTGGGCCTGTAGTCATGGAGCGGACATTATACTGCTTCCCTTCAACACCTTCGGCGCACCTGGAGATGCAGTCGCAATGGCTGTGAAGGCCGCAGCGGAGAAGGGTGTGTTTGTTATAGCCGCGGCCGGGGATGACGGACCGGACTATCTGACCATTATGTCCCCCGGCGGCTCAGCTGCTTCTTTCACTGTTGGAGCATTTGATTTACAGAAGCAAGAAGTGCCAGCCTTTTCAGGCAGGGGTCCATCACTGGAAATGCTCACCAAACCGGACATTGTCGCTCCCGGGATGGACATTATCGGAGCTAAACACGGAGCGGGCCTATCTGGCATGGCCGGACTGGGATCCTTCAGCCTAGGCGATATGGGAGATCTCGGGGGGCTCGGAGGTCTCATGGGAGGTGCTCTGGGTAAAGACCTTGATGACAACTATATCATTGCAGACTCCACAGCAGCATCAGCTGCAATCGCTGCAGGGGCGGCTGCTATCCTAATGCAGGCGTTCGACAGGGCTACGCCAATTGCCTTAGCCAATGTACTTAGAGACACGGCCACGCCAGTGAACTTCGGAGCCAATGACGCAGGTGCAGGACTCCTCAATCTGGAAGCTGCATTCAGCTACCTCAGCTTGAGGCAAGAACCAATCGACCCCCACCTACGGACCACTGGCCTCCCTCTCATCGCACTTGGCATCCTGAGTTCAGCTGGAAATAACGCATCAACAAGCCTCATGATGAGCAGCTATGGAACGACTGTTGTTGCAATGGACCAACGCGGGACCGAGGGCATGAACATCCACTTGCTGATGGGCATGTTTTCGCTACGATGGAACAACATGGACCCGACGAACCTTATGATGTTCGATGTCAAGAGAGAGATGCATCAAGTTGCCATGGCCGAGGGAGATGAAGGATACAATAGATGGATTGGAATCATGTCCTATGACGACGAGGTCTACGTGACTTTACTTGTTGAATCCTACAACTTGACTACGGCATCACCACTGCCGCTGACCGCTTACCGAGTGACTCCATTCATTCTCAACCTAGGTGATCAGCCGCTTGCTAATGTTAGTCTATTCTTGGCGTACTCATTGGACATCTTCCTTGACGATCTCGATGACCACGGAAAATTCGCACTGGGAAACCAACAACTATTCGCTTACGGCATCTCAGAGGACTATCGCGGCTTCTACTTCGGGATTAACTCTAGCCGACCTCTGGACGCTTTTGAAGTCGGAAACTCGTCCGACATTACGTCACACGTTTCCGATGACAACCTGACCGGTTCCACGACCTTTGATGGCCCTGTCGGGCTGGGCATGAAATGGCATTTTGGAGCTGTAGCCCCCAACGAGCTTGTAAATGTCACAATTGCAATGGGCTTCGGTGAGAACCGTACCGTGCTTGATGCTTCCATTGAAGAAATGTGGACTAGAGCACCCGCAGGACAAGTGGTGAGCCAGGGCGACTTGATTGTTGTCGAAGCGGACATGCCCCGGATTACCCAAGTAGGAGAGTACTACCAATCTCGTGCGGTCATTATGAACATCGGGGTTGAGCCTTCTGATATGGTGGGAGCCCTGATCATTGGTCAAGCACAAGAGGACGAGGGGGCTTTGTTCACTAGATTCCATAACTTTGATGCGGTCGAGCCATTCCACGCAAGAGTGGTCACCGCAGAATGGAGTCCGGAGGAGGAAGGCATCAACTCAGAGGCATGGGTTGTCGCAGGCGGCATCGAGAGTGCAGTGGCACTCCTCGCTCAACCAACATCCCAATTGACCCTGTCTGTGGGTATCCTCAACGACTTCCTCATCCGTGATGTGTTCGTGATATCGCCAATCGCATCTACATCCGTGTTCCCGAAGAGCATATCCTATGCTCCATTCAATCTCGTCTTCCCTGCAGACTATGGCCTCTTCACGATCTCTCTCTCAACCACTGTTGGACTAGGTAGTCTCACCGTGACAAACCACGGGAATGCCAGCGAGTGGGGCAATGCCAGTCTTCCCGCAAGCGAGAATGTGATGGGATACTACAACTTCTCACTGTTCACACTTGTGCCACCAATAACGATGGATGGGTACCATTGGTGCGATTATGTGATTGAAACAGAGCACGGATGGACCACCAACATAACCCTCGACACACACCTGGAATATCCCCGAGCCATGATGCTTCTAGACACGTCGCACGGAGGTGGACTGAGCTTTGGAGGAGACATGGGCGGCTTGGGAGGGGATTTAGGTGGTGATCTGGGAGTAAACACAAGTTTCCCACTTGCGGAGGATATACAGGCTCGAACACTACAAGAGGACCCCCCAGATAACATGGGCATTGGAGATTTGGAGTCCATTGACGACCTTTTCGCTGAGATGCGCATGACCACTCTCTCAGGCCTCTCAGAGATGAAAAAGAGAATGCGGGAGGTCGGACTCGATTTGGTAGAGATGCCCGGCATGGACCTGAACGCAGATCTCTTGGTACAATTCTCAGCCATATTCGTCATCGGCCCCACAAAAGAGTTCAACTCCACAGAGATAGAGATGCTGAGAGAGTTCACCGCAAGCGGCGGCAATCTCATCATCTTCGGAGATTATGATGACCGTGCAAACCTCACGGGACTGAATCCACTTCTGCTAGAGTATGGTTATGAGATGGCAGGCAAGCATTCCGAGGAAAACACAACCGAGATTATTGCAAGTTCGATCCTTGGTGCGAACCTGGACTCGATATGGCTTGGAGAAGGCACATTCATTCTGAACAACCAGTCAAAAGCATGCGCCACAATCGGAGGAAATTCAGTAATACTGCTTGATGACTCGCGTCCAGAGATAGCGCTTTTTGGATCCTCTAGGATATTCATGAACAAGAATCTCGTGAAGTGTAACAATAGCATTCTGCTTGACAATCTAAATGAGTATCTCCTAAGGAATACACTGACTTGCGTGGCTAGCCTTGCTGAGGATACGACTGAGTATCCTGTGGGCAGAAGTGTCTATCTCAATCTTGACGTGAGCGACTACAACGGAGAAACTGTAGATGACCTGTTCGTCGTGATCGTCTTCGAACTGCCAAATGGTAGCCTTGCATTCTTCATCGCGGGCTCTGTCGAGAATGGCCTGTACTCATCACAGTTTCTACCCATTTACTGGAGGTCATCAGGACGCATCAACGGCATCTTCATGATTTTAGACGAGGACTATGCCCCAACATTTGCTAGCGTTAGTTTCCACTTCATAGAACCCGATATACCAACGCCAACGATTGAACGTTGGGAATATCTTACCATGGTGCAGATCGCCTTTCTCTCATCAATGGGAATCTTTGGTGCCGTAATGCTTCAGACATATGTAAGCAGACGCAGAAAGAAGAAGCAAATGAGGATAATCGAGGTTGACCCGGTTCTCACGAGCCAGATTGATAACACGCTCAATACAATGCTTGCAGCATTCGTACAGATTGAGGAGCTTATCAGAAGAGAAGATTTGGACCGAATCCAGAAGGTGGAAGCACTCAGAGTTCTGATGGAGCATCTTGAGCGGGCGAGGAAGATGTTCCGGGACGTGAGCGACAAGGTGGGAGGTGTGTGAATTGAGCGATCATTCTGAAAGAGAAATTGACATCATAGACCTCAAGGTCGCCTTCGGCAAGTTCTACGCTCTGAGTGGAGTGTCATTCTTTGCAGACAAGAAAGAGATGTTGGGAATCATCGGTGCCTCTGGTGCGGGAAAAACAACAGTCCTCAGAGTGCTTACAGGACAGATTGGACCAACAAGTGGTGAGGCATACGTGGGAGGCCACGATGTCACGAAGAAACGGAAGCTAATCAGCCTGCTTGTGGGCTATGTTCCTCAGTTGGAGCATCTCAGTCTATACTGGGATTTCACGCCTCTTCAGAATGCCCAATTCTTCGGCCGGTGCTACGGACTTAGACCCAAGGAGATTGAGAAACGATCGCGGAATGTTCTCGAAATCCTGGGCTTCGATGAGGAATTGATGACAAAACACGTGAAGAAGCTCTCGGGTGGTGAACGCAAGAGAGTATCCATCTGCCTAGGAATGATTCATGACCCACCAGTGCTTTTACTTGATGAACCAACTACTGGACTTGATGCGCATCTGCGTCACGAAACCATGAACTACCTGAAGAGACTGAACTATGAGCTCGGTACAACAATGGTGATTATCAGCCACGACCTGGAGATTGTCGACTACTGTACACGAGTGTGTCTTCTTGAGGAGGGCCTCGTGAGTCAGTTTGGAACGCCAGATGAACTCATCTCAACTCTGCCAGGACATGGTGAGAGTCTTCTGGTCGTTCTTGGCAGCAGGTCGCCGGCTATGCTCGATCTTCTCAGGGAGATTCCCGGCGTAAAGTACATGGCAAGAGTTGGCCGGCAATCGGTGAAGCTCTTCGTAGATAATCCAAGTCAAGAGCTTGTTCCGCTCATTGAAACACTTAACGAAATGAAGATACCCTTCGACGAGGTTAGTCTGGTCGAGGCGGATTTCTTTGATTTCTTCCAGGTGAAGCCATTCAGACAGAAAGACCAAACAGGAGAAGTTGAGGTATGAAACCCTATCATTTGATTCTAGGATTCGTAATCGTGTGCGCGTTAGTGGGTATGCAGACCACTGCAGGGGATACCTCGATGGATTTGGCTGCCTTTGAACTCGGACGGATGCCGCTGCACCTTTCTGATATCGCAGAATTCGACGTGGCTGAGGCCTGGACTAATACGACAGGAGCACAGGTCATTGATCTTGTGATCGATAACTTTGACGCGGACGCCAACGATGAAGTGGCAGTACTGACGGCAAACGGCTCACTGTACCTCTTTGATGATGATGGAACATTGCTCTGGCAGGCTGACCTAGGCATAACCCCGCATGTGCTGGCGCCCATCGCTGTTGATGCTGGCACAACGATGGAATTGCTCGTGGGAACAACCGAGGGCTTCAAGGTCATTGCTGCTAATCAGACAGTC
This sequence comes from Candidatus Thorarchaeota archaeon, assembly GCA_019057475.1. Classification (GTDB taxonomy): domain Archaea; phylum Asgardarchaeota; class Thorarchaeia; order Thorarchaeales; family Thorarchaeaceae; genus WTCK01. Next base: position 267,624 of record DXJO01000010.1, on the reverse strand, counting down.
CTCGCTAACATAATCCTAGGAAACGATGTTAGAGCTATTGTGTCCGCCGACCTTGACGGTGACGGTGAGGACGAAGTTGTGGTCGGCTGCGACGATAATCGTGTGTACGCTTATGAAACCAACTCGATTCAGCTCTGGAACTATACAAGCAACGGACCCATTTGTGCAGTCGCTGCTGGCGATGTCCTTGGTGGCGCCGCTGATGAGGTCCTTGCGGGCTCTGAGATTGGCAGATTTACCCTCCTGAACAGCACCGGTACTGTGGCGTTCGAGAAACTGGCCTCGAGTGCAGTCTGCGTACTTGGCATCGGCGACCTCGCAGATACAGTTGCGCGTGAAGTGGTCTTCGGGACCAGCCTGGGTGATGTGTACGTTTACTTCAGCAATGATACGTTAGTATACTCTTTCTCGGTAGACGGGGCAATAACGGCGTTGGAGGTGGATGCATTAGTCGCAGGGGCGAAGGATGAGCTCGCGGTTGGAACCTCTCTGAATGATTTGCGCATCTACAACTCTTCAGGCGCACTTCAGTGGAACTACACAATGGGTGGACAGGTCGCTGAAGTTCACTTCCTCGACGTGGGAGGAACGGTCGATAACCAAGCGCTTGTTAGCTACAAGGGTGGAATCGCGCTATACAACTCGACTGGTCACGAGGTCGTGCAGACATCTCTCTTTGGCTATTCGGGCGCTACGGACCTTGGAGACCTCGATAACAACAGCAAGCACGAGTACGCCATCGGCGACAACAGCGGGCTTGTGAGGACCTACGGACTCGACTTGGATGGCGATGGCCTTGCAGATGCACGAGAGAACAGCATAGGGACGGATGTGAATGACTCAGACACAGATGATGAAGGGCTTCTAGATGGGGAGGAGGTCCTGACGTATGGTACTGACCCGCTCTTGCCAGATTCTGACGGGGACAAGCTATCCGACTTTGCTGAGGTAATAACTTACGGTACTGACCCGCTCGATACCGATTCGGATGATGACCTGCTAACCGATTGGCAAGAGATCTACCTTGGAACCAATCCAAATCAGGCGGATTCGGATCTAGACGGCTTAGATGACTACGAGGAGAACAACATCACTGCGACAGACCCGAATGTGGTTGATACAGATGAGGATGGAATCAACGATGCGCTGGACGACAATGACGGTGATGGCCTTACGAATATTCAGGAGGTACGGCTAACCCTCACAGGCCCCAATGACGTTGATTCTGACTTGGACGGAATCTCTGATTACTACGATGATGAGGATTCCGATGACCTCGCCAACTGGAAGGAGATTGAGGTCGGTTCAGACCCACTTGACCCCGATTCGGATGATGATTTGCTTCTCGATGGGGAGGAAGTGAAGACTTGGAAGACAAGCCCAACAGACCCCGACACTGACAATGATCAATTAACAGATTACGAGGAAGTGATGATTGTCGGTTCCGATCCAACCGAGAGCGATACGGACTCGGACGGCTTGGACGATTATGCAGAGTACGTTACATACGGAACCAACGCTTCTGCACCAGATACAGACCTAGACGGGCTGAACGACGGACAGGAGATTAACGTTTACAATACCAATGCCACAAATCCTGACACTGATGGAGATGGCTTGAGCGATGGTGTTGAGGTAAACGTCTGGGGAACTGACCCTAACATCGTTGATACTGACCTAGATGGGCTCAGCGATTTCGATGAAGTCACGATACACTTCACAAATGCAACTTTGACTGATACTGACTCGGACGGGCTTGATGATGGGGTGGAGATTCTGACCTATGGCACGAACGCCACTTCTGTTGACACTGACGCCGACGGACTTCTCGATTATGATGAAGTTCAGTACCTCAGTTCTGGGTTTGATCCGACTAATCCTAACACATGGCATGGGACAACCAACGATTATGACTGGGACTTAGATAGCGACAACCTATCAAACGGAGAGGAAATCTATCTCACTCGAACCGATCCAACACTAGCAGATACGAACTTGGATGGCACCGACGATGATTTGGAGGACTCGGACCTTGATGACCTCAATAACTGGGTTGAGATAAACACGACCCAGACTGACCCGCGAAACCCCGATTCGGATGGGGACGGCGTCAAGGATGGGGACGAGTATCTCATTCTGGGTACTGACCCCAACGATGGTGATAGTGATGATGATACAATAAGCGATTACGATGAGGATTTCGACGGCGATGAACTATCGAATGGAGTGGAGTTGTACATCACCAAGACTAACGCCACTGATGCATACACACACGGCGTAGCACAGCCCCGTGATGACATGTACGACAGCGACTCAGACCTGCTGCCCAACTGGTTCGAGGTCAAGATGAGCCTGACAGACCCGCTCTATAATGATACAAACGATGACGGCATCTTCGACTGGGAGGAAGACCCGGATGGTGACGAACTCACCAATCTTGAGGAGTACAATGTGGGAACCAATCCGCTCGCTGCTGACACTGACCTTGACGGACTGACAGACGCTGAGGAGGTCCGGGAGGTGTTCACAGACCCGCTCGACAATGATTCCGATGACGATGGAATTTTAGATGGCAATGACGACGCTGACAATGACGGACTTACCAACCTTGAGGAACTGAGGACCTATGGCACAAACTGTACAAATTGGGATACTGATGGTGACCGTATCCGGGATGGTCTGGAGATTCAGGTAGGTCTTAACGCCACCAACCATGACTCCGATGGAGATTCATTATACGATGGCTGGAACGACATCAACGGAAATGGCATCTATGAGCCACATCTGGACGAGCTGGGAGAGGATGTCAATGCTAACGGCATCGTTGACCCTGATGAAACCTCACCTTTTGAGGCGGACAGTGACCAAGACGGCCTCGATGATGGTGAAGAGTACGCAATTGGAACGAACCCACTCAATCCAGACAGCGATGAAGATGGTCTGCTCGATGCAGAAGAAGTGAACGATTACTTCACGAATCCGTTGAATAATGATACAGACTTGGATTTTCTATCGGATTACATAGAAGTGAAAATAACTGGCACAGACCCACTAAACAACATGACCTATGGTGTAATGGATGGAGTTTATGACAGTGACTCTGATGGACTTTCCAACTTGGATGAGATAAACCTCTATGACACAAGCCCTGGAGATTTTGATAGTGATGATGATGGACTCAGCGACGGGGACGAGATTCTCATTCACAATTCAGACCCATTGGCTGCGGATTCTGACGGCGACGGCCTCAATGATTTCGATGAGATTCAGGCAGGAACGAACTGCACTCTAATGGACACAGACGGAGACGGGCTTGACGATTATGTCGAGGTCGAGCTGCTGGGAACTGACCCCACGAACGTGACGCACTCGGATTATGACGATGACCTAGATGGTGATGGGCTCTCGAACGGGATTGAGATCTATGGTTACGGCTCAAACGCGACGAACCCTGACACTGATGGAGATGGCCTCTGGGATGGCATAGAAGTTAATTTCGCAGGTTCGAGCCCGACTGATATGGACACGGATAACGATGGGCTTAGTGATTACGAGGAGTACATCATCTACCATACTAATCCGACTGGAACGGACTCGGACTCAGATGGCCTAGATGATTACTACGAGGTCTACGTTTCGCTCACCAATGCGACGCTCTGGGACTCGGACGGAGATGAAGTGAATGAATACTTGACTGACCCCAACAATCCAGACAGCGATAGCGACATGATTGACGACAAGCAGGAGATTGAACTTGGGACCAACCCCAACTCAAATGACACAGACGGCGACGGGCTTAGCGATTGGGATGAATGGCAGGTTCATGGGACTGATCCCACAGAAGCCGATGTCGACGGAGATGGACTCAACGATAAGGAGGAACTGGAAGAGGGAACTGACCCTGAAAATCCAGACTCAGATTTCGATTCATTGAGCGATGGCGACGAAGTGAACATCTATGGAACTTCTCCGCTCTTGGATGATACAGATGGAGACAATCTGGCAGATAACGACGAGATATGGAACAGCCACACCGACCCCACCCTAAGAGACACGGATGGAGACGGAATTGATGACAACCTTGACGATGAGGACGGCGATGGGCTCAACAATCATGATGAGATCTACATGTATCAAACCAATTGTACCCTGTTGGACACAGACGGAGATCTACTATCAGACTTCTACGAGATATTCACCAGTGAAACTGACCCACGGAACATGGATTCGGATGCAGATGGTCTAGGGGATTGGGATGAGCTCTTCTTCTATTCCAGTGACCCCAACGATAGAGACACAGACGACGATGGGTTGGAGGATGGAGAGGAGGCTCTCACGTACCACACTCTGCTGAACTCAACCGACACTGACATGGATAGATTGAATGATTACGACGAGATCATGGTCTTCGAAACCGACCCGCTCCAGTACGATTCTGATGGAGACGGGCTCGGAGATGGTGATGAACTGGACATCCACAATACAGACCCCTTGAAGGAAGATAGCGACGGGGATCTCCTCCTTGATGGTCAAGAGGTGAATGGTTTCTTCCTGCAGTTCTACAATGCCAGTGGTCAGCAAGAACTTAGACTGGTATTCACCAACCCGAGGGATAGAGACTCGGACAACGATGGTTTAACCGATTATCACGAAGTCAATATGACACTGACCGACCCGACCCTGTACAGCAGCAATCCGTTCGGCCTATCGGATGCTGACTGGGACATGGACGAAGACAATCTAACAAACAGCCAAGAGATTCGGCTCACGCTGACGAACCCGCGGCTTAACGATACAGATTCCGATGGCACTCTAGACGGGGCAGATGATGAGGACAGAGATCTGCTCACTAATTGGGAGGAGTGCGTCCTAACAGAAACCGACCCGCGAATCAAGGATACAGATGGTGACGGGACTTCAGACCTCAATGACGACGAAGATGACGACGGGCTCAGTAATGGTGATGAAATGCACATCTATGGCACAGATCCCCTAGAGGAAGACACAGATTCGGATGACCTATCAGACTGGGAAGAGGTCGAAGACTACTTCACCGACCCCCTCGATTATGACACCGACGGAGACGGTCTCGGAGACGGGGAGGAGATACTCGACTACGGCTGCGATCCGCTCTCCAACTTCACAGATTCCGACCTTCTGACGGATTGGGAAGAGGTCTTCTTGACCGGAACAGACCCGACAACGAACACCACGTTCTCACCGACGATATCTGATGATGATTGGGACTCTGATAATGATGGTCTGGGCAACCTTGAGGAGCTGCGCGACTACGGTACAATGCCACTTGACCCAGACTCAGATAACGACGATTTGGAAGACGGTTATGAGGTAGCACTTGGAACGGACCCCTTGAATAGTGACTCAGATGAAGACCTCCTCTTGGATGGCCCAGAAATTTTCGAGCATAGAACGAACCCCTTGAGCAATGACACTGATGGAGATTTGTTATCCGACTTTATGGAGATTGAAACATACCACACCAATGCGACAAACGCTGACTCAGACGGGGATGGTCTGAGCGACTACGATGAAGTCATAACGCACGTCGACCTGGGTGTAGACCCGTGGAAACCGGACACAGATCTTGACGGTCTCAATGACTATCAAGAGGTTATTGCCCATCACACTGATCCAACGTCGGCCGACTCGGACGGGGATGGCTTGAGTGACAGCATTGAGATATTCACATCCGACACGAACCCCTTGTCGAACGACACAGATTCGGATGGCCTCAGCGATGGCGCGGAGTACAATGTCTACCTAACAGACCCAACTCTATGGGATTCAGACGGAGACACCCTGAGCGATTATGACGAGATTTTCGTGTACGGCTCGAACCCTCTGAGCACTGACTCTGACGGAGATGGTCTTCTGGATGCAGCGGACTTCATGCCAACGGTTCACTGGGTAGTGCCTGTGGCCGGGATTGTGGGTCTGCTGATAGGGCTAGCTATTGTTACGAAGCGTGTACGCGAGGAGTACTTCGTGGAGGAGTTTGTTACGACTGCAGAGCCTGCGAGTCCTGGTCTGGAACCGGGCATGGAGGTTGCGGTAGAGTACAAGATCCGTGAAGGCAAGGTTGTATTCGGAGTGGTGATACGGAACGGCTCGGAGAACGCGATGCAGAACGTCCAAGTGATACTGGGTGTTCCGGACCTTACTGACTCGATAAGAAGCGAGGCAATAGGCACGGTGGAGGCCGGCGCTATGAATGTCGTGGAGATTGAGTTCGAGCTTCAGCCGGGCGCTGAGGGCGAGCTCGTTGGTATGGTGGAATACGACAGTGTGGAAGGCGAACACCGAGTTGTTAATCTGCAACCAGTGAAGATAGTAGCATAGGCAATATATCTTTCAGGCGCAAGACGGGGAGATTGTTAATGAGTTAAATTAAGAGATATCTTCCATTTTGAGAAGAATTTCTATTATATCTACTAATTGCATTAGGCATGCTCATGTATTTGATTCTTGGATTAACAAAAGAATCATCGTTTTTCATCTTGACGTTCGCTATTATTGTCGCAGTAGTACCAGGATCGTTTTGGATTAGTATTGAAGGGTACGAATCGAGACCAGGGAAAAGGGGGTTTCTGGGAGTCCTCCTACTTCTCTTCTCTAGTCTTCTACTTCCCTCCTCTAATTCCATGACCGATTGGATCTGGGTTAATCTATTCATAGTTCTCTTGGGAAGCGGGCTTATGCTACATGATACAATCCCAAAGAGAGATCGCTAAGATGAAGAACGGGGAAAATAATGCTGGTTGGAAGCGCACGAGACAGCATCCGAGACATGCATATACTCGCCCTGTAGGGAAATTCCAATGATTGATAAGATAAGGGCAATCTAGAAAGGGATTGGGGACAATATCTGATGGTTGAAACAGAGGACCTTCTTGCGCGAATCGCAACCAAGCTAGATAAACTGGGGGCCCCCGAAGAGGTTGTACCCGAGAGAATTCGACCGGTTTCCATTCAGACAAAGGACCGCAGGGACCTCAGCGATCTTGAGAAAGAATTGCAGAAGGCACTCGACGCACTAAAGGGCGACGAGCAATTACCTGGTATCATGAGCAGAGTAGCGACAGTTCATCTCCAAGAGAGCAGTTATCCACGGGCAATAATGCTCTACGAGATATCCCTAGGTCTGAATAGCAATCAGACCATGTCCTGGATACATATGGGCTTAGCCTACTTGATGGCTGGAGAAGCTAAGGATGCAATCACATGCCTTGAAACCGCGCTGTCCATTGACTCAGACAATGTCAGGGCGTTAGTTCACATTGCAATGGCGCATCTAGAACTTGGTGAAACCGAAGAGTGTCAGAAGAATCTTGAGAAAGCTCTGAAGATTCAGCCAAACCTCGACCGGGCAATGCTGGGAAAGGGGGTGTTCTTCAGGAAGACTGGCAATTATCAGGGCGCAGAAACCTGGTTCAAGAAGACCCTCAAAGCAAATCCGAGCTGCATGCCCGCCTTCATGGGGTTGGCAACCCTCTACCTTGAAGCAAATCAATATGACAAAGCTATAGAGGCTCTTGACAAGGCACTCTGGATGGACGGGGAGAATCCGAACGCGCTGGGAACCCTGGGTGACGTCTTCTATGCGAGAGGCGAATACGCTAGGTCCCTGCTGTATTATGACAAAGCAGTTGGAATCAAGTTCAATGACCCTGGTCTCTGGATAAAGAAAGGCGATGCCCACAAGATGTTGAAGTCGTACAAGGAGTCCGCAGACGCATATCAGAAGGCCATCAATGCAGACCCCGAGTACACATCCGCATGGGTCAAGTGTGGCACAGTGTATCTGCTAAGGAACGACAAGGGCACAGCGCTGGAGTTCTTCAACACTGCACTGGCGCTCGACCCCAATAATGGAGAGGTCGCCCACCAGCGAGGCCTCGTCTACTTCACAATGGAAAGATATCAAGAGGCTCTGAACGACTTTGATCTTGCATTCTCAGTGGACCCGGCCGACGGGAATCATCTGTACTATAGAGCCATCATCTTGGAGAAGATGGGCAAGATAAGCGCGGCAAGAAGAACCTGGGAAGTAGCTTCAGGACTCTTCAGGCAGGAAGGAAAAGACACCAAGGTGGCCGAGTGCACTGCCAGAGGAAAGCGCCTGCATATCTAGCAAGGAAGTCCTATTCAATTCGAGCCGGCAAATTCTTGAGCAGGACCACGTCTTCGACCGTTGACGCTAGGACGTAGTAGCACGAAACCGTTCCGGACTCTCCGGTTTTAAGCTTCTTCCAACCTTGCACCATGGTTTCCTGTGCTTTCTCACCCATGTTCATTCCCCTAAGGGTTGGCTCTTTCTTCGCGCCCGATATCGTTCCAAGTACTTCTCCGCTCTCAGGTTCTTCAAAGGCAATCCAGCCTTCCTCCGGAGTTGCATCTATTCGCGCCGCATCAGCAGTGGGACAATAAGAAACCCGTCCCCCCTGAGTCACCGCATGGATATTGCTCTGGGTCTTGCCACCGATACGCGATATGCCCCTAAATCCAAGCCATACCTTCCTCCACTGACCACTCCTATTCGTAGCGCTTATCTCAGAATGAACAATAGGCGCTCCGGGAAGCATCATATGGCGCACAGTGAACTCAATGCCTTTTACCTTCGGGGCGTGTTTAGCAACTGTCCTCAACTCGTACCCAATCCAGGGACCCTGAGTAACCTCAGAGAGCAACCATTTCTCCTTTGGTAGAGCAGACTCCCAATCCCAGATGGTCCAACCTGCAATCATAGGGCTTACTCCGCTGTAGTGCTGATCCGACCACATGAACGGCTTTGCCTCGGGGAAAGTGTCATAGAAAACACTTGGTTTCCCCGTCTTGCCTAACCGGACGAGATTCGCACAGTAGTCAGGAGAAACAGCCATTTCATACTCTCCCAACGTGAGACTGTGAAGCACAAGGTTTTGCTCAGTGGTGGTGTCACGCTTGATTGGGGCTTTCGAGTCATAAACAAGAGCAGTGAATGGAATCCGTGCAACCCTGCTTTGGAATTTCAGTTCGACTTCCCCGTTTCTTCGGAGCCATTCCTTGTCGTCATCAACCGTGATTGCGACAGGGACTGTGAATGGAGAATTAATGGAGAGCGCCTTCACATTGAACTCGAGATTCCTCTTGCCATTCGCCAGAAGTCCTTCAGGCATTCTGAGCATTATGTCGGAATTGATTGCGTCCTCATGGATCACTCTTACGCGAAATTCCATCTTGGTTTTTTTGGCCCGGTCAACTAGGATTGGAGCGCCATTCCTCTGGCGCGTGTTAGTCGACTCGGGAACAAGTTCTACCTCAAGGTCAGACCTGAGCTCGACGTGACCTTTCAACTCGGCGGACTTCCCGTAAAGCTGTGCCCACAGTCGACGCACGTTCTCCCAGCCACCTTGACTCACGACAATTCTGAGGGGTGTCTTCTCTATGGACTGACCCACCTCTAAATCTGGCAGCCGATACTCAGTGCGTATCATCGACCAGCGTCTGGTCGGAGTTACTTCGTCAAGAAACTCTGGATCCCAGATTGCACCTAGAATAGTAATGCCATCGTAATCTTGCTTAGCAGCCCATGATTCATGGTAATACTTCGGCGACTTGGGCAGTTGTCTGTCACCGGTCCATTCAACTGAGTCCAGACTATGGATGCTACCATTCACAGGGACAAAGAGCTGCGCTCCATGGTAATCCATCCACAAACCCAGCATGAGTCCCAGATTGGTCTGCCTAGTCGTGCCAACATTGGTGAAACGGACCACAGCTTCCAAGTACTCCCTACCCGGATACACACGATAGATGACTGTCATTCGCAGACCGGGTCGGTCAATGGAATCAGCCTCAAGCTGAATCTCTGCTCTATCCTGCAGATTCCGCACCTGAACGTCGAACTTCTTGTTGGTCCACTCCCCGCCCTCACCTGGGAATGGATACCCAGGCATAGGCAAGAACCACCAGACCCGCTCAGACTTGCAGGTTATTTTGTTTTCTATCCGTTTAATCATCATCGGAGGATTGCGAGCCATTGTGACACGGAGCATTTCAGTTTCAAGTACAAGTTCCTCGTTCAAGCTACGGTATGCTAGAGCACCAGCTGGACCTATCACTGGAATATCAAGCAGTTTCTTTGCGAGTAAGGCGAGGTGGCCCTCTTCTTCAACGGAAACTGAAATCTCGACTGGCACAATGGTATTCGCATCCTCAGATGTAGTAGAGAACTCTAGATGCACCTCAATTGTTTCATTCGGACTCAAAGAGAAGGAGTGCTCGCTCATACTTAGCTTATGCTCGTCAGGAGAAGTGAAGGCTGCAACACCTTTTACCGCTTGTTCCGAGTTGTTGTGAAGAGATATCACAAATTTCGCGCTCTCACCCGGCGAGATTGAGGGGTGATATGGACCAGAACTGACTGTAACTGCTTCTTTGGAAATCAAGCCATTGAACATGTGAACAGATTTCTCGCCGATTCCGAGAATCCACTCAGCCTGCGTCTTGGCTTTCTCATCAGGGTTGGTATCCCTATCGAGCGGTTCTGCCTCAGTACCAATCGAATAGATTGCTTTGAGAGTCGCTTCATCACCCACGGTCACGTTGCCTGATGTCTTGTCATGTATATCTACAGAAAACCCCTCTGTGGGTACAACTTGCACAGTATACGGGAGATTCTCATCGCTCCTGTTTGAAATCACTAGCTCTACCGGAGTTTCACCTATGCCGATATATCCGTGGTGCGATCTTGGACGGATGTCGACCCTAAGCTCGCGTCCATCAAGAGCAAGCTTGAAGCCGCAGATGCCCTTTGCCTCTCTATCAATAGTGACCTCAAGAGAATCGTCGTTCTCCCCTTCGAAGGAGTACTTGAAAACGCCAAGAACACCTACCACGACATCGTCAACTTCTTGATGTATTTCCCGTTTGTAGGCGTCATACCAGTAGTATCTGCTGAAAAACTCCGCGAACATTTCGCATGATAAGATGCCAGGGATATGAGACTCCATCAAGACTCTAGTACCAGGCACCCAGTTATAGCCAACTCTTTTGTAAAGCGGCATGGCTTTGAGATTGCCTGCCCATGTATGAAGATCTATTCTTCTCTTTCCGGTTTTGGCAGCAGTTTCGGCTGCCTCTATAAGCATGGCCTTGCCATAACCCTGACCTTGATACGCAGGATTTGCTCCAAGGAGTCCAACGTATGCAGCTTCCGGGTCAAGTTCCCCCTGAACTATGTTGCAATGGCCCACTATCATGTCGTCTTTGTAAGCCACTATGACCCGCAAGTTGTTCTGCTTTTTCCAATCTTTCAACACTCGCTCTGCAGTGAACGGATTGCCGTGCGTGAAACCGCCAGGCCACGAGTCTGAGTCGTCGAACGAGTTCAAGCAATCAACAAGACGGCCGGCGTCCTCTAATGTCAACTCGAAATCGCGAACCTTGCCTTTGGTGTGCTTGCTCGTCATTGTAGTCAGACTCCTAAGAAGTAAGCTGGCCGACGACGGGCACGTTTCGATAAAAGATTTGCGAATTGCGTAGAATCGAGAGCAAGAAAAAGAGAAGGAGGGGCGATACCCCTCCCAAATAATGCACGCAATCAGGTCAAGATTGCGTTAATGGAACCTGTGTTCGTGATTGCAGTGATAGTGACCGTATTTGATGCAGTGTCGTAGTCATCTGTTTCGTAGTGATTCGGCGGTGATTCCGTCCATCCGGGAGCAACCACCTCGATACTGCCAACGGATGCGGTCGCATCGAAGCTTCCCCCTACATCTGTTGGAAAGTCTGCCACCACATTGATGGCTCCAACGCCGGTAAGGAAGCTGAACTCCACATCCCCATTAACTACAACATCGTCCGTCATGACCACCGAGATGGCCCCAACCGATGTGTTGAGCGCAACATCCCCAATGTGAGCACCCGCTATCAGCTCCAAGTCAATGGCACCAGTCGTTATGTCTATATCGAGGGTGTAGTTGACACCACTGCCCAGAGTCACGTTGACTCCCGCCATAGGATAGTCTAGAGTAATCGTATTGGAGCTGAAAGTAACTACGGGGTCACCATACTCAGCAACCGTGTTGTTGGGCACCTCCATGTCGATCCTATAGAGCAAGTTCGAGTCGTTCTCGAAAGTTATCTTAACGCCTCCAACTGAAATATCCAAATCAAGTTCTACTGTGCCTGTTGTTGAACCGAGAGTGTCATCGAAGCTGAAATCAGTAGTTGCATCACTCCAGTTCCATCCACCGCCACGGGGGAGCGGATTATAGAAGGCCAGTAGACCTACAAGTATGCCCCCAATTGCGATTACAAGCACTACACACACGACCATTGTCGTATTCCGTTGATATCCAGAATTTTGTTCATTCATTCTTTGTTCCACCTTTTTGATGCAACCGGAGAAAGCTATGCCACTTGTTTCTCAGTCGCCGATAGTCCTCATCCTCTTCGAGTGCAAATCGTCGCGTTATTCGCGACGCATCATTGCGTACCGGAGAGGAGAGTTTTTTGTAGCTCTTCTTGTCGGTGATAGACAAGTTCGAGTTCACGTAGTTCTCTCGTTCTATGACGGCCCTGAGCAGTTCCATTGCTTCAGGGGTCTCTGATTCCGAAATCTCTATGCCATAGACCGAAAGACTAGCGACCATTGATTCTAGGCGATTCTTTGCGAATTTGGCGACCCCCCCATCTGCCGCCATCATGCCACTGATTCCGAGTCGAAACTCTCTGGCTGTTGCCCTATAGTAACGCTGAACGATTCCAGTCCTAGTTTGCTCAGTGCGTTCCTCGACAATGAGCCCCGCTTTCTTTAGTTTCTCAATGTGATGAAGGATAGTTCCGGGGTTCTTATTCAACCGGTCCGAAAGCTGTTTCACTGTCATTGAATCCTGTACCAAGTACTTGAAGACAATCGCAGCTCTTGTTGGTTCAAAGAGGATTTTGATGGTCTTTGGATCAGAAATAATCTCCAAATCCTTCATGGGCTCAATGTCTTTCTCTATGATTGCCATCGTTCATATCCCTCCCACGAGGCTAACATCAGGATGTTCATCTTCTGGAGGTGGTGTGATGTCTTCTCCGCTTAGGATTATGTATACTCGATTGAGCGATATGATGAAAGCAGGGAGCACAACCAGAGCTAAGAAGAGAAAGGCTAACATCACATAGCCGCCAAACAGCGCTAGCGGCCCGAGGAATTCTGGGCCCAGTGACAGGCTCACAAATGCCCCAATGGCGAAGGGTGCGAATAGGAGAACGATTATCACAATGAAAGACAGGAACGTCGAGAAAACGCGGTCAAAGTAGGTCCAGCCCATCCTCAAGGATATCTTCGTTGCCTCAATAGGTGAATACCCGTCCACTATGGCTGGGTACGTCATTGACAACATGCTCAAGCTCACAGTCAACCAGATGAATGCCCCAACTGGGAGAACCCACGCAAATGGTCCGCCAGGAGATCCTCCATGCACTGGAATTAGAGCAAGCATCAGAAGAGCTAACGGCATCATTGAGATCAGGAAGATGATTAGTCCACCTCCAACAAAGGAGAAGAACTTGCGAGAGTACCAAGAGAAGACACCTTCAGCATTTGTATCCTCACTCTCAGCAATCTCTCTGCCCATCCCAAAGAGCGCACCTACGGAAACGAAGAACGGAATCAGGAATGGCAAGATTACAATCATGCCAAATCCGAAAATAACCATAGCAGCTCCGCTTTCAGTTTCCATGAGCGGTGCGAGTTGAGTAATGGCGTTGGTCATTCCCTCAATGCCTAGAAAGAGGACTACGAACGGTACGACTGCTATTGCCATGACTGCTATCAAGAGAACCGTGACAATGATCACACCAATCATCCCGAAAAGAAAAGACAGGATGTTCTTAACCGCAAGCTTGAAGCTCGCCTTCAAATCGTCCATCAGGATTGTAAAGCTCGAACCCTTCATCATCGTTCAGACACCTCGACAAGGTGAGTGGTGAGTGCCTGCACTGCAAGAATGTAGGCACCCTTTAAGTCCACTCGATTGTTCTATACAATTGGCACCTCAAGTGCCTTGGGCGCGGCTAGACGCTTGCCGGTCAGGATTGCATATACGCGTGCGCGGGCTAGAATCATGCTTGGAAGCACGATTGCAACCAGTAACAGACCAGCTAGCGCGGTCCAGCCCCCGGCTACCACGGCAATCATAGGAATTGCCATGTGCATCCCAGGGGTGAAGCCAACTCCATAAGCGACCAAGAAAGCTGGAGCTGCCATCGCCGCAAATAGTACGATGTATGCAGTCCAGATTCCAAAGACCCTGTCGAATCGATCAATGCCTAGTTTAACCGAAACGCGGAGTGCTTCAATCGGGTTCTTCCCGTCGACAACTGCAGGGAGCATCATGGAGAGGAGTCCTTCAGTAATGAAGACCCACACAAATGCGAACACGCCAAGGAGAACGGAGTAAACGCCGGTGACGCTGCCACCTAACGTTGGAGAAATCATGGCACTAAGGAGGAAGATAGGTCCTACTACAATCAGGGATTGAATGATCCCTGCACCTGCAAATGCCAGAAATCTGCGCTTGAACCAGGAGAAAGCATTCTCAGCCTTAGTCTCGCCGTCTTCCACGACTTCCTTGCTGATGCCATAGATAGCACCCACAACAGTCGTGAGAACACCCACAAAAGGCAATGCAATCAAAGCAACTAGACCTACAACGAGGTAAGGGTTAGCTGTTGCAAAGGTCATCATGCCAGGGCCCATGTCAGCCCAGAATGTGGGACCCATAGAAAAGACAACAGCAGCTGCGAGACCGAGTGGTATCGTGATTGCTACTATCATCAGAATTGCTAAAGCGGCCATTCCAAGACCCGCAAGGAAGAAAGTGAGAAAATTGTCCCCTGCAAGTCTAAGGCTTGTCATCATGTCGTCTATTATCGTGTTGAAATCAGTCTTTGAGTTTGACATTGTCGTTTCACCATGTGATTGTTCCGTGAAATCGGAACGTTTGACTTATACCAAACATAAGCGCATTTGTTTATAAATAGTTTGGTGAACGCCAAACGTTCGGTAAATTCCAATCGAACCGCATTTGTCAAACATCAGGTGCCGAAGAGGGGCTTTCTTGCGTACAGGGAACTCATTTTCTGACGCGCGTCAATCGAAGCTGTTCTTCACATCACTGTATAGGTAGATGAGGATGGGGACACCTATGACAGCTCCAATGATTGTGAAACAGATGAGCACGCTGAAAACCATGTATGCCGTACGAGCCCACGATTCTAGCCTGTAAAGGCCGTATGATACGACCAGCAGAAAGACACCAATGACTAAGAAAATGGCCCCTAAGAGGATCGCCGCAGAAGAAATAGACAATATTAGGAATCCAAAAAGAAGTCCGAACATGGAAATTACTAGGTTGAAGACAACAATCAGAACAACACCCCCAGGTTTGTTGTAGGTGGATTCGAAGCTTCCGAAAGGGTCCTCATTGTCCCACGTCTTGGCGGGAAATTGCGGCCGGGAATCGAAATGAGGTGCAGGTGGCAATGGTTGTGCCCTTTGGAGTGCCATCAAGTCCCTGTAGCTTAGCGTTATTTTTTGTCCTATTTTGGGCAAGGTTCCTTTTGCATCAGGGCCGTATTTCATTCTTAGGCGCTCGCCAGTAACGAGCTCCACAACGATAAGGCCGTCCCTGTTCCACACTTCGTCTGGTAGCTCGACCTCGATAATCGTTGCATCAATGGGCCGTGACATGCCAATTCCTCCTCAGTAAGCAGCAAGCATTTTGTAATAAGACATGCGAATGAAGGAAATCGCATTGTGCATTTAGGTAGGTTTAATTCCGCAGAGAGCATAAATGCAGCAGGTGTGATTTTGAAGACAGCCATTATCATCTACGAAAGCAAATACGGCAATACGGAGCAGGTAGCTCAGGAAATTGCCGCTGGGATGGAGGAAGCCGGAAAGATTAGTTGCACGCTCAGCAAACCAAAGGACCTTGACCCAGCTGAAGTGTCGAAATACGACGTGATTCTGTTTGGCTGTCCCGTCCATATGAACAGGGCAACTCGAGGGATTCGTGGGTTCATAAAGAAGGTTGGCAAGGCGGGCGTAAAAAGAAAGACCGGAGCCCTCTTTGAAACATACATGGGAGCCCATAATGGGAGGGCAATCGAGAGCATGAAAGCTGTGGTGAGAAACAAGGTGCCTGGTTTAACATTGGTTTCAGAGGGACTATCCGCTGAGGTTATGGAAATGAAGGGGCCTCTTCATGAGGCTGAAGCGCTAACAGCCCGGGATTTTGGGCGCAATCTCGGAAAGAAGCTCCTGAAATAGTTGGGCTCTGTGAGTCCAATGAATCCTCGGAAATCAGATCTGCACATTCACTCCCGCTTCTCAGACGGCGCAGAAACAATCGGAGCACTTGTTGAACGCGCAATGCAGTTGAGGCTTGAGATCATCGCGATTTGTGACCACTTTTGGCCGAGTATCGGGTCCAATCAGGGAGGAATTGGACTCATCCGTGAACGCAGAGGCGCAATCGAGTCAGCTAGAGCGGACTTCCCGAAGATTAGAGTTCTCGATGGTGCAGAGATAGATATCATGCCAGACGGGACTTTCTCTAAGGTCGCGGGAGGCCATGAACAGTTTGACCTTGTCATAGGTTCCGTACACTGGGGCAGTGACTCATCTAGGTGGGCGTCTGCTGTGATTGGGGCATCCAAACGAGGGGTGATGCATATCCTAGGCCACTTTGATGGTTATTTATCCACATACAGACAGGCTGATGGCGAAATCGTTGCGGCTGCATTGGCAGAGAATGATATTGCAGTAGAACTGAATTCTAGGTACCCACCGGACAACCTTGAGTTCTTCGAAACCGCCAAGGACCAGGGATGCCGCTTCACACTCGGTAGCGACGCGCATTGGTTGAACGGAGTTGGACGAAACGAGGAGCAGGCCAAGCTTGCAGATGCGCTCAATCTTCCTCTATGGGTGCCCCCGCCGAAGAAGCGATCTGCCTCGAAACCAAAAAACTAATGCTGACTTGGACACTACTGTGAGATTGCCATGAACGAGAATAAGCTGCTATTCCTGTCCGAGGATTGGATGAAGAGATACATGGAACTCCTCAACAGTAACCAGCAGTACGAAGAGGTGGCAAAAGACTGGGAAGGCGATTTCATCTTCCAGATTGATTCAGATGGCAAGACTGTGACAGAACCGATTAGAGCGTATGTAGATTTATGGCATGGTAAGTGCAGAGCAGTTCATCTTGCTGCACCGGGGGAATCTGCCGAGTTTGTTTACTCTGGAACGCTCGAAAACTGGAAGAAACTCCTTAATCAGGAAATGGGCCCGATCAAGGGATTGCTTTCACGCAGGTTCAAGATCAAAGGAAGCATGGTGAAGGTGTTGCGCTACATTAGTGCCGCCCAAGAGCTTGTCGCGACGTCAACAGGAGTGCCTACAAGGTTCTCTGATGAATGATACACATGAGCCAGAAGGCTTTTCTCTCGATTCTCAATTACAGTCAACAGTAGACAATGGAGATTACTGCGATGAATAAAGAGAAGCTTCTGTTCCCCTCTGAAGAGTGGGTGGCCAAGTATTGGGAATTGCTTAATGAAAACGCCGCGTACAAAGACGCTGCGAGCGACTGGGAAGGCGATTTTATTTTTCAGGTCAACGCCGACGGGGATATTATCAAAGAGCCTATGAAACTCTACATAGACCTCTGGCATGGTGACTGCAGAGAGGCTAGAATGGCAAAGGATGACGATAAGGCGGAGTTTACCTATTCGGGAACTTATGCCAATTGGAAGAAGCTATTTGCTGGAGAGATAGACCCGATAAAGGGACTAATGTCGCGTAAGTTCAGTCTTGGTAAGGGCGACAACATGGGCAAAATCATGCGGTACACAAAGGCTGCTGCTGAGCTCGTGTCAACCGCAGCAAGCGTGCCAACGAAGTTCCTCGATGAGTGAATTGCACTAGTCCCGTTGTGATGTCGGACAATATGCCTGGCCAATTCGCGACTCTGAAACACAGTCGCCTGTTCTAGTGTGATTTCGCTTCAGTTCTTTAACCGTATGTCCTTCCTAGAGGCTGCATACACATCCGAAGAACGCTAAATACAGCTCAGAATAGTATTGGTATGGTTGTTTGATGCCATAGTCAGCCCCTTGCAGGGAGGAGGCGTTTCAAAACAGCTCTGACTAAACGGACCAAGCTATCAGGTGGTACTAGTAATGCACCAGACATTTTCAACGAGCAGCCGCAGACCGATTGCACGTCAATACTCAAAGCAAGATGTCTTAGTTGTTAAGCTAGGCTTCCTCGCGTTTTTACTATTGTTATTGGCAGCACCGCTCCTTGCGACATCTCCGATATCCGAAGGAGCAAGAGCGACACCTATGTTGAATGATGGTTACATGACTCCTGCATCAAACCTAATCAAAGTCAAGCTACCATATCCAGTTGAGTCAATTGCTGTTGGTACAACACCACAAGGGTCGGGATACGCCTACGTCCATGGGGATACTATCCGCTTCAAGGACCCCATCACTCTGACCAACGATTCGTTGGTAATCTCAGGCGGATATGTGTTTCATAATACTCTGACTGGGGCAGACCTTGATGGTGATGGCTACACCGAGTTCCTGTTTATGCAGCACAACTCCACTCTCTTGAATCTTGTAGTGGTGGACTTCGACGCTGGCACTGTCACGGGGCATTTCTGCGATGTCATCGACCCCATTGAGATAGTAATCGGAAACTTCAGCGATGATGGTCAGACTGATGTTGCAGTCTACAACGACCATACAGTCCGAATCATGGACCTCACGGATGGTAGTGAACTGGGCGTCTACAATCCCTTTGGCCGTATCAAGCGGGCCTGTGTGGGGAACTTCTCTGCAAGCAACCAACAGGAGATTGCTATACTCTATAACACGTTCGATATATTGTCTCAACCCATAGCCAACGTCACGGTGATAGCTGGCAATGGCACCAGACTGGGAGGTGTTTCGTCTTCAGCTCATGTGGAGGGTGTTGACCTCGCAAGTTACGCGTATGATGACGAGCTAGACCATTTTGCGGTCACAGTCATGAGTCTGATGGGCGTGAAGAGCTTCCTTGCTTCATATCATGCGAACATGACGCTCCACTATATCACACCCATCCCTGAGTACTACGACGCATGCTATGTCAAGGCAGGCTTCTTCAATGAGGACACTCAAGAGGATTTGGTTGTTGTTCCTTGGATGAGGTACTTCCTGTGGGTGGTCGATGGAAGTGATGGGACACTGATTGGACAGTCTATGGAAGAGTCAACTAGCCTAGACTTCAGGGGGTTCGCGACTGCAAGGCTTGACTCAGACACGTATTCTGATATAACAATCTCGGGGCCTCGCGATCAGCTGACACTGATTAGAGGAAGCACTGGCGAAACCGGATATGAGGAGTACAGAGTTCCCGGGCCATTCCGCCAAGTGCTGACATTCGACATAGACGGTGATGGCAGAGAGGATATGGTGGCCCTTACCGATCAGATCTCAATACTTCTCAGCGACACGACGGCCCCTGACGTTACACTCGACCCCCTGTATCCATCACACCCCACCATCTATGACAGCTACTTCAAGGTTGAACTAACAGCCACAGATGATCTCCCAATAGATCATGCTACGTTGTTCATTAGACCCACAGGTGGAGGACCTGTCACCTCATTCGTTGGGAACGAGATGATCAAGGCTCCCAACGATAAGTACCTGTACATCACAACAGACCTTACGGCAGGAAACTATGACTATTACATCGAGGTCATGGATCCATATCTCAACGTCTACTCATATGGGAACTTCACGAATCCAGAAACTCTCACCGTGGAGGACCATTTCGGTGACGGATACTTCTACAACGCAACCGTTGACCAAGGTCACAGACATGTCATGGCTCCGGGCAACACGTCAATGGCTGAAGAGATTCTCTATTTTGTGACACGGGAAACTCTAAAGCATACTGCAACTCTGAGAGCCGTTGCTACCAATGGTACAAACATACTCGAATTCGAAATCCACAATGTGACATACAGGGAAAGCTTCGAGGTATACACGGGAATGCAAGATGGCGACACAGTTCTGGACCCAATTCTGGCAGGATACAACGACACACACACTCGCTTCTGGATCCTTCATGGGTCCAATCGCACGTCATGGAAAAATGCTACTTTTACGAGACCGCCAGCAAACACCTACCACCCTCTGAAGATCTTCGACGATGATGAGGACGGACTAGATGAAATCCACTTTGTGGCAGGTAACGACACGAAGACCTCCATATTCAGAGTAGAAAGTGACCTCTCTTCACAGACAGATGTCGATCTTCCCGAGAATGGACTGGTGGTAGGAATGGCCTATGCCACAATATCAGGTACGCGGCCGCAGCTAGGCATATTGAGGGAGAACAAGATGGTTGATATCATTCAGGCGTACAATTCGACACTGCTCAAAACACTGGACTTCGTGTCACCTGGGGGTACTGTGGATGATTGGCCCATGGATATATTTCCATATCTGAATTCCAGTCACTTAAGTGAGCAGTTTCTAGTCCTCTATACAGCATGGTCCGGTGACACTCCTACAAACTACCTCTGCTTTGTCGATGACCAGACCGTACAGGTCGGGGATGCACCAGTCTATGAAACCTCAAATAATCACATCAGAATGTTGGTGCCACACGACCTTGACGACGACGGCGTTCAGGAGATCTTCATATTCAAGGAAAACGGGAACCTATCACTTCATGACCTTGCGCAACCAGAGCCGGAGCAGTGGAGTACCTACATCAGTGACGCAATACCTCTGAGCACGGTTGTACTAGACTATGACGGCGACGGTGCGGACGAGTTTGTTATCGCCACCTCAGATGACAGGTTGACTGCCGTCAGCTTCGAGGGAGAAGTAGATTACCGGGCAGTCGTTGGAATGACCTTCAACATGGTTGGTGTTACTAGTACTGACATCGGAGCAGGTGAGGAGATCGCGGCGTTCCCGATCCTACGAGCCCGCTATTCACAGGCAACAATTCGCAACATCAACCTGCTTTACGTACTAAATGCTACCTTTGCCCTAGAATCCAGCATTACAATCCAGGGGAGTAGTCTGTGGGCTAATACGACCGTCTGGAATGTGTATGATGAGCCAGTTTATGACGCCTCAGTATCTTTGGTGGTCGAATATGAGTTTGGGGCTGGGACGGCTGAGCAGACGATGGGGCTAGTATATGATGACATGATGGAACGTTACACTACAACGATTGTCCCGAACTGGCCTATTGGGCTCGTCAATCTAACACACTCGGTCAATCATCAGCACTATGACTCCTGCACAGAAACGCACACAAACGCACTGAGGGTTGAGTCGCCTCTTACAGTCACCCTGTTTGTCCAGCCACAGGTTGCCCAGGGAGAAGACCTCCAGGTGAATGTCACCGTAACAGACAGTATTGGAGGAAAAGTCACGGACGCCAATGTCACAATAGCACTTGACAGCACAAACTACACGACAGAGTACTTGGGTGAGTCCTACTACAGATTGGTACAAAGCATTACGTTGGCTCCAGGAAGTCACCCGGTGCTAGCATCCGCGGACCACCCATTTGCGACAGCAGCGGCATCTGATACGGCTTCGGTTTCAGTTCTCGCAGACGATTTAACTATCTCGGGAAGCGTACCTGAACTCGTGAACCAGGATGAGTATTTCACCATCTGGTTGAACATCACAGACCCCTTCGGCAATGATATCACGAATGCAACGGTTGCTCTAGACTTTGGCACAACGGAGTTCACTCTCTCGGAGATAGAACCCGGACGGTATCTACTCAATGAGAGTGCGTCCCTACCAGTAGGCAACTACTCGTGTGAGATTCTCGTGTCGCATACGTACGTGCAGAACAGCAGATTTGACCAGTTCTATCTTGGTGTTATTGGTGACCTGTATCCATCTGTGAGCGTCATTGGCACCGCTGAAGCGGGATCTAACTTCAACATATCTGTATTCGTCTATGACATCTACAGCACTGTCCCAGAAGGACTGAACATAACTGCTGAGGTCAGCGGAGTCATATATCCTGCTGTTCAGATTTCAGCTGGAGAGTTCAGAGTCACTGCTTTGGCCAACTTTTCTCACGGGGTCAACAGCTTCACCATCTACGTGAACGCCACCTTTGGGAATGCAAGGTCTGACATCTATGATGTCTATGTGTACTCAGATGCATATATGACAATTGACTCGTCGCTAGGGTGGGTCGTCAATCAGACGGATTCTACGGTACTCACCGTCAGTCTGAGTGACTGGATAGGCAGTCCTGTGATAGGTGCTACGGTGATAGCAATCAGTCCTAGCAGTCTTGCCTTCCAAGACAATGGCGACGGAACCTATTCGGTGACCTTTGACACCGTGGGCTATGCTCTAGGAGAACACACAGTTCTAGTTACTGCAGGACATACCTACCTGCACGAGGGGCAGACTGCACATGGCTTGGCCGTAGTTGGAGAGGCGGATGTCGCATTGACATCAATACCATTCCCAGTCCAGAACAAGCTGAATGTCACCTTCAACTTTACCATCACTGACCGCTACGGAAACCCAATATCAAACTTCAACTACACTCTTGATTTCGCCGGAGTCTACAATAAATCGGGGACATCCAATTCCTACAGACTCTCTTGGACGGTAGACCCGAGCTTCACACCTGGAGCGTACTGGTTGGGTATGACCTTGAACGGAACACATCTACAATTCTCAACATTCGACTTCAGTATCGATGTCCAAGGAGTTGTATCAGCCCGTATACTTGCGCCAACGGACGAGGCGTCCTTTGCGCAGGGAAACCCAATCCAATTCGTTGTTCATGTGCAGGATGAAATCTTCAGCAACATCACAGAAGCTGATGTCGATTTGGTTCTATATGGTAGCACTATTGCGCTTGTCGAAGCATCACCAGGCATCTATACGGTCACAGTTGCCACTATTAGCTTTCCGCCAGGAGAGTATCTCGCACAGATCACTGTTTCTCAGAGCTTCATGAACACCCAGCAGCTAGCTGTAAGCTTCTCGATAACAGGGAATGCATATATTGCAGTGACTACTAAGCCCTCAACGGTTCTGAACAACCAGAATGTGACATTTGAGATCATTGTCACCGACCAGTACGGCAACCCAGTGAATGACTTTGACTATGTCATCAGCTTTGGGAACCAATATAACACATCGGGCAGCTCCACCTTCTACAACCAGACTTGGACATTCCTTCCGCTGTTGCCACCGGATTCGTATACTCTCAATGTAACCGTTTCAGGGCCACACATAGCCCAAAAAACCCTGACTACTGTGATTCCAGTGAAGAGTGACGTTATGATTACAATGATGTCACCAACGGAAGGTCAGTTGCACGTACAGGGAAATGATTCTGTACTCTTTGTTGTAGAACTAAAGGACATGCTTGGCAATGCCATGAATGATAGTTCTGTGTCAGTTCTCATTCATGAATCATTATTCATGCTGAACGACCTACATAACGGAACCTATTCATACAATGTACCAACTGCAGGCTGGGCCGCAAGAACATACAATTGGACTCTGATGGTGAGTCATACGTACTTCGCACAGGATACGACAGTTAGAGGAACAGTGAAGATCCTGGCCGAGTTGAATTTCCGCATAGAATTTTGGCCCCAAGAGCCTCAACAAGGAGAGCAACTCAACATCACAGTTGAAGCCACAGACAAATACGGGAACCTAATGTTGAATCTTGCCATTACCATCACATTCCAGAATCAAACAAAGGATGCTGTGGAAATACCCAATAGCGGAAAGTACTCCGTGAATTTCTTAGTGGCAGACCAGGGCTTTGGTGTGGAGGACATTGTAGTTGAAGCTCACGGAGCAACATGCATCGCCAACCAAGACGAGGCAGCGGTCAATATAGTTGTGGCAGTTCCACAGTTATCACTAGATGCCGAATCATTTGGCTACCTTGCTGCAATCTCGTTCCTAGTCAGCTTCCTTGGAATGCTTGTCTACTTCAGAATCTCATCCGGATTGTCGATCACTAGAGGAACCCAGGAGATACTGATACAGGGAATCCGAAAATTGGACTACCTCTATCTTGGTGTCGTGGGCATGGCCGGATTGACAGTTCTTCATTCCTACTTATCTGCAGGAGCCGGGGATTATGGCCTTGCAGTGGCAGAAAGCATCTTGCTTCTTGGTATTTCACTCATATTGTACGGCATCTGGCTATACAGAGACGCAAGCTCAACAATCCGAAGCACACAGAAAATTGGCAAGAAACGGATGATTCTTGGACTCTGGCATCTGATATTCGTTCCCATTGTAATCGTACAGATATTCGAGTGGGGTAAGCACATCGAGTGGCTGGAATTCTACGTGCTGCAGAATGTCTTTCACTTTGGCGAAGTTGCCATTCCTACCATAATGCTCACAATATTCGCCGCATATATCTCGTCAATAGTTGTAGTCGTATTGAACCTCTACAGGGAGATTGGCAAGGGACTCATGCGAATCCAAGAGATGGCTGTATTGGGGACACCACCAGTTGTTGTGGAACAAGAGTGCGTTGACCTTGTGGAGAAGATGAGTTCATCTATACGTATGAAGTTCTTCATGTTCCTTGTAGTTCTCACTGGAACTACGGTACTCACCATGGACTTCCTGAGAAGCTACTCTCTGGGTGTCATCGTGCTAATGCCTGTGGTGTTCCTAGTAATCGTTCCCTTCGTATCTTCAAGGATGGCGAAGGGGGTTTCAAGAGTATCGACAATCATGCGTGGTAGGCATACCAGGGAGAAATCGCTCTCCAAGATTGCTGACGAAGGCGCTGAGATTGTGCCGGTGATTGATGAGGTGAGCCTTGATACGCTTAAAATCGAACCAGTGGAAGAAGCGATTCTCGAGTCAGAGCCCGACGTCGAACCCGAAACTGAAGAGTCGAAAACTAGGCTCAAGAAGCGGTTAACGAAGAGGGACCTAATCAATCTCCTACCTCCAGAAATCAAGGAAGCGGTTGGAGTGGAAGAACTCGGGAAACTCTCCAAGTCTGCACTCGAAGCCCTTCTGCCACCAGTGGATGAAGAGCTCTAGTGCTCGGTAGAAAAATGAACTCCTCGTACTATGAACATGAGATTGGTTCGTGACGGTAAGATCGGTAGTCTTGCATGGCTGTGACGAAGGCACCATGCCGAATGACATGCTTAAATTTAGGCCTGCTATCCTTTGGAAACATGTCCCGCGTAAACACTGAGCTCTGTGACATCCTTGGCATTAAGTATCCGATACTTCAAGGTGGAATGGGGCCTTACAAGACAGAGAGCTTGGCAATTGCTGTCGCGAATGCTGGCGCTCTCGGAATGATTAGCAGCATCGGGATGGCTGCAACCCTTCTCCCAGAAGCGGCGCCCATTGACGCCAAGCGACTCTTTGGTTCAGATTCAGACCCTCCGATGGTGATTCTCGAGAAGTCGATAAAGGCGGTCGCAAACGGAACAAAAAGCTCAGGTGGTGTCTTCGGAGTAAATGTACCTATCGCTGCGGAGTTTCTTCTTGCTTCAGAAATGTTTGTACGACAGACAGTAGAGTCTATACAGTCAGATTCTGACATTGAACGCCGGCTTCGAGTGATTGTCACATCAGCGGGAAATCCAACTCCATGGACGGAAATCAAGAAGCATGGGTTGTTGTGGTTCCATGTTGTGCCTTCAGTATATCATGCCAAGAAGGCAGAGAAGGCTGGAGTGGATGTCATCATCGCATCGGGACACGAGGGAGGTGCACACATATCGTGGGATCCTGTGCACTCCATGGTGCTTGTTCCTGCTGTCGCAAAGGCAGTCAAAACTCCAGTCGTCGGAGCGGGAGGGTTCTGCGACGGTCGGTCATTAGCTGCGGCATTGATGATGGGTGCAGCGGGCATTCAGATGGGAACCCGGTTCATAGCGACTCAGGAGAGTGACTTTGAACCTATGTGGAAACAAGCAGTTGTGAATAAAGAGGAGCGACAGACACTTGCAGGGCGTGGGCTGTTTGGCCCAATGCGGTTCATCAGGAACAAAAGAGCGGAAGAGATCGTAGAGCGTACTCTGGAGGATGTGCCTCGGTTCTATCTGGGAGAGCCTGTGGAATCCAATGAAGCGATTCTCGATCTTGAGCGCTCGGGATTCACTGACCTAATGGATGGCAAAGAGGACACCGCATTGATGTTTGGCGGCGAGGTCGTGGGGCGGATACACGACCTGCCAACAACAGCAGACCTCATCAACGACATTATGACTGAAGCAAAGATGTTGCTTGAAACTGTTCCCGGCAAAGTGTTAGGAAAGTGATTCGACGGCCTTAAAGGGGAGTTCAGCGACACCTCACACGTAGACGTCGCAATGCAGTCTGTTAGGCTGCATAAGATATAGGAGATGTATTCATTGGTCTGGTGGTTCAGTACCCCCAAGGTTATCTTTGGTGAAGAAGCAGTAAATGAGCTCGACCTGCTTGAAGGTCAAAAGGCATTGATTATCACAGACCCAGTTGTGAATAAACTGGGGTATCCTGAGAGAATCTGCAAAATCCTCGCGACCAAGCGTTGGGAATCGGCAATCTGGGATGGTGCAGAACCAGACCCGAGAGTTTCAGTGGCTAAGGCGGCAGCATCGGCCATGTGCGAGTTCGGGCCAGATTGGATTATTGCAATTGGCGGAGGAAGTGTTATGGACACTGCCAAAGCGGCATGGATCCTCTACGAGCAACCTGAAACAGAGTTGGAAGCAGTTACACCACTCCAGCCAATCGGGCTTCGGAACAAGGCCAGACTGATTTGCATCCCAACCACTGCGGGTACAGGCTCAGACGCAACGGGAGCGGTTGTCATCAGAGAGGACGAAACTGGTCGGAAGTTCGCAACTAACAACAGAGAACTGGTGCCCGATATTGCTATCTTAGAGCCTGAGTTTGTCAAAGGACTCCCAAAAGCACTGACAGCATACACAGGAATGGACGCGCTAACCCATGCGGTTGAGGCGTATGTGTCATTCTGGAAGAACGACTTCTCAGATGCCTGCAGCATGAAGGCAGTCAAGTTGGTCTTTGAATGGCTGCCGAAGTCTGTCGGAAACCTTGAAGACTTGGAAGCTCGAGAGAAGATGCTCATTGCAGCCAATCTAGGGGGTATGGCATTCAGCAACTCTCAGGTCGCACTCGCCCACTCTCTTGGGCACTGCATGGGCTCTGTTCATCGGATGCAACACGGAATGGCTGTAGGCATGGCTTTGCCGTACACGATCGAATACAATTGCACTGCCAGTCCTGAAGCAGCGATGTATTACTTCGAATTGGCGGCGCTTGTTGGCATCAGAATTAAGAATCATGTGAAGGCTTCAATAGCTTTTGCACAGAAGATACGGGATTTGATGGCTGAGATTGGAGCTCCTCAGAGCTTCAAGAAGGCCGGTATCAAGAAGAAGCAGCTAAAGGATGGAATGGAGAAACTAGTCAAGTTCACGATGATGGACTCCAGCATAACCATGAACCCCCGCGACGTGGGTAGCGACACGATTGAAAAGATCTACAACTACATGTGGACAGGCAAGCCTATCGACTTCTAGGAGAGGGAATAATGTTCGGGTACCGAGGGAAAATCCTCAAAGTAGATCTAAGTACAGGTGCAACTTCAGAGTTGAAGCTAGACTTGGAGATGGCACGAGAATACATAGGCGGCATGGGATTAGGTTGCAGATTACTCTTTGACTTGATAGATGCAAGTACAGATCCCTTGGGACCTGAAAACCCACTGCTGTTCCTGACTGGCCCATTCTGTGGCACAACGGTTCCTACAGGAAGCAAAGCCACCGTGTGTGCAAAGTCCCCTCAGACAGGGCGGTGGGGATACAGCACCTTCGGAGGACACCTAGGTGCAGACATCAAGTTCGCGGGCTACGATGGAATAATGTTCGTGGGGAAAGCCGAGAAGCCAGTCTATCTACTGGTCAAGGACGCCAAGGTAGAGATCCGAGATGCATCACAGCTCTGGGGCAAGGACACAGAGCAGACGTGGGAGATACTCAAGAAAGAGCCCGGCCTCAAGAAGGCAGGTGTCGCTCGGATTGGATTAGCTGGAGAGAACTTGGTCAAGTATGCGTCCATCTTGATTGATCATTTCCGTGCAGCTGGCCGTACAGGTATGGGAGCGGTGATGGGCTCGAAGAACCTGAAGGCACTTGTCGTTCATGGTTCGGACAGGAAAGTCCCAGTGGCTGAGCCTGAGAAAATCAGGAAGAGATCTGCTGAACTCACTGCGGACAAGACAGACGATGCCACATTCAGGATGTACTCAGAACTAGGAACAGCAGGCTATGTCGACATGGCCAGCATGATGTACGGATCACTGCCTGCGGGTTACTATGGAGTTTCAGACTTTGACTCGTACAACTTAAGCGGCACCACAGTCAAGGAAACGATCCTCGTTGGGAAGACCGCCTGCTTCAGGTGTCCAATCGGTTGTGGTCGAGTGATACAGATAGACAAGGGTAAGTATGCCACTGGTCGATTTGCAGGGCCTGAACTGGAAGTCACCGGGACAATGGGCACTTTGATTCTGAACAATGATGCCGAAGCACTGTCATTTGCGAACAAGCAACTTGACCTCTTTGGAATCGACACGATATCTGGCGGGAACACAATCGCACTGGCGTACTATTTGATTTCGGAAGGGAAGATAACCAAAAAGGACCTGGATGAAATCAACCCAAAATGGGGAGAAGTTGACTCAGCCGTCAAGCTCATTGAGAAGATTGCGCACCGGGAGGGGATTGGAGACTTGATGGCTGAAGGGAGTCTTGCATTCGCAGAGAAATTCGGCGTAGGAGAACTTGCAGTACAGGTGAACGGGCTTGAAACTCCGATGCATGATCCCCGCGGGTTCTCAGGCATGGCTATAGCTTATGCCACGTCACCTAGAGGAGCATGCCACATGAGCTGTGACATGTACAACTACCAGATGGGTGTGACCGACGAAGGACTCGGCGTCGAGAGTGTGGATAGGTTTGATAACGAAGCTGTCTTGGCCGCAAAGGTTCAGGACTTCAGATGCGTCACGAACTCTGCCTTAACTTGCCACTTTTACCCAATCAAGGCAGACGAGCTCGCAGAGATGATGAGGCTGGTGACTGGATGGGACTTCACCTTGGAAGAGCTTGTCAAGGCAGGAGAGAGAATATTCACTCTACAGCGGCTGATGAACCTAAAGCTTGGCTATGACTCTAGGAACGAGGGGCTGCCCGAATTGCTGCTAAAGCCACTTGATGGCCCGACAGAAAGGCATGTCCCTGATGTTGAGGCCCAGCTTGATACATGGTACAAGTATAGGAAATGGAGCCGGAAGACCGGAAAGCCAAGTAAGAGCAAGATTGCGGCTCTTGGATTGAGCGGCTTATCCTAAGAATAAGCAGGTTTTTCACACACGGAAACCTAGTGCAATTTCAACGGTTTCGTATCAGAGGAGATGTCTGTGGATGTTCTTTGACCCAGAGATAACTAACGTGCTTCGCGACGCCCTGCCCTGGGCAGAATCGTTCTTCAGGATAATCACCGACATTGGTGCTGAAACAGCCTTTGTGGTTCTCATTTTTACAGGGTACTGGGCATACAAGAAGAAGGAATCAATGCAAGTTGGGTTTTTGCTCGTGGCAAGCGTTCTGACCAACTACTGGCTTAAGGTAGCAATTGCCAATCCAAGGCCGCCTCTGAGCTACAGGTTGCCTGAAGTCGATGCACCTAACTACAGCACACCAAGCGGACATGCCCAGAACTCAACGGCGTTCTATGGAGGGATTGCAGCCAAGGCTAGAAGGTGGTGGCTGATGCTGGCGGCTGCGCTTCTTTCAATTCTGATTGGTGTTTCGAGAGTCTATCTAGGTGTTCACTACTTGGAGGACATTATCCTTGGATGGGGAGTGGGCATTGTCATCTTGCTCGCGTATATCTACGCATGGCCGTCTGTAGAGCAGTTCCTATCGAAATACAGAGAAGAGGCGCCTTACATCGTACTGTTCCTAGTTGGGTTTGTGGGATTGGTTATCTGCGCATACCTCCTCCCTCAGCCGCCCGATGATAACTTCGGATTGACCGGTGGGCTCACAATGGGTCTGACTTTGGGCATTCTGCTTGAGAAGAAGTTCGTTGATTTCAGCGTCGAGCCGCATGACGGACAGAAATGGCGACTAGTTGTGAGAGTTATCGTTGGTCTGGTCCTTATGCTTGGCGCTATGCTCGGTCTCAGATCATTTCTGCCATCTGAAGACATCTGGCTTAGAACCGTGAGGTATGGATTCGTGCTCCTGTTTGGGACATTCATCTGGCCATTCATATTCAAGAAACTGAATCTTTGACTCGTGTTAGGTCAACCTATCCTACGACTCATCTCGGTAGATTCAATACCTGCCCTTCATCATGAGTGATTGGTGTATTCAATGGGAGACGAATTCAGCACACCCTTTACGAGTCCATTCTATCCGAAACCCCCGCTGCATTATATTGATGCAAAACTGTTCCTGGCACTGTTCAATGCAACTGAGGAATCATTGCAGAAACTGCTTCCCGAACCTCTGCGACCGACAGATATGGGACTCACTGCAATGCTTCACGCGTATCAACCCTGCAAGGAAACGGGTCCCTTCATGGAATCGGCTCTGCTCATCCAGTGCATCTATGAGAACCCCGACACGGGAGAGGAAGATGTCGGACTCTACTTTTCCAATGCCTTTGCTAATACTGATGTTGCCATTGCCGTAGGCAGAGAGGTGTGGGGATACCCCCGCAAGTATGCCAAGATATCCATGAAGTGGAAGGATGATACCTTGGTTGCCACCACTGAGCGTGGAGGAGAGGTCCTCATGAGGGCCACCTGCACATTCGACGATGAGGGAGATTGGATTGATAGCGGTCCAAACATCAACCTCAAGCTAATCCCATCAGCGGATGCAGACGGATTTGATTTCGCTGCCCTAACAGCTGCACATGTCGTTTACGATGTGAAGAACGGCCGTTCAGGTGACGTTGAGGTTGAGTTGTTCAAGGGAGGTTACGATGACCTTACTCTAGTTGAAATGGTAAACCCAATGATTGGACTCCACTTCGACACAGACATCACAGTTCCACCAGCTAAGATAATTAAAACGTTGGAACTATAGAAAGGCCAGCCCGCCTGATCTAGAGATACTTAGTGGCGTCAATCTGAGCCAGCTTTAGGCCTGCTTTACGAGTGTAATGCGTTGTTAATCGCCAGCAGAAGAGGACAAACACGGGGAGAATGGCGTAAGTGTACAGAACCCCAAAGAAAACGCCAGCAAGGATCATCCCGAATACACCGGCATAACCAATTGCGTAGGGTACTAGTGATGCTCTAATGGAAGACCATCCACGCAAAGGAGTTCGGACGGAAGCTCCTCTTTGACGAGTAATGCTGCGGTCCGCTTTGAAGTCGCCGCCTTTTGCAGCTTCATTGGCAGCAATGCCGCCTGAGGCCATGCACAGGAAGGCGCAAGCAACGAGTACAGCTGGAAGGTATACCCACATCAGTGGCGATATGAAGAGGACAATTAG
Source organism: Candidatus Thorarchaeota archaeon (assembly GCA_019057475.1). GTDB lineage: Archaea > Asgardarchaeota > Thorarchaeia > Thorarchaeales > Thorarchaeaceae > WTCK01. The sequence continues at coordinate 235,962 of DXJO01000010.1, read as the reverse complement.
TGAAACAATGATGCTTGCTATGATTGCGAATGGCACAGCACTGTACACTTTCCCCCGCACATACTCCTCCAGATTGGTCGCTGCGAGCTGCAGGTTCATTATGTTTTTGCCTTCATAGACAAGCTCGTAGCCTGCGAAGTAAAGCCCGTATGAGGTTGCGAAAGGTATCAGGGCTGCCAAGATGAAGTAGGAGGTGATACCGCCGAGCTCCGCTCCGAAAGCAAGACCCGGGAGAATCAGCCAGATCGCAAAGCGAATAGGTCCCAGTAGGTAGTTGGTAATCACTCGTGCATCTCTACGCACCGAGGTGATGGTGAACCACATTGATGCAGTCACTATGTTGCTAAGCTTCAGACCTGGGAAGGATCGAGGATTCCAAGTTCCATGTTCCTTGCGTATCGCTTCCTTTGATGTTCTTGTAGCGTCACTCGCCAACCAACCACTGTAATGAGCCATTTCGCTCACGTAAGAGTTGAGGAGCACCATACCTACGCCCAATACAAGGAACAAGCTGACTGAGAGAAGATCCTGCCATCTCCATGGAGCACCAATCAGCAGACCTAATGAAACAGAACTAACGGTATAGCCAGGCGTTAAGATTGATGTGAAGCCCAGTGAATCTGCAAGATCAAACAACGCATCAAAAGGGTTGGGCCCATCATTCCAGCTGTTTGTGTAGAAACTGACGTACCACAATGTTGTCCCTATTATTGCCACCGCACTCATGATCGCAGTGCCAATCTGCTTGAGTGCGCGTCTTCCAGCCACTGCCCGGGCAACCCCTAGTCCAACTAACCCCCCAGCAGATACGCCAATCGTGATTAGAATCAAGAGCGTTACGATGAATGCTGGCACCGAGAGAAGCGCAAATGCAAAGGGTGACACTATGCTCAGCCCAAGGAATAACGGAACACCAATCATCATCCAGATGAGTGAGTTGTAGAAGATGATGATAATCGTCTTCTCCAGGAATATCGTCCGCATCTTAATGGGGGTTATAAGGAGGTATTCCATCTTGGAACTGTTTCCCACAGTTGTAGCAGAAATCATTATTGAGCCAATAAATGAGATGAGCAAGACTGCATTGAATATGGCAGCCCCCATTCCGAGATTCTCCGAGATATAGGACTCAATCAAATCCCAGAACATCGGCGCAATTGCGAGTACCCCCCACAGGAGTGCCCCGCTAACGATAACGGGTATCGCAAAATTGGAGACCCGTTTGAGAAGCCCCCTTTTCTCAGTTCTCTTGCCCTTTGCATTCCTTAGCCTGAAGGACCGAGTGAGGTCCTCGCGTAGAAGGAGAAGCAAGTCTGATGGACTCAAGCCGATTCACCCAGGTACTGTGCGATTAGCTGCATATCGGGACCTCCTGTTAGAGAGAGAAATATCTCTTCCAAGGAACTCTGACCTTTGGCTTTCGTCCTAAGCTCCTCCATGGTCCCCTCTGCAATCAGTTCCCCCTCGTCGATGATTCCTATTCGGTCGCACATCCGCTCTGCAATCTCAAGGATATGGGTTGACATCAGGATTGTCGCGCCCCGCTCTCGCAAGCCATTCAGAATCTCCTTCATTGTGGCAGCTCCACGAGGATCTATTCCCGCTTGCAGCTCATCAAGGATGAGCACTGTCGGTTTGTGTATCAGTGCTGCTACCAGACTAATCTTACGTGACATTCCCTTCGAGTAGGTTTCTATGAGATCATCGCTGGCATCACTGATGTCGAGAAGATTCATAAGCTCCTGAATGTCATCCTCACGTTCTGGACTTCTCGGCACTCGCCAGATATCGCTGATGTAGTGGATGTACTCCCAACCAGTTAGCCGTTCAGGAAGTACTGGCTCCTCGGGGACATAACCCATCACGCGCTTCGCAGCGACTATCTCCTCTCGAATGTCATGGCCGGATATTCTAGCACTGCCAGCAGTGGGTTGCAAAAGTCCAAGGAGCATTCGCATGGTCGTAGTCTTCCCAGATCCGTTGGGCCCAAGAAGACCGTAGATCTCTCCAGGATTGACCTGAAAGGACAGATTCCTCACGGCAATGAATTCGTTGAAGACCTTTGTAAGCTCCATAGCCTCAATCATTGAAATCAAGCTCTCTTTCGTCGATACTGACGATTTATGCCTTAGTATCTAGGCGTGGTTGACCACAGTATTGATGTTTTCCAAGGAGAACTCCAACGTGGTCAGAGAGTTGCGGAGATAGTTCAATACCAAGGAGAATTACTCTATGCTCATGCAATCCAAGAGGCCACGATACTTTTGGATTTACTTTTAAGTAGCAGTCACAATTTTCAGGCACGGATCGATTTTTCTGCCGGAGGAAGATAATTTTGAAGGATTTAGTACAAAGAGCTATTGACAATGGTCCAGAAGGTGTTCATGTAGAAGCACGTTACCATCAGAGGCTGTATACTCAAGTTCGTATGAAAAAGGGTCAGCTAGAAATGGCTGTTGTCGATGATTTTGCAGGGATTGGAATTCGTGTTCTTGCAGATGGTGCATGGGGCTATGCTAGTACAAGCAAACTAGATAGGACTGCTGTGGATGAAACCCTAGAAAACGCGGTCACTGCTGCAAGAAATCTAGCAAGGAGTATGAAAAATAAAATCGAGATTGCCCCGATAAAGCCAGTCAAAGGGACATTCAAGTCGGTTGGAAAAGATCCCTTTGAAAATCATGATATGGAAGAGATAGTTGGTCTGGTAAAAGAGCTTGACTCGATTATCACCAATTATGATGACAAAATAAGTGGGTCTGACTCTTGGGTGCGCGAACCAAGAAACCATCGCATCATAATGAACTCAGATGGTACTAGCGTAGAATTGTTCGATAGCAGACCAAGTATAATCCTCCGTGCTGTTGCTGCGGAAGCAGGCAAGATTGTACCAAGCTGGTCGACCTATGGGATAACTGGTGGATGGGAGATCTTTGAACAGAAGAATCCCTTAGAAATGGCTGAATTTGTTGCGGACTATGCTGTAAAGCTACTAGATGCACCATTTCCAAAGGGTGGAAAACACACCGTTGTGATGGAGCCCGAAGTAGTTGGAATCATCTGCCATGAGGCAATTGGTCATACTGTAGAGAGCGACTTTGTTATGTCAGGAAGTGCTGCCAAAGGAAAGATTGGAACGCACGTCGCAAATGAACAGGTTACTATGGTTGACTCAGGTGAACAGGATTATGCAGCAGGTTGGCTAGCTGTAGATGATGCTGGTGTGAAAGCAGAAAAGACAGTGATTATCGAGAAGGGGGTTTTAAAGTCCTATCTCCATAGTAGGCATTCAGCCCATCATTTTGGTGTCGCCCCCACTGGTAATGAGCGTGCCTTTGAGTATGATGTTGAACCACTTATTCGGATGAGAAACACATACCTAGAGCCTGGAGATTTCTCAGAAGAGGAATTACTTGAAGGGATCAAGTTTGGTTACTTGTGCAGACGAGCTGGTGGAGGTCAAGCTGATAGTAGTGCAGAGTTTATGTTTGAAATGACCGAGGCACTTGAAATTGTGAATGGTGAGATTGGACAACCTGTTCGAAGTCTCTCACTCACAGGAAATGCCTTTGATGTTCTCAGGTCTGTAGATGCAATCAGCAAAGAATGGCGATTAGATATGGGTGCCGGACATTGTGGCAAGGGTCAACTTGCTAAGGTTGATGGTGGTGGTGGAACCACACGTGCTATAGCATTGGTTTCAGGTGATGTAGGAGGTGCATGAAATGGCGAATGAGGTACTGAAATCGCTTGAGCCATTCGTAGAGAAGGCATTAAAACTTGGAGCTGATGAGGTTGAGCTGTTCGGACAAAGAATACGTAACAAGTCAGTCAATTTTGAGGCCAACACTCTCAAGTCTGCTACTGGATCAATTCTTGAAGGTGTAGGAATTCGTGTTCTGATTAAGAAAGCGCTTGGATTCGCAGGTGTTAATTCCCTTGATGCTGAGCGAATACAGAAAGGTATCGAAGTAGCTGTGTCCATTGCAAAGACAACGCCCTCTTTGGATTACTACACCCTCCCCGATCCCCAGAGTGTTTCGAAAGTAGCTGGGTTATACGATTCAGCAATTGAAAAGCTCACAATGGATGATGTATTGGGTTACAGTCAGAATTTGCTCGATTCATCTAAAGCATTTGATGAAAGAATCTCTATTGACGCGGGATCCTTTGAAGTCAGTACACGGGAAACTGCAATTGTTTCCTCTACTGGCATCGAATCATTTGATCTACGCTCTAGTTTGTACTGGTTCATTTTTGGTATGGCAATTGACGGTGATGACATTGGCTCATTTGATTACGAGTATGATTCAGTTGTGAGGATCAAAGATGTAGACATCGATGGCACCGCTAAAAAGTATGCAGAGAAGGTTCTTAGAAATCTTGGTGCTGAGAAAACAGAAAGCTTCGAAGGGCCTGCGATAATAACCCCTGATGCAATGGCTGAGTTACTTAGCATCGTTTTAACGGCAGCAAGTGCTACTCAGATTCAATCAGGGTCAAGCTATCTAGCTGATAGACTTGGAGAGGAAATTGCTGTACCTAATTTGACAATCGTGGATGATGGTACCCTTGAAGGGTTGACAGGAAGTAGTTCTTTTGACCGTGAGGGTGTCCCTCATCAAAGACATCCCATAATTGAGAAGGGTGTTTTCAAGGGTATTCTCTATGATACATTTGCCGCAAATAGGGAAGGCCTCTCATCAACTGGACATGCCAGTGGCGATTTTAGAAAATCACCTACAATCTCAACAACCAATATCGACATTGCACCTGGAGAGCGGTCGTTAGATGATATCATCTCTGATGTTGATCATGGGCTTCTTATTCCACGTGTCAGCGCATTTCCCGATCCTGTTTCAGGCATTTTTACTGGACCCGTGAAGGGGGGTCAGCTGATTAAGAATGGTGAGATTGTCTGCACTCTCAAAGAGATATCCATCACTGGAAACCTCTTTGAGGGATTGAAGAACATTGTAGCCTTGAGTAAAGAACGCAAAGCCATTCGAGATCAGGATAATAGTGCATTGATTCCATACTTCAAGATAAAAGGAATGAAATATGCAGCTTAGAATTCTAGTTAATTTAAATATCAAGAGTTAGTCCAACTGTTGGCAGTGAAAGGGACAGAAGCTTGATGCCCAATTCTTCAATTCGCAGCCACGGTTGAATAAATAGGATTTTATGTTCTGCGGATTTCCACCAGTAATCACGATGACACTCGAAACTTGGCGACTGTTGGACCTCGGGCCCATTGACCCGCTGGAAACGCAGACAATTTACGACATGATTGCCCAAGGAATAACTGAGGGCGAATCTGAGAATACTCTCGTTATCTGTTGGCCGGCAAAACCACTCGTTAGCTTGGGTTACTTCCAAGAGATTGACAAAGACATTGACCTCGAGTTCTGTCGGAAGAATGATATCTTTGTTACTCGAAGAGTGATTGGGGGAGGCGGGGTCTACCTTGACGATGGTCAGATGTTCTATCAACTCATAGGTAGAATCGACAGTCCAACAACACCCAAGGGCATAGACGCATACTACCGGAAATTCCTGCAGGCGCCGGTCCAAGCCTATAGGAATCTTGGAATCGATGCTGAATTTAAACCTGTCAACGACATTCAAGCTGGAGGCAAGAAGGTTTCTGGAAACGGAGCGGGTGATGTCGGTGACGCAAGAATCCTGACTGGAAATCTAATCTTCGACTTCAACTTCGATATGATGGTGAAGGTGCTGAGAGTGCCAGACGAAAAATTCAGGGACAAGATTGCAAAGAGCTTGAGAGAGAGGATGAGCACAATCCTGCTCGAAACAGGGGGAATTCCAGACCGCGACGAAGTCAAAAAGGACCTTGTGCGACTGTACGAGGAAACCCTTGACATAGAGCTCAAGCTGGGACATCTATCAGATTGGGAGAAGAGTCGCATGGCTCGGATGAGGGGTAGGTACCTCTCTGACGAATGGTTGCACTGGAGACGACGTGGCAGACTCGATGCCAGAACAGTGCGAATCTCGGCCACCACACAGATTGGAACTGCTAGCTACAAGGCAGAAGGAGGTCTCATCAGGATCACTGTGGAGGAAGTTGAAGATCGAATCCATGAGATTGTCATCAGTGGCGACTTCTTCATGTTGCCAAGCGACGCGATCTCTGGACTCGAGAAGGCTCTTATTGGGGTGAAGACAACCGAGGAAGAAATCCTTCCAAGAATCGAAAAAGCCTACAAGGACCTCAAGATCGAGTCCCCACTCATAACTCCTGAAGACTTCAACACAGCCATTAGGATGGCGCTGGGACCGAAGTGAAGAATTCCGCACGTAGTTTAGATGCTATTCAGGAATTTTCCGAACCAAGGAGACCAAAATAAGGCGGTACTGTAATTCCATCTTGATGAAAATCAGGCAATTCACGTCAGGAGATGAGGAAGTAGTCTGCAGACTTCATAATGAAGCCTTCAACGAACGCATAAGGGCACTCGGAGAATCCTACAAATTTCATCACGCCACTGTGGAAGAGATAGGGGATTGGCTCGAAACAGAAAAAGACAATATATGGCTGGCTGACGTTGGGAGCTCGTCTGTGGGGTATGCTCACACGAGAGTGAACATAGAGAAGGGGAAAAAGGAGATTCCTACTCTATACATCGTTCCAACTGATTGGAATCTAGGTGAGAGTCGTATTGCCGTTGCATCGTCATCTCAACGGATGGGAGTCGCATCCGGACTCCTGCAGACGGTACTCGATGAATGCCTTCGCCAAGGATTACTCTATGCGGCAGCGCTTTCGCACAGTGACAATATATCTGCAAAGAAATTGTTCGAGAGTTTTGGCTTTTCACAGCCAGATGTCTTCATGGACCCAGAGTATTCCGAGGATCGACCGCTTTTCAACAGCTCAGTATACGCGACCCTTGACTTGACAAAACAACTGTCAAACATCAAACTCAACTCCAATGTGAGGGTAAGAAAGGCAAGACCCGATGACATCAACTCGATTGCAGAAATTCACAGGCGCAATGTATGGTGGTGTGAAGAGTGTTCGGCTTTGAAGTGGACGACTGACTATATCAGCGGCACCTTTGGCCATGATGTACTCGTTGCTGAACTCAATGGCGATGTAGTAGGTGTCGCGGACCTTACACTAGGAAGTCCGAGGATTGGCATCGGAGGGGTGCTGCCAGAAAATCGAGGGAGAGGCATCGGCACCGCGCTCCTTTATGGACTGCTGAAGGGGATGAAGGCATATGGAATCCCAATGGCTTTGGCGGACTCCGGCATGACACAAGTAGAAGCCATCCGAATCTATCGCCGCCTTGGTTTCAACCTTGAGAAGAAACAGTATGTGTGGGTCAAATCTATGGAATGAGGGGTGATTGTTGCGTTGAACAAGGCGGAACCTTCTTACTGCGAGATGTCGTTCTCCATGAATGCGGGATGAGATTGGATGGCCATTAGGAGACCATTTCGTGTGCTAGCACCCGGGCGCATCTGCCTTTTCGGTGAGCATAGTGATTACCTTGGCCTACCCGTGATTCCTGCGGCGATAGATAAGACAATTGAGATTTACTCTTCGCCACGAGATGACAAGTCGATTAAAGTGAACTATGTCGATTTGGGAACGACAGACTCGTTCCAGCTTGATACTGACATCACTTACCAAAATAGACGGGACTACCTTCGGAGCGCGTTCAATGTCCTTTCGCGAAGGAATATCCGGCCTTCACTTGGTGCTGACCTTAGAGTAAGTGGCGATATCCCCTTAGCCGCAGGTCTCTCGAGTTCCTCAGCCCTATCCGTTGCATCAGTAATGACTGTTGCGCAGATAGCGGAATCTACACTAGAGGAGGAAGAATGCGTCCAACTGGCGTTTGATGCTGAGGTCACCGAGTTCGGAGAGAGTGGGGGCATGATGGATCACTTCGCATCAGTCATGGGAGGAATCATTCACGTTGACTGTGGACATAACGACCGACTGACTAGGCTTGATGCGCGCCTTGAGGGCATTGTCATAGGGGACTCCCAAGAGAAAAAGCAAGACACAGTCGGAGACCTGAGAAAGATACGACTGACAGTGGAAGAGGGCTATCAACACCTAGCATCACAGATTGATAATTTCGACCATAGAGAGACCCCCCTCATCGAGGTTCAGGAGCATCTGGATAAAATCCCAAAGCATTGCAGGGTCATCACAGAAACCACCATTCGTAATAGAGACCTCACAAGCCGAGCTCTAGACATCCTGAAAAGCAAGCGCCCAGACCCGGAAATCATTGGCGCAATGTTGGATGAACACCACACCCTACTGAGAGATGGTTTCGAACGATCAACCCCCAAGATTGAAAGGATAATCCGCGCGGCTACCAAGGCTGGTGCATTGGGTTGCAAGATAAACGGCAGCGGTGGCGGGGGTACGATTCTGGCGTTCGCGCCGGGCAATGAAGAGAAAGTTTCTGAAGCGATTAGAAACACTGGGGGTATACCTTTTCTCACAAGGATAGGCCAAGGAGCATCCCTGACCATCCTAAGGGAGTGAGTCATGAACTCTCGGCGAGCTGCTTCATCCTATCTTCGACAATAACCATAATCTCTTCCTTGAGTGCGCGGCCCTTCGTTAACAGGTCCTCAACTTCATCACCCATCTTCTTCGCGAAGTCCTTGTCGGTGATATTGCCAAGATTGACCTTCACGTTTAGAGCAGCACCCTCAATGGCTGCGAGCAATGACAGTGCGGCCATGCCAGCATCAGTGATTGTGTTGATGTTCCCCTTCTCAGCGGCTATTTTCGCTCCCTCAAGTGCCTTGAAAGAATGACGCATTGTCTGCAGTGGGACCTCAGCCGCGCCCTTGGTTGTTGCCTGAACTGCTTTTGCTTTCTGTTTTTTCTCTGCAGGGGTATCCTCGGGCATCTTGAAGGTATTCATAACCTCATCAAATGCCACGGAATCCTCTTCGACAAGACCCATGAGTACTCCACGGTCGTTTTCCACTGCATGTCGGACTTTGAGCATCTCCTCCTTAATCGCAGCAAACCTGCGACCACTGAGAGAGAGACCGGTCACCATACAAACCAGAGCAGAGCCATACGAGCCCAAGGCAGCTGCAACACTTCCTCCTCCGGGTGTGGCACGTGCTCTTCTAATTTGGTTTCCGAACTCGATGAGAGTCATCTCAGAGAAGGTCTTCTCCTTTGGACCCTCCGCTCCACCAAGATAGTGTAGGTCAAGAATCATGGATTCGTCGAGTTTCTCGGGCTGGAGGTAGTATTTCAGCGCATCAAGCAGGGCAAACAGCGGGACCATGCCCACTATTTCGGTTTCAACTACAGTAGCACCAAAACGCCTTGCTTCGTTTCTTACGACTTCCAGAACCTGGTGAATCTTGGTCCGTTTCGGATGGGTCAGATTCAATGAAACCTGCACCATACCCTTGTCAGGCAAATCCAGTCCTATGCCTTGTACGTTTACGAAACCACCTGTGGTGCCTCGTACTGCATTTGCACAGGCCTTTGCGACTTTCACATTCGTCGTGTTCAAGTTGAAGTTGATTGCGATTAGGAAGTTCCTAGCGCCTGTCGCGGTGGCTCCTGCGGTTTTGTGAATCTTGTTGGGGCCGTAGTCTGGATCCTTCGCGGAATCTTTGCCAATGACCTCACGGAGGCCTTCAAACTCGCCCTCTCGGATGTTTGGCAGGTCGACACGCTCGGGTCGTGTTGCTGCCTTGGCATAGAGATACACAGGTACGTTATGCTTCTTTGAGTACTCCTCAGCGAACTGCTTGGAAAGCTCAATGCATTCTCCAATAGTCGTACCGTGGAGGGGAATGAATGGAACTACATCTACTGCCCCCATTCTGGGATGAGCCCCATCGTGCTTTGTGAGGTCTATCTTCTCCACTGCAATGTCAGCGGCCTTCAGGGCTGCCTCCTTGACTTTCTGAGGTTCACCGATGAAAGTGAAGACTGACCGATTGTGATCTGGATCGAACTCGATGTCCAGAAGTCTAACGCCTTCAACGCTTCGTATTGCCCCTTCAAGGGCGTCTATCACGTCTTTGCGCCTGCCTTCAGAGAAGTTGGGCACGCATTCGACAATCTTCATATGAGTCACCGCGGCCCGCACGGAGCGGCCTTCTACAAAAGCGTTTGGGAGTGTGGTTTCTATTCGCTCCGATTGAGAAGCTTATGAAATCTGAGTGGTGTAGGCTGCGACTACATTCTTCAGAAGCATTGTGATTGTCATTGGGCCAACTCCGCCAGGAACAGGCGTCACCCAGAGAGCCTTCTCCTTCACATTCTCGAAATCGACATCGCCATGCGGGGTAGCCACATCAATGACTACTGCACCCTCTTTGACCATGTCCGACGTGATGTAAAAGGGGTCCTTCTCCGATTTCCGCCTACCGATGGCAGTCACTAACACGTCAGCCTGTCGCGTGAATGAAGCAAGATCTGCGGTTCGTGAGTGGCAGACCGTCACAGTAGCATTGCGATTTAGAAGAAGCATAATGAGAGGCTTCCCAACAATGTTGGATCTATTGATGATAACTGCGTGTTTTTCGGAAAGGTCATCCATCCCAAGGTAGTCCAACATCGTCACGATTCCTTGGGGAGTGGCTGAGCTCAGCTCTTCCTCTCCATAAAACAACCGATAGATGCTCGCGGGGGAGAACCCGTCAACATCCTTGCGTGCGTTTATGGCACTGATGATTGCCTTCTCGTCAATATGCTTTGGCAGGGGAAGCTGCACGAGAATCCCGTGAACCTCACGATCTGCATTCAACTTTTGAATCAGAGCCAGTAGTTCCTCTTGAGTCGTTTTTTCAGGAAGATCATGATTCTCTGAGAGAATCCCAGCCTTGTTTGAGGCTTTGAGTTTCATCCGAACATACATCTGCGAGCCCGGATCCGCCCCCACCAGGATTGTGACAAGCTTTGGCGAGATTCCGTGCTGTTCAGTTAGACGCGCTACTTCCACTTTGATCTCGCGTCTGATGTGCTTGGAGAGCTTCCTGCCACTGATTACATGATCCTTGAAGACTTCGTCCTTTGTGAATTCCTTTGAAGACATGACATGTCACCGCCTAGGAAACACCGAAGATGTCTCCATCATCGTCGATATTCATTCGAATGGCTGCAGGTTCCTCGGGTAATCCTGGCATCAGTCGCACGTCACCCATGTAGACTATTACAAAGCCAGCTCCAGCACTGACATCGGCACCTACTACCTCCATCTCAAAGCCAGTTGGTCTACCCCGCAATGACTTGTGATGGGATAGACTGAATTGAGTCTTGGCAATGCAGACGGGGAAATTTCCATAACCTCGCTTCTCAAGTGAACGTAGACGTCCACGACCTCCGGTGGTGTAATCGACACCATCCGCGCCGTACACTTGTTTCGCAACTTTCAGAATCTTAGTCCTCAGATCATCGTCAAGGTCGTACGTGTACTTGATCTCGCTTCTTTCATTGCCTATTGACTCAATGACAGCAGAAGCTAGTGCTTTTCCACCTTCGCCGCCCTTGGTAAAGACCTCTGAAACTTCCATCTTCCAGCCACGTTTCTTGCACATCTTCTTCAGGAGGGCAATCTCCTTGTCAGTATCGTCTGGGAAACGATTGAGAGCAACGATGGCTGGCACACCGAAATTCTGGATGTTCTCCATGTGTTTCTCAAGATTCGGGAATCCTGCGGCGAGGTCTCCTTTTCCATGATGCTTGAGTGCACGAATGGTCGTTAATAGGACTGTGGCGTCGACGCCAAATTCGCCGGCTCTGGTGACGATGTTGAAGAACTTCTCAGCACCAAGGTCTGCGCCGAACCCAGCTTCTATCACGACATAGTCAAACAGCCTCAGGGCGATGTCTGTCGCGATTATGGAGCTCGTGCCAGTAGCAATGTTTGCGAATGGGCCTATATGGATGAGCGCCGGTGTGTCCTCGCACGTCTGAACAAGATTAGGCTTGAGCGCATCACGAAGCAGTACTGCCATTGCGCCTTCAGCCTGAAGGTCTCGGGCGAACATCTCCTTCAGTCTCTGACTTCTTCCAATGAGAATGTTGCCCAATCGTGCTTTCAAATCAGGGTAATCTTTGGCAAGAGCCATAATTGCCATTATTTCGGAAGCTGCGGTGATGATGAATCTCTCCTCACGTGGAAGTCCGTCAAACCGCCCGCCGAGCCCAATAATGACTCTCCTGAGAGCTCGATCATTCATATCCACAGTACGGGGCCAATAGATCCTCCTGATATCCAGTTCCGGTTGGTGATCATAATGTGCGTAATTGTCAATCATGGCTGAGAGAAGATTGTGCGCAGCAGATATCGCAGGGAAATCAGAGGTGAATAGGAGATTTATTCGCTCGAATGGAAGAACTCGAGACATCCCGCCACCAGCAGCGCCTCCCTTCACACCAAAAACTGGCCCAAGAGAAGGCTCTCTCAGTGCTACAACTGCATTATGCCCCATCGCGTTGAGGGCCATCGATAAACCAATCGAGTTTGTAGTCTTACCCTCACCTGCAGGGGTTGGATTGGTTGCAGTCACAAGGATGAGTTTTCCTTTTCGCTCACCCAGATTCTTCTTAATGTTAAGATCAATCTTGGCTATGTACTTGCCATAGTGTTCCAAGAATTCAGCTGGTATACCAGCTCGTTCTGCTACTTCTGCTATGGGAATCATGCACCTACACCTACGACTCTATGAGAATGCTACATCATAACAATTTCGTATCTTCAGATAAAACAAGCTCTAGAGGAATCATGATTGAAGCTTCTTCAACTGGGAAGTGCGGAAAACAATCTTCCAAAGTGAAATAAGCAGGGTAGCACAACAAAGAATGGGACTGATTGAGATGAATAGACTGCCACTTGAAGCAATGCCGGACGCATTGCCTGATGCGATTGAGATGGAAAAATACGTCATAACCACTTACTACGTTGGTCTACCGCCGATGATTGACGTGAGAGAGGTTGCCTATGCTGCCGCTGTTGAACAGAGCACAGGAACTTGGACGCTGGTTCCCGGCGAGACTGTGGCTGTGCGCAAGAGGCATGTTGCCAAGGTCATCGGAATCTATGAGGTCCCTGCATACGAATACAGCTATCCAAGGGATACTGAGCGCCGACAGTACATCATTCAGGTTGCTTATCCATGGGAGAACTTCGGGCAGCAGATACCAATGCTCCTCTCCACGGTTGTCGGGAACATCTCACTAGGTGGTAGAATCAAAGTCCTTGACATGCGGTTTCCGAAAAGCTGGCTCAAGGGTTTCAAGGGGCCCAGGTTTGGAATAAGGGGTCTCAGGAAATTGCTTGGTGTGAAGAAGAGACCGCTTCTGAACAACATGATTAAACCATGTGTATATACGAGTGCTAAGATGGGAGCGGAGTTGTGCTACAAAGCCGCTGTTGGTGGCGCAGACATCATCAAGGATGACGAGCTCCTGGCGAATCCCCACTTTAACACAATCGAGGAGAGAATTCCACTCTTCATGGAAGCCCTTGACCGAGCTGATTCGGAGAAGGGTGAGAAGACTCTCTTTACCGTGAATATCACCGATTCTGTCCCAAAACTGTTTGAGAACGCAGAGAGAGCAATCGAACTTGGTGCGAACGCCCTGATGATCAACTTCATGGCCGTAGGGTATTCAGCGTTTCGCCACGTCTGCGAAGATCCCTCAATCAAAGTTCCAGTCCTGGCACACATGGACATAGCAGGTGCAATATCGTACTCGCCAATCACAGGGATTGCAACTAACCTCGTGATTGGGAAGCTTCCACGCATCTGTGGCTCTGATATCACAGTATTCCCGGCGCCCTATGGCAAAGCGCCCATTCTGAAAGAGCGATTCCTCGCTATGGCACATGACATGATTATGCCACTACATAATATCGAACAGACAGCTCCAATGCCCAGCGGAGGCATATCGCAAGGAATGGTAGAAGAGGTGGTTGACGACCTCGGGCCAGACATCGTGATAGGGTCTGGCGGTGCAATTCACGCTCATCCTGACGGCTCAACTGCAGGTGCTGTCGCATTCAGGCAGGCAATCGACGCCAAGATGCAGGGGATTCCTGTCAGCAGATACGCCAAGGAACATGAGGAACTCAAGCGAGCAATGGAATCCTGGGGCAGCGGCAGAACAGGCTTTGACCTATGATACCTGAATCTCGGACGGGCACCGTTCATTGTAAGTTGTACGAAGTTGGACACCGAAGTCTAGTACGTCCAGAAAACGGCACTGGACTACTCCGTGAGGAACCTTCACAGGTGTGTCATATTCCTCAGAGATCAATGTCGTATTGGTCTATATAAAGCCCACAATGGAATTGTCCAGATATGTCCAACTTTACAGCAGCTGTTTGCAACCCCTTAATAGCTCAGAGCCACTTTATGCTAGGACATGAAGTGGGTTGAGTTCGTTGAAGAGGGAGTCATCGATTGGCTCCATGAGCCCTCTGACCCAAGCATCCGTTTCTGGGCATTGCAGCATCTCAAGGACATGGATAGGGACCATCCAGACGTAGTTGCGGCTCAGAAAGCCATTATGAAGTCGCCCTGCGTGAAGACAATTCTCAGTGCGCAAAAATCAGAGGGCCACTGGGGTAGCGCAGACAACATGTACTTGCCCAAGTACACTGCCAGTACACACAGTCTTCTGATTATGGCTGAATTGGGTGCAAAGAGAACCGAGGCCATTGAGCATGGCATTGAATCCATCTTTGGGTTTCAAAGGGATTCTGGGCACTTCCTGACTGAGGCGCCAAAGACCGAACGGGGTCGGGCCAGTGTTGTCAAAGATGGATGCTGTCTTGATGGCAATATTCTCTACTTCATGATACACTTCGGCTACCTTGAAGACCCCAGAGTGAAACGATTGATTGAGTTCCAGATCGAATACCATTCTGATGATGTTGGAGGTTGGAAGTGCAGAGCCTATCCTATTAACAGATCAAGAGTGTTCCCAGAGAACTGCTACATGGGTGGAGTCAAGCTTCTCAGGGGACTTGCTTCTATCCCGAGGAAGAAACGGTCGAAGAGGATTAGAGAGATTATCGACCAAGAGGTGGAGATAATCTTGGAGAACAGAATCTACAAGTATCTGCGCGCTCCGGATGGGAGTCGCAAGGACAAGGCGGGATGGAAGAGATTTGGATTCCCTATGTTCTACCAGTCGGATGCTCTTGAGGTTCTTGATTTGCTGACTGGTCTTGGAATCTATGATGAGAGAATGCAGGACACAATCGACCTAGTAATTGCGAATCGTCCAGCGGATGGCAAGTGGCTTCTCAAGGACAGCTTCAATGGCAAAATGCTGTGTGACATCGAGGTTAAGCATAAGCCATCGAAGTGGATCACTCTGCGTGCGCTAAGGGTTCTACGAAGATACCATGGCGAGTAGACCGGCAGTGACTTGCTCTACTGTCACGCATTCAATCGCTTGTAGATCTGTTCATTGCTCTTGTATAGCTGCAGAAACTCAGCAAAGAGTTCATCATAGAGTGCCCTGTTATCGGGATTCGGATTGAACTCATTCGAGAACTGGACCAAATGACAGATTTCGTCGAAAGTGCAGTACCCCAAGCCCACTGATGCAATGAGTGCAGCGCCTCTCGCATTTGCGTATATCGGGTCCTTGACCTGTCGGATGGTCCTGTTCAGGACATCTGCATATATCTGGCACCAGATGTCGGACTGTGCTCCACCCCCAATGATATTTAGCGGGTCCATCTTCCTCTTAATGAACTTCTCAACAAGCTGCAGCAGCCATCGACTATTGTAAGCAATGCCCTCGAACACCGCCCGAATCATATTTGGCCGATCCACCGGCAGAGAAAGATTGTGAAATCCTCCACGTACTGTGTGATTCTCCACAGGAGTGCGCTCACCGTACAACCATGGAGTGAAGATTAGCTTGTTACTTCCTGGGGGTACCCCTTCCACTATCTTATCGAATTCCCTGTAGACCTCTGGATTGCCATAGCGTGTCTTGTCGTCGGTGTGGAAGATGTTGTCTCTTAGAAATGTTAAGCATGCCCCCGCAGACTCCTGCTCATTGACAACGAAATATCTGCCGGGAATCGTAGAGGGAATTGAAGCCATGTTGTGGGAGATGTCTGTCTTCTTGAAAGGTACATGGCAGAGTATCCAGCTACTAGTGCCAATGTAGATATGACCCTCGTAATCCTTGACTGCGCCCGAGCCAATCATAGCAGATTGAAGGTCAGGAGACCCCGTTACGACCTGCACGTTTCGATTGATACCAATCAGGTCTGCAACGTCCCCAGATACAACTCCAAGTACATCAATGGAACTCTGCAAAGGGGGTAATTTGTTTCTATCTATGCGTAATTTCTTGATGAGCGCTTCATCGTAATGGATATTCCAGATGTCCTGGGTATTCACCAGCCAGTGAAGCATGATGGAGTCATAGGAGGCTGCGAATTTCCCAGTGAACTTCAGGTTCAAGAAATCTTTTGGCTCCAGGAACACGTGCGTTTTTTCATAGATCTCCGGGCGCTCGTGCTTCAGGAACAAGATGTGCGCGATTGGGTCCTTGCCAGCGCTGGCGGGAATCCCCCCAGTCTTGCGAATCCATTTGAGAACGTTCAAGATGCCGTATCCTTGGATGTTTACAATCCCTCGTAGGTACTTGCTGATGTATGGAGCTCCTCGAGAGTCCATCCAGATTATCGCATTCATGAGGTGATTGCCATTCGCGTCGACAGCCACAGTACCGGACCATTGACTCGAGTTGCAGACTGCAATAATGTCATCGACAGGAACAATATTCCTGTCAACAATCCGCTTAGCACAGGCGATAAGAGCTGCCCACCACTCATCTGGGTCCTGTTCTGCACCACCACCTTCCAAGAGGTACAAAGGCGTCTTTTCCGTTTCAAAGGCGAGAATGTCGCCACTCATGTTTGCGAGGGCTACCTTCATGGCTGAAGTGCCATGGTCCACCGCTAGGACATACTTCCTCTCTCGTTCGTCGGCTGTCATTGCCTATCCCTTTATCACCAGTGGAGAATCCGCTATAAATAAGATAACACTCTCTTCTTGGAACACGTGTTCTAAGGAAGAGCACGTATTTTATTTGAACACGTTCACGAAGAACCGCCATGAGAAACGACGTTCACTTCTCCATATGTGGAGCGTTATGTAGCGACTGCCCCTCTTACAAAGGCGAAAACGAACATTCATGTCTTGGCTGTGCGGCAACCCAAGGCAGGCCTTGGTGGGGTAGGTGCAAGGTCTACAAATGCCATGAAGGAAAGGGAGTGGATCACTGTGGTCTCTGCAGTGATTTTCCATGCAAGTTATTCATCAGCCACTATGACCCCGATAATCCTGAGGGACAGAAAAACGCTATTATCAGAGCAGGTGTGCTCGCCTATCGTGTCAAACACGGTGATGACAAGGCTGTCGAGCTCCTGAGGAAAGTCAAAGCGTCCTGAGAAACGCCATCCCGGTTCCTGAAGCGGAAAGCTTCTTGGCTAAGAGATAGTACTAATGGAATCTACCGTTTCTTTATTCCAGAATCCTCTCTTGTTGAGCCTTTTGCCAAGGTAGACCAAGCCTAGCATGATGGGGACCTCCCAGAAGAGACCCATCGTGGTGCCGAGAGCGGCTTGAGAGCCCAGCCCGTAGAGGGCGATGGCTGTCGCGATGGCTATCTCGAAGTGGCTTGAAGAACCAATAATCACGGTAATTATGCCTTCCTCGTACCGGAGGCTAGCGAACTTCGTGACCAGCAGATTGATGCCAACGACTATGAAGAATCCTAATAGCAGGGGAATCGAAACGAGCAGTATGAGGTCCGGATGCTGGATGAGGACATTGCCATTCAGGCTAAACAATACGATAAGTATCGTCAGGAGGGCAATCACTGAAACCTTGCCCACGGCTGGTCGGTACACGCCTTGGAACCATTCCTCACCCCGCGTGCTGGTAAGGTATCTCTTTGAAAGGTAGCCCAAGACCATGGGGATGCCTATGAACACGACCACGGATATCACGAGCATCATCCAATCGATCGGGATATTTTGAATGCCCGTCAGTAGCGTAACGATGGGCACGTACAAGATCATGATGGTCACGGTGTTCAGACTGGTGTTGATGAGGTTCTGCTCTTGGTTGCCCTCAGCCATCTTGCCCCATACTAGGACCATAGCTGTGCATGGGCTTGCCCCCAGCAGTATCAGGGATACTATGAGCTGATCATGTCCTGCTAGGAACATATTGGCTAGAACCACTGTAACTATTGGGGCTAGTATCCAGTTGGAGAGGATAGTGAGGACTATAGGCTTGGGTGCTCTGGTGATTTTCCTAATCTCTGTTAGTTGGATATTCAAGAGGGCAGGGTAAATCATGAGGAACAGGCATATGCCAATAGGTATTGAGATGCCCATGTACTGCCAGCTGTTAATCGCTATGCTCAAACCGGGGAAGGCTTGGGACAGCAAGAGGCCAATGGCCATACAGAGGGCGACCCAGACTGCGAGGTACTTCTCCCAAACTCCAAGATGCATGCTGTCATCTGCCAAAATCTACAGCTCCGACGCTCATTCTCGCTATCTGAACTAAATCTCCAGTTGCTCTACATTGCCATCAGCGTCTATTGACTCGATGATGAGAGGGGAGCCCTCGCCACTCACCTTTTCGAGCTTGAGCTGGTCTTTCATGACTAGAAGGAAGTCAAGCGGATTGACACAGCCCTCAGGAGGCAGAACTCCTTTCTTGGTGATTTTGCCACGCTGCATGAGGACTGCACCAATGGCGGCGGGAATGCCCGTACCTTCTCCCATCGATTGGCCCACAGAAGCCATTGAGAAGTCGAACCGATGCGACCTCCCATCAACAGTGCCCCTAATGATAATCTTAAGGCAGCCACGCTGCACCCCGAAATCTGTCGCCTTCAGAATCTTCTCTCTCTGCTCCAGTATGTAGGCAATAGCGAAATCCAGAGGAATTACTTCAGTCCCCTTGACAACTAGCGGGTCTTCACCAACGATTCCCAACCTTGCAATGTTTCTAATCAGGTCATAGTACGGGGTGGGTATGACACAACCCAGATTCGTGACACGCTTACACTTGATATAGATGGGCAGCGTTATCGTTTCAGGATGCGGATAAGGATAGCATCTGTAAACGCCAATGCGGTGGAAATCAACGTCCAACTCCAGTGCCCGTCCGCTCTCGCCAAAGTATTCGACTGTTTCGAACTTCCCATCCAGATACATGGGTATAGGAGAGGTCATGCTATGGATTCGATGCTCAACAACAGCCGCTCCCTCCTTGGGCTCGCCGCCATGAGCATGGAGAATGTCAATTGACTCGACCTCATCCAGCATCTGGTCAGCGCAGAGCTTGGCAAGAAGATTCGCAACACCGGGTGAGCTTCCCAGGCCAGTAAGTGCTGAGATGCCAGCCTTTTTCGCAGCCTTGTCCATTGCAAGAAGAATCGTGGTGGCATCGTAATCATCACAGATGTCGACATAGTTTATGCTAGATTCGATCACAGCTTTTAGCACAATAGGCCCAAGCTTGTAGAAGGGGCCGCAGCAGTTAAGCACCACATCTGAGCCCTTGATGGCCTCCTTTATGGAATCTGGATTAGAAGCATCCACCATCACCGCTGATAAACAGCCTTCGCCAATCTCGGAAACGCAGGTCTGTGCTCCTTCGTAGTTGAGGTCAGCAACCACTATCTCATCGAACTCACCGATTGATGTCAGCGTCTTAACGGCAATAGAGCCGACAACTCCACAGCCACCTAGAACAACAACCCGAGACATGGTTGCGGTGTTGTGCGCTGCGTATTTAGGTCTGTTGCGGTAGGGGAATCAGTGGGATGCCTGCTCTACTTTCCACTTGTCATCTACCTTTCTCAAGTGGATAGACACAGGCATTCCACGCACAGAACCGTCTGCGTTATACCTTGTGAAGAAGAGCTTGCAGTAGTCCTCTTTCTTTTCTTCCACGCGGTTGAACTTGTAGTGGACGCCGTATTGCTCGAAATAACGCCGACCTAGATCCCACCACATGCTGGGCGAGCTGCCTTTGGTCAGCACCACTTTTTTGTTTTCATTAGTGAGGGTGTCCACCCATTTGGCCATATCATCCTGCTGAAGCAGGTCGTAATGCTTCTGAGCCACTCTCCTAGCCTGTTCAACTGTCATCAGGCACACTTCCAACCAGTTTTAGAATATGGTAAGCTTTACTAGTTAAGCGTTGTGAGGCGACATATCGTACCACTAGCGCCCCCTGTCCTCCATCGAAACTGTAATCAAAGCAAGCTGGAAATCGAGAACCTAGCAAGAGGCGATTCGATGAACAGGAATGCCGACACCGAACATGTTTCAGAATGTACTGTCTGTGGTACCACTCTGATCTACGGCGGAACTGAGAAGGAGCAGACCTGCACATTCTGCGGTATGTCAACATACTCGCCCATATACTGCCCCGAAGGTCATTTCGTCTGCGATATTTGTCATGCTGAGGAAGCCCTCGATTTTCTCAATCGCCTGACGGAAACAGAAACTAGCATTGATCCAATTGAGATCGTGGACCGAGCGATGACCCATCCAAGCTTCAAGTTCCATGGTCCCGAGCATCATAGTCTGGTTCCCGCAGCGATACTGATTGTTATGAAAAGCAGAGGAATCAGCAGACACGACGGGTCGCCAATAACTAAGGATGTTATTCTTGAGGGAATTCGCAGAGGATCCAAGATTCCTGGCGGATTCTGTGGCTACGCAGGTACTTGCGGAGCTTGTGTGGGTGCAGGGGTTGCCTTAGCTCTGTATCTGGATTCTACACCCAAACGTGCAACCCCAAGACTGCAAGCTCACCGAACAACGTCTGCTGCACTAGATCTATCACAAGACGAGCTTATTCGATGCTGCAAGAGAGCTACATACTATGGACTGACTGCGGCGATTGAGATGCTCAAGAATGAATACAACATTGACCTCGGTCCCGTTCCCAAGCCTCAGTCCTGTGCTCATTCAGAAACAAACCCGGACTGTGCCGAGGACGAGTGCATGTATCACGTCGCATCAATGTCTACTTGATGACAATAGTGTCGCCTACCCTTGCCGGAAGGCGGTCAACGGCTCGTCCATTCTTAACTGAGAGCTCGAGCGTGCCTGCGCTACCAGTGACGAGAAACATATCATACTCAGGCCCTTCACCGTATGTACCAGCCCATGTGATGTCCCGATTTAGAGCCCGATAATTTAGATGATACATATCCTTGTCCAGCGGCGGCAGATTGGTGATTATGTTGCCAAAATGGTCAACGCGGACTACTTCTCCACTGCGTCCCTCCTGCCAAAACCTCAGGACGACGTCGAGATCTGATTTGCGTTCCCCTAGAAACTTCTCGCCGGCTCCGCTAGCCACATAGGCAGCCACCTTGGCGAAGATTTCTCGCCCGTGAAAGGTTGTAAACTCCGGCTGGTCAATCTGAATCTTGAACACGTCCTTGATGCCATCCTTGTATGCGGAGGGGTACATCAAGCCGTTATCGGGACCGATGAAGATGTAATTCTTGGTTCTAACCAAGACTGCATCGCGTCCAGTTCCGACACCAGGATCAACCACACATACGAAGGTTGTCTTCTTGGGGAAGTATTGATAGCCTTGAAATAGAACCCACGCCCCCTCCCTCACTGATTGAGGTGATATCTCATGAGTGAGGTCTACCACTCTAGCCTTAGGATGAATTGTGTATATCACTCCCTTCATCATACCTGCATACTCTGACTCTGAGAAGTCAGTCATCAGAACTATCATCACTTCACCTCGCTTGAGCCCTTCGGCAAAACAGACAACAGGGGGTTGATTATTCTTTCTATTCTACCTCAACCATTCTAAGCTCGTTATAGTCCGTTATGACTCTTATGTACCCGCGAAGTAGGTCATCCACATTGGAATCTCCAGTGTCCACCTTGAGCGTGCCCCCCTCAATGTCCCTGAGCTTAGCAGGAGTTGACATGATGAGTATCTTATCACGGTCAACCTGTCGAATCACTGTTGGACTGATCTGCTGATTGCCGCGCCCAAAAAGCATTCCCTGATGGCCAATGGGCGAAACGATGATCCAGACTTTTCCGAAGTCCTCGACAATGCTCATGATTTTTTCTTCATTTACATCGTTGTAGATAGTTCCTTCGCTGTAGACATCAACACCAAGTGTGGTCTTCTTCACGCCCAGCATGTCAGCCACATTCTTGACTGTAGTACCAGGTCCAAGAATGTAGGTGCCATCTTGAGTCATGGATTCTACAACATACTTCGCAATAGCCTCTTGTGCCTCGTGCTCGTCAACAGTTTCGGGACTAGCTTGCTTTGCACCTTGAAATCTTGCAGGCACAGAGGGCCCCCGGAGGTATCCATAGAGCCGGATGATAAACCGGTCTTCCCTGAAAGCCGCCTCGTCAGCATCCATCACCTCGAATTCAGCCATTGTTGCAGTGCCCTCAGATACTAGGCGGATTACGTCAGCGGCATCCCGAGGGTTAATGACGAATATGCCGCTATACATTTTAACACCAGAGGGAACTCCCAGGATCATGAGGTCGTTGAGATCGTTCTCCTCTACAGTGTCAAAGATGTCTCTTGCTGTTCCATCCCCTCCAACAAACACAATCAGTCGTGCTCCAGCCTTATACAGAGCCAGAATGCAAGCCTTCGTGTCAGCTGCAGTGGTTTGTTCTCCAATCTGAACATCAACGATTTGATGATTGATTCCAATCTTGCGGGAAGAATCAGCGCCCATTGCATCCGGGCAAGTAACAAGCTCGATCTTTCGAACATCTGAACTAACTAAGGGAAGGAGTGACTCCAGAAACTCCTTGGCACGGCCAGGCGCAACGGGTTCTGCACCAAGCTTCAATGCCTCATCGACAACACCGTCTGTGCCCTTTAGCCCGACGCGCCCACCCATTCCCGCAATCGGATTCACAACTAAACCGACGAGCATCTTGAAGCATACACCTGATGATTCATGAGAAGAATAGCAGCGCTTTAGCAATTGTGATTGGTTCCTTGCGTGTGCACAGTACGTACTGTCAAGCACAGTTCAGACAAGTGCACCTACTGTTGCAGCCGTCATGAACCAGAAGGTCACTCGCACTAAGACTTCCTCAATGAACTTGGGTGGATTATTCGGCGTCGCGTCTGCAGGCCAGCGATTGCGCCTGTAATCGTCAAACTTTTCGAAAGTCCGGCCGTATTGAGTTGTTAGCGGTATCTTGACGCGCGTGTCGCAAATCGTATTCAGCGCACGAATCAGGGTGATGAAGTCTAGGTCAAGTCTGATGACCCACTTGCGCATTATTTGGAAGAATTGGCGAGAGTCAATCTTCTTCCAGTTAATGGTCTTGAGCGCTTCCCTATCATCAGCATTTACCCTTGAAACGTTGAACTTGCATTCTTTATCCGCCAAGCATCTCGCCTTGACGTAGAGCTTCCTCTTTGACATCCAAAACACAATCTCATGTTCTCCAAGGGTCTTCATGAGCACCTTGTGGCTGCCCGCGGGAAAGATGACCTCCACAATTGGCGGGTCCCTGTACTTGGGATGCTTCTTGAAGTACAGATCAAGAGCCCACTGAAGTGCTGGAAACAAGTTCACTGGGTAGTGTTCATCAGGCTTCGTCATCGGATACCCAGCTCCTACGCTTCACACTCACAGATATGAGTTGCTAAACCTCAGAAATGATGTATGCTCTTGGAGAAACCCTGCACTTGGAATTCCGGTCACTGCAGACTTGAGTGCTCTTCGCGAGTCCGTGCCAATGTTTTGCCCAGCCTTGCGAATATATCAACAATGCCCTCGCCCGTCTTAGCTGACGATTCAAGGTAGGGCATATTGTGCTCATCAGCGAACTTGCGCCCCTCAGCGGGCTGCACCACGCGGTCTGGCAGGTCCGTCTTATTGGCAACGAGGATTAAAGGAATCTCCTTGTTGATAGCCTTTGTAAGCTCATCCATCCATTCCTGAAGGACCATGAACGTCCTTCTTCGAGTCACATCGTAGACAAGAATCCCGCCGCTTGAACCGCGATAGTACATTGGTCTCAGAATCTGGAACCGTGATTGACCTGCCACGTCCCAAATTTGCAGCTTCACCGTAACCTTTGAGCCATCAGTCCTAGTCACGGTGATGTTCTTGACGGCGAATTGAGACCCGATTGTCGTCTTGTAGTCAGTGCGGAAGAAACCGTGAGAGAAGCGCGTTACGATCGCTGTTTTTCCTACGGCGCCTTCTCCCAGAACAACAACCTTGAACAGATAATCATACGTACTGCTGCTCATTTATTCGACCGCCGTTTGCTCATCCCGTGTAGCCCTACTATAATGGAATCATCACGGGGGCTTTCTAGGGAGCTATCTTGGAGGGACAGGGTTGCTGCGCACTAATAAGCTTTCGTGAGTTAAACGCCCCTGTTAGTGTGAGTGATGAGATGCGGGCAATTGAGGAGAGCAACGGGCTATGGATTCGACTCCACCCACTTCAGGAACTTGGAAAGGAGCCCGTTGAACTCCTCAGGTTGTTCAATCATGGGTGAATGATTTGCACCTCTGACGACAGCGATATCAGCCCGCGGAAGGGCTTCCTCTAGCTGCTTGGCTATCGAGGGCGGGATGAGGTCATCGTGTTCGCCAACGATTACAAATGCAGGAATTGTGATTTCCCCTACTCTGTCGGAGATGTTGAAATGGTCACAGGCACGAAGGTCTCTCTGCATTATCCAAGGGTTGGTCAGGCTCACCTTGGCCCCCGCACGTTTTAGCTCATATTCAATTGATTTGTCCCGCTTGAGCGCACTCTGAAGAAGGAACAGGTTAATCTCGATAGCTTCCTTTGCAACGCCAGGGCCACGCTTTCTCATGTCAAGGTCAGAAGAGGTGCTCACCAAAACTAGTGCTCGAGGCATGCGGACTCCATCTTGCAGGACGTACGACATGGCTACGCCCCCGCCCATGGAATGTCCAATCAGAACAAAGATGTCAAGAGATAGATGTTGAATCAGCGATGCAAGCTCGGGAGCAAATTGAGTTTCGATTTCGGGATCTTCCTCTTTGGCTTCTGACTCCGCGTGACCTGATAGATTTAATGCGATGACTCGGTGGGTCTGTTTGAAATGCTTGACCTGAGGAGTCCAAAGCATATGCGAAGCGCCAGCGCCATGGATAAAGAGAAGCGCTGGTCTCGCCGCTGCAGGCTCTGTGGGTGCTTCATCAACATAGTGGAGTTTGAGTCCATTGTGCTTAAAGAAGGGCATACAACAGCTGCTAAGAACTTGTACAATCTTAAACATTTTGTAAGGGGTTATAACATACTGTTCAGGATTGAGTGGTGTGGATGTTCAATGCTGATTGCTAGGGCCTCCATGTAGTTTGGTCGCCGCCAGTTGGATGGAGACAGAAAACGCCTGTGGAGAGGACGTGAGACTTGTCGCAGATTCAGCAGGATCTGCAGAGCAGACCTCAATGAATCAGGAACCGAACATCAGTCAAGGACATTGATGTCCAGGATTGTACAAGTTTCTGGCAACGGCATTCGTGGTCAACCTCGAATAAGTAGTTACATATTCACTGCATAAGTCATAGTCGGTAGCCTTTTTTTCTATTACTGTATTCGAGCGGACTGTGAGAAGGATGACAGGAAATCTCTTCGGAACAACTGGTGTGAGAAAGATCTACGGTACTGAGTTCAAGCTGGACATGGCCATTGAACTAGGCAAAGCTCTCGGAACATACTTGGGCAGCGGAACGGTTCTTCTCGCTCACGATGCACGAACCACAAGCCCCATGGTGGAGGACTCCCTTGCGGCAGGAATAATGTCAACAGGAGTGAATGTTGTCAGAGCAGGTCTCATCCCCACTCCAACTCTGGCATTCATGACAAAGTACCACGGCTATGACACCGGCGTCATGGTAACAGCGTCTCACAATCCACCCGAGTACACTGGCTTGAAGTTCTGGTCGAGGTCAAGCATGGGCTACACGCAGGCAGAGGAGGCGCGCCTTGAGGAGATCTACAACTCCAAGGAATTTCAGATTGCTGAATGGAACCAGCTGGGAACCGACAGGAAGTTGGAAACCGCTGTTGACCGTCATATCAATGAGATTCTCGCTGTCTGTGATGCAGACCTCATAAAATCAAGGGAATTCAAGATTATCGTTGACCCGGGAAACGGCGCAGGCTGTGTCCTTACACCATATCTGATGAGAGAGCTTGGATGCAAGATGGTGACAATCAACGGGCAGACAGATGGCCATTTCCCAGGAAGAAGATCTGAGCCCGATGAGGAGTCTCTTGGAGACCTCGTGAGCTTGATTAGGAAGACCGGCGCGGACTTTGGCATAGCCCACGATGGGGACGCTGATCGCGTTGTCTTTGTGACCGAGTCCGGGGAGGTTGTGAGGGGTGATAGAGTTATTGCACTCATTGCACGCCACATTCTCAAGAACTCCAAGAACAAGATTATCGTTACCACAGTGGACAGTTCCAGAGTCTTGGATGAAACCGTCAAAGCGGCTGGTGGAGAAACGGTTAGGACGCCAGTAGGGGATATTCAGGTGGCTATCAAAATGCAAGAAACCAATGCCATCTTTGGCGGTGAAGCCTGTGGTGTATTCATTCATCCGGAGTTTCACGAAGCGCCCGATCCATTTCTTACATCATGCAAAGTACTCGAACTGATGGCAAAAACGAAACGCAGCTTCGGGGACTTGATGTCAGAGATTCCAGTCTATCCGCTCCTTAAAGCCAAAGTGGAGTGTCCGAACAACAAGAAGGAAGCCGCCATGAAAGAGCTGGCCAAGGCGCTGCCTGAGGCCATGAAGAAGACTGTGGATATTCTCACCGTTGACGGTCTTGGTGTTTTCCTCGAAGAGGGCTGGGTGCTTGTCAGGCCTTCAGGGACAGAGCCAGTCATTAGGGTGACCTGCGAGGCTCCGACCCAAGAGATTGCTGAGTCAATCATGTTGGATGCAAAAGGCACTGTTGAGAGAATTGTGGAGTCTTTATGATGCAATGAAGCGCTTCTATATAGACAATGTTTATAGCGAAACTATTAACCTCACACAAGAAAAAGGGGCTTAAGCTATATGTCTGGTGACGACGAGGATTTCATCCTTGAAGAATTCGAATGGGCTCTCAAAGATCCCACTGAAGAGAAGCTTCGAGCCCTAGGGGATGTCGTCAGCACCATTACAAAGAAGCTAGTGGATGCGATAGGAGGCCTGGATACGCGCCTATATGACCTTGAAACAAAACTCGACGGACTCGATTCGAAGGTCAACCAAATAGCTAGTCGCGGAGTTGCGCCCCCGTCAGCAGCCTCAGCTGCTGCTTCTGCTGCCCCCGATATGGCTAGTGCCCCGATAGCCAAGGCGCCCTCAGCACGACCCCCACCAACTGGAGGTGGAGGCGGGCTCATGGGCGAGTTGAAGAGCCTTCTTGCAGCTAGAAGAAGAAAAACTGATGCTACCGGTCAGTAGAAGAATGATTGCCAAAGGCTAGATCAAACTTCGGACGCTGTTGACAGGATAAAATGGGCCTGCATGTCTTAAAGGTGATAGACCAAAGGCCTCAGCTCGGTTACAGGCAGCTTGCACTCCACGAAGGCGAGTGCGGGCGTCGTATAAATTGGGGTAAAAGCCGCTTGCCTTAGACATCTGGGATTCGTGCTGCTTAAGAGCTTGTACAGCAGTATCGTAGCAGTCAGAAACATCGACCATGATGCTTGGACGCGAAAGAAGGGAGTTGATCTCCATGTTGTATATGCGCTCAACCCTATGGGCATCATCAAACATTGTGACGTGGGAAGCCCATTCCACTGCCTCCATTACGATTTGCGCACAGAGATTATGATTACGGTTGTAGTCCTCAACAGAATGAGTGATTATGATTCTGGGTCGGGTCCGGAGGATTGTCTGAGCGATTTCATGTGAGAGTGACCAGTCAACATCAAAGTCGCCGCGCATACTGGTGTGCACCTCTGCCACACCAAGCGTTTTGCAGGCCTTATTCAGTTCGGCATTACGCTCATCATTCCCAGTGAGACATAGAACACTCACAGGAACCCCGAGCTCCGCATGTCTTCTGATTGTGCCGCCCGCTCCAAGACACTCATCATCAGGATGAGCAACTACAACGAGCATGGAGGCCTCATCCGCATCACTCATATCCTCGTGTTCAGGTTGGTGTCTAATCAAGCTTTGGCCCGCTGGTCAGTCTTGAACCGCTCAAACCACGAGGCCCACAGGCATAAGACAACCCTACTGAAAAGGTGACACGCTTGAACATTGGTGTGAATCTATATCCCTCGATGGGAGGGTCCGGATATCTGGCAACCCGCCTTGGACAACATTTGACACATCGAGGGCATGTGATGCACTTCATCACCTACGAGCGCCCGTTCTCGTTGATGTGGGAGCAAACGCGAGGGGTCCACGTGGACCTTGTCGACCGCTTTGACTACCCGTTGTTCAAGGATGTGGGACCACCATATACAATGGCATTGACATCAAAGATAGTCAAGGTGGCCAAGGATTCTAAGCTTGATCTTATTCACTCACACTACGCAATACCACACGCAATGTCAGCTTACATGGCCCGGGAAATATGTGGCATCCCCTACGTGGTCACTCTACATGGTTCAGATGTGCACTCACTCGGTCAGGACCCTGCCTATAGGCCAGTGGTCGAACATGTCGTTCAAAACGCTGATGCCGTGACAACAGTATCCGAGTTCCTCAAGAAGAAGATAGTCGGGGAATTGGGAATCACACGGGAAGTACATGTGATACCGAACTTCATCGACGTGAAAAAATTCGCGCCAAAGAGCGACTTCAAACTGGTAGTTGAGAGTGGTTGCGTTTCTGTAAGGAGTACAGAAGAAGCCCAAGAGATTAATCCCGGAGAGATAGTCCTGCTTCATGCGTCAAACTTCCGCAAGGTGAAACGAGTCGTCGAGCTGGTTGACATCATGCGGATAGTTGTCGACCATCATCCGAACACCCGTCTTCTGATTGCCGGCGATGGTCCAACAAGAATAGAGGTTGAGAGACGAATAGATGCACTTGACCTCTGCAATAATGTTCATCTTCTGGGGATAAAGAGCAACATGCTGGAGATTATGTGCTCTGCGGATGCATTCCTGCTCAACTCGATGCTAGAAGGCATGCCACTTGTTCTCTTGGAGTCTATGTCGTGCGGTCTGCCAGTGGTCACTACTCCCGCAGGAGGTATTCCAGAGCTGGTTCGACCCGGCAAGGATGGGATTGTAACCAAAGGCTTCGAAATCGAGGAGTTCGCGGATGCAGTCATCGAGCTCTTGGACAAAGAGAAAATGAGGGAGCAGATGTCTGCTGCCGGCAGAAAACGTGTGGAGGAACACTTTGCAGCCAAGGCAATCGTTCCCAAGTACGAAAAAATCTTTGAGGAAGTCATTAGTAAATAGGAAGGTAGGAGAGTATCTTGAAACCCGGTGTGACGAGTATCTATCAGGAGTTCATCTGGAGCGGCACACAGTCGCGTCTTGCAGCTGATCTTTATGGTTCTCCAATCGTCACGATGGGAGAGATCGTGTCAGAGTTTCCGAAGATACTTGCGGAATACAAGGATAGACTCTGGCATACCGACGAGAGAATGAAACTGCTCCGAAAGACATTGATTAAGGCCAATCGTGGGCTTGCATGTTTGACCCCCAGTGTGGAAGAGAACATCAAACGACTCGGTAATGGAGTTGTCGAAGCGGCTCACCAGAGTGTAGTAATGGGAGGCCCCGCATACATTCTCAACAAGGCAATCACAGCAGAACGAATCAGCAGTTTTGGTGTTCAGCAAGGACTCGATGTCGTTCCGGTCTTCTTCGTTGCAGACTATGATATCGTTCAATCAGAACTGATCAATATCAGAACTCCAAACATGGGACCCGAAGGCAATCTTCTGAGCATTCCTGTACCAAGAGGCTATAAGCACTCGCCTGTCAGCGTTCTCCCTCTGCCTGAGATTGAATGGTACAACGCGATTGAAGAGAAGCTTCGACATAGCTATAGACCCCTTCTCAAGCCCCTCGACAAACCTGTGCGAACACTCTTTGAAGAAAGGCTCGAACAGGCGCTGGCAATTACACGTTGGGGATTTGTCAACTCCAGAACCCTTGGCGATTGGGCTCAGAAAATAATTGGTCGACTTCTGAATATCGAGGGGAACTTGGGTATCCCGATTATCCCGGCATCAGATGAGGTGTTCCGAGATCTAATGGTTGAGGGAATGGAATTCATATTGGCCAAGAAGCAAAGAGATGTTTTCCTTAAGACTCACGAGAGAGCAACAGACCTCATTGTGAAGAGCGGATTCAGACCAGGCGCCGGATCTAGAAAGCTCAACTATGTGCCATTCTACTACGAGTGCCCTGAGAAAGAATGCAATAGGAGTAGGACCGAGCTATTGTACAAGGAGAAGGGCACAGAGGCTGTGTTGACAGGCAGATGTCCATCGTGCGGTCAAAATGTCGAGATTGAAACATCGGCTGATGAACCGTTTCTTAGTGAAGTGGGACGTTACCTATCACCCAGAGTTGACTCCAGACAATTGATTGTCGACACGATCTTGCCCATCGTCGCTCATGTGGGAGGAAGCGGTGAAACCGCCTATTACGCACAAGTCATTCCAATTGCGAAAGCACTGCCTGCGCCCTTCCCCGCATTTCTGAAGTATCCGCGAGCCTACTTCAATACTCCTTGGAGCGAGAGTCTTGCGGGAGTATTGAAGGAAAAAGGCCTATCACCGCTTCACAAACCAGAAATGTTCCGTTTGCTGGGGACAATCGGTCGCTTCAGAAAGAAGGCTAAACATGATGAAATGAACGAGAGTATCCGGTCTCTTCTGAGTGTGATACTGGAGAGTCATCAGGAGCTGAATGTATCACTGGAAGACCTGAGAGGGCAGCGCAAGACTGCAAAGGGCGATGAACTGAAAGATCTCCTTGCTACCATTCTTGAGGTTGAGCGCTATTTGAGCTGGGTGTTTGGACAATATGCTGAAAACAAGCTTGGCCAAGAGGCGTCCTGGTCTTGGATTGAATGGATGCTCAACTCAGGTGTTCATGATTTATTCGGACCCTATCGTCGCGCATATGTGCCGAACATGAAGAACGGCGCAACTCTCTTCTTCAACTTCTCAGTGTAAGCGACAAGCTAGAGCTCTTTTGTTAGAAGCTTGCCCAGTTTGGATACGCCCTCCGAAATAATCTCAGGCGTCACATATGAGAAGCCTAGACGCATTGTATTGAGCTCTGGCATACTAGGAATAAGGTCATTGCCACTGTCATTAATCGCGTAGCCAGTGATTGGATAGAATGGCTTCCCAGGAACGTAGAGCAGGTCGTTGGGGATTGCCGTCTTCTGCAGGAACTCTCCACTGTCAAACGCTTTGTTCTCACTCTGCCACCAGATGAAGAATCCTCCCGTTGGGTCAGTTCGTTGCCCTGCGGGGAATGATTCGTCAATGGCCGTAGCCATCGCCTCGTACCGTTTCTTGTATTTTGGTATGCCCACACGCATAGCTTCATCGATGTACTTTATGTAGTACTCGTTCAATATGCGCTGAATCATAGTAGATGTGCAGAGGTCTAGATAGCCCTTGTCCTTCAACACCTCTTCTCTAACGTTTGGTGGCAGGACAGAATATCCTACTCTTAGCACTGCGGCCTCCTTGCTTGTAGTGCCTAGATACGCAATACGCGAGTTATCCTTGTCGAGAACCTTAATGGGTTTGGGCGTTTTCTTAAACTGAATCTCAGCGTAAGCTGAATCCTCAAGCAACAGAATGTTGTGACTCTCGCAGGTATCAAAGAGTTCCTGACGCCTCTTCTGAGGTAGAGTTGTTCCCTTTGGATTATCCGAGTCGGGGACCACATAGAGAATGTCAGGAGTCTTGCCAAACTTGATTTCAGACAACTGGATTGCCTTTGTAACGTACTCCGGAATTATTCCTTCAAGATCCGTGGGCACTGTAATGACCCGCGCACCAAGCTTTACCGCGGGCACCAGAAAACCCAGATATGCTGGCGAAGGTGTGATTATGACATCACCAGGATCGACCATGGTATCAAGAATGGCGTAGAGCGCCTGTTGTGACCCGCTTGTTATGGATACGCACTCCCACTCTGATTCACAGTCTATATGGATTCCTCTAACATCGTGGAGTCGTTTCGCCAAGGTCTTCAAGAACCAAGGCTGTCCACCAGTTGGTCCGTAGTTGAGATCGTCTAGGGCCATCTTGGGGTCTTTGATATACTGCTCACTCAGGTCAGCTAGTATCTTTGCAAAAATATCAGTTGGAATGATTCCCGGTTTCCCACCAGCAAAGTAGTATTTGACAGTGTATTTCAGCAGTGCTCTAATCTGGGACTCCGCAATGAAGGAAGTCCATGTTGCGAATTGATACCTGTTCTTGTTATCGGCCATCGGTTAGGGCTCCACGTTTGTTGATTGTCACGTACATCCTGTCCCCGTCGTTGCGCAGCGTGTACAGAGGCGTACATCACCACTGAAAACAGAAGTTACTCGGCCTATATTTATTTCGAGCTTGCTGCAATCTCTGGTGAGCGCCTACGGGCTACAATGTACAACAGTGTACCGTAATGTGAGATTCTCAAAGAAGTGATACGATGTCTGCGGAGATAGGGCGGTGTTTTATTGAGTTTCTGCAGCGATGCTCGCAGCGACTGCAGCCGGATCATCAGATTCCACAATCGACCTCGCGGCAATGACATAGGATGCCCCGGCCTCGATTGCCTGCCGTGCGCTGCCACCCTGCGCACCTATGCCTGGACTAATGATTGGAATGGTAGAGCCAAGCACACTCCTAACCTCAGTTATCTTTTCAGGATATGTTGCGCCTACAATAACACCATCGGCGTGCCAGTTCTTAGCGCGCTGTGCAAAAGTCATGTATAGCGGCTCGTGTACCTTCTTTTTCCTCTCAGTGGTCACGTACAGCCCGTAACCCTCATCAGCTGCTGGATGCGACATGTAGCAGAGCGTTATGACACCTCTATCTTGGCCCTCGGCCATCTCAAAGACTGAGTCGAGCCCGCCCTCCCAGCCGACAAGCGGATTCACTATCACAGCATCGAACCCGGCTTCAAAGTAGTAGCGAGCAATCCACGAGTTCGTGTTGCCAATATCGTTTATCTTGCAGTCCATTATGGCAGTTAGGCCTAGGTCATGAATGGCGTCTATAATCTTCGGGACTCCGTCGAAAACGCCGAGAGGAAGGACCAATTGTCGATTGAACTTGAAGGCAACTGCATGCTCGGCAGTCAGTGATACGATTCGCAACGCCTCTTTCTCAAGGCGGTCTTTTTCGGCCCTGCGTTTGACTGCCATGTCTGCAGTCAGGTCAAGTCCAACTATCAACCGACTCTTCCGAACATAGGAGGCTGCCGAGAGCTTCCTTGTGAATGATTGCCTAGTCAATTCCAAAGCACCACGACCAAACTATCTGCCGAGCATACTTATAACACATTATGATAACGAGCTGCTGGCGACGTAAAGTGAAATCAGACTGGATGATGACCCGCATCACAGTAGTCGCAATAGCAGTGATCACTCCAGTGTACTTCCTATTGCTGGTCTTCCTGCTACCGCAGATGACTCCGTTTTCAGACCCACTTCATAACTGGATTTTCCACTACGCCGTTGCGCCAGCGGTCTTCTCGGTCCCGTGGTTAGCACTCTTGTACTACAGGCGTTATAGGCTTGCAAACACCATTCAACTAATGCAGGAGAGCACCACTGCCGTGCCTTTGCGATGGCGACTCTTCTATGGCACCAACGCATCATTCGTGCTGATGTTCTTTATCCTCCCAATGGTGACTGCGCCACTAGCAATACTTGGGGGCCTTGCGGTGGCTGGACATGTCTTCTATGGTGTTGGAGTAGGTAGACTTGGCGGAGGGAAACCAGCAGCTGCTCTCGCGGTGGTGGTTGCTATTATCCTCTGTATCGTTCCCACCTTTGTGTTGCTTAATTTCATGCCAATGTATATGCAAGTGTGGGAGTCTATTCTGCTCAATTGGAGGACATTCTGGTTCAATGTGGTCTATGGAGTTGCACAAAGCTTGGTGAATGCCTTGAGCTTTGGGGCGCCTGTTTACTTCATGTACTATGCGGCCGGCGAATATGACAAGGGTGTCTACGGGGAATCCTATACCAAGCCCCCGACAAAGTGGATTCGAATTGGTGAACTCCTGCTTTTCTTCATCTTCGTAGCGCTGTGGTTGCCGCCAGTTCCCACCCCGTTCGGCACAATCCCCTTCTTCGATATGAGCTGGCTTTTCACCAGCTACATCAACAATATCTCCCTGATTATCGTCGTCATCATGATTCTAGTAAGAAAAGGACTCAAGGTAGAAGACACAAGTACGATGGGAGGTACCTCAAACATCATCATCGTAGGCATGTTTCTCGTTGTGGAGGGGCTCTTCAAAGGAATCTCATTCCTTCAAGAGTATGAGGTGCCTGTCAAGACCCTGATTATTTGGCTTGCCTTTCTAATCTTCGCTGTAGTCATCATAGTCAATTTCCTGCGGGCATCACCGAGGGAGCTGTATTGAGATGCATCGAAACCCAGCACTGTCCGTTGATGTTGTAGTGGTTGATGGTAACAAGATACTGCTCGTGAAAAGGGGACAACCTCCGCATCAAGGTAAGTGGGCATTGCCTGGCGGATTCGTGGAGTATGGCGAAACGGTGGAGGCGGCCGCCAGGAGAGAGATTCAAGAAGAAACAGGAATGGCGATTGACCTCAGTGAGATATTGGGGGTCTACAGTGACCCAGAGAGAGACCCTCGCGGCCACACTGTGTCAGTAGTCTTCGTTGGGAAAATGGTTGGTGGTCAACTGCAGGGAGGGGACGATGCGGCTGATACCAAGTGGTATGACGTGAATGACCTGCGTGAGGAGCGGCTCGCCTTCGATCATGAGATGATAGTTCAGGATTTCAGACAATGGTTGAAGAATCGCACGACATTCTGGTCCACGATGGACCGTGACTAGGCTCAGAGATCAAGAGGAGCGTGCCTATATGTCCAGTATCTCCAGTTTCTCAGCCAGCGTGATTATCGGAAGGTAAGCCACCCTTGGTTCGGACTCAATAGATTCGACAAACTCAACAGATTCCTTTGGGCGGGTACTGTATGCCAAGAAATTCCCAGCAGGAGCGGACTCACCTTCGGTGTAGACCCACAGCGGGATTCCTTGCATCTCATAGTAACCGCGGTTCGAAATGAGCGTGCCGTAGATGTGTTTTCCTTTGTCCTCGAAGTATAGCATGCTTGCCGCTCGGTCTCTCTGGGACCAAGACACCAGCATTCGGGCTAGATCTGCCATTGATGCTAACTTAAGATTCACAGGGGGGCGAAGGTCGGATTTGGTCATGCTCTGCACCAAGCCGGCAAACTGCGACTGTACCTTATAAGCTAATAGTAAGGGTTCCAACCGTGCAATCGCCGACAGAGCAATTGTGAGAGCTTTTCGCCTAGCTCATCGCCCTTCGAATCTTGTCAACCATCTGAAGAACTGCGGCACGGTTGGTTCCTACGATTACAACTGGCGAACATACTATTGAACCACTCACTCCGGTTGCGAAGACACCTCGCACACCATTTTTGCTGAACATGACGAAAGTAATCTCGTCATCATCCTTCAGTTTCTCAATTGTTAGGCCAGCTGATACAAGGCCTGAGGCCAACCATTCTACCAAGTCGGACGGCGTTATGTCTTGAATTTGCACCGGAATTGTGTCTCTATAGAAGGGACCCTTAGTGAAGAGATACCTGTGTGGCTGCTTGGAGTAGAGTATCTTTCTTGTAATTGCTTTCAAGAGCACTGATGGCGAGAGAGGGCCGAATTGCCGAACGCGCACCTTTGAACTATCGATTACCTGAGTGTCCACGCTGGCCATAGAAGGTTCAATGACGTGAGGTATTGCTTCAGGCTCCTGTTCAATCGTAGGCTCAGCGGCTCTTGGGGCGGGTTCATCCGTGATTGAGAACTCCTGCCGCTCCCTCTCGAAGAGGACCCGAATATACTCCTGAATCCAATCATCAAGCATATTCCAGTCTTCCTTGCTTAGCTTAAGTGGAGGACGAGGAACCTCTGAAAGCCCTTCAGTCAATTCGCCTGCGGGTTCGGCGGCGATTTCTTCTAAGTCCCACTGGAGATCTGACTCTTCTTGAATCCCCTCAGGAATCATCAGCCGGGCTGCTTCAAAGAGACTGGACAGTCGGTCTGTGCCTCCGTGCTGAGATAATCGAGGGCGAATCTGAGTGATGAATCCGCGCTTATTCTCTGTGCTCTGGTCAAAGACCAGTGCCACGCCGCGCGGCAGACTACTGATGAAAACCTTGTCGCGGAACATGTTGGGCATTACTGCTGGAGCTCGTTGCTGAAGCGCGCGAATATCACTATCATGAGAAAGTGAATGCGAGATAATGATGTCAGCCTGAGATATCGCCTCGTCAGCCACTGCTGAGGGTTGTTGTGTACACAGGACCAAGCTGCATCCGAAACGTCGCCCAAGCTTTGCATAGCCTACAATAGCATCCTTCGCGGGAGTCGCGCTGCCCTTTGGGACCAGTGTATGAGCTTCATCGATGATTAACCATGTCGGAGGAAGCTCCTCTCGTGCGCTTGTCCCCTCTTCTGTCCATGCCATTCTATATGTCAAAACCTGTCTGCAGAGCATGTTGGTTAAAATCGCGAGGACAACCTCTGCATCAGACCCAAGCGGTGCTACATCAATTATCGTGGTTTGGCCTGCTACTGCAAGATCTTGAGCGCTTGTTCCACTAGGATGGAAGACTCCTAGTCTTGCGGCCCTCTTGAGCCTTTGAATCATTGCGATTCTTGTTGAAGCCTTGTAGAGCTCAGTGATGGAAGGATTCGACTCTATGCACTGCACCATATCCCTGATGCTGAAGCTGCGTTTCAATGCAACGTGTTCACCGGACGCCAGAGCGTACCCTCGACGAATGCTCTCAAGGAGGTCTCCGATGAGGTTCTCCATTGCCGTGCTGAGCTGACCCCCCTTCTCAAGCACATATCCCCAATCACTCACAGTAATCTCGCGTGGGCTTATTGCCAATGGATGAAGACGGGCTTTTATCCGGACCTCCTCTGGAAGACTGTTGTACGTTTTCAGCGGGATGAAAACAGCCACTGGAAATCCTCTGGACTGTAAGTTCCACTTTTTCAGGAGAGCATCTTGATCCACATTTGGCTCAACCGCTTGCCGGAAGACGTCGACAGTATCAATCACAACGGTTGCGACCTCGATTTCCTTGCGCTCCATCGCAGAGGCAAGCTCTTCAACCAGGATTCCAAGTGTGTAGCTCTTGCCTGACCCCCTCTTCCCTGAAACGAATATGACATGCGGACTCACCATGTCCAGATTTACTGGCATTCCTAGCAGCGAGGTAAGAATGTCATCCGAGGTTTCCGCGATTGCACCAATCGTTCCCAGACCCGCATTTCGATATTTCCGGTGAAAGGAGTTGGACCGGCCCAGAACCACGCCAACACTTAGATCCACAAACAGGTCAGGTGGATCTTTGACTCGGGGTCGATACTCAAGGACATTCTTTGGAATAAGTTCTATCGGACGATCAGATTCCAAGGTGTCGGAATCCAGAGTCCGCTCCGGGGCGTGCTTCTTACTACTATCGTCCAAGGGTCTCCCTCTCTTGGGCCAGCAAAGAGTTTTCGGATAAAGCTTTGTGGGCTGGCGCGAGTCGACCTGACAAGAGCAGGAACACTCAAAACGACTGCAGGTGATTTGATTGCTCATGCAGGACCCGATTCAAGATGGCAGTTACATCTACATCTTTTTGGATGCCAAGAGGTACTGGATAAGGAAGGTCAAGGCAGGAGAGGAATTTCATTCCAACAAGGGCATCATCAAATACGATGATATCATCGGTCGTCCCTACGGTATCAAGGTGGAGAGCCATTCGGGTCAAACCTTTCAAATCCACAAGCCCAGTCAAACGGACATTCAGATTTCGATGGGCCGAAACACTCAGATTATCTATCCAAAGGATGCAGGCACAATCTTGATTGAAGCGGGGATATCTGCAGGATGCAGAGTTGTTGAGGCAGGAACTGGATCTGGTGCGCTCACATACATATTGTCCAAAGCTGTGGGTCCGCAAGGCCATATCTACACATACGAAGCCCGAGAGAATCATTACATCCAAGCCGAGAAGAACTTGAAGCGGCACAATGCGTTGGACAACGTGACTATGCATTTGAAGGACATCATCGAAGGCATCGAAGAGAAGGCGGTTGACGCGGTGGTCTTGGATCTAGCAACCCCCTGGTTGGTTGTTGATACGGCTCACAATGCACTAAAGCCAAGCCATTATCTTGTGAGCTATAGTCCCACAATCGAACAGGTCATGAAGACCTGCAAGGCTATGGGCGAAAGCAGACAATGGGGCATGATTAGAACTCTGGAAGTACTCGAGCGAGAGATCATGGTGCGCGAGAACAAGACACGTCCAACCACATGGATGATCGCACACACGGGGTACATGACCTTTGCCAGAACCCTTGCCGATTCCACTTGAGAATGCTATAGGTCCGCATAACTAATCTTATAACAAAACGTTGTTAATTGTTGATTGTTGTTGACGACGCTGGTGGCATACCTTGGTTTACCAACATAAGAGAAAAACATACGCAAAGAAGACCAAGGACATCTTGGCTGAAGAAGTCACAGATTCAAAGAAAACAGAATACGACGAGATTGAGGTGCCAGAACTAGACCAGACTGGGTCTTCGCCACTTGACGTGATTCAGAAGGAGCATGACCGGAATGCGCTCCCAGGAGATAGTGAAGAGCTCTCCGCCGATGCTGAAGAGGAAGCTAATGCGGCCACTAATTCAATGATTGCAGAGGATTGTCCGGAATACTCGTCAACTCAAGAGATTCATTTTGAATCCAAAGAAGCAAAGGAGACCTTCGAGAAGAAGAAGAAACGCAATTACCTCGAGTTTCGAAAAGGGCGTAATAAGTAGAGGGAAATCAAGTGTCGAAAAACTATGAGATCGTAGGGCTTCGGGAAGAAATCAAGGAGCTCAGAAAGACCGTAATGATGATTCATGAAACTATGAACGAACTGGCCTCGAAACTGAAACAGACCCCCCCAGGAAAGACCATGCCCACGGATGCGAATCAATACAACGTTTTCGCGAACCAGGAAAGTTGCATTGCACGAGATGTAGCCTGGGAGAAGTTGGTTGACCTGATTCAGCGTACAGATTCAGGATTTACAGCTGCTGAACTTGCCAGACAATGGGGAAAGTCTAGGTCCAGGACCAGCGAGGTGTTGAACCAGCTTGTCGAAGAGGGAAGATTAGCCAAGTTCAGAGATGGCCGAAGCATTAGGTTCAGGCCAGCTGAAGAGTAGAATATGATCTAGCAGGTTCGAAATCGGCTGAATCGATGCGTGATTCTCTCTTCTGAGTCATATTTCTTGAGTCCTGCTTAGGTACTCTTAATAGATGCAGATATCTTGGTCAAAGGGAAAGCTGCTTCCTGAAGGTGCTCTCTTTGAGTAACAAGCGTTCAAAAGAAGAAGACCTGACAGATGATGTGACCGTCCATACTAGCAGGTTGTACGAGCTGAATATCCTGGCGCAAGACGGCGTCAAAGAGTTCGCACTAACTGATATCGATGATAAGGAGACCCTCGAAAGAAAGCGAATTCTCATGCACGATGCATTCACTGAGCTCTATGACGAGATAGCAACGTTCAGCGAACAGATGATGAGTGATGATTTTGAAATAACATACCTAAGAGAACGATATCGTGCTGCAGAAGGAGAAGCAAAGGAGCAAATCAAGGAAGCACTCGAAGACAGTACATTACGGCACCAGGGCAATTTGGCAGATGTATGGATGGCAAAGGTCATGGCATGGCTCCACCAGGCTGGTGCTGCAAGTGGCCCGTTTGTTGAACAAGAGAGCGAGCAAAAGGGAAAGGAAGCATCGCGCTACTTGGCTGCTGTCTACACAATGCTTGAGAAGCCGTTCTCTGCAATCCCATCAAAGGTGGACGGCACCCAGAAACTTAGGAGAGTAGCATTGGGTCACAAGGCCTACAGTCTTGTACGAGAAGCTGGAGATGCAGGAGAGAAGGAGCTTACAGAGCTCCGTGGTAAGAATAAAGGCGCGGAGGCGGAATTCTATGATGAATTCCTCAATGATTTAATTGGACAAGAAAGCACATTCAGACAGGCGTTCAATCCGTTCGATGAGCTGATCTGGAGGGACATCCTCAGCTCCTTCATCTTCGAGCAGGCTACTGATCTGTACAACGAAGCGATTCCGCTGTTCAGAGAGAGTAAGGCAGTTAGCAAG
Source organism: Candidatus Thorarchaeota archaeon (assembly GCA_019057475.1). Taxonomy (GTDB): domain Archaea; phylum Asgardarchaeota; class Thorarchaeia; order Thorarchaeales; family Thorarchaeaceae; genus WTCK01. The sequence goes on along the minus strand of DXJO01000010.1, from coordinate 195,497 downwards.
CAGAAGATGTCCAGCCTAGATGCGTGGAAATCTAATACTGCAGGCCTTAGTGAGGTATACCTGGCGATGACCTACAATGATATCGCCAACGCTCAGATGAGAGCCGGAAATCTCGAAGATGCAGCCAAGCTCTACACTTCCGCGTCAGATGCGTTTGGTCGGGCTGAGAAGTGTTTCGGACGGGTCGTTTCACTGCAGCCCAATGCAGCACAGTCTCGCAACGACAAGGAGCACAAGAAGGCTCAAGCTCATTTCTGCGAGGCAGAAACCTCATCCATGGAACTATCACAATTGCTAGTAGTCAACAACAAGAAAGAGGCGATAACAGTCCTCAAGGACATACTCAAGGATCTGAAGAAAGCAGAAAAGCTCTCGAAGACGAGAGAGCTGACGGGCGCCATAAGCGAGAACCTGAAGACTTTCTTATTCGTGAAAGACCTCCTTAAGCAGTCTGATAACATCCGAAGCATCAAGAGTCAGATCGATTTCGCCAAAGACCTGCGTAAAACTGGGCTCATCAAGGATGTGAACAAAGCGCTGGACGAGGCTCTGAAGCACATGGGCACCAACCCAGCGGAGTCCTTAGAGGCGATTCGTGAAGGACTGGATAGTCTGGGGATACTGTTGAGCGTTGAACCAGAAGATGAAGAAGTGGGAAATCTGAGGAATAAGACCCTCGCAATCCTCAACAATGTAAAATACGTCATCCAGTTCCAGCTGAGCTCGCAGCTTCAGCAGGGCGTTAAGTTCATCATGTCGCGAATCCTGGAGAATCTTCACGCTGCGGAGGCCGCGTCATATTACAAGGTAATCGGAGAGATGGGAACAGCTGAAGAACTAATGGATCTTGGCAGGTTAGCCTTGGCTACTGCATTCGCATCCGAGGCCCAAGTATTTGCTAAGCAATCCGAGCAGGGGGCTTTTAGGGCTCAGATTGAGAGGAATAATGCCATCGTCAAACTTGCTGATGAACTTGCTGAGTTCGAGGACGAGGATAGCCTTGATGAGGTCATTCAAGCTCACGACAAAAGTATCCTGAAAATCAAGCAAGCAGTAGTTTCATTCACGTCCGCCGCAAACGAGCTCGCCAGTGTGAAGATAGAATCGATTCGTCAGAAGAACAATGTCGATGGCCAGGTCAAGCAACTCCAAGGTGTTGTAATGAAGTTCAGGGGAGACCTGTTGCGCATGGAAGGAGCAAAAAGCGACTTCATGGCGGAGTACCTGTATAGAAAGGGAGAGAAGACCAAGGCAAAGAAGCACTACTCCAATGCAAGTGACCAGCTCAGAGAGGCAGTGGGCAATTACAATTATGCCGCACAAGTATTCCAGCAGGCCGGTGACACTCAAGCGGCACAGAATGTCGAAACAAAGGCAAAGACCACTGATCTTCTGGCGAGGGGTGTATGGGACAACAAGCAAAGGCTCAGCCGGGATCAGGACCCGATGTTCAAACAAGATGCTGAGCTCGCTATTTTGTACTTAGGCGGCGCAGGAGAGTAGTGGTGGTCACACGCGTATCGCTAGGGTATAGGATAATTAGACCGAGCAGACCCTGACATTATGGACACGGTGTGAATTCGTTTGGTCACAAATGGCTTGAAGGGTATACCATCGCCATGGTAGAACTTGCTGAACCATTCGACATAGTGAAGCCGTAGCGTATGCATGAAAGCTAATAGACCCTCGAGCATGCCAACAATCATGGTTCCAACAATCGCACCCAGCAGAGGTAGATGGGGCGCAACAGCATGTCCGTCGTGCATAAAGAAATCTGGGATTATCACAATTCCGAATATGGTGAGTGCTGAGAACGGGATATCGATTATTCCAGGAAGTAAATCGAAGAAGACACCGCTGAGGATAACGTGAACGGTGTTCAAAGCGAAAATCCGGGCGTAACTCACAGTGTGGCTAACCATCCCGAGGGAGTACTCCATGAACTCTACCATACCCTTAACCCCCGACAACAAGGAGGTCGCGCCCATTATGACTAGAGGAAGGAAGAGAGCGGCTATGGTGAACATCATGGGAGTGATAGGTAGTGGAGGATATATTCCGTTGTTTCCTGAGCCAAAGCCAATTCCGGCAAATGGTATCCAGAGATTCACATGGCCAGTTGAACTAAACCACTGATTGATATTATTGTAACTGACAGAGAGAAGCAGGTTGATGAATCCGAGATAGAGCCACAGAAAGGAGAATGGCACAATAGCCCGGCGGAAATCGCGGCGATGCAATCTGTTGTATAGATTCAACACGATTCCCAAGGAAATTTGAACAGCGCCAATCTCAATGGAGAGCTTGAGCATGTGAGCTTGCCGCCATGGATTGGGGTCTCCATTCTCAAGAGTGTGGGCGAAGATAGGCCAAAGTGGCTCGATTACAGTATGTGAACCAAAGAAACTCCCGAAGAGGAATCCACCAAGCATCGAGCAGAAACCCATCATAATCAGGCCTGTTGCGCCTGTCTGTAGGTACCCCAGCATATCCCCCCATTCCTTGCCTTTCTGTTTGGCTCTCCAAGCCGCCAGCCCTATCAACAGAATCAAGAAGCCCTGGCCTACATCCGCAAAGATGAGCCCGAATATTAGAGGAAAGGAGAAGAACAGAATTTTTGTTGGGTCCAGGTCATGCCTGGATGGGGTGCCGTAGGCCTTGACCATCTCTTCTGCAGGTTTCATTACTTGGGGGTTGATAAGGCATGTTGGTGACTCCAGTTCTGCGAAGTCAGGTTGCTCGAAGGATATCTGTACGGTTTCATCTGTCCTCTCACGAAGAAGGGTAGTGAGGCGTTGTTCAGAGCCTGCAGGAATCCAGCCCCAAACCTTCACGGACTGTGGGGTGTAGACAAGGTAGTTCTTGACGCCGATTCTGCTCTTCTCTACGTCGAGGACTTCCCAAGCTGCTGAGATCTTCATTCGCCATTCTTTCGCTATGAACGCCTTGCGTTTGCGGAACCTCTTGAGCTCCGCTTCAAGCTCAACAATCCTACGAATGGCGTGGGCAGCTATCTCCTCAGGGCGTCCCGACACATCCTCGAAGACATCCACCTCTTCGAAACCCATGGCGGAGAGTATCCTTTGAACGGTTCCTTTGTTCTCGAGTGCCACACTAACGCTGATAACTGAAACGCCCCTCTCAAGGGGACGTGACCTGAATGCGAAAGCGTTCTCGGTGATCTCTCTCAGACTCCACTTGAGCAAAGATAATCTTCCCGACGGAATTATTCCGGCTGTTCTGAATGTGTACTCTGTGGTTCCTAGGAGACTCATGTCAAGGCCCAGTGGTCTGAGCGACTCCGCAACGTCTCTAATGCTCATATGCCGTTCAATCTCGGCTACATCAGAGGCTGCATGCTCGTCGTGTTCCAGAACTTCTGTTTCGACTGCGTTCAAGACGCTTAGGGCGAAGTCAAGTGACTTTGCGAGTGTTGAATCGTCAATCTCGATGCGTTGTCCACTGCTCCTCCTCAGGTCTATGCCGAGCAAAGCAATTACTTTGGAGAGCCTTTCAAGAGCATCAAGAACGTCTTCTTCTATTTCTGATTTTTTTACTTCAATGAACTCAGCTTGAAGCCGCACATCGATGAATTCGAACTGACTGAACTGCCCCAAAGCTAGAATGACCTGTCTCTCAAGGTCGCGATGGGAAACAACCTTGGCAACTAGCGTACTCTCGGGGCGCATATTCAACATCACCGTCAGTGAGGGTCATAGAAGAACAAACAGTTCAGACACCTTAAGGCTCAAAGCTTGTCCTCCAGAAATAAACGTTGTGACTTATGAAACCACATCAAGGGTAAACCACTCACTATCCATGACCACGCGAATGAACCGAATACATCATTCATGCCGGCGCAGGCTAATGTTTATCTTGAATTCCAGTTATGGACTTCTGATACAGTACGTTGCGAGGAAAGACTTTATGCCCAAGGCTCAAGACATCGATTTGATTCGTAAGGCAGAAGAAACAGCAGAGGACAGAATTCGCGCCGCGGAGGACAATGCAAGAGAGATTCGGAAGCAGACTGAGAGTAGTATCAAGAAGATAATGAAGAACAGTGACGCCAAGGGGAAGAAGGCGGCTGAAGCCCGGTTAGACGAAAACGAGGAAAAGAGAGCTGCCAGGGAACGCAAGTTCCAGAAGAAGGTTGATAAAATAATCGCTCAGATGCAGGAGGCCTCAATAGATAGAAAGCCTGTTGCAGTGCGTGCGGTGGTAGAGATGATACTTGGAGGGGAGTAAAGATATGAGCGGTGTTCAATCTATCATCAAGATGATTGAGGCAAAGGCGACCGAGAAAGAAGACAAGATAGTTAGAGATGCAAGGAAACTGAGTGAAACAAAGCTTCTGGACGCAAGGAAGAAAGGCAAGGCCAACAGAGCTGCAATGATGGTTGAAGCTGAGATACAATCTCGAGCAGATATTGTGAAGCGAGATGCCAACGCAAGATTGGCGGTGAGGCACACAATCCTCGCGGCAAAAGAGGCTCTGATTACTGAGGTCCTAGAACTGGCGATTGAATCTCTGTCGGAAAAACACAAGACAAAGGGCTATGCTAACATGTTGGTTAGTCTTGCCATTGAAGGCGGCTCAGCCCTTGCTGTTGAAGAAGTTGAGCTAATACTGCCCTGGGGTCAAAGCCCACAGCTGGACCTCACAAAGATAAGCCGGGAAATTACGAAGCGTACAGGAATCAAGACCGGAGTTTCACTGTCAAAGGAAAAAATCCGCTCCGCTGGAGGAGTCATGGTGAAAAACAAAGATGGTACAAAATGGGTGGACAATACTCTCGAGGGTCGCAGAGATCGAATGATGAGCGAGATAAGGAAGTTAATTTCATCTATTCTTTTCAAAAACATTAGCACGTCAGTCTAATATCCGTGAATGTGTGTGTGTGACTGGAGGCTGATGATGCATCTTCAGGGGAACCTCATCCAACCAGTAATGGAATGTAGCCGACCAGCATGAATGCGATGACGAAACCGTAGATTGCGACTGCCTCGATGAACACCACATACAGTACAGTCTTGCCAAAAAGCTCCGGCCGCTCAGTGATTGCTCCAAGAGCTGCTGCACCAGTCGTCGCCATCCCCAGCGCTGCGCCAACCCCAGCAGTACCCATGGTGATTGCCGCAGCAAACGCAAGACCAATAATTGCCAGAGTATTATCCGTTGTTTGCAGCAACCTGATGTCACGGCCCGGCATGATACTCAATGCGCTGACAGCGTACATCTCCTTAACAAGAAACGCAAGTACTGACAAAGATAGAAACAGGATTAGTGCACTGGCAACTAGTAAGGCAAGACTGGTTTTTAGGGTGTGGATTTTCATTGTTAGCTTCCTCCAATTATCACCATATAGTAATCATCTGTCTTATTATTGAGGCAGGCTCTCCTTTCTCGAGTCCTACTGCGATGGATATCAAGTTTCGCATCTCAAGGTATTTGAGGTTGAAGAATCCAATCACAGTACCAAGATGGAATGGGAAACCAGTAAGTTGCTTTTTAATCTGTTGTGCAAGGTAGTCTTCCACAACCATCTCGATCTCTGCTAAGTCTTGGGTATTGGTATATATCCGCCTGAGCCTAGTAGCCATCTCGGCATGTTTGGTTTTCCTGAGCTGCATCAACACTCCGCTCCAAGAGTCAAGTTGGCTTATCGAGTCCCCGAATGCCTGCGAGTCTTCGGTGAATCGTACTATTGAAGCATTGATCATACGTCGGTTGAAACCCAGAATCAATGCGCGCAACATCATGATAGTGTTACGCAAGTCCACACGTGCTTCAAGAAGCTGAACTATCCTCTGCTTGTCGTCACTAGAGAATTCTTCTAGTGAGTCCATAATCTTTCGCAGGTACCACTCCTCAAGAGCCACATCAAGCGGTACTGGGGAATCGAACTCTTCGTAAGCGGGGAGTTTGGTGAGAAGTGCGACCTTCAGATCCAGAATCGGGATGTCTTCAATGAGTTTCTCCACATTCTCCTTCCTGAGTAACCGCGCAAACATTTTTGACTGTGCAGTGGAAGTTGGTACCACAAAGGAGAGTATCTCGCTCTTCTCAAGCCCCACATGCTTCCCGCGAATCACAGTTTTCAGGCCTTCTGTCAAGAAGACCAAAGAATATGCATTAGCGAAGCGGCGTACCTTCCCAGACAAAGACCGGGTGAGCCTATGACTGACATCAGCGTAGTCAACGGCCAAAACCAGCGCCAACTCCTCAGGACTCGGCTGCTCCACAGGGGTAGCAGCGCTAATGACTGGGCCGTAGCGGGTTCCTCTCAATGCTCCGATGAACTTCTTGTAGTCTTTGGAGCGCAAGAGTCGTTCGTAGTCAGCAATATTGAGGGATCGTGCCAGCTGTCCTCTCACTCTTGCATTGACGAATCCGAATTCTTTCGCAGCCTTGTAGGCCTTCATGACAAACCCGCCCCACTATTAGCCTTAAGGGGATTATTTGACTTCCCCCACGCGATTGATATAAAGCTGACGAGCTATCTCAGCGAGTTAAAACTCCCTATGGTGAGTGTTTGAATATCGCGCCGTGTCTAGTACCAGATGAGATGTATTAGAAGGATTCAAAACCAGAAGATAGCAGCTATCAGGTGTGGTTCATATGACGGATGAAGCTAACAATGGTCAATTCGACATTGGAGGAATGTTTAGGAGTTCTGCGACTATCACTTTCGTGGTGGAGATTCTATCGATAATTGTGATGGTGGGTTCTGTCTTAGCCTGGTACATTGGAGGCTTCCTAGACATAATTGCTCCCGAAATTCAGATTTTGCTATTGTTGATTCTATCTATCATCACACTCATTGTCTTTCTAGCTGCCTTTAGCGTCTTTCTCAGGTTTTCTAGGAGGCTTAGCAATGCAGTGGTTGGACATGGCCTCGAGCAAGTTAAAATGAACGCACCAAGGGTCAAGGCAGTCATCTTCATCTATGGACTCCTTGTATTGACCATGTTCGCCACAGGTGTCTACACCTGGTATCTAGTTGATCTGTGGTTCCTAGAACCATGGGCTGCATCTCATACTTCCATTTCTCTTCGAATATTCGGATATGCGCTAGGAGCGTTCTTCATTTCTCTTCTAGTTCAGATCATTGTAGCACTGATAGGACGAACTTCCACCAGATTGATAGTTGAAGTACTGGACGCAGATGACTCTGATTTCGTGAAATAGCTACTCAGTACGTTTCTCGTAGTCGGGAAATTCAACGTCCTCGTAAATCTCCTCCTGTGGAGGCTGATAAGGCCGCATGACTGGACGCTCTTTTTCCAGCTTGTCGTAGTATTGAATCGTGATGTAGACACTGTACATGCCCAGTAGTAAGCCAACAATCGCTCCAATCATAGCACCGGTCATTGCACCCTGCAGTCCCCACCAGGTCTGACCTAGAAGATGTCCAATAAATACCATGATTATGACTGAACAAGGGAGTTCGGATGCGACTGCACACCATCGCCCAGCTTCTGCGAAGGTGCCATCCCTATAGCGGTCACTCATGCTTCTGCTGTAACATCAAGAACGGATAAGCATTCTGCACAAGTGATACACCAAAACTGATATCGTTCATTGTAATTTGGACAAACTTGGACATCAAGCTGTCCGTCCAGGAACGGCACTGGATCTTGGTTGAACATGAATTATGTTTCTTGCTGCGTTTATATCAGCGTGAAAATGAGAACCACACTTTTCGCAATAGAAGTACTCTCCTCCCTTCTTCTTTGTCTTCGAGGTTTCATTCTCAACCCTGACACCTCTCTCGCCACAGACATGGCATGTCTGGCTAGTGTACCGCGGGTTCACAGTCCACACACTATAGGGTGAGTGACCAAGAGACTCTCGCATGTATCTGACCGTGTCGATGATCTTTCCCCACAGGTTCGTATTCAGCGACCACGACAGGTCCCTAAGACCACCTTTAGCTTGGAAGCTCCGCAGGTCCTCGAAGAACACCTTCTTCACCCGATGGCCTTCACAGAACCACACTGTCTTTGATGCAATAATGCGAGCAATCTCGCGGTCGAGACGACGTACCTTCTTCCATGTGGCTTCCAGATGCCTCATCTTCTTGAAGAGGAACCGGGGATAAGTCTGTCCGGGCCGCTTTCGCTCCCAGTTGTTTCTTCTCCTGTCCACCTCTGACTGTAGGACCGACGCATTCTTCCTCAGTGTCATCCTCTTCGCAATGAGGGACTCTACTGATATGTACAGGTCTACATACTCGGTGTCTTTCTCAACCGAGAGGGCAACTGGTACTCTTAATCCCCTATCAGCTCCTGCCTTGGTCGTGTATTCTCTCTCTCCTAGGACTCTGGAGCTCACTGTACCGTTGGGCGAGAGAAAGGGAATCTGGAGGATGACCCTCTGCCCTCTCAAGAGAAGTCTTGGAGGAGCACTCCGTCGGGAGCTCTTGAGTCTCTGGGCGTTTGCTTCTAGGTCTGCAATCTCTGTAGAATCACTCCTCTTCCTTTGTTTCAGCCTTGATAGTCTATGAACCACCTGCTGGAACTGAATGGTGTTCATGAGTTGTTCATGCATGTCTGAGAACTTTGCAGCTCTGAACCTCAACTGGTCACCTCGATGATAGTCACCGGTCTCCTCAGCTCTGTTTGCCTTATCAGCATCTTTTGCCGCAGCTCTTGGCAACCAGTCAAGGAATCTGAAGGTCAGGGTCTTTGACTTGTAGGGGGAATCACTGTGTTCTCTTCCATCTATCCCCGGAGGAAGCTTAAGGTGCAGCATGATCTCATTCTCTCTCTCTGAATCAATAGTGAACCAGTATCCCTGACCTATGGAGTTCTCAGTGCTTGCGCTGAAATCAAGACTGAGGCTTCTTAGTTGCGGGACGGTGAAAGAGTATCCATTCTTTGCCCAGCTCCGGAGCTCGTTCTCTACAAGGTTCTCGACATACTGAAAGTCTGGAGACCCCTTTGCAAGTAAGGAAGACACCTTCTTCCTCTGTCTTCCACGCCAACTGATCTTGATACTGAGAGTATCTAGAATATGACTATCAAGAGTAAGACGAATCTGCCTTAGAACACTAAGAGCGTAATGATATCCGGAACCATTCTTCTTCACTGCATTGCAACTGTCCCGCAATCTTCGAATCAAGTCCGAGGGAATATTCTTTCTTCTCAGAAGTCGTAGAGCATCATCATGTGACCCGTGAAGCAGATTGATCGCAGCATTGAAGAGTTGCCTCCGCGTCCAATCAGCCAACAGTGTTCTGCCGGCATGCTCAAGCGCATTTCGATGAAGTCGTTCATACACTAGTTCTTTGTATTCATCATTGTGTTGATAGCAAAGGTCTCTCTGCTCTCTTAGCAGAGTGTAAGCTCTGCCTCTATACTTCGAGAGTGATTCCCCAAGTGTCTGTGCGCGGCCATCCGTCCGGTATATCCGTGAGAGGATGAGATTGACAACCTTGACATAGTTATCAAAATGTAGAGTGAGAGTCGCTAGGTCTATGTCGTCGACCTTTCTCCCACACTTTCTTGCTACACTGACTAGCTGCTGTGTCCAACTATCCCTGTCTCGTCTGTACGCGGGGTCGGGTTCTCTGCCCCTTCCCTTTCGTGCTACTTCGCGTTGACAGGAGTTCAGGGCAAAGGACTCTACAAGGTAAGTAGTTGATGAAGAGCCATAATAGTTGGCGTCCATTGTCTTCTGTTTCGATGCCTCGGGTGTCTTGCACGAGCGGGGACGACGCCGCTTTTCTGACTTCATCAACCACTACCTCAAAACGTGGTCCTAGATGAAGAATATTAACTCATACAGAATTAGGGCTATAATAGCTAACAGCAATAGAATTCAAACTCCACAAAAAGTGTTTCATCAGACGACTATCTAATAAGTGTCCAAGTCTGTCCAAGATTCTTGGAGCTATTGGCAACCCTTTTCAAAGACTGTTCCATCCAGTTGTTGAGGCAACCAGGATGAAAGTGACTCTAAATTACGGCGAAGGAACTGTTGACTTGCAGATTCCTGAAAAGAACCTCGCTGGAACAGTCGCGCCGAAGAAAGCCAGGACTGCAGAAAATAGTCTAGAGGAACTCAACAGGGTCCTTGCGAACCCATACGGACCCGCTCTGACGGATATCGTCAAGGGCAGGAGTGTCTGCGTTTTGGTGGAGGACCATACTAGAGACGAGCCTCATTGGGCACTCCTCAGCTCGGTTGCCCCAAAACTGAAGTATGCACACAGAATCCAGTACATAGTCACAACCGGGTCACACGAAGTAGAACACCCCGGGAACCTAGAAATCGTGGACATGATCAAACGAGCGTCTGCTGATGCCGGGCTTGAGAACTACAAAGTGAAGATTCATGATTGCCAAGAACCGGACATGGCTGACTTGGGGAAAACAAGCAGAGGTACGCCAGTCATTGTTAACGCCGCTGCCGTCGGTCACAATGTGTACGTTCCTCTTGCTGATATGAAGGCCCATTACTTCAGTGGATACTCCAATGCTCTCAAGGACTTCTTGCCAGGAGTGTGCGGGTTTGCATCAATCGAAGCCAATCATTCAATGGCACTTGACCCCAAGTCGACCTTCGGAACGCATCCATACCACCCAGACCCAGCAAGGCGAACCAACCCACTCGCGGATGACATGAGAGAAGCGGCTGAGATGATAACCAAGGGTGCTACGATCTTCACTCTCTCAACCGTATCGAATGGCGACAAAGTAGTGTGGGCTGGCGCCGGCCGCATGGAGCCAGTGATATCTGATGGCATTAAGGTGCTCGATGAAACGGCAAGCTTCACTGTAACCGCCAGACCACGCATTGTGGTGTCCCCAGGAGGTTACCCCCAAGACAAGAGCCTGTATCATGCCCAGAGAGCACTTGAACTCACTAAGAATGCAGTGTCAGAAGGAGGAGAGATTCTGTTTCTTGCTGAGTGCAGAGATGGTGTAGCACCTGAGAGTGCAATGGAGAATTTCTACAACAAGTTGACTGCTCCACTTGACACTGTGATAGAGTCGATAAGCGGGAAATATCATCTGTACGAGCACAAGGCGTACAAGTTCGCTGAGCTTCTGAAAAACCTCTCAAGCATTCAGATGTTCACAGAGCTCGATAGAGAAACCGTAGAATCGGCTCACCTAGACAAGACGGAGAATCCACAAGCTGTGGTCGATGAGTGGATATCAAATGACCCAGACGTGAAGATACTTGTTTTGGACAAGGGCAACAAGCTAGCTATCTACTCGACCTAGGATTTCTTGGGCGTTTGATAGTCAAAGGAGTCGGCTCCCCGATATTTGCGGCAAAGATGAATGCATTCCACCAACCACCGTTGTACGTCGTGTCAGAAACGATCATTGTTGGGTAGTCTGTGGCGTCTACTACGCCAATCATATGCTAGAAAGACAAGCAACAAAATGGACTGAAGGGGGATTGGAATGGAGTATGCTAAAGTCCGAATGGTTGGGGGCTGCAAATGGAACAGAGGAGCTATAAATGCAGAGGTCAATTGAACCCCCAGAGCTATCATACCTAGGACCCATGCTTCCTTCGTTGATGACTGTGGAAACTTGTCAAAGAGTAATGCATGTGAGATTATCAATCCAATACAGACCCAGAGTAGTGACATGAGCACATAAACTGATACGTAGAATTCAAGAAAATGAAACTGCTGATTGGAATAATTATAGGTACCATAGACGAAGACCCAGTAAACTTCCATCATGGTTTGTGGTCCAATCCCTACAAGACTTTCAATACCAACAATGGTCATGGGAGCTAGCAAGGATAACATGACCAGAGATCCAACCAAGACAGAAACTCTCATTCTATAACCTTCTGTATCAAGCATCTGAGGAAAGCATTGTCTATTTACCAATTCTGCGATATAACTATACGTAGGGAACTACCTTTGACCTACGAGCACAAAGCGCACAAATTCGCTGATCTCTTAGAAGTCCTTTGAGGCATTCAGATGTTCACAAATCTCGACATAGATACCGTAGAAAAAGCGCACATGGACAAGGCGGAGGACCCACAAGCTGCAGTCGACGAGTGGATATCCAATGATCCAGACGTGAAGATACTTGTCTTGGACAAGGGTAACAAGCTAGCTATCTACTCGACCTAATGGCTAGGCCACTCGATGTTGGATATTGAAGCATAGAGCTGCTTGAACCGCGCAAATCCTTCGGCGTAGACGTTGCGATTCGTTTCTTGCGGTTTAAGTGGATCCAATGGTTTCACCATGCTGTCAGCGGCTGCTACCATCGAGTCAAACAAACCCACCCCTTTGCAGGCAAGGATTGCGGCTCCTAGAGCGGTAGCCTCTTCCATCTCGGTTCGGATTACTGGCATTCCAAGCACATCTGCCTGTATCTGCATCCACACTTGACTTCTGGCAGCGCCTCCAGTCACGCGAACCTCTGAGGCAGGAATCCCAATATCGTTCATGATCTCGAGGTTGGTTCTAATCTCATAAGAAACGCCCTCCAAGATAGATCGCATGAGATGCTTTCTAGTGTGGCCAAGGGCAAGACCGGCAAACACACCACGCGCGTGTGGATTCCAGTAGGGTGCACCAGCCCCTGCGAAATGCGGCAGGTGGATGACACCTTCAGAACCAGCTGGAATCGCGCCCGCCCCTTCCGACATGACCTCATAGGGATCAACGCCCCGCTCTTTGGCAAGATTGCACTCCTCCGCACCAAGGTTATCGCGAAACCACCTGAGAGCTGAGCCCGTGGTGAACATGCTTGCCTCCACAACAAAGGCGCCCGGGACAACATGGCGGCTGCAGAGCACGCGTATTCTGCTATCGAATCTGGGAGTGTCAGAGTAGGCAAGCAGGAAAGTACCTGTTCCTGTAGTTGACTTGATTGAGCCCTCGCGAACCACACCCACTCCTAGCGCCGCACACTGCTGGTCTCCGCCTCCCGCAACCACAGGAGTGCCTTCCTTAAGCCCACAATCGTTGGCTGCCTTCGCAGTTACTTCTCCTGCGGGGGTACCAGACTGCAGAGGGTCAGGGAGCTTCTCACGCGGGATGTCAAATGCGTTGAGCATCTTTTCAGACCACCCTGCGTTCTTGATGTCGAAAAGCATCGTTCTGCTTGCATTGGAATGGTCAGTAATTGTTTTACCAGTGAGCTTGAAGACCATGAAATCGTGAACCAAGAGAAACTTCCAAGCCTTTCTGAAGACCTCAGGCTCGTTCTCCTTTATCCAGAGAATCTTGGGAGCGGTGAAGTACGGATCAATGGTGAGCCCAGTGATTGAATAGACATCAGCCGGCGACATGACATTTCGAATCCAGTTACATTGGGGCACAGTTCGACGGTCCTGCCACACAATGGCACTACGTAGTGGATTACCAGCATCGTCGATTGGAACGACCGTTTCACGTTGGTTAGTCACGCTCAACCCACAGATACTCTCAGCGCTGACACCCGGGTTTTTGAGGCATTGCTTGGTTGTTACGCAGGCAGTGTCCCACCAGGTTTGCGCATTCTGCTCCACCCAGGAGGGCTTGGGATAGGAACTCTCGAACTCTTTGTAGGCTCGCGCGAGAACTGCACCCTCTGTGTCAAAGACCAAAGAGCGCACTCCGGTGGTTCCGACATCCAACGCCAAGATTATTTCAGTCATCACTGCGCACCAGTCATTAACAACATGTCCCGGATATGAAAACTAATCGGTCCTAGGAGATGGTCTCTGAATTCACGAGTCCTTGGAGATCTCGTCGGTCACCGACCAAGAACAGCTTAAGTCGTCGATTTCGTTTAATCTGACGCTCACGACGAAGAGCATCACCTCTGGTGTTGCATTCTTCCACGTATACAAGGTACTTGGGCTGATGCATGTGAAAGTATGCTGCGGACTTTGAATTCCCGGACATATGCTCGTTCAGTCGTCGTTTTAGATCATTAGTCTGACCAGTGTAGTAAGTGCCAGTCCCTGTTTCGATTATGTAGACGTAGTAAGGCATCTCCGGTCACACGGGAGCGCCCAGTACGTGATATAGTTCTTTGGAATACATCTCGTTCTAGGAAGAGATATTCGCGTGGCAATTATCTGGATGGGCATGCAAGAATCAGAGAAACCAGCAGATTCAAGGTGGGCTCAGTTGGTGCTTATCGGCTTCCTGTCGATGGTGTTCGCCGAGGCGTTCTCGGGCTCATCCATTCTTTGGTTCATCACCGAGTGGGCCTGGTTTGTCACGCTGCCCCTCTACTGGTCACACACTCTGCTCTTCCTAAACCTTGCTATGAGATCCAAGAGAACGTCAGTGGGTCAACTGTATCTCTGGGGAATATTATTCGGACTCTATGAGTCGTGGGTCACAAAGGTTCTCTGGGTGGGATACCTCACTGATCCACCTCTTCTTGGCACGGTCTTTGGGTTTGCAGTTGCTGAGAACATCGTGCTGCTCATGTTCTGGCACCCAGTAATGGCATTCGTCCTACCGATTCTGGTATTCCAGATTATAGCTCAAGCTGGCAACACGTCTAATGAGGGAATGGAAACCACCTTCCCGACTCACACCTCATTCCTTCAGAGAAGTCGAAGGAATTCAGTGTTATACCTGTACGCCTTTATCATAGGGTCCTTGTTTATGACAGTTAGTTCAGGATACAATTTCATCGTGGCGGGGGTTACAGCGCTTGGCAGCCTTATCCTGATTCTAATCCCGTACTATCTTATCAAAAGGCGCGGAGGAGGGTCGTTCTCGATTCAATCACTGAGATTGGGAAGGAAAGGTCTGGCTCTGACTGGCACGTACGTTGTCCTCCTGTACGCAATCACATTCCCGACTCTCCTACCTGAGCGCATTCCAGGTATTGAAACAATCATCGCTACTCTCTTCATCTACGCCTTTGTGATATTGCTCATCTATGCAAGTCCTCCAGTCGATGAATCCAAGTCCATTCCGAGCGCCGACTCCAAGCTGTTAGGAATGAAAGATTTGAAGCGATGGTATGGTTTGCTTATCCTCTTGATACTAGTCTGGGCAGTCATCCCCGACATCACGGCTATCATAAGCGTTCTTGGTTATCTGTCGTTCTTCGTGATTGGTTTCCTGCTATTCATGTCGATAACGATTCGGGAGCTAATTAGACCGGCCCAATCTCGACGAAACCAGGAAGCAGGAAACCTTTAGACTCGCCGTTGCCCGAAACTTGCACAATCTTGGACAGCAATGTCCTTGACTGATGTTCGGTTCCTGATTCATTGAGGTCTGCTCTGCAGATCCTACTGGATCTGCGACAAGTCTCACGTCCTCTCCACAGGCGTTTTCTGTCTCCGTCCAACTGGCGGCGACCAAATCGCATGGAGGTCCTAGCAATCTGCATTGAACATCCACACCACTCAATCCTGAACAGTATGTTTTAAACACCTACAAAATGTCCAGGATTGTACAAGTTCTTGGCAGCTGTTGCATGCCCCCCAATCAATGGAGAACTGGTGTGTCTTGCACATGGAGATTCATGAAGACATTCTCCCAGTCTTGGCGATATTGGGCGTGATATTGTCAATGACGGGAGTCAATCTGTTCATAATTGGAGACCCGATGCGGGCCCTTTCAGCAGTGCCACTCTCACTGGTGTTAGTGCTTTGGCTTGTTGCAGTCTTGAAGCTAAGGAGGTCAGAGAGTGCTAGCTGAGATAGTGACGGCTGCAGTGATGATTGGATCTTTGCTGTGCTTCATTCATGGCTGGATGCATAGAGAACATTGGCTAACGGCCGCTTTCTTCATTGGAGGATTCATCTTTGGAGTAGTGCGCGAGAACATTGTTGCTCTAATGCCTGGCATGTATTCCTACCCAGATCATGCGTTCTACATTGGAGCGGCGCCGATGGTGATGTGGTTTGGATGGTCTGTGTCATTCTATGCAAGCTGGGTGGTTGGAAACAGAATCCTTGAAGCATTTGCTCCAAAATGGAAAGATAATCTCTGGGCAATCCTGCTAACTGCCGCAGTCATCACTGCGTTCATCTCGTTGCCCGTAGAAATAGCAGCAGGGGCTCCTGAAACCGGCTGGTGGGTATGGCCGCCTGAGGCAATACCTGTTTGGTACGAGATGCCGCCAATAGTTCCATTCGGTTGGGGTGGGGCATCATTCCTGTTCTTGCTCTTCTTCCTGACTATCAAGAAGAGAGATGCTGAGCCCCGAACAAATGCACTGCTCTTCATCGCTGCCTCGTTCCTCGTTACGATTTTGCATCTTGTCTACACGTTCGTAATTAGGTCAATCATTGTGTTATTGATAGGATGACTATGGCTGCGACTCAAAGAGTAGTTCATGGTGTTCCAGCGCTCAAAATCTCTGTGACGAAACCACCGACGTCCAACAAGGCAGTTCCTGCTGCCTCAGCGATACTGTAGATTGGAGCTGGATACACACCTATGACCAGAAGGGCGACTGCAAGAATCCCCATCCCCAAGATGACTGAAGAACTAGCACGATGGGCATTTCTGACATTCTCGGACATGGACTCGAACCAGACTGTCTTTATCATCCTCAGGTAGTAGCCAAGGCCAAGCAGAGCATTGAACAGGGCGACGACTGTGAACAACAGGTAATAGCCCGTGAAGTTGATTCCCGCATCGACACCAGCGGCGAGGATCAGGAACTTCGCGTAGAAGCCAGCCAAGGGCGGCATGCCCATGAGAGATAGCACACCAATTGCGAAGAACGCACCTGTCACAGGCATCATCTTGCCAACTCCTTTGAGGTCATCCAAATCACGACTGCCGACTGCATGCAGGAACGCTCCTGCGCAGAGGAATAGGAGTCCCTTAGTTAGAGCATGAACGACGATGTAGAATGTTCCGGACTGATATCCAAATGGTGTGGCCGTTCCGAATGCAAAGAGAATGAAGCCTATCTGAGTTATCGAACTGTATGCCAGCATTCGCTTGAGGTCCTTCTGTGTGAGTGCCCAGAAGTTGCCGGCGGTCATTGTCACTAAGGCTAGGATTGAGATTAATAGCGGCCAGTCGAAGTAGATGGTGTGAATTGGGAACAACAGTGTGTTAATGCGAATGATACCGTAGATGCCAACCTTGATCACAACAGCAGACAACATGGCGCTGATGCCACTTGGTGCCGCTGGATGAGCGTCTGCAAGCCATGCTGCAAATGGAACCACAGCACCCTTCACAGCGAACCCAGCAGTGAGTAGGGCAATGAGGATTGGAATAAGAGGATTCTCGGGGTGTGCTTGTAATGCCTGTGACATCAGAGCTAGGTTGAGCGTGCCAGTTAGACCGTAAAGGTAGCTAGCAGACATAAGCACTAGAGTCGACCCAATCGCAGACATCATGAGGTACTTGATAGCGGCTTCGATACCCTCCCAGGTCCTTCTGAAAGCCACAAGGATGAAACTGCAAACACCCATGGTCTCGTAGAACATGTAGAGTGTGAACAGGTCCGTGGAAATCACGACTCCGTTCATTGCGCCCACCATGATCAGAAGCAGGATGTAGTACTGAGCTAGGCCGGTGTCTTTTTTCATGTAGCCCACGGAGTACAAGGCAACAACAAGACCCATGAATGTGAAGAGTCCCATCATCAAGACGGAAAACTCGTCTGCGGCCATCACGTAATTACCGCCGCTCCAAGAGAAAACGAATGTGTGCACTCCGTTGCCCCAAACCTCGGTTCCAAGCATGTACGTGTACACGAGGGCTAATGCGAAGCCTATGACTGCAATAGCGTCTGGGAGACCTTTGGGGACTCGCTTTACGGCGACGCGGACCCCCTCGGAGAGTACTGCAACCAAGATCGCAAAGACGATTGGGATCAGTACTGGCATCACAGTCGCAAACTCAGGAGAGAACAGGAAATCCAGCTGCATCTAGCTCAGCCGCCTCCTACAACTCCGGTCAGAACCGGACCTATGAATCTCCAAAGCATCCATGGCCAAACGCCTAGAATCACAACGACGAATGCCATCAGTCCTGTGATTACCAAGATTAACCGCGGTGAATCCCTGGCGTCCTCCATACCTTCCGGAACTTGTCCGAAGAAAATACGCCTAATGGACCAGAGGTAGTAGGCTGCAGTAAGACCCGTAGCCACTACAGCAAGAACAGTCATGACCAAGTAAAATGGCTGGCCAACTCCGGCCAATGCAGTACGTTCAGCTGCACCGGCGAATATCATCCACTCGCCCACGAATGCTGACATCGGTGGAGTGCCAGCAAGAGCGAGTGCGCCAATAATGTAGACTGTGGCAAGTACGGGCATCTTGGGAGCAAGACCCCCCAGCTTGTCGAATTTCATTGTTCCAGTCTTCATCTTCAAGGCACCCGCACAGAAGAATGTCAGACTGGCCAGAATCCCGTGATTGATCAGCTGGAATGCTGCACCATTGACACCGATGGAGGTCATGGTCGAGTATCCAAACATCAAGTATCCAAGCTGGCTTATGCTGGAGTAAGCAAGCATCATCTTGAGATCCTTTTGGGAGATTGCCATCATTGCGCCGTAGAACATTGTGATGAGAGATATCACCATCAGACCAGAGGCGTAACCGCGGAGTCCCTCAGATAGAATGGGGATGACGATTCTAATCACACCATAGGCAGCAGTCTTGGTCATGGCTCCACTGAGGAGAATAAGCACCGGGATGGGCGCTTCACCATAGACAGGAGGCGCCCACACGTGCAAAGGCACGAGCCCGAGCTTCATGCCGAATCCCAAGAGAAAGATGATTCCAATGAACTTTGCAATCTCGACAGGAATCGATGCTGACGTCAGTGTCGAGATGCTCATTGTGCCAGCGTAACCGAACAGCATGAACACCGCAAAGAGAGATACAATCCCGCCTGCGGCAGTCCATATCCAGAACTGAAGGGCGTTCTTCGACCGCTTGACAGGATCTTCTGAAACTCCATAGACGTATACCAAGACGAAAGCAGGTATGAGCATCAGCTCGTAGAACACGAAGAACTGCATGAGGTCCGTTGCGTAGATTACCCCCACCATGGCGGCGACGAACCAGACCATTAAGGAGTAGTACAGACCAGGCTGCTTCAGATTCTTCATGTAGACCGTCGAGAAGAGGATTGAGAAAAGGCCCAAGCCAAGAACCAGAATGGCAATAGGTGTACTGAGACCGTCGCCTCTGAAACCCATGTTCATTATTGGGGAATCTGCGGACCCAAGCCAGACTACCTCATAGAGAACCTCGCCCCCACTCCACACCTCAGGACCGAGTAGGAGAAATACGTTCAGTGCAAGGCCACCAAGTAGAACAAGACTTGCAAGTGCCTGTGCGCCCTTCTCAGACCACTTTCCTGCAAGCATGACAAGAAGTCCACCGAAGATGAGGCCGAGCAGTGTGAGAATCATCAGGTCGTGTGAGGGGATGGGGATATCGATTATTCCTTGCATCTCACCAACCTCCTACAAGAATATCAGAATCAATAGAAACGCGATGATACCAACCATCATGCCCAATACATTGGTATTGAGCACACCAGTCATGGTACGTCTCCAACCACGCGATACGCCATCCATGCCACCGCTCAAGGCGCCACTGAACGCCAACAGCGCGGATTCCACGCGAGCATGGATTGCATTGCTCAGCCATAGGTAACCATCAACGAAGATTCTGTACCAGAGTGCGTTGATGTACCATCGATTCCACAGGAACTTGTAGAGGAACCCATCTTTGAACCTGCTCAGGTCGTACTTGTTCCTCCAATAGATGAGATATGCTGGAGTGATACCCACAAGCCACACAGCGATTGTGAATATCGTAGTTATCCCCAGAGCAAACGGTGCAAGATGTGCCCAATCGAAGTGTGTGAGTGCGCCGGTTTCAAGCCCTGAGAAGTATCCGAAGAATACAATCTCAAGGATGCCACCAGTTGCGGCAAGCACCGCCAGTATGATGAGGGGTATCGTCATTGTTGGAGGTGCTTCGTGAATATGATGCCCATGTGACTCCAGACTCTTGATATGCTCGGACTTCTCGCCAAAGAACGTGATACCAACCATTCTGAATGTGTAAAACGCCGTCAGGATGGCCGTTATGAAGGCAATGAGGAAGATGATGTACTGCCCACCAAGCCATAACGCCTCGAAAATCAGCTCTTTCGACCAGAAGCCAACGAACGGGAATACCCCGGCCAATGAGAGTGCTCCGACCGTAAATGCTGCAAAAGTGACCTTCATGTCCTTTCTGATTCCGCCCATGTCGCTCATTTTCTTACTCTGGACTGCGTGTAAGACGGACCCAGCGGCGAGAAATAGTAGAGCCTTGAACAAAGCGTGAGCAAGTAGATGAAAAGTTCCGGCGGCATATGCAGAAACGCTCTCTGCTACAAGACCAGTCGCACCGAGCGCCATGAACATGTATCCTAGTTGTGAAACCGTGGAATACGCTAGGACCTTCTTGATTTCGTCCTGTACGAGGGCCATCGTGGCCGCCATGAATGCAGTGAACGCACCAATGGCCGCGACCGTCTGGAAGAACACAATCATTTCTGGCACGGTCTGCATGACCTCTAGGAAGATGGGGATGATTCTCGCGACAAGATAGACCCCCGCTTTAACCATCGCTGCTGCATGAATGAGCGCACTGACCGTCGTAGGTCCAGCCATCGCCTCTGGCAGCCATATATGAAGGGGGAACTGCGCACTCTTGCCAATTGGGCCGGCAAAGATCAGTATCGCCACAATGGGCAACAGATGGAATAGACCCACAGCCCAAGCGTCGGTTTGGAGCATCTCAGTGTAGTTGAAAGTGCCCGTGATGAAGAAGAGAAGCAGAATTCCTGCAAGCAGGCCGATGTCGCCAACCCTCGTGACCATGAATGCCTTCATGCCGCTCGCGGCGTTGTACTCGCCCTCCGTCTTGTACTCCGGCACCGGACTGGGTTCCTTTAGGTTGTGCCAGAAACCTATGAGCGCGTAGCTGCACATTCCAACGATTTCCCAGCCAATGAAGGTCATGAGCATGTTGTTCGCCATTACTAGGAGGATCATTCCTGCAACGAAGAATTGCATGAAGAAGTAGTACCGGGTCAGGCTTGGGTCCTTGACTACATTTCCTTCGGCATCATGGCCAGTCATGTATCCCACGCTGAAGAGGATGATTAGTGAACCAATGCCTCCTGCAATGCAGGCCAACAGGACACTGAGAGGGTCGATTAGGACACCAAACTCCACCTCAATTCCAGCCGTTATCACCCAAGTGATTAGGTTGTTATCGATTGAGGTGGGGCTAATTAGCATGTCCAGAACCATATCAAGAGCAAGAAAGGCGGTGATGAAACCAACAAGGACTGCCATGACTTCTCTTAGAGTGGGGTGAATCTTGCCGAAGACAGGCGTGAAGAGGGCACCAGCTATTGGCACTACAAACACAAGCCAGCCTAACAATTCTAGAGGCAGAATCATTCCCTCAACCTCCTGAGTTCACGGATGTCAAGTGTCCCGTAGTGGCGGTAAGCGTTGACAATAAGGCTCATGGCCACTGCTGCTACTACTCCACCGACTATGATAGAAAGAATAACGAAGGTCTGTACAGTGGGGTCGATTGGTCCAAGAATATTCGGCCCCGCAGTGAACGCGGCCAGAGCAAGGAAGTTCAAGTTTGCCGCCGCGACCAAGATCTCGATGCCAATAACGAGCTTGACCATATTTCTAGCGCTGGCTAATGTATAGATGCCCAAGACGTAGAGGATGAGAGCAAAGATGAGATAGATTTGAAGCATGTCGAACATCTTAGTTCTCCTCCTTCCGCATTGAACGAAACATTGCTGAGGCACCAATCACTGCTGCAAGAAGCAATGTGACCTGAATCAACACATCAACCACGCGGTATGACCACATCAGCTCACCAACCCTTTGACCTATGATATCCCAATCTGCGGGATTCAGAAGCGGTTCTGTGGGTGCGCTCAAGGAAAAAACGGTGAAGTCCATGAGTTGCACGCCAATCAAGAGTACCATGATGACTGACAGCATGATTGCTGCAATCTTGTGTTTCATTGGGTACTCACCTCACAATAATCATCATCCTCCGGACATTCCTCCTCTGCTGGCGCCTCAAGACTCATAGCAGCAAGAAACAGGATTGCGATGGCGCCTGAGAACATGCTGAAGTTGAAGACAGCCACAAAGGGGGCACCGAGGGCGAAGAAGGTAAGGCTCAGGAAACCATTGCCAATTGCGAATGCGATCACTGCAAATGAGAGCTTTCGGTACTCGATTGCCAAGAGAAAAAAGACTACGGT
This sequence comes from Candidatus Thorarchaeota archaeon, assembly GCA_019057475.1. Lineage (GTDB taxonomy): Archaea > Asgardarchaeota > Thorarchaeia > Thorarchaeales > Thorarchaeaceae > WTCK01. The sequence continues at coordinate 173,256 of DXJO01000010.1, read as the reverse complement.
CAGGATTAGGACTATTAGCTGAATAAACTCAAAGGGTTGCAGACAGCTGCTCAAAACTTGGATGATATTGGACATTTTCGAATACGACCTTATATGCTCAAATCATGACACTGTTTCTTGAGGTTGAATGACAGGAAAATGACCTCAAGGAGTATATTCCCAGTGCCGCTCTTGGGAGGACAAAGACTCCCTGTCAAAGTTTGTCCAACTTACAATGAACGGTTGTGAAATCATCAGACATCCCTGCCCGCGTCTAGCAGTTAATCGGTTGATTGATACGAGGCAATGAGCTTGGTTCATAAGTCTGACGGCGTGACACGCAAGAGATAAGACGGTAGCGTTATCGCTTCATTGGTGGTTGCCGAGATGGATGGTAAAGTACTTGTGACTGGGTGTGCGGGCTTCATAGGTAGCCATTTGGTTGAGTGTCTCTTGGAAGAGGGACGTGGTGTCATTGGCATCGACAACATGAGAACTGGTAACCAAGGCAATATGGTTTCATTCTCATCACATCCCGAATTCCGTTTCATTGAGGCGGATGTTTGCAGTCCTAGCCTGAAGTCGAAGTTGTCATCGGACATCAGCCTAGTTTTTCATCTTGCAGCCATCTCCTCCGTGACTGCCTCCATTGAAGATCCAATTCTGGTCAACAGAAACAACGTGACTGGTATCGTTAACATTTTGGATATTGCGAGAGCATTGGATGTCAGTCGCGCCGTGTTTAGCTCTAGTGCTGCCGTGTATGGAAATCCGGAGAAGATGCCGATAGTAGAGGAAACCCCCGTAAATCCGCTTAGCCCCTATGCAGCTTCCAAGATTGCCGGTGAGGAGTATATGAAAGCGTTTCGCGAAACGTACGGAATCGAAACCACCATCCTCAGGTACTTCAATGTCTATGGTCCCAGGCAGGCGTACTCCGAGTACAGTGGAGTGATTTCCATCTTCATAAACCATGCAATCAGGAGTGAACCGATTGCTGTGGAGGGGGATGGTGAGCAGACCCGAAGTTTTGTCTATGTGACCGATGTAGCCAGGGGGACATTCCTTGCAGGGAAAACACCACAGGCGAATGGCGAAGTCATCAATGTGTCCGGTTTGGACTTGATTCGAATACTAGATATTGCAAACAAAATCAATCAGGCGGCATCCTCCGAGGGATCGAAGATTATTCATGTTGACCCGAGGATAGGTGATGTCAGACATAGCATAGGGTCGATGGAAAGGGCCCAGAGTGTTCTTGGATTCACACCAGAGATACCCTTTGAAACCGGTCTGGAGCATACTATCAACTGGTATCGAAACCATATGCAGTAGTCTTGGACTGAGTCATGTCACTGTCAGGATTAGGCTGACCTGATCAGCGACTCCTTCCTCTGTCCTCAGAATCACATAAACCAGATACTGGCCAAGCACCAAGCCGGTAGGCAGATAGACTGTAACCGACGGTGAGGTGCCATAGATATCACCTGCACCCACTGTACCTATGCTCAATGTGAATGTGGTATTCGAGGGATATACTGTTGGAGCGACTTCGCTTCCATGCCACGAAACCGAGAAGTTGCCGGCTACAATCACAATGTCAACCCATAGATCGTTGCTCACATTGTCATTGTTTCTAAGACCCAATACTAGTTGTGAGAAAGCGCCTGAATCTATCGTAAGGGGGTCAAAGATTGCGCTCTCTACGCCAACGGCTCCTGCTTCCACAGCGGTCTGATTGAGAAGCCCAAACATCTTGTAGTATGCCTCTACTACACTACTGCCCAACTCTACTTGTTCACCGCTCTCAGCGTCCACAAGGCCAACCCCTCCCAACTTCTCAATGACAATGTTTGTGGATGACTCCACTTCGAGAAACACGGGGATTACGAAGAATAGATCCCCGCCTAGATGATAGAGGAGTCGATTGCCATACCTGTGCTTGCCCCAGAGTTGCAGCTGAGTCCGAACCTCGTCATTCGTTTCAAACGCTTGAACTGCCGCGGTTGGACCAAGCAGCGTGGAGAACCCTGGCTCTCCCGCACTATAGAAAGTCAGCTTGCCAAAGTCAGTGTCACCGCATCCCATCACATAGATGCCAGCCAAGTTCCGTCCCGCAGAGTCGAGAAACTCACTGTTGTGCATGGCGACGAATCGGTCTTCGCCACCTATTCGCATTATGATGTATCGTGTGTCAGAGTTATCCGGTGATTCGTGGAAATCCTGACCCGCTTGCCAGACAAGACCATCATCAACGTGATAGATATATGCCACATCAAGCTGGCGTTCATAAAGGTCCTCTGGCCATTTCATCTGGCTCTGAAGCCAATGGGGTGCTTCCTGCCAGTCGTAGTAGTCCATGTATGTTCTGTCAATGAAGAATGATTCCTCTGCAGTGGGTGACTTGTAGAACTCCAGCTCGCCTGTGCCTATGTCTACAAGGACAACGCCCAGAAACCGCATGTAGTTCTCCTTGGCATAACCTGTGGCAAGTTGATAGTCAATGTAGATTGATACCGCATAATGGAGATTCCCAGCTGTGTCAACAACAATGTAGGGGTCTCTATCAGCAGTCAACCCCTGCAACAGAATGGTCCGCACTCTTGAGAGTACATCACGCTGGACCAACATACTCATGTTTCGGCCCATGAAAGACCACGCATCCGGACCCATGGCTAGCATGTAGAAGGTGGACTCGAAACCTGCAAGATTGTAGTCAGGCGTTCCCTGAAAGGTGGCATTGTTTATCTCCTCAAAGCCGGAAACATCTGTGAAGACGACATCTCCGAAACCGCGCCCCTCACCGTAGTAGATGTCGATGGACTCGCTTCGGTTCAATAGAGCGACTAGGGAATCCTGTTCGATTACGTCACCACTGTAAGCATCGAGTACGATAAGACCCTCAGTATGCGTGTAGATGAGGTGTTGATTGATGAAGCTAGTCCTGGTTGCGCTGTAATCAAATGTCAAGGGTGCTATCCAGTACTCATGCCCCCTGAGATAGACGATGTCAGAATCTGCCAGCTCCATCCAATTCGTCCCAATCTGGTTCTTCATACGTAGGAAGCTGGCAGCCTGATCCCATTGTCGGACTGTCGTGAGAAACTCGACCTCTCCCTCTGGCGTTGCGTTCAATGTGAGATCGTCTAGCGTCAGCGATTCCATGTCATCCAATCCTGCAGCCCAATTCGTTATGGTAATTTCCTTGTGGGTTTCGTAGTTGAATTTCCAATCGATGTACTTGTCGCCTTCCATTTGAATACCATAGTAGAAACCTTGTGTGAGAGGCAGGATAATGACCATCGCAATAAGAATGACTGCAAGGAAACCGAATTTCCGAGGGGAGTCCCTAATTGGAATTAGACTCTCGAGCTTGAGATGACCCAACTCTTTGGCAATGTGGGCTCGGTCCTCCATTAGGAGGGTGACCCTCCTGCGATAATCAATGGGAGTGACGTCGCCACTCTCGTATTCGTTACGAAGAGATACCAACTCTCCCTGAAAACGGGCGAAATCTTCCTCCAGCTGTGATATTTTGCTTCTTGTGCGCTGCTGTGCATCGCCCATATGAACTCGGAGGAACAAGAATAGCACAGCGCCTGCTATGCTAGCGAAGAGCGATACTATCAGGGCCATATAGCTCATCCATGTTCCGGCGTTTACTGTCCACATGGGTACACCCAGAATCTCAAGGCTGATCGCAATGGAAACTGCTAGCAGAATCTTGGGAATCACAACAAACATGTCGCGATTGTGGCTCATCATGTTAGTAAGGGCGGACAGAACAAGCCGGACTCCGGTGAGAACCAAGAAAGTAGCAAAGAGCCCAAGATAGAGCTGATATGCCTCCATCGCTGGAACTAGACTCACTATCGACTCAGAGCTGGTTCCCGGCGCGAAGGGTAGTGAAAAGAGCGTTCCTACATCAGCGGATGTGATTGAGATGGATCCATGGCCCAACAACATCATTAGAAATGCTACATTCTGGCCGGTCAACGAATAGCCGCCTGTCGACACGTAGAATACGAAAAACCCGCCAAACTCAAGCAGCCTCCAAATCACCGCAGATGTCATATCAAGGCGCTTGGTTACAGGCCCGGATTGCGAGATTGCTGACATGAAAGAGAGAAATGTTGATCGCTGCGGCAGGGTTATGACACTCAGAAGTGTTAGTAGCAATGAGGCCGTGAAGATGTTGTTCTCCAAGGTCCAAGTGTCCCAGAAGTTGACTCCGGCCTTGGCTGAGTATGTACTCTGGTAGATGTTCTGTCCGAGGAACCAACCGTATGCGGTGCTAGCGACCGTAATGGCAATCAGGGTGAGTATGATGAAAATGAATAGGATCTTAGCATGCTTCATTTGGTCCACCAATCAAGCGCGTCAACTGCTGCATGATAACCGTGGAGCCATATGATAGTATCGTCTTGTGCGGTTACACCAAGATTATACCTTTCGCTTTCGGAACCATTATCAGTTGCTCTACGTCGGTCAAGCAGTATGGCTAATCCTCTTTGGTTTGTGGAATTGCTCAAGCAAGCATATGCCTACAAACGCATCATTGCAAAAGTGACCCGTATTCCGGGTGTGGGGAAAATAGTCTACAACATGATGTTCAAGGAGGATGGTGTCGTCTACCTTCCAAAGGACAATGTTGTCAAGATGTCTATCCATGTGGGGAAGTCCATTGAGCGACCTACAGATACCATCCTGCCGTCGACGATTGTGGAGCACTTCATCGAAAAAGCCAGCCATTGCTGGATCATGAATAAGTGCATTTGCCGCGACTCCGACCAATGCAAGGACTATCCAATAGATCTTGGATGCCTCTTTCTTGGGGAAGCAGTGCTGGGAATCAATCCCCAACTGGGGCGTGAGGTAACAAAGGAAGAAGCGTTCGAGCATTTGAGGAAATGCCAAGACGCTGGCTTGGTTCAGATGATAGGCAGGAACAAGCTAGATACTATGTGGCTCAATATTGGACCCGGGAGTAAGCTCCTGACGGTTTGTAACTGCTGCCCGTGTTGTTGCCTGTGGAATGCACTGCCTGATTTCAACCCGCAGATAGCTCGCAAGATTGCCAGAATGGATGGTGTGAACGTGCGTGTGACTGATGGGTGCACTGGCTGTGGCACCTGCACGGATGATGTGTGCTTTGTGGATGCCATCACCCTTGTAAATGGTAGGGCGGTCATTAGTGATGAATGTAGAGGGTGTGGCCGCTGCGTTGAAGAGTGTCCTGAGGGAGCAATCAAATTGACAATCGAGAGCGATGCAATCTACGAAGAAACCATAGAGAGGATTGCTTCTCTGGTAGACGTAGAATGATTCCACCATTCGTGACTGGCATCTCCCTGAAACTGCACTATCGACAAGGAGAGAAGACACGTAAAAGAAGACAACCTTTTTAGTGAATTAAATGCGCAGACGCACTCGGCAGTGTATTACTCAAGCGAGAGGCGTTGATTGATGACAACAAAGATCGTCGTAATTGGAATGGGTTACGTAGGAATACCCTGTGCGGCCCTACTGGCTGATGTTGACGGGTTTGACGTGACGGGACTGCAGAGGAAGTCCAAGCGGTCCGGCTGGAAAATAGATGTACTGAACAGCGGAAAATCGCCTTTTGAAGGGGATGAGCCGGGCCTTGATGAGCTCGTAGCAAAGGTTGTCAAAAAGGGAACGTTCAGAGTGACTGATGACATCAATGTGCTTTCAACTGCAGAGGTCATTCTGGTTGATGTTCAGACTCCGACTGATGCTAAACATACTCCCCAATACCGCTCCTTGCGTGAAGTGAGCGAGAATATTGGCAAACACATGAAAAAGGGCACTCTTGTTGTCGTTGAATCGACTGTGGCACCGGGTACGACACAGAACATAGTTCAAGTCATCATTGAAGACAAGTCAGGTCTAAAGGCGGGCGAGGACTTCGATCTGGCATTCTCCTATGAGCGAGTGATGCCTGGAAAGCTCATCCACAACATCGTTAACCTGCCTCGAGTAGTGGGTGGAATCACTCCGCGAAGCACTGATAGAGCCGTTAAGATATATTCGAAGATTGTAAAGAAGAAGATCTTCAAAACAACTGTATTAACGGCTGAACTCTCCAAGACCATAGAAAACGCCTATCGCGACGTGAACATTGCATTTGCAAATGAGATGGCGCTTGTTTGCGAGAGCCTCGGAGTGAATGTCTACGAAATTATTGAACTGGTTAATGTGCTTGCCAGCAGAAACATGCACATTCCGGGCGCAGGAGTTGGAGGACATTGTCTGCCAAAAGATACATGGCTGCTGAGACATGGACTCCATGAGTATGGCTCCAGCAAAGTCGAGCCAGAATTTATCTCCTTGGCTAGGCGAATCAACGACCATATGCCAATCCACATGTCACACTTGGTGGAGAATGCACTGCTCGCAAGAGGAGTTCGGCTTCACGGCTCAGTAATCACCGTCTTGGGTGCAGCGTATCTCGAGAACTCAGATGATACAAGAAACACACCAGCAGCGCCCCTAATTGCGTCACTTCAGGCCAAAGGAGCAACAGTGCGCCTGCATGATCCACATGTGAGGGAGTGGGACTTTGATAGCTTGGAGATTGAGAGAGACATTATGAAGGCTGCTGAAGGTTCGGACTGTCTTGTACTAGTCACGAAACACAAGGAATACTACTCGCTTGACCTTGACAAGATGGAGAACACGATGAGAACTCCGACGATTGTTGACGGCCGAAACGTATTCGACCGAGAGAAGGTCGAGTCCAAGGGATTCGAGTATCGTTGCGTCGGGAAGTCTGGCGCCAAGCACGTCATATGAGCACGCTCTCACCTAGACCGGCATTACAGATGATGCATAGCCTTGTATGAATCGCAGTGCAACTCCGGGTTCAAAGCAAGCCTTTTAACAAACTAGAAGGGGCCTCTGTCACGGAAAGAACGACATTAGGTTCACATTGAGGAAGGTAGCTTCTAATGGTCACGAACATCGTAGTTGTCGGGATGGGATATGTTGGCATCCCCTGCGCGGCCCTACTGGCTGACGTTGAGGGAATTCAAGTCACAGGACTTCAGCGAAAATCGAAGAGGTCCGGCTGGAAAATAGACGTACTGAATAGTGGAAAGTCCCCATTCGAGGGTGATGAGCCGGGACTGGATGAGCTGATTGCCAAAGTTGTGGCCAAGGGAACCTTCAAGGTCACTGATGACATCGAAGTGCTCAAAGATGCAGACATCATCCTAATCGACGTGCAGACACCCACTGACCAGCAGAACATGCCTCAGTACGTGTCCCTCCGGGAAGTTAGCAAGAACATCGGTATGCGCCTCAAGAAAGGAGCTCTTGTGGTTGTGGAATCTACAGTTGCGCCGGGGACCACTGAGAATGTTGTGCAAGAAATTATCGAGAAGGAGTCAGGCTTCAAGGGTGGCAAGGACTTCGACCTAGCCTTCTCATACGAGAGAGTCATGCCTGGCAAACTGATAGAGTTCATTGTTAACATGCCTCGAGTAGTGGGTGGAATCACCCCCCGGAGCACCGAGAGAGCAGTAGAGCTCTATTCCAAGATAGTCAAGGAGGACATCACCACCCTAGATACTCTCAGTGCGGAGCTTTCCAAGACCATAGAAAACGCCTATCGCGACGTGAATATTGCATTCGCAAATGAGATGGCGCTCGTGTGCGAGAGTCTGGGTGTTGATATCTACAAGATAATCAATGCAATTAACAAACGGCACGATAGGATGATGCACACCCCCGGTGCAGGTGTTGGAGGACATTGTCTTCCAAAGGACCCGTGGCTCTTGCGTTATGGGCTATACGAGTACGGGACTTGGAAGCTAGAGCCTGAATTCATATCGCTGGCCCGGAGAATCAATGATCACATGCCAGTACACATGGCGAACCTTGTTGAGAATGCGCTGTACGCCAAAGGGGTGGCCTTTCGTGGTGCTACAATAACAGTCTTGGGCGGCGCATATCTGGAGGACTCAGATGACACGAGGAACACACCTGCCGCTCCTCTGATTGCCTCATTACAGGCGAAGGGAGCAGAGGTGCGACTCCACGACCCCTTTGTGAGGGAGTGGGATTTCGGACCACTTGAGATTGAGAGGGACATCATGAAAGCAGCCAAGGATTCAGACTGCCTCGTGCTTGTTACCAAGCATGCTGAATACTTCTCCTTGGACTTGGATAAGGTCAAGAAAATAATGCGAACACCAATCATCGTTGATGGGCGGAATGTGTTCGATGAGGAAATTGTTACCTCCAAGGGCTTCGAGTATAGATGTGTGGGCAAACGAGGAGTTCAGAAGACCTCCTGAAAAGCCTCGGTCTAATAAGCGCTTACGCACCAACCTTCTCGAGTAGGCCAGCGTAACCAAACATGAGTGGTAGCAGACTCAGACCTCGAAAGTTATGAAGCGCTCCCTTAGCGGCGTCTAGCTCTGAGAACGCCTGTACCGAGTCCGCTCTGATGAAGCTACTCCAGAGAAGCACAGGGACAGGGTCACAGGTGTGCTCTCCGACAGCGATAGGCGTGGAATGATCTGCAGTGACAATCAATACGACTCTTTCATGAAGCGCATCGACAATCTTGCCAATCATCGCGTCTGATCTCTCGATTGCGAGGACCTTCTTCTTAGCATCCTGATCATGACTCGCATTGTCTGTCGCTTTGATGTGGACGAAGATGAAATCGTACCCCGAATCAACGCACTCGATTGCTTTCTCGGCGATGTTATCGAAGTTAGTGTCTATCGTGCCAGTCTGACCCTCGACCGGAACATGTTCCATTCCGACGTATTTGGCTGTGCCAATGTAGAGAGCACCTCCAGCAATTACGGCAGACTTGACACCCCAAAGATCTTTCAGCGTCTTCACAACATCGAGCTGACCGGGACCCCTCAGCAGAAGTGCATTAGCTGGCAGTAATCCCTTCTTCTCCCGCTTCTTGTTCACTTCCAAATCACGAAGTCTTTCATGAGCAATCTGAACAAGCTTGTTCACGACTTTTGCGGTCTTCTTCGCTTTGGGTTCAAGCGGCTTTGATTCAAGGATTTTGAGCCCAGTTTCTCGGGGGTCAACAGACGTTATCTTGTCAGAGAGACCGTTCCCCTCTAGAACAAGAGCACCACGATGTTGTACGGTATGGGTGAAATGCACTTTAATTCCGTCAATCACAAGACCGTCTATTGCCTTCTGTAAAATGCGACCTTCCTCAGGAGTGATGTTCCGGCCCGCTCGGCGGTCCGTGACTGTAAGGTCCGAGTCGACTGTGGCGAAGTTCGCCCGAAACCCAATGTCACCGGGTTTGAATGGGAGCTCGGTTCCGAGAACTTCCAGGGCACCTCTACCCGGATAGTGCGTTAAAGGATCATATCCAAACAGAAACAGATGGGCTACATCACTTCCTGGAGTGACGCCGGGTGATATCACATACATCAGACCGGTCTGCCCTTCAGCTGCAAGCTGGTCCAAGTTCGGGGTCTTTGCCGCTTGAAGCGGTGTGAGACCTCCTAGTTCAATCACTGGGCGGTCTCCAAGTCCATCGAGCACTACCAGAATTGCTGTGCGCTTCTGATCCATTAGCTAGAATCTCCTCCAGGCGGTCATGAAATCCTTTCCTGGGTAGCTGCATTCGCCATTCAAAAGGTGGTGTATTTCAATGAGTCTGTTATACTTCGCAACGCGATCACTGCGTGCCGGGCCACCGGTTTTTAGCTGACCGGTTGAGAGAGCAACTGCAAGGTCTGCAATGAACGTGTCACTAGTTTCTCCGCTTCTATGACTCACAACAACGGGCCACTCGGCTTTGTTCGCAACCATTGCGGCTTCAATGGCTTCAGTAACGCTTCCAATTTGGTTCACTTTCAATAGTAGAGCGTTTCCAGCACCCTCCGCTATTGCCCTGCTAACAATCTCAGGATTTGAAACAGTTAGGTCGTCGGTCACAACCTGTATCTTGGTCTTCTTCGTGTACTCAGCAAAGTCATCGAAGGCATTCTCATCAAATGGATCTTCTACTGTTTCCAATGGGAATGTCTTCTCCAAGTCTATGTAGAAGTCCAGTAGCTCGCCTGCATTCACCGATTTGCCGTCAATGGTGTAGCTGCCATCGTGATAGAACTCACTGGCAGCGGCATCCATTCCTAGGACCACATCACTGCCGGGGGAGTATCCAGCCGCCTCTATGGCACCCAGAATCTCTTCGAATGCTACCCGCGTATTCTTGAGTCCGAAGCCACAGAAGCCTCCCTCATCACCCACATGCTTTGCCATCCGACCATACTTCTTAATCATCCTCTTTCCAAGCGTCTGGTAGACCTCGCTCAGGCAGCGGATGCTCTCAAGAATATCAGAAGCGCCTATTGGCAAGATCATGAACTCCTGTATCGCCAGGTCATTTCCTGCGTGAGTGCCTCCATTAATGACATTGGACATTGGGACTGGTTGAAGATACTTGAGTTTACGACCTAGAACGCGAGTGCTCAAGTACTGGAAGAGTTCAAGACCCAAGTGTGCAGAAGCGGCGACTGCCGTAGCCATGGATACGGAAAGGATTGCGTTAGCACCCAACTGACTCTTCCCAGTGCTTGGGTCCAACTTGAGGAGTGTGGCATCAATATCACTCTGGGATAGCGGGTCAGCCGAGGCCAATTCCGTTGCAATCACATCATTAACATTTCCAACTGCCTTCTGAACGCCTTTGCCGCCGAACCTCTTGCCCCCATCTCGGAGCTCCACAGCCTCGTGTTCACCTGTGGAGGCGCCACTGGGAACCTTGGCGATACCGATCGTGCCATCGGATAGAGTCACCCTAGTCATCAGTGTGGGGTTACCGCGTGAATCCAGTATCTCAGTAGCCCTAATCTGCTTAATCTCAACCATGATTGCCACGCCACCCTTCAGAAACCATTCCGGTGTTCTGGTTTATGGTGTTTCGTCTGAGCTATGTCTTAGTCAATGTAAACGTGCCAAATAACTGAATCTGTATCGGCTCAGTCTGGTCCGCTGGTTGGCAAACCTTTTTGTTATAAGGACCGAAGAACGTTATCTCGAAGAAGTGCCCCAAGCGGAGTGCTCAGCCTTGATATTCGATAAGACTCGAACCAAGATCGTCTGCACAATCGGCCCTGCGTCTAGGTCGAAAAAAACGCTGGCCAAGATGGTAGAAGCAGGAATGGATGTCGCGAGAATCAACCTCTCGCACGAAGACCATCCGTCCGCTAAGAAGACGTTCAAGACCATTCGTTCTGTGGACGACTCCATCCCAATCATGTTTGATATTCAAGGCCCGAAGATTAGGATTGGTGAACTAAGAACCCCGGTGGAATTGGAGAGTGGCCAGGAATTCACCATATCAATCGAGGACTTCATCGGAGATGAGAAGCGCGTCTCAATCTCGCACAAGGAGCTGCCCAACGACGTTCAACCAGGCGATATGATTGCAATCAATGATGGAATCGTTAGACTGCAGGTGAAGTATATTCAGGGCGACGAGGTGGTCACGGAGGTCATTCACGGAGGAGTGATATCAACTCGAAAGGGCGTGAACATCCCGGGAATTGAGCTGTCCTGTAGAGTGCCGACCGAACAGGACTGCAGGGACCTTGACTTGGCTGCGAAACTTGAGCCGGATTTCGTGGCTCTATCCTTTGTCATTGACCACAGGGACGTTATCAACGTAAGAAACATCCTGAAGTCCAATGGTCCGAGCGATGCGGGGTTGATAAGCAAGATAGAGCACAAGTTGGCGGTCGAGAACTACCATGCAATTCTGGAGCACTCGGATGGGGTGATGATTGCTCGCGGTGACCTCGGCATTGAGGTGCCAATCGAGGACGTACCCATTCTCCAGAGGGACCTGATACGTGAGGCGAATACTTGGGCGAAACCGGCGATTGTCGCCACTCATATGCTTGAGTCGATGACCCACGAGAGAGTGCCTACGCGGGCGGAGGTCAGCGATGTGGCCAATGCGGTGTTCGATTGGGCGGATGCAGTCATGCTAAGCGGGGAAACCGCCGTCGGTGTTGACCCGGTCGCGGCCGTGGAGATGATGAACCGAATCATCAAGCGGGTGGAACCGCGATTGCCCCTCGTGAATCCCGCTGAGATTACGTCGCCTAAGAGAATGATTGTTGAAATCATTGGCAATCTTGTCTACAACGCGGTATCGTTGATTCCGGACCAAGTGGATGGCGTCATCACTGCGACGAGGTCGGGATTCACAGCAAGGTGGGTTTCGAAGTTCCGTCCACCAGTCCATATCTACGCGGTGACACTGGATCCAAGGGTCATGAGGCGGCTTCGGCTTCTGTGGGGAGTTCATCCGGTTCACTATGGAAAGCACATTGAGTACGTGGACGATCAGGTGCGGGAATCGGTCCGTGCGGTTTATGCTCAGGGATTGATATCAAAGGACAAGGACATCGTCTTCACGTCCGGCACTAGAAATATCGAGGGGAAGACAAACATCGTGGGCGTATTCCATGTTCGGGACTTGGTAGAGTAAGGGTGACAGGCAGTTAGGGATATCGCTTTTTTGGCACTAGGAACATTAAAGGAATAACGAACATTGTAGGTGTGTTCCACACGCGAAACATCCTACCAGAACACAGCCACCATTGACTGAAGAAAAGGGATGGGCTATCGCCGCCTGAAGTGCATTCATTGGCCAAAGTGTTTTGCTACGTTGTCTAGGAACCAGTTGTATGTCAGCTCAATCCCCTCTTTCAGTGACACTTTCGGTCGCCATCCAATCTTATCGAGCTTTGTGGTGTCGAGCATCTTTCTAGGTGTGCCATCTGGCTTCGATTGGTCGAACTCAATCAATCCCTGATAGCTAATCACCTCCATAAGAAGATGAGTCAGCTCAAGTATTGAGATATCTAAGCCACAGCCGACGTTTATAGGACCCTCAGATGAGTAGTTCCCCATTAGGAATAGCAGAGCGTCTGCTAAGTCGTCGATGTATAGGAACTCTCTTCTTGGCTGTCCTGAGCCCCATACTACTACCGTGTCGTCTTCATTGACCTTTGCGTCGTGAATCTTGCGCATGAGGGCCGGAAGCACATGCGACGTTTCCAAATCGAAATTGTCGTTAGGTCCATACAAGTTGGTTGGCATGGCAGATATGAAGTTGGCCTGATACTGCCGCCGGTAGCTATCGCAAAGCTTGATTCCTGCGATCTTGGCAATTGCATACGGTTCATTCGTCGGTTCGAGTTTCCCTGAAAGAAGCTCATCCTCAGATATTGGTTGATTTGCGAACTTCGGATAGATGCACGAGCTTCCAAGGAAAAGAAGTTTCTTGACTCCAGAAACATAGCTTTGGTGAATCACGTTGTTCTGAATCATCAGATTCTCATAGATAAATTCCGCAGAACGTTCCCAATTGGCAAGGATGCCACCCACCTTTGCAGCAGCCAAAAAAACATAGTCTGGTCTGTACTCCTGGAATAGCTTCTCAACGGCATGTTGACAAGTGAGGTCAAGCTCCGCATGCGTTCTAAGGAGTAGGTTATGAAACCCACTCTGATTCAAACTCCTGACAATAGCGGACCCCACAAGTCCAGCATGCCCTGCAACATAAATCAGGTCGGATTTCTCCATGTTGTAACTTCCTGTCCAGTGAATTCCTTGATAGGCTCAACGACCCAATCCAAACCACAGCGAGTCAAGATCTCGCGTCCTTCATCAGGTGGTTTGAGGCCGCACCTGAACATATCGCAATCAATCATCACCTTCGCTAGTTCTGGAGCAAGAACCTTGGGGTTCCATCCAATTGTGCTACGTGCTTTCGATGGGTCAGCTTGAAGATTCTCGACTTCAGCAGGTCGCAGGTATCTAGAATCGATTTCAACATAATCGTTCCAGTCTAGTCCAACATATTCAAAGGAGAAACGTAAGAACTCTTCAACGGAATTGCTAGTTCCTGTGCCCAAGACGAAGTCGTCAGGCGTATTATGCTTCAGAATGTGAACCATTCCGACCACGTACTCTGGAGCGTAGCCCCAGTCACGCTTGGCTTTCAAGTTCCCGAGGTAGAGCTTGTCCTGAGTGCCAGCCACTATACGCGCTACCGCACGAGTTATCTTCCGAGTGACGAAAGTTTCTCCACGTCGAGGAGATTCATGGTTGAACAGTATTCCATTGGAAGCATGTAATCCATAGGCTTCTCTGTAGTTCACCGTAATCCAGTAGGCATAGATCTTCGCTGCGGCATATGGACTTCGCGGGTGAAAGCGTGTTTGCTCATTCTGAGGAGGGGGAGAGAAACCAAACATCTCGGAGGACGACGCCTGATAGAATCTTGTGTTTATGTCGCTCTTTCGTATCGACTCTAGCATGCAGGCTGTGCCGATTCCGGAGACCTGTCCCGTATAGACCGGCATGTCAAAGCTCACCCTAACATGGCTCTGAGCTGCCAAGTTATACGCTTCATCTGGCTCGACATCTTCAAGAATTCGAGTGACGCTAGCGGAATCCGTGATGTCGCCATAGTGAAGAAAAAGTTTCGCCTCTGGATCGTGAGGATCCTTGTACAGATGGTCGATTCTAGCTGTGTTGAATGTACTTGCCTTGCGTATCATTCCATGGACCTCATAGCCTAGGCTCAAGAGACATTCTGCCAAATACGATCCATCTTGCCCGGTAATCCCTGTAATTAATGCAACTTTGGTCATCCGCTTAGCCCCGTTCAATCCAGATGTTTCCCCCCAGATGTTTCTTTCGGCACCGCATATGATCCGAATTGAGTGCTGTATTCAATGTCACTCTTTGTATTCGCTCCTTATAATAAACTCTCAGCGGGAATCAGTGCTCAGCAAGACATGTAAACAAATGGGCCTCGGAGTTCTCTTATGCATGAAGAGTCCATATCTTCCTATGAGTCAATCTACGAGTCCTGCAGCAGAGCCACGGATGACGCAAAGCTTATGAGATGGACAAAATGCTCGCATTGTGGAAGGAAACGATGGCAAAAAGGTATGTTATTCTAGGAATTCATGATGGGCATGGGGCTGGGGCTGCGTTGCTTCGCGACGGAAGAATTGTCGCAGCTGTCAGTGAGGAACGGATGCGAAACATCAAGAATTTCAGCGGTCCACCTGTACTGGCAATTGGAGAGGTGTACAGAATCGCAGGGATTAATCCAGTCGACACTAACTTAGTTTCGATTGTGGGCCTTGTGCGATCAACAGCACCACTTGTGGAAGAAGACAGCCTCAGAGTGAAGATGTTCAGATCTGTGTCTAGGATTCTTCATTCAAGGTGGTTCGCCAGAACATATGTGAGGATACTTCATCGCTTCCGCACTCTGAAAGAGATTGATAGATGCCTTGCAGAGATGGGTATAAGCGATGTTGAGTGTACGTTCATAGAACATCATTTAGCACATGCCGCCACAGCTTACTATCAAAGACCTTGGGATCAGGACACACTTATTCTCACTCTGGATGGTGCAGGAGATGGTGTCAGCTCGACTGTGAGCATTGGGACAGGGTATGATATCGAGCGAGTAGATTGGTCAACATATTATGATAGCATAAGCAACAACATGTATAGCGAGATAACTGGATTCCTCGGACTCAAACGGTGGGAGCATGAGTACAAGGTTATGGGGATGGCTCCTTATGGACGATCTCAATACTGCATTGACAAGATGCGACGAATCTGCACTTTGGATTCAGAACATCCGCTTAGATTCAGGAACATACTCGGTCCCTACGGGAAGAACTCACAAGGAAAACTGCGTAAGATGTTTGCAGGTGAGAGGTTTGACAATATTACGGCTGCATGTCAAGAACGGTTCGAAGAACTAGTGATTCAGTGGGTGAAAAACGCAATAGAAGAAACGGGAATAAACAAAATTGTGACAGCTGGAGGCAGTTTCCTGAATGTAAAAGCGAACAGTCTCATCAGAAACCTTCCCGAGGTTGAAGATGTTTTCTTCCATCCTGCTTGTGATGATGGCGGGACTCCAATCGGAGGTGCATTGATGGGATACTATCATCTCTGCAAGCTTGACGGAGTGAAACCCAAGCGGGTTCCTCTAGAGGACCTGTACCTAGGTCGGCAATTCGACAATGACAGAGTCATGTCTGTAATCGCGAAGTATGACGAAAAACTCGAATATGAATTCCGCGATGATCTCGAAACATGCATTGCTGAAAAAGCGGCAGATGGCATGATTGTTGCGAGATTCTCAGGGCGAGAAGAGTTTGGACCCAGATCTCTGGGAAATCGCAGCATAGTCGCGGATCCGAGGGATTTGAGAGTGGTCAGGAGGATAAACTTCGCGATAAAGTACAGGGACTTCTGGATGCCCTTTGCACCATCAATACTTGAAGATAGAATGGCAGAGTACTTTGTGAACGCACGACCTGCAAGATATATGATAGAAGCATTTCCAACGACAGAAAGAGGTGTAGAAATCCCTGCTGCACTGCACCCATATGACTACACTGGGCGTCCTCAATCTGTTGCCAGAAGCCATAACTCTGGGTGGTATTCAATGATCCAGAAGTTCGCTGAAATCACTGGTGTCCCTGTCGTTTTGAACACATCTTTCAACCTTCACGGCTATCCGATTGTTGGATCACCAGAAGTAGCGGTTGAAACGTTTTTGGAGAGTGAACTGGACCATCTCGCAATAGGAGATTATCTATTAACGAAAAAGGGGTAGAAATCACAAGAGGCATGCCGATGGGAACTGGTAGGAGTTTCGGTGATTGTGATGGTTAATAACGAGTCAAAGGGCATCAAAAGAGTCTGCCTCATATCACAGTATTTCCCACCAGATATAGCAGGTTCTGGAATGAGAACGTTTCACATCGTGAAAGATATGCTGAGTCGTGGTTATGAAGTTGTACTAGTGACAGGCGTGCCACATTATCCAGATGGGAATAATAGAGCCTTGTGCAATCGAAAAATGTATCAGTTCCAGACCAAGGGAAGACTTACTGTCATCAGATTGTGGATGCCGCCTATGAGCCATCACAGCACTGCCGGTAGGATGGCAAACTATCTCTATTTCATGCTCGCGAGCCTACTAGTCCTCCCATTGGTGGGGGAGAGCGACTTGGTCATGGCCATGAGCCCAAACTTCTTTGTGTATCCTTTGGGACTCCTCTATAAGATGTGCAAGAGGACTCCGTTGATAATGAATGTGGATGACCTCTGGCCAGAAGCTCTTGCTGATCTAGGAATAGTGCAGAATAATCTGATGCTTCGCGGGTTGGCCGCTGTAAGGAACGCGATGCTGAAGATGTCAGATTACGTTATTCCCATAGCTGGTGCAATCACGCGATACTTGATAAGAAATGGGATTCCTCAAGATCGAATTAAGACAATCGAGGTAGGCTTCGACTATAGCAGGTTTCGTAGATTTGATGATGAGGTAGCAATTCCAACCAATGATACAATCCGAATCATCTATGCTGGTGCACTTGGACCTGCATACGACTTCAACCTGATTCTGAACATTGCAAAGCTGGCACAAGAAAGAAACAAGAACTGGACATTCATAGTGAAAGGGCTTGGCATGACGACAAATCTTCTTAGAAGAGGGATTAAGGCTAGGAACCTCTCCAATGTACAGGTGCTCCGAAAGCACATGACTAATGAGGAATACGCAAGTTTCATGAAAACAGCAACAGTGTTCATACTACCTATGAAAGACAATTTCATCTCCACTACCGCAATACCTTCCAAATTACTCGATTTCATGGCCTTCGAACGACCAGTTCTTGTTCTTGGAAAAGGTCAGCCTGCGCAGCTGGTTGAAATAGCAGAGTGTGGACTTTCGGTTAGTCAAAACCGGATTGAACGGGCGTTTGATTTCATTGATGGACTAGAGCAAACCCCGTCAGTTGGCAAGCTTATGGGAATGAAGGGGAAAAGATATGTGGAAAGTCACCTTTCACTCAAGTGTATCGGCGACAAGTTGGAAACTATTCTTTCTAGGCTCATCAGGCATAGAAGCTGAGTTGTAGAGCCTATCCAAGATTATAGGACACCGGAACTACAAGCTCGCAGGGAACCCGACGCAAAGCAGACCAAGCACATTTATGTGCCATAGTATCCACTGCTCATCAAGAAAGGAGAGTGTGGAGTCCCCTTGTCCAGGTTGATTGTCGCAATCCCAGCGTACAATGAAAAAAGGGTGCGGGGTAAGGTAATCAAAAACCTGCGCGAGAGTCTTTACGACGAGGAAGACTATTTGTACTCCCCTCCTATACTGAAGGACTGCCTGATGTAATGCTTGAAGCAATGGCGTGCGGCACACGTGTCTTGATATCAGGTGTCGGGTCAGTGACTGAAATCATTGAGAACAGCCATAATGGGCTCATCCTTGAATCGAATGATCCTCCGATGCGCTCCAATCGTATCATCCAACTACTGGATGATCCCCATTCCCTGAAACGAATTGCAGGCAATGCACTCCAATATGTGGCCAGCTGCTTTGACTTTGCAAAGGTACTAGTAATCTGGATTGAGTTATTGGTGCGACTTCTAGACTGTTAGAATCGTATAGTTGCAGCTTGGAAACAGAATCTTAATAACCTGGGGAAAAGCCACGTAGTCATATTGCCAAGACTGATGGATTCTGTAACTGGGACTGACTCTGAAGGGCTGCATAAGCTGGCCATTGTCTTGAGAAAACATTGGTTGAAATAGCTAATGAACTTGAAATCAATGGCCGCCGCTATGGCTATTTTTTCGGCTTTGATGGCAATCGGAATACTCATCCATTTTGTATCTCCAGTGAAATATGTCCTCTTTGCAATCCAAGTTACCATGCCCCCACTTGTCTATTTGCTAATTCGGGAAGAGCAGAAACATACCACGATAACCTTCGACACGACGAAACTCGAGGCCACCATCAATGTGATGATATTACTCGCTATTGTGGTATTGACTTGGGCCACGATTCAGAAATTAAATGACTTGGCAGTGACGATGATTGCAATCACAATCGCTTTTTTCCTGCCAGGCTACGCACTTCTCAGATTCCTCCAATATCGTCATATGAAAAGCTGGATTGAATGGCCTGTCCTCTCTTTCGCGCTGAGTATGGGTTTGACCTCAATTATCTATTCTGGGTGTGTATCAGTCGGCGTCAATGCACGATGGTTGATTCTGGCAACATATGCAGTCTTGTCAGCCCTCCTCGTCCTCCGTTCGACGACATCAAGGGTCCTGGACCATCAAGGCTTTGGTCAAGTCAAATTCACTCTTGGTATCGCAGAATCAGCGATGCTGCTTTCGATATCTCTTGGCTTCCTTTCAGTCATTGCCTGTGTATACCCCCAAATGGCACATCAAAAGGGTCTGGACATAGTTCGGCATTTCTCTGAGGCAACACTGCTAGTACAAGTGCCTGATGTGTATCAATCAGTCTATCCTTGGTTCCACATGCCTTGGGCAACTATCATCACGATGTTGAATCCCTCCTTTGAGGTGCTTCTGACTGGGTTGAGCTTCCTTGGGATCATTTTCATTGCAGCATTCTATGTTATGGCCAGGATGCTTCTGAATGACAGTCGTATGGCTGTGCTTTCGACTCTCTTCTTCTCGTTCTTCGCAGGGTTCGGCTGGATTGCTCTATTCTCCCCGTGGCTTCCTGACGGCCCTCTGGGGACTGTTTTCCGTACTCTTCGTGACATGACCTATTGGGACATTGGATCTGCCAATGGGCCTTGGCTCTGGTTGTGGTTCCGTCCTATGACTGTTTCACTAGTTCTAATTTTTGTACTTGTTCACATCATGCTTAACAACGAAATGCAGAGATTCAAGAAGATGATATTGGTGGCTCTTCTAGTCCTGATACTAGGTCTAGTGCACCTTCCAGAACTCTTGCTTTTCCAAGTCATCTTGTTCATGGTCGTTATGTTCGCAGGCAAATCGTTTCGTGATTCCATCAGACCGGTCACAGTTTCTTCGTTACTGGGAGTGATTGTATTCCTGCTGTGTGTCGGGCTTTCGGGGTCATTTGGCGGGTTTATTCAGCCATTCTCGCTCATTGAGCAGCTAATTCTTATGGGAATTGCCGTCGCTACGGCACTATTATCATTCAGTCAGTTCCCCACGTATGAAAATCCATTGAAAGCAATCAATCATAATCATATTGCGGCGATTTTGCTAATTATCCTTATCGCGGGTCTGCTTTCCTGGCTTAGCATACCGAATGGCTTCTCTGCAGCATCGGTTTCGAGTACATACTTCGTACCAATAATTCTATACCCACTAATCATGGGAGTTGCGGGGATGATGCTCCCCGCAAGTCTACCATGGCTGTCTAATCCGAGGTTCAAGATGGGTCTTAAAGTTGCGATTGTGATACTTGTTACTACAGTCATCGTTGGAAAGTCAATAAGTATCCTGAACGCATTTGTTATTGACTTCGGCTATGGTGAGCGGCGATTCCTGCCGCTTGTTCTAGCAATGGTTTCGGTTGTCGCCTCGGTGCCCTTCATGAAGAAAGTTCAGAAACTGGATAGTAATAATAAGTCACTTGCATTCTGCGTAATCCTGATTGTTGTGTTCAGTGGATTAATGTCCACTCTCATTACTATCGAGTACAGGAGCTCAAGAATGACACCGCCTCTCGACGAGCGAACCCTTGAAGCAATCGAGTTCCTTTCATCACCAACAGTCAGGGATGCAAGAACTCCAATCCTGACTGTTTCAGATTCGTCTCGACGAACCATGGATTTTGTCCCGTCGCCTTACCGCATCAACCGATACCGAATGCCAGTTTGGGGGTCTTTGTATCCTGATATCCCCTTGATACTTCTGCAGAGCAGTGGATACCCCTCGCCTTACGTCTATCTGACACAGGATGATCAGCAGTACATCCAAGAATCCTACTTTACGAGCTACTTAGCCTCACATATGTCCAGCATTTTCAAAGAAGTCTTCTCAAACGAAGATGTCGAGTGCTTTGAGATTTTGGCTGGGGTTCCCCCGTCATACACAAGTGACTTGACTTTGGTGACCAGTGAGGAAGTAGGTGTAGCTGGCTTCTACGCATATGAAATGCTGTATCTTGGTGGTTACAACTACACAGTGAGCCTTCCAAGCGATGTAGAAACGATTCTTGGTTCTCAAATTGTAGTGTTATCCGAAGATACTAACACGACTCTCGATTTACTCAATAGCATTGCTCTCAACGCCGAAAACGAGCCGAGCTCGACGCAGGTTGTTATTATTAATCAAAATGGGTTTGGACCCATTTCAAATGCGCTTTTCGACAGGAACACAACTGATACAATGGTAGCATACTGGATTGAGAATCATAACTCCACACTTCTGCTTCCTTCGCCAGTAGAATGTGAGCAGTTGTCTTTCGTAGAGGACAATGCTACAATCATAGCGTGGTACGCAAACAATCAAAACCGTACAGCTTTGGCTGCTAAATTAGTTGTCGGGAATGTCCACCTAGTGTATATGAACATCTTTCCGATAATAAAGGAACTCCTCAGCATCGAAACACTCAATTACTCGAAAAGCATACTTGAGTTCCGTTTCGATGAATCCACTGGCGGGTCGATTTCAGATTATTCAGGTAATTCAAACACTGGAACTCTTTTCGGACCAAGTAGAATCATTGATTCATTGGGGTTCTCTTTGAGCTTCGATGGCGTGGATGATTATGTAGAGATAACAAATGCTGAAGAGCTAAATGAAACAACCGAGCTATCAATTGAGGCATGGATTAGTCCAGAACGCCCCGATGATGGGTTCACAATAATCAGCAAGATAGAGGGATACAAGGTATCTACCGGATATGGCTACATGTTTGATGGCACCAACTTCCTTTTCAACAGTGGCAACGGAACAACTTACAGCACGGTGTCTGCTGGATTCAGGGAGCTGGAACCGGGTCGGTATTATCATGTGGCTGTTACAGTAGGGTCGGGAGAAGTCAATTTCTACGTTGACGGCTCGAGGATAGCGAATCGCGAATTCAGCGAGATGATTGCGCCTGACAATCTTTCACTAATCATTGGAAAACGACATGATGATAACTGGTTATTGAATGGTTCCATGAATTCAGTTGCAATCCATAACAGCGTCCTGACGCCTCAGCAGATAAACCAATCATACACTCATGCAGTCGCCAGCATCAGAGAATGGAGGCCGTTAGTTCAGGTTCTAGGAAGCTTGTACGACATCGTCGACATCGACATTAGTCTGGCCGAGAGCACACACACTTGGGCGTACGGAGGCAGCACCGCGTTCTTCCAATCAGCGAAATTGCAAGGTGAGTGCACAACCAGATTCAGTGCCCTCGCCTCATTTACAGCTATTGATGTTGCCCGGGGGATTATTCATCTAATGAATGAAACGAGGACTATCACCGGGATAGAGGGCGTTCACTTTGCATGCAGAAATCTAAATAGCGTCGCGTGCGATACGCTTGAAATTATTCCCGGGAAAGGTTTCTACGTGAACTTACGCATGAGAAATCCCGTTGTTAGGTTTCTGGAAGGGGAAGTGAGTCTTACTGTTGTGTCAGAGAATATAACCCAGATATTCAATGTCGAATTAAGTGAATTGACATTGTTCGGGGATTTCGAGATAGTTGCCAGAACGCCCCTGCTGGTTGACAACTCCGGGATGTCTGAGTTCAAAACACTGTACACGCTTTATGATGCACATCTGCAACTGCCAGTTGATGGTGATGATATCCTGCTTGAAGGTAATGTCGGTTTTAAGCTGATGGCCTCAGACACTTATACATTCATCTCGGAATTCACGTTGACAGGGACGAAGACTTCGACTGCAATAAAGTTTCAATGGAACGAAGTGGAGAGTATTCTGCAGCTTACTGTATGGTCCGTAATCGTGGGTACTCTTTGGTGTGTTCTATCCAAGACACAAAAAAAGCTGCGCAAAGCGGATCGGGTACGGAAACTGGCATTGCTATTCGGGCGGTGAACTAATCCGGAGGAACAAATCTAATGAATGGGTCCAAGGTGCGAATTCTGATAGCAGAATGGATTCCCAGTTTAAACAAAGGCGAACTGGCGATTCTCAATGGAATGCTCAAGACTTTCGACGTTCTTGGCGACTACGAGGCCAACGTTTTCTCATTTCAGCCGTTCATTGATGCGGCGCGATATCCATCCGGTGTTGGTACTGTCGATATCCGAAGCGACCTGCATCTTGGAGATGTGCTTCATGATAATTCTCTACTAAATAGCCTAAAAACAGCGCTCTTTGGTTTCATCCAGCACTTCCTTTTTATCATGCTGTACATTCTCATTGGGAATAATGTCCTAAAGGTGATGAAAAAGCGGATCTGGAGTCTGTATTTTTATTCCGACCTCTACGTAATCTGTCATAATGGTGTGGGTTGTGCTGGAGGATTCCTCCTCACGTACAGTCCAGTCTACATCACTCTTGTGGCCCGGGTGCTCAAGAAGCCTATTGTGGTTTATGGCAATGGTACGTCTGGATACAAAAGGAAGATATGGGAGTCACTGGCGGGCTACGTTCTTAAGAGTGCCGCTTTGGTTACAGTGAGGGACAAATACTCTTACCGATACCTCAAGATGCTATCTGGTGGATCTCCACGCGTGATTCTCACAGGAGACCCAGCGATTCTGGCCCCTGCAGCGGATTCGAGCACGGCAGATCAGATACTTACGAACGAGAAAATACCCAAGGATAGGTTACTGGTGAGTGTAACAGTAACCAGAAGTCTCCTTCTGAAATTCTATCCTTCTGTTTCAGAAAAAAACCTCAGGTATGACATGGCGGTTAGGGAATTAGCCAAATCGTTTGACATGATAATAGACAGTCTTGATGGGGAAATACTTTTCTTACCGCACTGTATCGAATCACATGAAGGTCGCGATGATAGAGTTGTGGGGGAGGATATCGCTAGTGTGATGACAAACCACCAGAATGTACACGTCTTTCGAAAGGAGTACTCCACTGCAGAATTGAAGGCCTTAATGGGCAAATCGGATTTGATGATAGGAGCGAGGATACACTCAGTTATAGGTGCGCTATCAATGGGTACACCTTCATGTACCCTCTCATATCAATCGGATGTTAGGTCAGTAGGCCTTGTAGGGAGTATGCTGAAACAAGGAAAATGGATATATTACGTTGAGCATCATAAGAATCAAGAACTCGTTAATCTAGTCCAAAGAATGGCGTCAGAGAGAGAAAACATAAGCAGTTGCCTAGTTCCGATAGTAATGTCTGCCAAGAAGGGGGCACTTTTGAACGGAGCTTTGCTGAAAAAGGTACTTGAATCACAATTACCTATTCTGTGAGTTTGAAACGTGTATCACGGTGATCTGCCGGTGGGATCCAAAATGGTTGAGATGAGAAACATCGAGTATGTAGTCTATCACAACCTCTGCATGGGCTGTGGAGTATGTGAAGTAGCCTGCCCAAACCACTCGATAAGAATGACATACAACTCTGCAAAGGGACTTCCAATACCGTCAGTAGATAGGGATTCATGCCTACTGTGTCAAAAGTGTCTCCAAGTTTGTTTCGGCTATGGTGTAGCCCAACAGGAATCAAGTGGGCGATTGGTTTCAGAAAACGCAGGTCTGCTAGGCAACCACATCAATGCGTATTCTGGTAGCACGACGAATAAGTCAATTGCCAACTCATCATCCTCAGGTGGTATAGTCACTGCTCTGGTGCAATTCGCATTCGAGAAAGGGATAATCGATTCGGCAGTCCTAACACGACTGGAGGTCGATAGGCTGCCATATGCTAGAACATTCTTGGCCCGCACGTCCAAGGAGGTGTCATTGGCTGCCGGCTCGAAGTACTGTCCTGTGTCATTCGCAGAAGGTCTGAAACGGCTTGGCCCCAATAATCGATTTGGAGTTGTAGCTCTTCCTTGTCAAGCATATGCCATCAGAAGGCTCACAGAAATTAATCCAGTCTATAAGAAAGGCCTTGTTTTTATTATCGGATTACTTTGTGGAGGAGCTCCAACATACCTCGGCACTCGTTATCTCCTCCACCTTTATGGCTTTGATCTTGAATCGTTGTCCAGAATCGAATATAGAGGAGGAGGGTGGCCAGGTCGTTTACTTCTCGAAAGAAGGAATCAAGAGAATAGAAGGCGAATGACCCGATCTTACCCCCAATATTGGCAAGGAGTTACTGAGTACTTCTTCCCTTTCAGATGCACAATCTGTACACAGGGGTTCAACGAGTTCTCGGATGTTTCGTGTGGTGATATGTGGTCATCGCAACAACTTGTCGGAATGGGCAATTCGCTTATGATTACACGAACGGCTCTTGGTGAGTCCCTAGTGAGGGACGCAAAAAGAGCGTACAGAATCCACGCAACTCCTTTAGCGAAAGACATCATAGGAAGTTTGCAGCCGGGTTTAGCGAAGAAACCTGAGAAAGTCATTAGTCGGAAGAGAATTTCCCGTATCTTCCAGAAAAAGTTCCCGATAGTCGAACAGAAACAGGCATTTCCTCTCCCCGGCATAGAATCCTACCTATTGGCGATCGATCTCTATGTTGGTAGAGCTCTTGCATCTAGGGGGGCGCTCTGGATATTTTTGAAGATGTTTCTCGTTTCAAAGCGCATAATTTCCTTTTTCAGGAGGTTCCTGAAATAGTCAGATCCATTCAAGGCATAGCACCGACAATGCCTGATAGGCCTGGCAGTCTGACCCATCTTCAGCGGGATTTGCTATTGAATCAACCGCGATTCATCAGCCACTCGATTATCCCAGAAGTCATTGGAGGTGACAGATGAACTGAAGTTGGGTGAGGTATTCAGAAGCAGTCTTTGGCTGTTGATCGGGACGATAGTTTCAAATGCAGCGGGGTATGTGTACTGGATAGTCGTATCGGCATACGTGTCACCTAGCGTTATTGGATCCATTGCAGTTATTCTGGCATTGCAAAGTGTATTGGTAATGCTGTTCTCAATAGGAATTCCTGCCGGTCTACAACGTTTCATAGGGATGATCTATGCTAAAGGTGACGAAGAGAGTATTAGCACATACTTCGGCACCGGACTAGTCTACCTGGTTGTTATCCATATTCTGGTGAGCATCACGATTCTTGTGGGATCCTTGACAAGCACAGGATTCTTGGGTTTGAGTGCAATTGAGCTTATCCTGATTGCACTAATCCTCATCTTAACATCATGGAGCCCTCTCTTTCACTCTCTGTTCATCGCTACGATGAGAACTGAGGTAATTGCCAAGTCATTGATAGCATCATCTACACTAAAAATCGTTATAGGCCTTATGCTTCTCAATCTTGGGCTAGGGTTCTGGGGTGCAATTTCCGGTTTCATTATGGGATTTATTACTGTTGATGCAGTCTTCCTATTCTACAGCACACGGGTCTTCTCGTCCAAGGCAATGTTCAAGCCCACCCTAGACAGTCTCAAGAATCTGGTACTGACTGGATATGCGGCATGGATTCCGCGCCTTCTGGCAACCCTCGGGAACTCCGTAGGCGTTCTCATCGTATTCAGCATTATCGGGAGCGGCGAAACGGGGTTATACTATCTTGCTTTCGCGGTAGGACAAATCGTCTACGTCTTGCCCACAAGAGGGCTTGCGTTGATGTTCCCGTTGCTTAGTGGTATGCAACACGGGCGAAAGCAAGCCATATCTCAAGCTATTCGGCTTTCGCTTGTTGCAACAGCACCTCTGGCATGCACATTAGCTGTTTATTCATACCTTCCATTCTTACTGCTTGGTCCGGATTACTTACCAGCGTCACTCATGCTGCAAATCCTGGTGCTTGGTGCCCTACTTACGCCTATCGTGGTGGGATACAATAGCTATGTCTACGCAACCGGCAAATACCAACATGTGACAGGAATAGGGGTTTCGTTGAACCTTGGACGAATTATCCTGTACTTCCCTCTAGTTGTCGCAATATCCGGATTAGGAGCCTCGATTTCCTACTCACTAGGTCCTGCAATAGCGATCCTGGCTGTGGTTGTATCCAGCCGCAGAACCGGATATCGGTTGGATTGGGGTATGTACGTCAAGACGATATTGGTTCCTGGGTCTATTGCAATGATACTGGTTATGTTCAACATCCATTGGCTTGTTGGCGTGCCGGTGCTTCTTCTTGCGACCGTTGGGGGCTATGGGCGACTGGGAATCATCACTAGGAATGACATCGATGAGATAGCCCGTTCAATCCTGTCAGAGGAAACTGTTGGAAGATTCTACGCTTATGCCAGCCCAGCTCTCAACCTCATGTTCGGAGACTAGTACAGCAAAAGCGTGTATGACTCTTGCAGTGGTCGTGCAGAGCTGGAACTCCAAGCTCCAGTTTCAGGATGGAATACACACCATCGTCTGCGATCTGAATCTCCGAAGCATTGTATCTTCTGTGCATCAAATCCTGATAGGTTATAGTCTTCGCGACTGAATGGTTGGGAGAGCACTCGCTCTCGTAGTTAGTAATCACTCCCTCAAATCAACAAGGTCCGAGGAGGAATACCATCAAGAGTGGTACGTCACCTCAAGTGTATCGGCCCCAAGTTGGAATCTATTCTTTCTAGGCTCATCAGGCATAGAAGCTGAGTTGTAGATCTTTTCCAAGATCATAGGGCACCGGAACTACAAGCTCGCAGGGAGCCGGATGCGAAACTGAGCACGAAGAAGCCCAAGTTCGATTTCGAGATCAACACGGTTGGTGGGATGACTTTCTTAGAATCAATGCGCAAGAGTAGCATTAATAGTGTCATGTTTGCGTCTTCAGGTGGAACAGTCTATGGTGACTCGGAAACAGTTCCAAGAACTCTCTGATGCAGCACTGAGGTTCTCAGAATCACTGGAATAGGATGAGATTACCGGTATGTTCTTCGGCGTACTTCAGGCGCTAGTATCGAAAAACACCGAACCAGCATAAGAACCTGCCATCATTCAGGAAGCTTAAAACACGGCCCAGACAAGAATGGATAGAGGCTACTTCATAATGACCCCACATGAAGGTTCCGAACTCAAGGCGTACATCGCTCAGTCAGAGAACGTGTATAGGAACGTCCCCAACGGACTCGATTATATCAGATGGAAAGACATCGTAGGACGTGATGACCACGTCTTTGTGAAACCCAACTTCACGTTTCCCTGCTACAAGGAAGGAGTTACAACAACCCCCGCTCTGCTGGAGCAGCTCTTGACGAGATTGTGTAATAGAGCGTCTGGAGTAACAGTTGTGGAATCGAATGGGGGTAATAACGTCTTCACAGCTGAGGAGGCGTTCAGCGGTCATGGGATGGATGCCATCTGTAAGGATCTAGGAGTAGAACTTGTTAACCTCTCCAATGAGCCAACCAAGTTCATCTCAGAAAAGGTGGGTTCCAAGAGAGTCAAAGTGGAAATACCCAAGCTACTTCAGAGCCAAGTCGATTGCTTCGTGAACGTTCCGGTTCTCAAGGTCCATGCAATGACCTCTGTAACCATCAGCATCAAGAACCTTTGGGGTTGTTACCCTGACCCGATGAGATGTTTGTACCATAATAACCTTGACGAAAAACTTGCGCTCCTGACGAAACTCTGGAAGCCATCAATCTGTGTTGTGGACGGAACATATGCTCTTGATGGCCATGGCCCGATGTTTGGAACACCTGTGAAGATGAATCTGTTACTTGTCGCGAACAACTCTGTGGTTGCCGACACCCTAGGGACGAGCATTATGGGTTTCAAACCACGAAGTATCGGCCACATCAGAAAGGCCGAGGATGTGGGTCTTGGTACTACGAACCTTGACGCGGTGACCATGAACGTCGACTGGAGATTGTTTCGTCACTCATTCCGCTTTACAAGAACTGTTCTGGATTACCTCTCACTGATACCATTCCACTCAGGCCTGCTAGCCAGAATCATCTTTCAATCGCCATTCACAAGTGCAATCCGAGAAGCTGTTAGTGTCATTAGAACTCCAGAGGAAAAAACAGACCTGAGATCCTATGTTGTGTAGAGATACATTCCTTCATACACTTGTTCCAATGCACGAGGCTTGTGACTAAGGAGATTCATTGAGTGATATTTCCACTACTTCAGAATCTAGATACTGTTACTGGCTAATCAGATCTAGAGTGTTCTCAGTTGAAGTTTGGCTGGACCCTCATCATCAGAACATGGAAAAGGGGCGATGCCCAACGCCCACCTTGAGGACAAGATGAAGATACTGCATGTTGTATCGTATTTCCCTCCCGCTTTGTGTTATGGGGGAGTTCCCATGGCCGCATACTTGATGGCGAGGGAGCAAAGTAAGAGCCACGATGTCGAGATCTACACTACAGATGCGGGAATACCGAAACAGAGAAACAATATCAACCTAGGCAGCATGCAAGTTCACTATTTCAGGAACCACTTGCATCAGCCTATTCTTGGGCTCTTTATTACACCGGGGTTGGTTTCACATGCCACGCGAAATCTACGGAATTTCGACATAATACACCTTCATGGGTATAGGTCATTTCAGAACGTAGTAGTTCATAGGCTTGCACGCAATTATGGTGTTCCATTCGTAGTTCAACCCCATGGTTCCCTTCCAAGAATTGCCGGGCACCAGAATTTGAAACTTGTATATGACAACCTTCTTGGAACATCAATGCTACGTGACGCGGCTCGGGTGCTTGCCCTTTGCGATGAGGAAGTGAAACAGTGTCAACGATTCGAACTTCTGCCAAATCGAGTTGAAGTAGTTCCAAATGGTATTGATCTAGCAGACTTCGAAATCATGCCCACTCGAGGAACATTCCGGTCCAAGTATGGCATTGATACTGAAACGAGTATTGTGCTTTTCTTGGGGCGCATCCATGAAATAAAAGGACTTGACACCCTTTTGCTGGCGTACTCGCGTTCAATTAAATCCGGGCTCAGTTCACACCTTGTGATTGCAGGTCCGGACTATGGCTTTCAAGATTATCTGCGGTCCTTGGCAGTTTCCAATGGTGTGCAGGAACATGTTACATTCACCGGTCCGCTATACGGAATGGACAAGAAGGCAGCTTTTGTGGATGCCAATGTGTTCGTTTTGCCATCATGGTATGAAACGTTTCCACTGACAATCCTTGAAGCCTATGCTTGCTCCCTTCCCGTTATTGGCTCGGATGTAGGAGTCATCCCCGACTTGATAGAAACCGGCTCGACTGGCCTAGTGTTTCCAGCAGGGGCAGTTCAAGACCTAACGGATCTGCTGAATCAGGTCTTATCCTCTCCGGATTCCGCTGAGAAAATGGGGCGCAGAGCGAAACAAGTCGTTGAACAGAGGTATTCAATCAACAAGGTCGCTGGAATCACGCTAGGCGTCTACCGCAGCGTGCTGGGGAATTGATGAATCGAAGTTGTATTTGAGATGAGTTTTAAAACACTCATCAAAGCAAATCATTTTTGCCATGCGATAGAGTAAAATGACCTCCAAGTTCTCTTCGCTTTTGGAACAGTGCCGAAAAATGGAGTACTATGACATTCACGGCTTCAAGATAGAAGTGAATGATCCTGTTTCAGGCATATTCAGGCAGGAGTATGGTTGGGCACGGGTGCAAACGGTGCCTGACAACACGGACCTCTTTGTGAAGCAGTATCATGGTCGCTACATCTCAACAATTATAGAACATCAAAGACTTCCGACTGATTACTAACCATATGATTCAACTGCACTGACATATCCACTTGGATACCATCTACTTGTGGCTCATATTTGCATGCTGTTTTCAATTCCGCCTGGAACTGGAATGATTGATGCTACGGTTAGCATAGATTACCATCCCCACCCTTCCTGACCATTTCATCTGATTCTCGTTGAATGATGGATACTTGGTTGGCACAAGAACAAGCGGCTCTCCACCATTCCATTTCTTGATGAGTTTCGGAATGGGGGAAGGGTCTGAGTCCTTGTGGTGGATTAGTATTGTGTCAGCCCCAGCTCGTTCATACTCGCGAAACCTAGTGAGATCTTCATCCATGCCTCATCCTGCGATGAGGGCTTCTACTCTAGCAATCACCATGAAGTCTGGATCCTTCTGAGCATTCTTGGCCGCAAGGAGTTTTCCGACATTCTCGGGCCGATCTCCAGAGTTGTGTTTGGCGAGCAGAATCGTAGTGTTGAAAAGGGTAGGAACATCCAGAGCTGAGTAGGCTATTCAGCACCTTGGGATTTAGTGTTTCTCAAACCCAGCTGAGCAAGGACGTTGTGCCAACTCTGAACTACATACGAGAAGCAGAAGCCTTGATTAACGAAGTCCATGGCGCGATTGCTCACATTCTCCAGCAGTTCCGTGTTGCCAAGAAGCGAACAGATTCTCTCCGCGATATGGTCGGGATTCCTGGAACGAAGGAAAAATCCGGTTTCAGACTCCACAATCAGATCAGGAATGCCACCGACGGGTGTAGCGAGAACAGGCGTTCCGCAGGCCATCGCCTCAAGGATGCTATTGGGTAACCCTTCGGTTAGGCTCGGTTGAACCATCAACTTCATAGAATTCAATAAGTCTGGAATCTGTTGACGAAATACCCACCCGGTGAACCTGACAGATGATTCAAGCCCTCGTTTCGCAACGCGCATCTTAGCCTCCTCAAGCAATAATCCGTCGCCACAAATCAGGAACTTCACAGATTCTCTTATGTCAAGTACCTGTGGTATGGCGTCAACAAAGCTCAGTACTCCCTTCTCTCTGCTTAGGCGCCCGATGAATCCAACTGTTTCTGGTCTCTCGGAAAGGTCATACTCTCTCATAAAGCGAGTGAAATTGATGAAGTGCTTGTGAGCGAATATCGTCTTATTCTTGTGTTTCGCGAAAACCGCTTCCTTTGCCATATGCGATGAATAGAGAATGATACGGTGTGTCAATTCAAGAGCGGCATAAACCACAGAGGGGATAAGAAGTGAAAGCAAATCGTTATTAATCTTGGAAACTCTTATTGCATTCCCCCCGGGCATGAAGGCCGTTAATTGCCTCATGAATTTCAAACCCAGCAAGGGTAGAAGAAATGTTTCTCCACTGATTGAGAAGAGGTATAGGTCTACAGACTTGGATATCTTCATGACCTGAAGAAGCACCCTAAATTGCGTGATTATGCTATTCATCAGTCTCGAAACGAGCCCAGAGGATACTCTGTGAGGAACGGTCAAATGCTTGACGTTGGAAAGATTCGGCAATATGTTGCGCGGGAGCCCAGGAATGACCAAGTATACCTCATGGGCAATCCTAGACATGATCATAATGAGGTCCGATATCGGAGTGAGTCCAGGACACAAGGCGACAATACAGATACGAATCCTGCGCTGCGTGTGGAACATCTCCTTCTATTCTCATGAAGGGCTAACAAACCTTGAGTGAATGTACAGCCCGATATCTCTGGTGTGCCTTTGAAATTTCGGCTCACATCCTTAGCCTAATTCCTATCATAACGCCTTAAATTGATGTATAGTATTAGTTTTGATTGCTGTGCTGGTGTTTCCGCACAGTTTCGTGATAGACCTCAGTGTATCCGGTCACTGTCTTGTCACGGGTGAATAAATCCAGTACTCTCTGTCTGCCGCTCCGCCCCATTCTCGTGCGCTCTGCAGGGTTCTGCAAGAGAAAGGCGATTGCTGAAGCGATTGAGGGAGAGTTCATCGGTTCAACAATGATTCCAGTTTCACCATCCACCACGAGTTCCGAAATCCCGCCCACATCGGTCGCCACGACCGGCAGTTCCATGGCCATAGCCTCAAGAATGCTCACTGGAGTGCCTTCGCTCTTGGATGGATGCACAAACACATCGAATTGACTAAGAACTCCGGGGAGCAAAGAGTTCTCAACTCGTCCAGTGAAAATCATGTCATTCTCGACGTCAAGTTCTATGACAGGCTTCTGAATACGTTTCGTACAGTCCATTTGATTCAGCGAAGGTGAGCCAACAACAGCAAGATTGACAGAGATTCCCGTTTCTCTCAACATCGAGAACCCATGAATGAGATACTCCAGCCTTCACAACGAGTATTTTGCCCGAATCAATATCGTATTTGCTTCTGATTACATGAACATAAGCGGGACTAATCGATGTTATGGCATAGGCCAAACCATACGCGAGCCTAGCCATCAACTAGTCCAATCTACCTATGAACGAACCTCGCCTTACACCCAAGTCATACAGAACCTCAGGCCAGAGATTGTCAACATTCTGCACAAGCGGACAACGGCTGAGATTCCTGTAGATCAATCCTGCAAACATGACTGTGATGTTAGGATTCGCTGCGAAGACCACATCAGCCGTTCCGACCAAGGGAATGGCAAAGAGCGAAGAGAGGACAAATGACAGGAAGAGTACTGCCCGCTTTGCGAATCCTCTTGATTCCACTGGCGGGACGAAAGCCCTGATGATTTTCATCTCACTATCGTACTCGATACGCAAGGGATTCCAACGATACTTCATGGGAATGTTTCCACTTGGATAGTGTGGAGCTGCAGAAACTACGGTGACTTCACATCCAGCCCTGACAAGACCCACTGCGACACTGTGTGCTCTTGTTGCCCCGTCCCCCATATCAGGAGGGAAGCACTGTGGGGTGATTAGGACCTTCATGAACATGTCCCTCAACACAATTATCCTTGAAACCTACTATTCCCTTGATGAAAGATATTGTAGACCAGACACCGTTATTAGCAAGCGGGTCATCGACCTCGACCTAAGTATCTGCTCCCATTTGGGATATCCTTCAAGTTACCTATGTATAACGATTTGCCTGTGAGTAAAGATGGGGAATTCGACTAGGTTTCTGTCAGGGATAAAGACCAAGTCAATGGAGGAGCTAGATACGGGGATTGATTGGCTTGAAACCGACAAATGTAGTAATAGATGCTAGTTGCTTTGAGGAAACACACATCCTTGTAACTGGAGGCGCAGGATTCATTGGGTCTCACATTGTTGACTTCCTCATGCGCAATGGAGCCTCTGTGCGCGTTCTGGATGACTTGAGCAATGGTGACATGTCGAACATAGCTCAGTGGGTGAACAAGAGGGAGTTCGAGCTAATCGTAGGGGACATCAGAAACAGAAACGACGTAGCGAAGTCGCTTCGAGACGTGTCACTAGTCTTCCATCAAGCATCAAAAGTAAGTGTACCATTCTCCATCGATAATCCACACTTGGTGACTGATGTGAATGTGATGGGCACTACTGTAGTTTTGGATGAATGTCGTAAGGCAGACGTTGATAGAGTAGTAGTGGCATCGTCGTCATCCGTTTATGGTGACACGACTACCTTACCAAAGACGGAGGATATGCACACGAATCCGATGTCACCGTACGCCGCATCAAAGCTGGCAGAAGAGAGCATCGCGCTCGTTTTCAGTGCCACCTATGACATGAACATCAGTGCTCTGAGATATTTCAATGTGTATGGCCCAAGGCAAAGAGGCGGAAGCTACGCAGGCGTAATGGCCATCTTCATCTCTCAAGCGTTGAGATATCGCCCCTTGTTCATTGATGGCGATGGTCAGCAAACCAGAGATTTCACGTACATTGATGACATAGTGGAGTGCAATCTTTTGGCTGCCCAGAGTAGTCAGTCAAAAGGAAATGTATACAATGTTGGTGGAGGGGCACAAACCACCATTGAGAGCCTTGCTGACAGGATTATCAAGGAAACCGAATCCAAATCCACGAAAACGTTTCGAGAACCTCGTCTAGGTGATGTGCGGGATAGCCTCGCAAGTATTGAGAAGGCGAAAAAGGACTTGGGCTACATTCCTAAGACTGACATCAACGCCGGTCTTAAACTGACAATTCAATGGGTTAGGGACACGGGAGTTATAGCAGGGAAATGCCGTAAACGAGCCAGCAGTAAACATCCTCACTAGATTCATCATAATCTACGGCTTGATGCCCAACCCCTGCGCATTCGGAAAGAGAACTCTGGAACGGCAAGTGTTCATTCACACTACGTTCGGTTGGCAGCTCACTCCAGCATCTCCGAGTATAGACCATGTAGAATCAGGTTGGCCTTGTCAAGACTGAACTCCCGCTCAACCAGTTTCCTTGCATTCTCAGTGATGCGCCTCACAGCTTTCACATCAAAGAGAACCGTGGATACTGCTTCTTGAAAACTGGCAGCTGATCTATCAATCAACAAGCCCGTGCCAAGATGTTCAATCATTCTAGGTATGTTACCGACACGAGTCGATATTACAAGCGTTCCAGACGCCATGGCCTCGAGAACAACAGTTGGCATTCCTTCCCAATAGGAGGGGAGTATCAATGCATCAGCGTCCCTCATGAGCGTAGGTATTTCACTGTGGTCTTTCGGGCCCAGGACCTCAATGCGAACATCTTGCCTGTCTTTCTGAAACTCACGCTGCATCTTTCGAAGGCGACTGAGCAACGAGCCTTGACCCACAAAACGCACTGTGATATTGCCTCCATCCCACCGACTCTGAGCACGCATCCACTCCATCAGTGAACAAACGCCTTTCCAGGGCTCCAAATCACCTACATACAGCAGTGTTCTTCCATTCGAGTGCTGCTTCGTTTCGGGTTTGAAAACAGAGGTGTCTACGACATTCGGCACGTAACGCAGCCGGCCCTTTGGAATAGAGAACTGGGATTCGACTGCATCTAGGTCGGACTTGGACACTGATGCGATTATATCGCTATGATTCATCATGAACTTGCCAAGAGATACGTCATAGAACTTCTTCGCAGCAAGCTTGACCCAGCATGTCTTGTACGGTGGCAGCCCAATGCCACCGTGTAACTGCAGAAGGGCCTTCTTCTTTTTGACTATCTTGGCGAACACGGCTTGGTTCGAGGGTGTGTAGAGGTACGAATGAATGTGAAATAGGTCGATATCTGAGTTTACAAGTGACCTAAGCATCAGACTGATTGGGTTGATGTTCCACACAACAATTGGGCTGTAGAATCGGTGGATTGTCACACCATTTGACTCGATGGTTCCTGTACGTCTAGCGTTTTGAGTGGTCGTGTATACATGAACGTCATATTCTTTCGCCTGTTTCTTCGCGAGAGTCCATGCATATCTTTCGCTGCCACCCATCTGCTCTCCTACAAAGGGACAAATATGGGCAACCCTCATTCAACGAACCTCCGTGGTACCCCCATTTTTCATTGAAACTGGGGCCTTGCGCATCCCCATTACGTATGCCCACATCTCTTAAGTCTTCGTGGGAGAAACGAGGAATGGAGCAAACATGTAGCGCGTTCGTTGATATGCCCGCTCGGATACATGTTTCGGGAATCCCCTGCCCGCCAATGTTTGCAAGAAAAGCTGACGAGCGGATTAGGGCCATTGAGATGCACAAGGAGATTCGCACCACCCCACTCCTTTTGCCTGAGTATTGCTTTCACATCAACACCTGTTTCAGGCAATGTTAGTATGGGAGTCAGAAGTCTTCAGTAACTAGGGCACAGGTTTCCGGACATTGTCGGCTGGTGACAGTGTATGATACTGCCGCATCAACAGAATAATCATAGGTGAGGTTACTATGGGGAATTCCGGATAGCTATCGAAGGGAGTTCTGGTGAATCCATCATTGTCAGGTCAATCTCGGTCTGGCAAGTCGAGAATCATTGAGAACAGAAGGCCAAATGACGAGGTTTCGTGAAAGGTCGCCCTTGGAATCATGCCATACCTCTTCAGACTCCGTGCCTCTAACAAACAGAAAGTGTCTACGAATCGCGTTCTGCCTTACTTGACTGAGTGAGAGTCATCAGGTATCTAATGCCCAAGGCAACAAGAAGACTCGCTATACCAAACACAGGAAGCCACCAGAAGTCTGGCCAAAGAAGATTGAATGAAAACGTGATTTTGAGAGGATAAAGAAGATAGAGGCCACGCTCCTCCCAGGGATACATTGTCATGTCCAGTAGGAGATGAACTGTGCAACCAATGAGAATCAGCTTGACCCGCTCCCTGAAAGTGGTGTGCTCCAAATCGAAACAGGCAGCTGCAGAGTAGGAGAGGAAAACAGCCCCTAATATGGAGTGAAACGCTGGGGTCAGTCCAATCCAATAGAACTCAGTACTTGCGAGTAACCATGAGAATGGGCGTTCAATATCTATCAAGACCGCACCTAAGATTATCAGCATCCGTTCTGCCCTGCTGCCGTCTTTGCGCACAAGTAGTGCAATTGACACACCGACTAGGAAGTGCGTAAACACGTCCGGCATTTCAGCGCCTCCGGGTCACAAATGCCAGACGATTGAGGTCTATCGTGAAGACTGTGAAAAACATCACCAAGAACAAGAGGATTCCAGGAATGGAGCGAATTAACGAGCTGTTGTAGTCTAGCGTGTAGAACTCGTGTACCAGAATTGAGTTGTTCAAATGAATCCAGGAAGTGCCGCGGAACATGACTCTGTCGCCTTCTCTTGGATGACCAACTGAAGAAGAGAAAACTAGTATGACTCCTTCCGCGACCTCAGCTATAGAAAATGACTCATTGGTGATAACTGTAGAAACTGTTGCAGCCGACGATATCTCATGTCCTTCAAAGGGAATGGGATTCTGGATGATTTTCCTGATGTCAATAGACGTGTATCGGGCATGTTCAATTGGATAAGGCAGGAGTAGTTCTGTGGAAACTATCACGGTAAAGAAGATGCAAAGTACAGTGAGTCCTTTGAGCAGCTCTGGACGAAATCGTCGCATGACCTCCACCATTGGCTTCATCTAATGAATTATTCTCCAAAGATCCATCTGCCCATTTTCTACAATCAAACTCCAGGTCTATTCAGTTTCTTCTGCGAACTTCGCCATCTCTTCAAAGAGTGCTAGTGTCTTCTTGGCTTCCATTGACTTCATCTTCTCGATGGCATAGGCCAAATGCACTATCACATACTCCCTAATTTGTAGCTCAGGAAGCAGAAGCCCTTTTCCAGGGTCATGTTTGCACAGAACCTGAGTTGTGTGGAGGATGGAGAGTGTTCAGTAGGATTGCACATGCCCGTTGAACAGTGGCATTTCAGGTTCCGCACCTCCTTGTCAGAAGTATGTTTCGGTAGCATTAGATTGACTTGCGAGGTAATCATAATAAGGAGGAGAGCTGAACCAGCAAGAAACCGAGCTGCGGCTTAAGACTAGAAATGGAGATGTGAGTGCGGTAAATCCAACGAACGAGAATCTAACCGACCTTGCAGAGGATTCGATTAGAGGCGCAACTTCCCTTGTGCTTGGTATGGTTACGGCTACCATTGTCAACGGGATAGGCACAATACTAGTTGGAAGACTGCTTGGCCCAGTTCTATATGCTCAGTATAGTCTGGCACTTGTCCTGCCCTCACTATTATTCTCGTTCTCGATCTTTGGAATAGATATCGCACTAGTCAGATATGTTCCAAAGATGCGTGCAGAAGGAAATGACAAGGAAGCGCTAAGGACCCTCAGAGTGGGACTCCTTCTAAGGCTGCTTATCGTTGCCTTTGTTTCTATCACAGGATTCCTACTGTCTGGCCTGTTTGCAGAAGCTGTACTTGGTAGGCCATCACTAGCTCCATACATAGCATTCTCATGCATTGCTGTTGCATTCGAGGGTTTATTCTGGGTGGCGTTCTTTGCACTCCAGAGCCTGGACAAACCCTCATGGAGTGGGTTCATCAGAATCTTCCAAGCATCCATGAAAGCAGGCATGTCCGTTTTCTTAATACTTATTGGTCTAGAGATGTTTGGAGCCATATCTGGATTCGTTCTTTCCTATGTTGTCACAGGAGTGATTTCTATAGCTTTGCTTGCGAAGGAACTCCAGAAATACGGAGAAGTGAATTTCAAAGGGCGAAACAAGACATACTATACGAAATTGATTATGATCTTTGGTCTTCCGCTTTACGCCGTAACCATTATCGCAGCTTTTGCCATTCAATATAGGCTTGTACTTCTGGCAGCATTCAGCTCTGATGTTGATGTGGGAAACTTCAGTGTTGCAGTAAACATCTCCACTTTGCTACGAGCTGTTTCCGCTCCTCTCTTTATTGCGTTGCTCCCAGCTTTCTCGAGAGTCAGTACATTGTCAGGAGATTCCGACATCAGTCGCGCCTTCGCAATGGCTCATCGCTATGTCGCGTTAGTAATCGTTCCTGCAGCAACCATATTCATGATTATGTCCCAAGAGATCATACTTCTTCTGTACGGAAGCGAATATGCTACAGCATCAATGTATTTGACCCTTTTCTCCAGCGTGTTCCTACTTGTAGGACTTGGGAATGGTGTCTTGACTAGTTTCTTCAGCGGCGTTGGGAAGAATACCCTAACATTGCTATTCTATGTCGTCTACGTGGTAGCTTTCTTGCCTCTTGGATTCATTTCTACGGCACTAGCTGGAGGGCAAGGTCTCATCGCCGCGCATTTTGTATCCACACTCTTAGCCTGCATTGTTGGACTCTGGAAAGGCAAGCAGCAGTTACATTTGAAATATGATTTCCTGAGCTTGGGCAGAATCTATCTGAGCTCAGGCATCGCGGCAGTGATGATACTCCTGCTCAACCAACTGGTTGAGATGCACTACGTGGCAACGGTGATTGCAGGTTTTTCATTGTTCATTCTTTTCTACTTGACCCTGTTGCCATTAACTCGAGCAGTGAGAGATCAGGACATTAGAATTCTTGATGGTGCGTTAGGAGCCATGAGAGGGATAAACCTCGCTATAGGCCCCATTTTGAAATACGAGAGGATGGTATTATCGCTTGTGAATTCTAGCGCCGGAAGTGATGAACCCCTGCAACAGAATCATTAAGTCTGGCAACCAGTATTGGCGATTTGGAGTGATACTGCACGACCCCGCATTTGTATGTCCAAAGATGACTATCTACTCGCCGCCCGAATGGGATCATAACAATGGCTTAACTTCGGAAACTGCAAAGCGATGCATCCCAGTAGGAGATGGTTTGATTCTGTCAGTGAATACAAAGTCCACATCGATTGGTAATCCTACACTCTGACGTGTCACCTCAGTAATCGGACCAACTGAGACATCATCTAGGGAGTTTGAGGGTACAATCCTAATTTCAATTTTAGAATACGATTTCTGAACT
Organism: Candidatus Thorarchaeota archaeon; assembly: GCA_019057475.1. Taxonomy (GTDB): domain Archaea; phylum Asgardarchaeota; class Thorarchaeia; order Thorarchaeales; family Thorarchaeaceae; genus WTCK01. The sequence continues at coordinate 133,264 of DXJO01000010.1, read as the reverse complement.
ACTTGAAACTGACGAACTGAGAGAGCGTCGTAGAATAGATGGGTGAAAAATTTACCATGAACAATAAGTCCGTTTTCGAAGTGAAAAATGTCGGTGCTTCGTCCAACCTTAGGTGACATCTTAATGAAACTTCTTCCACATGTGCATGAATCATCGGGATCAAGGAGCACACCGAAATCTCCGATATGGCATCTAATGAATGGAAAAGCGTAGTTCGCGAAGGATGTAATTACTATATCACCCTCTTCCCCATAGGCTGTGGATTCACCATCCTTCAGTACTTCTACGTGCATCAGTTCTTGCGAAATATGTAGTCCATCATGAGCTGAACACTCGTGGACAATGTCGCCTACCTCTCTACATCCGTACCTGTCATAACCGGACACTCGAACTGTGCACTTATTGCAGACAGTTGCCAGTCATGAAGCATCTCAGCACTGCTTTGAACACCCTGTGGGCATGGAATCTCTATGCTTTCAGTTCTTAGGAATTCAGCAGACAAGTATAGACATGAAGCATAGCATACCACAATACGTGGCTTGTGCTTTCTAATGACTGCGGCATACTTGGCTATCCGTTCAGCTGTAAGATGGATGTGTTCAACCACCCGTATCTCATGGCAAATGCATGCAATTGAACTCTTAGGGACTTCTTCGAAAACATGAATGAACTGCCTTTTCTACCGCTCCCAGTTTCTTTATTGATAGATATCCCATGAATTTCACGATGATGTCAATTCCATTTCTTTGTGAGGAAATTCATTGTATGAAAAGGATAGACATTGAATGTAAAAGGAAAAACAAACATTGTGGGTGTGTTCCATGTCAGCGACCTGCTATGAGGAACACTCGTTAGCTGTTTGACCCAAGGAGTTTACTACCGGACAAAATGCACTGTCGAATGTTATAGCCAGCTCCAATTGTGCCGCTTTCGACCACCGAATCCCGAAGTGTACAGCTTTCGAGCGATGCCCCTGCACCCATGGACACATTGGGGCCTATCTTTGAGTTGACTACTCTCGTGTTCGGACCAATGTAACAGGGTTCGATTATCTCAGAGTTCAGAATGTACGCGGATTCATCCACGTAATGGCTTCTCTCTAGAAGACGACGATTGCTAGACATCAAAGTTTCAAGGCGGCCACAGTCATACCATTCTCCTACCGAGATAGTCGAAAAGCGAATACCACCTTCAACCATGAGTTGAAGGGCATCAGTGAGCTGATACTCGCCTCCGACGCCACGTTTCTTCATTGTCTGCTCCAGAGCCTTCTTCAACTGTGACGCTTCACTCAGGTAGTAGACGCCGGCAATAGCCAGTCGTCCATCAAACTCCAGTGGCTTCTCCACCATCTCAGTGACAATGTTGTCTTTGTCAACTCTAATCATACCATAGTGACGGTGGTCATCAACTTCCTTAATTCCTATTGCTGCGTCGGCGTTGTTAGAGCCCATTGATACAATTATCGAGGAATAGCTTCTGGAGAATATCTCATCTCCCAGAGTAATCAGTACATTGCCTTCGAGGAAGTCCTTCGCACAGTAGATCGCATGCCCCAAGCCCAACTGCTTATCCTGCTTCACGTATCGCAGGGCGAACCTGTCACCGTACAGTTTCTCAGCCCATTCCTTTACCAACTTCTTCATGGGCCCCACAATAAGCACCAGTTCGTCGATCTTACTCTCCGCAAGATTCCGGAGGATATGGTCCAGAACAGGTCGGCCTGCAACCTCGATGAGGACCTTCGGTTTCAACTCAGTAATCGGACGTAAGCGTAATCCATTCCCGGCGACTGGTATTATTGCCCTCAGTGTTTGCACTTCCTACGTAAAGAGGTTCTGAAGTCATTTCACGAACCAGGATGTTTCCCCACAGCAATGTAGACAACATCAGATGGCATGCTGTCGTTCACGAATGCTCTTCGACCATCGATAAAAATCTTCTTCTTCATAAGTCTTGTCAAGCCGTCCAATCCTGTATTCGCATAATTCTCCCAGTTCGTCATCAAAATGCACCCAGAGGCGTTTATCAGACAAATGTCAAGATCATCAACTGCTGTAACGGAGTTCATGAATTCGTCATCTAGTTGCATCTCGTTGAGAAGTGGGTCATGAACCCAGACCTTTGCCCCAAGAGTCTGGAGTATTTCTATCACGCTCAGACTGGGCGACTCGCGGATGTCGTCTGTTTCGGGCTTGAAAGCCAAGCCTAGCACAGAAATCTTTACACCATGAACATCAGGGATACATCTCAATAGCATGTCAACAAGTTTCCGGGGTCTTTCTGAATTGATTCGTTGTGTCGCCTTCAGAATTGGAGTTTCGACGCTCAAGTCATGCTGAGCCAGGTGGATTAGCTCGGATAGATCCTTTGGCAAACATGAACCGCCGTAGCCAGCGCCGGCACCAAAGAAACTAGGCGCAATCCTGCTGTCCAATCCAACCCCCATCATTACCTCTGCGAAGTTTGCGCTAGGGATTCTCTCCACAATGTTAGCAATCTCGTTTGCAAAAGAGATTTTCAAGGCAAGAAAACTGTTGCTTACATACTTGCATAGTTCAGCTGATTCCAGAGATGTTTCTACGAATGCCGTACTGTTTCTAGTCAAGCATTCCTCGTACATGCGCTTCACCAGTTCTGACGCCTTCGCATCACTTGCACCTATCACAATGCGGTCGGGTTTTTGTGCGTCCTCAATCGCGGACCCTTCTCTCAGAAACTCGGGGTTGAAAGCAGCTCCAGCCCTATGGGTGAATCCATCCCGGTCCAGAGGTTCAAGCACAAGTCTTCTTGTGGTCCCAGGAGGAACTGTACTCTTGATTCCAATGACGCAGTACTTGGAGAAGATTTCATTGGCTCTTTCTAAAACCATGGTGGCGGCACTCTCAACGTAGCTCAGGTCAACTGATCCATCTGAGGATGATGGTGTCCCGACGCATATGAGCACAATATCATGACGACCCAGAACCTCATCCGGCGTCATTGCCCTCAGGCGTCCTTCTGAAATGCCCCGGGTGAGTAGATCAGACATGCCTTTTTCATGGATTGGTGATTTCATTTCGTTAATGGCTTTCACCTTGTCTTCATCGACATCCAAGAGCGTAACTTCGTGTGTGGCTGAAAGGACCACGCCCATCGTAAGTCCCACATAACCAGCTCCGATTATCATGACCTTCATTCCATTCGCCTCAGTAAGGGATTATGTCCTCATAGTCTGTGTCGTTTGTACGGTCCATTTCTGAAGTTTACCCAGATATAAGCATGACTGGGCCTAATTGTCAGTGTGGAGGAAGACCATCGGAAACCCGAACGAAATCGCATCAGTCCGAGAGAGGATTACACGAACCCACATCAGAACAAAAGAAATCATGACCACACCCGCGCTGCGGGCAAATCCAGCAGCCTTCCCCGAATCAGCATACAGAAAGATTCTTAGTTGTGCAGTCCTTTTTTAAGGCAAATCGGGAGGTAAAGCCTGCTTGACATCAAACGCCAGAGTAATCGCCGGGATTGGGATGCTTGTTCTGCTATTGCCTTTGGTTCTTTGCCCGTTGTCTTCCGCCTATACCCTTCCATACTCCGTGGTTCCCACAATGCACGAGAGTGGTATTTCTTCGGAATCACCAGCTTCAAACACGCGTGCAATCCACCAGGAACCTATGGCATTGCAGGTGATAGCACCCCCACAAATCGGAAGGAATGCTGATTTAAAGGCAGGGGATTTCCGTATCTCATCTCCCATTGAAGACCATGTTTCCACCTCCAACCAACAGAATCAATCCATAGGCAGTGGCGAAGAAACATCCTCGGTTTCTGCCAGTGAAACTGGCCCAAGCATCGTGCTGGTCTATCCAGAGAATGGCAGTATGCATCATTCGGGCATTATGATTGATCTTGAGGTCAGCGACGCTTCTGGTGTAGTTCAAGTCATATTCAATTGGGATACTGGGGGAGTTCATACTCTCGCAGCCCCCTACGATGTCGAACTGACTGTGGGCGATGGACCACACGAGCTTTTCATCTACGCCCAAGGTGGCTCTGGAAATTGGTCTGGCCAAAGATTCGGATTTGTTACAGATGACACCAGTCCCACAGTATTCCTGTCGAACCCCCAAAGCAGCACAGCTCACAGGTCTGGCACCATAGTAAATCTGAATGTGGAGGACCAGCTAGGTCTTGCAGAAGTCATATCAAGTTGGGATGGAAACACCAATACAACCCTCCTCAGCCCATATGATACGGCCTTGCCAGCGGGCGACGGTCTTCACACAATCGATGTCTATGCATGGGATATGGCAGGGAACCAAGCTCACGTGACCTATACATTCACTGTGGATGACACAGGGCCAAGCATCACACTGAACAGCCCAGCCAACGGTACAACTCACGATCCGGATACAATGGTTAACTTGTCGATCGTCGATGTCAGTGGATTATTTCGGGTAGTATGTCGGTGGGATATGAGAACGAACATAACCCTTGTAGCGCCTTACAACCTCACCCTACCTTCGGAGAACGGCCCACATCTGCTTCATGTGTACGCCCAAGACAGCGTGGGCAATTGGGCGGTTTCAGTCTACGTCTTCACTACCGTCAGGGGTGTGCTGTCTGAAACGGACATGAGGATTGTCCAAGCGCTCATCATCACTCTTGGCTACATCGCGGTGCTATTGGCGGGCTCCAGATGTTCATGGTTGTCCTCTGAGAGAAACGAGGGGAATGATGGCTGATCTCGTGCGGTGATTGCACCATACTTGGGTTTCCGGGTCAATTAACACATGTAACAGATTCAATGAAACAAGCAGTCAGAAACTCTCGCACGCCGTAAGGACCGCATCCTGGAGGCGAATGAGAAATAATAGTCCGCGTTCAGTAACCCTAGACTCGTTTTCGATTGTTACGTCATGCATCCGGAGCTCTCAACAATCCCCGTGGACACCAATCACCATTACAGTTCCAGTTGAATTCGTCCAGTGATCTGTGAATACTGAAGAGAGGTAGCTTAGGCAAGCCACAGTTGTTATCTTCAGAGTGTGTTACACACTGAAAGGATTAATAGAATGTAAGTGGTCGCACTGACTCAGCATAATCAGACGCCGCGTTCTAGGAAGGCTTCAACTGAATCAACGAGTGAATACATAATGACCAAGAATGATGCGATACTCATAACTGGGGCAGCCGGATTCATAGGCAGTCACCTTGTGGACCGTCTTCTCTCACTGGGAAAGATTGTTGTTGGCTTGGACAATTTCAATGACTACTACAACCCACAACTGAAGGAGCACAATCTGAGTGCAGCCTTGGAGAACAAAGCATTTCATCTTGTTCGCGGCGACATCCGTGACTCAGAAGTAATGAAAAGAATATCCGATACTTGGCAAATAGATACGGTGGTTCATCTTGCAGCTCTTGTGGGTGTAAGGAATAGCATTACCAAGCCAGGCCCCTATGCTGATGTTAACGTAACCGGAACTGCCAAGCTCATCAACTGGGCGTGTAGGTGTGACATGGAGAAGTTCATACTGGGATCCACTTCATCTGTTTATGGCAACAGATCTGAAGTCCCGTTCAGGGAGGATGACCTAACTGATGCGCCATGTTCGCCGTATGCCGCGACAAAGAAAGCTGCCGAGGTAGTCACACATGCGTACCACAGTCTGTACGGAATCCAAGTATCATGTCTAAGGTTCTTCACAGTATATGGACCTCGTGGCCGTCCAGATATGGCGCCCTTCAAGTTCATCGATGGCATCTATCGAGGAGAAACTATACAACAGTATGGTGACGGAAACAGTTCTCGTGACTATACCTACGTTCAAGATATCGTCGAGGGAATCCAAGGTGCTGTTGAGAACCCCTATGAGTATGAAATTTTCAACTTGGGAAACTCAAGGATTATTGTGCTTAGCGAGTTCATCAAGACTATCGAAGACATCCTGGGAAAGGAGGCAAAGATAGAGTATCTTTCAGATCAACCAGGCGATGTGAAAACAACCTTTGCTAGTATTAGCAAAGCCAAGCGAATGTTAGGGTACAGACCAACAGTTTCACTTCGCGAAGGCCTCACAGAGATGATAGAGTGGTATTGTGCACATACATCTTTCTTTGAATCACAGGCAGGGGCGTGATACATTTTGGAAAGGTTATTCAAGTGTTTAAGTGTCTACACGCCCTAAACGTATCGATGTAGCATGATATCAGCTCAGGTAACACTCTAAGAGCGTACCCCCAGATGCTCTTGATCAGACGTGAAGGGCCGGATCTCTTGCGAAACGTAATGGGTATTTCGACTATTCTATATCCACACCGGGCGGCTCTGACAATAGTTTCTTGAACATAGGTCTTCGTAGAGGTTATCTTCAAGCTGCTGGCAAGTTCTCTAGTGAAAGCTCTGAAGCCACTCTGTGCATCGCTAGTATTGAAACCAGAAAGAATTCTTGTGACAAAAGTTGCAAGTATGTTTCCGAGTTTCTTCCGAGTTGGCATCTCCTCAATGTAACCCTTGAATCTCGATCCCAAGACCATATCCGCCTTATTGGAGAGTATCGGACGCACCAGCTGGCGTATTTGGGTTTGGTCATACTGCAAATCGGCATCAGTATTTACAATAATGTCTGCCTTCATTCTTAGGGCAGTCTTTAGACCTGTACGAAACGATGCTGCAAGGCCTTTATTATTGCTGTGTGAAACGACCAGATTCGCCCCAGCAATCTCTGCGACCTGCCGAGTGTTGTCTACTGACCCGTCATCAATTACTAGGACCTCTATGATGTCTACGCCCTCAATTCTCCTTGGTATCTCATCAATGACTTTGCCTACGGTCTTCTCCTCATTGTAAGCGGGAATCATAACTACGAGTTTCATGAAGCGAGACTCCATCCTCTACACACTTGGTGGCTTTCTCTGGTTGGCCATCTGACTCTATTTGAAACTACGTCATACTAATAACGATTGCTCAATCAATTGACGAACATGAACGATTTGCGTTCAGGTACTAGTTATGAAAATCGGCGCGTTGAATATCCTCCAAGCTGCGTAGCGATTTGACAATTCTAGTCTTACCAGACTTCTCCGGCCTTATTTTATCAACATGCTTTAACACGACATCGAGTGGTTTGCAATAATCCTGCACCTTCTGCAGGAGCTCTGCCATCAGTTCCTCTGTGTATCCCGGGTCTATTATTAAGATGAGGGGGTTTGCAGACACGCTTCAGAAGTTCAAGCCGATAATACTCGTTGGCTATGCAACTAGCCTATACACCTTTGCGAACTTCCTTCTCTCAGAAGGGAATTACAAGCTACTCATGTTTGAAGTCAAGAGGTCACCACAATGCTGCTTAACTAAATTGCGAATCAGTATGGGTAGAGAACCGAATTCTGAAAAGGATGTGATATTATGGTCAATGTCGTTCTTCTTGAACAGTGAAGAGTAATTGGGTACGTCTGTAGCGGAGTACACTGAAAGTGTCCTAATTTGTCGTAGGGACTGTTCTTCCAATTGGGTGCGAGAGAACCATTGGGATCTCATTAGTTCCCGATAAATGAAACCTCTTTTCTATTTCTGAATGACGATAACCCATAGAACGAGCATATATTGACAGGAAAACTCTGGAGTCACATTGATTCCAAGAAATGTTGTTCTGGATGATTCGTCATCCGATTGGCGATTGTGGGTATTCAAGATTGTGCAAGGAATTAGCAATTTGCCCATTAAGATATATGGAAGGAACTTTGATATGACTAATAGCCTAGAGTGATGTTACTAATAGCCTCACCATAGAAGATTGGTATTTGCATTCCAGACAGGTGATCATGATTCAAAGAATGGAAGAAATTCTCAGAAGCTTCTTGAAAATAATAAGAACATTGTATCATAGAATGCACAAAGGCATTGATGAATTCTCTGTCAAGACTTTTAATCTAATTCAGCAGAACATAAAACCAATCATATTATTGGCTATATTCACATCGATTGCATTCGGCGTAATACGAACAGTCTTTCTTAATGGTTACAGTGTGGACTCGTATCAATTCTACGCACTATCGCTTGAGAAGTGGCTGAGTACTGGAACAGAGGACTATCTTCTCAGCGAGTATTATGCACGGATCCGCGTATTCTACCCTTTACTAATTGCATTAACACATCACGTTGTACCCATTGACATCTCGATTCTGGCATGTATGATCAATCTGACGTTTGCATTAGGAAGCGTCATACTTATGCGGGATCTCCTGAAATTCAATGATTATAACGAATTCGAAATAAATCTCTTCACATTATTTGTGGTTATGAGCTATAATTTCCTGAATTACTGGTTCAATATATTAACAGATATGACAGGGTTGTTTTTCTTCTTACTGTCGCTTTGTTACACTGAGCTCTATCTAAAAGATAATCAAAGGGGGTACTTAGTCACAAGTTTTATCGCTCTTGTATGTAGTGCTCTATGTAGAGAAACATACATTCTCGGAGTACTGCTATACCTCTTCATTATTAGATCTAGATTCAAGAAGTTTCTTTGCACTACAACAGTCATCTATCTTGCTGCGATTACTGTTCTGATGTTCGGTGGTTTACTCCCCTTTGAATATATGATTCCAGCATCATATATGTCAGCATTCGAGAGTGGTGATTTTATCCAGCTCTTTGCTCAGCTTCAGATAAGATGGGCCAATGTTGCATATATTCTAGAGGTCATTAAGGGAATGATCAAGGTTGGGATTCTGCCTGCTTGCTTTTTCATTCTTATCTTATATCTGCGAAGAAATCAAATAACTCTTAAGAACATAAAACAAAACCTAATCAAGATTAAACAGGTCAGTGCCTGGTTTCTCTTGTTCTTTACCATATATGTGCTCTTATATTCAAACACCTCCTCCGCCTCGGGTCTGAGATACTGGCTTCCAATAAGCTGGATACCCCTTGCATACATAGCTCGGTTGACATCGAATTCAGGAAATAATAGGACAATCAAGACAGCAACGATTCTGTTCTTCATACTCTTTCCACTATCGTGGTCAATTGGCGAAAGATATGTCAATAGAAGTGTCTTCACTGGCACTGGACCTCTCGTGAGTCAAAATGTATATTTCAATGATATGGAGGACATTCTTTCAATCAGAGGATATGACTCCCCATATGTTAGTCTAACAATACAGAATAATTCATACCTCAGTGCTGTCACGCTCCCTGAGGCATACAACTCAAGCGATCATGACCCGTCCTATTTCTGTAATTTCGGATTCGTAATGTGGCTCAATATGAGTAGAGGTGCATTCATACGCATTAGATTATGTTCACCTAACCTTGCACAATTCGGTATCAATCTCTATCCAGTAAAGAGAGACTTCTCAGCTGGATGGAATGTAAGAAGGTTCAATCGATCAGGTATAGACACATCGCAGGAGTTTCTAATCTATGAATATGAAGTAGATGACCCGTTCTTACTACGATACTTCATGTTTAGCATAACTGGTAACGTAGGTGACAAGATTATTCTGGATTATTTAATGGTGATAGCCTATTGACTCTACAATAACGGCTAATTTCCAATTGTATTGAGCTGAGTACAATCACAGTCCCATAAATACTGACGGAAAGAGCCGTAGAATAAATGATTTAGCGATCACCACGAATAAGCATCTGATACAGTGTCAGATACTTCCTAGCTGTGACTTCCATGGAGTTATTCTGTACAACGTACTCACGTCCCCGCTCACCAAGTTCGCTTCGCATTGAGGAGGAGTCGATTAATGTTGCTACCGATGATGCCATCTCGTCACTCGAACCTGGCTGCACCAGTAACCCGCTGTTAATGAACTGCCGTTGATAACCCAACTCCCATCAATACGAGCCTTCTCAAGTACATTGATTGTACCTAGCGTGTTTACGTCCCATGTTTCATACGGTTCGAAGTAACCATCAACAACTCTGCTCTTTGCCGCCAAGTGAATTATGCCATCGTATACTTCATCATGCAATGGTATGTTTCGAATATCACGCTCGCTATCGATGTCCCATGATTCGTAGACCCCAAGCGCTCTAATGGCACTTCCAATCATTCCCTCTCCACCGGTAACCAAGACGTTCTGCATTACTCATCACCCAAGGATATGCTACTGAAGCGAAACAGGGTCAGTGTTCTTGTAGTTTACGAGGAAACCCCTCTTTATTGGTGTTCTTAGTAGCAAGTGCCAACAGTTCGATATGTCAACCCTTGTGTAATAGGTTTCTTGGAAAAGACACGCCTGCCATCGATGAAGACCTTGCACTTGAGTTGTTCCACAAGCCGCATTCAGCGAAATGAGTGATATGTATAGTAGAGATATCAAGCGATTCGTGCTAGCAAATTAAACCATGCGGTAGCAACCGTCTATCCTGCATCTGGTTCATTAATGTAGATGTCTACAAGTGCTTGTACTGAGTGTTCTATGTTCATTGCGCTTTCATGCATTATTACAAGAGCATCCGCTCTGGAGAGTCTTGGTTTCTCTAGCGCATCAATTATCGTCTTTGACCAAACTTCCACGCCGTCTTCAAGATCAAGGCGGGTCACAAGATTATGAACTACATCAGCTTCGTTGGGCACTCTCAAGCTCACAATACAGGGCAGTCCAGAGGCTTGAGCTTCAAGCAAGACAAGACCTAGACCTTCATAGAGGGATGGAAATACAAAGCAATCCATCGCAGCAAGGAGATCAGGAACGTCTGGGCGCATTCCCGTGAATACCAGACGATCATCCACCTTAAGCCGTTTCGCAAGATGCTCAATCTCGGTTCTCAGCTCTCCATCGCCTACCAACAGAAACCAGACGTCATTCCCTCGACGTATTACTTCGCGAGCAATCTTGACAAGAAAGGCATGATTCTTTGGTGTACGGAAACTTCCTACATGACCCACAACACGGGCGCCAGATGGTATTCCCAATGCTCTTCGTGTTTCAGTTACGTTTCTGGTTCGCTCAAACCTGTCTAGGTCAATGCCACAGTAGAGCACAGCAAATCGAGAATCGGTATTCCAGTCTGGTCCGTATAGGAACTCCGCTGCCTCTCTGGATGCGGCAAGCCCCTTTGTGGCAAAGGCCCTGATAAGCCGCTTTAAAACCAGTGAAACTGCGGGATATAATCGCGAAACCAAAGGTACGGATCTCTCTTCGTAAGAAGAGTGAGCATGCACTATTCTTTGTTTTACGCCCATCAAGGCCGCGAGCAAGACAACAATGCCGCTCAATGCGCCTATATGGCTATGAACCGAGTCATAATGTCCATGTTCTTTCAGGACCCCAAGAAACCTATGAACGAATCGAAGGGGATACCTGATCTTTGCAGTTGGGAAGATGCGAGCTCCTAACTCTCTGAATGGCTTGTTGAGAGGGTGCTCTTCATCAGTTGATACAACTATGTCGAATACCACAGCACTCCGGTTGATTCTGTTGTACACACTAAGAAGCCATGTTTCCATTCCTCCTTGAGTAAGGTGGCCAAACACATGCAAGACTCTCTTCTTCTGCAAGAAACACACCCGATCTATTCGCCTTTAATCTCGATCAATTTTTCGTAGAGAGCAATGTAGTCCCGAGCTGTGCGCTCTGTTGAATTATGACGAATAATGAAATCCCTACCTTGTACACCAAGCTCTGATCTGAGCTGCTTGGATTCCAAAAGAGCAATTACACCATCAATCAAGTCTTGTGTTGATCCAGGGGATACTAGAATCCCGGTCTTCCCATGCTCAACAACCTCGGGAACTCCACACACATTAGTGACCACGACAGGAAGACCAGAGGCCATTCCTTCAAGGATAACATTGGGAAGTCCCTCAACCTCATCACTCCTGGTAGTTGAAGGGAACACCAGAACATCTACTGCACGCATCAAGTGAGGGATATCTTCATTCGATACGACACCTATGAATTGTATTTTCGATTCCAAAGATAAATTCTGTGCAAGCGATTTCAGCTTTTGAAGGTAGTAAGGCCGGGGAGCACGCCCTACAAGAAGTAGTCTTGCATTTGGATATCGTTTCAGAATTGCCGGCATAGCTCGCAAGAGTATGTCAATGCCTTTGCGGTTCTCGATGCGTCCCACGTAGAGGAGCCAGATTCTGTCAGACATTAGGAGGTGTTTGACCCCAGTAGGATTAAACTTCTGTATATCAACGCCGTTTGGGATAACTGTGATGTTCTTTAGCTTTGGGAAACGCCTCTCATAAAGCTCCCTAAGATACTGACAGTTGGCAACAACTGCATCTGACATTGTAAGAGTCATTCTCTCCACAATGCTTAGCGCAGAGAGATAGACGCTGCGCCGTGTGGCGTTCTTGATGAAATCCAGTGTAGTCCCTGTCGTTGGCTGAGCAAACTGGAACTTGAAGTGAGCTTGGTAGTTGGTTCCAAGTCTTATCACACAGGGAATTGTTCTTTGTGCATCTTTTTCCAGGAGCACGGCCAAGGCCGCAACTAGAGGGTCAAAAGATTGAATTACATCACAGCCGTGCTCGTGGATTCTTCGGGATAATGCTCTGCTCAAAAGAAAGGGCACTAGCACATTGGCTCCGGCCATCTTGGAAACATATGTGACAGGCATTTCTTCATGTAGGAAATCAGTTGTGGGATCTGCCACCCCTGTTTTAGTTGTCACAAAAGCAACTTTGTGACCAAGATTTCTAAGTGACTCTGCCATGTTCACTGACTGAAGTGCGACACCCCCACCACGGGAGAGATGATGAATGACGTTTACTATTCTCAGCTGTTTTCCTAACACTCTTCAACACCAATAATTCCATTGAGATTCTATCACTTAAAGCGTGATATAAAACCATACCCAGGATGTGAGGTCCTAGATGTAACTGGACTGCAAGAACCAATGCGATGTGATCATCGCAATCAATGTACTGGAACATGTGTATGACTACCGACATGCCATTGCGAACATCCATGATGCACTTCGACCAAATGGCTACTTAGTGTTGAGTGTCCCATTTTTCTACCCGCTGCACGACCTGCCGGATGACTACTGGCGTTTCACATGCGAGAGTTTAAGGAGGGAGCTTAGCATGTTCGGGACAGTGACAATCACACAGTCTGGATTCAGGTGGGCACCCCACTCAATTCACATTGTTGCAGCGAAAACCAAGTAGTTTGGAAGCTGCAATATTGAACCCAATGAACACTAGGTTCTAAACTCCCGATAGACACTCATGTATCTCTCAACCTGAGCCTCAAACGAATGATGCTCAAGCACGTACTCCCTTGAAGCTGGACCAAGATTTTGATACTCATCGTTCTGAAGAGCCTGCACTATGCAATTTGCGAGAGCATCTGTGTCAGCTGCAGGAAAAAGCAGACCATTTACACCAGCCTCAATCACATCGCTCTGACCAGCCGCTGCAGACGCAATCACAACAGCTCCTGAAGCCATGAATTCAAGGAGGGCGAGCGATAGCCCTTCTTGGACAGAGGTTTGTACACATAGGTCAGCGATTGAAAGGAGCTCTAGCTTCTCTTCTTCAGACAGTGGACCAAGGAACCGAACATTAGATTCTATATCCAATGTCCTGGTCAGTTCTCGAAGACTCTCTAGTTCAGGTCCATATCCACCAATCAGGAATACAACACCTTTGATGCTCTGCAATACTTGTGCGGCTGCTTTAACAAGGTCCTGAACCCGCTTCTCAACCACCAAGCGGCGAACTGTGACAACCGTTCTATCATCGGCTCGTAGGCCCAACCGCTTCTTGACTGCATGTAGATTAGCCTTCTCCTTTGCAGAGATGATCGCACGTACATCAATGGCATTTGGAATCACTGTCAGTTTCTTCGGTTTAGCGAATCCTACAAGTAATCGCTTGACATGGGAGCTCACCACAACGACATGATCAACACGTTCCAAAACAAACCTAATGACCTGTTTACGAAATCCCTTCTGGTACACGTCAGCACCAAGGACAGTGACTAATACAGGTGTTCGGGTCATTCGTCCCACAATCCAAGACACTAGTCCTGAGGGAATAGCCCAGTTGGCATGTATAAGATGAGGTCTATGGCGTTTCGTGGCCAGAAAGAGATGCAGGGTGAAGGATAACAGATAGAATAGAAGCTGTATCTTCCCAAGAATACTCCTACTGTTGTGTTCTAGTCCCGGAGGACAACCCAATACCTGAAGGCTTCTAGGAAGGAAATAATCAAACTCCATTGTACCAAGACTGTGCTTCTGCGAGCGTTTTATGCAACGACACTTCGGAACTACAGTCCCGATGATTACATGCCGCTGCTCCATCCGTTTATTTAGATCTTCTACGAAATTGCCCCAATACTCGTGCCCTACAAACGGAAATGTTGAAGTTGTCACCAGAACACGCAATGCTCAATCTACTCCGTCTATCCTACGCCGCTCATCAAGTCGTTGGAAATAAGTATATCTCTCTGTACAGCATTCCAAAGGAGATGGTCTAGAACAGGTTGGCCTGCAACCTCAACGAGTCCCTTCGGTTTCAGCTTGGTAATAGGGCGAAAGCCCATTCCATTTCCCGCGACGGGTATTGTGGTGCTTAGTATACTCGCTTCATGAAAACTGGGCGGTTCCTAAGTCATTTCAGGAATCAGGAGGTTTCTCCACGGCACTGCAGACAGCATCGGATGAATTATGGATTTTCACGAACGATCTTCAGCAGTCGATAACAAGATTCTTCATAAGTCATGTCAGGTTGTCCAAGCCCGGCTTCAGATAGTCGTTTCATTCAGTCACCAAGACACATGCAATGGAAGATCATCCTGATTCCTGTAACGTCCTTTGGGAAGCGGGAGTCTTCATGTCCGGCGCCAGACCCAAAGAAGCTCAACGAGATTCTCCTGTCTGATTCGACAACTTTTCTGATATCGTCGATGTCAGCTCTCAGGCTTTTCTCGATGACATCCGCAATCTCGCTTGCAAAGGAAACATAGGGTTGAGGAAGACATTGCTCACATGCTAGCAAAGCTCTGCAAATTCTGGGAACATGCGAATATGAGATTGGACTCGGGACAAATCACGTCAACCATTTTCCGAAGGCTTTTTCATTTCGGTTCAACATTGCAGGTGTACGATTCGCATTGTACCTAAGCAGATGAATTGAAGTAGGGGTGCCTTTATGCCTGATAAGAGATTGGATGAAGCATGGCAGCTTGCTTTCATTTGCTTGCTAGGCTTAATTCTGCGTTTATTGATTCGAACTGAACAATGGGCATATCTCTCACCCGATGAAGCACAGTACCTATCCAATGCAATAGGACTCTTCACAAATCTGCCACGCTATGGAGTCCATTATAGACCTGGCCTGCCCATCCTGATTCGAATTGCTATGTTCGTTACGGCATCCGAATATGCAGGGTGGTTCCTTGCACAGCTATTCGGTATTCTGGCAATTCTCACTGTATACAAACTCGGACTCCATCTTCGAGGACATCATACAGGGATTATGTCAGCCTTACTGGTGGCAACGAGCGGGGCTTTTATCCACTATTCAAATAGAATCCTCACTGAGCAACCAGCTGCTGTCATCGCCGCCATTGCTTTAGTTAGTGCTTTTGAAAGCACTAGGAGGGAGTCAAGAGTAATGGGCCTGCTGTCAGGAGTTCTCATGATGGTTGCCATTGCAGTTCGTGTGTCAGCTGTTGTGATCCCGCTTACAGTGTTCATTGTCGCCATTGTCGAGCGTAGAAAAAGGGAGCCGCTGATTAGCTATAATGCATTCGCATGGATAGCATTAGGTGCAAGTCTGAGTTTCATTGCTGCATTTATGCTGTTTCCAACCGTCATCTCGTCTACAATTATCGAAATTATATATGGTGGTTCTCTATATGACACAATGCTTGAGAGTGGCCGAATTCTCGAGAATATTGGATCTGCTTTCGAAGTATGGGTAGCTAATGTCCTGTTTTTGAATGAATCCAACACTTACATGGGCGTATACTTTAGTTTCTTCACCATTCTTGCTACAATCAGTCTAGGATGGGTCCTGCTTATTCGAAACAGGAAGGATTTGCCCATTATTATCTGGCTGCTAGTGTATCTTGGTGCATATGCTCTGGCACCACTTCGTTACAAACCCGATCTCTGGAGATATGTTTTTCCTGCTTTCTTGCCTGCCTGTTATCTAATTGCCATTATGTTCAGTGACACCCTTCCATATATGCAAGATATGATTAGGAGAGGAAAAGAATGGCTGAGTCAATGGACCATAGCCAGATGCAATCCTGACAAACGGGCTCAGAGGAATCGGGCGATCCTTATTGTCGCTACCATAATACTTGTCATATTACTACGCTTGCCGCTACTCATTCTGTGTTTCACACTGCCACTTCTGCTTTTAGTGACGCCCAGAAGAAAATGCGGAGCAATAGAAGGAAGACAGCTCCCAATTCTTCTCATTCTGTCGATTCTCACAGCTTCGACTCTAATCCCTGCTTCGCTTTACAGCATTTCGATTGCAGAGGTTTCCATTGAGGATTGGGAGAGATGGACTGTGCCAGACAATATGGCATTTGGCGAGTTCCATGCGGATGCCGATTTCGAAGCATGGATGGTGGCCTATGGGTTCCCATACGTCCAGCAACCGGATAATCTCACACTATCAGATGGAGTATTCGTTTGGTTGGACGACTCATCTCAATCAAGAAAAGCATTCATTGTTTGCAGGAATGCAACGGGGTATTCGTATAAGCTGAAGGTCAGGTTCAAAGGATATGGTATTGATGGCATATCCGATTATAACCAACCGTCAAGTGCAAACTGGTCTATAACAAATGGCTACTTCTCAGAGGCAACTGTCAATATCGATGCATCCAGTAATGGTGGCGGCGTTGTCATCGACTTCTTCCCGGTTATGGGAGCGTATACGCATTTTGTTGAGATTGATGTCTTGGATGAGAGGGTAGATTCCATTAGTTACGGCAACGAAAGGGTTGGACTCCCCCACAAGGTTTCAGCGACTTGGATTCGCTTCAGTCTTAGACCTCAAATACCTAGTCAAAATGATTCATATTTCGCATCCGTCAGATGCCATGATGCTGCCTATGACCGCATCGAACTCGTGGGAAATGGCGTAAGCTCTGTGAATACATCTGGGAATCCAATTGCAGATTTGGCGGTGAGCGTGAACTGGACAGGGCATCAAAGATTGGACTTCTATGTAGGTTGGGCTAGCAGCACCCATCCAAGCATCATTCTGGAAGAAGTGAGAATATCCAGCTCGAGCGAAAATGACTGCACAGTGGTCACCAAGCAAGAACTGCTGGAGCTACCTTATCAAATGCGCTTTATGCTTATTGCTCAGATTGATAGCGGGGGTTACATTCATTCAGGTGCAAGTCAGGTGGGAATGGCCCTTATTCTCATCGTTAGTCTAGTAATCGCACTGGTTGTGACGCTCCATAATCGAGTGGAGTCATTGTCATTAGCCATCTTGGCAATAGTTTCGATGGCGTTTGGATGCGTATTTCTAATTGCCCCCAATGTTATGTTAGACCCGCCATATTCATCTATCTTTTCAATGGGAGATATGCAGTCGTGGTTTGCATTTTTCATTGGAATTCGTCTTTTCTACTTATCAGCACTTGCCTTCATGGTTCTTGCTCGCATTGCTTCGGTAATTGGCTCTCAAGAAGATACTGCGAATCATGTAATCGAAACTCAAGATGACAAGTTGAAGGCAGCACATCGGAAGGCTAATCTCACGTTGCAGCACTGGAAAGACATCCCAATTTCCCTCCTCTTCATCACATTTCTGCTAATGATAACAACTGGTATTGGATTCGGAATTGCCGAAACAGACTTAACACGGGATACCTTCCAGTGCATAAAAACTGCAGGCGATTTTCTCAAGGAAACATACGAACCTGGAATCAATGTCTTGACCAATATGGATGGGTCACAGTACCTCAGTTGGTATACACGAAACCGTTTCATTTTCCTTGAGATTCCCACAGGAAGCATCAGGGGAAGCTCTAACATAACAGAAACCGTTTTGGATTATATTGACCAGAACGAAGTGCGAGTTGTTGTGGTCATTGAGTGGCTAGCACATCATCTGAACTACATCTACTCGGATCTAGCTCAGAAAGGAATCCTAAAGGAAGTACGTGTCTATCATGATAGGTGGCAACGCACGTTCATCTATGAAGTACTCTGAAGCGTAGATATTCAATTCGAATTCAGTTGAAATTAGACGTACCGGAACCAAAGCCGATTCAACGAATAGCAGCCAGAACGCTAAAGTGGCAGCTTGTTAACTAGGTGTTAAGGTTTCAAGAAATTGCCTGTGTCAAAGAGAGTTCTGATGATTTCAGCCAAGTATCATCCGGCCATTGGAGGCGTTGAGAAACACGTTAGTCAGGTAGCCACGATTCTATCGGGAAAACGTATACGATTGACAATACTGACCTCAAGTCATACCCCAGACCTCCCAAGGCAAGAGCAAGAAAGGAATGTTCGAGTAATCAGGTTACCATATGGTTGGGATCGTAATCCACCTTTAGTCTATTTGTGGATGATTGCAAACCGCCGCAGGTTCAGAGGATTTCGTGTCATTCACATACATGATACGTTGCCTCTCCTTCTCTGGTATCTCCCGCTGCTCGTCATGGACTTTGCAACCCCCGTCTATGCAACATTCCACGGGTTTGAGAGAGACCCTGTTCCAGTCATCTTCAAGCTGCTCCGCAAGATTGCGAGACGGCTTGTGAGCGGGTCCATATGCATTGGACACTTCATACCCGAAACCTATGGCGTAGATTGTGATGTGATTCTAACCGGGGCAACTGACTGTGTCGACCTTGTGGAGCAACCAAGGAATGGTGCAGTATTTGTTGGCAGATTGGAACAGGACACAGGACTATTGGGATATATTGAGGCAATTGCAATTCTGAAGAAAAAGCATGGTATAGAAATGCCTCTTACTTTGTGTGGCAAAGGCAGCCTTCGGAGAGAGGCGTCGGATCTTGCGAAGTCAAGGGGTATTGCTATGGAACAGATGGGACTGGTGTCCAATCCACAAGCTGTGATGAATTCCAACCAGATTTGCTTGGCGGCAGGCTATCTCTCGATACTTGAGGCCATGTCGCTGGGACTTCCCGTCATTGGAATTGCAGGAAGTCCGCTGAAAGCAGCCTACCTAAAGGGGGTTCTGAAAGATAACGGATCCATCTCCATTCAGACCACACCGGAAGGAGTGGCTCGCGAGATTGCACGAATCATTAATGACCCCCATTTGGCGGCTCGCATCTCAGAACGGGGAAAACAGTTTGCATCAAAGATGTCTTGGGATCGTATGACAAGAGCGTACCTAGATCTCTGGACCGGGGTCAGCCGAGCTTCTGAAGTATAGGCGGCGAAGCCGATCTATCGATTCATGCATCGACTTGGGGGCAAGTGACTTCAACAGTCGGAAGTCAAGCTCATTGACTTCTCTCACCGCAAAGAGCATGACAATGAAGAGCAAATAGGCTAGAGCGAGCCAGAATAGCAGCCCAAAAGCATCTGTTGGTGCGATGAATGCAACAAGCATTCCTGATATTGATGAAACTACTACAATTTTCAGTACTGACACGGCCACGGAACTCAGTCCTGACACACCCTTCTGACGAGTCCGCCCGAGCGCAGTCAGGAAGAGGAGCAGGATGTAGACAGACCGTATCAGGGCGGAACCGAGAAGGCCAAGCCACTGGGTCAAATACCAACACCCTAGAACCTCGAAAGCAATCACTGCTAAACCTACAACTACGAAGAAACGCGCTTCACCCATTGAGCGCAGGACGGAGTGGAGTGCGTAAGTGGCACCCCAGAGTGCGTATGACACAATCAGAATCGAGAACGACAATGATGCGTTTGGGAAGCTGGCGTAGGCTGAACCAAACAACATATCAAGTACTGGACCTGAGTTCAACGAAACAATGATGGAAATGGGGAGCAAGAGAATCATGACGTACCTGAGAAGAGCAGCGACAACCCGACCCAGTTCCTGGCCGCTATCCTCATCCCCTGTAAGGCCCAGTCTGATGTTTGTTAGAACCGGGTAGAGAGAGGTCGAAACGGCGAGAGCCACGAAGCTCATGAGGAAGAGCGCGCCGAGCAGAACATCATAGACCCCGAGAGAAGACAGGTCTGTGAGATGCAGAAGTATGACCCTGTCAATGCTCTGGATTGTGACGTCGATTGCCTGAAACACCAAGCTAGGAAGAGCAAAGGCAAGAACAGGAGCCATCTTCATAACTGTCGAGGGATCAGGGATTCCCTTTGTGGCGTACGCACCATAGATGATCACTGCAACAAGCTGGCTAGCCAACCAGCCAATCACAACTCCAACTACACCAACACCCATCAAGACCAATTGCACCGACACAACCAGACGAACGATATCAAAGACAATCCGGCCTCCCACAAGACTGCGAACCCGATACCTAGCCAAAAGCACCGAGTCCAGAAATACCTCAAGAGAGGAGAAAGGGACAATGATGAGGACCAGATAGACCAGTTCAGAGGACACTATGCTGGTTCCGAGGACCAATGGCACTGAGAACAAGACTATGAGGGCAAGAAGGCCCGAGAATGCTAGAATATATCCTACCGACTTTCTAACGAACCCCTTGATTCGTCCCTGCTGCCCCTCGCTCTCCGCCTCCGGGATGACCAAAGGAGATGCGTGGTTCAATCCCAATGCTCCCAGAAACTGCATATAGCCAAAGATGATTCCAAGAACTGCAATCTGGCCCATCTCTGCAGGGATAAGCAGACGAGTTAGCACCATCATAGTGATTATCCGCATAGATCCAGATATCGCGGCTTGGACCATGAATGCTGATGTCCCCCTTGCAGCTTGAGAAGCAATCTCAGTCACGGTAGCACACCCAAGTGAGTTCCTAATCTCATATCCTCGCGTTCGAGTACCGGCAACGGAATCGCGGTTGAAGTTCACATGCAGGTCATGGAAGACCTTGAGAAGAGATGCTTTGTAGACATGACCACTTATTTATATGGTCCAGACGCAGAAAACTCTCCCGGAGAGGAATGACGCTTTGAAAGTTCAAGGCATGATGATCGAAGATATGGTGATTGCGTCGGGGGAGATATCCATCAAAGAGGTGATTGGTATCCTCCACCACAAGCATATAGGCTCGGTCATAGTCGCCGATAAGAACCGGAAGTGTGAGGGAATATTCACAGAACGGGATGCCATCCGAGTCATAGCCACAGATGTCCCCTTGAGCACGCCTCTCAAGGAGGTCATGACGAGAAATCTCAAGACCGTCCGTGAGGATGCTACTTTCGCTCATGCTAATAGAATCATGCATTCGTATAATATACGACACCTGCCAGTGGTCGATGAACAGGGATGCATAAAGGGCCTACTGAGTCTCAGAGCAATCTTGGATGAACTTTTCAACGTGCACACGGTCACAGGGTAAGAAACCTCGATGCAACACCAGGAGACATGATCCATGAAGCGCTTTGAAGGCAACCCGATTCTCGAATCAGTGCCAGGACATTACTGGGAAACTCGAACAGTGTTCAACGCTGCCGCTCTCTATGCCGGGGAAAGAGTCCACATCCTCTACCGTGCGATTGGGGACGATGGTGTTTCACGACTTGGGTACGCAGAATCCTCGGATGGATATACAATCGACAAGAGACAGCCTGAACCCGTGTTTACGCCGTCAAACTCCTACGAGAATCTTGGGTGCGAGGACCCGAGGCTTATCCTGATGGATGGAGAATGTTTGATGACTTATACAGCCTATAGGAACAGTCCTATGAACGCGTTCCAGATCTCCCTAACCAAGGTCTCTCTCGAAGACCTCCTATCCGGCAGATGGAACTGGGGAGAGAGGTGGCTGCCCTTTGAGGGTATCCACAACAAGAATGCGGTGATCTTCCCTAGGAAGATAGAAGGACACTATGTGATGTATAGTCGTATCGACCCTGATCTGTGTGTGGCTTACTCTGAAGATCTAAAGAGTTGGTGCGACCTCAAGGCTGTGATGCATCCCAGACCCAATAGTTGGGACTGTCTGAAGGTTGGAGCCGCAGGGCCGCCCATTGAGATCAATGAGGGCTGGCTATTCATATACCATGGAGTGGACTTTGACTACGTCTATCGTCTCGGCGCACTGTTAATCGATAAGGATGACCCTGAGAGGATTCTCTATCGCTCGGAGAAGCCGATACTGGAGCCCCAAGAGGACTATGAACGTTTTGGCAAGGTGCCTAATGTTGTCTTCAGCTGTGGGAGTGTCCTGTTGGACGATCGGCTCTTGGTCTACTATGGTGGTGCCGACACGGTGTTGTGCGGAGTCGAGTATGACCTAGGGGAACTGCTACCTTAGTTCTGTCCTGTTTTCCTGGCCACTCTCTATAGGTGTTTCTTACTCAGAGCCTCTATCTCAAGGCGCGCCAAGAGGAAGGAGATTGCAGCCTCGGCCCCTTGGTTTCTGTTAAGCCCTTCAGGCGTGATTCCGTCGTAGCAGCCGCTAGTGGCTGGATTGTAGACTATTACCTTCTTCGAGTTCTTTCCCATAAACCACTCAAAGGCAGTGTAGGCAATCTCAAGATACTTCTCTTGTTTAGTTGCTTGAAAGGCTGTGGATGCAGCCTCTACCATGCATGATGCCTCAATGGGCTGTTGATCGTAGAGCGCCTGCTCTCCACCCCTCATAAGCCAGGATCGATTCCCTACCGGATGGAACACATCTTGAATGATTTGTTTCTCTGCGAGAAACCCAAGGGTCTTTTCGGCGATGCGGAGATAGGCCTGTTCTCCTGTTGTCTGATAGGCCCTGAAGAGTGACTGAGGGAGCCGAGGATTGGCATAGGTGAGGTATGGCTCAAACCACTGCCAGGAGGATGTAGACTCACACCTATAACCCTCACAGAGTCGATTAGCCAGAAGGGTCATGTTCAACGGAGGGTTCTTGTCTTGAGGGAACGCCTCTGCATAGTGGTAGAGGCCCAGGATGGCGAAAGCCCGGGTCCGGGGTGAGTCAGACTTCAGTGCCCAGATAAGGCCCCTGTCGAAGATCTCTTTCGCCGACATTCTGAAGTCCTCGGGAGTTGGGGTGTCTTGAGTGTAACCCGAGGCCCAGAGGACCCGGCCTAGTGAGTCGTGCGACCCCTCTCCATCGAGGAAGCTGCGATTGTACCCCATATAGTTATGAACCATCCCATCATCTTTCTGCATATGGAAGAGAAAACTCAGATAGGTTTCTGCAAGCCTTGACACTGGCTCCTCCCGTCGTAGTTTATAGTACTTGAGGACAGCCACAAGAGCACGGGCATTATCATCAGTCGTGTATCCCTCCTTTCTGTTAGCAACTGCGAATTTGGCGTGTTGGAGGATGCCTGTGTCGTCGGTCAGAGCCTGTAACCAATTGAAGTTGATCGAGGGACGCCTTATGGGAACCATCCTCCTATTCATTGGATCACTTCTCTAAACAAGGAAACATATCTGGAGGCCACGCGGGGCCATGTCATGTCACGACTATACTCGTATGCTAGTTTTTCTGTGCGAGCTTTCAGCTCTGGGTCTTTCAAGAGTCGTGTGATGCATTCAGCAATGGAACGGGGGCTTCTGAATTTACTTAACAATCCGCGTCCCTCATTCAGGACTTCCACGGCGTAGTAGAAGGGGGTAGAAACAATAGCCTTTCCTGCCCCTAAGGCATAGGTGATTGTCCCGCTTGAGAGCTGGTCCTTATTGACGTGGGAGCAGACGTAGATGTCCGTGGCCTGTAGGTATCGTATCAGTTCCTGTTTGCTCAGGAAACGGTTGTGGAATTTGACGTTCTTCTCTAGCCCTAGCTTCTTCACCAGCCTCATGAGACGTTTTCTGTATTTCTCCCCCTCGAAGAGTCTGACTTGCGGATGAGTTATTCCAATGACCAGATAGAGGATCTCAGGGGTGTCTTTGACAATTTCCGGTAGTGCTCTAATCGTATTTTGAATTCCTTTGTCTCGACTCAACAGACCAATGGTAGACAAGACACTTCTGTCGACCAGACCCAGATCCTTCTTTCCCTGATTACTCGACACAAGCGGCATGTCAGGACATCCATGTGGTATGACCTTGATCTTCTCAACATCTACATCATACCCTTCTCGCAATATGTTAGCCGCTATCTTCGTCATGACTACGAGAGCGGAGCTGTATTGCCCTATCCCCCGTACCACCTTGTTGTGGATATCTATCTGTCCTAGGGATTGCGTTCTTTTCGAGTCGGGTGACAGTGTAGTGTGCATTGTAGTGACACTAGGCTTGCTCAGTTTCTCAAGGAGGGTCAAGAGATAGTTTCCCCACTCCCCACCGAAGAGCCCAAATTCGTGTTGCACGTTTATCAAGTCAAAGTCTGAACTGTTGATCTGATAGGCCACCTGCTGATAGGTTTCCTTGTCCTCCTCATCAATCTGCAGTACTACCTCTTTTCCGTAGCAGTACGATGAGCCTGGGTCATTCATTGCAACGATGGCCGCAGGCTCCAAGGCGTTGAGGGTGTTAATGTTCCTAGTTAGGTCCTCAGTGAAGGTAGCTATTCCGCACACCCTCGGCGCGTAGCTGCTCACATAGGCCACTCTAGACATAGACTACTCACATTCACCAGCGTAATGAAAATTTCTCTTTAGTTTGAATACCTATCACACAGTCGGTGATAAGCATTATAAAGTAGTTGCCAAACTAAGGGCGCTTATGCAAGAATGGGGAACTCTGGGGCGATCATCGTGCTCGTCGGATTCCTATGGAAACATCATCTTTGCTTGGGAGATCTATCGGCTTTGTGCTCAAAGAACGTTGAGCCCTATTCTCTCGAGAAACTCTTTTGAATAGCCCATGATGATTAAGCAAGAGGCTAATGCTGAGAATCGCCATGGTGTCACCTCTGCCGCCCCAGCGGACTGGAGAGTCACTATACACTGCGAAACTTATCACAGAGCTTGTTAGAACTGGCAAGAGCCAAGTCACTGCTCTGACAGGAAAGAACGCAAAAGCGATAGTAACTGAAATAGGCTTCGTGGAAACCCTGAACGTGTGGGATGGTCGATCTCCATGGTATCCATTTACCCTGATGAAGCATCTCAAGAGAGTGCGCCCCCACATCGTGCATGTTCAGTTCGGCCCTCATGGCGAGGTCTATGGCGGACTCTTCGGCGAACCCATGCTCCTGTTTCTAATCCTATGCAGGCTCTTTGGCTTCCGTACGACAGTGACTCTACACAGCACGTGGATGGCTGACCAGGTTGTGGAGAGGGCTGGGACATTTCGGTTTCTGAGTCGTTTCTTGTTTTTCGCGAAGGCGGCCTTCAGAGCATACATGCGCCTTTTGGATTGGGGCACTGATGTCCTTCAGCTGAGCACCGTGAAGACGAATTCACTCCTAAGGAAAGCGTTTCTCCGTGACTTCGGCTATCGTCCGGAGAAGGTCGTCGAGATTCCCCATCCGTGTAGACTGCCCACGAAGCAACTGGATTGCAATAGTGCATCTGAGATGCTTGGGCTCACAGACAGGAGAATCGTCTTGATGTTTGGTTTCATTCGACGAGGGAAGGGAATCGATGTTGCGATAGGCGCGATGCAACGGATTAGGGATTCTTCGCCAAATGCAATCATGTTGATCGCTGGAACTCCTCAAGACAAGGAGGGTATGATCTATCTGCAGGAACTCCGGGAACAGACCACACGACTGTCACTAGATGACCACGTCAGATTCGACACAGAGTTCATTCCTGAAGAGAGAGTTCCTGTCTATTTCTCTGCGGCCTCTGCAATTCTCTTCCCTTACACAGAGAGCGTGGGGGCGAGTGGTCCGATTCACAATTACGCAGGATATGGGATTCCGATTGTAGCCGCAGATGTTGGCTATCACATGAGAGAGTCCATCGGTGGGAATGTGCTCCTCTTCAAGGCAGGTGATTCAAAGAGCCTCGCGAAGAGGCTAGAGAATATCCTTTCGGATGATAACCTTGCGACAAGGCTCGGCCAGAGTCAGGTGTCCTATGCTCAGAGAGAAACTTGGCGCCGCGCAGCTAACAGAACAGTAGAGTACTACGAGAGGGTCCTTAAGATTTGAGAGTGGTCCTGCATTCATTTAGGAATCGTCCCGCAAGGAATTCCCAAGTATACTTCTGAGTGACAACTCTACGAGCCTTCTCGCCTAGTTCCTTCCGTAGATCGGGATGCTGACAGAGTTTCACGACTGCATCACATATTTCATCAACATTGCCGGGCGGAATCAAGACACCCATAGTATCGTCAAGAATCTCAGATGTGCCCGCTACCGATGTAGCAACTATAGCTCTTCCAGATCCCATGTACTCGAATAGCTTCAATGGGGATGCTGCGTGGGACACAGGGGTGTCAGGAAAGAGGCATAGCGCAACATCTGAAGTAGCAATGAACTTGGGCATCTCCTTGAATGGATGGAATCCGGCATGTGTCACCATGTGGCCCAAACCACTGGTAACGAGCTTCCCAAGGAGCAGCCCTACCGTTCTCCCGGATCCAACGAGGAGAATGTGCGACTGAGGAACATCACTATCAAGCCGTTTCGCTAGGTCATAGATGAGTGACAGTCCAGCCCACTCCTCCAGATGGCCTGAGAATAGGACGACACAGCGGTTCTTGAGCCGATACTTCTGAACGATATCAGAACAGTCGATTGAAGGAGAGAATTGATCGGGGTCTACACCGTTTGGAATCACGGTCATAATTTCCGGTCGAACCCCATAATCAGTCAAGAGACTCTTCAAGAACTCTGTTGCAGTGATGATTCGGTTCGCCAACTTGTAGAGCCTGAGCTCGACCATCTGCAGCAGAGAAGGGCCAAGGCTAGCCATACTTTCCTGCATTAAACCAGCCGCATATGCGGACATCCAATCAGGAACGGCCATCAGTATTGGCTTGAAGGAGAGCTTTGCAGAGAGATACGCCACTACGCCAAGGATAGGAGATGCATGTGCACAAACGACCATATCCGGCCTGAAGCGGAGTAGTTCCTTCAGCGAGGATGCGGTGAAGAGTACTAGTGTTATCAGATAAGCCAAGGGCAGAAAGCGAAGCCATAGTGCCTCTATCCACTTCCCCAAGAGCAAGTATCTCGCGCTGATATTGCTGTGAACCTTTGGAGGTGGACCCTTCCAGTTTTCCTTGTACTTCCAAGTTTTCGGACGCTGACCATAGAGATACCGAAGTGGCTGTGTAACCACGAAATGGATCTTCACACCCCTTGCGGCTGCCCTCTTGGACAACTCGAAGATGGACCTGTCTGAACCAAGATATGGAGGAAAATGCTCAACAAAGACGGCAATGCGCTTTGGGGAACTCGGCGGTTTCAAGGTAGCAACCATCTAATAACTGGGAAATCGAATCGCCACAGTTATGATATAAGTGGATTGGAGAGAAATCCGAACACCAGAACAGTCCGTTGGAGCTGCCTTTTCAATGAGATTCCTCTTCGACAGCGATGCTACTTCACAGGGCCGAACTTCTTGATTAGCCAACGCAGGTAGAGCCTGACTCCTTCTTCGAGCGGAACACGAGGCTGCCATCCAAATGACGCTAGCTTGGTGATGTCAATATCGGTCCTAACGACGTCTCCAGTCCACCCACGTTTGCCACCGGTGTAGGCTAAGTGTGCGTTGGGAACGCCGAGTTCCTTGCACACAAGCTCAGCGATGCGAGTAACGGTCAGTCGCTCCCCGGAACTCACATTCACCGGGAGGTGACCCCTCCCAATATTCTCAGCAAGGACCAACGCAGCCTCGACGGTGTCGGAAATGTACATGTATGCCTTCTCCTGTGTTCCGTCCCCAAGGACCTCGAGATGTTTTGGATTCCTCTTTAGCTTCATGTAGAAGTCATGCATTACTCCATGAGCTGACCGTGGCCCGATTACGTTTGCTAACCTCATACTAACTGAGTCAATCCCGTATAGCTCGGCGTATGAGTTCAGGTACATCTCAAATGCACCCTTCGCAGCGCCATAGTTGCTTATTGGACGGAAGGCAGTGACCTCAGGGGTTGGAAAGACATCTGTTTCTCCATAGACAGTCCCGCCGGATGAAGCGAATACCATCCGCTTCACATCGTTCTTTCTCATGGCCTCTAGGAGTTCCAAGCTTCCTCCAACGTTGATCTCGAAGTCCCATTTCGGACGCTCAACGCTGAGGCGAACGTCTGGCTGTGCGGCAAAATGAAACACTATAGTGACTCCATCTAGGGCCATATTGACATCTTTTTCCCTTGTGATTGAACCTTTGATGAATCTAAACCGTTCATTGTCCATATGTTGTTGCAGGTTTTCTTCAGAACCTGCTGATAGGTCATCAAGAACAACAACCTCGTTGTCACGAATCAATCGGTCGACTAGGTGGCTTCCAATGAAGCCAGCTCCTCCTGTCACAAGAACGCGTTCCATCCCGTTTCACACCTGCTGCGCAGCAATTCGTGTGCTGCTTTAAATGTTGCTGGAACATGTCCAGCGCCTGAGCATTCTTGGAATCTAGGAGGCTCTGGCACTACACCCGATTGTCATTTTGCAGACTCTGGATCTAACTCCTTCTTCCTTGTGACGTATTGATCCAATCTCTTCAGCTCAAAATGAAGGACAGCGTATGCGGTAAGTGCCAAGGCCATGTGGATGGGCATGAACAGGAAGAATGAGGGATTCAAGAGCCCATAGTAGGTTGTGTAGAAGAAGTCGACTCCATAAAACGCGTACCCCGACCGCACAGGATAAACGACAAGAGTGAGGTTGTCAATAGTCCCCGCATTCACAGGGACTTCGGCAATCGAGAAGGAATACCGCCACAGGACGAAGGTTAGATTGGTCATCAGACTAATCATAGGTATGATTGTGCCGTTGATGCGATGGCCATATTCATCGTGACCCTCGTACATCAGGGAAATGTCTGCGTATCGTCCAAAGGTGGGATCCCAGCTGGCGGTCATCCTTGTCACGAATTCAATATCGATATTGAAATCGATTTGGACCGATTTCGTATAGGAGATTGTCACATTCTCTAGCCGCGACGCGTTTGATACATCACTAGTGTCGAACCAGAACTCTCCTAGGCCCCCATTGGAGCGGACCCCAGCTTCCACCAAGTTGGGCTGTAGTCCGGTTCCAGATATGTTGACATATGGTACCCATCCGTCCATGGATGTGAACTCGTCTTGCCACAGCCTGTTCTCCTCGAAGCCCAGCGACGCGAAGTTGTCATGCGTATAGCTGGGATAAATCAGTAGAAGACAAAGCAGCGTAAAGATAGCGAGCTTTTTGTTCCTCAATAAAAAGAACATTGGCAAGGGCCAGAGAAGATACCATCCATAGAAGACGCCGCGTGACATTGTCATGATGAGAAGCAGTGCTCCCGAAACAAGGAGGACCATCGAGTTCGTGGAAACAGTAATCGTTGTTTTCTTCCGAAGACCTCGATATCCCATCATCATGATTAGGGAGCCAATGAAGACAGCTGAGGCGCCCCTCACAATTCCTATATCGGGAGGATAGCGCCAATAGACATACCTCGACAGAGGAGATAGGGGGTACAGAGCGGCAGCCAAACCCATCACTACGAGGACAGCGCCTGCAAACAACACCGCCCATTGATACACACGATGGTTCGATTGGGGATTATCTTGAGCCAGCTGTCGAACTATCATGATGCTTCCCAGAAAGACCAATGCGAAGACAATGATTGACACGACCTGAGTGGGATATTGTGGACTGGTCAGAAAGCCAAGGAGAGAACTGAATAAATCAGTGGAACTGCTGGAAGGAGTTGCACCATTAGGTGGAACCGTGCCACCCCTCATCCAGACAGGAATGATGAATGGTAGAAATGTCAACGCAGTGGTCGAAGTTCCTACTACAGCAAACTCGATCCTTTTTCGCCAGCTCTTGATGTAAAAGAAGAAGATAGGCGCCAGAAGAAGAGGATATACTTTCGTGGCGACAGCCAAGCCCAGTGCCAAGCTGCTCAATCGGTGGCGGCCATCAAAGATGAACCACAACGACAACAGCATGAATAGATTGGCAAGCGGTTCGAAGTGCCCATTCCAACCGGACTCGATAATGGAGATTGGAAGCAGAGAATAGGCAAGCGCTACAAAGGAAGCCCACTTTGGTCCCGCATGGCGATCAGCAATCTTCCACAGCACGATAAGGACCGCTCCATCAAGCAGCGCCGCTAGTACCCTAAAGCTGTCTATAGATGGAGCTAGGTTGAAGATCACCACAATGAAGTAGGCAAAGACGGGAGGGTAAGGGAAGTAGAAGTCGGCGTATGGCATCATGTTCATCTGGATGAATTTGCCGAAATCCAGGTACCAGACACTATCGAGAGAAATCAGCTCGGTTTGTCCAATGAAAACGAGTCTGACAAGGATGGTCAACATGACCAGCAACGCCAAGGAAACCCCCTTCCGGATAAGCGGGTTTTCGACTATTCTGTTCCTACGAAGGATAAGCGATAGGAAGACCGCGTAGACTGCAATCCAAGTATAAATCAAGATGAAGAATGGATACATCGAGCTCCCGACTATTCTCATCGCTATGGCCATCAAGATATTCAGGAGGACCGAGACCGCAAGGAGAATGTCTACCTTTTTGACTTCGCGTAATCTGGGCAGGGCTTCAACAATCATGAAAGAGGCCTCCTGCCTTTGGTGAACAGTAACCGGAGAACAAGACCAATATAGAGCGCGATTGTGATTGCACCGAGTTTGCTTGTTCCCTTCGCCCGATCATGAAATACAATCGGGACCTCGGTGACTCTGAGTGACCTATTTTTAACAAGCATCTCAAGAAGGAACTTGAAGTCCGCATGGTCAAAGCCTTCTTCCAAGAGCCTTCCAGACCTGCATCCCACGAACCCACTCATCGGGTCACTCACTGGAACCCTGAACACCGCTCTGGCCATCGCGGTCGCCACTTTGCTGATTGCAATTCGGCTTCCCAGCCACCCGACAATGTCACCTTTCGGGATATATCTTGAGCCAACAACCACGTCAAATCCCTGTTCAAGTTTCTCAAACATTGATGGGAGATACTTGGGATTGTGTGATAGGTCAGCATCCATGACTACGACTTGGCTCTGACGATAGTGAGATGCACCCAAGCGTACCGCACTGCCAAGACCGCGTTCTCCCTTTCGTACAATCATGTGTAGACTAGGGAACTCGTTGCATAAATCTGATACAACCTCATGTGTACGGTCAGTACTGTCGTCGTCGACGATAAGGACATGAGTGTTCCAAGTGCCAAGTACTTTGAAGATCGAACGAACCAGGCGTTCAATGTTATCTTCTTCATTGAGGGTTGGCACTATGACAGTCCTCATGGTCAGTCAAACTCCCGAGAATATTATGCTGTTCTAAGAGTTGAGTGATTGTGCTGAAGGTATTTGGAGCATTGCCTCTTGGATAAATATATGGTTGACGAGAGCTGAACCCTCACTCTTGAGCTGCTATTCCTGCGTAAGAGCCTGTCTTGCCTTCTCGATGCCCTTGAGGTCATTTACTGGAATCCAGCTCTCGGAGATTGGTTCATTATTTCCAATCACCGGAGTACAACGCAAACTTGTCAATTGTTGCCTTGATGGCATTATCGAAGCTCCAATCTGGCTTCCAATCCCATCTAATCGATTTGAGCGATTGCGTGTCTATCTGGGATGGCACTTTACCCTCGACGTACTGGGGCTCCAAGCTCTCGAAGTGCTCCAGTATCTTGAGGACTATGTCTTTCTGATTGTACACCCAGCCTGTTGATATGTTGCGAGAACCTCGGTGTTCATCCTCATTCATTAATCGTTTAAACGCGCTGACGACATCTTCAACATATACGTACTCTCTCACAGAGTCATCGTTAGTGAATATCTTGGGTTTTCTTCCCTTCAAACAGGACTTCACGACGTTGGGAACAATTCGGTTGGAATTGGGATCAAAGCCAAAAACATTGCAAGAATGACTCATTACAATGTTCATATCATATGTATCAATGAAAGAATGAACTATGAACCCCTGACAGCATTTTGAGGCAGCATATGGTTCGCTAGGCTGATAGGATTTATCTTCAGTGGCATCAAGACCTTCGCCGTATACTTTGTCTGTATTAAGAACCAGAATCTTCTCAACGCCCACTTGGCGGCAAGCTTCCAGAAGAGCGACAGTCCCCATCGCGTTTACGTCAAATACGCCTATTGGATCCAAGTATGCAGTCTTTACAATAGAAATCGCAGCCGTGTGAAAGACCTGTTTTACTTCATATCTTGCCAGTATGCGCCGAAGAGCGTGATGATCGCGAATATCGCAATTAATTACAGTTGTTCCTTCCAAGGCAGTATCCAGCCCTCGTCCAGGAACAGTGCTGTATACAAGACTGATGACTTTATTCTCTTCCTTGAGTCGCTGAACAATATGTGAGCCTATGAATCCGTTTGCCCCTGTGACTAATACGCTGCTCATTTTACCTTCTCCTACTTGTGAATAAGATACCTTGATCTCTTGTTATCACGAAGATGCAGTTGTCCAACCAGCATGGCAGAGAGGCCAATGTGGTTATCAGACGTTGCCAAGTTGCTGGTACAATTCGTGTCTGCTATATGATTTTCGGTCATTCAATCCACAAGGACGCTCATCTCATAATCATGATAGCCCTTACTTCACAGGGCCGATGCTTACGGTTCCGACTGCTGCGACATGGAGTAAATCAGAATGATACATGTTGAAACATCTGCGATTCCGAATGGAATCGCTTCAGAGGGCATTTCGAAACGTGATTCCATTAGCCAGCATGACTCAGTGCAGTCTTTACCTTTTCAAGCCCTTTCAAATCATTGACCGGAATCCAACATTCAGAGGGAATGTTGATTGCGAAGAGTCGTTTCTCCCGAGCCAGTACAGGGCAGACAACGTTTTCAAACGAGGATTCAGCCTCCAACGAAACAAGTCGTCGGAAATAGGAGTAAACCTCGGGATCGAAGATGGTGATTCCCGTATGAGCAGGAATCGCAATTGGCGGGTATTTGGTAACATCTTTGACTCGTCCGTTCTCTATGATCATCCCAGAGTACTGGAATGGAGTGTCAGGTACAACGACGAAAGTAGCCACACATCCGTTCTTCTTTGCCTTCACCTGTCCCTCAAGGAACACATCCCCATACGGACGGTTCATGCCTACTATGACATCGTCGGGGTTATGGATAATGCTTGTCGAGGTGTCGTCCAGTGATCCGTTGTTGAGGGCGTGCAGGATAGCACCTGCATTTCCCACCTTCCGCCCATCTGGGTCACACGAGTATTTGATCTCAACGCCCCATCTAGACCCATCGCCCAAGTGTTCTTCTACCTTCTCTGCAAGAAAACCTGTGAGAACGACGAACCGTTTGATGCCAGCGCTCGAATAGTCCTGAATTGCTTTCTCAATCATGCTCAATCCATTAATCTTCATCATGGCCTTGTTGATATCTCCGCTTTGCGCTTCATTTCGAATTCGCAATCCTCGTCCTCCCGCAGGTAGGACCACAACGGTGTGTGACTTCATCTCCTCAATCTCTTTAGGAGAAACCTTGGTCTTTGTGTTCTCTGTATTGATTCGAGCGCGAAGCTCAGCCATGATTGATTCTAGCGTATCCGGCATTTGGCATCAGGCGGACTGGAATCGTGCTAATTGAAAAGGCTTACTCCGTGAGTTCCGGATGCCAAGAAAACGCGGATGAAATCTACTTCTCCATCTTGGCAGCCATCTCTGCCATCTCATCCCAGAGAGCCAGTGTCTTCTTTGCTTCCTCGGGTTTCATCCGCTCTATTGCATATCCTGTGTGTACGATAACGTACTCGCCCACCTCAAGACCAGGAAGCAGGGTCACGCACACCTTCTTTCGGACTCCACCAAAGTCAACATCAGCATAGTCGTCTTCTATGCTCTCGACAAGTCCAGGAACTGCAAGACACATGGCTACCAACAGGTGTTCATCTGTATCATGGTTTTAGAGTCTTGTGACATGACCGTTCATTGTAGGTTGCACAAAGATGGACACTGAAGTCTAGTACGTCTAGGAAACGTCACTGGACTACTCCGTGAGGACCCTTCACAGGTGTGTCATGTTCCTCAGAAACCACTGTCGAATTGGTCTACATAAAGCCTACAATGGAATCATCCAGATATATCTAACTTTGCTGCAGCTGTTTGCAACCCAGAACGCTAGTATGTTTCTACTTTCAGCCCTCTAAATCTCTCAAAATGCTTCGGATTTCGTGTCACAATGACATCATCGTTTTGGAGTGCAATACCAGCAATCTGGGCGTCTATGGGATCGAGAGGCATTCCCACCTTCCTCAGTTTCCCGAGCTCAACTCCGGCACGCCATGCACTGATCGAGTCGAGCGGAAGGATTTGGAACCCCTCAATAATTTCCTCGATTTTCTCTCTCTCTTTCCTGGGCAGTTCGGCCATTGAAACACCCACTGCAAGCTCCATCACTGTCGGGGATGCAATGTGGTGGCCAAGCCCTCTGTCAACTATCTCGCTCAGCTTATCCAAGGCAGCCTTATCTCCCCTCATGAGGTCAATGATGAAGCTTGTATCTGCAATCAATTCTGTTCACCGAGTAGCTCTTCCATGCTTTCGGACCATACTCTACCTCTCTCATCACGGAACGTCCTAAGTGCATCTACGAGCTTCTCTGAGGAGTTCTCCGATATACAGCGGATGAAGTCATTCAGAGTCTTCCTGTTAGACAATCTAATCACCACCTGACTAAAGCTCTCATTCTCTCGTTTCATCTTCCTGAGCATCTCATAGGCTTTCTCTGAAAGTGAGATGGTCTTATATCCCATAGTCCAGTCCTCGTATATGTATGTGCACGAGCGGATTTAAATGCCACTCTGGCTGTTTTAAATGAGCGAGTTCTGGGCAACAGATAGTATCTTCTGACATTAATTCCGGCTATTTCCTCATTACTGCATGTCGCACCAATCCATATGAAGACTACAATAGAATTGTCCAGGTGTGTCCAACTTTGCACCAGCTGCTCAATATCCTAACTGACCGGTTTCCAGCATATGCCTAATTGCTTGGCCTTATCGAAGGCGGTTTGCATCTCCTCCCTTGAAACCCCCCGAGCAATGTCAGAGTATCGTTCTGGATCCTTGAGAACACGATGCTCGGGCCTGTATTGACCCATGATGTTGACCATGCAGTTTGGCATATTCTCTGAGATCCATTCCAGAATCGGAAACGTACAACACTCCAGATGACCAGGCATTACCAGATGTCTGATAATCACCTCCCCGTGATTGTACGCCATCAGATGATTCCGCGACACGACTGGGAAGTAGTCCTTGACGCCTGATAGTCGCAAGGCACACTCATCATTCCCGTACTTGAAGTCTGGAAGCCACACGTCAAAGATGTCAACAAGCAGCTTCATTGTGTCCTCTGAGCAATAGAGATTGGAGTTCCATAGCTGGGTCACGTTCGATGTTTGGTTCTTCAGCGAAGCGATTATCGTGTGAGTATTGGGGATGGGGTCTCCACCCACATAGTTGATGTTCAGGGCGCCATCCCGGAATAGCCTCTCTGCAAGAGCTGCCAACTGATCTGATGTCACGACGGAGCCTGAGTTTGGGTCTGTTGAGATATCGCTATTCTGACAGAACACACAACCGAAGCAGCAGGATGCAAAGAAGATGGTCCCGCTTGGAACAAGGGGAGCTTCCTCACCCGTGTGCAAGAACACCGACGAAACTCTTGATTCTGCCCCGAGCTTACACCAACCCTTTTCGTCGCGCGTCCTATCAGCTCCACACTTCCGCTCGCAGAAGTGACATTCCTGCAGAATCCGTTTCGTCAGTTCCACTTTGAGGTCCAAGAAGCTGACTTCAGGAGCTTCATCAGTGCTCACGCGCTTGCCGCCCCCATCAATCCGCTCCAAGTACTCCGTCATCTGCTTTGATAGGGCAGCATGGCGTTCCCACAGGCTTTCAGTTGGTTCAGTGAAATCCACATCACACTCAATATCCTTTGAGAGGACATACTTTGCCCACCGCTCCATATCGATGATTCCTCGGTAGCGGCGAAGCCTCTTCAAAGCTTCAGGATTCTTCCAGACACTGGTTGCATCAGGACGTAGCAAGCGCCACATGATTGTAGAACGGATGTGCGGCTACATGATAAAAGGTCTGTGAGTCATACGAGAGCGGCCGGAACGTCCGCCTTACTGTTCTGGAGGACATGCAGAATCGATGCTGCCAACACTGCGACTCTTCGGCTCAACCAGGTCGGGGTCACATTCCTATTGCTCTGAAGCAGCTCTCCACCAGCAATGAGGTCATCCTGTACTGGAGGTTCTGTAGCAAACAGACAGTTCTTGGGAAGCATGTTTCCAGTCAGGAACCAATCCTTGAATGGACTGGCGTCCTCAGCATTGCGCTCAGGGTGATTGAAGTTGTCCAGTCGACCCCAGTTGAGAGCAAACACTGCATCCGCATCTTCGAAAGCGCCCTCGAAGCTGTCAACCTCTTCGATGACTATGCTCGTTGTCCTTGAACGCTTCCGGGCCTCACGCACTGCTCTTCTGACAAGAGAAAACCCAGGGGGAGCTGCAACTCTCATCTCAGCGCCAAGCATAGCACCCAGAATCAGCAAGCTATGGGGTGTCCGAGGCAAGACGAACCTTGAGCCAAATCCCCAACATATGACGATGCGACGACCCTCAATTCGGTCGAGATTATATCGGACGGAGGCTAGCTCAGCAAGGGCAGACTGATGGGCATAGATATCGTCTGCCAGACTTATCATGGGCTTGCCTATGACACTCGGGAGTTTTTCAGTGAGCCGCCGTCCATCACCGAAAGCCTGAGGGTCCGTATAGGATGTCAGCAGTAGATCCGTGGCAGAGCTGGCCATGGTAATCTCACTCAGAAGCTCATAATCAGACAGGGCGTATTCTCTGTGGATGTTCAGGTCGATATGAGAAGAATAAAGCCGAGCTGCGGTTGCTTGGGCTACTGTCCGTTCGTAGGACGGAGCATTGTGCAGGAAGGTCCCCACTACGCGGAGCGTATGCATGTGCTTCACAATCGTAGAGAAACCGGTTTCTAGAACTGATTGTGCGGTCTCGAGGATTCTCTCCACGCCTGTAGCTCCCAAGTCAAAGAGGCTTGTTCCTGCCATGGGCATCGTGCTAGGAATGTAGCTTCCTCGTAAAAGGCTTCGTGGAAGCGCGCCAAGAACCGTGTGCAAAAAGATAACCATATCTGGAGAAAATCGGAGCCTACAAATTCAAATGGACAGCATCACGAGAATAACGAGGAGATTGATACGATGAAGAAGCTGCTTGTGACACTGACACCGGCCGAGAGTAAGAGGCTAATCGCGAGAGGCCTCCTTGCCACAGATACGGTTAAGGAAGCCCTGAAGAACGGTTACCTCTGCGTGACTCTGGGTACAACCTCCTCCTATCTCGTGGAAGAGATACTAGGAGAATACGACAAGACACGACACATAGCTGGTGTGGTTTTGCCTCAGGGATTGTCAGTAACCGAAGCTGAGAGCAGATCTTCCGACGCAATCTTTCACAAGGGGAAGCATCTCAAAGGCAAGAAGATCATTGATGTCCTAGAGGAGTTGGGACCAGACGACGTGATTATCAAGAGCGCAAATGCCTTAGATGCAGACTACACTCCGGTCGTTCTCCTGGCAAGTCCAACCGGAGGAACAGTCGGTTCCTTCCTCGGCACTGCGGCTTCAAAGAATATCACGATAATTATGCCGATAGGTCTCGAGAAGAACATCCCCGTCGCCTATGATGATTTCGCTGGCCAATTCGGAAAAGACGATTGGGACTACGCCATTGGAACGCCAGTTGGCGTTATAGCAGTGCCAGAGGGCATAGCCTTCACCGAGATGGAGGCCATTGATGCGCTATTCGATGTTTCAGCTATCCCCTTCGCTGCGGGAGGCGTCAATGGTGCGGAAGGTAGCATCACTCTCTTCATAGAGGGAGAGGACAAGAACATCGATAGAGCCCACAAGTTCATGCTGGATCTGAAAGGGGAACCGCCCTTTCCAAAGATAGACCACATTAAATAACAACCAGAACAGGAATGCGCAAATCATGGATGACATAGTCATTAGGACCGAGAACCTCTCCAAGGTTTTCGAGAAGGGCAAGAAGAGGGAGGTCACTGCACTAGACCATGTCAACCTTGAGATAGGCCGCGGGGAGGTCTTTGGGCTGATTGGCCCGAACGGAGCGGGGAAGACAACTCTCATCCGCGTTCTGGTGGGTCTCTTGACTCCCACAGAGGGGCAAGCTTGGGTGTTGGGAAAAGATGTCGTCGAGGACATAGATTACATCCGGCCAAGAGTAGCTCTTCTACCCCAAGAAGCGGGGATCTACGAGCGATTGACTGCACGCGAGAACATCGTTTACTATGGTGGCCTATATGGTATCCCCGAAGACGAGCTCCACCGCCGAGCAGACAGACTACTGGACATCGTCGGCTTACGCGAGAAAGAGGACTACCAAGTCAAGGGGTTCAGCGGCGGTATGAAAAGGAAGGTTCTGGTTGCAAGGGCGCTTGTAATAGAGCCAGAGGTATTATTCCTTGACGAGCCTACAACCGGAATTGACACAATAGGGGCTCGAGTCGTCAGGAACCTCCTGAAGAAGCTCAGCTCAGAAGAGAAGCGGACGATTGTGTTGACCACACACGACCTCAACGAGGTATCAGAACTGTGTCACAGGGTGGGAATTCTTAACGACGGGCGGCTGGTAGCCACAGGCAAGCCGAATGAGCTTGAGGAGAAGTACAAGGCCGCCAATCTTGAGGAGGTCTTTACGGGGCTTGTGACTGGAGAAGGCGTATTCGAGGGATGATGAGCATGAGAATCGACTCGAAAACTGTCTGGATTCTAAGGAAGGAAATCAAGTCTGTTCTCCGTTCGCGGTGGCTGCTTCTTGGCTTCATCATCAGTCCGCTCTTCGCTTGGACGTTTCAGGGTATGTTCCTCGGATTTATCGTGGAGCAGGCCGTAGAGCCTGAAACCGTGTACATCACTCTTGATGATGGAGGAGGATGGGGACAGATCCTCTACGACGCCATCGACACTCAGGTTGCGCTTGAGAATGCCAACCTGACAGACAAGTTGCTCCTGATAGAGGAGTTGGTGCGCGTGGAGAGGTCTGTTGGTCAAAGTCTCTGGGATAACCGGACAGCATCCGTATGGTTATGGATACCATCAAACTTCACCCAGATACTTGAAACAACGAACCATAGCACTATCCAGATTGCTGTCAATACTGGTAACTTCCGGGCATCCGCCGCAGCTGCCAGATTGGCTGAGTTCTCGAGGATCAAAATAAACGCTATTCAAATCGTGAGAAACCTTCGGATTGCGTGGGAAGTTCCGACTACTGCTGAGGCATCCTATGGACACCAGCTCGCCATTTTTTTAGTCATGCTAACATCTGTTCTAGCACCGTCGCCATATGTGAGCAAATCCTTCGCGGGCGAGAGAGAGAAGCATACTCTTGAAGCCCTTCTAGTGGTACCAATGAGCAGGCTGAAGATTTTAGGTGCAAAGCTTGCTGCAGGTATGCTCCTCTCGTCTATCTACTCCGCATTCACTGTTGTAGGGATTGTTCTGTACAACTGGCTGGTTATCACTCGTGCAACGAGCACTGTGCCTCAAGAAGCAACTGCATACATCGATCTATACTCAATCAACCTGAATACAGTGCCGCTGATAGTTTTCGTCCAGTTCTTGGTATTGCTATGTGCCATTGGGATTGGAGTGGTGATCTCATGCCTTGCCAAGGACCAGGCCACAGCGGAGTCCTTGAACAACCTCATACTCCTCGTCCCCACAATGGTCATAGGCATCCTAGGCTTCACTGGAAGCATACTTCAGTACGGAGGTATATTCGGGCTCATTGTGTTGGCGATTCCGTTCAGCCATGCCATAATATTCCTTAACGGTGTACTGTCAGGTACTGCCACGCCCATCGGCCTGCTTGGGAATGTCGCATACCTTCTTGGATTCACGATTGTATTCATGATCATCGGAGCAAAGCTGTTCGAAAGAGAAGCCATAATTGCGTAGGCATGTGGACCGTCCATTGTGAGGTTCAAAAGACTAATTTGGTGATACTGCCGAGCCTGCATCAGCTTAGGAGGATGTAGCGTGGAGGAGAGTCCGGATTCCAACGGGAATGCACTCGTCCTGAGAGTTCGAGCTGCGTTCATGGACTGGGTTGCTGTCCACAAGCTCGACCTAGGACTCTTGATGTTCTCAATCCTCGTCACGTTGGCAACTTGCATTCACTACATCTCTACAATGCAACTCTGGACCTACCCCGGTTTCCCTTTAGATGACTCGTGGATTCACATTCAATACGCAAGGACCATCTACGAGGGTATCCCTTGGCAGTACTCGCCTGGCGTCCCAAGTACTGGTTCCACGAGCCCCTTGTGGTCGATAATCCTCTCCAGCTTATTCTTTCTGACAGATGACCCAGTCTACATCATCTGGGGAACGTACGTAATTGCGATAGTCTTGTACGCTACCTCCACGTTTGTTGTTGGTAAGATTGCACAAGACTACGCCGGCCAGCCGGTTTGGAGCCTTTTGGCAATGGGAGGGTTCGTGCTAGTACCTGGCAACACTTGGCTTATGCTATCGGGCATGGAGGCGCCCATCTTCGTCTTCCTGCTAGTTCTCGCTGTCTTCGTTCTTGATAAGAAGGACATCAAGTACGATCCAATTCTTGGTATCATTCTGGGTCTGGCATACCTGGCAAGACCCGAGGGAGTTATCCTTGTGCTGATCTGCGTTCCTGTGCGATTTCTGATGGTGGTTTGGCATCGCGAACTATCCTGGCGAAGACTGGGCTCATTCCTTCTCATGGGTGCAATCTCTCTGGCAGTTGTTCTCCCGTGGATACTGTACTGCCTGAATGCCACCGGATATCCACTTCCAGACACTTTCTACGTGAAGGTGCATCTTCCTACCGAAGCTGGGGTAGAGGCTTGGAATATATGGTGGTGGTATTGGCTGCGCTCATGGCCATTTCTCTGGGTGGCATTCGGGAGCGGTCTGGTACTTGCCATCAAAGGGAAGCCGTTTCCTTGGCTTGTAGCATGGTCACTGACCCTCCTCTATAGGTTTACAATGCCGTATCAGTCCCTAGTGAACAACACTAGATATCTGATTCCCGCCCACGCACTATTCTTGGTCGTCGCAATCACGAGCACCGCATTCATGTTGGAATGGGCACTGAGTTTGAAGAAGTATGCCGACATCAAGACGAGTGCTAGGTTTATGACTGTAATTTTCATCATAGGAGTCCTAATTGTCCCCATGCAGCCGCTCTACGCGCATCAGGCTCAGACCTTTGGAAATGCTGTGAAAAACATCAATGACATGCAGGTGACCATCGGCGAGTGGATTGCGGAGAATACTCCTGAGGATGCGGTCTTGGCAATCTGCGATGCAGGAGCAGTCAGGTTCTTTGGGAACAGGGCTGTCATCGACATAATAGGTCTGGTCACACCCGACATTGTTCACGGAAACATGACAACACGGGAAACATTGCAATACATGTACGACAGGGGATGCGACTACATCGTGTTCTTCGATGACTGGTTCTGGGTCTTCGGGAGTTATATCGGGGGCGCATTAACCACGCTCTATAGGGTCGATCTCGATGATAACATCATCTGTGGTAGGGACGCTATGTCCGTATACCACATCAACTGGGCACTCACTGGCTTCAGCTAAGCCCATCACTACTAGAGAACAGGCCACTTGGGACTGATATCCACGCCAGCTCGCTCTATGAGATCCTTGCTATGTCTAAGAGCCTTCTTCTTCACCTCGGTTTCATCCATGGTCAGTAGTTCCCGGTTTCTCATCAGCAGTCTGCCATTCACGACTACTGTATCTACCGCATGACCAGACCCTGCATAGACGAGATTGGAAACAGGATTGGTGTTTGGAGTGAGCCCCAAATCGCTCATGTCCACAAGAATCAGATCTGCATGTTTACCGGGTTCCAGAGAGCCGACAGTATCGGAGATACCCATAGCAACTGCACCACCGAGAGTTGCCATCTCAATGACTTCTTCAGCACTGACAACCAACGGGTCGTTAGCAATTGGCTTATGGATTAGTGCTGCAAGGCGCATCTCACGAATCATGTCATACGTGTTATTACTTGGTCCGCCGTCACAACCTAGTGAAACAGGTACACCAAGTTCCAGCATGCGAGGAATCCTGGCAAACCCTGAAGCCAGCTTCGTGTTGCTTGCAGGACAGTGACTCACGTTGGAGCGTGTTTCAGCTAGCCGCTTGAGATCAGATTCCTCGAAATGAATCCCGTGAGCGAATATCATCTCTGGTCCCAGAAGCCCCTGCGTCTCAGCAAACTCTGTGAGGCTCATATCGTGGTTCTGCCGGACGTATCTGACATCGTCGGGCACCTCACCCAGATGCATTGTCATTTGCGTCTTGTGGGACCTAGTACGTCTTCCCACATCCTTGAACAGCTCTTCGCTAACAGCACCAAGAGATCGTAGTCCGTACCACACCTGAATCCGTCCGTCGGCTTTTCCATGCCAGCGCGCCAGCATAGTTTCTGTTTCCTTCAAGCAGGCATCAGCATCTTCGACCATTCCAGGATACATGATGTCGGGGCTATCGGCATATCCAGTGGAGTCCATGATTATCTTTGAAAGCGCACCTCTCATTCCCGCCTGTTCCACCGCTTTCGCAATGCCATCGAAACCGTACCGAGTATGAATCATGCACTCAACGAAAGCGGTAGTGCCCGTCTTTATCATCTCGGCCATACAGAGCTCTGCTGACACCCTGCCATCGTCATGTGTGAAATTCCCCTGCAACACCCAGACGTAGTTCTTCAACCAATCAACCAATGCGACATCATCGGCACACCCCCGAATCAGCGCTTGAGCGAGATGAACATGGGTGTCAATGAGCCCAGGCATCACGATCATATTCCGGGCGTCTATCTCAACCTCCGCCTTTCGACTCTTCAGTGCTTCACTCTTGCCCACTTCTATAATCTTCTGACCTTCGATGTACACGGTCCCATCTCGGATTATCTCCCTGCGGGGATTCATTGTGAGAATGTAGCCGTTCTTGACAAGGAGTGACTTAGCGGATTTCATCCTATGACCTCCGATGCAACATGATAACTCATCTGCGTGAGAGATAACGATTGCGGTGCAAAGAGCGCTAGAAGAGAGTTCAGATTACGAGCCTATTTGAGAATATCAAACGTGATTATAACCTTGAGACCTTTGCCTGGCCTGCCCCGCACACGGTCCTTGATTTCAAGCATGGCGCCATACTTCTTGATCAGACGTCGCACAAGATGAAGACCCACCCCACCGAATCTCCGTTCTGAGCTGAATACCTGAATTTTCTTCGAATCACTCAGACCTGGCCCGTTGTCAGCAATAGTAATCTTGAACTTGTTCCCTCTCACCCTCCGTCCGTTGATCCATATTCTCTTCTTAGGATTCCTGTTATGTTTTGTTGCATTCTCCATGAGGTTCCATACAAGCTGACTCAGGGCACTATCAGCATTAACCATCAATGTTTCTGGCAGATTCTTCATCTTAGGAGTAACGCCATGCTGTC
Source organism: Candidatus Thorarchaeota archaeon (assembly GCA_019057475.1). Lineage (GTDB taxonomy): Archaea > Asgardarchaeota > Thorarchaeia > Thorarchaeales > Thorarchaeaceae > WTCK01. Next base: position 89,575 of record DXJO01000010.1, on the reverse strand, counting down.
GTGCAAGCAAAAGCGCCTCGCCAACCACCACTTCAATCAAGTCCATTGGCCTGAGAGGCTCAACCTTTGACTCCTCTGCACTTCGTACCTTGTGAATCAGCTCAATACAACGGTGTGCACCATCTAGGATGTATTGTTGGGCAGTCTCAATGACTTCGGGGGACGACTCCTTGTTGGCAAGGTCGGCACCGGCAAGAACCAACTGCAACTGGTTGCCTATGTCATGAAGTATCAAATCAAGTAGGAAGCGCGCTTCGGCCTCAACACTCTTGAGTTCGGAAATGTCAGTGAATAACGCGAAACTTCCCTTGTAATCCCCACTCTCTGTTGGGAGTGGGCAAGCGGAAACCATGACCGGCACTGTTGTACCATTCTTGGCGAGCAATTCAGCCTCATAGTGCTCGGTGATCCCCTCCGCACGGGCGATGGATTTGTTGCCATAGCCGTTCTGAGTGATACTGTGAAAAATCTCGTATCCTGAAAGGCCAACTATCTCATCACGAGTATAACCTAACATCTTGCAGAAAGCGTCATTGACGTAGGTAATCACTCCGATCTCGTCATCTGTGGCCAACCCGTCATCCATGGTTTCTACAAGATCACGGTATCTACGTTCGCTCTCCCCAAGAGCTTGTTTGCTCTCCACTTCCTCTGTGATGTCCAGAATCTGGCCGATGGTGTTCATCCTACCATCCCGACCCATCATGGAGGTGCTTGATATCTCTACATCCCTTGGCGTGCCGTTCTTCCGGACGATTTTGAACTGATATACCGATGGTACCTTTTCCCCACGTTGTCGCCTCACATAACGGTCTGCAACAAGGTCCACACTGTCGGGGTGAAGGAATTCGCGGAAATCGTGTCCCAGAAGCTCACTCCGAGTCCGGCCCACCATATCGCAGAGTCTGTCATTCATGTATTCGAATCTAAAGTTGTGTCCTACTTGGAATATGCCCACATGCGAGTATTCAACGGCGGTCTTGAAGAACGCGCTTTTCTCTCTGAGCTTGTCCACGATTTGTGCGCGACGTGTCATATCGGTTGCGTACACAACATAGCCCTTGAGCTTGCCGCGGTGATGAATCATGTCGGCGAACACTTCAATGGGAATCTGAATCCCATCTTTGCGTACTGCTCTTAGAGAGAGCGAAGTAGGCTCAGCACCATTCCGAAGGCGTCTGAAAGCCTCCTGAACAAGTTTCACCTGCTCGGAAACAACCAAATCAGAAACGTGCAATCCTGTGTCAATGTCCGACTGTTTCATGCCTAGAAGATTCTGTGCAGCCGGATTCGCATATAGTACGTTTAGCTCAGGGTCAAACTCCACTACTGCGAGAGATATCTTATCGAACATCTCTTGATCTCTTGCTCTCGCTGAGCGAAATGCAGTCGTTGGTTTCTTGGTCTGTGGAGTCATGATTCAGGCCAACAAGTGGAGTCTAGAGAACAGAAAAGCTATCGAAGAGCTAACTGTCCGACATTTGCAGGCCCACATCATTGTATATATCTTAATGTGATATATCAACGGGCCACTGGCGGCATAGATAGACTCCATGGGACTATGGCAACATCTTAAAGGACCGGTTGAAAGAGGGAAGAGCCTGACATGGTGACCAAGGAGAGCTCGAGTGACTTGAGGAAAGCCCTTGCAATAGATAATAATCTCTGTACCGGTTGCCGAAACTGTGAGCTGGCCTGTTCAGTACACCACACAAATACATTCAACCCGGCTCGTGCAAGAATCCAAATTCTCAAGGAGGAATTTCGGGCGATGGTCATACCGATGGTCTGTTTGCAGTGCGATTCGCCGCTCTGTGCTGAGGCTTGCCCAACAGGTGCGATCTCTGAGAACAGCGCTGGTGTTCTCACGGTTAATCACGACCTATGCATTGGATGCTCCAACTGTGTAACTGCCTGCATCTATGGGGGCATCGCGATAGACCCTCTTCTTAGGAAGGCAATCAAGTGTGACCTCTGTGGAGGAGAACCCGCCTGCATCGACGCATGCACGTATCAGGCCATATCATTGCAATCAACTGACAGCCATGGACTTCGGGGCCGAAGTGATAGCGTTCGGAACCTAAGAACAGCGTACGGCCTCTCGGAGGTGGATGCGTAGAGATGACGTTTCCATACAAGGGATACGCAGGGCACTACCTGGATGTCGACCTTACTAAGGGTAAAATCCACAAGCGCGAGATGGAGAAGGAATGGGCGCGACTGTACTTGGGGGGCTCAGGTGTCGCAGCAAGGATACTATGGGACTCGACCGGACCAGACACAGATCCGCTCTCACCGGACAACGTGGTTGTCATAGGTACTGGGCCACTCACAGGTTCTATGTTCTCACCGTCAGGACGAATGATGTTCGCGGCAAAGGGGCCACTCACAGGCGTCTGGGCTGAAAGCCATGTAGGTGGATTCTTTGGACCAGAGATGAAGTACGCAGGTTTTGACTTCGTGGTGATTCGTGGCAGGTCACCGAAGCATGTGTACCTCTTCCTCCGTGACGGACATGCTGAACTTCTTGATGCTTCCGATCTTTGGGGACGCGAAACCGATATCACCACTCAGATGATTCGAGAGGAGCACAAAGACCCCGCTGTCGAAACCGCTGTAATTGGAACAGCAGGAGAAAAGTTGGTATCGTATGCCAGCGTTATAGTAGATGTTTATCGTGCCGCAGGCCGTTGTGGCATTGGAGCAGTTTTGGGTTCCAAGAATGTGAAGGGCATTGCGTGCAGGGGTTCGCTTGGCCTTGAGGTCCATGATATGGACAAGTACCTAGAGGCCAATGCTGAGGAAATGGCCAAGCTAAACGACCCACTCTGGACTGCATCATTGGCTTCTTTGAGGAAGTACGGCACAACTGACCTTGTTGCCATCATCAACGAGATAGGCAGACTGCCTACGAAAAATCACTGGACAGGGTTCTACGAGCAGGCTGATGATATCGGGCCTGAAACAATTGCTGAGAATTACCGAACCACTCAGGAGGCATGTCACGGATGCGCAATTGGATGCAAATACATATACAAGGTGAAGGAAGGCGCATTCGGAGGAGGGCCGGCAGGAGGGCCAGAATACGAAACACTCATGGCATTTGGTTCCAATTGTCTGAATAATGATGTCGAGTCCATATTCCATATGGGTACAAGGTGTGACCTGATTGGGATGGATACGATTTCATGCGGCAAGACCATAGGCTTTGCAATGGAGCTTTGGGAGAAAGGCATTCTAACAAAGAAGGACACCGATGGACTCGACCTCTCGTGGGGTAATGTGGACTCCATGGTCAAGCTCGTTGAGATGATTGGCAAACGCGAGGGGATAGGTGACATGCTTTCCAAGGGCGTGAGGAAAGCAGCTGAGATTATTGGCGGGGACGCTTGGAAATACGCGGTGCATGTGAAAGGGCTTGAGGCTTCAGGACAAGATCCGAGAGCGCACCAGTCGGTAGGTCTCACCTACGCCACTAATGTGAGAGGAGCAGACCATCTCAGGAGTCTATCCAGTCTTGAAGAACTGGGCTATCCGGATATTGTGAGTGAGAGATTCGGTGCGGAGAAAGCCGATGAAATACTGGACATAATGTCACCAAAACATAAGGGTGAGATTATCAAGGACATTGAGGACCTATACGCGTTAGTTGACTCTGCAGTCATTTGCAAGTATTCCACGATGTGGCCGCCAATTTACTACTATGATACGTTTGTGAATGTTATCTCGCCGCTGACGGGGATGACTGAATGGTCCGACACGAAATACGTAAAGCAGGCGGCTGAGAGGATTAGCCATCTGAGGCGCGCGTATAACCACAGACTAGGAATCACGCGAAAGCAAGAGAACTTACCTCAAAGGCTGCTCAAGGAGCCCATGCCCACAGGCCCAGCGAAGGGTGGACTTCCCGACCTAGACGAGATGCTGGACGAGTACTACGATTTCAGGGGTTGTGACAGGGAAACAGGATTTCCGAAGAGAGAGAAGCTTCAAGAGCTTGGTCTCGATTATGTTGCTGACGACCTAGCGAAGAGAAAGATGCTTGCTAGAGGAAAATAAAATGGCTGACCTCAGTGTCGAAGTCACAAGTTTCACTCTTAGGAATCCCGTTCTTACTGCTGCTGGCCCTGGAGCGCGTGACGGCGATACTCTTCTCGTGGCTGCAAAAGGTGGCGCAGGCGGACTCGTTGCAAAGACTGTAAGCGTGAGCGCTGCAAAAGTGCCCACCCCGAACATTGTTGCAGTTCGCAAAGGAAGAGCAGGCTCAAGACGGGGCATCCTCAACGCAGAACTATGGAGCGAGCTGCCGATTGAACAGTGGCTTGACAAGGAATACAAAATCGCATTGGACACTGGTCTTCCTGTGATTGCTAGTCTAGGATACACTCCGGAAGACGTTGCTGGCCTCGCGCCGAAGATTGAGAAGGCGGGAGTCCATGCACTGGAATTCAGTACCCATTATGTTGGTGGGCATGTCGAAATTGCAAAGGCGTTGCGTGAGGCTGTTGAGATACCCATCTTTGCGAAGCTTAGTCCGAAGGTAGATGTTGTCGAAGTAGCCAAGTCAGTGGAACCTTACGTCGATGGAGTGGTCGCGATAAACTCACTGGGACCATGTCTCAGAATTGACATAGAAACCGGTAAACCCATGCTGGGGAGTGAATCGGGCTACGGTTGGCTTAGTGGTGCATCAATAAAACCAGTAGCAATACGGTGTGTGGCAGACATCGCCCGGGCAATCCGAAAGCCTGTGATCGGTGTGGGAGGAGTTAGCGACGGAGAAGACGCGATAGAATTCATCATGGCCGGAGCTCATGCTGTCGAGGTATGCACAGCTGCAATCCTAGAGGGGCAGACTGTGTATGGCCGCATTGCATCTGAGATGGACAAGTGGCTGGATGCTCATGGCTATGACTCGGTAGAAGACGTGCGAGGGTTGGGGCTTAAGCACCTCACAAAGAAAATCGTTTTCACGCCACCTCCAAAGGTAGACATGGAGAAATGCACACTCTGTGGACTCTGTGAGAAGTCCTGTGTCTATGAAGCAATATCAACTGATAAGGAAGGACAGGAACTGCGCTTCGACAAATCAAGATGTCAAGCTTGTGGTATGTGTATCTCGGTCTGTCCGCATGACGCCCTGAGCTACAACTGACTGAATGGGCGATATGCTACAAGTACATGATGTCGTCGAGTCCAATGGTCAATCGTTTAGGCTTTCGCGTGGTGACTGCATAGTCATTCTCGATTCTGACGCCACCATGAGCCTTCAGGTAGACACCGGGTTCAATCGCTACAACATGACCCGCAACGAACCCCCCCTCCCGATCATAGAAGCTTGGATTCTCGTGAACTTCCAAGCCAATCCCATGACCTAGACCGTGCGTCATTCCCTCGACAGCTTCAGGATTCAGCCTAGTTGAATCAAACCCGTGCTTTTTCAATGTTTGATAACAAGCCATGTTTACTTCATCAATGGGCGCATCATCAGTGAGCGCATCAACGACTGCATCTGAAGCGGCAATGACCGCCTCGAACATTGCGTGCACGTTCTTATGCGGCTGCCCCTTGACTACAGTGCGAGTGACGTCTGCCACATACCTCTCCTGCTTCAGTCTAGGAAAGACATCAAGGATTATGGGAACTCCAGCCTTGAGCACATCTTTTGGAGCTCCGAGATAGTGCCAATCGAAGCCTTTCTTGCCCACAGCGGCAATCGCGTCCTCTGCTGACTCGGCCCCTCTGTCCAGCAAGAAGTGCTCAAGAGCGAGCTTAATGTCCTGCACGGTCAGAGGATTACTCTTCAAGAGGAGCTGCTTCTTTGGTCCCACCTTGGACTTCTTAATCATCTTAGCAATTCGCTCAATCGCGCTGATTGTAGCATCTCCTGCCTTCTTGATAGTCTTGATCTCAGCCTTCGACTTGGTGGCACGTGCATCCTTGAGCAGGTCTGGAACCACTTTGACAGTGTATCCAAGCTTCTGGATAGCCACAAGTATCCGAGCTGGAAGATGATTAGGAACTCCCAGAATTTTGCCAGTGAAGTGTTCCTGAAGGATTGTCCCGTACACGATGTCAGGACGATCGGCTGCCCTCTTTCCTGCCTTCCTGAACTTCAGAAGGAGTTCAGAGATGTCGTACGTTCTCTTTAGAAAACTCTGTGTCTTAATTCGTTTGATTGTGTTGAATCCAGCTATCCCAACGGGTTTGTTGCCCTTACTGTGAAAGTAGGTGATAGTATCCGGAGACCTGAATCCTGTGAGCCAGTAGATATCTGGCACCTCGAATACATTGCCAACAACGAGGAGAGCATCAATTTCATTTACATCCATCAGAGCGTCTAGATCTTCAAGCACCGTTGTCACTCCAGTCTTGCTCAGATGCCATTTAGGTATGTGAAAAGCCTTCTTCCGTCAGCTATACGTACGACTTAATTCGAGATTCCACCTGTCCCCTAGTAGGCATCTCATAGGGCCCCATGGTTTCAAGATTGAACGAGGCACATGAGGCACCGAACACTCCAGCTTGCCTCAGGTTCTCATTCCTGGCATACTCAATTAGGAAACCGACGGCATAGGTGTCACCTGAACCAGTGGCGTCAACAAGCTGATCCGCCAAGATTAGCGGGATGTCAATCTTGTCCTCCTGAGTGTAGATTGTCGATCCTCGTCTATCCCTTGTCACAATCACAATCTCAGGCCCTTCGTTGAGAATCTTGCCTACTGCATCGAGTTCAGTGGCAATGCCCACGGCACTCTGGAGCTCATCCTCGTCGAGCTTCAGAACATCAACGTGCTCTAGAACAGCAGCGCGGTCAGTCCATTCCTTCGGAACCACCCGGTCACCCTGCACGGTGCGCAGAAACCCTTGGGGGTCCAGTGAAACTAAGACACCCGCCTCCTTCGCGGCCTTTATGCACGAGATATCTATCTCTCCAATAAGAGGACAGAAGTGGATAGCCCGGCTCTGGAGATGGTGTTCCAAGAGTGCGTTCTTCCTGATTGGTGCCGCGATTGCTTCGACGCGTTGTGTCCTAACACCGTTGGAGTCATATTGATTGACGAATCGTGTTGTATGCTGTCCCCCTCGATCAACACCAGTCACGTCAAGACCTGACTTCACAAGAGTCCTCATGTACGCCTGTTCGAAGTCATCGCCAATACAGCTAACTATCCCACACTTCGATATGCCAAGAGATGGTGCCAGCATAGCGTATGCAGTTCCCCCACCCAAGATCTCTCTCGTAGTTTCCGGCGTGACTAAGAGGTCTCTGCTGAGGTGACCAACTACGACTATATCCACTCGTGCAACACTCCATTTGGAATCGCGAGACGTAGTGTCAGAGTGAAAGTGTTTTAATCTCTTGGTTCCAGAGTTCGGTGTTAGGTGACTACCTTTGGCAACGGTTACTGTGAAGTTCTTCGCCACTGTTCGTGAGATTACTGGTATGAGGAGCATGGAGATGGATGCGAAGAATGTACGAGAGCTGCTGGACAAACTCAAGAAGCAGTTTGGAAAACCGTTCATAGATGTGGTCATCGACCCTAAGACGGATGAGCTCAAAAAGTTCTTCTCGTGCATGGTGAATGGCAAGCGAATCGAGCTGCTTGATAGATATGAAACGGAGCTGGCCGACAATGATGCTGTCGCCCTGTTCCCACCTGTGGGTGGCGGTTAACTTGGCGCGGCTTCACAATCAGATTTGGAGATGAGAACAAGAAGTGCCTGTGGATCTTGTTGTCAAAAATGCAAGATTGCTTCTTGAGTCAGGCCTCATACGAGGGGGACTTGGCGTCAATGGTGGCAAGATTTGTGCCATAGCAACCGACGAGCATCTTCCAAACGCTGACACAGTCATAGATGCCGAAGGAAAAGTCTTGATGCCTGGGCTGATAGATGGACATGCCCACCTGCACGACCCTAAGATGCTTGACCATGAAGACTTCACCACTGGCTCTAGAGCTGCTGCAGCTGGCGGTGTCACTACGGTCATAGACATGCCTCTCACAAGCCAAGTCGATTTAGTTAAAACTGTGGAGGAAAAAATCTGTCAAGGCGAGTCCATGTCCATCATAGATTTCTCATTCTATGCTGGAATGATGAACTCCGAAAATGTACCAATCGTCCCTCTGATGATTGGGAAGGGAATCGCTGGGTTCAAGGCATTCACGTGTGAACCATATGAAACCAATGCAGGAGTGATTGTCCGTCTCCTCAGTGAGGTCTCTGAGCATGGCGGTCACATCACAGTGCACTCTGAAGACCAAGGGATCTTGGATGAGTTTGGTAGAGACCTAGAAGGGGACCGGGATGCCCCAGTGAGTCATGCATTGTCCAGACCTAACATTGCAGAGAGTCTTGCTGTACGCCAGGTGGTTGGGATTGCTCACCAGACAGGAGGCCATCTGCACGTTGCGCATATCACCACGCGAGAGGGCATAAGTGAAGTTGAACGTGGAAAGCTGGGAGGCGTGAAGGTCACAACCGAAGTGTGTCCACATCACCTAGTATTCCAGCGCGATGAGATGAATATACTGGGTCCCAAGAGTAAGATGAACCCGCCACTGAGGTCGAAAGTTGACCGAGCCGCGCTTTGGTCGGCGCTTCTCCGTGGAATCATCGATATGACGGTCAGCGATCATGCCCCGTGTCCTATTGAGAAGAAGGAGGCAGGAAATGATGATATCAGGGAAGCCTGGGCAGGAGCGGATGGGATCCAAATGATACTCAGAATTCTCCTCTCAGAGGGAATCAATAGAGGCAGGCTCTCGTTCTCAAGGCTGCTCGATGTGACCTCTCGAAAGCCTGCAAAGATATTCGGCCTGTATCCAAAGAAGGGGATACTACAGGTCGGGTCTGATGCAGACTTCGTCATCGTAGATGTCACGAAAGAGGAGAAGATAACCTCAGACATGATGTTTTCAAAGTGTGGCTGGACACTCTACGAGGGAATGGAAATGAAGGGAGTGCCAACCATGACCTTCGTGAGAGGGACTCAAGTATTTCATGAGGATCGAACAACAGTGAAGCCAGGCCACGGGCGGTTCTTGGCGATGGGAGAAGGAAACAAGCCCTTTGAGGTGTAGCATATGGTCGACTTGAAGTTCGTAATTGGAGATCCACGAGTATGCACTGGTTGTATGATATGTGTCAATGTGTGTAGCATGCGCTACCTCAAGGTGATAAGCCCAGAGCGGTCTCGAGTAAGAGCTGTGCGCATTGAACCAGGCTTAGATTTCACCCTCTTCTGCAGAAACTGCGAAGATGCTCCCTGCATTGATGCGTGCCCGGAGGAAGCCCTATCGCGCACCTCGAAGGGCATTGTGATTGTCAACAACAAGAAATGCACTGGCTCCGGCTCCTGTGTCGAAGCATGTCCGTACAATGCAATCCGGATTAATCCTGACACAGAGAAGGCTATCAAATGCATTCAGTGTGATGAGTGCATCAAGCGCTGTCCGGTTGATGCCATATGGATGACCACAATGAGGGAACTCGAAGAGAGAGACCCCGACGGCGAGATATGGGCACTGCATGATGAACATAGCGAGGAACTCTACTCAAAGGAGGATTTGCAATGATTCACGGAGTAGGTGGTAAAGTCATTTGGGTGGACCTAACAAAAGGAGAGATTGAGAAGAGGCCTATTGAGAAGAAACTTGTAGAGAAGTACCTTCTTGGCGCGGGGTATCTCTCAAAGGTTCTCTTTGACTCCATTCCGACTGACATTGATCCACTCTCACCAGAGAATGTCCTAGGCTTTGCCACAGGATTGCTCACAGCATCAATGTTCCCGCAGTCATCACGACACGTTGTTGCAGCTCTCTCGCCTCTCACTGATGTATGGGGAGAGAGTCATGCGGCAGGGTTCTGGGGACCCGAACTCAAGCTGGCAGGCTATGATGCCATTTTCTTCACTGGAGCATCGCCAGACCCAGTCTACTTGAACATCAATGACTCGACTGTGGAACTCCTAAGTGCTGATGATGTCTGGGGCCGAGATGTGTTTGAGACCGATGACATACTGCGGAAGCGACACGGCAAGCGAGCCAGATTGATCTATATCGGGCAAGCAGGCGAGAACCTTGTCCGCTTTGCGGCAGTGATGAATGATAGAGACCGTGCCTCCGCTCGTTCTGGACTTGGCGCGGTGATGGGCTCAAAGAAGCTGAAGGCCATATGTGTGCGAGGTGCGGGAAAGATTGAGGTTGCAGACCCCAAGAAGTACATGGATACTATGGATGAATTCTATCGTCGCATGCTGGCAAATCCCTTTACTCCGGGAAGGGCGAAGTACGGAACAACTAATCTTGTTGAGATGATGCAGCATATAGGGAGACTGCCAAGCTACAACATGCGTCAAGGGGTCTTTGAGGGATATGAGAAGATAAGCGGCGAAACAATCACCGAGAAGTATCTTGTGAAACCAAGGTCAGACTGGTGCTGCTTGCAAAGGTGTGCACGCTATACCTCCGTCAAAGAAGGCCCGTACAAATACGTAGGCGGGTCGCCAGAGTTTGAGACTCAATCATCACTGGGCTCCCGTTGTGGCAATGATAACTTGGAGTCAGTCCTCTTTGGTCATCATTTGGCCAATCAGTACGGAATGGACACGATATCCTTGGGTGGCACCATCTCTTGGGCCATGGAGGCATGGGATGAGGGCCTACTCACGGCAGATGATACAGATGGAATCGACCTTTCGTGGGGCAATCATGAGTCCATTGTCAAGCTCATCAAGATGATTGCCTTCAGAGAGGGATTTGGTGATGTTCTTGCTGAAGGAAGTGCACGAGCCGCAGAGAAAATAGGTCGAGGCACCGAGAAGTTTGTGATGACAGTGAAAAAGCAAGAGATTGCAGGGCAAGAACCGCGCGCTCAGAAGTCCATGGGGCTTGCTGCAGTCACCGCGGCAAGGGGGGCGGACCATCTCTACGCATTCCCTGTCCTAGATGAGGCCGGCTTTGATGATGAGATAAGGGAGCGCTTCGGAGAGGAGTATCTCCCTGAGATGGCAGAACGTCTGAATCCTAAGTACAAGGGAATAATGGTGAAAGAGTGTGAGGACTTCATGGTTGTCGTCGAGAGCCTAGGATTGTGCAAGTATGGAACGCAAATCCCTCCTGAGTTCTACTATGAGGATGTAGCACTTGCACTGAAGGTTCACAATGGGTTCGAGTTCACAAGAGCAGACCTGCAGACCATAGGGGAGCGTATCGTAAACCTGAACCGTCTATTCAATGCAAGACGTGGCGTGACACGAGCTGATGACTGTCTTCCTGACAGACTGACAAAAGAGGGTGCGCCTCTTGGACCATCCAAGGGGGAAGTAGTTGAGCTGGACCAGATGTTGGACGAGTACTATCTGAAGCGTGGGTGGGACAACGAAACTGGTATCCCGTATGCATCTACACTGCAACGTCTTGGTTTGGTAGAAGAAGCCAGTGGAATGGAGATTCCTGACGAGTGAGACCCTAGTCTACACGTAATCATCCATGTCAGGAGTCATGGCGTCCATTTCTTCAACGCTGAAGTCAATGTCCTCCTTCTCACACCAATTGAGTATCGAGAACATTATCTTCGAGTCCATCTCGTACACGATCGCACCCGTGGCCGCTTCGCATCGTACCTCTATCGTGCTCTCCTCTTCAGATACAATCCTCACAGAGAAATGGCTGCCGAGCACATCTTCGCCAAGCTTGAGAACCGCAGCGCGTATCTCGGCTGCGCCCATATGAACTTGATGCCCCCAACGGGGCTTGAATTTGTAGACTCGTCTACTATGCACTTCTGACACTGGAAATCCCTCTAGTCGTAAGTCGCGCAGACGTTGGTTATGGTGTCCTTGACCCCATCGACCTTGCGCAACGTATCCACTACGAAGGAGCTAAGAGCCTCGGGTGTTTTGAAGACTGCCTTGAGCAAGAGATCGTATGCGCCATATATGAGAAACGCTTCTTTTACTTCCTCAATCTCTTTGACATGTTCCAGAATGCTTCGAGCTTTTGCAGATTCAATCTTGGCCATTATGAATGCCATAATCATAGCGTTTCTCTCCGTGCGAGTAGCGTGTATTCATGGATGCATTCCTAGGCTGGGCATAAAACTGTTCTCCTCGGCTAACAAGTTGAAACCAATAATCGACTTGAGAGCAACGCTCCGTAATCAGGAACCTTAATAGGAGAGTCGAAAAGAGCCTTGAAGCATCCGGAGGCCCCTTTGATCTTGACGGTTACGAGCAAAGAAACTCCATCCGCCCCGAAATCGAAAGGAAAGAAGAAGGGGGAATTCTTTCCGAGGATTCTCGCTCTGACGTGCAATTGGTGCTCCTACGCCGGAGCTGACCTCGCAGGCACAAGCAGGATACAGCATCCCCCCAATGTTCGGATTATACGAGTAAATTGCACCGGCAGAATTGACCCATTGTTTGTGCTTCGAGCGCTTGAGATGGGTGCAGATGGTGTTCTCATTAGTGGTTGTCACATTGGGGACTGTCACTATGTTGAGGGCAATATCGCCGCCAAGAAGCGCTTCGACTTCTTCAAGAAGATACTCGATGAGATGGGGTTGGGAGATAGGATTACCTTCGAACATGTTTCAGCAGCTGAAGGAGCGAAGTGGGCAGAAGTCATCGCGAATTTCACAAATAAGATTGAGAAGCTTGGACCCACCCCAGTGAAGGATGTCAGTGACCTGACTGACCTGGATGTGGATGAAACAGTTTCCAAGAAACACAAGATCCATGAGGTCTTGGTTTCAATCGCCAGACGAGTCGACTATGAACCAGAAAAGGTCATGATTTTCGAACCGGAAGAAGTCATGGAAGGTTATGGTTTTCCAAAGAGGGACCCGGACAAATGCATCGGATGTTATGCGTGCTATAGCGTGTGCCCTGAAGATGTCATTTCCATTGAAGACGTAGAAGACAAGCGCAAGTACGGAACTCTTCACACTGAGTGCCTTGTGTGCAAGGAATGTGAAAAAGCCTGTCCACAAGAGGCCATTGAGATTGTGCCAGGGTTTGAATTGTTATCGTACATGAAGGAGGAACCTCTCTGGGACTTGGAAGTCGAATTGCAGAAATGCTCCGTCTGTGGAGAGCCCTTCAGTCCAATTCCGTTTGGTGAGGATCTCAAAAAGCGTCTTGCGGAGAAAGAGGCGGTTAAGGCGATTGATGGACTCAGTCTTCCCTTCGAACCGTACACCACCTGTCCAACGTGCAAGCGCGAGAAGATTGCTCAGGCCATTGCGGAGGTTGCTCAACCCGCACTGGCGACGGGGAGAAAATCCTAGAAACTTGGATGTGCCAAAATGCCACGAAATGTCTTTCTAGTCATGAATCGCTGCCTAGGCTGTGAGGAATGCATCGAAGCCTGTATCCGAGAGAATGGAGAATCATTGTGCTATGTGGATGAATTCCAAGGAATTCCGGTTCCTTTCCGTTGTGCACATTGTGAAGATGCTCCCTGCGAAAAGGTCTGTCCAACTGAGGCAATCCACATTGAAGATGGCATCGTGCTAATTGACGATGAGAAGTGCATCGGTTGTCGTGCATGCGAATTGATTTGTCCATGGGGGGTTCCAATCTACAATGAGAAGACGCGGAAGACCATGAAATGCGACATGTGCTACGACCGTCAGAAGGCTGGCAAAGACCCCGCATGTGTGGAAGTCTGCCCTTCAAAAGCGCTAGTCTTTGGCGAGCTGTCGGACTTCGAAGCTGACTACCATGAAACGACTGCAAAGCGGCTTGACAACGCTGGTACGCACGCAAGAAGAATCATCTTGCCCCAGGAGGGATAGATTTGGTCTGTGCTGTTGAAGCGGTTCCCTATGAGAAGATCAAGGCTCAATTCAAGAAGGGAGAACGAGTTTCGATTGTTACCTGCAATACTTGCACACGATCGCAAGAAGCTGGCGGAGCAAAGCTGATGGAAGAGATTAGTCAGAAGCTTGTGCAAGATGTTGGAATTGAGGTTGCGGAGGAGATTGTGCTTACCATTGGCTGCAATTTCGACTACTACGACTATGCGAAACCGGCCAGCGATGTCGATAAGATACTCTGTCTGGGCTGTTGGGCGGGTTGGAGCGTAATCAAGCGGAAATTCCCCAAAATCTCCGTTGTCGCAGGAGTGAGAACATTGGGAGTGCCTGCCATGAACGAAATGTTGAAGGTCGTTACACCAGAGGGGGTTGAATCTTGATTGTAGTGCTTCGTAGCCTCGACTATGAACAGCTGAAAGAGAAGCTTGACAAGGACGACAAAATCGTTGTGTGGTCATGCAATGACTGCACGAAATACTGCGACCTTGGCGGACGCAAGAATCTCAAGGCCCTTGCTGAAGCTCTTGAAAAGGATGGATTCAACGTCATCCGTCAGGAACTCGTCGGCGTTAGCTGCCAACCCCCCCTGATTCGTGAACGTACGAAGCATAAGGCGACAAAGGAAATCTACAATGACGCCACAGCTATAATCGTGCTTGCCTGCACTGATGGTTTTCTCAAAGTCCAGCGGGTCTTCCGGAAGAAGAAGGTTATCCAAGTGGGCACAAGTGTGGGTCTTGGTGCCTATTCAAAGAAAGGGGGAATGCGGTTAGTCATTCCACTGGAAGAAACAGGCCTCGCCCCGTCTGTTGAGGGCTATGCCTTGGAAGAAGCTGCCAAGAAACTCAAGATGAAGGCAGGACCGCTGGTCTAGCTAGTTTCCGTTGAGAAGAACTGGGACCCCACCGATTCGCATCTGTGAATCATCAATATTCCGGGATATTCCAATTGATTCATCTGGGAGTGCGCCTGCATGCAGCGAGGTGAAGTCCAATATGGAACTCTGTGCCAGTGTAGTGGGAACCGTCAGGAAGACGAACGACGACTCAATCTATCTTGAAATCAAACCGGAGTATTGGGATGCTGTACTTCAGCTGGATAAGTTCTCCCACATCATCGTGCTCTGGTGGATTACTGAACGGGACAATCCAGCAGACCGTTCTCACCTGAGGGGTCGTCCTCCTAAGACAAATGCTGAACTGTCAGGCGTATTCGCAACTAGATCCCCTGCCCGGCCCACCCCTATTGGTATCTCAATAGTAGCTGTCAGGGGTATTAATGATACAAACCATCGAATCCGAATCGACCAGATTGACGCTTTTGACAAAACACCCATTATTGACATTAAACCATACTTGCCTTCATCTGATAGAGTCGATGATGCCCAGGTCCCAGAGTGGTTCAAGGACAATGTAGCAAGATACACGACCTGACAGATCGACTACTCCAAGAAGAGCGATGTCCGTCCTGGCAGTGCGAACCGTGCTTTATTCTGAGGGTCGCATTCGGGACTCTCCGAGTTTTGTATGACTACTTCAAGCCCCAGCTCTTCGCTCATGTAGTTTGCCGAGCCCAGCAGGACCGCAATCTCATCTGCAGCGCTTGAGGAGTGGTCCCAAAGGCCGTTCTCCTTCGCAACCCTATCAACGATGTTCTTCACCTGCTTGCCATATTTCCTAAAGTCGGGATTCGACATTAGATGTTTCATAATGGTGCCCACGATTACTGGCAACTCCGCCTCACGGACACTATTCAGAGCTTGGAACATCCATTCGGGCGCAACATAGACATGTACCTTCTTCGCCTTGGTGTCCTTCAGGAGTTTCATGATTTCCCTCACGTCACGCATAGTGGACAAGACGACTTGATGAGCCACTTCAATGGACGGGTCAATCAGTTTCTTGTCTGGTTTGGGCCAGGATGCTAAGGATATGTAACCATCTCGATCCATCTTGGACCAGACTTCCTCGCAGGTGTGAGGAATGAGAGGGGCCGCCAGCCGCACCCAGACATCACATACGTAGGCCAATGTTCCCTCACGCTCCTCTTTGGGAACCTCCGGCCGTCTTAGGTAGTGGTTTACAGCTCGTGTCATTTCAGATGTAACAGCTATTGCGTAATCACGTAGCCTGAAGTTATCCAGATTCTGAGTGCATGACTCAATAATCGAGTTCACCTTTGATAGTAGCCAACGAGTGATTGCAGCTGGCTTGTCCTTCTTCAGATAGACTCTCGGTTCTTTCGTGGAGTGTTTCTGCATTATCTCCATGAAGCTTTGCAGCCGATTCCTCACAGCTGGAACATCACGCTCGCGCCAGTCCATCAGACTGCCGGGCTCAGCCGCAGAAACCGCGTATGTTCTGTAGACATCAGCACCGTACTTCTGAGGGATCTCCACTAGAGGGAAGACGTTGCCCTTGCTCTTGGACATCCTTGCGCCTTCCAGGTTCACGTGCTCATTCAGGCTGATGCACTTCAGCCAGTGCTTCTCAGGGAATATGGCCACATGATGGAAGATGGCAAAGCTCAGATGATTCGATATGTGAGATGGAGCTGTATGTCTCTGATCATTGGGATACCAGTAAGCGAATTCGTCACGCATAGATTTCAACAGATCTTCGGATATGCCGGTTTCCTTCGCGGTCTTCTTGATACCGCCTTTTCCTAAGAAGACATAGTCAAAGAAACTCAATGTCAGCTGTTCTGGCTTCAGCTTATTCCCGGTAATCTTGTGAGAGATTGTGTAGAACGCCATGTAGATAGTGGAATCTGACAGCGACTCGATTATCCACTCCTCATCGAATGGCAGCTTTGTACCGATGCCCCGTTTCCTTGCACATGGTCTCTGTGCCAACCAGTCAAATGTCGCCTCGAATAGGTTTCTGAATGTTTCTGGAACAATGTCCATCGAGTTGAGAGCCTTCCATGCCTCGTCCTTCCACCCAGTGCTCTCATAGTCCAAGAACCACTGTCCAGCAAAGACTCCAATCTGTACGTCAGCTCCGCACTTGCAGACTACAGGCCGAACATCGGGTTCGTAGAAGACATCAATGTGGTTCGTCGACTTCATCCATTTGACCACATCTTCCTTCACATCTTTGATCTCTCGCCCGGAGAACTGCATGCAGTTGTCCTTCATCACCCCGTCGTAGAACTCAGCTTTATAGATCTCCTGAGTTGCGGCCTCCAGTTCCTCCGCTTGAGCTTGTGACTTGATGTTTCTGGACTCGACTGCATCCTTCGCAGGAAACTCGCTGTAGCCCTTCATTTCAATCATGCTGATGATTTCTATCGCACGAACTTCTTCAGCTGATATGCCATACGGTTTCAACGGAGAGGGATCTTCCCACAGGTCGCGCAATGCAATGTAGTCGAATGGAGCATGTCCCGGCACGGAATACACAACGCCCGTAGCGTTATTCGGGTCTACGAACTCAGCAGGAAAGATTGGAATATCATGGCCATCATGAACCGCTTGGAAGCTCTTGCCAATGATCTTCGAGCCGGGGAAGGTTTCTAGAACCTCCACCTCCTTAGCCTGCAGCTTCAGTTTCTTAACAGCCTTCTTTGAAACCACCCACTTCTCACCGTTGACTAGTGCCCACACGTACTCTTCAGTTGGATGAATCCACATGTTTGTGACACCGAAGATTGTTTCCGGGCGGAGCGTCGCAGCAACCAGATATCCATCCTCGAAGTCGAACTTAATGGCAGTGAACTCCTTGACCTTGGCTGTCGCACCCTCTAGTAGGTCATCCTCCCCAACGGGGTTACCATCATTGGGGCAGTACAGTAGCGGATAGTCACCCTGCTTGATGTAGCCTTTGTCCATGAACTTGTGATATTGCCAGGTGACAAACTGGTTGTAGGTCTTATCACCAGTGGCGAATTTCCTTCGCCAGTCGATGCTGTAGCCCAAAGCATCAAAGTCCTGGCGAATAGCCTTCGCAAAGAATCTGGCTGTGACCCATGGGTCGATGAACTTCGCCAGTTGCGCCTCGACCTCCTCCTCTGTTTCCAAATACAAACGAAGGTCTCTCTTGTATTGCTCCATTGCGACTTGGTCACCAGACTTGATTCTATCTACCATCCCTTGTATGGGCGTGCCCGTCATGTGAGATGCCATTGGGAACAGCACGTTGAAGCCGCGCATACGGTTGTATCTGGCAATCAGGTCAGCCACTGTGTAGGTTCGACCGTGGCCAATGTGCAGAGCACCATTGACGTATGGATAGGGGCATGTAAGGAAGAATTTAGGTCGGGAAGGGTCAGGGTCTGCTTCAAACACCCCGTCTTTCGTCCAACGCTTCTGCCATTTCTTCTCGATTTTTCTGGAATCGTAGTCCATGGAACTCACTATCCTCAGTAGTCAATGCTTGTGAGCCTGTTTGGGTATGTGTGTGAAGGATTTTTCACGTTTAGAGAACACAATACCTCATTCTAGCTCACCTAGACTCCTGATTCAGGAAACTCCCTATTAGACTTTTGGATAAGAATGGCCCTGTTGAATAATACAAGAATTCAGAGGCGAGTCAGCAACGTCACATGATTCATGTCCTACCATGCATCACATGATGCGGCCAAGGCTCGCCGTTATCACTTTCTGCTCAACGAACTTATCAGCCTTTGCAATACCATCCCCGACACCAGATCCAGACACGGTCGACCTGTCGAGTTCCCGCTCCCCACTCTCTTTGTTCTTCTCGGACTCAAGTTCGACCTCGGACTCAGCTACCGTGACTTCGTAGCCCATGTCAACTTCAACCCCCACTTGTTGAGCCATCTTGGCCTTGAGAGAGCTCCCAGCTACTCCCTGCTTCAGAAGGCACTGACCCGTGTCGACACAGGACTCCTTCATCGAATGTACGAACTTCTTGCCCGGAAGAGACCTCCTCCAGAGAACATTGCCGTGGACTCCTCCGGGTTCTCACACTCCACTGGGGGAGAGTGGTTCTCTGTGAGGTTGAGGAAGAGCCGTAGAAGGCGTTTCCATGCACTTCACAACGCAGTGGACACTGACACCCTGTTGATCCATGCGACTCGGGTCAGAGGTAAGCCGGGAGGTGATCCAATGTTCATGGTCCCACTGGTCAGGAGGGTCTCAAAGAGTAGTCTTGAGACCGTCTATGGTGACAAGGCATACATCTCAAGGAGGAATGTCCAGTTCATAGCTGATATCGGTGCATATCCCGCCATCGAGCCAAAGAGCACTTCGAGCATCAACTCAAAGAGTCACTGGGCATATGGGAGGTTGATGAGGGAGTATCGAGCAGACCCTGAGGAGTGGAAGAGAGCTCATCAGTACGGGAGAAGGAGCCTTGTGGAAACCGTGTTCGGCATGATGAAGCTGAGATACGGAGGAAGTCTGAGTTCGAGGGGTTGGATGGAGCGGCGAAGAGAGCTGCTGATCAAGGTGGTGTTGCACAACATCGAACGCCTCAACTTCTTGGAGTGTGCCGGGAGGTGACTTTTTCAACAGGGCCGATAAGAATTGTTGTCTAATACGGGCCGAAGTCCACAGTAACACAGATACTCTTTTGAATCGTGTCTAGTTCTCCAATAGAAATTCAGCACAAAGGGGACAGATGCACAAGATGCGCCCAACAGATGATTGGACAAGAGCCTCTAACGGGGAGTTCGTGGATGTTCATAGTGAGCTGATCCCCTACTCTCGTGCCCTTGAGCTGCTTGAAACTGTTGAAAGGGAATTCAACGTGAGGGAATACTGCAGCGGCTCAAACGCTGGCGGACGATGGCTATTCCAGATATTCAATGAGGAATTCGTGCGTGAGCTCGTGCACGTGATGAACATAGTCCTGAAAGAAACTGGCAACAAGGGCCCCATACTAGAGGTAATGAGCGGAGATGGTCGACTCTCTTACTTTTTGACCCAATGGATTGAGAGAAAGATAATCGTTACAGATGCCAAATCAGATCGCTACGACATTGCATATCCAAAGCATATCGAGAAAATAGATGCTCTGAAGGCTATCGGCCACCATAACCCCTCTCTTGTGATAGTCTGTTGGGAGCCACAGTGGTCTATGACTGCCATCGACATCGTGGAGAGCGGAGTGCCAGTGGTATGGATTGGTAATCCGGACAAATGCGGACATCCAGACCTCTTCGACATCCCGCACCTTAGAAGACGTACTCGCTACGCTCTAAGTCGCCATGACAGATTTGCCGCCAAAGAATTTCGTACTGATATCTTCTTGTTCAACTGTGATACATCTTGGTTTGAGAACTGATACCACGTGAGAATCTGTGTTACTCGTTTTCTTATCCTTCTGCGAGATGTCGATTTCATAAGCCCGTAGAAGGCCTCTCAATGGTGAAGGCAATAGTTGATGCGGTTGATATAGACCCTAAGACAGGCACTGCCCTTGGGCTCTATACATACGGCACAGAACGACCAAACGTACTGATAGTGTCAGCAATGGACGGCCTATCAGCTACTTGTGTATACTCGAGCTACCTGCTGATGAAACATCTCGAGAGTCTGGGCAGGGTGAACGGATCGGTGACACTACTCCCAGTTGCGAATCCACTTGCATTCAGGCTTGGCACAAGGGTCTCCCCACTTGATTCAAAGGATCTTGATACGCTGTTCCCAGGTAGCGAGCATGGAACAGTCAGTGATAGAATAGCATGGGAAATATGGAGAAAAGCCTCACAAGCAGATTATGTCATTCACTTGCGGACAGGGCATCAATCCTGCGTAAGTCACATTGAGGCCATGCACCGAAAGTACATCCACGTGCGAAACCTTGCATCCCAAATCGGGCTGCCGCTAGTTGTTCAGAGCTCAGGTCAGAGAGGCGCGCTTACCACCGAAGTGGCACACGAGGGAATACCTGTCGTGACAATTGAGATGAGAGGGGAGAGGAGCCAAGTCGAACCGCAGGCTGCGGTTCAGGTGAGAGAAGCTATTCTCAACTTCCTACGAATCAAGGGTATACTCTCCGGAGAGAGCATAGATGTTTCAAACACTCTTGCTGGAAGAGTTCAGCACATCAATGTTGACACAGAGGGCTTCTTCGTTCCCATTGTTAATCCGGGCGAAGATGTTAGACGTGACGAGGCGATAGGTCAAGTTCAGGACAAGGATCCTGTTCTGTCACCACATGAGGGGACCATCATCTCAGTGAGCAAGATGAACTACGTCTTCGAAGGAGACCTCATTGCACGAATTGCGCCACCACTCGTTGATCAATGGATAGAAAAAGAGCATGAAGAGGACAGGCCTAAACCCATCAGGAGGAAATGGTAGGCTTGTGCGGATGCCACTGCGATGAGAACCTAATGAGCATAAACGTGGGCGATCGAAGGCTGAGAGAAAAAGGGCAGCTATTGTTGGTTGGCAGCTGCATGAATAGTCGATTCCCAAGTATAGTTGAGGAGTACAGAGAGAAGGATGGGGGTCAGGCAGTCTTGCACGTTTGCTTGGAAGAGATGCACGTTAACCACGCGGGCTTCAAAATAGGCTCAATCATCAGATACTCAAAAATGAATAAGGTCACAGTCTTGACTGTGGATGGCAGCCCACATTGCGTACAGCTTCATTTCGTCGTAGAGGACTTGAAGAGTCACTTTACGCCGGACATCGAAACGGCCCATTTCGTTGTTGAAAAGGGTAAGGTGCACCAAGTTTCACCCAAGGCAGTTAAGAGAGCCAGACATCTTTCTAAGCTGGAATCAATGCTCAAATGACCACGATTACCGGTTCAGTCATTCCGAGAACTTAGTCGTGGCAATAGGAAACCAGTCGTCTTACGGTAGGTAAGATACTCTGTCCCATATTGAATAACAAGCTTGCGCTCTTCGAGATATCCACCTATGACTACATAGACAACGAAAGCCAATGAGAACGTTAGTATGTTGGAGAACGGGTAGAAAGCGACTAATGACAACAAGAACAAGATAGTCGCGAGGTAGAGGGGATGTCTCGTTCGAGCATAGAGTCCGCCGGTCACAAGAGCTGGCTTGCGGTCAGTTCGCATATCTGCAACTGTGCTCACTGAGATTGACCTTGATGCCAATATGGCAACCACAACGCCAAGCGCCAGAAGAATTACTCCTGAAAGGAAGAGAAGAGGATTGACTAGTTCAGGAGATTGAAGAAAGTAGAGCCAGTCCCAGTAGTTGAGAGACAAGGAAGCCGGGATTAGAGCTAGAACGGAGGTGACATTGAAAATCCTAGAGTAACCTTTCTGCCCCCATCTGTCAATGATCCAGTGCTTCACTCGGAGAGCCGAGATGCCGCTGTGCTGAATGCCAAAGATTGTGACAGATGCAACAATAGCTAGATGCTCGAACATAGACGTCACCACTTGTGCTGTTGCGTTTATAACGTAAAGCTTATAAATAACCATCGTTAAGTACATGCAGTATTAACCATCGTTAAGCGGTGATTATCAATGAAAGACAATACAGTAAACCCATTTGTGCCCGTCGAACTATGGGCAAACACATCCGTTAGCATCAAGGATGACAAGGCTGACGAGTTCAAGAATGTAGATGCCAAGCACTACCATGTGCGGTACTTGGTCGGCGAGAGTTCGGACAAGACCTACGTGGATAGTGGTGATGATAGTGTGGAAGCATTGAATGATACAACCATGTATGTTGTGCCGTCAATCCATAGACTCAAGGGTGAGCCTTTCCATTACGCTGCGAATGAAGTACACAGAATTCAAGGGAAGAACCAGATCAAGGAGAGAACCAAGCATCTCAACCGCGTGGACAACTGCGGTGAGCATGAGATGGTTGAGGTGACCTTCATGAGTCCAGGTGTCGAGTGTTGCTCAATGAGCAAGGAAGAAGCCAACAAGCAGCAAGTGCCATTGCAGTATATAGCTGGCTACCTGCTAGGAAAGAGCAATGGCCTCATTAAAATCGCACGTGCCAAGACAGAGGTTTCTGAAACCAACCACACATACTACGGAAACATCCACATCATACCAGAAGCTGTCGTGACTGAAATTGCTTGCCTAGCTTAGTCAAGCAAACTAAACATTTGACAACAGGTGGGCACTCGCGAAGTTCTCTGTGGATGTCCACCTAGCCTTCTCTAAAACTTCTTGATGAGATAGTACTCCTTAACTTCATCTGGATACCCATCTGAAACTCCGTGTGTATTGTATCCATGTTTCTTCAAGAAATCAAGTTCCTGAAATGAAAAGCACGCTATCTGGCCCGCAATACAACCTTTCTCTTTAGCAAGTTTTTCTGCATGCATTAAGAGATCCGTTCCATAACCTTGACCACGATATCTCTCATCAACCCAGAGTCCTTCTATATTCATGGTCCCAAGGATAGTATAACCACACAGTCCTCCAATCACTTGCTCATCATCGTTCTTAATGACCAATTTGTATCTGATTTGGGGATGTTCCTTAAGCGAATCACTAACGTGCTGGTCAAAATTACTTCCGAGCCCTTTGCGGACAATGCTCAGTGATTCCTCAGTCGAATCTTCAGAGATAGCAAATCGAGTGGAATCTACCTTCTGGGTTGATACATTATCAATCGTATCTAGTCGTTTCATAAGGATAAGTTCTGTAATGCCATCGATGTATCCTTCATAGGTAGCTATGAGCTTGTACCCAACTGCTTGATAGAAATCAGGTGCTTGCCACGAAAACGTATACGTGTGTGAGGTTATGCATCCGTTTTTCTTCGCTAATCTCTCTGCTTCAAGAACGAGGTCTCTTCCATAACCAAGTCCTCGATATTTATCATTTACCCAGAGAACCTCAAGATACTGGGCCCAGAATATCGTACTAGTCGTAATCCCTCCTACGATATTACCCTCATCGTCTTTGAGAACTAGACTAATCCAGTCTTTAGGACTATTGAACTCTCCATTAGTCCGTCCCATATTATAGGCGTCTAATCCTTTCTGGAATTCTTTCACCTCATCATCGGTCGGATTGGTAATGATACTGAATCGACTGGAATCAGAGCGTGTATTCATCCAAAGACCTCCCAGTTGGTTTGGGTAGGTTTGCAAGGCTGTTTTACTTAATATCTATTGAACTACGCTATTATCACCTGAAATGAGCACAGATTACAGATTGAAAGTCTGTAGGTTTGTTATAGTTTGACTAACTCTTTGTATATGATTAGTGTACTTTCTAATTGCCATTCTTGTTGCTATTCTCAACTAGTGCGGTTACAATACGTGGCATGACTTCATGAGGAAAACTATGTCCCATTCCATCCAAAATCAATAATTCCGCTCCGGGTATCGCTGTTGCGATGTCGTTACCTGCTTCAACAGGGTAAAATGGATCTTCCCTCCCATGGATAACAAGCGTAGGCGCTCGTATTGCAGCAAGTTCGGGTTTCAGATTACCGGGAACAGCCATTGCTGCTAATTGGCGTATTGTCCCTTCGGGATAATAACTGCGGTCGTACTCTTTTGCTCTATACTCTTTTGATTGATCCTCATCATAAGCAAAAGTGCCGTGTATGAGACGACCTCGCCGGACCGTTTCTTCAATAAATGCCTCGCGTTCGGAAGGAACGGGTGCAAAGAATTGCGCCATGATTTCTGGCTTCCCTTGTGGTAGGTCGGGATTTCCAGTCGTGCTCATGATTAACGTGAGAGATTGCACCCGAGATGGATGTCTATATGCTAGAACCTGTGCGATCATTCCACCCATGGAAGCACCGCAGACGTGTGCCTTATCTATATTCAGAGCATCCAAGACACCAACGGCATCACCGGCCATGTCCTCTAAAGTGTATGGTACATCGGGTTTTTCTCCACGAGCATAGGCATCATTAATCTTCACAAAATCCGGCAAACCTGCATCTTCAAATTTCGTTGACAAGCCCACATCTCGGTTGTCGAATCTGATGACAAAGAAACCGCGATTTGCAAGACTTTCGCACAACTCATCCGACCAAGCAAGCATCTGACTTCCCAGTCCCGCTATCAATAGCAGCGGTTTCGAGATGGGGTCCCCGATTGTTTCATACTCAATCTCTGTGTTATTGACCTTCGCCTTTGGCATGGTAGTACAAACCTCTACCCGAATAAGAACGGGTCGGTTCCGTCCATCGGGGTCGTGTTCAGGACTCCCACGTTGGTGTTCTAATCCCGGAGCATAGGTGCATTTTGTGTCAAATCCTTGTATATAGTGAGGATATAGTGTTTTTCTCTGAAAGAATAAGCGACAAGGCTAGTACATCAGAGGACCGATGCTTACACTTATATACAGAAAGTCCTGCGATTCGCGAGGCGCTTCTTCTCGGAGTGCAGTTTTAATCGCTGATTGTAGGCCCTTTTGTGGGACCACATCCAGAGAGGAAGACGAATAGGTGAACATACATGGCGAAACCAGTCCGTGCTATAGATAGAAAAACAGGTATGAGAGTTTGCACCATCTGTGGTGGCAACGAGTTTTACCAAGACAGCAGCCGGGGTGAGAAAACCTGCACGTCGTGCGGGTGTGTGATCAGTGATAGGCATGTAGATACTGGTCCCGAATGGAGAGCATTCACTGCTGAAGAGAGAAATGCTCGAGCCAGAACAGGTTCACCAATGACACTAACGATGGCAGACAAGGGTCTTGCAACGACCATTGGTTGGAGCGATAGAGATGCCAGCGGACGCTCAATTGCAGCTAGCCAGCGTGCAGCAATCTATCGAATGCGCAAGTGGCAAATTCGGACCATGGTGCACAGCTCTCAACACAGGAATCTCAGCATCGCAATGAGTGAGATGGATCGCCTTACATCCCAACTGGGCGTTCCTCATGAAACCAAGGAAACAGCGGCCCTCGTTTACCGGAAAGCCCTGAACACACGGTTGGTCAGAGGTAGGAGCATTGAGGGAATGGTTGCGGCATCGATTTACCTCTCGTGCAGAATTCACAAGATTCCGCGCCAGTTGGATGAGGTAGTGACTGAGGCGAGAATCAACAGGAAGGAGCTTGGCCAGTGCGTAAGGCTTATCCTACGCAACGTCAAATTGAAGGTTCCCCTAGCATCTGCAAACGACCTAATGCCTAGAATATCCTCAGACCTAGCATTGGAGGGCAAGACAGTCCAGACTGCAATAGGTATAATCAACAATGCGAGGGCTAGAGGCCTCACCGCAGGCAAGGATCCGGGTGGTCTGGCGGCTGCAGCGTTGTACATTGCTGGTATCATCGAGAATGACAGACGCACGCAGCGTGAGATTGCAGAGGCATCCAACGTGACAGAAGTCACGGTGAGAAACCGCTACAAGGATCTCGCTATTAACCTCCAAATCACAATCAAACCATAGTGGTTGGGAAATTCCCCAATCACTCTTCATTTCTTTGTATTTCGCTAAGTTCATTTGAAAGCGATTTCTTGACGTGGCAGATTGCCAATGAATCAGTTCATACTAGCCCTTTGTGGGCTACCAGCATCTGGAAAATCATCTCTGGCAGATGCAATTAGATTAGCAGTTCATTCGAAAGGGCCTGAAGTTGAGGTTGTCAGAACTGATGAATGGCGAGATGATACCTACTACTCAGATTTCGTGCCGGAGAAGGAGGGTGAGGTACGTCAGGCTGCATTAGCAAGAGTGGAAACGCTCGTTAGCAAAGGAAAGAGTGTGATTCACGACGATACAAATTACTACAATAGCATGCGGCATGAGCTTCTAGAGATCGCTATTGACGCGAAGTGTGCATTTGGGATAATCCATGTGACAACGCCCCTTGAAGAGGCACTCAAGTGGAATAGAGAGAGACCCGGCACAAGGATTCCGGATCATGTCATCCAACGAATCAGTGAAAGATTCGACAGACCCGGGGCTCGATACCTGTGGGATTGCCCCCTTGCTGAAGTGGATATGTCCACTCCTGATCTTGATTCTACTGTCAGCGAAATTGTGAATACCATTCGCTCACTCGAAGTCATCAGGCAACCGAAGTCAACTCTTGCAGGTGATAATGAATTCGAAAAGCTGGACCTTGCCACTAGAAACACGGTATCAGGATTTCTTCAGAATCACCCCGAGTTACGTGGAAACCGAGAAGTATCCATCATCCGACTAAGAGTTCTCAAACGTGCAGCCTACGATAAGATTAGTCCCAAGATGGCGAGAGATGTTATTCTGAAGGAACTGCAAGCTCTGCTATGAGAAGAGAGAGATTTGTGGAAAACGGCTATGGCGGCCTCCTAAGAGAATCGAACTCTTATCGCTTGCACGATCATGGGTTTGAAGCCCACGGAACCAGACCACCAGCTCTGTAGGGGGCCAAATGCAGAATATCGTGATTGCGACTTAAATCTGAGGGTAGCATACTGTGATGCGAAGTTGTATGTGCCTGGTTCTTATTTCTCAGAGATATCGTGCGGGGAAAGGGAGTTCATGGGCATCCAAGGTGTGTGCCATTGCGTGGAGATGACAAACCAATTACTATAAATAGTTATATGCTATCTATTATTAATATATCACAGTAATTCCTTACTCTAGGAATGGGTCATGCAAGGAACTCGATGGAGACCAGAGTCACGTGATTGATGCAGGTATCTTCCAAGCTCTAAGCTCATCATATGGAGCATTCTCGTGCAGGACACCCCCAGTTCCGAAACTCTGGGACTGCGTAGACCGTCCGCATGTGGCATTGCTTGTACCTATCAATGATGAAATCTTTCCAGTCTTCCTTTCTCAGCCCAAGCAGACCAGAGCCGGAGAAAAGTTGGAGATTGCATCCCTTAGCGATCTTCCTCCCACATCAATGATTGAGATTCGACATAATGGCGCAGATTACAGATACTATCGTCGCGATCAGGTCATGTGGACAAAGGTCGGTGAATCGCGGAACCCATTCCTTATTGAGGTTGAAGCATTCCCCCACGCAGGGGGATCTATCACGTTACATAAGAAGCACAGCTAGGCCCGCGTTCTTCACGAAGGCCCATATCACTGAAACCTTTCGGGACTAATGCCAATTTCACTTTGAGTCTACATCGAATGATTGCGTAGAGTGCGGATGTTGTTACTGCAGTTGATAATGCATTGTGTATGTTAAAATCAATCCGACGTACGTAATCGACACTGCATTTAGAGAAAGTTCTGAATGACTTCCTGTGTGCCCCTCTTCCACTCGATGCATTTCTTTGCCAGTTCCGTAGCAAGACCCGCAGGAGGTGCCTCGTCCTTAGGCAGTGGCTCTATCCGTGATAACCATCCACTCGTGGTGAGTGTGATTGGGTTGAGTTCATCACCTTCAGTCGCCTTGATCATCATCTCTCTGCCATGTGCCAGCTGGAAATAGATGTCGCTGAGTGGAGCCTTGTTGAGTATCTTGTGGATAATCCGATCCCAGCACGTCTTTGCAATGAGTGCTCTTCGGATCTTTTGTTTTTCTTCATCTGCAAGACTGAGATACTTGTCGCTGGACTTTTTCAGGGCATCCATTGCACCATCCAGATAGGTGCCGAGGGCAACTTCATCTTCGCCCCATCCAGTCATCTCAACAGAACCTTGTTCCTCGTCGACATCGACCTTTATTTTGATGGGCTTCTGGTCAATCTTCGCGGTGAACATTGCTTCACCTTTGAATGATTGACTCTCGGCCTCGCTGTGATCAGCCAGCAAGACACCTGGCTTTGATGCTATTGCATACCATGCAAGTTTGAAAACTGTGACCGGGTCAGTCTTCTCGTATTCGTGTGTGCGTGAAACCTTCACATTGCCTTCAAGCTCATTCAAGCTTTTGGCCCTCCGTTCAAGCTGTCTGGACTACTTACTGGCCGCCTTATGAAGCTTCACTGCAGCTTGCTCTATATGTTCTCTCTTCGCTCCTATCGCTGCGTTCATCACGATGTAGTCGTGGGGATAGTTATCAACGGAAGACCCCTCTTCTCCCTTTTCCACAACGCGCGGCCCTGTCACTCTCAAGTTGTAGAGCCGAGCACCTATCTCTCTTGCATTCAGACCATTCAGAGTCATAGCACATGCCACGTGGTTCTCGACCTCCAACAGTCTTTGTCCTATTGAGTCAGCAACGGAGCTCAGTTGTTCCCTCAAGTAAGTGAGGTTTTCAATCTGCTCAGCTTGAAGTCGTGTATACTCCTCGTGGCCAGTCAGTAACAATGCTGCAAGGGTCTGAACAACCGGCGCTGCAGTGGCTCTGCCTGCATATGTTTCAGCAGTACTATCGATAATCTCCTTGTCTGGTGAAACAATAATGGATCCTCCGACAGGAGTGAGAAAATTCTTGTCGCTGCTCTGAACCACTGCATCAACTCGTCCCGCATCTATTGCAGATCGAATACTATGCATGATGGCTTCCGATTGAACCCCATAGGCGTTATTGATTACTAAGGGAGCACCACTCTCAGCGCACAGCTTGGCGATATCTTTCACCGGGTCCGACTCGCGAGGGGGAAAGAACGTGGTTGTGGCAAGTACAGCTGCTTCATTTCTCTTTGACAGACGGCTTTCAAGCTCTGCAAGATCAACCCGCACTGCATCTCCTTCAAGAATCGTGGAAACGCGAATTTCCTGAAGACCAGCGAATGAAATCGCCCGACGAGGAGATGCATGATCAATACGCGGATAGAGAACTTCTTTGATGCCCAAGGTGCGACGCAATGCGCCAAGTATCAGAGCAATGCTCATTCCAGTTGACAAGGGGGTAACTAATCCTGCCCGGACGTTCTCAAGGCCTAACCGTCGAATAGCATCAAGGGCAACATGATTTGTCACCTGCTGCATCAGAGAGGCACCTGCAGCCTTTGGTTGCGGCGCCATGAGGTGGCCGCTTCGGCCAATTCCGTGGTTGAAACCAGCAGATAGACGATCAAGAAGAGGCGAGATAGTTCGACCTTCTCTTTCGCCAACCCGGGCAGCTGCGGGATCCTTATCGGTATCCATTGAAGAGAGGAGTGTAAACATCAGCTCCACCTGACGTTCCGTGAGAGGCCTGTCAGGGAATCTCTGTCTGTTTAGAATGTCCTTCACTGGAGCCAATAATGCGTCAATCGTGATGCGGCCGCGACGGGCCATGTTTTCAGGTATAAGGTCAGTCAACCGTTTTT
Source organism: Candidatus Thorarchaeota archaeon (assembly GCA_019057475.1). Taxonomy (GTDB): domain Archaea; phylum Asgardarchaeota; class Thorarchaeia; order Thorarchaeales; family Thorarchaeaceae; genus WTCK01. Next base: position 59,713 of record DXJO01000010.1, on the reverse strand, counting down.
CGATATCATTGTCCAAATCGATATACCTCCTCTTTACCCAGCCGCTCATAGATGATATCTTCACCTTCTTCCACGGGGTTATCAAATGTAGCTGACACTACTCCACGTGTGCCAAAGGGCTGTTCAATCACTCCTTTCACATCATTCCGTGTCTTGATAAAAACACCCTTGAGTGAGTCAGCAATCTCCTTCTTGGAGGCAAGCCCCTCGACCAGCACGTCGGCCTCACGAATTCGGGACACCCTGCCAACCCGGACCTTCTTCTTAAACAAGCGAATTTCCGTAGGAATATCCGTGACTTCGCCTGCGCCGATTATCCGCATGACTGTAGGAGGCAGATCAGTGCGCATTAGAAGAAGCCGGAGTCCAAGTTCTGTGCCAATTATCCTCTTGAACAAAATGGCCGCGTCAAACTCATCATTTCCAATGTCTGAAACGGCGATGCGGATATCATTCTCGGTCTCAAATGGAATAATCTCTGATATCACATTCGGCATACCCACCGTGGCGTTAAGCACCATTCTGCTTGTCACTCTGCCACGATACAGCGGGTTGATACGAATACGGGCAATGATCCCTGTTGTCTTTGTCATGGAGCCTGGAGTGCACACATAATCACCGCGACTAATCATCTTGTCATCCAAGTCGGGGATATTGGCGCCCACTCTGTCGCCTGCCTTCGCAGTTCTACGCTCGTCGCCGTATGTTTGCAGGGATCTGATTTTAGCCATTGAACCTTGAGGCATCACCTGTATAGTGTCTCCAACTGAAACCTGACCACGTAGAATCGTGCCAGTAAGAACTGTGCCATGGCCCTTGATTGGAAACGCATGGTCTATCGGCATCAGTAAGGAACCTTTCACGTCACGCTGTCGAGGCTCTAGGATTGCAGCCAGTGCATCCTTGAGCTGTTCAATGCCTAAGCCAGTAGTAGCGGAAATCGGGATGAAATAGTCAGTCGACACTCCTGAATCGCTCAATGCACTTTTTGTCCTCTCAATGACCTTGGCGAGCACTTCGCTATCGACCAAGTCGACCTTGGTTATCGCAACAATTACAGTGTCAATTCCCATGGACTGGAGAACCACAATGTGCTCTCCTGTTTGCACCATGGGTCCTTCGTTGGCAGCGACTGTCAGGATTGCAGCGTCAATTATGTTCGTCCCGGATACAACGCTCCTAATGAGATCTGCATGACCGGGAGCGTCAACGAGCGTAACAAGATAATTGTCCAACACGAACATTGAGAAGCCAAGATCTATCGTAATGCCTCGGCTCTTGGCCTGCGGATGGCCGTCCAAGCCAGCTGTGGAGACCTTTTCGCTCAAAGCTCTAGCTAGCTCAGTCTTGCCATGGTCGATGTGACCAAGCAGGCCTACATGGACAGGAATCAGCTGCTCCATTTCTATTCATCCAAGCAATGTGCGTGAGCGGTGTTAAAACCTTGGTCATGACTATTCAGCTTAGAGCAGTTTATTGGGAGGCCCGCATAACAACTAGTTATGGTGTCACGGTCTCTAGAGAAGCTGATGTTGATTGCCATCGGCCTCACGACAGTTGTGCTTGTTGGAATCCCGATTCTGCTGTTCGCAGTCGACACGTTGGGAAACGCCACCCAGCTCGAGTTAGCACAGAATTTCTCAGAACGAGTTCATAACGAGACCCAGCTTGTGGACACGGGAGCAAACAACACTATCATTGAGATCAATATCCCCACCGGTGTGACTGTTTCTGCAGAGGGGTCAACTCTCACTGTATCATTTCAAAGCTCAGGGGGACTGATTACTACGTGGGAAGAGGGCTACAGCCATCCAATCTCCTTGCAATCTCCCAGTAGATCAGGACCACATCTGATGCACATTGCAATGGTTGCAGGCATCATCGAGTTGATTTTTACCGAGTTGTAGGAGCCACCTCACCGAATGAAGGCCCCCGGCTCAACGCAACGTTTTTAATGTTGGTCAAGGTCTTCGCGGCCACGACGCCAAGGGCAAGGATTGAATTCTATGGCAGAGGATGTCAAAAGGCCTGAAGACGCAAATGAAGTAGAAGAAGAGGCCGAACCAGAAGACATCGCTACTAAAGAAGAGAAGAGCGAAGCGCCTTCGAGATTCAAAAGGTCAACTCTGTCGAATCCGCTTGGACTGATATTCAATGTGAGAATGCTACGCCGAGTAGTTCAGATACTGTTCTTTGTTGCCATCAATGGCTACATCTTCGCCGCTTGGTGGGGTCTAGACTGGCTTACCGACTTTTGGACTTCCGTGGCGGAGTACCTTCCAACATTGCCAATCATCGCGCCCTTGGAGGCGCCTTTTGCTGTGATGGCTGGATCCTTCGACACAATGCTAAGGGAGTTCACTAGTGCATCATTTCCATTCTTCACGCTGGGTGCGATGCTCATTATCCTAGTGATTCTGGGCAGGTCTGCATGCGGATGGATTTGTCCCATTGGTACAATCCAAGATTTTGCTACCCTTCCAAACAGAAGCAAGATTCGTCCCGCTCCTGGAACAGAAAGCGAACTGCGCAAGTTGAAGGCGTATGTCTTCTTCTTTGTGGTGTTTCTGGCTTTGTGGGTGGGCATAAGTCGTGCGTTGGGCACAGCAGATGCTCTCGTTGAATTACTGGGTCCTCTTGCCATTGCGCCCTTTGATCCCTTTAACCCCGCATACATTATCTTTGTACTTGCTTCGGAGCAGATATGGCCTACAGGATTTGACAGCTTGTGGATTCTACAGACTTGGGGTCTTGTGTTCTGGTTGCAACTCATATTCGCAGTTCTTGTCGCGATTGTGGCAATCTGGTTCCCAAGATGGTTCTGCAGATGGCTCTGCCCGGCAGGTTGGTTCTATGGTATATTCTCGCGAGACGCATTGATAGGAATCGGTAGGAATCCTGCGTTATGCACACCGGACACTTGCAATGTGTGTGAAGTTGTTTGCCCGATGAATATCCGAATACGGAAATTCCCATATCAGCACATGCATTCTGCAGACTGCATAATGTGTCTTGAGTGCAAGAGCCACTGTCCGAACAATGCCATCGTGTTCAGATTCGCGTAGATATTCCTAGGGGCTTTTCCTGAATGCTTTGTCTACAGCAGTCCTAGCACCATCGAACATCTTCATGAGCTTCAACCCATGTTCGGTGACTCTAGCGCCCCCACCGCCAACGTTGCCCCCCTTGTAAGTTTCAAGCAATTTGACACCAAGTGTGATTTCGATTTTCTTGATCACACCCCAAGCATATCGATAAGACATACTCAAAGCCTTGGCCCCCTCAGTGATGGTTCCCGCTTCGTGGATGCTCTTCAAAATGTTATAGGCGCCCAGTCCAAACACATACTGGCCATCCTGTTCAAGCCACAGCTTGTAATTTGGCTTTAGGTTCTCAACCCTGCCAGCATCTTTGTCCACCCGGCCCATCCTCCCATCTCAAGAGTTCCCAAGGGTGTAGCGAAATCGAGAGGGGTCTATTTGCTTTAATGCCCCCAACGCATGCGTTCAGCCTTGGTATCCTTCTTGAAAGCCTTCTTTACTATCTTCCAGTGGTCCTGACACAGGTAAGTCTTCCGGGACCGCGTGTCTTTCACTTTTAGACCCGTGCTCGCGACGCTCTCAGCAATCCGAGTAGTAGCGAATGCCCTCTTTGAATCCTTATTGCATCCCACTATGCTGCAGGTCTTCTTACCCGATTTATCCAAGGCTGTCACTTCAATTGATGAACCAGTCTGGCACCATTATAACTATGACGGCAACGTAGTCAACACGCTAACCACGAGGCGTAAGAATCGGTCCCTTTGAGAAGTCGAACATAATCACTTCCTCCGAACCTCTTCTCAATCTCAAAGATGTTGAGTTATCAACCACGCCAACCTCAGTCATCGTCATCCCGTGATCTTCTGCGACTTTCCTCACAGCACTGATGTTGGCATGTGAAACTGATACAAGAAAGCCAAGTGAGATGTACATCCGCAACCAGTCAGTGAGCGGAATTGACTTAGGTCGCGAGGTTTCTACTGCATCAATGTCAATCACTCCACCCATTCCGGAATATTCGACAAGCATACCGGCAGTTCCGACAAGCCCAGCGACGGAAACATCCTTCGACGCGTTGAGAAGCTGTTTATGAGCTAAATCATTCATCACAGATAGTCGCTCTACAATAACTGAAGACTCACAACCGGTAACCGAGTCCCAACCCAATTCATATGCACGCCCTCTATTGCCGACCTTGTCAAAGAGGAGGATAAGCGAATCGCCAGGAAGTGCACCTCCTGCCGTGAGCAGTTCCTCCTTCAGAACGCTCCCAGTAGAGGACCCAACCACATAGGTTGACGTTGAAGCAGGATTCGTATGCCCTCTTACTATCGGGACTCTGAATGAGTGTGAGGCATCTATCAAGCCTTGGAGCATCATTTCACCAATGTGAGAATCAGAGTATGAGAGTGCGACAGCAAAGGAGTTAGGGATCCCACCTGCTGCGTATATGTCCATGACATTTGCCAACACAACGTTGAACCCAGCCGCATGAGGGTTGTTTATGCAGAGATCCTCAACGATTGCATCTGTTGTTAGAAGAATAAAGTCATCGCAGTCGGTCCCAATGGCAGCGGAATCCTCGCCCAGAGAGTGAGAGATGTCGCCGCCATACGAGTCCCGCCTGAGCTTGTTAATGATACTGGGGAGGACGAACTTCCGTGATATCCCTTCGAAGTTAAGTAGGAAGCGAACGAGTTCTTCAAGATTCATCAATGAAAACAACTCTACTGGTCGCCTGGGTGGTAACTAAGGTGGACCCAAGAAGCCTAGTGCAAAAGCAGCTTGTTCCAAAAGAATTCCGATTCCTAAGAGCGACATCCCAATCATGAAGTAGATCAGCGCTCTCATCTCGGGTCTGATTTCTTCAAACATTTCTGTACACCGTGCCTGACAGTGCTGACCTTCTCGTGTCACTTATAGACATTGTGGGGCAGACCTATGGGATGGGTGTTATGTATTACCCGTGCCGCGCGTCTTCTTGAAGAGCTTGTAAGATTTCTCGTCTAGTACCCTCTCGGGATCCACCGGCGTTTCAAAATGGCCAGGCTTCGCTTTGGCGGCTTCCTTCTTCACCCGGCTACACTTGCCACTACTCGTCATCTTACGTTCTGCACATGCGCCAAACTTGCACCAAGGTCCATCACAGTCATCGTTTACCCATGTACACCACACTACCTTGCGGCCCTCCTTCACCGATATCTCTATCGCTGGGGGGTCCCGGCCGCATCTAAAACTCTTGCAGTAAGGTGTGCAATCCGGAAGAATTGCTTGTGTCATATGAATCACCCAATTACATTTTCTCGGCAGTTTTCATTATTCCGTCCAGTATCTCTAAACCACCCTCAAGAATCACAAGGGATCTATCAACCTTTGACCTGGATTCTCTGTAGATACGATCAGAGAGGTCCCCAATCTTATGCTTCGCATCCAGCCGATTGCCCTCACGCAGGAGTTCCTTCTGCGCCTTTGTCATTCGCTTGAACCAACCACGTGCTTCTTTTTTTGCGGGACCGAACTCCTTCTTTAAAACCTTGATCTTCTTGGTGATGCGTTCGCCCTGCTCTTGGTAGACTTCCTTGTCCACAGAAGACCGCATCCCTTTGAGCTTTGATATTTTGGACTCTAGACTGTCTAGTTCCTCAATGATCTGCTCAATCTTCAGATTCCACCTGACTTCCAATAACGCATTCCTGCGCTTCTTCGCTCTCTCTAGGGTTTCGCGCAAGTGTTCCGCTCTGGCTGCGAGGGCGCCCTTGTCTGCATGTTCCAGACGTAACGCTTGTCTTGTCGCCTGAACCTCCTCTATTAGGTTATCCAACTCGATATCCAATACGGAAATCTCAGTCCGAGCCAGAAGACTGCACAATGCTTTCTCATCCATCCCCTTGACTATAACACCAAACTCAGGCAGCCTAAGAGGCTCATCGGAGATGGGAACAATCAAAGGAGGAGCGTCTTTTTCATCATCGAAATCAATCAAATCTGAATGTTCATGAAGTGGCCTGCCACATGATTTGCAGAACCTGCCTTCAGGCACTTCTTCCCCGCAAGAAGAACATACAACAAGTGTGTCTGACATTTGACTTGACCGTCCTTGTTCAGAAATTGGGACCAAGAGCATAGAGCCCAGTTCGGATGCAGAAACCTCTATGTCATGTGAGGGTTCCTAGTCGTCCTGCTGCCGCGTCAAGTTTGCCCTTTGATGAAACCAATGACTCAACACCGTAGCTGGACAACACCTTGAGCTCCTCGACTAGAAGGGCGATAGCCCTAATTGGAGGTATTTCTTGTTGATCAAAAGTGCCATCGGGAAAAGTAATCGACGCCTCAATCCACTTCTCCATGGTGTCGTCAACGGGATACAATACATACATGTAATCATCGTTGCTGCAGATGAAGGAGGGTATATTCTCCCACGCCTGAGCTAAAAGCAAGCCAAAGGCTTTCGCGTTTTCAGCTTTGTCTGCCATCAGGATTCTCCCTCGCGGGTCAGATGAGATTGTGTCAGACAGTGCTTATTTGTGTTCCTCATTTGGACGGGAAGGTATGAGGAGCGAGGGTTGGGCACGAGTGCTCCAGCTTGCTCACGGACGGTGCCAAACGAAGGAGTAGTAGGCGATTGTTGCATTCTCTTTGATTGTTGCGATTATGAATTTCTTCTTGACGCTTGTCGCCAGACGTCCTGCTCTGACAATATCAAGAGGGATCAATCCTTTGCTGCTCGAAATTACGTGAACCATGAAGGGGGCGTGATCCTTCCCAGGACCTTTCCTATAGACAGCGAAATCAGTACCAAACTTCAAACCGGGGCGTATGATATAGCCCTGTTCACGAAGGTGAGAGTACACCAAGAAACGATCAAGAAAATCGTTAGCAAAGGTACTGCCAATTTCAACAATCTCATCCGTCGTCAGTGGTCGCTTCTTGGTTGCGACATTGACCCTAAGAATACCGATTTTAGTCAGGTATGCCGCTTCTAGAAGTGACAGCTCGAGGGGTGTTTCAAACTCCGCACTCTTTGGCTTCCTTATTCCTACTGGTTGCCCGAAATAGCCATTACCATACAGTTGCATTCCATGCTTGGAATCCCAAACAATGGCCCTGTCGCCGACTAAGTCAGCCACAGCAACCTCATCGATCTTCTTAGACAAACAAGGCACCGGCCAGACTATGTATGCAGATTTAGTGACAACGAACGGATTGTGATTGCCGCATCTTCGCTGAGGTTAGCAATCTCCTCCATCACATTCACAAAGTCTCTCAGTCGGAGAATCTTTGCCAGACCGATTTCGGACGTGTAGAGTGGTTGAAGTATGTCTCGTTGTAGGATGTCAATCTGTTTTTCAATCCTGCAAATCTCGTCCGCTTTCTTCATGGAGGTTTCCATGTTGATCGAGAGGAATCTGACTGCCTCCCTCTGCTCAGTAACTATCGACAATACTAGGCCGCCAAGTTCGTGCAACTTCCTCTTCAGTACGCCTTTAGGAACCCAGCTGTCCATAACGGCGGCGAGATGATAGCAGGCAATTTCAGCCCCGTCCACAAGCTTATCGTTGTAATGCACGAGACGTAGTAGGTCCTCTCGCTGCATCAGAGAGTTTGCATCAGCAAGTTTCTTCATCAAGATACGCTTGAGTTCATCGCCCTTCTCTTCCAGAGAGGTTACCTTGGCCAAGTCCTTTTTGCTCACCGTCTTGTGTTCATCAAGCCAATCAGTGAGTATGTTTGCAGCTATCTTGTTTGCTGATAATACCACACGGAAGTGTTCCTCTAGCATCTGGGTAACGTTTGCCAGTTCTTGTGTCAGGAACCTTCCATTATCGAGAACCATCTTGTGTACTACGCTCCAAGAAGCAGTGCCATTGAGGCGAGCTTTTAAATCTTCGGTACTTCCGGGGCAGTGAGAAGGCCATCAAATGGAACTGTGGCAAGTAGTAGTAGCTCTGATTCAAGGTCTTGTGGAGTGGCTGCCAATCAGCAGCGAGGGGCAGGCAGTGCTCTTTGTCTACAGCATGGGCGCGGTACCAAGCGAAAGCCTCCTCACACTTGTGATTTGGTTGCACATCGGAACTACTTTGGCAGTGATTGCTCGCTATCCGCGAGATATCGTGGGATTGCTGACTATGAAAGACAAGCTGATGTTCAGACGCCTTCTCATCGCCACGGTGGGCACAGCGATGACTGCGGTTCCATTGTACTTTGTGCTCAAGAGCAGTTTCTCCACAATCAATGGTGAAATGCTGAATATTGTGATTGGCGTCCTTCTAGTGGTCACAGCAATTGTCCTGTACATGCCTACCAGAAGAGATAGCGCATCGGAAGAAGTAGGCCGCGAAATCGATGACAAGGAAGCGTTGATTTCGGGATTGCTCCAAGGTCTTGCAGTACTGCCCGGACTGAGTAGGTCAGGAGTGACTGTTTCATCCCTGCTCATGCAGCGTGTTGACAAGGAAGCAGCGATGAAGTTCAGTTTCCTTATGAGCGTCCCTGCTGTTGTGGGTATCTTCGTACTGGACGTATTGATAGGCGGATCGTCATTGCCTGTGAGTATCATAGACCTGTTTCTGATTGAAGTGATTGTGTTTGTGACCGGGCTTCTATCGATGGAGTTTCTTCTACGCCTTGCGGGGCGAGTCAGATTTTGGGTGCTCTGTTTGGTTCTGGGCGTAGTCGCGATTCTATTCGGGATTCCAACGCTATTCAGCTAGTTTGTTCGCACGCTTCTGCAGTACGATTGCAATTGGAGAATTTGCCTTTCTCCATTCTGCAAGCTTGCCCTCATAGTTCAGAGGAATCGGATTACGTCCGTGATTGCCTATTATCATGAACAGCGTGTCCTCCCTTGCTTGACGATACAGGACCTTGATCCAGTTGTCTGTGCGTCGAACTATCTTCTCGAGTAGTGTCTTCGGGGGCGTTCGATGCCCATACTGGGCATAGAGGCTCTCAAAGTCCAAGAAGTGCATGAATAGTAATTCGCTGCGGAAGACCTTTTTTGTCGACTCGACATAGGTTGCCATGTCGTCACGCGGGTTCACGGCGTAAGCGGAATCAAAACCAAAAGCGCTCATGTCGTCTTCGCGGCAGATAACATGCGTAAACTTGCCATGACTCTTCACATATTGCATCAGGTGGAACTGCTGGTCGAGGGGCCCACGGAGTATTGAGTTGATTAGTGATACTGCATAGGGGTCGTCTGTTTCAATAAGTGCGAGTACCTCCAAGTTCTTGATTAGTGCTTCGGGTTTGTAGACAACCGCCTCGAACAGACCGAAGTTGTCAATCATCACCATGACGATAGATTTCGGGTTGAATAGTTTCACAATCTCCTCATTAGCGGGGGGCATGCCTGGAGGAACCTCAAGACGAAGTAGCCGCAGAATCGTGGATGGGAATTGTTCAGCAGTGGTTCGAACTTGTGGAAACGAGATTGTGAGAACCTCCAGTGTGCTCCAGTGACATCATTGATAGAGTTATCGTATCAGTGTGAGTGAGCCAACATATTTCCGCTTAAACCTGTTACTGCATTAATACGGAGCTCATTCCAAAAGCCTCATTATGTATCGTGGTGCGAAACATCACGAGTCGAAGTCCATGGGTATCAAGGATATAGTCTACAACGGTAATATCAAGTTCATACTCTCTGGCGGGAAGGGTGGCGTTGGAAAGACCAGCTGCGCCGGTGCAATGGCGATTCTATCAGCCAAGCACGGCTACAGAACTCTAGTTCTCTCAACCGACCCAGCCCACAGTCTTAGTGATAGTTTTGATCAGAACCTGAGTGGCGGCAATGAAGTGTCAATAGAAGGTGTGGGTAATCTCTGGGGACTGGAGATCAACACCGAGAAGGGAATGGCTGAATTCCAGAATGCAATGGGATCAGGCGCGATGGGATCCGAAGGAGCCATGGCCGCACAGTTAATGGGTGATATGGGTGGAATGTCTCCGCCTGGCTCTGACGAAGCTATGGCTTTTGGGAAGATGCTAGAATACCTGGAAGACAGTTCCTACGACCGGGTCATATTCGACACTGCCCCCACCGGGCATACTCTGAAGCTGCTAGAGCTGCCAGACCTTCTTGACAGCTGGATGGGAAAGCTACTTACAATGCGAGAAAGAATGAGCTCAATGATTGCGGGTCTCAAGGGTATGTTCGGAGGAGCTGAACAAGAAGATAATTCTTGGCAGATGATGCAGATGATGAAGGACAAGATACGATCTGCACGAATCCAGCTGTCCGACCCTGAGCTGACGCAGTTTGTGGTAGTCCTAATACCTGAAGCGATGGCCGTCTTTGAAACCCAACGGCTTATGCATAGCTTGGACAAATGGAAAATACCTGTCAGTAGTATTGTGGTGAATCATCTTGTGCCACCAAATCCAACGTGCAAGTTTTGCGCTACACGACGGCAAATGCAGCAGACAAACCTCAAGGATATCAGAGACCTGTACTCTGACCTGAGCCTGACGGTGGTTCCGCTCTTTGAGGGGGAAATAAGAGGGATTGAGGGTCTAGAAAAGCTAGGGAAAATTCTCATAGGTGAAACGGAGGAGTAGGTATTGAGATACGCTCTAAAGAGAAAGATTTTGTCTGTCCTTTTTGTGATGCTATTCTTGGCTTCAATCGTAGTAGCTGCGTTTCTAGTATACAAGCCATAGAACATTGTGAAACAAAAAAGGGAACAAACTAGACGCCCTTAACTCGCTTAACAACAGGAGGGCGAACCTTGTACAGAATTCGTCCACCACAGTAGGGGCACTTTACGCCGGGCAAGGTCTTTAGTCCTTCGGGCGTAACTTCATGCTTACAGGAAAAGCAAGTGTAGACCATACTAGAGCACCAGCCGGAGTCACTTGAAGTTAGCAATAAGAAGTTTTGCCTTAGACAACGAGCAAGTCGCAGCCCTAAACGGCTACTCCGCCAAGTAGACCGGCACTCAACACCTCTGTCACTTTGACATCTACAATGGCTCCGGCAGAATATCCACCGTGAACTGTCATGAGTGGTCCATCGCCCAGAGGGTAGACCATGGTGTAACCGTGGCGGCTCCATGACGGTTCTGCAGCAATCCCCCGTATCACTCTACCAACATAGGTTTCTTTCTTGCGACGATTAATGTGGTTTGCTACATTTCGTAGTCGCTCGCCTCCAGGGTCACGCATGTCAGGTTCTTGGAACTCTTCAAAGGCTGACCCCGGCAGGGCACGGAACCCATACATTATGATTCGAGCGGCGCCTGCCTCGTCTAGTTGGCGCATTAGTTTGACCGACTCTTCCACAGTGACAAAGCTCTCCCCAGGAAGGCCGTAGATGAAGTAAACGTAGGGAAGCATTCCATGTGCTTTTGCGATTCTAACAGCTCTCACAACATCTTCAGGACTACCACACTTACCGATTTGGCGCATATGTTGTTCGGAGCCAGTTTCAATGCCAATATTGGGTGCTGTGTCACCAAGGTGCTTTGCGAAAACGTCTGCAACTTCATCCGTAAACAAACACGCCTTTAGATTCTCAATGGATAGATGAGCCGTTCCCTCGGAAAGTTGAGGAAGTGATTTGAGTTCCTTTAGCAGCTTGGTTAATGCTTCGAGATTGGCGGGAGGGTGACATGGATCAGTGAGTGGTTCGCTCCCTCGCATGTAATCTAGGAAGCCAGGAGCCTCCAGTACAACTCTGTGAACTCCCAAGTCTAGGAGCTCTCTTACCTCGTTGACAATGGACTGCTGAAACCGACTTCTTGGAGAACCCCACACTGCAGGTACGCTGCAGAAACCACAACCAGGGGGAATGTTCTCAGGACAATCCAGTCGTTCGTGCGGGTCAGCGGAGTCACAGTTATTGCAGTCGGAACACTTTCGACCGTCCGGCAGAGTGAGAGATGTCCTCCTGAAGTTCGAACACCCGCGAATTGCTTCTACGTAAACCCTGCTGGCTTGGTAGGCTGGGTAGTCTACAATCCTAACACGAGACGGTTGATACTGTGTGGAGATATCAGCGGCGGAAAGAAGATTGCGGGGTTCTGTAACGACTGGATAAGAGCCATTCATGTAACCAATCCCGGCAATCGGAGCTAGGTCAATGCGTTCCTCAAGAAAACCAGCAAGGAGCAGCTCATTAAGGGTTGCCTCGCCCTCTCCTATCACGAGTACATCAGGCCGGACCTCCTTTAGAACATCATGAGGCCTCGATGCAATTGGTCCCCCGACGATGATTCTCCCACGGGGGTGTGCCCAACGCCACTGTGCGACAATGCTCCGAGTAGCTGGCAAGTCCATCGTCATCGCGCTAATAGCTAGATGCTCAAACCCCCGAGTTCGACCTTTTGCAAACAGAACAGCCTCAGCTCTCTTGATTCTGCAGGGAACCGCATGAGTTTCCATTACGCCAGCTACTGTGCGCGGGCCACATCCAATTGAGTCGCGCGAACTTCCACGACGACCGGACCCAACACTCAACGCATCAACTATCAAGACTTGCCCAGACATGAGTACGAAAGCATTGTGACTGTGTTCTTTACTCTTTTCCGCTTAGAGAAAGCGGTTCATGATTCATACATCCGAAAGCACTTATATGTCAGACTTGACCTAAGGAGCTCTGCATAAAGCTACAGCAATGAATTAGGAGTAACTGATTTAGTGAGCGATGAAGGAGGCATTTGTCCGAACTGTGGACTTCCCACCGACTTGTGCGTTTGTGAAACGATAGCACAGGAAGAAGCAAGAATCACTGTGACCATCGAGCGTCGCAAGTGGGGAAGACTTACCACCGTAGTATCTGGCTTTGATAAGACCATTGACGTTGGTGACATGGCAACCAAACTGAAGAGTAAACTGGCGTGCGGAGGAGCTGCCAAGCGTGGTCATGTCGAACTTCAGGGTGATCATCGGGGGGTTATAACTGGAGTATTGGGAAAGCTTGGCTTCCCCGAAGAGATGGTTATTGTCGATTGGACTTACCAGAGGAGAGGCCGGAGGTAGGCCTAGCAGCGACTAATGATTGCTTGCGGGTTAATAGCCAGATGTAATCTCAATCAGGGAGAACCATCCCATCTTGTATGAGCGCAATCACACAGAGTTGAGAGTGTCAATTTTGAGCTTCGCTACAATCTCCTTGTATCTATTGCGAACCGTAACCTCTGTGACACGAGCAACCTCAGCGATCTCACGCTGCGTTCGACGATCGTCAAGCATTATTGACGCAACGTAGATTGCAGCTGCCGCCAGACCCAGCGGGTCACGTCCAATCGTGAGACCTATGGCTCGGCTTTGATTCAGAATCTCGACAGTTCTCAATTGAACAGGGCTTGAAAGCTTTAGCTCAGAAGCGAAGCGAGATATATAGTGTACAGGACTGCTCAGTGGGATTCTTAGATTCAGACTGCGAAGAAGTAACCTGTAGCATTGACCAAGCTTCTTTTTGTTAACACGGGATGCATCCGCGACTTCATCCAGTGGACGAGGTTTAATCCGAATCCTGCATGCTGCATAAAGACAAGCTGCTACCATAGCCTCAATCGATCTACCGCGTACCAATTTCTTCAAGATTGACTTGCGATAAAGGAGTGCTGCAAGTTCTCTGATTGGTTTAGGAAGCCCAAGCTGGGATGATAGCCGTTCCAGCTCCGACATAGCTTGCGCAAGATTGCGGTCCATCGAACTGTGAACACGAGACCGAATCTGCCACTTCCTAAGGCGGTATATCTCGGATCTTCGTGAGGGGGTAAGCTTGCGCCCAGAAAGGTCTCTATCCCGCCAGTCAATGACTGTAGATAGCCCTTTGTCATGGACGGTATATCTCATAGGGGCACCAACACGACTACGCGCATCACCTTCCTCAGAGCTGAATGCTCTCCATTCAGCGCCGGTATCGATACGATGATCTGAGAGGACAAGACCGCATCCTCCACAGACGCGTTCCCCTCGCGCGATATCCTCAACGACTGCGCTGAACCCGCACTCAGGACATGCATGACTCTCACCATCACTGCGTGCTGATTTGCCATTGCCTGAGATAGCTCCACGCGAGTTCTCCAATTCAAAGCCTCCACTGAATTAGCGAGGGGGAAAAGACGTGCCAGATATCACTGGACATGTTTATGTTGTCGCGACAGTCTCCCTGACCCAAAGTACACATAGCCAAAGGGTCTTTTAATGTTTTAGCCCGGCACGGATTTCACACATTGTAGACACTGAAGCGCCTAGAAGGCGAATCATGACGCAAGAAACACTAGGTCGTCCGCTCATGTCCATTTTCTGTGATTATCACCGTGTGTTCATGCTGGGAAACTAGCTCGCCCTTCTCCTCAGTAAGTATGTGGTGCGGAATAAGGGCGCTTTTCTGCGTAAGCTCTCGAATGGCCATTTTGAGCGTAGCATGTTTCATCTTCTCAGCTAGCCAGCGTTCGGCAAATGGAAACTCCTTGTACTCCCTTCTGGCAATTGAGAGAAACTGTTTCGTCCCCTTAAATCGAACAGGGACTCTGATTGGCAATAGCTGATAGATCAGAGGGTTGGGGAGATCAGTTACATTACCCGAACCCGTACTAGCGAATGTTTCAACGGCGTAGATCTCACCTTCTTCCACCTTCACTTCAGACTTGCCCGAAACACATGGCACCTGCTTCTCTGAATGTAGCTCGTACTCCTGCAGCTGATGACCGGTGAGCTGTTTAATGGGCTCAAAGCCAGCGCTTTTGATTGTGTCTTCGATGAGGGCCCCGATAGTGTTCAGTTTGGCCCCTGGCCGCATCATCCTGATGGCAACATTCGTGGCATCCACCGAGGCCTTCACCAAGCTCTCATGCGCGGGATTCAACGCGATGGTGAATGCAGTATCTGAAATGCAGCCGTCTATGTGGGCTCCACAGTCAACTGTCACAAGGTCACCATCCTCAATCACAGTTTCGTCATTAAGGGGAGACGTGTAGTGTGCAGCAATACTGTTGAGTGATACATTGCACGGAAAGGCAATGCCGGATGCATTCTCAAGGATGTGTTTCTCGACAGATTCAACTATATCGATTACTTTGGTTCCTGGCTTCACCATAGGACGAGCAATATCGAGCGCCGCTTTGGCTATGACACCTGCCTGTCGCCATTTCGCCCATTCATCTTCAGTCTGGTCGCTATCCTTCGTTGCATCTGACTTTTCATCTGACACCTTATTCACCATGCTTGATTACAGTTTGAGGAAAAATCGAGAGCCATAAAAAATTGCTGGAACAGCGATTCTACAGGATTTGCTCGATGCGCCTGGCTATTCTGGTCATCATGAAAAACATGTATCCTATATTGGCCCGCTTGTTAGTCAGAACCGCAAGTATGGCATTCTCACCGGCATCGCAGATGATTATGTACCCACTCTCGCCTTCTACGAGCATCCTGACGAATGGACCGCGCTTCAGTTGTTTGAAGACTTTCCTGGTCCCCATCTGGATCTGCATGGACCGCCCGGCAATGATATCCTCGTCAGGAACAACACCAGAGTCTATGCTTTCAGGAAAGTAAGAACAGATTGTGAGACCCTGTGCCCTTGAAATTATGATGCTTGCTTGCACGTTGTCTTGAGAAGCACGACTGAGGTCTAGCAGCATTGCATTCAACAACTCAGTCTTGCTGGACAATGATATTCATCCTCCGTGGACGTGCTTCGGTTCCTGAAACCATGACAACTATTTAAACATGACCAGCACAAATGCCGCGCGCCGCACCTCAGACCCGCTTCGCGCCAGCCTTTTTCAGTGCCTTCACGATATTCTTGAGACCTGCACCCTTGTCTTCCAAGATGTTCTTTTCGAGATAGGTGCCCTGAACGACAATTGACGCACCAGCCTCAACGGCATTAGTAACAGACTTGGCATCGTTGAACCCCCCACCAACAATCAGAGGAATGTCAACATACTGAGAAACAGTAGTGATCATCTCTGGGGGAACTCCATTGCCCTCGGCGCCGCTGCCAGCTTCAAGATAGACCAACTTGAAGCCGAGAAGCTCAGCTGCCAGTGCATACATCAGGGCAATCTTTGGCTTCTCCCGCGGAAACACCTTGGCATCTCCAACCCATGCAGCAGTCTTCCCTGGTGCTACCAAGAGATATGCCATTGGAATTACTTCAATCCCGATGAGTTTCACGTTAGCTGCAGCCAATGCTTGCGCCCCGATAATCCAGTATGGGTTGGTGCTATTCAGAAGGCTCATGAAGTACATCGCGTCAGCGTGTTTTGATACGCCGGTAAGGTTACCTGGGAAGAGTATCGTGGGTATGTCCACAGCCTCCGTGATTGCTTTCACAGATTCGTCGATGATGCCAAATGCAGTGCTGCCACCTATCATGATAGCATCCGAACCGGCTGTTTCAGCAAGCTTTGCCATTTTTACGACTGTTTCGGTCGTCATCTTGAGAGGATCAGGATCCAGCAAGGACATGTGCAATGCACCTTCGCTCTCGAGTTTGTCTGTGATATAGCTCCAAACCTTACCAGTCATTTCGATTCCTCCAAGAGGTAAGCGGTTGGCGTCGAGCATCACTTTTTACCGTTTTGGTGAATACGACCGACTATGTCGTGACCACATAATCCCAGAGCTAGTTATGCTTCCTCAGTTTGGGTATGAACCGGCCGGTTTTCATTATGTAGTTCCGGTAGCCATTGCCGAAGTGGGAAATTAGGAGTTGTTCCTCTCGCACTGCTGCCGTGTAGTACCCAGGAATACCAACAAGAAGCATGACTGTTAGCACAGAGGGCATCATGAGCACAAGTCCGATGAAAGATAGGACATAGGACAGGTAGGATGGATGACGGATTCGAGAATAGGGCCCTTTCATGATAAGCTTGTGCGTTTCAGCCATCGCCCATGAAGATGCGTGTGACTGTTGAACCTTTCTTGACCAACCGTGGAGTATCACACCCCCACCCAGAATCACTAATCCTCCTGACCAGAGAAGAACCGGACTATCAGCAATAGGGAACACCGACTGAACAAGGACTGGCCCTTGCGAGGTGAGCCAAGCAATTGGAATCAGTAAAACCAAAGCAAAGGCCAGCAGAGTTGAAGCTGCGAGTGCCACCATAGCAGACTTGGGCAAAACGGCGTCGGACTCCCTCATGGCGGAGAGTCCTCTCCCCTGAATCTTCTTCACATCCATGTAGATATACAATGCCACATCGACTACGACCAGCACACCTACAATAGGCCCCGCAATTTCGAAGTCCAGCATTCTTTGAAACAGGACAAGAGTGCATATTTGATTTTGGGAATCGCAAGCTGGGGTTGCATTCCGCAACCCGCAATCCTTTATTAGGCCTTTCGAAAACGCTGGAGAGAGCCCAGTCTCACAGCCCCCAAGACAAAGCGCGGCGCACGAGGAGAAAAGAATGCCCGAGAGAAGGATTGGCGTATTCATCTGTCATTGTGGATCAAATATCGCTGGTGTAGTGGATATTGACCGCGTCATGGAAGCTGTCAAAGGTCTCGATGGAGTGGCACACGTAGAAGACTACAAGTATGTCTGCTCCAAACCAGGACAACAGATACTCAAGGATAAGATAAAGGAACTCCGTCTTGATGGAATTGTCATTGCAGCTTGCTCACCAAGGATGCACGAAACCACTTTCAGGAATGCCATGCGCGATGCGGGCCTATCACCGTATGTTTTCGAACAGGCTAACATTCGTGAACATTGTAGCTGGATTCACTCGGACGACCACGAAGCTGCTACGGAGAAGGCAATAGACCTGGTACGAATGTCTGTTGCACGAGCAAAGCTCCTCGAGCCTCTGGAGGAATCTGAGGTGCCGATCCTGAAAGCTACACTCATCGTCGGTGCAGGAATAGCAGGCATATCCGCAGCTCTGGACCTCGGGGATGCAGGCTTCAAGGTCTATATGGTTGAGAAGAAACCTACCATCGGCGGGCACATGGCTCAGTGGGACAAGACCTTTCCAACCTTAGATTGTTCCTCGTGCATTCTCACACCGCGAATGGCTGAGGTGGGAGCGCATCCGAATATTGAATTGATAACCATGGCCGAGGTCGATAAAGTCGACGGCTTCGTTGGTAATTTCAAGGTGACGATTCGACAGAGGCCGCGGTTTGTTGACTTGGAAACCTGTACGTCTTGTGGTGACTGTTCACTCGTCTGTCCAGTGGACGTTCCAGCTGAGTTCGAGGCTAATCTCTCATTCCGGAAAGCAATCTATGTCCCGTTCGCTCAAGCAGTGCCATCAGCATACCTTCTTGACATGGAGAACTGCTTAGGTGTCGACGCTGTGCGTTGCGGCAAATGCAAATTGGCATGCGAGGCTGGCGCAATCGATTACGATGACCAAGAGAAGATAATCAATATTGAGGTCGGCACAATCATCGTCGCTACCGGTTTTGAGATATTCGATGCAACCCAGAAGGAAGAATATGGCTACAGCATTTTCCCGAATGTCGTTAATCTCGGTGAGGTTGAAAGAATGCTGAGCTCAGCGGGCCCAACCCAGGGTCATGTGGTGCGACCGCACGATTTGAAGGAAGCAAAGAGAATCGTGTACATCCAGTGCGTGGGAAGCCGAGATGAGCGCACGAACAAGTACTGCTCGCGCATATGCTGCATGACAGCTATCAAACAGGCTAGAATGATTAGAGACAAGACAGGTGCTGATATCTACATATTCTACATTGACCTCAGGACGTTCGGGAAGGGCTACGAAGAATTTTACGAGTCCACCGCTACTGCTGGAGTTTCGTTCATCAGAGGTCGAGTGGGCGAGCTTCTGGAGGACAGTGAAACGCACCTCCTCACCGTAAGAGGAGAAGACACGCTTCTGGGCAAGCCAATCAAGATTAGTTATGTGGACCTTGTTGTGCTATCAACTGGAGTGGTAGCCCCCCGTGGATCAAAAGATATCATACGTGTTCTTGGCTTGAGCCAGTCACCAGATGGTTTTCTGATGGAAGCACACCCCAAGCTCAGGCCCGTGGATTCGTTCAATGACGGTATTTTCGTGGCGGGAATGGCTCAGGGTCCAAAGGACATCCCAGATGCAGTGGCTCAGGCGAAAGCCGCCGCGTCTGGTGCAATGGGACTTATGGGCAAGGGCAAGATCACTATCGAGCCTTACTACTCCGTTGTAGATGAGGACAAATGTTCTGGTTGCTCAGTATGCATTTCCATTTGCCCATACAATGCCATTACAATGAATGACCGTGACCGTGCAGAGATCAACGCTGCCCTGTGCAAGGGGTGCGGAACCTGTACGTCCACCTGTCCTAGCGGTGCGATAACTTCACAGCACTACACAGATGGGCAGATTTCGGCAATGATCGAGGAGTATCTCTCTGCTCACGAGTGACCTCAAGAAGCAGAACAGGCCAGCTGGCATCTATCAGAGGGCATGACAATCATGAGTGAGAAGATTCTAACTGTTGCGATACTCGCGGGAGGAACCTCAGGGCGGTTTGGGTCAGAGAAAGCATTGGCCAAGTTCCGTGATCGCCCTCTTGTGACTCATATGATTGAGGTTGCTAAGCATCTGTCCTCAGAAATCCATATTGTTGTTTCCAACGAAATACAGAAAGAAGCCATAGGCGCAGTGGTTACAGGAGAAAACATTGTCGTTGACCCAGAGGACAGTGTTAGATGCGCTCTCACGGGAGCAGTGACCGCATTCGAGTATTCTACTACCGAGTACGTAATGCTCTTACCAGTCGACACACCTCTGGCAAGCATTCCTCTGCTTCGATCAATCGCTGACCTTGGTTCAGGATATGGCGCAGTCGTTCCATCATGGCCTTCAGGCTACATAGAGCCCCTGCATGCTACGTATCTCGCAGAGCACGCCTACGGTCGCGGACTCGAAGTAATTGCTAAACAAAAGCACAGGATGAGTGACCTACTCAACTCACTGCATAATGTAATGCATATCTCCACCGAGGTGTTGAAGATGTTTGACCCTAACTTGGATACTTTCGTCAACATCAACTCCGAGCAAGACCTCAGAAAGCTCGAAAGGGAACATGCACGTAGAACTTAGTCGAATTTGCTTTCATGCCTAATTCTGCAAGTGCCCTCATAACCAACCATACAAGGACCATATGGATTCTCGGGTACGCATCGTTTCCCGAACAGCGGGCACTCCATGGGATCTGCAATCCCAATCACGACTTTATGACAGATACATCCCGGGAGTATGTCCACTGAATCGAGGGGTGGAAATTCGAACTTTTCGCGAGCATCATGAGCAGCAAGTTCAGCACGTGGAAAATAGCCAGAGTGCGCTATGACACCAAGACCCCTCCATGGGGCGGCATCAATTCTGAAAGTATCCTCCAACACCTTCTGAGCAGCAAGATTACCCTCAGGACGAACCACGCGTGTGTATTCATTCTCTGATTCGGCACGACCTTCCTCAATCTGTAGGAGTATCATTCTGATAGACTCCAGAACATCGAGCGGCTCGAAGCCAGCTGCGACACACGGCACTTTGTACTTCTCTGCTATCGATCCGTAGGCGTTCGTGCCAATTATCACTGAAACGTGACCCGGCGTGATGAAGCCATCCACACTAAACCCATCCTGATTCATCAGAATTTCCATGGCAGGAGGAACTAGCTTCAATGATGTGAGGATGGAGAAGTTCTCCGGCGGTCCTTTCAACAGTTCTACGGCCATTGCTGGAGCGGTAGTTTCAAAGCCCACACCTACGAACACTATCTCTTTATCGGGATTCTTTCTTGCGACCTCTATGGCTTCGTTTGGGCCATAGACCACACGTATATCGCCGCCCCTCACGCGCTCCTTACCAAGAGATGATGAGGTTGAAGGAACGCGAATCATATCTCCAAACGAAACGATGATGTGACCTTTGCGGACCAGTTCAATGGCCATGTCAATGTCCTCTGCCGCACTGACACACACGGGACAGCCAGGGCCAGCTACGAGGTCAATCTCCCGGGGCAAGAGCGACCTGATCCCGCTATGACTGATTGTATGCTCGTGGGTCCCACAAACGTGGACTATTCTTGTCTGCCTGCCGTCGTTGAGACGACAAATTTCATTTGACAAGACCTTTGCGTACTTGGCATTGCGGAACTCATTCTGGTTGAACATCTGATGTCAGTCCATTGACAGGTGGCAATGAAGTCGGATAAAAGAAAGATGCTACCGGATAAAAGACCAAAGGAACCAACTAGGCTCGCTTATGAATGTCATATAGAATAACAAGTGCTTCGCCCACTGAGATGGAGAGCCTGCTTGCGAGCTCCCTAACGCTAACCTCGGGTTCTTTTGGCAGAACTTCTTCCCGTATATAGCCAGATAGGTTTGCGTACAATGGACTTCTTCTTGCAGTTTCAACAAGGATAGGCCAGAGCGACTCGTTCGTTATGCCTGTTAGGTCGAAATCAAGAAGACGTGTCGGCTCAACAGAACCCGCACGGGCTGCAGAGGTCTTCTTACTCTTCACCTTGTCTCCTGCTGTATCTGTGAGTCGGACCTGTTTCAAATCAATGTCCCTTCCTGAAAGGGTTCCCGGCGTAAGCCTTGGATGAGGCTCATATGTTTATTCTCTCATCTGCATTATAAGCATTCGGGCGTTCATCACCCTCGAACCCCATTTAGCGCTTTTCTCGATGTACGTGTTCAGACAAATGACACATTGACCGACTTCGCAAGGTTTAACAACTCCTTAGCAACGGCTTGACATACAATCATGACCCGAGGGTCATTAGCGGGGTAGAAAACTAATTGCCTCATGCATTTGGAATTAGAAGAATTGTTCTTGACGTTTTGAAACCACATACACCTAGACTAACAGACTTGGCCATAATGGTCGCTAGCGACGAATCTGTCTTGGGTGTGAATATATCGTTGAAGGAAGTTGACCAGAGCACCGAGTCGATTGCAATCACTATCGAGGGGGACGACCTCCGTTTTGATGTGATCAAGGAGATATTGGAGCAGGCAGGTGCAGTCATTCACTCCATCGACCAAGTAGTGGCAGGCAAACGGTTTGTTGAGGAAGTGGCACTGCAACCAGAGAATACCTAGGTGTTGGCTGATCGGCCGCCCAGTTCGGTGAGCAGTCGCTTGCTCTCATCCTCAATCTTCCGTTGAACAAGATTATGTAATTCCTGTTCGAACGCGGCGGGTATAATCTTCACAACACTGCAGAGGCTGTCAACGATTCGCTCAGCTAGCGCATTGGGAGAAACAACACTGCCTCTAACAATGCTGCGCACGACCTCCTCACCCACAGTGGTTCTTACGACAGAGTTAACGACACTTGCAATGGTCCCCTGAGAATCGACGTAGAATGGAAGCTGACTCTTGTCGTATAGAATGGCGAAACCTAACTTCTCGATTATGCTCTCAGTGTACCAATCAAGGCTTGACTCCTTCATCCGGAGCTTCGCTGAAAACTCCGTCTTAGTCAGCGGGTTGGGATGACTCCAGGGATGACGTGTCACCAAGAAAAGAGCAGCCCCAAAGAAGGGACCAACCTCACGCGGCATACCCTCTTGGGAAACATATCGCCTTACAAGATCAAGTGCCATTGATTCGTATCGCTCGTCAACCTTGTGTTCTGAGAAGAATTCGTGTGCATCCATTACAAGGTTCACAACAATCTGTGGATTGACCACGAGGCTTACGTCATCGCTGCGGGACACTGTTTCGTGCACTCCGTGAAGAAGCTCAATTGGACCGTAGAGAAAATGAGTATTGAGTTGGGTTATATTCTTTTGCTAAAGAAGCAGAGGTGAGTTGCTTTCGCGCGATTTCCTTATCCTCATCTAGCACGATAGGTTTTCTCAAGAGCCCATCGAAGAGTTCGCTGTATCTCCTCAAGCCTACTGCTTGAACCGAAGTTCTTTATGACCAGCTGAAGAAGGATGCCATCCTCAGCGTGAACTTCGAACTCAAATGTCTCGCTCCACTCGAGCTCGCCATTCTCGACTTTCTGTCTATCTTCTCTCTGAAACTGTCCCAGAATCCGCTCAACAAAAAATCGAGCGAAGGCGCCCCGCTTGATATCGTACAGCGCGTGCTCTGCCGGAAGAATCGTAACATCTGGACCAATGATTTCCATCGTACCCAATTCGAGATCGCGAGCTTTGTTCAACACTACGATTGTATTTGGCTCCTCAGGCACGTCATCAGCCGCAGCCTCGGTCGCGTCTTTGGCCGCGGTGTCTTTCTCTCCAAGAACTGCGTCGGCTGAGGAGAAGCTACCCATGCCAATGACTGAATCGAGCTCATCAATCATCTCCTCAATCTTTCCAACTCTTCTTCTGAACTCTTCCAGTTGGTCCTCCAAGTCCTTTCTAATCTCAAGAAGAGCACGTATCTGCGGATTATCCAATATCTACACCATTGCGTTGGCCAAATCGGTGAACAGATTGACCCACGATTATATCACTCATTGTATTATTACCCGTTTCTTACATTTCATGTGAGTGACACTCAACTGTAAGAGACTCCTGTGTTCCACCCTTCCCCTGCCAGATGTCGCCATCCTCCACACTCCGGCGGAGTCTGGAGTCAGCAGGGGCTTTGTCTATCATCATCGGGATGGTATCCCTCCTACAGACCTGGCTTCCTTCTCCTGTCTTGATGCTGGGGTATCACTCCCGGCGACAGAGAGGGTCTTCACAGTTCCTACCACGGCGGGGTCATTATCACCCATCCCAGATTCATCGCTGAAACTGAGAAGACTCGTCTGAGCATGGTGAACAGCCGCGGACTCTCCAGAGTGCGATACACCACTCTTCATGGAGAGTAAGGACCTCCCTTGAGAAGAGACCTTCCCTCGGGTTTTCGGGAGTGAGCGTTGGCTGCGTGAAACAGCATTAGCCCACTTGCCTAGTCCTCTCACAGAATGAAGTGATCCCGTGAGCGTAATGAGGCGTCCGGCGATGTTGATGGCTCCGTTCTTGTCGGCGTTGCACCTGTTTCCACAGGTTGGACACACAAAGTAGTTCTGCCTGGGGCGTCTTCCCTTGCGACCGCACTTCCAGCACATGATAGAGGTCCAGTTCTCAGGAACTACTCGGAAACGAGAATCCTTTCCACTAACAGACCATCCGAGCTGTGCCAATGCATGCTGGAGGTTGTCAGTGATTCTCGCAAAAGCCCAGGAATGGATCATCCCCCTGAACCTGCGACCCCTGAAGTTACCTCTGCGTGCAGTGACCCTGATGTTCTTGAGTCTACCAATGGCAACATACAGGGTGTATCTCTCAGAGAGCTCGGTGATGTAGTCCACAAGCTGTCGTACCAGAACGCGGTCATACTCTCGTGCAACGTTCTCTCGCTTTGTTCGGAGCCTTCTGAGTTTCTCTGCAACCTTGTCGTAAGGCAGTCCGTCATTTCTTCTCGATGCCATCTCATGTTGAAGGTCTGCCACCTGTCTGTCATACTTCTTGATCACCTTCACCTTGTCCCTCTGAACGAAGTATCTGGTCTCCCTGACCTTCGTGGGAGTGACAAGGGTCGTGCATGCAGACTTTTCGATACCAAGGTCCATTCCAAGCACAGCCAGAGGTAGACTGTCAGTTGGTGGCTCTGGTGTGTCAACTCGAACTGCAAAGGTCACCCACCACTTCCCATTTCGATCAATGAGAACCTGTAGTGCCTTAACTTCCCCTCTATCAATCTGGTTGAGATGAAAGGGTGACATCTTCAGGGGGATCAAGAGCCTGTCGTGGACTCTCCTTCCCTCCGGCACAGAGTCAAGAGAATCACGTAAGTCCAACCACCATCTAGCAACAGTCGTGCGTTTCTCAAAGAGCTTGAACCTCTGATTGAACACCCACCTAGGAATCCTCTGAGTCGAGTTGATCTTGCAGGGACGGGAGGCTTTCATTCCTTTCTTCCTGCGAAGTTTGAGGTAGCTCTCATAGAGTGCAACTGCAGTCTGCCGACACTCTGTCAGCTCGTTCTGCGACATTCTAGAAAACTGAGCCTTGAGGTCATGCGGGACTGTCAATCTCTGAAGGAATCCTGCTTTGACCTTGATTGCGGTCATCGTGAGCTTGTCGAGCTCACCATCACGTATCCTACCATTGTTACGACCTGTCAACAATTTGTCTTCGTGTTGTTCAATAATACCAAGGAAAGCACGGACTGCTCTGGTGTCCCGGCCCACAATTTGCCTGAGCCGCTGTTGTGTTCTCTCTGTCATCGCATCCCATTTGATGGGTACCTTGACAGAGATTGTGACACCTTTAGACTGAGCCATCGCCTTTCGTCTTCTCCTATATAAAGTTCTGACCTGTTTCGGTCAGTTGAGTTCACTCCCATCCCTGTATTGAACAGGGGTTTTGAACTCGTATTCTTTTACAGAATGAACCTATATAAGGTTATTAAGACTGCTTTCCGTCATATTAACAAAACCGCGTTTAGCCTCTGAATGTTTGGGTTAAATTGAGTATTGCATAGGTCACTTTAGCCGTAACAATTCTTATATATTTAGTACAATGATTCATCTCAATGCGCAATCCTTCATATCCACGGAATCCTGCAAAAGTCCTTACCACAGCCTTTCAGATGGCAATGTCAGCAACTCTTGCCTTGGCCAAAGACAGAGCCACTGGGGAGGCACATCCGTTGTACCATGGTCAGGGTAATCGCATCAAAGGCATGGCAAAGATTTGGAGAGAAGCGAAAGAAGAGTATAAAGAAACGGTGACGAATGGTGCTCCTGATGCGTGGAAGCTCCTCAAGGTCGAGAAGGATATACGAAGAAGCTTCTCCCGAATCATGTTGAAGACATCAGTCAAGTACGGCAACAGGGAAACCAAGCGTACGAAACGCAGTGAGGGGAACCAAGAGTACCTGAACCAGTTATGGGACTATTCGGGGAGTAGAATCAGAGATGTCATGAAGGAACGCTTCGAGTTCCCTAGACCGGGGGTGATTACCCTGGGCAATGGGAAACTTGGAGTTGGCTATCCGGGTTCTGCAAAGACACCAATCTATCCTTTGAGACATAATCATCTGCCTGAGCTGGACTTTGGAGACATGATTCGCTCTCATCTCGTTGAACTAGTTAGACAGTGTCTGAAATACGGTGTCCCGCGGAGGAAGACCATGAAGTACGTTGATGAACTCGTCGACAGGCTGTTGCCCTTCATGGACTACGTGTACACTGAGAGAAACACTGGTCGTTCAAACTTCATTCGAGGTGGGATTCAAGAACTGAGAGCGGTCGTGGACCGAATACGTGCTCAGTTTGGAACGAGAAACGGTCGGCCTCAGTCCATAACTTCTGAAATTGCGGAATCCTTGGAGAAGCATACGTCGAAGAATGAGATCTCTCTCGATGAGCCTGAAGAAATTGAGGAGGCCGCGGAAGAGTGGGTTCCATCGGATGATCTCCATTATTCATTCAGCGCTCTAGTCGATGAATCTGAAACTGCTGCTGAAGACCAGCTCAAGAACCTCTTCGATCGAATGATAGCGCGCTCCAAGAAGGAGGGTATCATCGAGTGGGGTGACTCCATTGAGCAGGTCAAGAGTCTGATAATGAATGGAAAACTCACGGAGGATGATGCAAGAGAGCTGCTTAGGAAGGCCACTGAGGAGAGCAGGCGAGTCGGTGTCAGATTTCATCGTTTCATTTCCAAGTACTTCCCAAGCCCGTTCAAGCTCAGTGCAGTGGTCTATCACGGAGATGAGATGACATATGATACATCGGGTATGTTGCTGACCTCAGAATTGTACGTGGCTGGTGGAAGAGGACGTGCAGACCTAGTTTTGATGCGAAGAAAGTTTCTCTCCCGAGCTGATAATAGTCCTGTCGTAATTGTATACGAACCCTGCATGGTCGTCGATTTGAAGACTAGGAGTTCATTCGATGTCGATATCTACGGTGTCGAGACCAAATCCAAGAGCGAAGAGAACACCGTCAATGAGTTCGTACTTGAGCGAAGGAGGATGACCGAGGACAACTGGGACAGAGTCATTGCGAGTCCTGTTTCAGAGGCTAACAGGGCACAACTTCAAGCCTACAGTGATGCCATTCTATCTGAGTATAGCAGCGTAATGCGGAAGGACACTCTAGCACCAACAGACCTTCTCAAGGCTGTAATTGTTGTAGACTCTAAGGAGGACTGGGGAGAAATGAGGAAGGCAATTTCGCCCCTTATTCTTGAGGCCTATCAAAGAGCTTCGAACAATGATCTTACCATGGGAGATGTTCTCCGACCTAGTGAAAGCGGTCGACCTCTGAGAATGGTCCTGAAAGTTCTGTCTAGCACTATCTCAGCATCTGAAGTACGGCCGATTAATTATGTGGAGCAATTTGACCCGTTCAAGAATCGCGTGGACGATGAGAAGGAGTTCATCCTTTACCTCTCGGTGAGCGGAAGAGGGTCACCATCCCAGTCTGCCTCAGTCATTGCTTCACGGTGGCACGGACTACAGTACATTCACAGCCTTGCACGAAACCGAGCCAGAGACGTGATCTGGTTCGACCTTACGGGTGAATATGGAGATTCTGTACTTGCGCGGCAACGCCTTAGACTCTCCCGACACAGCGCTTCAGTGAAACGATTCTACAGGAGGAGAGTGCAGATGATAGACCTTTCCTCGGTGGTCAGAGCCTATCTCCATGAAGGAGCCACACTGAAGGAACTCAAGGCCAAGGTAGAACCTGTACTGAAAGACAGCAGGAAACCGATCATTGTAGTCACCGGTTGGGATTTCCTGCGGCGTGGGACTCCTGATCCTCTCCTCGGGGCACTCAACGAGTTTGCAAGGTTACTCATCTCAGAAACCCCGGTTGGATGCAAAGTGGTCTGGTTCGCTCACCCGGTCCCGCTAGCGCAGAACAACGCTCTATACGAGACACGATGCGTCGCTCCCTTCTACAGGAATACTCACTGGGAGAGGTATGTGGATGAGATAGTATGGAATCTGCCAATGCCGCCCCGCAGACTCGGCGCTCTAGCCTCTGCAGACTATGACACCAGAGTCTTGGTTGTAGAGCGTCACGACGAGACAACTTCGAAGACTGAGTTAATCAATGTGGAAGTTCTCAAGGATTGGGGTGAAGACTTCAGGTCTGGAGGGCGACGACAGCAAAGAGAGACCTACTCAATTGGTACTACGGTTTCTTCAGTGAAATATGCCGGAACATACACGGATGGCGACATAAGAGACGCGATAACACTGGTCCCACACTTCTGGTCACAGCAATTGCCTGAGAAGGAAAGGGTTGACGCAAGCTACGAGATAGAGTCAGTACATCTGGATGATGTGCCTGTAGAGGACTCGGAACTGCCTGATAGACTTCGGTTCAAGTTCTATCAGTACAAGGACAGAATCGACTCGGATGGAAGAATCAAGCGGCTCCTGCCCATGGAGAAGATTGACCAAAGACGCGAATACAGGACAATGAAGCTCGGCGTCAGGCCGCCAGAGAGGACCACGAAACCCCCGTCAGAAGCACTCCTCTCAATCAGGACTGTGAGCAATCGCTCTATAGCTTGGATGGAACTGAGAGCACTAAGTAACACGATTGAATTTCTCCAAGGAACTCAGAAGGGTTCTGATGATTGGGAGGATCTCTTGCAGAGGATGGGAGATGCACTGGAGATTGAGGAAGAAAAGGTTTCAACAGTCAGCAGTGATGAACTGATGAACAGGCTTAGATTAGTCCGTCAAACGCTGGAAACCAGCGACCTCAGCAAGACGCTATGGAAACGACTTTGGCCAGTTCGATCCAAGGGGCCTAAGTCGCTAGACTCAAACCAGCGAGGACACATCGAGAGGATTAAGATGAAACACCCGGATCTATTGCTGATTACCGGAAATCATCTCTTCCTGTTGATTCTTGCGGCCTTGGGAGGTGGACAGTCGGTGATACTTACAGACTCCCTTGAGTCACTGTGGAAGTATGTCATACCATGGCATCTGATGGGACTCGGTTTCAGAGCAAGCTATCCCAAGGGCCACACGACAGGAAGTTCCGTACTGGACCGGCAGAAGCTCCTGCCACGACTGCGGCAAAGGGTGTCCCAGCTCAATGCAACGCTTGAAACAATGAACTCTGTGAGTGATGTGCGGTTCGGACAGCTCATTGTGCCGACCACATCTGGTGATGCCAGCTCTGACATGTTATGGCTGGTGTTCCAGCGTAGACCCGGTGGCCAGGAGATGAATGCCGCCCTGCTAACGTCTAGGGGCGTGGATTCGACATTACCCCCACCCGCTCTTCTCAAGGCACTGGTGTCCGAGAAGACGTATTGGAGCGAGAGCGACATCAGCAGGCTCAGCAAGCATGCCGCCATCGCACGAAGGACGACCGGGACACCAATCATGATAGCCAGACACAGAAACCTGCAGGCCATATGGATACTCGATGGCGAGAGAGGTATCTGGTCCCCGGTGGGGAGGGTTGACTATACAACCCGTCGAATCGAGGATGTGACTCTAGTCAGAACAATCACTATGCGAGAGGAACCACTGCTTGAGGCAATCCCAACTCACGATGTGAGACGGCTTCCCTCATACCTCAACGACCCCATCGATGTGGCAATGCTCATTGTAGACAGGGGTCTTGAGGGCTGTAGGTCAGTCAAATGCCATGTATCACTGGACCATGACGAGAGCATGTACTCTATCGTCTTTGCTGATTCGGACAATCGACCCGTGGAAGATGAGCAGAAGCCTCTGCGGCTACTGGTGAACAGGACCGCAGACCTGTTGGAGCTGCTCCGAAGACCTGACTACGAATGCGAGCCTGCAGTGGTGGAGAGTGAGCGGCTCATCTGGAACAGATTCAGAGATATCGAGTATACAAGCGATGTCGCAGTTATCAGGCCATGGGTGGAGAGAAAGAACCCATTTGGACAGCTTGCCTTTGCTCTACCACAAACTGCTGATGATCTCATGTTGGCAGAACGTGATATGGACCTCGAGTTGGAGGTGTATCATGACCCCTGGACCTGTCCCCTGAGATACATCTCATTGGAAGACATAAGAAGAGAACGTAAGAGGGGCAGCCATGTGGACTCTGACTACTTGTTCAGGTTCGAACCTCCCCTTGGTCAGCCGGAACGTCTGGCCAACGAGTCTGGCATGAGTCACGGGTCCTGTTGGAGATTCAGGATCTATAGCCGCCAGCCCATGCCCCCTGAAGTGCTAGAACTACGGGAGTTCAGAATGACTGACTCTCTGGCGATGTCCCTGGCAAACGCACGCGAGCTTGTCTACTGGTCAGAGGAGAGAGAATCATGGGTGACTCACTCCTTTGACCTCATCCTCAAGAAAGAGATGTATGCAGAACTCCAAGAGTCGTGGCATCTCAGGAAGCTGCTGCATGGTGACAAGAAGTTGATTATCCCCGGAACCTACTTGGATGCTGCGGACAACTGGGACCCATCGTTCATGATTGAACCGAACAAGGTCACGATAGGACTCTGTCTGAGAGGTGTCGGCGAGGAGCGGACACTGAAACTGAAAAAGAGAGGGCTTGCACTGGGTGATCCAGATGATGCCCGTGAGTTCATGAGGAAAGGGATGGAACGGCTCCTGAAACGGTACAGTATGACACCAGACAGGAAGTTGACGGCGGCGATTCGAGGCAAGATTGAGGACGCCCTTGAGGGTGCTAGAGTGAGTGAAGAGAGAGCTGACCTGACATTTGAGAGAGTGACTGTAAGCAGGGCTTCTTTCGGAGGTGAGCAGTTGCACGTTGTCTTGAACTCCACGCATGGAGATGAGTACGAGTACCCGGTCTTGTCATGGATTCACAAAATGCAGGAGTGGGGCCGCCTGAGCCGTGATGAGGTATCAGAGATGGTGAGGAGTGACCTTGGCGAACTGAAGCTTGATGAGTCAATGCTGAGGGATATAATCAGGAGCTGTGTCCAAGCCCTGCGGGACAGGAGTATCCGGGTATCCTAGGGAAGATATCAGGAATGAGATGGACTGAGTGGGAGTCATGGCGATGCAGGCACATGTGGATGACTCCCGCGTATCGTAGAAAATTTACATATTTCTTACATCTCTGTGTTCCAGATTACTAGAGGGCTGTAAGAATTCCATCGCTCTAGATGCCAAGTCATTACCCAGGTTGCTACTCTACGACACAAATGGCAAAATCTGGGCATTCCATCTCACATAGTCTACAGACCTTGCACGCTTCTAAGTCCACGACAACTGGAAGGAAGAAGCCTCGATTGTCGACCTCATCAGCCTTCTTGAGAACGCCATGCGGACATACTGAAATGCAGATAAGACAACCCTTGCAGAGCTTTGTATCCACAATAATCTGCTTGGGTTTCTTTGCCATTAATGGGGTCCTCAGGCGCGGCCGGGCCTTTGATAGAATATAACACTATTTGTCTAGTAGCAGAGAGGGACCGTTATATAGCTAGGAACTGGAAGACACAGGTGATGCTGGTGTTTGATTGGTGAAGTCATTTTTTGTCTTCATGTGCCCCAAATGCAGGAACTTCACGAATGCTCCTGTCGGTCAAAAGCGAAGACGGTGCAGCTACTGCGGTAAGATCATCGACATCGCCAAGGCAGCCCGTGCACTGTTCGATAATCCCGAAGCTGCCACAACCGCAGTCAAGGAGTTCAACGCCGCGCGGGGCGGTGATGCGTTTGAAAAGGCTGTGGAAAGATCACAAGAGAGAGTGCGCGCTCTGGTTCCTGAGAAGCGATTGCGTGCTGAGGACATCTCAGAACGGATGGATGCATCTATTCCCTCGGGGAAGAGAAAGAGGCTTATGCTCCTCCTTGAGAGAGAGGCCACAGATGCCCCATGTACGCTTGGCAGAATAGAGAGTCTTTGTGAAGCGTATCAACTGGTTTGGACATGGGTGGAAGACCAGATAACAAGTCTTGCCAATCATGGCACTCTGATTTTTCCACATCCTTGGTCGATTCAGCTGGTCAATTCCAGAGTGGAGAAAGCAAAAACGTCCTCAGACAGAACGGACGTTTCAGATGCAATTCTCGTGCTACTCAAGGACAGAGGGGAACACCTACGAGTCGATGAGATAATCGCACACATTCAACAAGGAGGGGTTTCTCAAGCTTCTGTGATAGCCTCACTGGAGCGACTGATGAGAAGAGGGGATATCTTCGAACCGAAACCTGGAGTTGTAGGCCGAGCATAGATACCTCGATTGATTCAAATGATGATAACACTCTGAGAGAATGACTGCGATGCCTATAGTCGAGTTGATTGCCAAGAAGACGATTAAGAACAACCCAGACCTAGGTCTCAGCGTTGTTGATCTCATAGTATTGCTGTGGCTGTACTCAAATCCGTATGATAGTAAAAAACGTCAACTCAGCTCAATTCGAACCGTTCTGAAGATGTGTGAAATCCTGCAAACACCGGGGAAGGGCATCGAGCTCACCGATGAGGAACTCACTCAGATTGTATTGGGAAGCTTGGAACGGTTGAAAAGCAAGAGACTTGTCTTTGTACGATCAGCTGGTCGACACTTCGTGAAGTGCACTCTCACCAATGCTGGCGTTGATCTGGTGCGAGAGTCCATAAATTCACCGTTACTAAGGCGGGTCATTGCGGAGTTCGGCAATAATCCCTAAAATCCCCCCTTACTGACGAGAGAATGCCAGTAGACGTGGAGAACTCAGGAATCCAGGCGTCTTAAGACCTGCAAGTCCATAGGTTTAAATGCTAAACATTTCCGAAACTGGCCAGTCGCTCTCTGGAAGCGATTGCTTGAGAACCGATGGATGCAGTGCAGGCGCCTAGTTCTGCTCGCGAGAACAGTCTGTATACGTGTGCCGGTAGGGTCTGAAGTAGTCGTTGAGGGTGTCATAGTGTCTGGTTGGACACAGTGGTATAACTGGGTTACACCGGCCAGATCGCTATACCGGAAGTGAGGCACAATGCCGACATATGGATATTCAATCATAGGCATGGACCCAGACCGAACAGCCGTAGCTAGTGGCAGAAATCTGCGCTGCTCTCCCAAACAGTCCAGAGAAGTCTGTAACGAAATTCGCGGAATGATGCTCGACAAGGCCATTGATCTTCTTGAAAGCGTAATTGAAGAGAAGGTATGGATACCTTACAGACGCCACAAGAAGAAGCGCGGCCACCACGCAGGTATGAAGAAGTGGGCTCCAGGCGGTCATCCGGTGAAAGCATCCAAGGGTATCTTGAAGATTCTGAGAAACGCTGAAGCCAATGCGGACAGCAAGGGTCTGGACATTGATAGGCTTAGGATAGTCCATTCAGCCGCACAGCGCGGTAGAACATACAAGAAGTACATTGAGAGAGCTTTTGGCAAGAGTTCGCCGTACTTCGAGAACACTACACACATCGAGATTGTGTTGGAAGAGGTGGGTTAAGTGTCGGCAGTGAAGTACTTCATAGAGCAAAACACTCGCAAGCTTAAGATTGACGAGTTCTTGGGGCGAGAACTCAACGCAGCCGGATACGGCGGTGTGGAAATCCGGAAGATGCCCATGCGTACAGAAGTCATCATTCATGCCTCTAGGCCAGGCGTGGTTATTGGACGTCGAGGGTCCAAGATACGAGAATTGTCAGACATCCTTGAAACCGATTTTGGTATTGAGAACGTGCAGGTCGAAGTGAGCGAGATAGAAAATCCTTGGCTTTGTGCTCAGGCAATGGCTTCCAGACTTGCAAGACAGCTGGAGCGAGGCGTCCGTTTCCGAAGAATGGCATATTGGATCCTTCGTCGTGTAATGCGTGCCGGGGCACTAGGATGCGAGATAATCGTCAAGGGCAAATTGTCAAGCAGGAGAGGACGCTACCAGAAGTTCAAGCAAGCCACGGTTGCCAAAACGGGCGCACCAGCCGAGCTGTATGTTGATGAGGCAGATGATACTGCCATCCTAAAGCCAGGTGCAATAGGTATCAAGGTCAGAATAATGCAACCCGATGCCAAACTACCTGGAGTGATAGTTGTCAAGAAACCGAAGCCAAAGAAACCTGCAGAGCTAGAGCTGCTCAAACCAGCGGAAGAGGAGGGTGATGTGGTTTCTGAAACCGCAGATGTCGAAGAGCGCCTTGAGGGAATAACGGACTTAGAGGAGCTAAGAGAACTAGAAGAACTCGATGGACTTGAGCTTGTGGAAGATGTTGAGACCACCGAAGAGAAGAAGGCTCCAGACAAAGCAGAGTCCGCTGAACCTGAAGAGAAGCCGCCTGAAATAGAAAGCGAGTCGTTGCCTGACGAAAAGAGCACTCTGGAAGAACTGAAGGAATTGGACGAACTTGACACGCCCAATGAAGGAGGCGATTAAAAGATGGCTCGACTTACAGCAAAGGACATCCGCAAACTCAATCCGGCAGAACGCCAGAAGAAGATGGATGAGCTGTTCAATGAGCTCACCAGTGTCAGAATCCAGATTGCCACTGGGGGCGGTTCTGATAACCCCTACCAGACAAGGGCAATCAAGAGAACTATTGCCAGGATTCTAACGATTCAGAGAGAAGAGGAGTTGAAGCTAGAACAATGACTGTGACTCCAATGAACCTCATCCAGCACGAGCTGGTTGGCTTGAAGACACACGTGGTCGCATCTAGGGATCCTAGACAGGTGTGTAGATCTGGCACAATAATTGCCGAGTCCAGAGAGATGATTCACCTCGACACAAGCGCAGGTGTAATCCAATTGCCAAAGAGCAACTGCGTGTTCGACATGAGTCTTCCAGATGGAACTATCGTCCGCGTGGACGGACATGTATTGAAAGGAAGACCTGAAGACAGGCTGAAGAAGCGCCTCAGCAGGAGATGGTGAAGATGGTTGATTCGAAAGTAAAAGTCCGTGATATTGGGATTCCAAATGTAGAGCCACCTGAGAATGTGTGTGACGATCCGAACTGCCCATTCCACGGCAGTCTCCCAGTCAGAGGACGCATAATAGAGGGCGTCGTCACCAGCGTGAAGATGCACAAGTCGATTACGTTCCAAACGGACTATTTGCGCCTTGTCAAAAAGTACTCTCGATATGAAAGGCGCAGGTCAAAGAAGCATGCTCATCTTCCACCGTGCATTGACGCCAAGGTAGGCGATACAGTCAGAGTAGCCGAATGTCGTCCCCTTAGCAAGACTGTATCCTTCGTAGTAATAGAAACGAAGTCGCAACGAACTGAAGAGGAGGAATAGTCCATGTCAAGGAAAATCGGTAGAGGCATCAGGAAATTCATTCCCAGGATTGCACGAGGGCTGCCCATTGGGGCCAAGATTCTGTGTGCAGACAATTCTGGTGCCAAAGAACTTCAGATAATTACAGTCTTTGGATACAAGGGAAAGCTCCGGAAACTGGGAAAGGCCGGTATTGCGGACCGGGTGAATGTATCTGTGACAAAAGGGAAACAGGAGTTGCGAAAGCAAGTCATCCAAGCAATCATTGTGCGTCAACGAAAACCGTTCCGCAGACCGGATGGCACGTGGATGCAGTTTGAGGACAATGCAGCAGTTCTCATCAAACCGGGAGGCGAACCTCAGGGTTCAGAACTCCGAGGACCAATGGCGAGAGAGGTCACTCTGAAGTGGCCCAGAGTTGCTGCCATCGCTTCGAAGATAGTGTGAGGTAGAAACTGATGACAAAGAAGCCGAGTTCCAAGTCCCCACGCAAGCAACGGAGGCGCATCTACAAGTCACCCTTGCATACCCGCAAACGATTGTTGAAATGCCAGCTAGACGAGTTCCTCAGGGAAGATTACGGTCTTCGCTCACTAGTTGTAAAGAAGGGAGACCTCGTTCGAATAATGAGGGGACAGTTTCGAGACACTGAAGGAAAGGTCGTTAAGGTTGACTACAGCAACGTACGAGTCTATGTAGAGAGTGGAACAACCACAAAGGCAGATGGCAAGGAAGTACAGATTCCACTCCATCCATCCAACCTTAAGATAACACAACTTGAGCTTGATGATGAAAGGAAAAAACTCATCGAGCGCAAAGTAGTCAATATCGCGGAGAGTGAATAGATGACAAGAAGAGGCCAGAAGAAGCACTTGAAACGCTTACCTGCACCAAGACATTGGCCCATAGAGAGGAAGGTAGCAAAGTTCACGACCAAGCCAACCGCAGGTCCACACCCCAAGGATCAGTGCCTAACATTGGCAATTCTACTACGAGAGATGCTGGGCCATGCAGAGAACATGCGCGAGGTGAAGATGATACTCTCCGATGGCCAAGTGTTGGTTGATGGTCGAGTACGGAAAGACCCAGGGTATCCAATCGGTCTGATGGATGTCGTCGAGATTAAGTCATCAGGTGAACGCTTCAGACTCCTCCCCAAGCGACGAGGTGGATTCCGCCTTGTAGAGATTCCCAAGAAGGAAACAAGCATCAAACTCTGCAGGGTTGAGAGTAAGAGGATGATTCCTGGTGGAAAACTCCAAATAGCACTGCATGATGGCCGTAATATTTTGCTCCCAGAAGGGGCAAAGCCATCAGATTACAAATCGTTGGATACACTGAAGATATCCATCCCGGACCAGAAGATCATATCTTCCATACCCCTCGACAATGGTGTCTACAGCATAGTCACCCGGGGAAAGAACATCGGGATTGAGGGTAGAATTGTTGAGATTGAAAGGCGGTTAGGTACTCACGCAAGTACAGTAACACTAGAGGATCCAGATGGGAACAGAGTCCAGACAGCTCTGGAATACGTGTTCGTTGTGGGTACCAAGAAACCAGAAATCAGCCTTAGTTCCGCCGGAGGGTCTGAATAATGAGCACTCCAAATGAACATCTCTATGTTGAAGAGTGGAAGGCATACCCGATGCGTGAGCCGCTTATCTCGAAAGTCGTAGTGGACATCTGTGCCGGAGGCGGAGAGGAGATGAGCAAGGCATCCACGATACTGGAGCAGTTGACTGATCAAACTCCAGTCCGATCAAAAGCCCGCCAGACGGTTAGAGAGTTTGGTATCAGGAAGAATGAAGCGATTGCCGTAAGAGTCACTCTGAGACACAAGAGAGCAGAGGAGTTCCTGATTAAGGCGCTCAAGGCCAAGGAGAATGTACTCCTAATCAAGAACTGGGACTTGGATGGTAATTTTGCCTTTGGAATCGGTGAGCACATAGACATACCGGGAGTGAAGTACGACCCTCAGCTGGGCATTCAAGGTATGAACATCACTATCTGCGTCGAACGTCCTGGCTTTAGAGTGAAGCGAAGACGTAGGCGGAGAAACAAAATTCCGTACAGACATAGGCTAACACCGGAAGAGAGTATGGTCTTCGTCAAGAACAAGTTTGGAGTCGAAATACTCGAAAAGCTGCGTGAGAGGACCTATCTATTCTGAGGTGAAGCATGATGAGTACGAAGAAAAATCAAGGAAGACAGCGAAAGAAGATGGGCAAAGGAAGCCGGACTTGTCACCGATGTGGTACTCACAGGGCCGTAATCCGCTCGTACGGTTTGAATATGTGCCGACGCTGTTTCAGGGAAACAGCTATCAAGCTGGGATTCCGCAAGTATAGTTAGGAGGTCCGTGAAGAAATGACACTACTAGATCCACTGGCTGATGCGATGTCAAGCATATACAACAGCGAGCTAGTCGGGAAACCGGAGGTCGTTGTTGCACCAGCTTCCAGCCTGATAGAAAGGGTATTGCAGGTCATGCAATCAAGGGGTTACGTCGGCGAATTCGAGCGCATAGATGATGGCAAGGCTGGCAGATTCAGAATACAG
Organism: Candidatus Thorarchaeota archaeon; assembly: GCA_019057475.1. Lineage (GTDB taxonomy): Archaea > Asgardarchaeota > Thorarchaeia > Thorarchaeales > Thorarchaeaceae > WTCK01. Next base: position 22,014 of record DXJO01000010.1, on the reverse strand, counting down.
CTCATGGGCCGAACCAATAAGTGCGGAGTAATCAAGCCGCGATATCCTGTGAAGCGCGACGGCTTTGAGAAATATGAGAAACGCTTCCTGCCAGCATTCAACTATGGAATACTGATTGTGACCACGCCTAACGGGGTCATGACTCATGAGGACGCCAAGAAGGAAGGAATTGGCGGACGATTGCTTGCATACGTATACTGAGGTGAAACGAAGATGTTAGGCAAACCAAGCTACGGGCAGCGTATCGAAATCCCCAGTGATTGTCAGGTCAATCTAGAGGGCAAGACAGTCACGGTGACGGGACCTCTCGGAACGCTTGAACGGACATTTCCGGAACCTCAGACGAGCATCGTCATAGAGGGCAATGAAGTGGTAGTATCCACCAAAAGGTCGCGCAAGAGCACCCGAGCTCTGGTTGGTACTGCTATTGCCCACGTGCGTAACATGTTCACAGGTGTACAGCATGGCTATGAATACAAGATGAAAATCGTGTACAGTCACTTCCCAATCACTGTTGAGGTGAAGGGCAAGGAGGTCATGATCAAGAACTTCATCGGAGAACGTGGCGTTCGTAAGGCACACGTCATAGGTGACGTTGAGATAAAGACCGGAGAGGATGATGTAATCATCAGCGGCATCAATATTGAGCATGTGTCGCAGACTGCCGCGAACATACAGCTCGCCACAAAGATCCGTCACAAGGACAGGCGTGTTTTCCTTGACGGCATCTACGTCCTCACGAAGAGGAAAGGTGAAGCGGTCAAGTCGATAGTATAGGAGGCGAGATGATGTCAAAAAAGCCAAAACTGACAGATGTCTATGGAGTCGGGCCAAAGCTAGAGGAAAAGCTTGTCGCAGCCGGGTTCAAGACCGTGGCGAAGGTGTCGAAGAGCGACCCTGCAAAGCTTGCAACCAAGGTAGATGGCCTCAGCGAGAGCAGAGCAGCTGAAATCATTTCATCTGCCAAGAGGATTGTGCCAGAGGCTCCGAAAGCCAAGAAAGCTGCACCGAAGAAGGAGAAGCCCAAAAAGGCGCCAGCCAAGAAGAAGGTTGAGCCGAAGGCTAGGATCAAGAAGACACCTGCAAAGAAGAAGGCTAAGAAGAAAGAGAAGGAGATACACGCCAGGGACAAGCTTATTGATCAAAGACTTCTCAGGATTTCAAAAGAGATGAGAAGGAAGCAACCTCGGTTCCGCCATGAACAAGCACATCGCTGGACGCGCGTAAGCGATTCCTGGAGAAAGCTACGCGGAATAGATAACGCTACACGAGAGAAACGCAAGGGCCGCATAGCTATGGTGTCTCCGGGATACAGAAAGCCAAAGGCTGTGAGAGGTATGCATCCGTCAAGATTCATTGAAGTGCTTGTTCACAGGCCAGCTGACTTCGAAGAACTGAATCCCGAGGTTCATGCCATCAGGATTGGAGCAACCGTCGGAATGAGGAAACGCCAAGCGATTCTCAAGAAAGCCGACGCAATGTCCCTAAGAGTTCTGAATCCTGGCGCTCCGGAGAGCATCTCAGAAGAGGACCTCTTCTCGGAGCTCGACGTGGAGGTTGACTAGAGATGAGGCTTACATCCCAAAAACGACTCGCTGCCCAAGTGATGAAAGTAGGGAAGTCGCGTGTTTGGATAGATCCCGAATTCGAAGATGAAACCAGTCTCGCAATCACTAAAGAAGATATCCGCCGTCTTGTTGACGAGGGCGTAATCCAGAAACGACCCAAGAAAGGTGTGAGCAGAGGTCGGGCGCGTCACAATATGCGTCAGAAGCGGAAAGGTCAGAGAAAAGGACCTGGCAAGATGAAAGGTAAAGCCACTGCCCGACTTTCAGGCAAGGAGCGATGGATGATGAAGATACGCCCAATGCGTCGTGAGCTGAAGCGACTCAGAAGCGAGAGCAAGATCACGCGGGGGGTATATCGCGAGCTATACTTGAAGGCAAAAGGCAACGCGTTCAGGAACACTGCGCACATGAGAACTTACATCAAAGAGCACAAGTTAGGGAAAGTGAAATAATGGCTCATGGACCGACATACAAAGTCAAGTTTAGACGCAGACGAGAGGGCAAGACGAACTACTATCGTCGCCGTCGGCTACTGCTCTCCAGACTCCCGCGCCTTGTGGTCAGGAAGACCAATACAGGAATGGTAGTCCAAGTTGTAAATGCAAGAGTGGCTGGTGACATGACTGTGGCATCCGCAGTTTCACCAGAGATTTCCGATCATGGTTGGACTGTTAGTGGTGGAAACATGCCTGCCGCCTATCTTACCGGCCTGCTAGCTGGTCTAAGAGCTAAGAGTAGAGGCATAGAGAAAGCAGTACTTGACATTGGACTTAATCCTCCAGTGAAGGGCTCGAAAATCTACGCAGCACTTGCTGGAGCGCTAGATGCAGGCCTTAACATCTCACACAATCCAGATGTTCTGCCAGATGAAGCCAGACTTTCTGGCGAACATATCGTGGCGGCGTACAATCACTTTGCTGAAAACGCAGGCGACTCACTGATGTTTTCAAAGGTGGGAAAGAAGAAGACAACCGTTACAAGCATTCCAAGACAGTTCAAGAAGGTGAAGAAAGCTCTCTTGGAGATACCGAAGGCAGAGCTCAAGAAGAAAAAGAAGAGAAAGGCGACACCTGCAAAGAAGGCTGCCGCCAAGAAGCCCGTTAAAAAGGCTGCAGAGAAACCCGCAGAGAAAGCACCTCGTGCAGTGCCCAGAAAACCGAAACCCAAGAAACTCCTTGCGCGTAGAGGTAAGAAAAAATAGGGGATGGTACATGATGAGTAGAAGAAACAAAGGAAGGCGTCGACAACCCCGACAGGACGTAGACCCGCTTAAGGACTGGGTTCCTAAGACGCGGCTGGGGGAGCTGGTTAAGGAAGGTCACATCAACAGTCTGCAGGAGGTTCTACAGCAGAACCTTCTCATAAGAGAATCCGAGATCGTAGATATGCTGTTTCCAGAACTCCAGCAGGAGATTGTAGACGTGAACCTAGTTCAACGCCAATCAGACAGCGGCCAACAGAAGAGCTTCCGCATTACTGTCGTCGTCGGTGATGGCCAGGGCAACATCGGGATCGGTATAGGGAAGGCTCCAGAGTTTGTCCCATCGATTAGAGCAGCTGAAGCTAGGGCTAAGATGAACATCACACCCTTGCGCAGGGGCTGTGGTTCTTGGGAATGCCGATGTCACGATCCTCACAGCGTCCCGTTTGCAGTGAAAGGAACGTCGGGCTCAGTTCATGTGACACTCAAGCCGGCTCCAAAAGGAACTGGTTTAGTCACGGCTGATGTCGGCAAGATAGTTCTTCGAATTGCAGGACTGAAGGATGTATGGTCGATGACAAAGGGCCGTTCTAGGACATCCTCGAACTTCGCCAAAGCGTTTGTTGATGCGCTTTCAAAAACATACAAGATGCTGCCACCTCAGGAATGGGCAACAGCAGGAGTGGCTGAGTCATGAGTGAAAATGGAACCGTTATACTGGCGATACGTCTCAGAGGACAAGTGAGTGTTAGGCCTCAGATTGAAGACACATTGAAAAAGTTGCGTCTTGGCAGACTTCACCAGGCAAGGGTCATCAAGCTTACACCTAGTCTTCAGGGAATGATTACCAAGGCGAAGGATTACATCACATGGGGTGAGATCGACGCTGACACTGCGTACAGGATTCTAGCTAAGCGTGGCCGCCTCTCAGGAAACAGGCGCCTTACTGATGTCTATGTGAAGAAGAATTCAAGCCATTCATCGATTAAGGCCCTCGCCAAGGGATTGGTTGCAGGAACAGCCAGCGTGAACGACGTTGAGGGACTCAAACCTGTCTTTAGGTTGACCCCACCGAAGAAGGGCTTTCGTGGCAAGCGCAACCTCGGCGTTGGAATGGGCGGCGTAAATGGCTATCGAGGTGCTGGGATAAACGAGCTTGCACAGAGAATGATTTGAGGTGAATTTGGTGTCTTGGGGCGACGATCCATTTGATGATGACCAACGCAAAGCTATTCGCGAATGGTTGGGCGATTTTCTCCCCGAGTCAGTATTCCAGCAAATCGATGAGATGATGGACCGCATGATGCGAGATCTGAGCGAGGGAGGAATGCTTGACCCAGAGTCCATGGAGAAGTTCATGCGCAACCCGGAGGGCACGAACCCCTTTGTGTTTGGCTTCTCGATGCGTGTCGGGCCAGATGGAAAGCCATTCATCCAGCGGTTTGGTAACACCGGTCCAGATGTAGAAGGCGCCAAGACGGCTCATCAGCTAGAGCCATTGGTTGACGTCATCGAAGAGGATGATGAAATCATAGTTGTAGCAGAACTGCCCGGCGTAGAGAGAGATGAGATCAAGGTCCGAATCAAGGGAACTACCCTTACAATCCATGTTGAAAACCCATCTCGCCCATACCACAAGGAGATTGAACTCCCTGGCAAGGTGAAGAAAGAACAGGCCAAGTCGGCAATTCGAAACGGAGTCCTAGAGGTGCGATTCAAGAAAGCATAGCAACGGAGGAACTAGTGATGGAGAAGCGAAAATCGAAAAAGATCCACAAGATGAGAGGCCGCAGGGCCGCTGGTTACGGTTTCAGCGCGGGTCATCGTGCATCAGGACAGCGGGGTGGCAAGGGCATGGCTGGGTCTAAGAAGCACCACTATCAAAGAGTCATGGCGGAGAACCCCAACTACTTCGGGAAGCATGGATTCAAGAGACCTCTCAAAATGATTGTGGGCGAAACCGTTCTAAATGTTGGCGACCTAGATGAGGCTGCTGACAGGCTCGTCGCATCGGGACATGCCACCAAGACAGGGCGGAGATACACCATTGATGTGTCGCGTCTTGGCATTGACAAGATTCTGGGGTCGGGAAAAATCACGCGTAAACTAAACCTGACTGGCGTCAAGTCCATCAGCGCAAGAGCCCGAGAAAAAATAACCGGCAAAGGCGGGACCATTGACCTGCCAGTCGATAAGTGAAACAGCCCACGGTTGCGATTGGGTCATAAATCGCGCACGGTCATTACTGATTTGATGCTGTTGTACACGACCTTGGAAACCACTATGTTTAAAGGTCCAGCCCATTTGTTGGCCGAGGAAACCTGCAGGAGAAGTAAGGTTGCCTAGCACCTTTCTAAAAGCCCTATCACCATTTGTAAGAGTAATGCCTGAAGTAAAGGCACCAGACCGTGAAGTCTCTTTCAAAGAGAAAGCTGTCTGGACGATTGTCATACTTTTGATATTCCTAATAATGTCACATATGCCCCTCTACGGTGTGAACCCAACGGAAGGTACTGACTATCTGTGGGCAATGCGAGTCATCCTCGCAAGCACTAGGGGAACGCTGATGGAACTAGGGATAGGTCCTATTGTAACTGCAGGCCTGGTGATGCAGCTTCTCTCGGGATCAAAGATTATCGATGTTGATTTCGGGGACCCAGAGGACAGAGCACTGTTCACTGGTGGACAGAAAGTTCTCGCACTATTCATGACAGCATTCCAAGCGATGGCATACATCATGGGTAATGCCTATGGCGTGTTGACAGCAAATGAAATGGTGTTAGTGTTCGTTCAACTCTTTGCTTCCGGTGTCATAGTCATTCTGATGGACGAGTTGATTCAGAAGGGATGGGGACTCGGTTCAGGCGTTTCACTATTCATCATGACGAACGTTGCTGGACAAGTCATATTCAACATGTTCAACGTTACCGAGTTCGAAACTGTAATTGGGGATGCTCCGGTAGGTTATGCTCAGGAATACTCCAACTTGCCAAAGGGCATTATTGCTGCTGTTATCCAGAATATTATGAGAGTAGCAGGCGTTGGTGGCGATACATTTCCAGCAGTCGATGCGAGCTGGCTTGTGTTCCGCAATGGCTTCAATCCGAGCCTCTTCACACTTGGCGTCACATTCCTAATCTTCGGAGCAGTGATTTGGTTAGAGTCTGTGCGAGTCGAGATACCGCTTCAATATGCCAAGTACAGAGGAATGAAGGCGCGGTATCCAATCAAGCTGCTGTATACATCAAACATTCCTGTAATTCTGGCGCAGGCGTTATACGCGAATGTTCTGTTTTTCGGCCAGATAATCTACTCGAACTGGAATCAAAACGGATTGAACCCGCTCCTTAACCTCATTGGTACATTCAAACAGGATCCGGGATCCAGCCGCATGATAGCGACTGGGGGACTCGCCTACTACATCACTCCACCACAGGGGATTTTTGGGATCATGCAAGAGGATCTTGGATTGCTCCATGTGGCGTTCTATGCAGGTGCTATGATTCTATTATGTTGGGGCTTCTCGAAAATCTGGGTGGATATCAGTGGAATTGCCCCGCGAGATGTGTCAAGGCAGCTCCTGGGGTCAGGCTACATAGTCCCAGGCTTCAGGAGGAGCGAAAGGGTTCTTGAGCGTCTCCTCGAACGCTATATCCCAGTAGTCGCAGGTCTGGGTGGGTTCCTCATAGGGGTACTCGCTGCAACTGCGGACATCCTCGGCGCATTAGCGAGCGGGACGGGTATTTTGCTGATGGTGTCTATCATAAAACAGTACTATGAAACCCTAGCTAAGGAACAGCTCGCAGGAATGGGCGGAGAAGGAGTCGCAGGACTACTCGGAATTCTATAGATTGGAGTGAGGATGAGCCGCCTTCTGGCCCGTTTCCCCCCGAGTGTTGTACATTAGACAATGTATACTAGGTATAGGCACTTAGCTGCCATTGCGAACACATATCAGGAAACGATTCTATGGTGTTCTGAAACGGTACGCGAAGGTGATTCTATTGCAAGTGTGCGCCAAATGCAAGAAGACGAACCTGCCGACGCGCAAATTCTGTATCGGATGCGGTTCTTCGCTTCTTGTCCACGCAATCAAGAGAAAGAAAAAGCGCTTAATGTTGGCTCCAAAGAAATTGAATGTCGCTGCTGAGAGGTACTATTCTGTCATTGAAGCACTCCATTCAGGTTTCAAGACAGAAGACTCCGGTGCTATTGAGAGTCAAGATGAGTGTGTTCGCCCTAGTCAGATAGTACGTGATCGCATTATAGTGACGAAGTACACAAGGGTTGCATCAGAACTTGAGAAGGCACGCAGGGCATTTGCGAGAGCTGATGCCGTGGGCATCAGGAAGGAAATGGCAGGCATCGTCGAGACCCGCATGGTGCGAGCCAGCGAGATACCGGAACTCATGAGAAAGGCTCGAGAAAGGAAAAGGACGCCAAGTCGCGAGACCCCTGACATGGATGCAATGAGAACCAGAGAACTCGTATCTCGGAAGGCTATGACCGGAGAAACCCTGACTCCAGCGAGAGAAGCCGCTGAGAGGAAGATGTTGGGAGCATTGTCTACTTACGTTACACCGAACAGAACAGATTCGCCTTCCAATCCTGCACTAACAGAAGACACGGTATTATCAACCGGAGACCAAATCGGACAATTTTCTAGTTTCAGCTCGTCAAGATATGAAACGGCACCTTCTGAACTCATGCTGGAACATCAAACTGATAGTCCACCCGCAGCCAAAGTGCCGCTGGTCTGGGAATTGGCCCCTGAAACGCCCCCCAAGGGACGTGCGACCGCGGCGACACCGCAGCTGAAGCCGGTGTCAGCACCGGAGGCCAGCACGTTCAAGTACCCCTGCGCGGTCTACAAAGCGATGGGAGCTGCTAGACTGGAACAAGCGAGACGCCTCGGTGCTGTGGGAAGGAAAGAGGAAGCACGAAGAGCTGCTTACATCTCCAGAATATTCTTTGAGCTGGCACGAGACGAAGCTGGCATTACTCTAGTTGACCGTCTTGATGGCATCCGAAGTGACAAGTAAGTCTGTGACACGACTCAGCGTCTATTGATGTCATTTCAGGTGGTGGAGGTTTACGTGGCAGATCCTGTGGTGGTGGCGGAGGGAGTGCTTACGTACCTCTAGAATAGAAATGGACCATTACGACCTTCGTTTCTTTCAACGCTTACGGAGCTGCCGCTACTCTCGCTCCTCATTCTTTTGGACCAGACAACGTATACTCCAAGAAGTGCAACCAGGAAAGCAATTGCCAGGACTGGGGCAATGCCAACCAGAATCCCGACCACATCTATCGAGGTCGTGGTTCCGAAATGCTCATTGATATAGTCTACGTACCACTGGGGAACAGTGTACTCAGGATACTCGATAACAGTGATGTTCTCATCGAGAAGGTCCATTTGGTCAGTCAGCTCTAGTATGTGCGTGGCCGATTCGGCACACTGTAGGCGCTCACTTTGGATACCATGATATGGAATGGGAAGAAAGGCACCGTTTCGAATGGCCTGCGCCTTTAGCACCCAGGAGAGAGTCTTGTTTATGTCAATCCTGTCCAGTGTTCCGAGTGTGCACAGCGACCAGACCAATCGTTCTGTATCCCACAGTGAACCCTCAGGCACATGTCCAGTGCTATTGTCCCAGTACTGAAGAAGATATGCAGTCGTGTTTTCGGTCCTTATGAGGTCCGTTCGTCCTAGGATCTGTAGAGTGAAGAGACCAAGAGGCACAACGCTCGGAATGGCTTCAAAAGCTGGCTCATCCGAGAAACCGCCATTGTCACTGTAGCATGACATGACAAAGTCAAGTGCTGCATCCGTGTCAACAAGGTCGAGTCGGCCCAGTGCGCTTAAAGCTCTAAGCGCATACCACGTGGTGATCATGTCTGGTGAAATGAAGTCATCACTATGGTACAATGTGAAACCTCCACCAACCACTTGCCTATCAGCGATGTATTGTGCTATCTGGTCAGTATAGAGCCAGTCATCAAGACTAAGCTCCAGGAAGATGGAAATTGCCGTTTCAGATGTGAACACACCGGGGCGACTACCCCCCTGTGAATAGTTGACGAGACCGTAGTAGGGCGACTGTGAATCGACATTGACAAGACTCTTGAGGAACTCTCTACACTTGTTCCAGTCCAAGACTCCTGTTGCATTCAATCTCTTGAGAATGAAGTATGGATCGCTCACATCTGAAATGGAGCGGTACGACCCGATTCTCGAGTCTGTAGGTGTGGCCCCGAGGTACCCGTAGAAGGCACCATCCTCCTCACAATAGAGTGCCATGACGTAGTCAATGATTGCCTGACGCCTCGTTATGACATGCACCTGACTAACTGTTGAATACTCAGCATCCAGTTCTGCACCTCGGTTGGACTCGTAGGCAGTTTCTGGAGCACTCACTAGTGGGCTGAAGATCAGAATGGCTGTTATGGCAATGATGCTAAGGGTTTTGTTACTTGAACGTGACATATTCAGCATCTCAAGAATACGGTGCTAAATTATTGAATTGCCCCACTCTTTTAATGATGGTTGATATTATATTGCAAAAATCGCCATGTATAGTCTAGTTTAGTTTTAATCACCGTCTGCCTAGCGTGAATTGCATCTAGATGTCGTTCTGTAGCGTTTTCCAGACCATGCAAGGACGATGAGAACGAACTGACCTGAACCCACTAAGTGCCTTCTAGGCAGGTACAGTTAGTTCCGTTCATCTTAGCAATTGGACAAAGAGAACAAGTGAAACAGTAAGGAGAGTGGGCAAGTTGAAGGACGGCCAGTGCGGCTCTCTTGAAGAGGAAGGATGTTACAAATGCTCGTAAGGAGGGCGGGCACAAAGTCATAATGGTGGATGACTGCCATATCATAGGCCTAGTCGTACGACAGGGTCATGATTCATCAATGGCAGTCACATGCCTCCCACTCCTTGCATCTGAGTATTACTCGACTTATGCAATAGAGCCCTGCATAGAAGCAAATATAAAACCGACAGCGTGAGCACCGACCAGTTCTCTGAGAAGCCAGGAGTTTCCGCAACATGAGTGAATCGAGGAACACAGTAATCGTAACGGGAATCCCAGGCGTCGGGAAGACAACTGTTATCAACTCGGCCATAGAATTGGTCAAGGAGAAACATGGTGAAGATGTGCTTCTTCTCAACTTTGGCACCGAGATGTTTGAGGTCGCATCAGCACAGGGTACTGTCAAGACCCGTGATGAGCTGCGGAAGCTACCGACAGCGACCCAAAGAGAGGTCCAGAGAAAAGCAGGTGAGTCAATCGCCCAGAAAGCCAAATCTGTCCGAGTGATCGTTGACACGCATACGCTAATCCAGACCAACAATGGATACCTCATTGGGCTGCCCGAATGGGTTGTTCGAGCGATTCAACCAAAGACCGTGGTTCTGGTCGAAGCAGACCCTGAGAATATCGCGAGCCGCCGAAGCTCTGATGAAACTCGCACGCGCGATGTCCAGATAGTTGACGAGGTCAAAACACACCAAGAAATGTGCAGAGCGGCCGCAGTGGCTGTGGGAACAATCACTGGTGCAACAGTCAAAATTATCAAGAATCGCGAAGGGAAGGTTGAAGAGGCGGCAGAGGCGCTGGCAAGTGCCTTAATGGAGTAGGACTGTGATGCAGGATATCTTAGCAGATTTCGTGCTGTGGCTAGCCACGAATTTCTCGATGTTTCGGACGCCGCCATGGTCCGGCATTCTGATTGCTGTGGTTTCAGTCATAGTTTCTTCGATAAGCAACCTAGGAATGAAACGCTTCACCGATATGCGTCGACTCAAGAGGCACCAGCTGGAGATCAAGCAGTACCAGAAGATGCAACAGGAGGCACAGAAGAGCGGAAACGATAAGCTCCTGCGCAAGGTCCGACGCAGAAAGGCCTACATGGATAGAATCCAACGGGATATGATGAGTGCGCGATGCAAGCCAGGATTGATATTCGCGATTCCATTCATGGCCATTTTTTACACCCTGAGTGGCTTCTTTTCGGGGGATTACTTGATTGTGGCAATACTCCCGTTCGATGCTTTCTTCCTCACAGGTATCGCCGGCATGTCTGTACCAGGCGGCTTTGGGATGACATACATGGCCTTCTATATGCTGGTAGGTCTTGGATTGTCCTCAATCCTTCAGAGAATCATGGGCACACAGATCATGACATGACAACCTAGCTGCCTGAAGCTGGGCATCACCAGCCATACGATACACTTCAACCAACCGGTTCGCTTAAAAGTAAAGAACAAGCGTGCGGGAAGAAGACCCTAAAGTATAGGTGATAATCCATGCCTCGACCTAGCCAACTCACAAGGGGAAGAGCAAATCGCGCAGTGAAGACTCCGGGTGGACGACTCGTTATCCATCGTCAAAAATTCTACCGGACACCGGGAACCTGTGCAATAACTGGCAAGAGGATGATGCTTCCAAGAGAAGCAAAGCATGGTCTGAGCAGGAAGGCAAGCCGTTCGTCAAAGAGACCCAATCGTCCATATGGAGGCAAGGTGGCTTCCAAGGCAGTCAGACGCGGCATCATCAAGCAGACCCGCGAAGCATAGAACATTGGTGTTGTTATTCGCCCCCAGTGGCATTCATCAAGTAGTCCGTCGATGAATCAGTGTTCTTAATTGAGTAGATTATTAAACACGAGCTAGCGTAGGCGAGATTAATTCATGGCCATGCAAGCTTGAGATATTCTGTGGGCGAACACTATGAAACCGGTCATCACGATAGGCGGGCTACACGGCACTGGGAAAAGCTCGGTAGCAGATATTGTAGCAAAAAGATTCGATCTCAGACGGGTTTCTGCAGGTGTGATCTTCCGAGAGCTCGCTAAGAAGAGAGGACTCACGTTAGAAGAGTTTAGCATAGTTGCTGAGGATGATGAGAGTATCGACAGAGAGCTTGACGCATCATTGAAGACCGCGGCCATGACGGGAAACATATTGCTGGACGGGCAACTCGCGGGATGGATGGCGGGAGATTACGCTGACTTCAAAATACTCCTAACCGCTTCAATAGAAACTAGAGTGAAACGAATAGCAGAGAGAGATGAAGTAAGTCTTGAACACGCGCGCCTTGAAACTCTCAACAGAGAAGCAAGTGAAAAGGAACGTTACTTGGAGTTCTACGGAGTCGACATCTCAGACCAATCCATCTATGATTTGGTCTTGAATACGGAGAAGTATAACCTACAGGGGGTCATCAAGGTTCTAACAACAGCCATTGAAACCTTCTTGGTGCAATCTGGTGATACACCTGGGTGATTGCGTTCAAAGCGCAACGCTGATATTGCCATCGCTTGTCGGAAACCATGTTCTCCCAGTCCGCAGGGATGAAGCCCCGAGGTGACTTTGAGGCAGACCCAAGACAAGGTGAGGTGTACTGACAATGACGAATCTATATGAAACCGGCAGAATATGTGTAAAGACAATGGGCCGTGAAACGGGAAGTTACTGCGTAGTAATAGACCAGCTCGAGGGAAGCCAGGTGTTAATCACTGGACCCAAGAATATCAGTGGAGTGCGTAGGCGTAGCTGCAACATCCGTCATCTAGAGCCCATAGATACTACAATCCAGATTGAGAAAGGCGCTGAGGATGAAGTAGTTGAGAAAGCTCTTGCCGACGCAGGACTCACAGAGAAATTCCGTAAGAAGATTCGGCTCTCAAGTTAGGTTACCTAGGCAGAGAGTGATCTGTTAATGTCAGGACGACTTCCTGCGGATCAGCCCAGGGAAATTTTGCAAAAAGCGAGTGCCACTACCAATCCAGACTATGGATTCGAATCACTCGACACACTTCCGATGGAGTATCTGCTGAAGAACGGTGTAGTCAATCTGGACAAACCAGCAGGACCCACGAGTCATGAAATCGCAACTTGGGTGAGGAATATACTGCATGCGGACCAGGTGGGCCACGGAGGCACACTTGACCCTGCAGTTACTGGAATTCTGCCTATGGGCATTGGCAATGCTACGAAAGTGATGCAGGCGCTGCTCCCTGCAGGAAAGGAGTATATCTGCATTCTAGAACTCCACAAGGAAGCCTCAGAAGACGCCATCCGCAGTGTGGTCAAGGAGTTCACTGGAAAGCTCTACCAACGACCGCCGTTGAGGTCCGCCGTCAAGAGGGTTCTCCGAGTGAGAGAGGTCTATTACAACGAAATTATCGAGATTAGGGGTCGTCTAATTTTGTCCAGAGTTGGCTGTCAAGCAGGCACCTACATCAGAAAGCTCTGCTTTGACATCGGCGAAGCACTCAGCATGGGGGGCCATATGAGAGAACTCAGACGGACACGAGTAGGCTCATTCAGAGAAGACGAACATCTCTGCAGCCTATTTGACCTCAAGGATGCTTATCATTTCTGGAAAGAGGATGGTGATGAAACAGAGCTGAGGAAATACCTCCTTCCGATTGAGTTCGCACTTAGCCATCTGCCGTTTCTAGTCTTGCGGGACAGCGCGGTGAATGCAATATGCCACGGAGCGGACCTAGCTGCAAGTGGCGTAGTTAGTTTTTCCAGCGGCATCAAGAAGGGAGACCTCGTCTTGCTAAAAACCCTCAAAGGCGAGGCTATAGCCATTGCGAGGAGCTCTGGAACGAGTGATTGGCTAGCAAAAGCCCGCAGCGGAATAGTGGCTGTGATAGATCGCGTCTTCATGGAGAGAGGCAGATATCCGTCCATGTGGAAGAAGAGGGCGTCACAAGGAACTGCATAGTCATTCTCACGGGAAAAAGCTGGGGAGCGAACCTCTTTATGCGCAAAAGTTGAACATATAAGCGGCCCTGGAGCGAAAGCGCGACTGACGGTACTCATCCTTCGGGGTGAGAGCTGAGGAAGCTCCCGACTACATGTCGACGCCGGTCCTGCACAAGCAGGGAGGTGAGAACCTCGCTCTGGGAACAGAAACGACACGTCCAAGCAGGATGTGACGATGATGCGGAGCCGAAATCAATCCGCTGAGGATCTGCTTGGCACCGTTGAAACGACCCATCACCGGGTAGCAATTCCAAGAATACGTCGTCGAAGTGTCGACCGGAGGCGTAGGGTAGGAAGCATAGTTCGATGTCGCAAGGCCTCCTTTGGGTGACTGATAGAGGCGGAACAAAATCGGGGCTACTCTTTGCACCAGGGCCATCTTATTGCGTCAGATCCAGTACAAGACCCGATCGTGAAAGGGGAGAATGTACTTGGGTAGAATCAAAATGGCAGAGGACTTAGATGTCAAGAAATTGAACCGATGACGATGGTTGGAATTATAGCTGCAGCTTCTGGAGCAGTAATCCTAGTTATGGCTCAGATAATCTACCATCGATTGAAAGACCGTTCGTAGGTGATGGACTAAACGGTCATAGAAGCATGGAAAAGCCCTTTGGAATACTACGATTTCGCCTGATAGAAAAAAAAGAGCCCCCTTTCGGGGGCATGCTCACAAAAAACTAGCGTTTCCGTTTCACAATGATTACTATGACGACAATCGCAATACCTACTCCCGCATAGATCATGACAATCTGCATGATTGCGCCTGTGTCTTCAGTAGTCGTAGTAGTAGTAGGAGTTGTATCAGTGGGTGTTGGTGAAATGTGCTCGGTTATCGTGACCATCACAGTGTCTCGCACAGTATTCCCTCCTTCATCTGTCAAGACAAGTGTAATATTATGCACTCCTTCAGCCATATAGCAGGTATTGATTGTGATGGGGTCATCACTTGTGTTCCAAGTTCCCCAATCATCATGATAGCCATCACTGTAGATGTCATACTCAAGTTGTGTCATGTCGACTGGGGTCCATTCGATTAGACAAACCGAGGTGTCTGAGGGTTCATATGGAAACGAGAAATCAGCCGGACTGTTCACTGTCGGAGGGATAGTATCCCTGACAAGGACCATAAAGACTCCGGTAAGATTCACTCCGTAGATATTCTCCACCCATACAGTCACTTCGTGATCTCCTACTCTGAGAAACTGTGCATTAGTGACAACCCCGTCACTATCTATTGCAAAGTTGATTGTGTCATCGATACCCCATCCTGCAAAGGGAGCCGGAGCTGTAGCATTGATGTCATATTGGAATGCATAGCCGGCCTCGAGTAATCGATTCGACAATGGCTCTATCCATGTAGGCCTTGATGGATGATAGACCACTGGATGTGGGTCCTCATTTCCTGCCTCTCCTGGAATGGGATGAGGCGTATCACCAAATCCGTCAGAATCGGCATCAACTCCCAAATAGTCCGACCAGAAGTTGAAATCTACAAGAGTAAACGATCCATTGTCATGAATGTTTACACCATTATCGACAAGCGTGTTCCGTCGCACCACACTAGTGTTTGTGTATTCCGAAACAAGAATCCCAAAGACTGTGTTATCGATGATGTAGTTGACCTCAACTCGCACGAATGCAGAGTAGTTGAGAAGGACTCCGAACTCGTTACTTCTAAGGTGATTGTCTGTTATCACACTGTCGTCTGAAACGCCACTAACAAAAACGCCCCAAGTATTGAGGGTGCAATTGTTCCATGAAACAATATTGTCCTTGCAATCCTGAATGATTGAAATACCATATTCATTGAATTTAACAAAGTTAGCTTCTATGCTGTTGTTAGAAGCTGTTCCATTTAGACTGATTCCGTATGTGTTATTCAAGCAGAGGTTCATCTTGACGCTGTTATCGTGGGTTTCATCCTTCACCTGTATTCCAATGCCGTTTTCTATGCACGTATTCTCAGTTGCGTTATTCCAATAGCTGTTCCAGGAAAAGCTAATTCCCACGCTATTGTTCTCACAGTGATTATCATGTATACTATTGAATCTCGCTTCATTAGTCGCTGTGATACCATGATGGTTGTCGGTGCAGTTATTGTCAAAGATCTCGTTGTAGTAGACGCCATGCAGTCCTATGGCGTAGGTGTTGTTGTAGCAAGTGTTATGGCTGGTCTCACACGAGGATGCATAGGCTATTATGATAATTCCAGAGTTGCAGCCTGAAACAGTGTTATTTCTTACGACACAATAATCGCTCCAGTATACCCAGATTCCGTTAATACAGCAGTAGACGGAATTATCTGTTATTCTGCAACCGTCACATTCATCCAATGCGATGCCTGCTTTCCAATCTCCCATGCCAATGATATTTCCTGTAATATTGTTATTGAGAGACCTCCATCCACTGATATCGGAGCCTCTATTCCATGTGCAGTTGTTCTCCATGATGCGATTGTTGCTTCCTCTTGAAAGGGCAATGCCAGATTCTTCATTGGAATAGCAATCATTATTGTAGATTGTATTGTTCTCGGCATGAGTCAGATACATCCCGTAGTCACTGTTGTAGAAGCTGTTACCGTCCACGGTGTTATTATCAGAGTAATAGAGGGAAAGTCCACTGCTGCCATCAAATGCGACATTGTCTATGATATGCGCATTCCCAACATAGGCCAAATAGATTCCTGCCATGATAGAACCAGAGAGACTTCTGAGAGTACAGTTGAGAATCTCAAAGTATACCTGTGTGTTGCTGATTGAGATGCAGTGATTACTTGCTGTTCCATCAATGAGATAGTTCTCTATACGATAGGGGTCTCCAAGTGTACCGGAACCCGGCCACATCTCTGAGCCAGCCTGACTGCTAAAATCATCATCTCCGTTGATGACAATCACACTGTGGACTATATGGCCAGCAAGAGTGTCTACATCTCTCATGGACTGCGGTCCCATTGAATTGAAACTGATGAAAGTTTGAGTACTGAACAATAGAAATAGTAGTGTCATGAACAAGAGAAGACTACTTGTTCCTCTCCTCACGTGGAGCATGAATTATCGCCTCCTTACGTGCGATATGCATTAAGAGGATGCATAATGTATTGAATATTCCGACCGTGCGATTAAACAATACACGATTATACAAAGTCCCGCAGATATATCTCGCTGGATGGATTCTTGAGGATTATCCTTAACATTTATCGGAGTTATATGCTTCTTCGCCAAACATGGAGCCTGAAGCAATCTCGAAGAGTGTTTAAGATATCTTCGAGCAACACCTTAAAAGATTAGGTCGAAGAGGTGTTCTTGGAGCCGCAAGGTTCTCGGATGTATATTCTGCATTAATGCCCGTTCAGTAAGAACGACTAAGAGAGATATGCGGTAGCCGTTTCGATGAGCTCCTCCAGAATGGGTCTTTTATTTCGTTGGCTCCAGCGTACAATGAGGAAGCAATTGCTGCTATCAATGTTGGATCGCGGCCCTGTGGAATAAATCGAATGGCGGGAGGAAAAACATCTGAATTCACACTCAGTAATGGCAGGGTTCAGACACTCCATGATAAAACGAATGTCGATTCTGATCGTGCTGATAGTGAACTAACGGGATTATTCCACAGAGCCTTGGATCGCATAAGACCCTTTACAGCGAAATCTCCTCCTTGCAAGCATCTCCGTAGATTAATAAGCCAGCTAGCACAATATTTTACAATAGAGTACTCAAGGTCCAGTTCCATAGGAATTCCTTATGAACCAAAGACATAGACTCTCATTAACTTCATTAAATTGGAGGGAGGAAACACCACTATTGCAGAGGATGGAGGACCTAGCTAGGAGGGAAAAGGAATACGACAATATTCCAGCAGGTGTGGTGTTAAGCCAACTAGGGATGCAACATCGAAGCCCAATCGAAGAAGTAATGCATTTCTCGCAGGTACCTTGCTTCTAAGTTTCTTACTATCAATTTCTTTATTCTACCTTTACATCGATGGCTTATACAATACAAATTGGACGTCGAGCCAGAGTAATGAGTTCATGGAAGATCCAATAAGGCGCTTTCAGCTCTCTGCAGATCCATTTGTCATTGAAACAGATGATTCGGCTCTCTGGCTAGCTGCAGATTTTCTTGGTGCTGGAACCCTAGGCGACCCCTATGTTCTCAATAATTCGGTAATCGACCATGGCGGAACATATGGGCATTGTATTGACATTCGTAACACAGCATCATACTTCGAAATTCATAATTGCACTATAACTGGTTCGGCCGCTGGTTCTGGCATTCATCTCTGGAATGTGACCAATGGACAGTTGATTAACAACACGTGCTCCAACAACTATCAGGCAGGAATCCAGATTGGTGGTTCCAGCTTTATTGAACTCACAGAGAACCGGTGTAATGACAATGGAATTGGCGTTGATCTCAGTTTTAATACCCATAACACAACCATCTACCAAAACACATTGTCAGACAATGACTTGTGGGGCTTGCATCTTGATGATAGTAGTGCAAACACAACAGTTTCAATGAATATCTTTGAGGACAATGGTGACAATGCTTGGAACAGTGCACCAGGCACAGGAGATAGCTTCCATCTCAACTATTGGTCTGACTATGATGGTGTTGATGTCGTTGGTCCGATTGGAATTGGCGACACACCCTATTCCATCAGTGGAACCGCGAGCAGCAAAGACTACTATCCGTTGATATTTCCGCCTGGACGTCCTCCGATTTCCTGGGAAACTCAACCTTATGATCAAACTTGTCCATATGGTGAAGCATTCGAATACCAGTTGCACGTTGTTGCATATGGCGGCATAGACTATTGGACTCTGAATGATACCGTGAATTTCCAGATTGATGCCTTGGGTTTGATTATTAATACGATAACAGTGGAGATTGGGGTCTATGGCCTTCATGTAACAGTTCATGATATGTATAGTAACAGCATATCCGCAACCTTTGATGTAACAATTATGGATAATCAGCCGCCCGAATGGAGCATTGCACCAGTTGATCAGTACTGGGAGTTGGGGACTCAATTCTCATATGATATTGATGCGACAGACCCCTCAGGAATAGACACATGGACTCTGAATGATGCGCAGTTCGCAGTCGATAGTGCGGGTATTATTACAAACACGACATTTGTGCCCGTGGGTGTTTATGGTCTTAACCTAACTGTTAACGATACGGTTGGCAATACAGCGTTTGCAGTCTTTACAGTATATGTTGCAGACACTACTGGTCCGGTGTGGATTGAAACTCCAATGGATTGCACCGTGGAGTTTGGATATCAGTTTAGGTACGATCTCAATGCCTCGGACATATCCAATACCGACAAATGGTGGTTGGACGACGTACTGAATTTTCAGGTTGACAGTAACGGTGTGATTTCAAACTCAACTATACTTCCATTCGGTCATGATTTTATTTTGGAAGTTTCAGTAAATGACACATATGACAATGTTCGAACTGCTACTATCACGATTGAGGTTATTGATAGCATTCTTCCTGAAATAGTTCAAGGTCCGGTTGATTCTACTCTCGAGTGCGGCGAAACGCTCGATATGCAGCTTTCTGCAATAGACAATACTGGAATCAGCCATTGGACACTCAATGATACGACAAACTTTGCCATAACTAGCATAGGCCGAGTGTTCAGCATTGGAATCATTCAACTCGGCATCTATGGATTGGAGATAACAGTTCATGACTTAGCCGGAAATACACAGAGTGCAGCCTGTACAATAACTGTTGAAGATACTCGTGCCCCAACCTGGACCGAGAGTCCGTATGACCAAACAATAGAGTTCGGCGCACAGCTTGGGTATCAGTTGTATGCTGATGATCCTACTGATCTTGATGATTGGTGGGTAGACGATACTACTCATTTTGCTATTAGTGATAGTGGTTTCCTCAATAGTGTTGGCACACTTCAAGTTGACGAATACTACGTGGAGATTAGTGTAAGTGACACTGAAGGAAATGTTCTCAGTTATACTATGAAGGTTACTGTGGAGGATACTACACCACCTGTTTGGATTGCTTCACCACTGGACATGGAGGTACGACAATGGGAACCTATCTCTCAGGAACTTCAAGCTACAGACCGTTCGGGGATTGCTCAATGGATTGTCAATGACACAGTTCGTTTCGATATCTCTTCCACAGGAGAACTATCCAACATTGGTCAACTTGCACCTGGTAAGTATGTACTGGAGGTAATTGCTCAAGATCCCTATGGAAACAATGCCAGTGCTTTTCTTATTATCACTGTGACTGCTGGTGATAACACAGCTATGGTAATTGTTCTTGCCGGAACAGGAGTCGCGGGTGCAGTCATTATACTATTTCTTGCTGTGCATCCACGCGGTCGCAAAATGATTTCATCATTAAGGGAGGGTAAGAGTAATGCCTAATCGCAATGAATTCGATTCAGAGAAGAAGTCGTCAATTACAATTGTGGAGCGTCACAAGAGAATCGGTACAATTGTTGTAGCTGCACTGGTTGTAGTCATAGGCTTTCTAATTGCTGGGTCTTTGACAAACATGAGTGTATACCAGTCTTCGACTGAGAATACCATTGTTAAAATGGATGCAATCACACCTACTGGAGCTCATATTCCCAGTGATACCCCCCACGACCCGATTTACATTAATGGGAATGGGAACTTCAGTGACACAGCTTTGGCAGAGGGCTGGTTTGGTAGTGGTTCTTCAAATGACCCATATATTATAGAGAACTACATCATTGACCGCGCGGGCACAGCTGGTCACTGCATTGAGATTCACAATACCAACGTCTACTTCACAATAAGGTCATGCACTCTGTTGGGTGCTAACAACACAGACTATGCAGGGATCTTCCTCGAGTATGTCATTTTTGGGAATATCACTTACAATAACTGCAGTGACAACTACTACGGAATATACCTGCTGGAGTCAGATCTCAATATCATCCACCGTAATATCTGCAAGAGCAATGTTCGAGGCATCAATCTCCTCTCCTCCAGTACGACCAACGATATCGCACATAATACCTGTGCTGATAACGACCGCGGTATTAGCATCTACACCTCAAACTCCAACACATTGACAAACAACACCTGCACTGGAAGTTCTTATGGTCTGTATGTCTACGACTCCGCATCAACCAAGGTGTATGATGGCACTTTTACAGGCAACGGGTATGGCATCTATATTGTCTACATGGTTCACGGTAGCAGGCTTTACAACAACACTTGCAGCTTCAATAATTACGGCATTGTTATGGAGTATGCTGATTCATGTACTGTTGCGAATAATACTTGTGAGGAAAATGCAGGCGGCGGCATCGATCTTGACCATTCTGACTACAACACGGTTCATAACAACACGTGTGTAGACAACACATATGATGGAATCTACCTATATGTAGCAGATCATAACACTATCACAAACAACACCTGTGTCAGCAATGATCGATATGGCATGCATCTCTTTGTGTCCAAGAGTAACACTCTGAGGGATAACATTTGCAACTACAACGATCGAGGTATATACATTAACTTCGAATCATGGGCTGGAAGCGTAATCAACAATGACTGCAGCAACAATAACTATGGAATCTACATAAATTGGGACAGTCGCACAACGGTGACTGAGAACACATGCAACAATAATGCTAACTATGGCATATATATTGGGACTTCAAATACTCATTCTGTCACCAACAACATCTGCAACAACAACGACTACGGAATATATCTCTATAATTCAGATGGTCATACCGTCACAAGAAATGACTGCAGCAACAATCTCGCAGATGGCATTCATCTGGACACCGTTGGGTCTAGCATCATTGACAGTAATACATGTACTTCAAACAATGAGGGCATCATATGTGAAGACTCGAGCTCGATGGTGATATCACACAATAACTGCAGCTATAACGCTAGGCATGGCATCTACGCTCCCGTGTTCGACTCCGGCACAATCGCCAATAATACATGCCACAGCAACAGATGGGGCATCGTCATATATGATGGTGCAAGCGTTGACAACGTAGTTGATGGCAACACAGTTACTAGCAATACACAATGGGGCATCCTCATTCGGTATACCGGGAGTAACCATAATGTTACTAACAACTTTGTCAGTGGAAGCATGGATGGAATCTACCTAATCACAAGCTATGCTATCGTGGCCAACAATACGTGCACTAACATGATCAGTCGTGCTATTCTATGCGGCGCTTCGAGTTACATCATCTTTGTCAATAACACCTGCACTGATAGTGATATTGGCATACAAGTATTCACTACCCACGACAGTATTGTAGTCAACAACACATGTATCAGCAACAACCATGGCATCAGTGTGGAACATTCGCACGATAACCTCGTGGTCAACAACACATGTATCAGCAACAACCATGGCATCAGTGTGGAACATTCGCACGATAACCTCGTGGTCAACAACACATG